>NZ_JAVDTO010000002.1:0-1158876 GCF_031455875.1 Azospirillum sp. BE72
CCCTGCGAAGCGGGGGAGGGTTAGGGTGGGGGCACCGGAGCCGGCGCTCAGATCACCCGCGCCTCGTTCTTCAGCTTGTCGACCAGGGTGGCGACATCCGGCACCTTGATGCCAGCCTGACGCTTGGCCGGCTCGGCGACCTTCACCGTCTTCAGCCGCGGCGTCACATCGACACCCAGCGCGTCCGGCGTGACGGTCTCCAGCGGCTTCTTCTTCGCCTTCATGATGTTCGGCAGGCTGGCATAGCGCGGTTCGTTGAGGCGCAGGTCGGCGGTGACCACCGCCGGCAGCTTCAGCTCCACCGTCTCCAAACCGCCGTCGATCTCGCGGGTGACCGCGACCGTGCCGTCGCCGGCAACGACCTTCGAGGCGAAGGTGCCCTGGCCCCAGCCGAGCAGCGCCGCCAGCATCTGGCCGGTCTGGTTGCAGTCGTCGTCGATCGCCTGCTTGCCGAGGATCACCATCCCCGGCGCCTCCTTCCCGACCAGCGCCTTCAGCACCTTGGCGACGGCAAGCGGTTCGGTCGTCACGTCGGTCTGCACCAGGATGGCGCGGTCGGCACCCATGGCGAGAGCGGTGCGCAGCGTCTCCTGGGCCTGGGTCGGGCCGATGGACACCACGACGATCTCGGTCGCCGTGCCGGATTCCTTCAGGCGGACGGCCTCCTCGACGGCGATCTCGTCGAAGGGGTTCATGCTCATCTTCACGTTAGCGGTCTCGACGCCACTGCCATCCGCCTTGACGCGGACCTTCACATTGTAGTCGACGACCCGCTTCACGGGCACCAGCACCTTCATGATGGCGTGTCTCCTCTCGGATGGTGTTCTTGTTTCGACTCAGGCGGCGGACAGGCTTTGTCCGCGCAAGGCGGCGACCGCATCGGGGACCGGCGGGGAGGCGGCGGTGGAGCCCAGTTCCGCCAGCACCTTGGCCGGCGGAATGACGCTTCCGGCGCCGACGAAGGCGCCCTGGACGACGGCCAGCGCGGCCAGCCCGCCCTGCGTTTCCATGCGGTGTTCGATGAAGATGTACTTGTCGTCCCAGCACAGCACCCGGCTGACCAGCGTGAAGCGCTGGAACGGCCGCAGCGAGCGGCGGTAGCGGATGGTTGCCCCGCCCAGCACCGGCTGCCAGCGGTTGCGCAGGATCGCCGGCCCCAGCCCGACGCGGATCATCAGATCGGTCCGCCCCAGATCCATCACGCTGAAATAGCGCGCGTTGGTCATGTGCAGAT
Source organism: Azospirillum sp. BE72 (assembly GCF_031455875.1). Lineage (NCBI taxonomy): Bacteria > Pseudomonadati > Pseudomonadota > Alphaproteobacteria > Rhodospirillales > Azospirillaceae > Azospirillum > Azospirillum sp. BE72. Next base: position 1,235 of record NZ_JAVDTO010000002.1, read on the forward strand.
TGATGTCCAGGTCGGTCGGCCATACCCGGAACCGCAGCGTCGACGGCTCCAGCAGCCCGGCGCGGCGACCGCGCAATGCTGCGAGGATGGCGGCGGCGGCAACCGCCAGCAGCCGGAAGATCAGGTTCATGACCGCTCTCCCGCATCACCCGGGAGGAGGCCGGCTGCGCACCGAGGCCGAGACTGTCCCTTCATGCTCCGATTCCCCGTCAGGACCGGCCGGAGCACGTCGGGCGCCCGGCCGGTCAGCTGTCCTTCGCGGCGGCCTTGAGGTCCGCCAGGGTGTTGGTGACTTGCACCTCGATGTCGTGCAGCTCCTGTACGGTGGCCTCCAGATCCTCGCGCTGCTGGGCGAGGTCCTTCAGCCGCTTCTGCACGCGCTTCAACAGGTTCTTCTGCTGCTCCACCCCGCCATTGACGTTGTAGAGGTCGAGATATTCGCGGATCTCCGCCAGCGAGAAACCCAGGCGCTTGCCGCGCAGAATCAGCTTCAGCCGGGCGCGGTCGCGCTTCGTATAGACCCGGTTGTTGCCGACACGGTTGGGCGCCAGCAATCCCTTGACCTCGTAGAAGCGCAGAGCCCGCGGCGTGATGCCCAGCTCTTCCGCCAGCTGGTTGACCGTGTAGAGCTGTTCCATCCCTGGGCAGACCTTTTGTTCGTGTCCGGCACAATGCGCCTGCCGTTTGGTAGCACAGCTGCCGTCGCGTGATAAGGCTTCCCTTTACGTCCGGGTCAGGATGGTGACTTCGGGTCATCCTCCGTTCGACAGAGCCCGCTGGGCCTCGGCGATCAGTTCCTTCTTCGACAGCTTGCCGACTGCGGTCTTCGGCAACTCCTCGCGGAACTCGATGGCGGTCGGCATCTCGATGCGGGAGATCTTGTCGCGCAGGAAGTCGCGCAGGGCCTCCGCGGTCAGGGTGGCTCCTGGCTTCAGCTGCACGAAGGCCTTCGGCGTCTGGCCGCGGTAATCGTCGGGCAGGCCGATGACGCAGGCGGCGACCACGTCGGGATGCTGGTAGATCGCCTCCTCGATCATGCGCGGATAGACGTTGTATCCGCTGCAGATGATGAGATCCTTCAGCCTGTCGAGCAGGAAGACGTAGCCGTCCTCATCCATCGTTCCGACATCGCCGGTCAGCAGGAAGCCGTCGACCACGGTGCGATCGCTTTCCTCCGCCCGGCCCCAGTAGCCGGCCATGACATTGGGGCCGGCAATCGCCACCTGCCCCTTCTCGCCGATGCCGAGCTTGCGCGCCGGGTCCTCCAGGTCGCGGATTTCGATGGTGATGCCGGGCAGCGGAAGGCCGATCGAGCCCTCCTTGTTGACGCCGCTCAGCGGATTGGCGGCGCAGACGGGGGAGGCTTCCGACAAGCCGTAGCCCTCGATCAGGACGCAGCCGGTCGCCGACTCGAACTGCCGCTTCAACTCCATCGGCAGCGGCGCGCCGCCGGAAATACAGTAGCGGATCGAGGTCATCGGATAACGGGCGACCTGCGGGTGGCCCAGCAGCGCCTTGTACATGGTGGGCACGCCGGGGACGAGGGTCGGCTTGCGCTTCGCGATGGTCTTCAGCACCTGCTCCGTCTCGAAGCGCGGCAGCATGATCAACTCGGCCCCGCAGGCCAGTCCCATGTTCAGCACCACGGTCATGGCGAAGACATGGAAGAAGGGCAGCACCGCAAGCATGCGCTCCTGTCCCAGCGCCACCGTGGGGAACCAGGCCTGCACCTGCCGGGCGTTGGAGAGCAGGTTGTGGTGGGTCAGCATCGCGCCCTTGGGCACGCCGGTGGTCCCGCCGGTGTATTGCAGCACGGCGACGTCGCGCAGCCCGTCGATGCGCACCGGACGCAGCGTGCCGTCATTCGTCAGCAGGCTGTCGAAATCGAGGTGACGGTTGTCGCGCGGCACCGCGGCGATCTCGCTGCGCTTCAGCACGCGGAACAGCGCACTTTTCACCGCCGGCAGGATGGTCGGCATGCGGCAGACGACGATCCGCTTCAGCGGCGTCCGGTCCAGCATCGCCGCGACGCGCGGATAGATCTGCTTGAGGTCCAGCGTCACCATGATCTCGGTCTGCGAGTCGGTGATCTGGTGCTCCAACTCGCGCTCGACATAGAGCGGGTTGTAGTTGACCACGGTGCCGCCGGCCTTCATCACCGCGAAATAGGAGATGACGTAGGTCGGGCAGTTGGGCAGGCACAAGCCCACCCGCACCCCCGGCCCGACGCCCAAATCCTGGAAGCCGCGGGCGGCGCGGTTCACCAGATCCAGCACCTCGGCATAGGTGTAGCGGCGGCCCAGGAAGTCGAGGCAGGGGCGGTCGGCATAGCGTCCGGCCGCCTCCTCGAACAGCATGTGCAGCGGCATCGGGGCGAAGTCCTGGTCCCAGGCGATCCCCTTGGGATAATGCGCCAGCCAGGGCCGGGCGGAGCCGGTGGCGGAGTCGTTCGTGGAGGCTGTGGGCGGATTGGCGCTCTGCGCAAGCGGCTCGGGCATGTTTCGCTCCCCTTGGCGGTGGCGCGTTCCGGATCACCTGACAGCCGGCATCGAACAGCCAGCATCGAACAGGCGGCATCGAGGGGCGGCGGGCGTCTGAAACGCTTTCGTTATGACGTTGACGTAAACGTAATGCGCGCCTACTGTCAAGGCCAGTCCTACGAACAATCCTAAGGGCACGCTTTCATGGTCGACGACATTCTGCAGGAACTGCGCAGCCGTAGCGGCGATCTGCGCTCGCTCAACGCCTCTGTCCGTTTCCTGCTGGGCAAGGAGGGCGAGGTGATCCGGGTCGATGGCCGCGCCAACCCGATCAGCATCAGCCGCGAGGATGCCGAAGCCGACTGCACCATCCGCATCTCGCCGGAAAACCTGCAGAAGCTGATCAACGGCAAGCTGAACCCGATGCTGGCCTTCACCATGGGCAAGCTGAAGGTCGAGGGATCGATGGGCGTCGCCATGAAGCTGGCGCAACTGCTGGACGACTGAGCGGCCGCAAGAGCCGCCGACCGCACCAAATCGGGAGGAAACACACATGACGACGACGCGCAGCAAATGCGCCACCCTGTCCGCTGCCCTGATGGCGGCCTCGTTGCTGACCGGCCTGACGGGCACCGCCGCTGCCCAGGGGACGGCCCAGGGAACAGCACGGACGCTGACCTACCAGATCCTGATGGGCGAGGATCCCATCGGCAGCGAACAGGTGAAGATCGAACCGCAGGGCGACCGCACCAAGGTCACCGTCACCGCCACCACGCGGGTGAAGGTGCTGTTCATCAACTTCCGCTACGACCACAAGCGGGAGGAGCTGTGGAAGGGTGGCGTGCTCGAATCGATGACCGCCACCACCGACGACGACGGCACGCCGCACAGGATCGAGATGGCGCGCGAGGCCGGCGGCTATCGCCTGACGGTGGACGGCAAGACCCAGCAGGCGCCCGCCGGCACCCTGCCGCTGACCCTGTGGACCCCGCAGGTGTTGAAGCACACGCAGCTTCTGTCGGTCATCGACGGCGCCCCCTACAAGGTCGCGGCGCGCAAGGTCGGGTCCGAGCCGGTGGAGGCCGGCGGCAAGGCCGTGGAGGCCACCCACCACCGCATCGAGGGCGATGTCGAACGCGACCTGTGGTTCGCGGCGGACGGCACGCTGCTGAAGACGCGCTTCAAACGCAGCGGCTATGATATCACCTATGCCCTGAAGTGATTTCCGCCCATTGAGGACCCGATGCCCATTTTCCTGTTTCCCGACGAGCCTTTCTGGAACGAGGAGGCCGACGCCGTGGAGTTTCCGGTGCAGGTCGGGGAATATCTGGGCCGGGTCTTCGTCACCCGCCGCACCCTGCAGGGCATCGTCGGCCATACACCGAAGCCGGACGAGGCGGTTCAGCAGGTCTGCATGAACCGCACCCTGTTCGAACGGGCGACCGAACAGCGCATCCTGGCGCGCGCGCTCGACCCCGACGCCAACATCCACCTGACCGGCCGCGACCTTCACCGCGCGGCCGGGTAGGACAAGCAAGCATTCTAGGCATGCAGATGCCCCTCTCCCGCAAGGGGAGAAGGGCTTTCTACCCCTTGCCTGGGTTCCAGCGATCGTCCACCAATCAGCCCAGGCGGGCGTAGCGGCCGCGGAAGTACAGCAGCGGGTCGCCGTCCTCGCGCGAGGTCAGCTTGCGCACGCGGCCCAGCACGATGACGTGGTCGCCGCCGTCCAGCAGATGCTCGCGGTCGCATTCCAGGGTTGCGAGGCAGCCGGTCAGCAGGCGCACGCCGCCGCGGCCGGTGGTGGTCTCCAGACCGGACCAGCGCTCCTGCAGGTCGCGGCGGGAGAAGCGGTTCGAAAGCTCCTCCTGGTCGGCGGCCAGGATGTTGACGGCAAAATGCGGCGCGATGTTGAAGGCGTCAAAGGACATCGCCGCCCGGCCCAGGCAGAACTGCACCAGCGGCGGATCCAGCGACACCGAGGAGAAGGAATTCACCGTGACCCCCAGCGGCAGCCCGTCGGGGGCGATGGTGGTGATGACGGCGATCCCGGTGGCGAAGCAGCCGAGGGCGGAACGGAACGCAAGCGGATCGATCGGCTGTTCGGTGGTCATGACGTCCTGTGATGCGGGCCAAAGTGGAGGGGACGGACAGGGCAGGGCAACTGCCGACGGCCTTGGAGCCGCCGAAGATGACACTCAAAGTAGGAGATACCGGGAATTAATCCAGCACGCCACCCGGTGCAAGCCGCATCTCCGCCGCAGTTGCGGCCCGGGCAACGTCGTTAAACGGATCTTAATGAAACCCCGTCAGGGTTTTGCCGCGGCGGACGGCCGCTGCTTTCGTCGCGGCATCCATCGGGGCGCCGCGCGCGAAAATCGGCCTTTGGGCCGCGAACCATTCGCCACGGCCAGGGCATGAGCGGGAATTCCGGCGGCAACGAGCGGCCGATCATCATCAAGAAGAAGAAGGGCGGGCACGGCGGCCATCATGGCGGCGCGTGGAAGGTCGCCTATGCCGACTTCGTGACCGCGATGATGGCCTTCTTCCTGCTGCTGTGGCTGCTGAACGTCACCACGTCGGACCAGCGCAAGGGCATCGCCGACTATTTCTCGCCTGTCTCGGTCAGCCGGGAACAGTCGGGCTCCGGCGGCATGCTGGGCGGCAAGACCATCACGGTGCCGGGCGCGCAGATCTCCCCCAGCTCACCGATGTCGGCCGACGTCCCGGTTTCGGGGCCGCCCGGCTATTCCTCGCAGCAGACCGAGGACGCCGACGATCCGACCGAGTCCGCGACCGGCCCCGGCCAGGGCACCGGTCCCGGCCAGTCGGGCACGGAGGCCGCCGCGAACGGCGCCGCGGCGGATGCGGATGTCGCCGACCAGAAGCCGAACGAGACCCGCGCCGAATTCCAGAAGCGGATGGAGGAGCTCGCGAGGCAGCTGGGCATTCCCGGCCAAAAGCCCGGCGAGAAGCTGTCCGACTTCGGGGAGCGGGTGAAGGAGGCGATGGAGAGCCTGCAGGGCGCCGCCAAGGAGGCCCGCCAGTTCCAGCAGGCCGCCACCGAGATCCGTCAGGCCATCCAGTCGGTGCCGGAACTGGAGCCGCTGGCCCAGAACCTGATGATCGACCAGACGCCGGAAGGACTGCGCATCCAGATCGTCGATCAGGACCGCGTGTCGATGTTCCCCGGCGGGTCCGGCCAGATGTATCCGCAGACCCGCCAACTGGTGCAGCAGGTGGCCAAGGCCCTGTCCAAGCTGCCCAACAGGCTGTCGATCAGCGGCCATACCGACTCCACGCCATTCCCGGCGGGGTCCGGCCGCGACAACTGGGATCTGTCGACGGAGCGGGCGAACGCCACCCGCCGCGCCCTGCTGTCCGGCGGCATCGATCCGGCGCGAATCCAGGACGTCGTCGGCAAGGCCGACCGTGACCCGCTGGTCGCCGACCAGCCCAACAGCCCGCGCAACCGGCGCATCACCATGGTGCTGCTGCGCGATACCCAGGCGGCGCCGGCCGCCGGGGGCCAGTCCGGCAATGCCGCCGCTCCCAATGCTGCGGCAGGCGCGACCAAAGCACGATAACACTTTCGCGCCATTGGTACTTTGGCGCTAATTTCCGGAAGCCTCTGCGTCCGAATTCTTGCTTTGTCATTGCGTCGCACAACGGCGCACGCGTTTGCCCTGTTCAAAGCGCGCGGCGATGGGTCATACTTCCTGCACAATGCGACATGGCCGGGGCGATGCCGCCCGGCCCGCGATGATCGGTCAGATACAAGCGCGGGGGAGTCTGTGAGCGTACCCGAGGGCAAACCGTCCGACCTTTTGTCATCCTACAATCCTGGCCTGTACTTCGACGAGCTGTTCGGAGCCATGGATTTGCCGGCCGAACATACGGCGCTCATCCGCCAAAGGCTGGCCGCACTCGACTTCGATGAACTGCGCCGCCGCGCGCAGGATGCGGAGCGGGAGCTTTACAATCTCGGCATCACCTTCATCGTCTATTCCGACAAGGACGCCGTCGACCGCATCCTGCCGTTCGATGTCATCCCGCGGGTGATCTCCGCGCCGGAATGGTCGCATCTGGAGGCAGGCGTCACGCAGCGGGTCGCCGCGCTGAACCTGTTCCTGCACGACATCTATCACGACCAGAAGATCCTGAAGGACGGTGTGATCCCGCGGGATCTGGTCGAAGGGAACCATAATTTCCGCCCGCAGATGATCGGGCTGGACGTTCCCTTCAACACCTACATCCACATCATGGGCACCGATCTGGTGCGCGACCGCCATGGCACCTTCCGGGTGCTGGAGGACAATGGGCGCGTGCCGTCGGGCGTCTCCTACGTCGTTGAAAACCGCCACATGATGCAGCGGGTCTTCCCGGACCTGATGCAGGACATCGGCATCCGCCCGGTGGACAATTACGGCCACAAGCTGCTCGACGCGATGGTGGAAATCGCGCCGGTCGACGACCCGCAGGTGGTGCTGCTGTCGCCGGGCACCTACAACTCCGCCTATTTCGAGCACATCTTCCTGGCGCGCGAGATGGGCGTGCCGCTGGTGGAGGGGCGCGATCTGGTGGTGGACAACGACCGCGTCTTCATGAAGACGACCAACGGTTTGGCCCCGGTCCACTCGATCTACCGCCGGCTGGACGATGCCTTCCTCGATCCCAGGGCCTTCAACCCCGACAGCCTGCTGGGCGTGCCCGGCATCCTGGAGGCCTATCGCAAAGGCAATGTCGCGCTGGCGAACGCCATCGGCACCGGTGTGGCCGACGACAAGGCGGTCTACTGCTACGTCCCGCGGATGATCAAATACTACCTGGACCAGGACCCGATCATCCCCAACGTCGACACCCGCATCTGCCGCGAGCCGGACGCCCTGCAATACACGCTGGACAACCTGGCCGATCTGGTGGTGAAGCCGGTGGGCGAGGCCGGCGGCTACGGCATCACCATCGGCCCGCGCGCCAGCAAGGCGGAACTGGAGGATTGCCGGACCAAGCTGCTGGCCGATCCGTCCAACTACATCAGCCAGCCGGTCGTCGACCTGTCGGTCTGCCCGACCGTCTGCGACGACGCCATCGAGCCGCGCCACGTCGATCTGCGCCCCTTCGCCATCACCGGCAAGAGCACCTGGGTCCTGCCCGGCGGCCTGTCGCGCGTGGCGCTTAAGAAGGGCACGCTGATCGTCAACTCGTCCCAGGGCGGCGGCTCCAAGGACACCTGGGTTCTGGAAGGTGGTGCGGCATGAACCTGCTGTCCCGTTACGCCGAGTGCATTTTCTGGATGGCCCGCTATATGGAACGGGCCGAAAATCTCGCCCGCATCCTGGACGTGCACGAGACCTTCGCGCGCGACACCCGCGGGGCCACCAACTGGTTCTCCATCGTCCAGCTGAACGCCGACGAGAAGGACTTCTTCAGCCGCCACGATCGCCCGACGGCGGAGGCGGTGATCCACTATTACATGTTCGACCCGCAGAACCGGAATTCGCTGCTGTCGATGCTGCGGATGGCGCGGGAGAACGCGCGGACCCTGCGCCCCTGGATCTCGACGGAGATGTGGACGCAGATCAACGTCTTCCACAACAAGCTGCTGGAGATGTCGGTCAAGGACGTGGCGACGCAGAACCTGTCCAAGGTCTGCACCTGGATCAAGGAGGAATGCCAGACCCACACCGGCATCACCGAGGGCACCTTCTACCGCGACCAGGGCTGGTACTTCTATCAGATGGGCAAGTATATCGAGCGGGCCGACCAGACCACGCGCCTTCTCGACATCAAATACCACACGTTGCTGCCGTCACCGGTCGAGATCGGGTCCACGCTGGACGTCAGCCAATGGACGACGGTCCTGCGCTGCACCGCCGGCTACCACGCCTTCCGCCGCGTCTATCCCCGCGGCATGTCGCCGACCACCGTCGCCGGCTTCATGCTGTTCAACGAGGGGTTCCCGCGGTCGGTGGTGATGTGCGTGCGGCAGATCGACGGGGTGCTGACGCGGATGCGCTCGCGCTACGACCTGCGCGGCGGATCGGCGGCGATGGAGCGGGTGGACGAGTTGCTGGGGGCCTTGCTGTCCCGGCCGATCGATGCGGTGCTGCGCGACGGCCTGCACGAGTATCTCGACTGGATCCAACTGCAATTGAGCGTCATCACCACCGAGATCGCCCAGGCCTTCTTCGGCGTTCAGCCGCCTCTGGCGGTTCAGAGCCAGTCGCAGTAAGCTGCGGGTCCGGCGGAGGGGCGGCGACGCTCCTCCGTATCGTCCTCACTGTCGTGGTGGTTGTCGGTCAGAATGTCGGTCATCCAGCCGCCGCAGCGTCCCCTGCAGCAATTCTTCCGGTCAGGGCCCATGCCCTGTCCCTACCTGCCGGGGCGTGTGGAACGCAAGCTGTTCACGCGCCTGATCGGTCCCTACGCGACCGAGGTGAACTCCACCCTGTCGCGGGCCGGCTTCCGCCGCAGCCACGACATCGTCTATCGCCCGGTCTGCCCCAATTGCCAGGCCTGCGTGCCGGTGCGCGTGCCGGTTGCGGAGTTCGTGCCGTCGCGGTCGCAGCGGCGGGTGCTGAAACTGAATGCCGGGGTGACGCTGGCCGAGCGGCCAGCCTACGCCACGTCCGAGCAGTACCGGCTTTTCTCGCTCTACCAGAATTCCCGCCACGGTGATTCCGACATGGCCCGCATGGCGATGGGCGATTTCGCCGCCATGGTGGACGAGGGCAGGGCGGACACCAGCCTGCTGGAGGCCCGCGACGAACGCGGCCAGCTGGTGGGCTGCATGCTGACCGACCGGCTGTCGGACGGCTATTCGGCTGTCTACAGCTTCTATGATGCGGCGCAGGACCGCCGCAGCCTCGGCACCTTCATGATCCTCGGGCTGATCGAACGGGCCCGACTGGCCGGCATGCCCTACGTCTATCTCGGCTATTGGATCGCCCACAGCCGCAAGATGGCCTACAAGGCGAAGTTCCACCCGCTGGAATGCCTGGGCGAGGACGGCTGGCGCACCACGGACATCCCTGCGGACGAGTGACACCGCTCCGGAGCCGGCGCATCCGGTCGGCACCGCAGTCGGACCTACGGGTTTCTACGTAGCTCCAACGTAGCCCTTGCCGGTGAATGCCCGGAAAGGAATAGTCCCGTCCAATCCTATCTTTTGGTATACCCTCCGTCCGAGAGAGGGTTGCGACCTGCCGCGCCTATGCGGCTGCAACAAAAGCAAAAGGGGACGGCCAAGGCCGCGCCCCCTGCAACAGGGAGGTTTCTCCTTTGAGAGGTCTGCTCAAACTAAGCGGGCTGATCGATGCCGTGAACGAGGGCATCGGCAAGCTGGCATACTGGCTCGTGCTGGTCGCCGTCATCGTCAGTTCGGCCAACGCGGTCATCCGCTATGGGCTCAACACCAGCTCCAACGCGTGGCTGGAGCTGCAGTGGTATCTGTTCTCGGCCGTGTTCCTGCTGTGCGCCGGCTATACGTTCCTGCGCAACGAGCACATCCGCATCGATATCGTGATCGGCCGCTTCTCCAAGCGGGTGCAGGCCTGGGTCGACATCTTCGGGATCCTGGTCTTCATGTTCCCGATGACGATCCTGATCATGGTGCTGTCCTGGCCGATGTTCCTGGACAGCTATCTCACCCACGAGATGTCGAGCGATGCCGGCGGCCTGATCCGCTGGCCCGCGAAGATTCTGGTCCCGGTCGGCTTCTTCCTGCTCACCGCACAGGGTGTGTCGGAGCTGATCAAGCGTGTCGCCTATCTCACCGGTCATCGTGACGAGCCGGGCGAGAAGATGCACAGCCATTCCTAAGGACCGGGAGCGCCCCTGATGGTCGAGTTCGTAACCGCCAATATGGCGCCGCTGATGTTCAGCGCGCTGGTGCTTTTCCTGTTGATGGGTTTCCCGGTCGCCTTCGCGCTCGCCGCCAACGGCCTCGTGTTCGGTCTGATCGGCATCGAGCTGGGGCTGCTGACCCCGGCACTGATGCAGGCGCTGCCGGAACGCGTGTTCGGCATCATGCGCAACGACACGCTGCTGGCCATTCCCTTCTTCACCTTCATGGGCCTGATCCTGGAGCGGTCCGGCATGGCCGAGGATCTGCTCGACACCATCGGGCAGCTTTTCGGTCCGATCCGCGGCGGTCTGGCCTATGCGGTGATCTTCGTCGGCGCGCTGCTGGCGGCGACCACCGGCGTCGTCGCCGCGTCGGTGATCTCCATGGGCTTGATCTCGCTGCCGATCATGCTGCGCTACGGCTATGACCGCCGGATCGCGTCCGGCGTCATCGCGGCGTCGGGCACACTGGCCCAGATCATTCCGCCGTCGCTGGTGCTGATTGTGCTGGCCGATCAGCTCGGCCGCTCGGTCGGCGACATGTATGCCGGCGCGCTGATTCCCGGGCTCGTGCTGACCGGCCTCTACACCGGTTACATCCTGCTCACCAGCATCATCCGCCCGTCCGCGGTGCCGGCCCTGCCGCTGGAGGCCCGCACGCTGCGCGGCGCCAAGCTGCTGCTGCGCGTCATCACCTCGCTGGTGCCGCCGCTGGTGCTGATCTTCCTGGTTCTGGGCACCATCTTCCTCGGCATCGCGACGCCGACGGAGGGTGGCGCCATGGGTGCGGCCGGCGCCATCCTGCTGGCGCTGGCCAAGCGCCAGCTCAGCTGGAACTTGATGCGTCAGGCGATGGACTCGACCGCCAAGCTGTCGTCCTTCGTGGTGTTCATCCTGATCGGTTCGACCGTGTTCGGTCTGGTCTTCCGCGCCGTCAACGGCGACCTCTGGGTCGAACATCTGATGACCAGCCTGCCGGGTGGCCAGCTGGGCTTCCTGATCGTCTGCAACATCCTGATCTTCGTCCTGGCCTTCTTCCTCGATTTCTTCGAGCTGGCCTTCATCATCGTCCCCCTGCTGGGGCCGGTGGCGGACAAGCTGGGCATCGACCTGATCTGGTTCGGCGTGCTGCTGGGCGTCAACATGCAGACCAGCTTCATGCACCCGCCCTTCGGCTTCGCCCTGTTCTTCCTGCGGTCGGTGGCGCCGAAGACGGACTACATCGACAAGATAACCGGACAGAAGATCGCGAGGATCACCACCGGCCAGATCTATTGGGGTGCGGTGCCCTTCGTGGTCATCCAGCTCATCATGGTCGCCCTCGTCATCGCCTTCCCGCAGATGGTCGATGCCGGCCGCGACAAGGGCCCGGCGATCAACTTGGACGACGTGAGGATCGAGATTCCGGCCTTCGACAACCAGGACGTGGCTCCGCCCTTCGGCGCTCCCGCCGAGCCGGAGAACAATCAGGCCGACGACATCATGAAGCAGCTTCAGGGCAAGTGACGGCGGAGAGCCCGAACGGAAACCTGAACGAAAAATGGGGGCCGGTTCGTCCGGCCCCCTTTTTTATGCGTAGGTTTCCAGCGGGAAAGGGTCAGCGAAAGAGATCAGCGGGGTTGGGTTGCCCCGGCCCAGTTGGTCGGCGCCGTGCCGCCGGCCGCGAGCGGAGACCCGCTGCCGGGACCACCACCAAGACCGCCGCCGCCAAGCGACATCATGCGGTCGCTGACGCCGGTGGGCGGCAGGGCGGCGAACTGCTCCACTGTCATGCCGGTGAGGATCACGGCCTGACGATTGTGGGCATAGCGCAGGTTTTCACTGTTGACCGTCACCTTGTGCTCGGTCGGATAGCGGGGAGCCCCGACTGTGACGATCGCCTGCTCCACCCGGTTGGTCGGCCCGATCACCAGATCGGATACGTTGCCCAGGATGCGCCGTCCATCCGGCGTCTGCACCGTCAGCCCGACCAGTTCGATCGGCGGTCTGGTCGCCACCTCGGCCGAGGGAACGCCACCCATGTCGGAGGAAGCGGCGCAGGCACCCAGCGCCAATGCCGACAGGAGGGGCACCGACAGGAGGAGGCGCGGTCGGAGGGAGTGGCGGCGTTGGTCCATCGGTTCTTGGCCCTTCTTCTGGCGGCGCGCCTTCAAAGGGCGCAGGTATGTCCGCCAATGCAACAGCGCAAACCGCGCCGGAGGTCCCGCGCGCCGACGGGGTGACCCCATCGCCCGCGGGCGCCCTCCGTCCGGACAGGTCAGGTGAAGATGAAGTCCTGGCCGGCGCTGAGCCCAATCTGATCGACCGTCAGCGACGAGCCGTCGGTGAAGGCGAAGGTCGTGGCCGAACCGCTGCTGGTCATCCCCATCTCCCAGGCGCGATAGCCATGGAACTCGATCTGGTCGATGCCCTTCTCGAAGTAATTGATCGTGTCGGTGCCGAAGCCGCCGGTCGCCTGTTCGATCAGGAATCGGTCGACCAGACCGTCGGTGTAGCTGACCATGCTGTCGTTGCCGGTGCCCGGCTGGAACAGGTCGGCGCCGCCGTCACGGTAGCTGTCGTACAACATGTCGTTGCCGCTGCCGCCGATCATGGTGTCGTTGCCGCGCATGCCCTTGACGATGTCGTCGCCGGTGCCGCCATTCAGCAGGTCGTTGCCCTCGCCGCCGAACAGCTGATCATTGCCGGCATCGCCCCACATCGAGTCATTCCCGGCCTCGTTCCCATAGGGATCGCCGAGCCAATCGTTGCCGTCGCCGCCATAGAACTTGTCATTGCCCAGCCCGCCGGTCAGCGAGTCGTTTCCGCGTTCGCCATACAGCAGATCGTTCCCGCCGGCGCCGTTGATACGGTCGTCCCCGTCCAGACCGTCGAGACGGTCGTCAGTGGCGGTGCCGGTCATGGTGTCGTTGTTCGAAGTCCCCCAGAACTGGCGCATGGCGTCTCTCCATCAGTGCCGTTAACGTGCTGTTAACGATTAACCAGATGTTAACCATGGGTCCGGGGCGGTCGAAAAGCGATAAAGGAGCAATACAAAGGGGATTTGAGGAAATGACACAGATGTTCATAGATTGATTAAACGATCGTTCCTTTATGTTTCCTTTTTCGGTGTATTTGTGACTGGAAGCGGGTTGTCGTTGAGACAGAAAGCAGGTTTTCTCTCCCATATGGACAGGCTTCGGCTGGCAAAAGGACACTTGTTGCAGGGCGGATGGGCATGTTGCGCAAAGGAAGGCCCTACGCCCCGGTCGGAAGACAGTGACGGAGCGGATCGTCCGAAAGAGGTTCGGCGGCGCAAACGCGCCATCCGCCGACCGAGATTGCGAAGCCAGCGGCCGGGCAAAAAATAACCGGGCGTTCATAGGAACGCCCGGTGCAGTCATATACAGGGAGGGTTAGAGACAAGAGGGTTTCTATACCCTTCGGCGGGGGTGCGGCGTTGATGTGGATCAACGATCGATCACGACCCGTCACCGCGGTGGCGGCGACTCGTCCCTCTGTCCGGCTCTCTCAGCCGTGGCTGTGCGAATGCCCGCCATAGAGGATGGCCGGATCGGTCTCGACCTCCTGGATGGTCTCCAGCCGCCCGTCGCGCCAGGCGCGATAGAAGCAGCTGCGCCGCCCGGTGTGGCAGGCGACGCCGTCCTGCTCCACGATCAGCAGCAGGGTGTCGCCGTCGCAGTCGACCCGGAAATCGATCAACCGCTGCACCTGACCCGAGGTCTCCCCCTTGCGCCACAGCCCGCCGCGCGAGCGCGACCAATAGCAGACGCGGCCGGTCGCCAAAGTCTCAACCAACGCATCGCGGTTCATCCAGGCCATCATCAGGATCTCGCCGGTGCCGTCCGCCTGGGCGATGGCGGGCACCAGCCCGTCGGCGGTGAAGCGGATGGCGGCCAGAACCTCTTCGAACGGCGCCGCATCAAGAGACGGTGTGTCCGTCATGGCAAATCACTCCTCACAGGTCCGGCGCTTACAGGGCGGCGGCCATCCGGCGGAAGCCGGCATCCAGGTCGCGGATCAGGTCGTCGGCACTTTCCAGCCCGGCGTGCAGGCGCAGGACCTGCCCCGGATCGGTCCAGCGGGTGGCGGAGCGCACGGCGGCCGGCCGGGTCGGCAGGATCAGGCTTTCGAAGCCGCCCCAGCTGTAGCCCATGCCGAACAGCTCCATCCCGTCCAGCATCGCCGCCAGCGCCTTGCGCGGGACCTGGTTGATGACGATGGAGAACAGACCGCTCGACCCGGTGAAGTCGCGCTTCCACAGGGCATGGCCGGGGAAGTCTGGACGGGCGGGGTGCAGCACGCGCGTCACCTCCGGCCGGGCCGACAGCCAGTCGGCGAGCGCCAGCGCGCTTTCCTGATGTTGGCGCATGCGCACCGACAGGGTCCGCAGTCCGCGCAGGCCGAGATAGAGGTCGTCCGGTCCGCCGCAGATGCCGTAGCGTGTGGCCGCCTTCTTCACCGCGGTCCAGGTCGCCTCGTCGCGGCAGGTGACGACGCCCAGCATCGCGTCGGCATGGCCCACCATGTATTTGGTCGCGGCATGGATCGAGACGTCGGCGCCATGGTCGAAGGGGCGGAAGAACAGCGGGGTGGCCCAGGTGTTGTCGATCATCACCGTGGCGCCGACCTTCTTGGCCGCCGCGGCGATGGCCGGCACGTCCTGCACCTCGAAGGTCAGCGATCCCGGCGATTCGAGGAAGACCACGCTGGTGTTGGGCCGCAGCAGCGCGTCGATGCCGGCGCCGATGCAGGGATCGTAGAACTCCACCTCGACGCCGTAGGGGGCCAGCGTCTCCTTGGCGAAGCGGCGCGTCGGGCCATAGGCGCTGTCGGTGATCAGCACATGGTCGCCTGCCTTGGTGAAGGCCGACAGGGCGACCGCAATGGCGGCAAGCCCGGAACCGGTGTTCACCGCCTTGAATCCGCCCTCAAGCGCCGCCGCCGCCTCTTCGAAGGCGAAGGTCGTGGGCGTTCCCATGCGGCCGTAATGCACGCCTTCCAGCGTGTTGCGGTCGCTTTCCTCCAGCGCGTCGAGGGTCGGGAACAGCACGGTCGAACAGTGATAGACCGGCGGATTGACGATGCCGTGGTTGTTCCGCGGATCGCGGCCGGCGTGAACGAGAATCGTGTCCTGCGTGACGTCCTTCATCGACTGTCCGTTTGGCTGGAGCGGTAACCCGGCCCGCATTGAGTCGCCCATCGGTGAGGTTGCCTCGCCGGGGCAATGGCGGCACGGCCGAACATTGTGTCATCCCGGAAGCCCCGCGGCCATCGCCGATTGTGTCGGAGAGGCCGCCGGCCGTCGGGATCTTCTGGTAACACCACCAATGCACAGAGGATTCGACAAGTCGGATCAAGTTGATGCACTCTTGATCCACGCGCATGGCTGCGTCGCGATACCCACAGGGTTGGCCTCGGGCCGCCCTATCGGGAGCAAACGGCCGGCGTCGTCAGGCGCGTCGTCAGACCGCTCAAATGCGAAGAACGCAAGAACAGGGTGGAGTTCATAATATGAAGTCAGGGTTCCTGGCCGCCGCCGCAGCGGCCGTGGTCGTTTCCGCAAGTGTCGCCGCCGGTGCGGCCACGCTCGACACCGTCAAGCAGCGCGGCTTCGTTCAGTGCGGCGTGAACGCCGGTCTGCCGGGCTTCGGCAACCCCGACAGCGCCGGCAACTGGACCGGCCTCGACGTCGATTATTGCCGTGCCGTCGCCGTCGCCATCTTCAACGACCCGAACAAGGTCAAGTTCACCCCGCTGTCGGCCCAGCAGCGCTTCCCGGCCATCCAGTCCGGCGAAGTCGACCTGCTGTCGCGCAACACGACCGCCACGCTGACCCGCGACACCTCCGTCGGCCTGAACTTCGCCCCTGTCACCTATTATGACGGCCAGGGCTTCATGGTTCCGAAGAAGCTGGGCGTGAAGAGCGCCAAGGAGCTGAACGGCGCCACCGTCTGCGTCCAGTCCGGCACCACGACCGAACTGAACCTGGCGGACTATTTCCGCGCCAACGGCATGAGCTACAACCCCGTCGTCATCGAATCGAACGACGAGGTCAACGCCGCCTACTTCGCCGGCCGCTGCGACGTGCTGACCACCGACGTGTCCGGTCTGGCCGGTACCCGCGCCGGTGTCGCCCCGGTTCCGGACGACCACGTCATCCTGCCGGAAGTCATCTCCAAGGAGCCGCTGGCCCCGGCCGTGCGCCATGGCGACGACCAGTGGTCCGACATCGTCAAGTGGACGGTCTTCGCGACCATCCAGGCCGAGGAATTCGGCATCAACTCCAAGAACATCGACGAGTTCACCAACTCCAAGAACCCGGACATCCAGCGCTATCTCGGCACCACGCCGGGCATGGGCAAGGCTCTGGGCCTGGATGAGAAGTGGGCCTACAACGTCGTGAAGAAGGTCGGCAACTACGGCGAGATCTTCGACCGCAACGTCGGCCCGGGCACCCCGCTGAAGCTGGAGCGCGGCCTGAACGCGCTGTGGACCAAGGGCGGCCTGATGTACGCCCAGCCGTTCCGGTAAGGCACGGCACCGCCTGAAGCGCCGCCCGCAGGCCCGTTGCCGGGGGCGGCCTTCCGGTTCTTTGAGGAGCGGTCGCGAAGGGTGCCAACGAAGCGCCCGCGCAGGGGACCGCATTGGGAGACATGTCGCATCCCCTACGGTGTGGGAAATGCCCGGAAGAACGTCCGGGACCGCGTGGGCACCGTATGGGGCGCGATGGTTGGGGGAGAGTAGTCCGTGGCGACCGAGACCCGGACCACCCAAGGCGCTCCGCCGCCGGGTGGCGTATCGTTTTCCCTCAGCGACCCGACGTTCCGCGCCATCGTCTACCAGATCCTGGTGGTCGGCGCGGTCGTCCTGGTCGGCTGGTTCCTGATTTCCAACACGCTCGACAACCTCGCGCGGCGCTCGATCGCGACCGGTTACGATTTCCTGGAGCGTGAAGCGGCCTTCGGCATCGGCGAATCGCTGATCGACTATTCGCCGAAGGACAGCTATGGCCGCGCCTTCCTGGTCGGCGTGCTGAACACGCTGAAGGTGTCGATCATCGGCGTCATCCTGGCAACGATCATCGGCACGATCATCGGCGTCGCCCGCCTGTCCAGCAACTGGCTGATCGCCAAGCTCGCCTCGACCTATGTCGAGGTGGTGCGCAACATTCCGCCGCTGCTGCAACTGTTCTTCTGGTACGCCCTGGTGTCGGAAAGCCTGCCGCCGGTGCGCCAAGCCCTGAACCCGCTGCCGGGCGTCTTCCTGTCCCAGCGCGGTCTGCGCGTGCCGGTGCCGGCATCCGATCCCGTCTGGGTCAACATCGGCATCGCCCTGCTGGTCGGCATCGTCGCCGCCTGGGGCGTGTCGCGCTGGGCCAGGGCGCGGCAAGCCCGGACTGGACAGATCTTCCCTGCGGGCTGGACCGGCCTCGGCCTGATCGTCGGCTTGCCGCTGCTGACCTGGATCGCCGGCGGCGCGCCGGTGGCGATGAACGTGCCGGAGCTGACCGGCTTCAACTTCACCGGCGGCGCGGCGATCTCGCCCGAGTTCTTCGCCATCCTGACCGGCCTGACCATCTACACCGCGGCCTTCATCGCAGAGGTGGTGCGCAGCGGCATCATAGCGGTCAACTGGGGCCAGACGGAGGCGGCGCGTGCGCTCGGCTTGCCCAGCGGCCCGACGCTGCGTCTCGTCATCCTGCCGCAGGCGCTGCGGGTGATCGTGCCGCCGCTGACCAGCCAGTATCTGAACCTGACCAAGAACAGCTCGCTGGCGCTGGCCATCGGCTATCCGGATCTGGTGTCGATCGCCAATACGACGCTGAACCAGACCGGTCAGGCGATCGAAGGCGTGACGATGATCATGGGCACCTATCTGGTCATCAGCCTCAGCATCTCGATCTTCATGAACTGGTACAACAAGCGCATCGCGCTGGTGGAGCGGTAACGGCCATGACCGACAACGTGCAAAGCGTCGGCCTGCCGGACGAGCGTCCGCCGGCCAACACCGTCGGCCCGCTCGCGTGGCTGCGGACCAATCTGTTCAACACCTGGTACAACGCCATCCTAACGGTGCTGGTGCTGGCGCTTTTGGCGTCGGCGATCCCGCCCTTCGTCAACTGGCTGCTGATCCGCGCTCACGGGTTCGATGCCTCCTCCACCGTCTGCCGGCAGGATGCCGGCGGCGCCTGCTGGGGCTTCATCAGCGAGAAGCTGCGCTTCATCATGTTCGGGATGTTCCCGTGGGATGAGCAGTGGCGCCCGCTGGTAACGATCTGCGTCATCATCGCGCTGCTGGTCGTCAGCTGCGACCGCCGCTTCTGGAAGCCGTGGCTGGGGCTGGTCTGGGCGGCAGGGCTGGCGCTGGTGGGCGTGCTGATGTGGGGCGGCGTCCTCGGCCTGACCTATGTCGAGAACACGCTGTGGGGCGGCCTGCCGCTGACCCTCATCCTGTCGGTGATCGGTCTGGCCGTGGCCTTCCCGGTGGCGATCCTGCTGGCGCTGGGCCGCCGGTCCAACATGCCCGCGGTCAAGGTGCTGTGCGTCACCTACATCGAGCTGATCCGCGGCGTGCCGCTGATCAGCCTGCTGTTCATGGCGTCGGTGATGCTGCCGCTGTTCCTGCCCAACGGCGTGTCGATCGACAAGCTGCTGCGCGCCCAGATCGCCTTCATCATGTTCGCCGCCGCCTATATGGCCGAAGCCATCCGCGGCGGTCTGCAGGCGATCCCGAAGGGCCAGTACGAGGCCGCGGACGGGCTGGGGCTGTCCTACTGGCAGAAGATGCGCAAGATCATCCTGCCGCAGGCACTGGCCATCGCCATTCCGCCGCTGGTGAACACCTTCATCAGCTTCTTCAAGGACACCTCGCTGGTCATCATCATTGGCCTGTACGACCTGCTCGGCACCGCGAAGGCCGCGCTGTCCGATCCGTCCTGGCGCGGTTTCTACCGCGAAGCCTATCTGTTCATCGGCGTGATCTATTGGGTCTTCTGCTACAGCATGTCCAAGTACAGCCAGAAGCTGGAACGCGATCTCAATCGCGGCCACCGCCGTTAGATCCACGCCGTCAAGGGAGACCACGTCACATGTCCCAGGCCATGTCCCAGGGCACCGCCAAGGCCAAGCACATCCTCAGCGGCGAGGAAATCATCCGCTGCACGGGCGTCAACAAGTGGTACGGCGAGTTCCACGTCCTGAAGAACATCGACCTCACCGTCCAGAAGGGTGAGCGCATCGTCGTCTGCGGCCCCTCGGGCTCCGGCAAATCGACGATGATCCGCTGCCTGAACCGGCTTGAGGAGCATCAGAAGGGCACCATCGTCATCGATGGGATCGAGTTGACCAACAATCTGAAGAACATCGAACTGGTCCGGCGCGAAGTCGGCATGGTGTTCCAGCACTTCAACCTGTTCCCGCACCTGACCGTGCTGGAGAACTGCACGCTCGCCCCGATCTGGGTCCGCAAGAAGCCGAAGGCGGAAGCGGAGGAGATCGCGATGAACTACCTGAAGCGGGTGCGCATCGCCGAGCAGGCCCACAAGTATCCCGGCCAGCTGTCGGGCGGCCAGCAGCAGCGCGTCGCCATCGCGCGGTCGCTGTGCATGAGCCCGAAGGTGATGCTGTTCGACGAGCCGACCTCGGCGCTCGACCCCGAAATGGTCAAGGAGGTGCTGGACGTCATGATCGGCCTTGCCGAGGACGGCATGACCATGCTGTGCGTGACGCACGAGATGGGTTTCGCCAAGTCGGTCGCCGACCGCGTCATCTTCATGGACCGCGGCGAGATCGTCGAGCAGGACACGCCGGACAATTTCTTCTCGAATCCGAAGTCGGAGCGCACGCGTCTCTTCCTCAGCCAAATTCTAAACCACTGATCCCGGCTGCGGACCGGCGGTTACGTCCGGTCCGTCATTCGGAAACAAAACACCTCGGAATGTGGTGCGCGGCGCAATGTCCTGTAGCGCTGCGCACCGGTTTGCGGTTCAATCGGTCGCCTGACGTGCTGCTCGACCGAATCGCTCACGGAGACCGAGGTTATGGACCTGCTCAGCCCCCGTCCCAGCGTTGGCCAGATCAAGCCGTACCGTCCCGTTCGCCCGCCCCGCGACGGCCGCCGGTGGATCGACCTGTCCCTGACCCACAACCCGCTCGGACCCAGCCCGCTGGCCCTCGATGCCTATTGCGAGGCGGCAACCCGCATCCACTGCTATCCCGACTGGGACCAGGATCCGCTGCGCCATGCCATCGCGCGCCGCCATTCCATCGACGCCGACCACATCGTCTGCACCGCCGGATCGGAGGAACTGATCCATTTGGTCGCCCAGGCCTTCGCCGGCCCCGGTGACGAGGTGCTGTGCCACGAGCGCGGCTATCGCGGTTTCATCAAGGCGATTCGTGCCACCGGCGCCACCGCCGTCGTCGCGGCGGAGCGCGACATGGTGGTGGATGTGGAGGCGATGATCGACCGCGCGACAGAGCGCACGCGGATCTGCTTCCTCGCCAACCCGAACAACCCGACCGGCACCTACATCCCGGCCGACGCTGTGCAGCGGCTGCGCGCCGGCCTGCCGCCGCACACGCTTCTGGTGCTGGATTCGGCCTATGCCGACTATTGCCGGATGCCGGATTACAGCGACGGGACGGAGATCGTCGAAAACTCCGACAATGTCCTGCTGATCCGTACCTTTTCCAAGATGCACGGGCTGGCCGGCCTGCGGGTGGGGTGGGGGTACGGCCCCTCCACGGTGATCGAGGCGGTGAACGCCATCCGCGGCGCCTTCAACGTCTCGCTCCCCGCCCAGTTGACCGCCGCCGCCGCGCTGAGCGACGCGGAACATGAGGAGGCGACCTTCGCCCACAATGCGCAGTGGCTGCCTTGGCTGTCGCGCGAACTGGAGCGGGTGGGGCTGCGCGTCTATCCCAGCGTCTGCAACTTCGTGCTGGCCCGCGTGCCGACCGATCCGTCGCTGGGAACCCAGGCGGTGATCGACCATCTCGCCCGGCGCGGCATTTTGGTGAAGCCGGTCACCGATTATGGCCTGCCCGACTGCTTGCGCATCACCATCGGCCGCGAGGAGGAGAACAAGGCGCTGGTCGTGGCGCTGGCCGAGATTCTCGGCTGAGGGCCGGGGGTTTCGAGGCGATCAGAAGACAGAGACTTTCCCTGCTTTTGATGCAGATCAACGAAAGGCATATCCGTTTCCGGATAAGGTCCGTGCTGTCTCTAACCCTCCCTGTATCACTGAACCGGAGCATCCGCATGGATGTCTCCGGTTTTTCTTTGCGGGGAGGGCCGGCGGTGAAAAGCGCCGTTCCGTTGACATGCATCAACGCGACAGGCGGGATGAGGGCGTAGACCTATGACTGTCTCTAACCCTCCCTGTTTCACAGGAGGCTCCGGTTCCGGTGCCTCCTGTTTTTTTGTCCGCAATCAGGCTGGTTTCATGATGGCGGACGGGAGCGGTTCCAGCGCAGGATCAGGCCGAGCAGCGACAGCGGCACCACCACCACCGCACCGATCAGGATATAGGGCAGGGCCCAGCCGCCGGCTTCGACCAACAGCGCTGCGATGTCCTGTACCGTTTGCCAACTGTTGGTCAGGATGCTGGCCGGGTTGATGTTCAGAAACGACAGCACGAAGCCGACGACGAAACACAGCACCAGCGTCCGAATAATCCAGCCCACCAAGGCCCTAACTCCCGATCGTCACGGCGGAGCTTCCGCCTCGCCCGAAGGAACGCACCGGCCCGCAAATGGGTTCCGGCATCCCGCGGTAGATGGGGCGGGGTGGATGGGGTGGTCAAGGGGGAGGGGCGTCGGCTGACGATCCGTCAGCCTCACCCCGCCAGCGGAATATGCTCCCCCGCGCTGCGCGGCAGAACGCCGTCGAGCCGCGGGTCGCGGACTTCGCGGGCGACGTGGCGGGTGGGGACGAAGCCCATGCTCTGGTAAAGCGGCAGCGCCTTCGGATGGTCGAAGGTGCAGGTGTTGACGACCAGCTTCTTCGCTCCGCCCTCCCACGCCTTGCGGATGATGCTGTCGAGCAGCCAGGGGCCGAGCTTGTGGCCGATGAAGTCGGGGATCAGGCCGAAATAAGACAGATCTGTTTCGCTGGTCCGCCGGTCCAGCTCTGCGAAGCCGGCGGGCGTACCGTCGACATAAAGCACCCAAACCTCCACCAGCGGGTCGAGGATCGAGCGCTCCAACTCCTTGCGCGGCATGCGGCGGCGTTCGTGCCACAGCCAGGGTTCGCCCACCGTGTCGTAGAGATAGCGGTAGAAGGACCAGGTCGGCGGGTTCGCCCGCACCAGCGACAGGTTGCCTTTAGGCTGGCGCACCGGTTCGTGGGCCGGCGGCGCGGTCATCTGCAGATAGGTGACGATCACCGGCAGATGACCCGGCCGGCTGGCGGTGGGAACGGCGGGGCGGGTCAGGGAGAAGGGTTGGTCAGCCATTTTTGCATCATCGTGACGGGCGATCTGGCATAGCCGAGACGTTCGTAGAAGGCCAGCACCCGTTGGTTGGTCTCACGGACGAGGAGTTGGACCTTGGGCATGCCGGCCGCAACCAGCCAGCCCTCCGCCTCCGCCACCATGCGGCGGCCGAGGCCACGGCCTTGCCGGGCAGGGTCGACGGCGACGTAATAGATCCAGCCGCGATGCCCGTCCTGCCCGACCATGGCGGTGGCGACGATCCTGCCGCCTTCGACTGCGGCAAGCACAGTCGAACTGGACTTCGACAGCGCCAGCGCGAAGTCCGCCGCCGGATCGTTCCAGGGCACCACCAGCCCGCAGGCGGTCCACAGCGCCACGACGGCGTCGCGGTCTTCCGCGCTGCAGGGCCGGACGGTGACGGGATCGGTCACGGTCGCCGCGCGTCGGCTTCCCGCGGTCCGGTTTCCAGCGGCAGATCCTCCCGCAGGCCCCACTCGGCCCAGGAGCCGTCATAGATCGCCACGTCCGGCTTGCCGGCGGTGGCGAGGCCAAGCGCGATGACGCAGGCGGTGATGCCGCTGCCGCAGGAGGCGACCACCGGCCGGTCGAGGTCCAACCCGGCGGCTCGCGCCTTCGCGGCGATGGTGTCCGGCGGCAGCAGGGTCTTGGCTTCCGCGTCGATCAGGTCGGTGTGGGGGAGATTGAAGCTGCCGGGAATCCGGCCGCTGCG
The DNA here is from genome assembly GCF_031455875.1 of Azospirillum sp. BE72. Lineage (NCBI taxonomy): Bacteria > Pseudomonadati > Pseudomonadota > Alphaproteobacteria > Rhodospirillales > Azospirillaceae > Azospirillum > Azospirillum sp. BE72. Next base: position 24,729 of record NZ_JAVDTO010000002.1, read on the forward strand.
CCGGCCCGGCCAGGGCTCAGCCACTGCACCCTCGAATCGCGGCTGGGCGCGGGCGTCGGTGATCTGGTCGGCCTTCGCATCGATGTTGGCGAGCACCTGATCGGCGTTGCGGATCAGCTCCGACCGCTTGCGCGCGGTGAAGCTCGCCGGCTGGACCGGGGCGGGCTCGCCCGATTCGGTCGGGCGCCCTTCCGCCAGCCATTTCGGCAGGCCGCCGTCCAGAACCGCCACCCGGTCGAAGCCGAACAGGCGGAACAGCCACCAGACGCGGGCCGCGGCGGTCGCCATGCCGGCGGTGTCATAGACCACCACCGTGTCGCCGTCGCCGATGCCCAGCGCACCGATCTTTGCGGCGAAGGTCGCCTCGTCCGGGGCCATGTGCGGCAGCGGGTGGGTGTCCGGCGCCACCACATCGTCGACGTCGCACAGGCGGGCGCCGGAGATGTGGCTGGCCGCGAACTCCGCCCGGATGTCGCGCTTCAGGGCCGGCATGTGCCAGGACCCGTCGAGCAGCTTCAGCCCCGCCCGGCCGAGGTTGCGGGCGAGCCAGTCGGTGGAGACGACGGGGCCGGTCAGCGGGTCAACGGTGCTGTCGCTCATGCTGCGCGTCCTTGAATTGGATCGTTCGGACAGAGAATCGTCGGATAAGCAGTCAGTCCTTCAGCGCGATGACGACGCGCCGGTTCTGCTTGCCCTTGTTTTCGATCTTCGTCACCTCGATTCCGCCGATCTCGCCGGTGCGGGCGACATGGGTGCCCCCGCAGGGTTGCAGATCGACGCCCTCCACGCTCAGCAGGCGGACCCGGCCGCTGCCGGTCGGCGGCTTCACCGACATGGTCCGCACCAGTTCCGGCTTCGCCGCCATGTCCTCGTCGGTGATCCACTGGGTGCCGACGGGCGTGTCGGCGGCGATCAGCCTGTTCACCGCCTCGGCGATGGCGTCCTTGTCGAGCGATTCGGCCGGGACGTTGAAGTCGAGCCGGCTCTTGTCCGCGCCGATCTGTCCGCCGGTGACCGATCCCGGAACGACCGCGCACAGCAGGTGCAGGGCGGTGTGCATCCGCATGTGGCGGTAACGGCGGTCCCAGTCGATCACCGCCTCCACCGCCGTGCCGGGGGTGGGCAGGTCCTGTCCATCCTCCGGCACATGGATGACGTCGTCGGGGCCGCCGTCGCCCTTCACCGTGTCCTTGATGCGGACTTCCAGCCCGTCGAAGCGCAGCACGCCGCTGTCGCCCGGCTGCCCGCCGCCGGTCGGGTAGAAGACGGTGCGGTCGAGCCGGATGCCGCGCTCGTCCACCGCGGTGACGGTGGCGACGCAGTTGCGGGCGTAGGCGTCCTCGCGGAAAAGCGCGTCCATGTCTCCCCCGTGGCTCCCTTGGAAGGAATCAGGCCAGCCAGTCTGGCACGGGAAGATTCTTCTCACGGAGGAAGTCAGGATTGAAGAGCTTCGATTGGTAACGCTGCCCCCCGTCGCACAGGATGGTCACCACCGTGTGGCCGGGGCCGAGGTCGCGCGCCACCCGCATCGCCGCGGCGATGTTGATGCCCGACGAGCCGCCCAGAACCAGACCCTGGGTCTTGATCAGGTCGAAGACGATCGGCAGCGCCTCTTCATCGGGAATCTGTACCGCGTCGTCGATCGGTGCGTCTTCCAGGTTGGCGGTGATGCGGCCCTGGCCGATGCCTTCGGTGATGGAACTGCCTTCCGACTTCAGCTCCCCCTTCGTGTAGTAGCTGAACAGGGCCGCGCCCATCGGGTCGGCCAGCGTGATGCGGATGTTCGGGTTCCGCTCCTTCAGCGCCAGGGCGATGCCGGCCAGCGTGCCGCCGCTGCCCACCGCGCAAGTGAAGGCGTCGACCTTGCCGCCGGTCTGCTCCCAGATCTCCGGGCCGGTGGTGGTGCGGTGGCCTTCGCGATTGGCGGTGTTGTCGAATTGGTTGGCCCAGACGACGCCGTTCGGCTCGGTCTTCGCCAGTTCCTCGGCCAGCCGGCCGGAATAGCGGACGTAATTGTCAGGGTTGGAATAGGGAACCGCCGGGACGAGGCGCAGGTCGGCGCCGATCAGCCGCAGCATGTCCTTCTTTTCCTGGCTCTGCGTCTCCGGCATCACGATGACTGTGCGATATCCCAGCGCGTTGCCGACAAGAGCCAGCCCGATACCGGTGTTGCCGGCCGTGCCCTCGACGATGGTGCCGCCGGGACGCAGCAGCCCGCGCTGTTCCGCGTCGCGGACGATGGCGAGGGCGGCGCGGTCCTTCACCGATCCGCCCGGGTTCAGGAACTCCGCTTTGCCCAGGATCTCGCAGCCCGTCGCCTTCGAAGGCCCTTCCAGGCGAATCAGCGGCGTGTTGCCGATGGCGCCGATGAAGCCGTTGCGGATGTCCAAGGCGGGTACTCCCAAGGTCTGATGTGGAATGCTGCCGATACTATCAGGGCTGGGGTCGGCGGTTTCAAGATGAGGGTGTGAAATGCTGCATTGAACGTCCTGGCCGTGTGAAAATACGGACGTGTTCAGGACTGGAGCCAGCGCTTGCGCAGGGACTCGCGGTGGCGGGCGAGCCATCCGACGGCGATGATGGCGACGGAGTTGCGCAGGCGGTTCTCGTCCATCATGCGGATAACCTCATCCGCCGGCAGGGCCATGATGCGGATGTCCTCGTGTTCCTCCACCAGCCCGCCAGTGGCGGCGAGGTTGCGGCTGTCGACCCGGCCGCAGAAAACGGTGACCAGTTCGGTGAAGGCGCCGGGGCTGACGTAATAGTCGCAAATCTGCTCGATCTCGCGGATTTCGCAGCCGGCCTCCTCCAGCGATTCGCGGCGCGCCACCTCTTCCGGAGTTTCGCCTTCACCGACCATGCCGGCGACGATCTCGGTCATCCAGGCCGGGCCGCCCGCCGCGGCGGAGCCGACGCGGAACTGTTCGATCATCACCACGGTGTCGCGGTCCGGGTCGTACAGCAGGACGCCCACGGCCTCGCCGCGGTCGCAGACCTCGCGCGGGGGCAGCACGTCGGTCCAGGTTCCGTCGAACTTCTTATGGCGAAGGCGGTAAACGTCGATGGTGAGGAAACCCTTGTAGGGGGTCTTCTTGTCGAGGATCTCAATATCGGGATGATTCATGGTCGGCGCGGCCCCATGGGATGGCTGTTGCGGGCAGGGTGCACCGCCGGAACGGCCTCGACAAGCGCGCGGCCGGGCACGGAGATGGATTGCCCGGTCACAGGGTTGGGTTCAGCCGCAGAAACCGTACCCGGTCGGCCGACGGCACCGGCACCGGGGTCAAGGTGGCGCCACGCATCACCTCAAGCGGGACGACCACTCCCGCCGGCCCGAGGCCCCAGAGCTTGCGGTAGAAATCCGCCAGTCCGCTGAAGCGCTGCCCGCCCACGCCGACGATCAAGTCGCCGGGGCGCAGGCCCGCCGATTCGGCCGGGCTGCGCGGCGACACCTTCTCCACCATCAGCCGCCCCATCTCCTCCCGCAAGGTGACGCCCAGCCAGGGACGCGCCGGCTCCTGCCGCCGGCCGTAGGCGAGCAGGTCGGCCAGAATCGGTTCAAGGGCGGAGATGGGGACGAACATGTTGCCGGGAAGGCCGCGCCCTTCCATTGCTTCCATCACCAGAAGCGAGCCGATGCCGACCAGCCGGCCTTCGCGATTCACCAGGGCGGCGCCGTTGAAGGCGCGGATCGGCGGGAAGGTGAACAGTGCCTCGTCCAGCAGATATTCCCAATAGCCGGCGAACTCCCGCTTGCTGACAACCTTCACGGCGGCGGCGCCGCGGCCGTCGCCGCCACTCAGCGCCAGCAGCGTGTCGCCTTCCTTCACCGCCGCCGAATCGGCCAGCCGCAGCCAGGGCGCCTGGAATCCCAATTCCGCCCGCAGCAGGCCGAAGCCGCTGACGGGATCGTAGGCGATCATGTTGGCGGGATAGCTGCGCCCGTCGGCGGCGGTGACCTGGATCTGCGAGGCCTCCATCACCGTGTAGCCGATGGTCAGGATCAAGCCGGAACCGTCGATGACGACGCCGCTGCCCTCGCGCTCCGTTCCCAGGCTGCGGGCGCTCTGGCTGTCGGGCGGCACGACGGCGCGGATGCCGACGACGGAGCGGACGACGCGCTCCGGGTCCAGCTGCTCCGGTTCGGCCGCCGGGGCCGGGCCGAAGGCCAGGGCGAAGGCAAGGAACAGAATGCCGGCCGCCCAGTGCGGCGCGACCGGTGTGGAGAGGACCCGCATGACACCGCACTCCCGCGCAATGGCAGGGCCAGAGGGCACCCCCGCCGCCGCGCGGCCCTGTCCGTCGCGACTCGGGTGACAGAGTCATGACATTGCGTGCGAGTCGCCGCTCATCAAGCCGTCATTCGTCTTGAGCCCGGCAGGAGGCACGGAAACATACCGGGGCCGCCGGCTGTTGTCCTGTGCGACCCAAGAGTCATACGGAAAGGCGATATCATGCCCATCAACAGCGATCAGGACCTGGAGCGGGCGGTCCAGGAGTTCCAGCGCCTGAGCGACGCGCCCGACGAGTCGGAGGAGGGACGCCGCCGCAGCGTTCTGGACGCGGACATCAAGGCGTATTACGCCCAGTGCGCCAACACGCTCCGGCCTGGGAAACCGCCCTCCACGGGTTGAGGGGAGGAATCGCGGCAACCGAGGCAACCGGGCGGGGCGGCCGGCAATGAGGCCTGCCATCAGAAGGAGACCGGTCCGCGATGAAGCGACTCGACACCTGCTACACCTGCCGGTTCTGGGAGGGGCAGGGGCTCCGCCAGCGCGGGCCCAAGGGGACCTGCCGGCGCTATCCGCCGGTGGTGACCCCGCGCAGCCCGGAAGGCGATTTCCCCATCACCCTGTCCACCGACTGGTGCGGGGAGTGGAAGCGGGTCGCCGTCGCGGCCGGCGCCGATCCCTCCGACCCGGACGGGACCATCTACGACGATCTGGTCGAATAGACCGGGCTTTACCGGGGATGGGGCGGGATGACCAGGACCGGCGTGTTCTCGTAGGCCTGCGGCCTGCTGTCGGTCGCCGTCCCGTCCCAATCGGCGCTGAAGGCCAGCAGGGCCAACAAGACTGCCGCGAAGAACAGCAGGATGGCGGTGACGCAGTCGATGGTCCGGACCGGTTGTTCGCCGTTGTCTGGCGATCGACGATGGCCGGGGCCGTCGACCGGGGGGGCGGTGCGGAAGCGTTCGGACTGGAATGGCAGAAGCACGGCGAACCTCCATCGTCTGGAGACGCCCGGCCCACGACTTAGGTCCGGAATTGTTATCAAGTTTAACGCCATGCGGCTTCGCGCGGCAGTTCGCTTCCGGCAAGTCTGGATCGTCTTTTGGGTCTAGTTCTGAGTAGAGCGGGCGGCCGTCGGACCTAGCCCGGCCGCTTTAAACCGAATTCGGGTACTGAAGCGCCACAGTCAAGCGGCAATAGCCGGAAAACAGAAAAGGCCGGATGCGCTGGGCATCCGGCCTTTTCGATCTGGCTCCCGGTGCTGGACTCGAACCAGCGACAAGCGGATTAACAGTCCGCTGCTCTACCAACTGAGCTAACCGGGATCGGTGACCGGCCTTTCGGCGGCCGCCGTTGTTGGCGTGGCGGGTGTATAGCCGAACCATTCGGCCCTGCCAAGCCAATTCCGACAGAAAAACGAATTTATTTTCGGAAGGGGGCGAGCGGGCATTTCATCAGCGAAAACAAGGCCCAAACGCAAAAAGCCCCGCCGGAGCGGGGCTATGGGCGGACCGTTGCCTGGGGGCTTGGCCGTCGTCTGTCACTGTATCGTCAAATCGTCAGGTATGGAGGCACGGGCGGGAATCGAACCCACGTACACGGATTTGCAGTCCGCTGCATCACCACTCTGCCACCGCGCCATCCTGACCGGCACCGGCGCGCCGTTTCCGGTGCGCCCTCGGTGTGGAGCGGTGGTATAGCGGCACGGAACGGAGCGGTCAAGGCGAATGGTGACGATTTTTGAACATCGCCGAACGTCCTGCGCGGACCCATCCGCCGGCCCCATCCGATGCGGTCGTGCGGGATCGGTTTTTCCGAGCCCCGGCAAAGGCCCTCCACAGCCGTGGCCTGGATCCCTGTGGCGTTGTGTTCGCCCGGCCTTTGCGGCTATATACCGCCATGGCAGGAAGCCGTCCACTGTTCGGCTTGGTGCCGGTGTCGTCACAACACATCAATAAGCGACCGCCATGACCGATTTCGCCGCCGCACGCTATTTCATGGTCGAGGGACAGATCCGCCCCAACAAGGTGACCGATCATCGTCTTGTCGACGTCCTGTCGGAGCTTCCGCGCGAAGCCTTCGTACCTGAGTCGGCGCGCGGCGTCGCTTATGTCGACGACGATCTTCCCATCGGCAAGGGCCGCTTCCTGTTGGAGCCGATGGTGTTCGCCCGCATGCTGCAGGCGGTCGCCGTGCAGGAGACCGACCGGGTGCTCGACGTCGGTGCGGCCGGCGGCTATTCCACCGCGGTGCTGGGCCGTCTGGCCGCCTCGGTGATTGGCCTCGACTGCGACGAGGGGCTGACCGCCGCCGCGACCGCGGCGCTGGCCGGGCAGGGCATCACCAATGCCAAGGCCGTCACCGGCCCGCTGGCGGAGGGGTACGCCCAAAACGCCCCTTACGATGTGATCGTCGTCGAAGGTACCGTGCCGGAGGTGCCGGCTGCACTGACCGAACAGCTGGCCGAAGGCGGACGCCTCGTCGCGGCGGTTCAGGACAGCGGCAGCGTCGGGGAGGTCCGCCTGTTCCAGCGCATTGCCGGCGTCGTTTCCAGCCGCATCCTGTTCGAAGCCAAGCCGCACGCGCTGCCGGGCTTCGAAAAGAAGGCGTCTTTCGTGTTCTGACCGGCTTTGCCGGTTGGAGAGGTCTTGAACTGAACCGTGCAGTTTACCTCTGCGCGGTTCTGCGCTACCGTCGCCGCCATCCTTGCACGAAAGTGAACATCCATGGCCGCACCGTTTGAGATCGAGGTGGAAGAGCTGGACCGTCGCCGGAAGGCCGGCGACGCGATGGTCGTCCTCGACGTGCGCGAACCGTGGGAGTTTGCGCTGTGCGCCATCGACGGCAGCCTGCACATCCCGATGAACGGGCTTCCCGGCCGGGTGGACGAGCTGCCGACGGACCGCGACGTCGTCGTCGTGTGCCATCACGGTGGGCGCAGCGCGCAGGTCACCATGTGGCTGCGTTCCAAGGGCTTCGACCGTGCCATCAACCTCGATGGCGGCGTCGATGCCTGGGCGCGCCGAATCGACCCGAACATGAAGGTCTACTGAACATGACCGTGCGAAGCCGTTTTGCGCGCCGCTGGCTGCTGGCGACGGCCCTGACCCTGACCGCCACCATGGGCACAGCAGTGACCGGCGGTGGTACGGCCCAGGCGCAGTCCCTCGAACAGGCCCTCGCCCAGGCCTATGCGAACAACCCGACGATCGGCGCCCAGCGCGCCCGCCTGCGCGCCGTCGACGAAGGCGTGCCCCAGGCGCTGTCCGGCTACCGGCCGACGGCGCGGGTCACCGCCGGCATCACGCGCTCGATGGGCGATTCGAAATTCGACGGCGGTTCGACGGGGTCCGAGGCCAACGCGAAAAGCGTCGGCGTGACCGCGACCCAGCCGGTCTACGACGCCACCGTGGCTCCGGCCGTCCGCCGGGCCGAACGGCTGGTCGAGGCGCAGCGCGCCACCCTGATCGCGTCGGAACAGTCGGTGCTGCTCGCCGCTGCTCAGGCCTATCTGGACATCGTCCAGAACCAGGCCATCCTGCAATTGCAGACCAACAACGAGCAGGTGCTGCGCCGACAGCTGGACGCCGCCCGCGACCGCTTCCGCGTCGGTGAATACACCCGCACCGACGTCAGCCAGTCCGAGTCGCGCCTGTCGGCCGCCATCGCGTCGAAGATCTCGGCGGAAGGCACGCTCCGCGCCTCCCGCGCGACCTACGAGCGTCTGGTGGGGTCGGCCCCCGGTGAACTGAAGGCTCCCAAGCCGGCCTTCCGCCTGCCGAAGAACCTGGACGAACTGGTTGAGCTGGCCCGCGCCAACAACCCCAACGTGCTGTCGGCCTCCTACTCCGAGGCGGCGCAGCGCGAGGCGGTGGACCAGCAGTACGGCCGCCTGCTGCCCTCGGTGAACCTGTCGGCCAGCGGCACCCGCACCTATGATCCGGGCCGCACGTCCGGCGTCGAGCTGAACCGTTCCGACAGCGCGCAGATCACCGCCCAGGTGACCATCCCGCTCTATCAGGCCGGCCAGCCGGAAGCGCTGGTCCGCGAGGCCAAGCAGACGGCCAACCAGGCCCGCCTGCAGATCGAGGAAAGCCGCCGCCAGGTGACCGAGTCGGCTGTCAGCGCCTGGCAGGCCCTGCAGACCGCGCGCGCCAGCATCGAATCATACTCGGCGCAGATCAAGGCGGCGCAGATCGCCCTGGAAGGCGTCCGTCAGGAGGCGCAGGTCGGGTCGCGCACCGTTCTGGACGTGCTGAACCAGGAACAGGAACTGCTGAACGCCCGCGTCTTCCTGGTCCGTGCCCAGCACGACGAGATGGTCGCGGCCTTCAATGTTCTGGCGGCCAGCGGACAGTTGACCGCCGACCGGCTCAATCTGCCGGTCCAGAAATACGACCCGCAGGCGAATTACGATAAGACGCGGGGCAAGTGGTTCGGAACTTCGGTGACCGAATGAACGAAGCGGCCCGCGAAAGCGGGCCGTTTTTGTATTATGGCTTTTTTGTCATCCCTGCCCTAGGTTTGGGTCGGATTGACGTCTCGGGTTGCCACGATGAGCGATAAGGGCCAGCAAGAACCTTCGATGGAGGAAATCCTCGCCTCCATCCGGCGGATCATTTCCGAGGACGGTGAGCCGGCCAAGTCGGAAACCCAGGCGCCTTCGCCGCCTCCTCCGCCGCCACCCCCTCCGCCTCCTCCGCCGCCCCCGCCGGTGGATGAGGACGACGACGTCCTGGAACTGACCCAGATGGTGGAGGACGAGCCGGACGAACGCCCGGCTTTCGGTCAGCCGGACCCCGATCCCTGGCCCGACGAGCCGGCGTTTCCGGAGCCGCCTCCGCCCCCGCCTCCGCCCCCGCGTTGGGAGGAGCCGGAGCCCGAGCCGATGCCGCCGCCGCGCCCGGCGCGCCGGCCGATGCCGGCCTTCGACGAGTTCGAGGATGACGAGCCGCCGCCCCCGCCGCGTCCGCGCCGCCGGCCGGTCGAGGTGGATGACGGGCTGATCTCCCGCCGGACGGCGGAAGATGCCTCGCATCACTTGACCCATCTGGCGCGCGAGTTGGGCGACGATTTGTCCATCGGTCCGATGCCCATCGGCATCCGCACGGTGGAGGAGGTGGTGCGCGAACTGCTGAAGCCGCTGTTGAAGGAGTGGCTGGATGAGAATCTGCCGACTGTGGTCGAGCGGCTGGTCCAGCAGGAGATCGACCGGATGATCCGGCGGTCGCAGAAGTTCTGATCCTGCCTTTCTTGAGCTCCGCCTTTCTGATCCCCGGTTGAGACGTTTCTAGCGAAAGTTCGTGGTGATGTTGGAAAAGACGTACCGGCCCGCCGAGGTCGAGGAGAAGCACTACCGCCTGTGGGAAGAGTCGGGCGCATTTGCCGCCCAGCCGCAGGGGAACGGCAAGCCCTACACCATCATGATGCCGCCGCCGAACGTAACCGGCAGCCTGCACATGGGCCATGCGCTGACCTTCACCATCCAGGACGTGCTGACCCGCTACAACCGCATGCGGGGCCGCGACGCCCTGTGGCAGCCGGGCACCGACCATGCCGGCATCGCCACCCAGATGGTGGTGGAGCGCAATCTGGCGAAGGACGGCAAGACCCGCCACGATTTCGGCCGCGACGCCTTCATCGACAAGGTGTGGGAATGGAAGGCCGAGTCGGGCGGCACCATCACCCGCCAGCTGCGCCGCCTGGGCGCCTCGCCGGATTGGCCGCGCGAACGCTTCACCATGGACGAGGGGCTGAGCCGCGCCGTCCGCAAGGTGTTCGTCGAACTGCATCGCCAGGGCCTGATCTACAAGGACAAGCGGCTGGTCAACTGGGACCCGAAGCTGCACACGGCCATCTCCGACCTCGAGGTCGAGCAGAAGGAGATCAAGGGCAACCTCTGGCACTTCCGCTATCCCATCGACGGGGAGGAGGGCCGCTACATCGTGGTCGCCACCACGCGGCCGGAAACCATGCTGGGCGACACCGGCGTGGCGGTGCATCCGGAGGATGAGCGGTACAAGGACCTGATCGGCAAGATGGTCCGCCTGCCGCTGGTCGGCCGCCTGATCCCCATCGTCGGCGACGAATATGCCGATCCGGAAACCGGGTCGGGCGCGGTGAAGATCACCCCGGCCCACGACTTCAATGACTTCGAGGTCGGGAAGCGCTGCGGGCTCGAGCAGATCAACATCATGGATCGCGACGCCCGGCTGAACGACAACGTTCCCGAGGCCTATCGCGGGCTGGATCGCTACGAGGCGCGCAAGCGGATCGTGGCCGAACTGGAAGCGCTGGAGCTTCTGGAGAAGATCGAGCCGCACACTCACATGGTGCCGCACGGCGACCGCTCCGGCGTCGCCATCGAGCCGTGGCTCACCGACCAGTGGTATGTCGACGCCGCGACGCTGGCCAAGCCGGCCATCGAGGCGGTTGAGACCGGCAAGACCGTGTTCGTGCCCAAGCAGTGGGAAAACACCTATTTCGAATGGATGCGCAACATCCAGCCCTGGTGCATCAGCCGCCAGATCTGGTGGGGCCATCAGATTCCGGCCTGGTATGGTCCGGACGGCACCTTCTTCGTCGAGGAGACGGAGGAGGAGGCGCGCGCCGCCGCCCAGAAGCACTACGGCAACGATGTCGAGCTGACGCGCGACGCCGACGTGCTCGACACCTGGTTCTCGTCGGCGCTGTGGCCCTTCTCCACGCTCGGCTGGCCCGACCAGACGCCGGAACTGGACCGCTACTACCCGACCGACGTGCTGGTGACCGGCTTCGACATCATCTTCTTCTGGGTCGCCCGGATGATGATGATGGGCCTGCACTTCATGAAGGATGTGCCTTTCCGCACCGTCTACATCCATGCCCTCGTCCGTGACGAGAAGGGGCAGAAGATGTCGAAGTCGAAGGGCAACGTCATCGATCCGCTGGAGATCATCGACCAGTACGGCACCGACGCGCTACGCTTCACCCTGTCGGCGATGGCGGCGCAGGGCCGCGACATCAAGCTGGCGGTGAACCGGGTCGAGGGCTATCGCAACTTCGCCACCAAGCTGTGGAATGCCGCCCGCTATTGCCAGATGAACGGCTGCGAGCCGGTCGCCGGCTACAAGCCGGTCGGCCTGACCCAGACGGTCAACCGCTGGATCGTCGGCGCTCTGGCCGATGCGGCGAAGAAGGTCGCCGAGTCGATCGACGCCTACAAGTTCAACGAGGCCGCCGGTGCCGCCTACCAGTTCACCTGGGGCACCTTCTGCGACTGGTACATGGAGTTCACCAAGCCGATCCTCGCCGGGTCTGACGAGGCGGCGAAGGCCGAGACCCGGGCGACCACCGCCTGGGTGCTCGACCAGATCCTGCACATCCTGCACCCGCTGATGCCCTTCATCACCGAGGAACTGTGGGAGCAGCTGTCGCCGGCCCGCGCCAACCGCCTGATCTCGGCGGAATGGCCGGAGTTCGCCGCCGACATGGTCGATCCGGCCGCGCGCGACGAGATGGATTGGGTGGTGCGGCTGATCACCTCGGTCCGTTCCATGCGGTCGGAAATGAACGTCCCGCCGGCGGCGCAGATCGAGCTGAAGCTGAAGGAGCCGAACGCGGTCAGCCTGAAGCGGCTCGACACCCACCGCGACCTGATCCTGCGGATGGCCCGCCTGTCCAGCGTCGATCCTCTGCAGGGTGACGTGCCGAAGAGCAGCGTGCAGGCCGTGCTGGACGAGACCACGCTGGTGCTGCCGCTGGAAGGCATCGTCGATCTCGACAAGGAGAAGGCGCGCCTATCCAAGGAAATCGACAAGCTGACCGGCGAGATCAAGAAGATCGACGCCAAGCTGTCGAACGAGCAGTTCGTCGCCAAGGCTCCGGAAGAGGTGATCGAGGAGCAGCGCGACCGCCGCGAGGCCGCCGACCAGGCCCGCGACAAGCTGCAGAAGGCGCTGGAGATGCTGGCCGGCTAGCGAACCGCTGCCGGAAGCGGAAAAAAAGCCCCTTCCTTGCGACAGCAGGGAAGGGGCTTTTTGTTTGCCTCCTGATGCCGACGACTCGGCACTTACACGATTTTGCCTCTGCGAAGCTATTGCCACCTGCCGCGGCGAATAGCCCTTCTCCCCTCGCGGGGCGGGATCGGCCAAACGCCAACGGCGTTTTGCCGACCCGCGGGTTGGGATGAGGGGGCGGCCGAAGGCCAGGGAACCAATGGCTTGCGCCCCCTCACCCCAACCCCTCTCCCGCAAGGGGAGAGGGGCTCTGCTCAACACCAAGCGGCAAAAGGACTTGTTCGCATTCCACCGTTGGCTCAGCCCCGCAGCAGCCCCCGCAGACGATAGAGTTCGTCCAGCGCCTGCCGCGGCGTCAGGCTGTCCGGGTCGATTCCAGCCAAGGCTTCCTCGACCGGTGACGGTCCGGCGGGCACCTCCGGGACCGGTTCGGCCTTAGGCGCCGGGCGCTTAAGCGCGGCACTGAACAGCGGCAGGTCTTCGGCCAGCCGGTGGATCGTTGCGTTCTGGTCGCCCGATTCCAATAGCTTCAGCACCTCGTCGGCCCGTCCGACCACGGCGGGCGGCAGGCCGGCGAGCTTGGCGACATGGATGCCATAGCTGCGGTCGGCGGCGCCGGCGGTCACCTCGTGCAGGAAAACCACGTCGCCTTGCCACTCCTTGATCCGCATGGTGTGGCAGGACAGCGCCGGCAGCTTGGAGGCCAGCATCGTCAATTCGTGGTAATGGGTGGCGAACAGCGCGCGGCAACGGTTGACGTCGTGCAGATGCTCGACACAGGCCCAGGCGATGGACAGGCCGTCGAAGGTCGCGGTGCCGCGGCCGATCTCGTCCAGGATCACCAGGGCGCGCGCGCCGGACTGGTTCAGGATCGCCGCCGTCTCCACCATCTCCACCATGAAGGTGGACCGCCCGCGGGCGAGGTCGTCGGCGGCGCCGACCCGGCTGTAGAGCCGGTCGACCACGCCGATATGCGCCCGCTCCGCCGGGACGAAGCTGCCCATCTGGGCCAGCACGGCGATCAGCGCGTTCTGGCGCAGGAAGGTCGATTTGCCGGCCATGTTCGGACCGGTCAGCAGCCACAGCCTGTTGTCGGGCGCAAGATCGCAGGCATTGGCGACGAATGGTCCGCCATGGGCGGCGTCCAGCACCGCCTCCACCACCGGATGCCGGCCGCCAGTGATGGAGAAGGCGAGGCTGTCGTCCACCAGCGGCCGGCTGTAGCGCCGCTCCTCCGCCAGTTCGGCCAGCGAGGTGGCGACGTCCAGCGCCGCCAGCGCATGGGCGGCCTGGGCGATGGCATCGGCCCGTGCCGCCACCGACTCCACCAGCCCGGCGAACAGCTCCAGTTCCACCGCCAGCGCCTTGTCGGCGGCCTCGGAGATGCGGCGCTCCAGATCCGACAGCTCCACCGTGCCGAACCGCACGGCGTTCGCCATGGTCTGGCGGTGCATGAACACCTCGCGCGCCCGGTCCGACATCAGCTTGTCGGCATGGGCTGCGGTGACCTCGATGTGATAGCCCAGCACATTGTTGTGCTTGACCTTCAGCGACGGCACCCCGGCGATCTCGGCGTATTTGGTCTGGAGCCCGGCGATCAGCCGGCGGCTCTCGTCGCGCAACGTCACCAACTCGTCGAGCGCATAGCTGTAGTCGCGGGCGATGAAGCCGCCGTCGCGGGCCAGCAGCGGCAGCTCCGGCGCCAGCGCCTGGGTCAGCTGGTCTACCAGTTCCGAATGGGCGCCCAGCCGCTTGTCGAGCGCCGCCAGCCCGTCCGGCAGCGGCATGGCCCCGGCCAGCAACTCGCGGATCAGCCCCGCCTGCCGCAGCCCGTCGCGGATGGCGGCCAGATCGCGCGGACCGCCGCGGCCCAGCGTCAGGCGCGACAGCGCGCGTTCCAGGTCGGGACAACTGCGCAGGGACTGGCGCAGGTCGCCACGCAGCCGCTCCTCCGCCAGCGCGAATTCCACCATGTCGAGCCGGCGGCCGATGGCGGCGGGGTCGGTCAGCGGGGCCGCGAGATGGGCGCAAAGCAGCCGGGCGCCGGCCCCCGTCACCGTGCGGTCGATGGTGGCGAGCAGGCTGCCGCGCCGCTCCCCGGTCAGCGTACGGGTCAGCTCCAGGTTGCGGGCGGTGGAGGCGTCGATCTCCATCACCGCACCCGGCCCGACGCGCCGGGGCGGCGACAGGCGGGGCACGCGCCCCTTCTGCGTCAGCTCGACATAGCCGACCAGCGCACCGGCCGCCGCGACCTCCGCCCGGGTGAAGTTGCCGAAGGCGTCCAACGTGCCGACTCCGTACTGGGTCAGCAGGCGCTGCTTGCCGTTCTCGCTGTCGAAACGCGGGGTGGGCTGCACCGTCAGCCGCGACTTCCATTCCCCCCAAAGCTCGAACAGCTCCGGCGTCTGCGACAGCTTTTCCGAGATCAGCACTTCCTGCGGGTCGAGCCGGCCGAGCGCGGCACCCAGCCCGGTCCGCTCCACCGGCTGCACCACCAGTTCGCCGGTCGACATCTCCAGCCAAGCCAGCCCCAGCCCGCCTGCCGCCTCCGCCACCGCCGCCAGCCAGTTGGAGGAGCGTGAATCGAGCAGGCTGTCCTCGGTCAGGGTGCCGGGGGTGACGATGCGGATGACGCCGCGCTTCACCACCGATTTGGAGCCGCGCTTCTTCGCCTCCGCCGGGTCTTCCATCTGTTCGCAGATGGCGACGCGGAAGCCCTGGCGGATCAGGCGCTGCAGGTAATTCTCGTGGCTGTGCACCGGCACACCGCACATGGGGATGTCTTCGCCCAGATGCTGGCCGCGCTTGGTCAACGCGATGTCCAGCGCCGCGGCGGCATTCACCGCGTCCTCGAAGAACATCTCGTAGAAGTCGCCCATCCGGTAGAACAGCAGGCAATCGGGATGCGCCTGCTTGATCTCCAGATACTGCGCCATCATCGGGGTGGCGTCGGGCGGGATGACGATTTCTGCGGTGTCGGACACGGGAACCATGCGGCGGTGGATGGGTGTTGTTTCAGGGGCGCACCCTATCACGGGATATGTAGCCGCGGGATAGGCGGGATGGCCGGTGTTGGGGCAATCGGGCGCGGATGACCGATCCCGGCTGCGTCCCCATGGCGGTTGACTGGCGCTTGCCGCCGGTCGCTACAATAGGGCAGGGCCCCGCCGGGACGTTTGCGGGGGAACCCGCGCGATCGGACGGAACTCCGACCATGAAAATAGGGAGACGGCCATCATGACGCAAACGACCCAGGACACGGCGCCCGCCGAGGTGCGGGAGGTCGTTGCCCTCTTTTCCACCCGCGCCGGCTTCAACCGGGCGGTCGACGCGGTCCTGGCCGCCGGCTTCGACCGCGCCGACCTGTCGGTCCTGGCCAGCCATGCCTCGCTGGATGCGGCCGATCCGAAGGGCAAGCCGCGGGACGAGGCGCTGACCGGTCTGGTGGGCGAGCTGAAATACGCCTTTCCCCTGACCACCGCCGGCCTGATCGCCATCGTCGGTGGCCCGATCGAGGCGGCGCTGGCCGCCCTGGTCGCCGCCGGTGTCGGCGGGGCCGCGATCAAGGACTATCTGGACGAGCTGACCAGCCACCCCAAGCCCGACGAGTTCACCCGCGCCCTGGAGGCCGGCGGCGTCATCCTCTGGGTGCGCGTCGAAACGCCCGAGCAGGAGCGGGAAGCCTCGGCCCTGCTGGACCGTGAGGGCGGCGGCAACGTCCATGTGTCGGTGCGGGAGGCGTGACGCGGCCTTTCGGCCATCAGGCCCGCCAATAGCCCCAGACGGAGGCGGGCGGCAGGTTTTGCAGGGTGAAGGCCAGTCTTCGGCCCTGCAGCCCCAGCGCCGCCCGGTCCAGGGGTGAATGCGGCATGAAGCTGTAGAGCAGGAAACGCCCACCGGGACGCAGGATGCGGAAGGTCGCGTCCAGAACCTCGCGCTGGAAGGCGAGCGGGAAGGTGATCATCGGGATGCCGATCACCACCGTGCCCACCTTGCCGCACAGCGCATGGCCCAACAGTTCCGGCGCCTTGCGGCAATCCTCGGCGAGCACGGTCACGGCGGGGCAGCGCTGCCGCAGATGACGGGCCAAATCCTGGTCGATCTCGAAGCTGAACAGGCGGTCAGCCGGAATGCCGGAGTCGAGGATCGCGGCGGTGATCGGACCGGTTCCGCCGCCGAACTCCACCACCACCTCGTCCGCCTCGCAGCGGATCTCGCGGGTGATGTGGCGGCGCAGGGACCGGGAGGACGGGGCGATCGACCCCATCGCCCAGGGGTCGGCCAGCCAGCGGCGGAAGAACAGCCAGGATTCGGAAAGCGGGGCGGGTGCCGTCTCGGTCATCGGAGCCTCCCTGTGTCGGGACGGCCCATCGGCGACCGCCCTGCTACAGCGTTGCTGCCAGAAGTTGGTGACCTGCGTATGACAGGCTGCTCGCCACCAGCGTCAAAAACACCAGCGCCGCCACGGTCAGCCCCAACCCGACGCCGATGGCGCCGCCGTCGCGCTCGATCAGGCCGAGGGAGATCAGCACCAGCGCGAAGCCCGGCAGCCAGCCGGTCAGCGGAAGCGGGATGATGCAGGTCAGCGTCAGGATGAACAGCAGCATCCCGAACCAGCGTTCCTGATCGATGCGGGCGAGGCGGTGAAGCCGCGGCTTCAGCATCCGCTCGATCCACACCAGCCGCGGCATGGCGGCGTCCAGCGTGCGGGCGGCCAGACCGGTGCCGATGGAACGGCGCAGCAGCCAGTCCGGCAGTCCCGCCCCGCGCCGTCCGAAGGCGAGCTGGGCGGTGTAGAGCACGATGGGCAGGTCGAACAGGCAGGACACGCCCAGCGGCACCGGCGCGATGGTGGGCAGCGACAGCGCCAGCAGGATGGTGCCGAGCGACCGGTCGCCCAGTGCCCGGATCAGGTCGCCCAGCGTGACCCGTCCCGGCGGCAGGTTGGCGCGGAAGCGGGCCAGCACGTCGGAGGTGCGTTCCTCCTCCACCTCGGCGCAGGCCACCGGCAGGGCGATGGCGCCGTCCGGCTGCGCGTCGCGTTCCAGCGCCTCGCTTTCGAACGTGCCGCTGTCGGCGTCGTCGATGTGCCGGCGGGCGTTCAAACGCCGGCCTCCGCCGCGGCGCTCTCGTAGGCTTCGAGCGCCTCCAGCCAACTTTCCTCGGCGGTCGCCAGCTTCTTCTCCACCGTGCCGAGATCGATCTGCAGCTTCGTCAGCTTGTCCGACGGGCCGGTGTAGAGGGTGGGGTCGGCCATCTTCGCCTCGATCTTGCGCTTTTCCTCGCTCAGCTTGGTCACCAGCGCCTCCGCATCGGTCGCCTTGCGCTTCAGCGGGGCGAGCGCGGTGCGCGCCTCGGCTGCGGCGCGGCGCTGGTCCTTCTTGTTGGGGCCGGCGTCGCGGTCCAGCCCGCCCTTCGCCACCGCCCGTTCCGCCTTGGCGCGGTCCAGCAGGTAGCGGCGGTAATCGTCCAGATCGCCGTCATAGGCCTGCACCGTGCCGTCGGCGACCAGCAGAAGCCGGTCGACGGTCATCTCGATCAGGTGCGGGTCGTGGCTGATGATGATGACGGCGCCAGGGAAATCGTTGATCGCCTCGATCAATGCCTCGCGGCTGTCGATGTCCAGATGGTTGGTCGGTTCGTCCAGCATCAGGATGTGCGGGACTTCCCGGCTCATCAGCGCCAGCAGCAGCCGCGCCTTCTCGCCGCCCGACAGGCTGGCGATCTTGGTCTCCGCCTTGGCCTGCGGGAAGCCGAAGCGGCCCAGATGGGCGCGGACCTTCTCCTCCAGCGCCAGCGGCATGATGCGCTGGGTCTGCTGGATCGGCGTCAGCGACAGGTCCAGCTCCTCGGCCTGATGCTGGGCGAAATAGCCGATGCGCAGCTTGGACGACCGCCGCATCTCGCCGGCCATCGGCTGCAGCCGGTTGGCCAGCAGCTTGACCAGCGTCGACTTGCCGTTGCCGTTGGCGCCCAGCAGGCCGATGCGGTCCTCCATGTCGATGCGCAGGTTGACGCGGCGCAGGATCACCTTGTCGCCATAGCCGATGCTGACCCCCTCCAGCGCGATCAGCGGCGGCGCCAGCTCGTCCGGCGGCGGGAAGTTGAAGACGACCTCGGGATCATCCTCCATCAGCGTGATCGACTCCATCCTCTCCAGCAGCTTCAGGCGGCTCTGCGCCTGACGGGCCTTGCTGGCCTTGAAGCGGAAGCGGTCGACGTAGGACATCATGTGCTTGCGCCGCGCCTCCTGCTTGGCGGCCATGGAGGCGAGGCGCTCCTGGTTGGCGCGGCGCTGCGCCAGGAACTGGTCGTAATTGCCGCTGTAGGTGACGAGCTTGCCCTGGTCGATGTGGATCGTCGTGGTGGGCACCGCGTTCAGCAGCTCGCGGTCATGGCTGACCAGCAGGATGGTGTGCGGGTAGTTCTTCAGATAGCCCTCTAGCCAGATGGTGGCTTCGAGGTCGAGGTGGTTGGTCGGCTCGTCCAGCAGCAGCAGGTCGGGGCGGGAGAACAGCACGCCGGCCAGCGCCACGCGCATCCGCCAGCCGCCGGAGAAGTCGGAGCAGGGCCGTTGCTGCGCCTCGGCGTCGAAGCCCAGGCCGGAGAGGATCTGCGCCGCGCGCGACGGGGCGGAATGCGCCTCGATGTCGGCGAGGCGGGCATGAATCTCGCCGATGCGCATCGGGTCGGTCGCTGTTTCCGCCTCCGCCAGCAGGGCGGTGCGCTCGGTGTCGGCGGCCAGCACGGCGTCGATCAGGGTGGTCGGGCCGCTGGGGGCCTCCTGCGCCACCATGCCCATGCGCATGCCGGCCGGCAGCGTGACCGCGCCGGCATCGGTCTGCAGCTGGCCCGAGATCAGCTTCAGCAGGGTTGATTTGCCGGTGCCGTTGCGGCCGACCAGCGCAACGCGGTGCCCCTTGGGCACGACCGCGGTCGCGTGGTCGAACAACACTCGGCCGCCGAAGCGGAAGGTCAGGTCATTGATGTGCAGCATAGCGGCGAGGATGTAGCACGGGGACCCGCGGATTTGAAGCGGGCCCCGCCGGTTGGCACGGCTTTGTCCTCAGCGCTCCAGCGTCATCGCCGGCATGCGGGCCTGGACGCCATCGCCCTGGACGGCGGCGATCAGCGGTCGCAGTTGGGCCAGCATTGGGCGCAGCTCCGCCACCGCGGCCAGGGCTCCGACCAGTTCGCCGCGGCCGGACATCAGCTCCATCAGTTGGTCGGTGACGGACTTCGGCGGCGGGAAGGGGGTCAGCGTCACCGCGGCATCCGGGGACAGGCCGGCGGCGGTGCGCGCCAGCGTCAGCGCCTGCTCCTGCCCGCCCAGCTCGTCGACGAGCCCGAGCTCGCGCGCCTGCGCGCCGGTCCAGACCCGCCCCTTGGCGACGCTGCGCGCCTGATCCGGCGACATGCGGCGGGCTTCGGCGACCCGCTGCAGGAAGTTGGCATAGGTGTCGTCAATGATGGCGTTCAGCCGCTCCGTGCCGCTGTCGTCGAAGGGGCGCACGGGCGACCACAGGCCGGCGTTGCGGGCGCCCTGCACGCGGTCCCAATGGACGCCCAGCTTGTCGGACAGGCCGCCGACTCCGAACTTGCCGGCGACGACGCCGATGGAGCCGGTCACGGTGGCGGGCGATGCGACGATGCGGTCGGCCGCCAGCGCGATCCAATAGCCGCCCGACGCCGCGGCGTCGCCCATGCTGGCGATCACCGGCTTGCCGCTCTGGCGCGCCTTGACCAGCGCCCGCCGGATCGCCTCCGACGCCGAGACGGAACCGCCGCCGCTGTCGATGCGGAACAGGATGGCGCGCACGTCGGGATCGTCGGCCGCTTCCTCGATGGCTTCGACGATGGTCTCCGACCCGGCCGCGACCTCGCCCAGCGCCGGCTTCTCGCTCTTGCCGCCGGTGATGGTGCCGACGGCGTGGATCAGGGCGATGGTCGGGCCGGCGTCGTGGGGACCGCCGGCCACCGACAGGTAATCGAACGGCTCCACCAGCTCCGCCCCGGCGCCGGCACGCTTCAGCGCCTCGTCGCGCGCCTCGTCGGCATAGCCGAGCCGGTCGACCAGCTTCTGGTCCAGTGCCTCGCGGCTCAGCAGCGGGGAATTGTCCATGGCTGTCCGCACCGCGGCGGGGGCGAGGCGCCGGCTGGTGGCGATGCCTTCGACCAGCTGCTTGGTGAGGTCGGCGACCAGCGCCTCCATCATCTCGCGGTTGGCCGGGGTCATGCCTGACTTGGTGAAGGTGTCTGCGAAGCTCTTGTATTCCTCGCGCTGGGCGAATTGCGGCTGTACGCCCAATTGCTCGAAGGCATCGCGGGCGAAGGGCAGTTCCGCCGACAGGCCGGTGATGCCGAGCGTGCCCAGCGGCTGCAGCCACACCTCGTCGAAGGCGCTGGCCAGCAGGTAGGAGCGATTGCCCGGCCCGCCCCCGCCATACTCCTCCGCGAAGGCGACGGCGAAGCGGCCCGAGGCGCGGAAACGCTCGATGGCCGCCCGCAGCTCCTGCGTCTGGGCGAATCCGATGCTGTCGTCGCTGAAGCGGGCCAGCACGCCCTTCACCTTGGGGTCGCGCCGGCCGCCGTCGAGTGCGTCCAGTACCTCGCGCAGGGTCGTCTGGTGCTCGAAGAAGCTGCCGATCTTGCCGCTTTCGCTTTCGGCCAGTGGCTTGGTCAGGTCGAGTTCCAGCACCACCGCGTCTGGCAGGGCAGGTTCGTGGCGGACGGCCAGCACCACCACCGCCACCGCCCCGGCCACCAGCAGGAAGCCGATGACGGCGAACAGTCGCACGAAGAAGCGGACGATCCTCATGATTCCAACCCTGTGTGGCCTCGGTGGTGCCGGACGACCGGCGTCATCGGTCCGGCGTTAACGATCCTGGCTGTGGTACTCGCGGTTGGGGATCATGTCCACCGCGGTCGCGAGACGGTTGGACATGTTGTAGAAGCCGGCAGTATCGGCGATGTCGAAGATGTCCTCCGCGCTGAAGCCCACGGCGCGCAGGGCCTCGCGGTCGGGCTCACCCACCGACATCGGCTCCTTCGTCAGCTTCCAGGCGAAGTCGAGCATGGCGCGCTGGCGCGGTTCCAGCGGGGCGACGCGATAGTTCGCGACCAGCATCTCGCCCAACTCCGGGTCGCCCGACAGCTTGCGCACCGCCTGCCCATGGGCGACGAGGCAGTAATAGCAGTGGTTGGCCGAAGACACGACGACCGCGATCATCTCGCGCTCCAGCTTGCTGAGTCCGCTCTCGCCCAGCATCAGCTCGTTGTAGAGCATGGCGAAGTTGCGCAGCTTCTTCGGCCGGAGGCTGTAGGCCTGAAGCACATTTGGAACGAAGCCCAGCTTTTCCACGCATTTGTCGAACAGCGCCTGCATGTCGGGGTCGAGGTCCGGCTTTTCCGGCAGGGGCAGGGCCATGACGTGATCGGGCTGCGGCATCGGGCGAATCCTCTCGTTGTTGGTTGGTGCGTCTGTTTGCCCGGCGGAGGGTAACCGCGGCGGCGGCTCCTGTCTCGTGTGGCCTGAATCCGGCGGATTGTCCCGTGCGCTTGTCTCTCGCCAAAGCTGCGTGGCTGTGCAAGAAGAAGGAGTATTGAATGCGGGGATATGGACCGCTTTACCAATCAGATGGCGCCAATCAGATGGCGATGACCCAGCCGAAGCTCGATCTTCTGTCCGTCCTTGTGGTGGAGGACAGCGGCTTCATCCGCGCGGTTCTCACCGCCACCCTGCGCACCATCGGCATCGGCCGGGTGGAGGGGGTGGCGAGTGGCGCCGACGCCATCCGCTGGCTGGAGGAGCGGCGCGCCGCCCTGCCGCCGGGTACCGCCCCGGTCGACCTGATCCTGTCCGATCTGGTGATGCCCGAGGTCAACGGGCTGATGCTGCTGCGCTGGATCCGCTACAGCCCGAAGAGCCCCGACAAGTTCCTGCCGGTCCTGATGCTGTCGGGCGCCGCCGACCGTCAGTATGTGGAACAGGCCCGCGATCTTGGCGCCACCGACTTCATCGCCAAGCCCTTTTCGGCGCACACCATCGCCAGCCGGCTGCTGTTCGCCATCGCCCGGCCGCGCCGTTTCGTTCTGGCCAAAGGCTATTTCGGGCCGGACCGCCGCCGCGCCGACAAGCCGGTCGCCATGGACTGCCGGACGACCGCGCCGTCGGAAATCCTGGTGGTGCACAGCGCATCGAAGGCGCGCGGGATCGACCGCTTCCCGGTCATCTATTTCGACCTGCCCAACCGGCTGGGCGCCAAGGTCGGCCTCGCCCCGCGCGACCCGGTCCCCACCCTGCCGCCGGAGGTGCTGGCCGCGGCGGAGGAGGAAATCCTCAACCGGGCAGGCGATTATGCCGTCTGGATCGGGGCGGAGGTGGAGGAGATGGGCCGCCGCGTCGATCGCCTGCCGCGCGAACCGGACGCCGTGTCCGGCCTGCTGGCCCAGGTCAACCGCTCCGCCCACGAGATGCGCGGGCAGGGCGGCATCTTCGGCTATCCGCTGATCACCCACATCGCCAAGTCGCTCTACGAGGCCACCCGCGGCGGCCTGACCACGGTGACCGCCAACGAGCACCTGCTGTTCAAGGCCCATGTGGACGCGATCAAGGCGGTGATGACCGGCCGCGTCAGCGGCGACGGCGGCGCGACCGGGCAGCAACTGCTGGCGTCGCTGGAGGTGGCGAAGAGGAAATACGCCAAGGCGATGGAGGTGGGGCGGGGGTGAGGTTGTCCTAATCCTGCATCAGCCGGGGCAGGTCGCGTGCGCCGTGGACGATCCGGATAACGATCACACGATCCGGTTCGGTGTGGCTGTAGACGATGACATAAGGCTGCAAGGCCAAGCTGCGCAGATTTGCGCCCAGTTCAGGACGGGTACGTCCGATGCCGGGAACTGCGGCAATCTTCCGGCAATGTTCCCGAATGTCCAACACCAGACGAACGGCGGCGAGTGGATTCTCGTGTGCGATGTAATCGCCGATTTGCTCCAGGTCGGCTTCCGCAGCCGCCGTGAGTTCGAGTCTCGCCATGCCGGGCGGTCAGTCCCGGCCCGGATGTTTCGCCCCGGCGTATTTCGCGATCAGACGCTCAAACACCTGTTCGCCGTCGGTGGTCCGGCCGGCTTCGGCATCGTCCATGCCAACCGCGATGTCGTCCCGTAGCGCCTGAACGCGCTCTTCCTCGCCTTCCTCGACGGGCTCCACCGTCACGCGGAAGCGCGTCCCCGCCTGCGGGCGGAAGGGCAGCGCGGCGGCGATCGCGCGCGGCAGCTCTTCCGCCAGGATGGTGGTCGTCACCTGCCGGAGGTGTTCCGGCGGCATTCGGGAAACGGGCATCGCAGCAGCCTCCGGGGCGGGAGCGGGGCAGGGCGTTGTCAGGATACACGCCTCACCATGGCGTGAACAGCGAGGACGCCCGCCCCATCCCTTCACGCCGTCCGGATCTGCCCGATGAAGTTCGTCACATCGCTGCGCAGGCTGTCGGCGTTCTGCTTGAGGGCGTCGGCCATCGACAGAACCTCCTTCGCCATGCTTCCGGCGCGGCCGGCCTCGGTGCTGACCAGGGCGGCGTTGTGGGAAACCTGGTCGGTGCCGTCCGCCGCCTGACGGACGTTGCGGCCGATCTCCGCGGTGGCGGCGTTCTGTTCCTCCACGGCGGCGGCGACGGCGGAGATGTTCTCCTCGATGCGGGTGACGATGGTGCCGATGCCGCCGATGGCCTGCACGGTCTGGCTGGTGGCGGATTGGATCTCGGCGACCTTCGCGGTGATGTCGTCGGTCGCCTTGGCCGTCTGGCTGGCCAGTTGCTTCACCTCGCTCGCCACGACGGCGAAGCCCTTGCCGGCCTCGCCGGCCCGTGCCGCCTCGATGGTGGCGTTGAGGGCGAGAAGGTTGGTCTGGCTGGCGATCTCGGTGATCATCCGCACGATCTCGCCCACTTGCTGGGCGGCGCCGCTGAGGTCTGCGATCACGCCGGCGGTGTGGCGCACGTCGGTGACCGCGCGTTCCGCCATTTCGGTGGAACCCGCCATCTGGCGCCCGATCTCGGCGATGGAGGAGGTCAGCTCCTCCGTCGCGGCGGCCACGGCCTGGACGTTGCTGGACGCCCCTTCCGACGCGCGGGCGACCGACAACACATGTTCCTCGGTGTCGGAGGCGATGCGGCTCATCTGCTCGGCATTGCCGCGCAGGCCGGTGGCGGCGCCGACCAGCCGTTCGGCCACCGATTCGATGTGGCGGTCGAACTCCTCCACCAGCCGTTCCAGCCGCTCGGCCTCGCGCAGGCGCTCCTCCTGCTGCCGCTGCTGTTCGGCGGCGAGCCGGTCTGCCTCGGCGAGGCTGAGACGGAACTGATCCAGGCGGCGGGCCATGGCGCCCAACTCGTCCGCGCGTTCGGCCCCGGCGATGGTCAGCCCGCGCTCGCCCGCTTCCATCCGCGCCATGTCCGAGTTCAGGCGGGCGATCGGACGTGTGATGTTGCGGGCGACCAGCACGGCGATCAGCGTCATCATCACCAGCAGCACGGCCACCCCGATGACAACGCCGGTGAGGCGGGTCATCGAATCCCGGACGTCCCGGCTGGCCAGTGCGATCAGATTGTCGGCCACCCGCGTTTCGACGGTGCGCAGCATGTCGATGGCGACGGTGATGGTGTCGAACCACTTGCCGGCATCCACCCCCTGGTTTCCGGCGCCATAGGCGGACGCGACGCCGATGCGGCGCATCCGCTCCACCTCCTCCACCGCGCTGCCGGTGAAGGTCCTGTCGAAGAAGGCGGCTTCGTCGGCCGTCAGCTTTGCCTTCAGGCCGGCCATCAGCGCCTTGTATTCGCCGTTCAGTTCGATGAAGCGTTCATGGGCGTCGGCCGGGAACCGGTCCTTGCGGAAGGCGGCGCCGCCGACCGCCCGCTGCTGGCCCAGCCGTTCCTTCGCTTCCGACAGGGAGACCATGGCGTCGGCCGCGCGCAGCTGGTCGCTGTCGTCGGACATGCTGCGGGCCTGTCCGGCGGCGTCCAGCAGCTTGCGGATTGTGACCGTGTAGCTCGCCACCGTTTCCAAGGGTGACTGGGTCATGGCGTTCACGCCGCTGCGCAGGCCGGGCAACTGCGACAATGCGTCGCGGGCGCTTGCCATCGCCGCGGCCACATGGGGATCGCGGATGCGCGCGGCGGCGAACTGCGGCATCAGGTCCGCCAGCTTGCCGTCCGCTGCCGTCCGCACCGTCTCCATCCGCCGGCGGTCCTCGTCCAGCTTGCCGCTGAGAAACACCGACGACGACCCGCGTTCCTTCTGCAACTCGTGCACGAGGCTCGTCATGCCGACCGACAGGCGGGTGACAGAGGCCAGATCGTCGGCGCGGCGGCTCGCCTGGAGCTGGTCCCACACCAGCAGCGACGATGTGATGACCACACCCGCCATCGGAATGGACAGGGCAAGCGCCAGCTTCCGCATGACGCGCATATTGCCGAGGAGGCCGTCGGCGGCCTTCAAAAGCGAAACCATCTCACATCTCCAGCAGACGGGACCGTCTGGACACAATTCGGATGCCTCTGCGACGCACCCGTCGGATTAGTATGGAAGCTAATGAGTTAAGGCTCAGTTAGGTTTAACCATGACATCGTTGAGGGGATTGCTTGGTCGTTCCGCCCTGCCGCCTTCCTTGCGCATCGGTCCCGCCACCGGGGCGCCTTGCGGCGAAAGCGCCGTGCCAGCCGCGCATCCCGCGAAATTTGCCTCGCTTCCGTCGCGCCAGGGCGGTAGAACGTCAGTCCCGGTCCGCAGGTCTCTTGGGTTCGTGGCGTGACCGGAGCGGTCTTCCGGAGCGTCCATGTCGAACAACGAATTCCATCGCATCAAGCGCCTGCCGCCCTACGTCTTCGCCGAAGTGAACGCGATGAAGGCGCGAGCTAGGGCCAACGGCGCCGACATCATCGACCTCGGCATGGGCAATCCCGACCAGGCGACCCCGCAGCACATCGTCGACAAGCTGGTCGAGGCCGTGCGCGATCCGAAGACGCACCGCTACTCGAACTCCCGCGGCATCCCCGGCCTGCGCAAGGCCCATGCCGCCTATTACAAGCGCCGCTTCAACGTCGACGTCGATCCCGAGACCGAGTGCATCGTCACCATCGGCTCGAAGGAAGGTCTGGCGAACCTCGCCCAGGCGATCACCAGCCCCGGCGACATCATCCTGGTGCCGAATCCGTCATACCCGATTCATCCGTTCGGCTTCATCCTGGCCGGCGCCTCGGTGCGCCATCTGCCGGTGGGCATGGAGAACGGGGCGTCGACCGACATCGACAGCTTCATGATCATGCTGGAGCGCGCCGTGCGCCACAGCGTGCCGAAGCCGCTGGCGCTGGTGCTGAACTACCCGTCGAACCCGACGGCTGAGGTGGTGGGGCTGGACTTCTACCGCCCGATCGTCGAGTTCTGCCGCAAGCACGGCATCTACATCCTGTCCGATCTGGCCTATGCCGAGATCTTCTTCGACAACGATCCGCCGCCGTCGATCCTGGAGATTCCGGAAGCGCGCGAAATCGCGGTCGAGTTCACCTCGATGTCGAAGACCTATTCGATGGCCGGCTGGCGCATCGGCTTCGCCACCGGCAACAAGACGCTGATCACCGCGCTGGCCCGCATCAAGTCGTATCTCGACTACGGCGCCTTCACGCCGATCCAGGTCGCCGCCGCCGCCGCGCTGAACGGTCCGCAGGACTGCGTGCAGCAGGTGCGCGACATGTACAAGCAGCGCCGCGACGTGATGATCGAGGGGCTGGCCGCCGCCGGCTGGGAAGTTCCCAGCCCGAAGGCGTCGATGTTCGCCTGGGCGCCGATCCCGCCGCAGTTCGCCCATCTGGGCTCGCTGGAATTCTCCAAGCTGCTGCTGCAGCAGGCGGAGGTCGCGGTGGCGCCCGGCATCGGCTTCGGCGAATACGGTGACGGCCATGTCCGTCTGGCGATGGTGGAGAACGTTCACCGTATCCGTCAGGCGACCCGCAACATCAAGGAGTTCTTCCGCTCCAATGCCGGCGGCGTTGCGGCGAGCAAGGACCCGGCGGCCCGCGCCGCCCTTTTGGAATCCGAGAAAGCGAAAGCCTGATGCCGAACGCCCAGCAAGCCCCCCTGAAAATCGCCGTCGCCGGCCTTGGTACGGTCGGCGCCGGTGTCCTGAAGCTGCTGGACACGCAAGGTTCGCTGATCGAACAGCGCTGCGGCCGCCGGATCGAGGTGGTCGCGGTCAGCGCGCGGTCGAAGGGCAAGGACCGCGGCGTCGACCTGTCGCGCGTGCAGTGGTTCGACGATCCCGTCGCCATGGCCGCGCAATCCGGCGCCGATCTGGTGGTGGAACTGATCGGCGGCTCGGAAGGTCCGGCGCGCGACACCGTCGCCACGGCGCTGGAGACCGGCAAGCATGTGGTCACCGCGAACAAGGCGCTGCTGGCGGTCCATGGCACCGAGATCGCGCAGAAGGCCGAATCGCGCGGCCTGACCGTCGCCTTCGAGGCGGCGGTGGCCGGCGGCATCCCGATCATCAAGGGGTTGCGCGAAGGTCTGGCCGCAAACGGCGTGTCGGAAATCCACGGCATCCTGAACGGCACCTGCAACTACATCCTGACGGAGATGCGGACCACCGGCCGCGACTTCGCCGATGTGCTGGCCGACGCCCAGGCTCTCGGCTATGCCGAGGCCGATCCCAGCTTCGACATCGACGGCGTCGATGCCGCGCACAAGCTGGCGATCCTCGCCTCCGTCGCCTTCGGCACGCCGGTCGACTTCTCCTCCGTCTACATCGAAGGCATCCGCCAGGTGTCGGCGGTCGATTTCGACTATGCCGACCAGCTGGGCTTCCGCATCAAGCTGCTGGGCATCGCACGCCGCACCGATGCGGGCGTCGAGCAGCGCGTGCATCCCTGCATGGTGCCGAAGACCGCGCCGATCGCGGCGGTGGACGGCGTGTTCAACGCCGTGGTGGCCCAGGCGGATTTCGCCGACCGGGTGCTGTTCGTCGGCCGCGGCGCCGGTGCCGGGCCGACCGCGTCGGCGGTGGTCGCCGACCTGATCGACATCGCCCGCGGGCGGTCTACGCCCACCTTCGGCGTTCCGGCCGATCGGCTTGGCGCGGCAACCCCCTCGCCCATGGAAGCCCGCCGCGGGTCGTACTACGTCCGCCTGATGGTGGTGGACCGCCCCGGTGTGATAGCGGATATCGCAGCGGCGATGCGTGACCAGAACGTCTCCATGGAGCAGTTCCTGCAGCGCGGCCGCTCGCCGGGCGAAGGCGTTCCGGTGGTCCTCACCACCCATGACACCGACGAGGCGGCCATGCAGCGCGCGCTTGCGACCATCGCGGCCAGCGACAACGTGCTGGAGCCGCCGCGGATGATCCGGATTGAACAGTTCTAACAGGCAGTTTTAAGCCTTTCCCAAACAGGACAGTCCTGACCTGCCCGGTTTCCCAGAATAACCGAACACAGCCTTATACGACCGAAGAGTCGGGGGGAGCACACGATGTCTACGCCGTCTACGCATGTCGATCTGTCCCACATGGACCGCAACCTCGCGCTGGAGGCCGTCCGCGTGACCGAGGCCGCCGCCCTGTCGGCCTCGCTGCTGATGGGTCGCGGCGACGAGAAGCTGGCCGACCAGGCCGCGGTCGACGCCATGCGCCAGGCGCTCAACACGCTCTACATCGACGGCACCGTCGTGATCGGCGAGGGTGAGCGCGACGAGGCCCCGATGCTGTACATCGGCGAGAAGGTCGGTGCCGGCATCGGTTCCGGTCCGAAGGTCGACATCGCGCTCGACCCGCTGGAAGGCACCACCATCTGCGCCACCGGCGGTCCGAATTCGTTGGCCGTGATCGCCATGGCGGAGGAGGGCGGCTTCCTGAACGCCCCCGACGTGTACATGGACAAGATCGCCGTCGGCGCCGGCCTGCCGGACAACATCGTCGACCTGGACGAGACGCCGGCCAACAACCTGAAGGCGCTGGCCAAGGCCAAGGGCACCGAGATCGAGGAGCTGCTGGTCTGCATCCTGAACCGTCCGCGCCATGCCGAGCTGATCGCCCGCGTCCGTGAAGCCGGCGCCCGCATCATGCTGATCAACGACGGCGACGTGTCGGGCGTCATCGCCACCAGCCAGGCCGGCACCGGTGTCGACATGTATGTCGGCTCCGGCGGTGCGCCGGAAGGCGTGCTTGCCGCCGCGGCCCTGCGTTGCATCGGCGGCCAGTTCCAGGGCCGTCTGCTGTTCCGCAACGACGACGAGCGCGCCCGTGCCGCCAAGTGGGGCGTCACCGATCTGGACAAGAAGTACAGCCTGCACGAACTGGCGCGTGGCAACGTCATGTTCGCCGCCACCGGCGTCACCGACGGCGCCATGCTGAAGGGTGTCCGCCGCGTTCCGGGCGGTGCCTACACCCATTCGGTCATCATGCGCTCCAAGTCGGGCACGGTCCGCTACATCGAGGCGCACCACAACCTGTCGCGCAAGCCGGCCGTCAAGTAAGCCTGACACCACCAAGCCATTGTTTTCGAAGACGCGCGGAGGGAAACCTCCGCGCGTTTTTTCGTGCCCGCTTTGATCTGGCTCCATTTGCCTACGAAGGTTCTATCGAATTCGCGCAGGTCTGCCGCCGTCGCGCCGCAGAGGCCCTGCCATTGATTTCGCGGGTGCAGAAGGCAAAATAGGCTCATGTAATCGAGCGCCAAGCGCAGGAGATCATCATGGCCTACTCTTCGATGCAGTCTACGTCCGGTGAATTGTTTGATGCCGGAACAAAGGGCAGCACTGTCTTTCAACGTGTCGTTCATTGGGTCCGCGAACGGATTGAACTTCGCCGCGCGGAAAGTGAGCTGAACCACATGTCCGACGCCGAACTGTCCGACATCGGTCTGACCCGGGGCGAGATCCACAACGCGGTTCGTCGCGGCTATTGATAGCCGGACTATCGAAGGGCTTGCCCAAAGCGTCTGGCGCCCGGCGGTCCATCCGAGTCCCGAATGCGGAAAGCCCCGGAAATTGCCGGGGTTTTCGCATATGCACAGGCATTAACCTTTTCTTCATCGACCCTGCCCATGCGGCACATATGCCTGGGAGGGGTTGCGCGCTGCAGCAGAGTTATGGTTAATGCAGTTTAACATTAACCCCGGTTCTGTTCCAAAATGGAAACGGGGCGCCTTCGGGAACCCCAATACTCCGTGAGAGCCGTGGTCGCATGAGTCTCATTCATCGCCTTCAGTCGCTGGAAGCGGAGCGCGACGCCGCCCGGGAGGAGGCTGAGCGCGCCAACCTCGCCAAGTCGAAGTTCCTCGCCGCCGCCAGCCACGACCTCCGCCAACCCCTGCAAGCCCTGTTCTTCCTGTCCGCGGCCCTGGCCCGCCATGTCGGCGACCACAACGGGCGAGACCTGCTGTCCCGGCTCGACCAAGGGCTGGATACCATGAAAGGGCTGCTGGATGGCTTGCTGGAGGTTTCCCGGTTGGAGGCGGGCGTGGTGACGCCGGTGCTGGACACGTTTGCCGCAAGCGAAATCACCGACGCGCTGGATTCCGCCTATGCCGAGCAGGCCACCGCCAAGGGGCTGGTCTGGCGGGTGGAAGGCTGCGAGGCCGTTCTGCGGACCGACCGCGGGCTGCTGATGCAGCTGTTGCGCAATCTGGTCGACAACGCCCTGCGCTATACCGAGGCCGGCGCCATCCGCATCCGCTGCCGGGTCGATGGCGAAAGGCTGGCCATCGAGGTGCAGGACACCGGAATCGGCATCCCGCCCGAACATCTGGATCGCATCTTCGAGGAGTTCCATCAGGTCGGCAATCCGGAGCGCGACCGGCTGCGCGGCCTTGGGCTGGGACTTGCCATCGTGCGGCGGCTGTCACAGCTGCTCGACCATCCGGTACAGGTGCGCTCGGTGCAGGGGCAGGGCTCCGCCTTCCGGGTGCTGGTGCCGCTGGCTCCGGCCCGCCTCATCCCCACCCGCGCGGGCGGGGTGGATCGCCGGCCGGTGATCGACCGGCCGCGGCTGGCGGTGCTGGTGGACGACGATGCCGTGGTGCTGCTGGGGCTGCAAACGGTGCTGACCGAGTGGGGATTCCGCGTAATCGCGGCGGACGGCCCCGACCGGGCGATGGACCGGCTGGAGGCGCTGGACCGGGCGCCGGACATTGTCATCGCCGATTACCGGCTGCGCGAAGGCCGTGTCGGCACAGAGGTGATCCGCCGCGTCCGTGAACGCTATGGGGAGGAGATCCCCGCCATGATCCTGACCGGCGAGACCGGCATCGACACGCTGGCCGACGTCTCCGCCCATGGCGTGGCCGTGCTGCACAAGCCGGTGACCCCGCGCCAATTGCAGGCCGAGGTCGACAGGCTGCTTCGGATCAAGCGCGTCGACGGCGTCGCCCAAGTCGCCCAGTGACGGGGTCGCCCGGTAACCGGAGCGTCCCGCAGGGGCAGAGGCGTTCGTGCCGTCCCGCTACGAGTTTATCTCAGATCAGCGCACCTTGGCGCGCATCGTCCTCCGCCCCATCGGTGGGGGCTTCTTCGTTTCCGCCGTGTCCATTCAGCGCGACCTGCCCGGCTTCGGTCAGGCGGCAGACCAACCAGTCCGGCTTCAGCGGATTGTCGAACCAGCGTTCCGCCCAGCCGGCCTTCAGGCAGGCCTCGACGGTCGCCTTCTTCACGCGCTGTCCCCGCTCGTCGAACAGCGGCAGCTTGCCGCCCGGCTGGTCCAGACCGCGGCGCAGCCAAGCCCCCTGGACGTCTGACGGGGCGCTGCGGGACGGGGAACGGCGGGGCTTGGCCATGGATGGGCGACTCTTGCGGATGCGGGATGGGGCAGGGGGGGTGCCGGCCCCGGCGGGGGCTGTGGCAAAGTGGGGGCATCCTACGCGAAAGCTCATCGCAGGTGCATCGAAAAGGAGGAGCCCTTCCATGCCCGAAACCGGCACCGACCATCTCGTCTTCGCCTACATCACCGCCGGTTCCAGGGAGGAAGCGCTCCGCATCGGCCGCACCCTGGTGGAGGAGCGTCTGGCCGCCTGCGCCAACGTGCTGGACGGCATGACCTCCGTCTACCGATGGAACGGCGCTGTCGAACAGGCGGACGAGGCGGTGCTGATCGCCAAGACCCGATCCTCGCTGTTCGACCGGCTGACCGCCCGCGTGCGCGACCTGCACAGCTACGATACGCCTTGCGTGGTGGAACTTCCGGTCGGGCGCGGCAATCCCGCCTATCTGGACTGGCTGCGGGTGGAGACGGCCTGACCGGCCGGGAGGCGGAAGGGCCGCGCAACCGGCACATGCCGAAACAGGATCTTGACGTCGATCAAGGTCGCGCGCTGCAGTTGACGGTACCGGTCACGCGAATTGGCCGCTCCTTCGGGCGAGCGCGATAGCCGACGCCAACCCGCGCGTTGCCGCACCACCTTCATCAAGGACATCGAGACCATGGACGATTGCTCCGCACACGGCCCCACCCCCCTGTCGCTGGACGAGGCGGTCGCGCGCGTCGCGCAGGGTTATGGCGCCGTGACAGGGACGGAGGAGGTGCCGCTGCGCCAGGCGCTCGGCCGCGTGCTGGCGGAGGAGGTGGTGGCTCCGGTCAATGTGCCGCCGGCCGATGTGTCCGCCATGGACGGTTGGGCCTATGCCGCCGATGCCGGGGAGGGGTTCCGGCGCCTCGACATCGTGGGGCGCGTGCCGGCCGGCTCCAAGTTCGAGGGAACCGTCGGGCCGGGGCAGGCGGTGCGCATCTTCACCGGCGCACCGGTCCCGGCCGGCGTCGATACAGTGGCGATGCAGGAGGATTGCCGGACCGACGGCGACGCCGTTCTGGTCCCGGCCTCGCTGAAGCGGGGCTCCAATATCCGTTCGGCGGGAGAAGACATGACGGCCGGCGCCGTCGTGCTGCATCCCGGCCAGCGGATGCGCGCGCAGGAGGTCGGGCTCGCCGCCGCGGTCGGCCGCTCCAGCCTGACGGTGCGCAAGCGGCTGACGGTGGTGCTGTTCTCCACCGGTGACGAACTGCGGGAGCCGGGGGCGCCGAAGCCCGACCATGCCATCTATGACGCCAACCGCTACACGTTGGCCGCACAGCTCGATGCGCTGGGGGTGGAGGTGCGCGACCTCGGCATCCTGCCGGACCGGCCGGACGCCACCCGCGCGGCGCTGGCCGAGGCCGCCGGCACCGCCGACCTGATCGTCACCAGCGGCGGCGTGTCGGTCGGCGAGGAGGACCATGTCAAGGCGGCGGTCAACGCACTCGGCTCCATCGACCTGTGGACGCTGGCGATCAAGCCGGGCAAGCCGCTTGCCCTTGGCCGGGTCGGCGACACGCCTTTCCTTGGACTGCCCGGCAACCCGGTATCGGCGATGGTCACCTTCCTGCTGGTCGGCCGGCCGCTGGTTCTGCGACTGTCGGGGGCGTCCGGCATCGCCACGCCGCGAAGCCTGGTGGTCGCCGACTTCAGCTTCACCAAGAAGCCCGGCCGTCGCGAGTTCCTGCGCGCCCGGCTGGAGCGTGGCGAGGACGGTCGCCCGGTCGCCGTGAAGTTCCCCAGCGACAGCTCCGGCGTGCTGACCTCGATGGTGGAGGCCGATGGGCTGGTCGACATGCCGGCGGAGGCCACCGCCGTACGGCCGGGCGATCTGGTGGACTTCCTGCCCTTCACCGGCCTGTTCGCGTGACGCTGGAGCAGCTGCGCATCTTCGCCACGGTGGCAGAGATGCTGCACTTCACCCGCGCCGCCGAGGTGCTGCACCTGTCGCAGCCGGCGGTCAGCGCCGCCATCGCCGCGCTGGAGGCGGAGCACGGCCTGCGCCTGTTCGACCGCATCGGCCGCCGGGTGGAACTGACCGCCGCCGGCCAGCTGCTGCACGGTCAGGCGCGTGCCATCCTGGCGAAGGTGGAAGAGGCCGGCACCATGCTGGCCGAGCTGTCGGGCCTGTCGCGCGGATCATTGCGGCTGGCAGCCAGCCAGACCGTCGGCAACCACTGGCTGCCGCCGCGCCTGCTGCGCTTCGCCGAGGCTTATCCGGGCATCCGCCTGGACCTGTTCATCGGCAACACCGAGCAGGTCGCCGAGGCCGTGCGCGACGGCCGCGCCGAGTTGGGGATCGCCGAAGGGGCAGTGGCCGATTCGGCGCTGGTCAGCGGACCGATCGAGGGCGACCGGCTGCGGCTTGTGGTGGGCGGCTCGCACCCCTGGGCTGGTCAGGGACGGGTCGGACCGGAGGAAATGGCCGCCGGACGCTGGATTCTGCGCGAACCCGGTTCCGGCACGCGGGCGCTGTTCGAGGCGGCGATTCGCGGCGTGGGGCTGGATCCGGACGGGCTGGACGTGGCGATGACCCTGCCGGGCGGCGGGGTGATCCGATCGGCTCTGCTGGCCGGAGTTGGTGCCAGCGTGCTGTCCGACCTGATCGTCGCCGAGGATCTGGCCGCCGGACGGATCATCGCGCTGGAGGGGCTGGAGCTGCCGGCCCGGCCCTTCCACCTGTTGCGCCACCGCGACCGCTACCGCAGCATCGCCGAACGGGCGTTCGTGCGCCTGTCCGTGGAAGACATCCCCTCTCTCCGGCAGGGAGATGGAAGGTTCCAAGGGGTATCGTAAGGCGGTATCGGCGGTTCGGCTTATCGCCATAGCCCGATTATCGGCGCTATAACCGGGCATTCCCGCTTCCGGTTGTAAGGCGACATGATGGTACGGCTGCTGACGCTGCTCTGGGTCCTTGCGGTGATGGCCTTCCTTGGCACTCCGGTCCGCGCCGACTACACGCCGCCGGGGGCGCTGTCCGATGCCACCGCCTACGCCAACGGGCTGCTGCTGAAATCGCCGCCGCAGCCCAAGCCGCAGGTGATCGCCGACCTGCTGAAGCAGGCGCGCGCCGCCCGCGACCGCAAGGACATGGCCGGCGCCATCCAGGCTTATGAGAAGACCATCACCCAGGGCGGCGGCTCGCCGTCGGTCTGGTTGGAGCTGAGTGCGGCCTGGATGGCGGCGACTCCGCCCAACAAGGATCGCGCGCTGCAGAGCGCCGTCATGGCCGGCCAGTTCAACCCGAAGGACGAGGAGCGCGTCGCCATCCTCTGGCGCATCGCCACGCTGATGGACGAGGCCTTCGGTAAGCCGGACGAGGCGGTGAAGGCGCTGAAGGCCATCCGCGAACTGGCGCCGAAGCTGGAAGCGGCGACCCTCGACACCCAGGCGCCCAAGCTGGAGGAGCGGTTCGTCGCGATGCGCCGCAAGGCCGGGTTGGCGATGACCGGCGTCACCGTCAACGCCGAGGGCAGCAGCCCGCGCGTCTGCTTCCAGTTCTCCGACCGGCTGACCGGCAAGCCGGGCGTGCGTTTCGACGATTACGTCCGGGTGGAACCGCCGACCAAGACCGCGCTCGAAGCGCGGGAGAACAGCCTGTGCCTGCGCGGCGTCACCCACGGCAACGGCTACACCGTCACCCTGCGCCAGGGCCTGCCCGGCGAGGACGGCGTGGCGCTGAAGGCCGACGAAACCCAGCGCGTTCGCGTGCTCGACCGGCCGTCGATGGCCGCCTTCCGCGGCTCTTCCTACATCCTCCCACGCAAGGGCGCCGACGGCATCCCGGTGGTCAGCGTCAATACCGATCGCCTCGACGTGTCGGTCTACCGCATCGCCGACCGCGCGCTGGTGTCCAACAAGTATGACGCCAGCCTGTTCAGCGAACTGACCGGCTATGCCGCCGACCGGCTGGCCCAGGAGAATGGCGAACTGGTGTGGTCCGGCACGCTGGATGTGAAGGGGGAGCGCAACCGCGACGTCACCGCGGCGATACCCTTCCGGCAAGCGGTGGGCGACGATCCGAAGCCGGGCCTCTATGTCGTCACCGCCCGTCCGCATGACACGGAGGATGCCGACCGCTGGGACGCGCTGGCGACCCAATGGGTGCTGCTGTCCGACATCGGTCTGACCAGCTTCCGCGGGGCCGACGGGCTGACCGTCTTCGCCCGCTCCTTCGGTTCGGCCAAGCCGCTGCCGGGGGTGGATGTGGCGCTGGTCGCCCGCAACAACTCCGAACTGGCCCGCGCCAGGACCGACGAGTTCGGCCGTGCCCGCTTCGCGCCCGGCCTGCTGAAGACCGGCGGCAATGCGCCCGAGATGGTGATGGCCTATCTCGGCACCGATTTCGCCATGCAGGACCTGACCGGCGCCGCCTTCGACCTCAGCGACCGCGGAGTCGGCGGGCGTCAGGCGCCGGGGCCGATGGACGCGTTCGTCTACAGCGACCGCGGAGTCTACCGCCAGGGCGAGACGGTGAACCTGTCGATCCTGCTGCGTGACGACAAGACCGAGGCGGTGGACAACTTCCCGCTGACGGTCAAGGTGCTGCGCCCCAGCGGCACCGAATATTACAGTGGCGCCCTCAAGGGCCGGGAGGCCGGCGGCTTCTTCCTGCCGCTCACGCTGACCCGTACGGCTCCACTGGGCGGCTGGTCGGTGCTGGTCTACAGCGACCCGAAGGGCGAGCCGATCGGCCGCGGTGAATTCCAGGTCGAGGATTTCGTGCCGATCAAGCTGGCGCTCGACCTGACCGCCAGCGCGCCGATCCTGGTGCCGGGGCAACCCTTCGAGGTGACTGCGCAGGGCCGATTCCTCTATGGCCCGCCGGCTGCCGGCCTGGACGGCACCGCCGAGGTGGCGCTGAAGCCCGACCCGATGCCCTATCCGGCGTTCAAGGATTACCGGTTCGGACGGGTGCAGGACAACCCGACCGAGCGGCTCGACCCGCTGGAGTTTCCGACCACCGACGATCAGGGCGTGTCGCGCATCGCGGTTACGCTGCCGGAGGTGCCGGACACCAGCAAGCCGCTGCGGGCCGACATTCGCGTCACCCTGTCCGAGCCGGGCGGGCGTCCGGTCCACAAGTCGGTGAGCGTGCCGGTTCGTCCGAAGACCCATGCGCTGGGCCTGCGCCCGCGCTTCTCCGACGGCCGTATCGGCGAGGGGGCGGAGGCCGCCTTCGACCTCGTCGCCGTGGCGCCGGACGGCAGCGCCATTGCCAAGCCCGGCATCAAGTGGGAACTGGTGGAGGAGCGGGTCTCCTTCGTGTGGTTCCGCCGCGACGGCCGCTACAGCTACAACGCCACGGTGCGCGACGTGCCGCTGGCATCCGGCAGCGTCGACGTCGCCGCCGACAAGCCGGCACAGGTGGCGTTGGGCAAGCGCGAGTTCGGCCGTTACCGGCTGGAGGTGACGGACAAGGCGGCGGGGGTGGCCAGTTCCTACCGCTTCTATTCCGGCTGGGCCAGCGGCGACGAGACCGCAGACATCCCGGACAAGCTGGAGGTCTCCACCGACAAGCAGTCCTACAAGCCCGGCGAGACCGCCCGCATCCGCGTGGCGCCGCCCTTCGCCGGCGAACTGCTGGTGACGGTGGCGACCGACCGCATCTTCGACGTGCGCACCATTTCGGTTCCGGCCGAGGGGGCGACAGTGGAAATCCCGGTCGATGCCGCCTGGGGTCCCGGTGCCTATGTCACCGCCACCGCCTACCGTCCGCCGGTCAAAGGGCGGGAGCGCCAGCCGGTGCGCGCCATGGGCGTCGCCTGGGTCGGCGTCGATCCGTCGGTCCGCACGTTGGCCGTCACGCTGGACGCGCCGCAGGTGATGCGCCCGCGCAGCCGGCTGGAGGTTGGGGTGAAGGTCGCCGCCGCCGATGGCGGGTCGATCGAGGACACCTATGTCACGCTTGCGGCGGTGGACGAGGGCATCCTTCGCCTGACCGACTTCGCCAGCCCGCAGCCGGAGAAGCACTATTTCGGCAAGCGCCGGCTGGGGCTGGACATCCGCGACGATTACGGCCGGCTGATCGATCCGCTCGACGGCCCCTATGGCGCCATGCGCCAAGGCGGCGATTCGAGCGGCGCCGGTCTGCCGGTGGTGCCCTTCACCGTCGTCTCGCTGTTCCAGGGGCCGGTGAAGGTGGGGGCCGACGGCACCGCCCGCATCGGCTTCGACGTGCCGGACTTCAACGGCGAGCTTCGCGTCATGGCGGTGGCCTACAGCCGCGGCCGGGTCGGCTCCGCCGCCGGGCCCGTGACGGTGCGCGATCCGCTGGTCGCCGACGCCATCCTGCCGCGCTTCCTCGCCCCCGGCGACGACAGCCGGGTGACGCTGTCGCTTCACAATGTGGAGGCGGCGGCCGGCACCTATGAGGTGGCGGTGACCGCGCAGGACGCGGTGTCGGTCGAGGGCGGCAGCCTGTCCGTCCCGCTGGCCAAGGGCGAGCGCAAGACGCTGGTGGTGCCGCTGAAGGGTGTCGCCGCCGGCATCGGCCATGTCGCCGTTGCGGTGAAGGGGCCGGAAAACCTGGCGCTGAGCCACGAGTACGGCATCACCGTGCGCCCGGCGCGGGCGGTGGAGACGCAGTTCGTCACCCGCCAGATCGCGCCCGGCGAGAGCGTACGCTTCGACGGGGCGGAGTTGGCGACCTATCTGCCGGGGACGACCAACTGGTCTGCCAGCTTCACCACGGCGCCGCCCTTCGATGTCGGCGGCATCCTGCGGGCGCTCGACCGCTATCCCTTCGGTTGCCTGGAACAGACGGTCAGCCGCGCCCTCCCGCTGCTGGTGGTGCGCGATGTCGAACTGGCGCTGGGCAAGGACCGCAAGCCCGACGACGGGCTGGAGGCCCGCGTTCAGCAGGCGATCTCCCGCACGCTGGACAAGCAGCGCTTCGACGGCGCCTTCGGCCTGTGGGGCGCGCATGACGAGGCCGACGGCTGGCTGACCGCCTATACCACCGAATTCCTGATCCGCGCCAAGCAGAAGGGCGAGGCGGTTCCGGACAAGCCGCTGACCGATGCGCTGTCCTGGCTGCGCCAGCGCGCCATCGCCAGCGCGACGGAGCCGGCGGATCTGACGGTGCGCGCCTATGCCCTGCACACGCTGGCGCTGGCCGGCGTGTCGCTGCCGGGGCCGGCGCGCTACCTGCACGACACCGCGCTGGATAAACTGCCGACGCCGCTCGCCAAGGGGCAGCTCGGCGCGGCTCTCGCCCGCATGGGCGACCAGGAGCGCGCGGCCAGCGCCTTCGACAGCGCCGTCGGCCATCTGGCGCGCGAGGAATGGCATGTCGATTACGGCTCCACCGTCCGCGACGCCGCGGCGCTGGTGGCGCTGATGACCGAGGTCAACATGGCCGGCAACCGCATCCCGGCGCTGATCGACCGGCTTCCGGCATCGGCCACCGCCGCCAACCGCACCAACACGCAGGAAAAGGCATGGTCGGTGCTGGCCGCTGACGCGCTGCTGCGCGGCGCGCCGGCCAAGGTGGAGGTCACGCTTGGCGGCACGCGGCGCGACGGGTCGCGGGTCGATTTGACCCCGACCTTGGCCCAGCTGAAGGCCGGCATCCCGGTCGCCAATGCCGGCAAGGCGGCGGTGTGGCAGGCGGTGTCGCTGTCCGGTGTGCCGGTGGCCCCGCAGCCGGCGGCGCGCGAAGGGCTGCGCATCAAGCGCAACTTCTTCACCCGCAAGGGCGAGGTGCTGAACCTCGACGGCATCAAACAGAACGACGTGTTCGTGGTGGTGCTGGAGGGCGAAGCGAACACCAAGCTGTTCCACCAGGGCATGGTGACCCACGCGTTGCCCGCCGGCTGGGAGATCGAGAACGCCAAGCTCGGCGGCGGCACGCCGGAGGAGATGCAGTGGCTGGGCGACCTCAGCTACACCCGCACGACCGAGGCGCGCGACGACCGCTATGTCGCCGCGGTGGACCTGACGGAGGATCAGCAGACCTTCAAACTGGCCTTCATCGTCCGCGCCATCACCCCCGGCACCTATGAACTGCCGGGCGCGACGGTGGAGGACATGTACAAGCCGCGCTTCTTCGCCCGCCAGAACACCGGGCGGATCACCGTCCATCCGGCGGAGTGACGATTGCCGCAGAGGTGGTTCCGCCTGTTGCGCTTGAGGTCGGAGCAGCCCGCCGAGGTCTCGGAAGCCCTTCTCCCCTTGCGGGGCGGGATCGGCCAAACGCCAACGGCGTTTTGCCGACCCGCGGGTTGGGATGAGGGGTGCTGCCGGTCGAAGGCCGGTGCAAATAGGAATTTGCGACCCCTCACCCCAACCCCTTTCCCAAAAGGGGAGAGGGGCTTTTGGTTCAGGCGGGGAGGGCTGGCCGCAGCGGGCGTCGCCGTCCTGATGGGCACGGCGCTGCTGCTCGACCGGCTGTTCCCGCCGCCGCTGGACCGGCTGGCCGACCTGTCGGTGACGGTCACCGACCGCAAGGGCCAGCCGTTGCGCGTCTTCACCAACGGGTCAGGGGCGTGGCGTCTGCCGGCGACGGTCGACGACGTGTCGCCTCTGTTCGTCGAGTTGCTGCTGGCCTATGAGGACCGGCGATTCGAGAGCCATGCCGGGGTCGACCCGCTGGCAGTGCTGCGCGCGGCGGCACAGAATCTGGGAGCCGGGCGGGTGGTGTCCGGTGCCTCCACCATCACCATGCAGGTCGCCCGCCTGCTGGAGCCGCGACCGCGCACCTTTACGGCCAAGCTGATCGAGGCGGCGCGGGCGGCGCAGCTGGAATGGCGCTACGGCAAGCGCGACATCCTCGGCATGTACCTGACGCTCGCCCCCTATGGCGGCAACATCGAAGGCATCCGAGCGGCCTCGCTGATGCTGTTGGGCAAGCCGCCGGTGGAGTTGGACGCGGCAGAAGCGGCGTTGCTGGTCTCGCTGCCGCAATCGCCATCCCGTCTGCGGCCGGACCGCTATCTGGAGCGGGCGCAGGTGGCGCGCGACAAGGTGCTGGACCGGGTGGCGGAGGCAAGCGCCCTGTCGCCCAAGGCGGTGGCGGAGGCGAAGTCGCTGCCGGTGCCGTCGGCACGCCTGCCCCTGCCGGCGTCAGCCCCGCATCTGGCCGACCGGCTGCGCAGCGCAAATCCCGGCCGGGCGGAGATCGCCACCACCATCGACGGCACGCTGCAGCAGGCGGTCGAGGCACTGGGCCGCCGGGCGGCGGAGACGCTGAACCCGCAGGCCGGGCTGGCAGTGCTGGTGGTGGACAACCGCGACCGCTCGGTGCTCGCCTATCTCGGCAGTCCCAACGCACTGGACGAGACGCGGCAGGGGCCGATCGACATGGTTCGGGCGGTGCGCTCGCCGGGGTCGGCGCTGAAGCCCTTCATCTATGGGCTGGGCTTCGACGACGGCATCATCCATCCGCTGACCCAGATCGCCGACGTTTCCACCCGCTTCGGCGACTGGGCGCCGCGCAATTTCGACCGCAGCTTCACCGGCGACCTGACGGTGATGGAGGCGCTGCAACGCTCGCTGAACGTGCCTGCGGTGCTGGTGCTCGACCGGGTGGGGCCGCTACGATTCGCCGACGCGTTGCGGCGGGCCGGCGCGCGGCTCGTGCTGCCCCATGGCGCGGCGCTGCCGGGCCTGCCGGTGGCCCTCGGCGGGGCGTCGATCAGCCTGTGGGACATGACGGCGCTTTACGGCGGGCTTGCCCGCGACGGGCTGGTCGCGCCGCTGCGAACCAGGATCGACGAACCGGGTGGGGCGGAACACCGGATGCTGTCGGCCACGGCGGCGCAGCAGGTTCGGGCCATCCTGGAAGGCTCCCCGCCGCCGCCGGGCGTGGTGCAAGCGCAGGAACTGCGCGGCAGCGGACCCGTGGCGCTGAAGACCGGCACCAGCTATGGCTTCCGCGACGCCTGGGCCTTCGGCGTGACCGGGCGCTATACGGTCGGCGTGTGGGTTGGCCGCCCCGACGGTACGCCCAGCCCCGACCATTACGGCCGCAATACCGCGGCACCGCTGCTGTTCGAGGTGTTCGACCGGCTTCCGGCCGAGCGTGGCCGCCCCGCCGGACCGGTGCGCAACGA
This sequence comes from Azospirillum sp. BE72, assembly GCF_031455875.1. NCBI lineage: Bacteria > Pseudomonadati > Pseudomonadota > Alphaproteobacteria > Rhodospirillales > Azospirillaceae > Azospirillum > Azospirillum sp. BE72. Next base: position 66,839 of record NZ_JAVDTO010000002.1, read on the forward strand.
GACGCCGCCGGAACTGCTGCGCCGCCTGCGGCCCGGCGACGCCGAGGTGGCCGGTCCCCGCCAGTCCGATCGGCTGCGCCTGACCTTCCCGGTCAGCGACATGGTGCTGGAGGCGCTGGGGCCGGACGGGAAGGGGGAGCCGATGTCCCTGACCGCCACCGGCGGGCGGCGGCCGCTGTCCTGGCTGATCGACGGGCGCCGCATCGCCCAGTCGCCCATCGCGCGGGAGGTGGTGTGGCGGCCGGACGGTCCGGGGCTGGTCCGCGTCACGGTGCTCGACGCCGACGGCCGCAGCGACAGCGCGACCGTCGAGATCCGCTGAGTCCTAGGACGCCCGGCGCAGGCCGAACGGAGCGTCGTCGCGCTGGCTCCACACCCGCGAGCGGACCCGCATCTGCTTCTGGCAATCCACCGAGCAATAGAGCGGTGCCGGCCCCCGCGTCGACGGACGGACGAACGGACGGCCGCAGCAGGCGCAATGCAGCTGGCGGGTCGCGGTGTGCGGGGTGTTGGCCGGACGGGCGGAGGCGGACATGGTCACGACGAAGGTGGGTTGTTTCGGGTGAGCGCGAATATAGGGGAGCTGTGTTGCAGTTCCATGCTCGGGAAAGTTCTTAGGACTGAATGGGTAGCGGGACTGGCCGCTGGTCGGCGGCGATTGACCGCGTCGGCCCGACGACCTATCTGAAATGGCTGGGTAACAGGCGGGAGCGTTGCGGTGCCGATCTGCGTCACCGACTGGCTGCGGCGTTTGACGAGCATAGCGGGGGCGATGGCCCTGGCGATGCTCGTCCTGCTGCTGTGGCAAGGTACCGCCGTCGCCGCATGCCCGCACGACGGCGACAGCCCTTCGCCTGCGGCCACGGCGCAGCAACACCTGCAATCCGCTGCAATGACCCACCATGTCCGGCCCGTTCCGGCCCAGTCGCAAGGATCGGGCCGTCAGGGATCGGCTCACCATGGTGTGCTGCAGCCCTGCTGCGGCGGCATGGCATGCGCTGCCGTGACGGCGGCGGCACCGGGGGAAGAGTTGGTCGTTCCGGTCGTGCTGGGGAGGTCGATGCCGGGTTGGCCCGCCGGACCGTTGCGCGAGGGGCAGGGAGTGCGCCCGGATTTGCCGCCACCGCGGCTGGGATGAGTCGCTCGCGTCGTCCGCGCCCGCTCGCGGCGTGACGGCGCCTTCGGTGCTTTCCCCCAATTCGAATTTCCGGTGTTCGCAATGACTCTCGCGCTTTCGCGCCGCCGTCTGCTGTCGACGGCCATGGCCGGCGGCTGTGCCGCCCTGCTGCCCGCCTTTCCTCGCTCCACCCTGGCCGCAGTGCCGGCCGCGGATCAGCCCATCCGCCTGAGCATCGAGCGCCGCACGCTGGATGTGAACGGCAAGGCGGCGAGCGTGTTCGGCATCCGCCAACCCGACGGCACGCATGGACTGGTTCTCGATCCCGGACGGCGGTTTCTGGTCGATCTCGCCAACCGGGCGGGGGAAGAGGCGGTGATCCACTGGCATGGCCAGACTCCGCCCTATGCCCAGGACGGCGTGGCCGACATGAACCGCCCGACCATCCGCGACGGTGGCTCTGCCAGCTACGACTTCGCGCCGCGGACGGGGACGCACTGGATGCATTCCCACCACGGGCTGCAGGAACAGTTGCTGATGGCCGCCCCGCTGGTGGTCCGAAGTGCCGACGACCTCCGCGCCGACGAGCAGGAGGTGACCGTCCTGCTGCATGACTTCACCCTTCGCGCTCCGGCCGAGGTGCTGGCCGCGCTGACCGGACCGGCCGGCGGGACGGGGCATGGCGGTCACGGCCAAATGGGACACGGATCCCTCGGCTCCATGGGACATGGCTCGCACGGGTCCATGAATCACGGCTCCATGAATCACGGCGGAACGCCTCATGGCTCCGCGGGGCATGCCATGTCCGGCGGTATGGCGATGGACCTGAACGATGTCGAGTACGACGCCTATCTCGCCAACGACCGCACGCTTGCCGACCCCGAGGTCTTGCGGGTGGAGCGGAGCGGCCGGGTGCGGCTGCGGGTGATCAACGGCGCCACCTCCACCGCTTTCCATCTCGATCTCGGGCGCCTGACCGGGGAGGTGGTCGCGGCGGATGGCAACCCCGTGCATCCGGTCGCCGGCAACCGCTTCGGGATCAGCATGGGGCAGCGACTCGACATCCGGCTGAGGCTGCCCTCCGAAGGCGGCGCGTTTCCGATTCTTGCCCTGCGCGAGGGGGCGGTACAGCGGACCGGCCTCATCCTCGCCACGCCCGGCGCCATTGTGCAGCGGGTGGCGGAACAGGGAGAGGCCGCGACCGAAGCGCTCGACCTGTCGCTGGAGCGGCGGCTCGTCGCCGGGCAGTCTCTTCCAACCCGCGCGGCGGATCTGTCGGCGCGGGTGCGGCTGACCGGGTCGATGGCCCCCTATGTCTGGAGCCTGGACGACCGGACCTTCGGCACGCACGCGCCGCTGGTGGTTCGCAAGGGACAGCGGGTGGAACTGACCTTCGAGAACCTGTCGATGATGGCGCACCCCATGCACCTGCACGGCCATCATTTCCAGGTGGTGACGATCGATGGCCGCCCGGTGGTGGGGGCGGTGCGCGACACTGTGCTGGTGCCGACGATGGGCAGCGTGACGGTGGCCTTCGACGCCGACAATCCCGGCCGCTGGCCGCTCCACTGCCACAACCTGCTGCACATGGCGACGGGGATGATGACGGAGGTGGTGGTCGAGGGGGTGGTCTGACTATTGCCGCGTTAGACCCCCACCTATCCTCCCCCGCCCAGCGGGGGAGGGGACCAAAGCTTGTTCGGGAGAGTGGCGGCAGTCCCTCCCCCGCCCAGCGGGGGAGGATAGGGGGGGCTAGCGTGGCACGTAACCGGCCTTCCCACCGCCCCTCAGTAATGCGGCGGCGGCCGGTCATCCTGCGGCGAGGCTATCGCGTACTCCGCCGCCTCGACGCGGTCGCGCATGCGCTTCAGCTGAGCGGTCAGGCGGTCGATGATCTGGCCCTGGGCGAAGATGACCTCCGACATCTCCTCCGCCATCCGCTCGTGGTGGGCGAGACGGCTTTCCAGGTCGGCCAGACGCTCTTCGATAAGTCGCTGTTCGAGGGCGGGATCCATGGGGCACCGGTCAGACAGTGAAGAACGGGAAGGGGCCGCAAGATGGACCATTCCCCGCTCCGGGTCGAGGGTGCCTTTCCGCTCACACCATCGCCGTGGTACCGGCCAGCCAGCCCGACAGGCCGGTCAGCAGCAGGACGGTCAGGCTCGCCAGCCGCAGGGTCAGCGGCGCCATCGCCAGCCCGCCCATCAGCTTGTCGTTGCGCAGCAGCAACAGCATCGGGATCAGGATGAAGGGCAGGGTCAGGGCCAGAACCACCTGACTCAGCACCAGCAGCTCGTCGACCGCGCCATCGCCGGCGCTGCCCAGCACCGCCAGCGCCGGAATCAGCGAGGCGCCGCGGGTGATCAGCGCACGGGTGACGGGGCGCAGGCGCAGGTTCAGGAAGCCTTCGGTCACCATCTGCCCGGCCATGGTGCCGGTGGTGGTCGAACTCTGGCCGGCAGCCAGCAGGGCGATGGCGAAGATCAGCGCGGCGGCTCCGCCGATGCTGCTGCCCAGCAGGGCGTGCGCGTCCTCGATGCCGGGGGTGCTGCCGGTGGTGACGCCCTGGAAGGCGACGGCGGCCACCGCCAGGATGGAGCCGTTGACCAGACCGGCCAGCGCCAGCGCGGTCGACAGGTCGATGGTCAGCCAGCGGGCGGCCTGCCTGCGCTCCTCCGCCGTCTTCACCTCGGCCAGCCGCGAGCGGACCAGACCGGAGTGCAGAAACAGGTTGTGCGGCATGACGGTGGCGCCGATGATGCCCAGCGACAGGTACAGCATCTCCGGATCGCGGGCCAATTCGATGGTCGGAACCAGCCCGGCCAGCAGGGCGCCAGGATCGGGACGGGCGATCACCAATTCCCAGGCGAAGCAGACCACGACCACGCTCATCAGCGCGCCGACCACCAGTTCGGGCGCACGGCCCCGCGCGCCCGGCAGGGCCAGGATGCCGAAGGTCAGCACGGCGGAGATCACCACGCCGGCCATGATCGGTATGCCGAACAGCAGCTTCAGCGCGATGGCACTGCCCAGCAGTTCGGCCAGATCGGTGGCGATCATCGCCAGTTCCGACACCGCCCACACCGCCATCGCCACCGGGCGGGGGAAGCGGTCGCGGATCAGCCGGGCCAGATCCTTGCCGGTCGCCAGCGTCAGCCGGACGATCAGCCCCTGAAGGAAGATCCCTGCCAGACTGGCGATCAGCACCGCCGACAGCAGCGCGAAACCGAAGCTGGAACCTGCCGCGATGTCCGTCGCCCAGTTGCCCGGGTCCATGTAGCCGACCGCCACCACGAAGCCGGGGCCGAGCATGGTCCAGAACCGGCGACCGGTTGCGGGGATGCGGGATGATGCGTCGGCGGCGATGGTGGGGGATGCGGTCTTCACGCCGGTTGCTCCTGAACGGTCCTTGGCGGCCAGAGACTTGACCGCTGATGCAAGAATGGCCGGCCAGTTCGATAGTGTCCAATCGATGTTTTTTAACATCGCAATAGGACACATCTATCGATGTGGGGCCACTGCCGGAGCAGGTCCAGTTCAGAACAGCGGGAAAGTCACTTCGTTCGCGGTGCAGCAGTGCCATGCGGAGGAATTTCGCCGGGAACGAATCGGGGGCCTCACCGTCGGCGCGGACCGAAGCGCTTGCGGGGAGCGCCGCGGAAGCCTGCGGCGGGGGGCGGCTCGCGGCGGCGGGCGCGGGAGGCGAGTGCTTCCGACAAACGCTGGCCGATGGCGTCGCGGGCGCTGCGCACGCGGTCGCGGTCGGGCAGGGCATCGGGAAATTTGCGGGACGCCCAGAAATAGAGGTCGCAGGTCCGGGACGCCGCTTCCAGCACATCGGCGGTCAGCCCGTCGAGCCGGGCCGGGATCAGACGCGCAAGCGGCAAGCTTTCCCCCGCCTCCACCGCGTCGAGGATGGCGGCGAAGACCTTGGCATCCTCCGGCTCCTCCAGATCGGCGGGGGCGAGCAGCAGCTCCAGCTTGGCGGCCAAGGCCAGCCGCCGGGCGTCCAGCATCGGCGCGGCGCGGCACAGGGCGGACAGATCGGCCAGCCGGAAGGGGGAGCCGGCAGTTGCCGCGGTGCCGAAGCACTCCACCAGCAGGCGCGTCTCGTCGCTGTCGATGTGAGAGGCGAGGCGGGCCAGCATGGCGCGGGTGGGGCGGACGGGCAGGGGGGCGTCGGCGCGCAGGCGGCGGTCGGGTGCCTCCAGCAGGCGTTTCAGGGTGGCGGGCGTGCCGCGGGCGATGACGCCGAAATGCCCCTCCTCGAACTGGCCGAAGCGGCCGGCGCGGCCGGCGATCTGCTTCACCTCCGTCGCGGTCAGCGGGCGGACGGCGCAGCCATCGAACTTCTCCAGCGCAGTGAACAGCACGCGGCGGCAGGGCAGGTTGAGGCCCATGCCGATGGCATCGGTCGCCACGACCACATCGGCCTCGCCGGACAGGAAACGCGCCGCCTCGCGCCGCCGAACCGCCGGGGCCAGCGCGCCATAGATGGCGGCGACCGACAGGCCCTGTGCCAGCAGCGTGTCGCGGACGCTGTGCACCTCGCGGCGGGAGAAGGCGATCAGGGCGTCGCCGCGCTCGACCTCCGCCCAGTCCAGCCGGCGGTCGAGCATCGACAGCGGAGTCTTGCGGTCGAGTTCCACCACCTCCAGCGCTTCGCCGAGATGGGCGGCCGCGCGCTCCACCAGAGGGCGGACCTCCGGCGCGCCGAGGATGTAGACGGTTTCGGCCGGAACGCCCATCAGCGCGGCGGTCCAGGCCCAGCCGCGCGCCGGATCGGCCAGCATCTGGATCTCGTCGATCACCGCCACTTCCACCGGCCGGTCGGGGTCCATCACCTCGATGGTGGAGGCGGTGTGGCGGGCGCCGGGGGTGCGGATTTCCTCCTCCCCGGTGATGAGCGTGGTCGGGGTGCCTTCGGCGTTCAGCCGCTCCATCACCTCCAAGGCCAGCAGGCGCAGCGGGGCGAGATAGACGCCGTCGCGCGCCTCGCGGAGCGCAGTGATGGCGCGGTGGGTCTTGCCGGAGTTGGTCGGGCCGATCACCAGCACCAGCCGGCGGTTCATGCCGCGCGCCACAGGGAACAGCCGCTCGAACCGGGAGAAGTCGAAATGACGGTCGACATAGGCCCGGCCGCGCGCCTCCGCCCGGTCGCGGCGCCACTGGTCGTACTCGCGGTCCCAGCGGTCTAGCAGCTCGTCGGCATCGGTGCGGTTGCGGGCGGCCTTGCCCAACCGGTCGGCGAGGCTGGCGAATCCCCAATCGGGATCGTCGCCGGCGCGCTCGGCCAAGTCGCGCAGCCGGGTCGCCACGCGGGACAACGCATCGTCCAGGGCGGCGCGCAGGGCTGGGTCATGGTCGAGCCGCGCCGACAGCTCGGCATCGGAAAAGTCCGACAATTCCAGCGCGTCGAAGGTCCGCGACACCTGCAGCCGGATCGCCGGGGCCATGCCGGGCCAGGGCAACTCGTCACTGCGCACGGCGCGGACGCGGGTGCGATCCTCGCAGGACAGCAACGCCGTGTGGCTGCCGGCAAGCGCGCGGCGGCCCTGGGCCAGCAGCGCGTCGCGACGGTGGGCGCGGTCGATGCGGCCGGTGATCTCCAGCAGGATAGCCTCGCGCCGCTCCGCCGGGACCAGCAGGTCGCGCTTGCCCTTGGGCAGCGGCAGACCGAGCGGCACCAGTCCGCGCGCCTCGGCATCTGGCATCCGCAGCACGCCGGCGGCCCCCAGCGTCGTCACCTCCGGATGGGCGACGGCGAGGTCGTGCACCAGATGCGGGTCGGCCGGCAGCTCGGGAATCTCGTTGGTCATTGGGCCTGTCCGGAGGCGATATGATGCAGCACAATGCCGCTGGTGGTCGCCACGTTGAGGGAATCGAAGCCGCCGGCCATGGGAATGCGCACGCTGCGGGCACGGGCCAGCAATGCCGGCGGCAGGCCCGGTCCCTCCGACCCGAACAGCAGGGCGGCGCGGCCGGGAGGCGTCAAGGCGGCCAGTGCCTCGGCACCGGCGGGGCTCAGTGCCACCGCTTCGAACCCGAAACGGTCGAGCAGGGCGAGCGGGTCCTCGTCGACGCCAAGCTTCGCGGTCGGCACCAGCAGGGTCGCCCCGACCGACACGCGGATCGCCTTGCGGTAGAGCGGATCGCAGCAGCCGGGATCGAGGATCACCGCGTCGGCGCCGAAGGCGGCGGCATTGCGGAAGATGCCGCCCATGTTGTCGTGGTTGCCGATGCCGAACAGCATCACCACGCGGGCGACCGTCCCGCAGGCGGCCAGCAAATCGGCCGCGGTGGGCACCTCGGTCTTCTCTCCCACCGCCAAGATGCCACGGTGCAGGGGAAACCCGGCGATGCGGTCGAGTACAGGTTGCGTGGCGGTGTAGACCGGCGTTTCAGCAGGAAGCGCCGCCAGCATCGGCTCTAGCGCTTCCACCCGCTTGTCGGCGATCAGCAGCGAGCGGGCGCGGTAGCGGGTGGACTGCACGAGGCTGCGCACCACCACCGCCCCTTCGGCGATGAACAGCCCGTCCCGGCCGACGAGATCGCGCTCCCGCACGTCGCGGTAGGGCTCGATGCGCGGATCCTCGGGGTCGATGACGGGGACGACTTGGTACGGAGGGGTGGGCAAGGAGAGCACTCGGCATCTGGGGTGTGTGCCTACTTAGTGCATATGGAGGCGGCTTTCCAATGCCGGGACGGATAGGGCGGTGCCAATCCTCCCCTTCCGTGGGCATACCCCCTTGCCGATCCTCAAGGCTCTGCTCATGTTGCGATGCAGCATAAGTGAGCGAGGACGTGCCGACATGACCATGATCCGCAAGCTGTGGAACCGCGTGTGCGGCAAGCCCGTGACCAACCGGCAGAGCAAGCCGGCGGAGCCGCTGGAACTGCCGGGGCCGGGGTCCATGCTGGCCCTGCCGCCGCCTAAACCGACGCTGGCGCTGGCGCTGCAGGGCGGCGGTGCCCATGGGGCCTTCACCTGGGGCGTGCTCGACCGGCTGCTGGAGGAGGATATCCGGCTGGTCGGTGTCAGCGGCGCCAGTGCCGGGGCGATGAATGCCGCGATGCTGGTGCAGGGCTGGACACGAGGCGGATGCGCGGAAGCGCGCGCGGAACTGGCGAATTTCTGGGAGCGGGTGAGTGCAGCCGGGCGGCTTGGACCGATCCGGCCGAGCGTGACCGACCGGCTGCTCGGCCGCTGGAACGTCGACCATGCGCCGGGATCGCATCTGGTGGATTGGGCGAAGCGCTGGATCACCCCCTATCAGACGCAGTCGGCGGATTTCCACCCCCTGCGCGGGTTGCTGACCGAGATGGTGGAGCCGGAGCTGATCCGGCGGAGCGGTCTGCGGCTGTTCGTCAGTGCCACCAATGTGCGGAGCGGTGCCCTGCGCCTGTTCGACGAGACGGAGGTCGAAGTCGATCATCTGCTGGCATCGGCCTGCCTGCCGCACCTGTTCCGCGCGGTGCGGATCGACGGGCAGGATTACTGGGACGGCGGCTATCTCGCCAATCCGCCGCTGTCTCCGCTGGCGGAGGCCTGTCCCGGCGCCGACCTGCTGGTGGTGGCGATCAATCCCCTCACCTGCGCCACCACGCCGGAGGACCCGGCCGGCATCGCCGCCCGCCTCAACCAGATCACCTTCAACGCCGCCCTGCTGCAGGAACTGCGCTGCCTGTCCGCGCGCGCCGACGCCCCGCGCCTGCACCTGATCGATGCCGACGAGCATCTGCAGGATCTGGGCGTCTATTCCAAGCTGATGACCGATTGGACCTTCCTGAACTGGCTGCGCGATGCCGGGCGGGAGGCTGCGGGCCGGTGGGTGGAGCAGAATCTGGGCCGCGTCGGCGTGGAAAGCTCCGCCCGGTCGCCGGCCCTCGTCTGACGCTTACTCCGCCGGGTGCTGCTGCGCGTCGGGATCGGTGTGCGCGAACCAGCGCTTCATCCGGCGCGACAGGCCGTCCAGATAGGTCAGCGCCACCGGCACCACCAGCAGCGTCAGGATGGTGGAGGACAAGAGTCCGCCGATCACCGCATGGGCCATGGGGGCACGCTGCTGTGCGCCCTCGCCGATGCCGAGCGCCAGCGGGATCATGCCGAAGATCATCGCGGCGGTGGTCATCACGATGGGACGCAGGCGGATGATGCCGGCCTCCACCAGCGCATCGTGCAGGTCGGCGCCGCGCTTGCGCGCCTGATTGGCGAAATCGACCAGCAGGATGGCGTTCTTGGTCACCAGACCCATCAGCATGATGAAACCGATGGCGCTGAAGATGTTCAGCGTCGATCCCGCCACCAGAAGCCCCAGGAACACGCCGACCAGCGACAGCGGCAGCGAGGCCATGATGGCGAGCGGCTGCAGGAAACTGCCGAACTGCGAGGCCAGGATCAGGTAGATCAGGATGACGGCAAGCGCCAGCGCCTGTGCCGCGTAGCTGCTGGTCTCCGCGATGTCCTTGGTGGAGCCGCCGAAGACGATGCGGTAGCCGGGCGGCAGCTCGATCTTCGCCAATGCCGCTTGCAGCTCTCGCCCGGCGTCGCCGGCGGCGCGGCCCTGGACGTTGGCCTGGACATTCACCTCGCGCTGCAGGTCGCGACGGTTGATCTGCGAAGCGCCCAGCGTCGTCACCACCTCCGCCACCTGGGACAGCGGGATCATGCGCGGTGTGCCGTTGGCGTCTTTCCCACCGGAGAAATGGATGCGGTCGAGGTCGGCGCGGCCGGCGCGGTCGCCTTCCGGCAGGCGGACCAGCACGTCGTAGCTTTCGCCGTCCGGCGCCTTCCAGCTCGACACCGTGTCGCCGGCGAACAGCGGGCGCAGCGTGTCGGCCACCTTGGCGGTGCCGATGCCGAGGTCGCTGGCGATGTCGCGCTCCAGCCGTACGGCCAGCGTCGGCTTGGCCGCCTTCAGCGTGCTGTCGACATCGACGAAGCCGGGGATGGCGCGCATGTCGCCGATGACCTTCTGCGACAGCCGGTCCAGTTCGGCGATGTCGCGGCCCTGGACCGACACCTGGATCTGCTTCTGCACGCCGCCGACGCCGGGGATGGCGATGCCGGTGGTGACGCCGGGGATCGCCGACAGCCTTTCGCGCAGCAGCCGGGCGAGATCGTTGGGGGACCGCTTGCGCTGCTCGATCGGGATGTAGCGCAGATAGATGCTGCCGCGGTTATGGCCGATCGATACGCCGGTGTTGACGGTGCTGTAGGTGTAGGCGATCTCCGGGAATTCGCGGATCGCCGCCTCTACCTGCTTGGTCTTGGCGGTGGTGGTGGCGAGCGAGGAGCCGACCGGGGTCTCCACCTCGACGATCTGCTCGCCGAGGTCGGCGGCGGGCACGAACTCCACGCCGATGCGCGGCACCAGCAGGAAGCTGCCGAAGAAGATCGCCAGCGCCACGATCGCCACCAGCAAGCGGCGGCGCAGGCCCCAGCGCAGCAGCCGGCCGTAGCCGTGCGAGACGGCATTGAACCCGCGCTCGAACCAAGCCGCGAAACGGCCGAAGATGGATCGTCCATGCTTGCCGTGGGCTGCCGGGTCGTACCACACGCTGGACAGCATGGGATCAAGCGTGAAGGACACGAACAGCGAGATCAGCACCGCCGCCGAGACGGTGATGCCGAATTGCAGGAAGAAGCGGCCGATGATGCCGCCCATGAAGGCCACCGGCAGGAACACCGCGACGATGGTCAGCGTGGTCGCCAGCACCGCCAGCCCGATCTCCGCCGTGCCGTCGAGCGCGGCCTGCCGGTGGCCCTGGCCGCGGGCGAGGTGGCGCATGATGTTCTCGCGCACCACGATGGCGTCGTCGATCAGGATGCCGATGGCGAGCGACAGCGCCATCAGCGTCATCATGTTCAGCGTGAAGCCCATCGCCGCCAGCATGCCGAAGGTGCCCAGCACGGCGACCGGCAGGGTCAGCGCGGTGATGACCGTGCTGCGCCAGGATCCGAGGAACACCATGACGATCAGGATCGTCAGGATGCCGCCCTCGACCAGGGTCTTCTGCACGTTGCTCAGCGAGTTGGTGATCCCGCGGGAGCTGTCTCGCACCACCGCCAGCGTCACGTCGGGCGGCAGCGAGCTGTTGGTCCGCAGATCCTGGATCGCCGCATGCAGGCCGCGCGCGACCTCGACGGTGTTGGCACCCTGGACCTTCACCACATCGACCGCCAGCGCCGGGGCGCCGTTCAGCATGGCGGCGGAGTCCTGCTCCTGCTGTCCGTCGATCACCTCGGCGACCTGACCGAGGCGAACCGGACTCTCGCCGCGGCGGGCGACGATCAGGTCCAGCAGGTCGCGCGGGTTGCGCACGCGCCCTTCCACCTGGATCACGCGCTCCCGTCCCTGGCCGGTGACGGTGCCGGCCGGCACGTCCTGGTTCTCGCCGGTGACGGTGGCGATCACCTCGTCGACGCCGACGTTGAGGGCCTCCAGCTTCTCCGGCTTCAGGCGGACCAGGATCTGGCGCTTCACCCCGCCGGCGATGGTGGCCTTGCCGACGCCGCGGACATTCTGCAGGCGCTTCAGGATGATCTGGTCGGTCAGCGTGGTCAGGTCGCGCAAGGACCGCAGGTCCGACGTCACTGCGATGGACAGGATCGGCTGGTCATCCGGGTTGAAGCGGGTGATCTGCGGGTCCTTCACCTCGTCCCGGAAGGTTGCGCGGATCGCCGAGACCTTTTCGCGCACGTCCTGCAGCGCCTGGACCGAGGAGGTCTTCAGGTCGAACTCCGCGATCACCACCGACTGGCCTTCGTAGGAGCGCGAGGTCAGCGTCTTGATGCCGGCGATGGTGTTGATCGCATCCTCGACCGGGCGCGTGATGTCGGTCTCCACCGTCTCCGGGCTGGCGCCGGGATAGCTGGTGCTGACCACCACCACCGGGAAATCGACGTCGGGAAACAGGTCGACGCCCAGACGGTTGTAGGAGAAGAGGCCGAGCACCATCAGCGCCACCATCATCATGGTGGCGAAGACCGGATTGTCGACGCTGATGCGGGTGATCGGCATGGGGCTTGTCCGGTCCTCAGGAGCCGGTGGCCGTGCGGCCGACCGCGACGGCGCGGCCGGCGGTCAGGCCGGGCAGGTTGCCGGTGACGACCCGGTCGCCCGGCGCCAGCCCCTCCACCTGCACCAGATCGCCGCGCGCCCATTGGGCCACCCGCGTGACCGGGCGGCGCATCGTGCGGCCGTCGGCGATCACCAGAACGAAATCTCCCTGGTCGTCATGACGGATGGCGACCGGCGGCACCGCGATGGCGCCCGCAGCCTCCGCCACCAGAACCTCGCCGCTGGCGAACATGCCGCCGCGGAGCGCACCGTCCTTGTTGTCGACCGTCACATAGACCGGGATGGCCCGCGATCCCGCCCGCGCCATCGGATTGATGCGGGCGATGCGGCCAACGAACTCCCGCTCCCCAAACCCCTCGACGCGAAGCCGGGCGGTCTGGCCGACGGCGAGCCGTGCCACCTGTTCCGCCGGGACGGTCGCCTCCACCTCGACCCGCGACAGGTCGACGATGGTGAACATGGCGGCATTCACCGCCAGATTTTCGCCCGGATTGACCGAGCGGGTGGCGACCATCCCGTCGATCGGGCTGACCACCACCGCGTCGCGCAGGGCCTTGCGCGCCAGTTCCACCTGGGCGGCCAGCGCATCCACCTGCGCCCTCTGGAAACCGAAGCTGCTTTCCGCCTGATCCAGGCTGGTGTCGGAGACGATGTTGTTGCGGTTCAGCGTGCGGTTCTTTGCCAGCGTCTTCTCGGCCAGGACCAATTGGGCGCGGGCGCCCTCCAGATTGGCCTGCTTCTCGCTCAGGCGGGCGGCGAGTTCGACCGTTTCGAAGCGGGCCAGCACTTCGCCGCGGCGCACGGCCTGCCCCTCGCGCACCGGCACCTCGGCCAGCCGGGCCGCAACCTCCGCCTTGACCGCCGACTGCTCCATCGGAGAGACGGAGCCGCTGAGGCGGACGGTCTCGGTCAGCGCACGCTGGGCGACGGCGGTCACCTCCAGCGCCGACAGTTCAACGGGACGCGCGCCCGCGGGAACGGGCGGGGCGGCGGGTGTCGCTGCCGGGCCCTGGGCCCGCCACAGGGCCAGCCCACCGACCGCCACCAGCAGAACGACGAGCCAGCCGAGCCGGAGGAAGCGCCGTGGGCGGGGCGGGGGAGGAGCGTCGTCTTGCGGTGAAGGCCGCTGCGGTTTGAGCGGTTGAGGGGCCGGGGGAACTGTTCGTTGCGGGGCGGTCATCATGCTCGATCCAGTTCGGCCAGGCCTGCGCGGTCTTCACTGTCGACGCCGGCAATGTCGGTGCCAGTTGAGGGCGCGGCCGTCGCTCTCCATTAAGGGTGGCGCCGATGTTCCGTCAAGGTTCCCATTGTCGCGGCTTGTGACGGAACTGTCCTGTTCGAAGGGACAGCGAACATAGGCATACAGACATTTGCCGAAAATCCTAATTGCCCACCTGAGAACAAGGGTTCAATAGGGCTTTTTTGGGGCATCTTCGGGACAGGATTCGGAAAACGGTGGCGTTGTCGCTTGACAGGCGTGGGCTATACATCGAAAAGCGATCCAACTCTTGTTCTGCCCGCGCCAACAGCACGGAAAAATTCCTCGTGGTCAAACTGAACCTCGCGACGATCAACGCCGCCGGAGCAATGCTGTGCCTCGCGCTCGGCCTTGCCGGCTGTGCCACCGAAGCGCCGCAGGTGCAGACGGCACCTCCTGTAGAAGCAGCCTACGTCCCCGACCCGAACGATCCGCTGTCGCGCTGGGTCCCGCTGATCCGCGAGGCATCCCAACGCTACGACATGCCGGAGAAGTGGATCCGTGCGGTGATGATGCGGGAGAGCAACGGCCGCGCCACCAACCGCAACGGCAAGGTTCTGACCAGCTCCGCCGGGGCCATCGGCCTCATGCAGGTGATGCCCGGCACCTATGAACTGATGCGGGCGCAATACGGCCTCGGTTCCGATCCGTCCGATCCGCGCGACAACATCATGGCCGGCACCGCCTATCTGCGCGAGATGTACGACCTGTTCGGCGCTCCGGGATTCCTTGCCGCCTACAATTGCGGACCGGGCTGCTATGCCCAGCATCTGGCCGGCAAGCAGCGCCTGCCGCGCGAGACCAAGCTGTATTTGGCGGCGCTGACCCCGGTGCTGCGCGGTTCCGCCCCCCGCGAGCCGTCGCTGGCGGCCGGCGCGGGCGCCATCGAGATCGCGGTGGTGCCGGACGACGCGCCGAAGCCGCGCGGCGGCCAGCCGGCGGCCCCGGCTCCGCAACAGTCTGAGCCGGCGCCGGTCGTGGTCGCCTCCGCCGAAGCTCCACCGTCCCGCGCGGTCGAACCGCGCCGCATGGAACCGCGCCCGGCCGAACAGAAGGCCGCGGAGCCGGTTGCGGCTCCGGTCCCGGCGGCTGCGCCGGTCGTCGTCGCGTCGCTGCCGCAACCGGCAGCCGCTCCCGCCATGCCGGTCCAGGTCGCCGGCGCCGAGCCGCGCCCGGCCTCGTCGACGCACCGGGTCAGCCCGCAATTCACCACTCAGGTCGCCGAGGCCCTGCTGCCTCCGCAATCGGTCGGCAAGGGGGAACGCGTGGTCATGCGCTTCGTTTCGCAGCGCGCCGACGGCTGCGGCAGCCTCGCCGGCCGCGACCGGGCCTGTGTGGCGTTGGCGGACGCACAGTAGCGGGGATGGACATGGCAAAAGGGGGCGTGTAGCCCCGTCCCGCGGTCAGAAGAGGGCGGATCGCGTATGCGAGTCCGCCCTCAACCTTGAGCGGAACAATTTTTTACCCTCTTGCGGTCAGATTTGATCCGCATCACTTACGGGTCGCCTCGTCACTGGCATAACGGTGTGATGGACCGGTCCGAACACACATCCAGCCCATATCCGCCCTGCAGCTGCTGCGGCGAAGAGGTTCTGCTCGGCGAGCCCATGTACTGGACGCCGGAGCGGCCGGGACATGTCTGGCACGATCTCTGCGCCCAGAGGGAAGGGCTGCTGCCGGCCAGCCCCAAGCCGGTCCGCGGCAGGCGGCGCGGCACGAAGCCGGGCACCCGCTCACAGGCCGCCGAGCCGCTGTTCTGAGGCGGACGAAAAGGCCGGGTTGCGAGTACCCCACGTCGCGGTGAAGGCGATCAGTTCCTCATCCGGTACAGGTCGATCACCTCGTCCATGTAGACGGGGAGTTGGTTCGGGTCGGATTCCGCCTGCCTGACCACTGCGAAGCGACGGCGCGAGTCTTCGCGGCTTCTGGACAGCAGGGGAGGGTCGGCGGCCAGCGCAACTGCCCGTTCAAAGAAGGCGTTGCCATCGCCGACAAGGAATCCCGGCCCGGCGATGCTTGCCACGTCGCCGCCGTCGAAGGCCAGGATCGGCAGACCGGATGCCAGCGCTTGGGCCGCACTGCCGCCGCCGCCGATGCGGCGGGGATTCAGGAAGACGTCGCACAGAGGAAGGAGCGCGCCGATGCGCTCCACATGGCCGAGGCAGCGGAGCCGCGCCGCGTGACGCGAAGCGGCGAGGCGGCGCGGCAGCGCATCGACGGTTCCGGCGAACAGAACCTCGCCATGCGGGACCGCATCCAGCACCCGTTCCAGCAGCGCGACGAACGCGGCATCCACCTCCACGTCCAGCCGGTTGCCGACGACCACAAACAGGAAGGCACCGTCCGGCGCACCGAACTCCGCCCGCGTGGCCGCACCGTCATCCTCCCGCAGCGCCATTCCCCGCCGGAAAGGTCGCCAGGAGCGGGCAAGCCGCCCATCGCCGGGCGGCGCCGTCCGGCCGCCGTAATCCAGGACGATGTCGGCGAGCGAAATGGTCTGACCGCTGGTCGTCGGGATGCACAGCAGCGGCCTTGCGGAGGCCAGCAGGTCCGCGACGATCACCGATCCGCCGAAGGCGATCACCAGATCGGGATCGAACTCCTCCACCGCCGAAAAGAAGCCGTTGAGCTTTTCGGCGGTGATGCCGGGCGCGGCGGAGGACAGGAGGCGGACGGTCTCGTTACCGAACCGGATCGTCTGGTCGCCGGACAGGCTCTCTTCCACTGCGGCGGCGAAGGGCGGGATGAAGGGACTGTAATAGCGGTCCGGCATCATGTTGGTGTTCAGCACCAGGACCGTCCGGTCCAGGTCCCGCTGCAGCCTGACCGCCTGGGCCAGCAGGGAGCGCGAGGGCGGGTGCTGGTCGGACAGGAACTGGTTGGTGACCATGACGACCCGGCCGGTCGCCGGCTTCCCCGCCGGCCGTGCCGCCGGCGCCAGGCCAAGCCGCAGGGAAATCTGCGTCAGGAACCGTTCGTAGAAGGGCAACACCCGTTCGGATATGAAATCCGGGACGGACCCCATGTCCATCCGCATCAGGAACAGCTGGCGCTGCATGCTCCAATAGATCTGGTTGATGCCGTCCAGCGGCGCCAGATCGAGCACATTGTCCAGCATGTCGAGAATGCGCGAATAGCGGCGCAGATCGCCGGAAACACAGGCCAACGCCGATTCCCGGAGGATGGGGTCCAGATCGGCCGTCGCACGGTCCAGCGCCGCCATCGCCTCGACGTCGCTGCCGAGGCCGGCGGCACGCGCGGATTCGCAGGCTGCGGAAATGTCCTTAAGCGCCTCACCGGTTCCGGCCGGCCCCCGCAGGCGGGCGATCAGTTCGCTCAGGATGGCGGCGCGGGAACTGGACTCGTCCATCTGGCACTCCTTCGACCTACGCACCAAAGCGCCCGCTTTGCGGGCGATGACGATGCCGGCCGACCAGCGGCACCGCCCGAACAGCGGAACGGCCCGGCGGGTCGATCCGCCGGGCCGGCTTCAGTGCCTTACCAGTCTCACTCCCACTCGATGGTGCCGGGCGGCTTCGACGTGATGTCGTAGACCACGCGGTTGACGCCGCGGACCTCGTTGACGATGCGGTTGGACACGCGCGCCAGGAAGTCGTGGGGGAAGGGGTACCAGTCGGCGGTCATGCCGTCGGTGGAGGTCACGGCGCGCAGAGCCAGCACATGATCGTAGGTGCGGCCGTCGCCCATCACGCCGACGGTGCGGACCGGCAGCAGAACCGCGAAGGCCTGCCAGATCGCGTCGTAGAGGCCGGCGTTGCGGATCTCCTCCAGATAGATCGTGTCGGCCTTGCGCAGGATCTCCAGCTTCTCCGGGGTGATCTCGCCGGGGACGCGGATGGCGAGGCCCGGACCGGGGAAGGGATGGCGGCCGATGAAGGCCGTCGGCAGGCCGAGTTCGCGGCCCAGAGCGCGCACCTCGTCCTTGAACAGCTCGCGCAGCGGCTCCACCAGCTTCAGCTTCATCCGCTCCGGCAGGCCGCCGACATTGTGGTGCGACTTGATGGTCACCGACGGGCCGCCGGTGAAGGACACGCTCTCGATCACGTCGGGATAGAGGGTGCCCTGGGCCAGGAACTCCGCACCGCCGACCTTGGCGCTCTCCTCGTCGAAGACGTCGATGAACAGGCCGCCGATGATCTTGCGCTTCTGCTCCGGGTCGGTGACGCCGGCCAGCTTGCCCAGGAACAGGTCCGACGCTTCGCGGTGGACCAGCGGAATGTTGTAGTGATCGCGGAACAGCCGCACGACCTCTTCCGACTCGCCGGCGCGCATCAGGCCGGTGTCGACGAAGATGCAGGTCAGCTGGTCGCCGATGGCCTCGTGGATCAGCACGGCCGCGACCGACGAATCGACGCCGCCCGACAGGCCGCAGATCACCTTGCCGGTGCCGACCTGGGCGCGGATCTTCTCGATGGCCTGCTGCTTGAAGGCGGCCATGGTCCAGTCGCCCTTGATGCCGGCGACGCGGTGGACGAAGTTCGCCAGCAGCTGGGCGCCGTGCGGGGTGTGGACCACCTCCGGGTGGAACTGCACGCCGTACATGCGGCGCTGGTCATTGGCGATGGCGGCGAAGGGCGCGCCGTCGCTGACCGCAACGGCGCGGAAGCCGTCGGGCAGCGCGGTGACGCGGTCGCCGTGGCTCATCCACACCTGTTCCTTCGACCCGACCTCCCACAGCCCGTCGAACAGGGCGCAGGGCTCCTTGATCTCGATGAAGGCGCGGCCGAATTCGCGGTGGTCGGAGCCGGAGACGTTGCCGCCCAGCTGCTGGCACATGGTCTGCTGGCCGTAGCAGATGCCGAGCACCGGCACCTTTAGGTCGAACACCGCCTGCGGCGCCCGCGGACCGTTCGCCTCGGTGACGGAGGCCGGGCTGCCGGACAGGATGATCGCCTTCGGGTCATACTCGCGGATGCGCTCGTCGCTCATGCCGAAGGGGTGGATCTCGCAATAGACACCGCTCTCGCGCACGCGGCGGGCGATGAGCTGGGTGACCTGCGACCCGAAATCGAGAATGAGGACGCGTTCGGCGGAAAGGGAAGCGGCGCTGGACATCGGCGAATCCTGATGCGTGGGGACTCAAGGCCCCTCACTACCGCACCTCCGGCCCCGCCGACAAGCGTGCAAGCGGCGTCAGGTCGCGCCAGCCATAGGCGATTTCCACCAGATCGGTGTCGGCGAAGCGGATGGGCCGTTCCGCCACCTTGATCCCGCCCAGCCGCTCGTAGAACCAGCGCGACGGGTTGTCGCGCAGGCACCACACCGCGGCGGAGCGGATACCGGCGGCCAGGAAGCGGTCCGCCATCGCCGCCATCAATCGCCGGCCGATGCCGTAACCCTTTGCGTCGTCAAGAAGATAGAGCGCATGGAACTCCCCCGCATGGCCCTGCACCGCGACCCGCCGTGTGCCGAAGGAGGCGATGCCGATGATGGTATCCGGCGCCGCGATCAGGCCGGCGACATCGACTGCGACGAACGCGCCCTGACCGGGGCCGCGCGTTTCGGCGATGGCTGCCCAGCGCTGCGCGGCGGGCGGTTCGGACAGGTTGACCAGGAACTGCGCCGGGATCAGGCCGGGATAGGTGGATCGCCAGCTCTGCACATGGACGCGGGCCATGCCGGCGGCGTCCATTGCGCGTGCCTGGCGGATTGCGACCGTGGTGCCCGTCATCGACCGACCCTCCCGTGCAGCCTCTGTATCAACAGTTTGGATTGCCCATGCAGGAAGTCCAGCCGGAAAAGGAGGCAGGATTTCGACGCTGCCGATGCAGCCCTGCGGTGGTTGCCGCCCCCGCCCAGTTGTCATCGCTGTGCAACGGGGGTAAACAGCCGGAACCTGTTCCGGCGGGTGCTGCGCCCGATCCCATCGGCCGCGGTGGCCCGCCAGTCCGTCCCACGCGCCATGCCGGTGCACCGGGCGGGGCTCCGGAGACCGGACACCGCATGTATTCCTCGCCTACGCTTTCCCGTTACATCGGGCGGCAGTTCATCGTCTGGTTCTGCCTGCTGATGGTGATCCTGCTCGCCATCGTGCTGCTGCTGGATACGGTGGAACTGCTGCGCCGCGCCGGCAGCAAGCCCAACGTCACCTTCGGGCTGGTGATCCAGATGGCTCTGCTGAAGTTGCCGGAGATCGGCCAGCAGATCTTCCCCTTCGTCATCCTGTTCGCGGGCATGTTCACCTTCTGGCGGCTGACCCGCAGCGCAGAGCTGGTGGTGGCGCGCGCGGTCGGCGTGTCGGCCTGGCAGTTCCTGATGCCGGTGATGTTCGCCGCCGCCGCCATCGGCGTGGTCAAGGTGACGCTGATCAACCCGGTCGGCGCGGTGTTCGTTGCCAAATACGAACAGCTTCAGGACCGATACCTGAAACTTCAGTCGAGCACGCTGAACATCTCCCGATCCGGCCTGTGGCTGCGCCAGACCAACGAGAAGGAGCAGTTCTTCATCCATTCCGAACTGGTGAACCCGGTGACCTTCGAACTGTCGAACGTCATCGTGTTCCTGTTCGACGCCGACCAGACCTATCTGGGCCGCATCGATGCCCCCAGCGCCGTCCTGAGGGACCGCAAGTGGGAATTGCAGGACGCCATCCTGAATCGGGCCAAGAAGGATCCGGAACTGCTGGACACCTACACCATCCCGACCGAACTGGACATGACGACCATCGAGGAGAGCTTCGCCCCGCCGGAGACGATCTCCTTCTGGGAACTGCCGCGCTTCATCCACACGCTGGAGACGACGGGCTTCCCCGCCGTGCGCCACCGGCTGCATTACCAGTCTCTGCTCGCCCAGCCCTTCCTGTTCCTGGCGATGGTGCTGTTCGCCGCCGCCTTTTCGCTGCGGCTGCCGCGCCGGGGTGGGACGATGGCGATGGTCACCGGCGGCGTGCTGACCGGCTTCGTGCTGTTCGTGATGACCGACGTGGTGCGCACCTTCGGCATGTCGGAAACGATCCCCATCGTCATGGCCGCCTGGAGTCCGGCCGGGATCAGCCTGCTGCTGGGCACCGCGGCCCTGCTGCATCTGGAGGATGGTTGAGACGCGGGGCCGCGGATCCCATGCCGGGAAGGGTGGGTCCATTCGCCGCAAAGCGCGGGATTATCCCTGTCGGTCATAATTCCGCCCCGTTGGTTTTGCACTGAAAGGGCGAGGTCCGATTCCGTTTGCATGGGGCACCGGCCCCACCGTAATAACGGGCGACCCGTTTTTGGAGCTTGAGCACCATGTCGAGTTTGCGAGCCGTCCGGACCACCGTCGCCGTGGCGACCGCCTGCGCGCTTCTGGCCCTGCCCGCCGCGGCGCAGTCCAGCAAGGCGGCCGCCGGTGCCGCGGCGCCGAGGACGGGCGACGAATCCGCCCGTCCGGCACGGGCGCCGGGGGCGGAGGGCATCGCCGCGGTCGTGAACGACGAGGTGGTCTCGGTCTCCGACGTCAACGCCCGCATCCGCATGGCCCTGCTGAATGCCGGCACCGCCGGCAACGCCGACACGATCCAGCGCCTGACGCCGCAGGTCATGCGTCTGCTGATCGACGAGCGGCTGCAGATGCAGGAGGCCAAGCGCCTGGGCATCACCGTTTCGCCCGCCGAGATCGACGAGGCGATCAAGCGCATCGCCGAACAGAACCGCCTGAACGGCCAGCAGCTTCAGGACATGCTGAAGCGGCAGAACGTGCCCGTCTCCACCCTGAAGGACCAGATCCGTTCGCTGCTGGCCTGGCAGAAGGTGATGCAGCGCCGCATCAGGCAGGAGGTCGTCGTCGGCGAGGACGAGATCGACGCTGCGATGGAGCGGCTGAAGGCCAACATCGGCAAGCCCGAATATCTGGTCGCCGAGATCTTCCTGGCGGTGGACAGCCCCGACCAGGACGACGAGGTGCGCCGCAACGCCGAGCGTCTGGTGGAGGAGGTGAAGCGCGGCGGCAATTTCGCGGCGCTGGCCCGCCAGTTCTCGCAGTCCGCCGGTGCCGCGTCTGGCGGCGATCTCGGCTGGGTGCGCAGCGGCGAACTGTCGCCGGAAGTCGACAAGGCGCTGTCCGGCATGCGCGGCGGCCAGCTTTCGACGCCCATCCGCACGGCCACCGGCTATCACATCCTGCTGGTGCGCGGCCAGCGGCCGTTCGGCAGCAGCGGCGGCGAGGTGCCGATGCCCGCCGCCCAGCCGGCTGCTCCCCGTCCGCAGCCGCGGCCCGACGTGGCCAAGGCCACGGTCAACATGAAGCAGATCATCATTCCGATCGAATCCCCGGATCAGGCCAAGGCTGTCAAGGAGCAGGCTGAGAAGCTGCGGAAGTCGATCAAGAGCTGCGGCGACTTCCAGGCCCGTGCCAAGGAGACCGGCATGCCGGAATCCGGCGATATGGGCACCATGCGGGTCAAGGACATGGCGCCGGGGCTGCAGAATCTCGCGCTCGGCATCCCGCTGGGTCAGGCCAGCCCGGTCCTGATGAGCCAGGCCGCCGCGGTGATCCTGATCGTCTGCAAGCGCGACGTGCCGATGATCCAGCCGCCGCCGCAAGCCCAGCCGGCCCCGCCGCCGCCGCCCGCGCCGACTCCGATCCAGGAGGCCAAGCTGCCGGGTCGCGAGGAGGTGGAACGCGACCTGATCAACGAGCGGGCCGAACTGCTGTCCCGCCGGTACCTGCGCGATCTGCGCCGTACCGCCTTCATCGAGACGCGCCTGTGACGGCCGCCCTGCCGAACAGCCTGCCGCTGGCCCTCACCATGGGTGAGCCGGCAGGCGTCGGCGGGGACATCACGCTGAAGGCCTGGGCGGCACGCCATGAAGCGGCGGTGCCGCCCTTCGTCGTCCTGGACGATCCCGACCGGCTAAGTGCATTGGCGGCGAAGCTGGGAATGGCGGTACCGGTCCGCGCGGTCGCAGACCCCAGCGACGCGGTGGCGCTGTTCGATCAAGCCTTGCCGGTCCTGCCGGTGCGGCTCGGCCACCCGGTCGTCGCCGGCACTCCCGACCCGGTGAATGGTGCCGCGGTGATCGACAGCATCGACCGCGCGGTCGCCCTGGTGCAGGCGGGGCAGGCCGCAGCCGTGGTCACCAACCCCATTCAGAAATCGTCGCTCTATGCCGCCGGCTTCCGCCATCCCGGCCATACCGAATATCTTGCGCATCTGGCTGGCCTGACCGAGGAGCCGATCATGATGCTGGCCGCCGCCGACCTGCGGGTCGTGCCCGTCACCATCCATGTGTCGGTGCGCGATGCGGTCGATCTGCTGACCACGGATGCCATCATCCATGCCGGCCGAGTCACCGCGGCGGCGTTGGCCCGCGACTTCGGCATCGAACGGCCCCGGCTGGTGGTCGCCGGCCTCAACCCCCATGCGGGGGAGGGCGGGGCGATGGGCCGCGAGGAGATCGACGTCATCGCGCCCGCCATCGCGGTGTTGCGCGCCGACGGCATCGACGTGTCCGGTCCGCGTCCGCCCGACACCATGTTCCACGCCGCCGCCCGCCGCGGCTATGACGCCGCGCTGTGCATGTACCATGATCAGGCGTTGATTCCGGTAAAGACGGTGGATTTCGACAGCGGGGTGAACATCACACTGGGCCTGCCCTTCGTCCGCACCTCGCCCGACCACGGAACGGCCCTGGACATCGCCGGGACCGGTACGGCGAACGCGACGAGCCTGATCGCGGCGCTGAAAACCGCGGAGGAAATGGCGCGGAACCGGCAACAACCGGCCACCCGCTGAACACCGTATCCGCAAACGAAAAAAGGAGCGCAGGGCGCTCCTTTTTTATGCCGTTTTCGGCATCCGTATCAGCCGCGGTCGTCCGGATCGTACATCGTCGGACCGCTCTGGTGGTCGTGGTTCGAGGGAGCCTGCTCGCGGTGATGATGGGTGCGGGCGATGAAGGGCGCCAGTTCCTGCAGTTCGATGAAGTTGTCCGCTTGGCGCCGCAGTTCGTCGGCCACCATCGGCGGCTGCGAGCGCACCGTGCTGACGACGCTGAAGCGCACGCCCTTGCGCTGCACCGCCTCCACCAGCCGGCGGAAATCGCCGTCGCCGGAGAAGAGCAGGATGTGATCGACATGGTCGGCCATCTCCATCACGTCGATGGCCAGCTCGATGTCCATGTTGCCCTTGATCTTGCGCCGGCCGGAGGCGTCGGTGAACTCCTTGGTCGGCTTGGTCACCATGGTGTAGCCATTGTAGTCGAGCCAGTCGACCAGCGGACGAATCGGGGAATACTCCTGATCCTCGACGAGTGCAGTATAGTAGAAGGCGCGCACGAGTCGTCCTTCGCCGGCAAAGCCGTCCCGCAACCTCTTGTAATCGATGTCGAAGCCCAATGATCGCGCAGCGGCATAAAGGTTCGCGCCGTCAATGAAAAGAGCGAGGCGCTCTTCCTTGTAAAACAACTTGCTGACATCACGCGGCAAAGTCGAATTGCGCTCCAATGCCATAATCCTTTCATCGCTGCTTGTGGAAAATTCATGGAAATTGCGCGAAAAGCTCGCGTTCCAATTTTGAAATCTAGTGTATGATGCGCAAACATACAAGGGGGCAACGCCTGCCGACTGTAGCTGCCGATCGTTTCGGCGGGACGCCAAGCGGTTTGCTGCCGTTCCTCTGACGCAATGCAGCAGCGCTGTCGTTCGCGCTTGCACCTATCGGGCCACATCCATATAGTCTAGAGCCTCCTATGAATCCGGAGTTCGTCTGGCATGGCCCGCGTTACCGTTGAAGATTGCGTCCTGAAGGTTCCGAACCGTTTCGAGCTGGTCATGATGGCTGCCCAGCGCGCCCGCGAGGTCGCGAGCGGCGCTCCGCTGTCGATCGACCGCGACAACGACAAGAACCCAGTCGTGGCGCTCCGCGAGATCGCGGACGAGACGGTGTCGCTCGAATATCTGAAGAACGCCCTGATCAAGGGCCACCAGAAGCATGTCGAGCCGGACGAGCCGGAAGAAGAGATCGTCGAGCTGATGGCCGGCGAGAACGATTGGGCCGCCCGCGGCAACACCTCGCTGGGCGATGAAGACGGCATGAGCGAGAGCGACGGCGAGGAGTTGGGCGAGGACGACGACGTCGCCGCCGACATGGACGCCGAGCCGGGCGCCGGTTTCGCCATGACCGAGGATCCCGACGGAGACCTCTGATTCTGGACAACGACCGCAGGACCTGGAGGGGGCGCGACGTCCCCTCCCCAAAGAGAAGGGCGGGGAGCATCCGGCTCCCCTTCGGTTCGAACAGAACCTCCACGAACACATCTGAGGCGCCGCGCGCGCCGGGTCGGGCCGCATGATCCGGCAGTACGAGCTTGTCGAGCGCGTCAAGGCGTATGATCCCAACGCCGACGAGGATCTCCTCAACCGCGCCTACGTCTATTCCATGAAGGCGCATGGATCGCAGACGCGTGCGTCGGGCGATCCCTACTTCCTCCATCCGCTGGAGGTCGCCGGTATCCTGACGCAGATGAAGCTGGACGCCGGCACTATCGCCACGGCGCTGCTTCACGACACGGTCGAGGATACCGTCGCCACGCTCGAGGACATCGAGCGGGTGTTCGGCAAGGAAATCGCCCGGTTGGTCGATGGCGTGACCAAGCTGTCGCGGCTGGAGCTGAACAGCGAGCAGGCCAAGCAGGCGGAGAATTTCCGCAAGCTGGTGCTGGCTATGTCGGAGGACATCCGCGTCCTGCTGGTGAAGCTGGCCGACCGGCTTCACAACATGCGCACGCTGTTCCACCTGAAGAAGCCGGAAAAGCGCAAGCGCATCGCCCGCGAAACCATCGAAATCTACTCGCCCTTGGCCGAACGCATCGGCATGCACAAGATCAAGGACGAGTTGGACGATCTTGCCTTCGCCGAGCTGAACCCGGACGCGCGCGACAGCATCCTGGCCCAGTTGGCGCGCCTGCGGAACGAAGGCGAGAACCGCGTCCAGACCATCATCACCGAGCTGCGCGAACTGCTGGCCTCCGAAGGGCTGCCGGACGCGACGGTGTCCGGGCGCGAGAAGTCGGCCTATTCGATCTGGCGCAAGCTGCAGCGCAAGAATGTCAGCTTCGAACAGCTGTCCGACATCATGGCCTTCCGCATCACGGTCGGCTCGGTCGGCGAATGCTATCAGGCGCTGGGCGTCGTCCATGCGCATTATCCGGTCGTGCCGGGGCGCTTCAAGGACTATATCTCCACGCCCAAGCCCAACGGCTACCGCAGCCTGCACACCGGCGTGATCGGGCCCGGCCGCAACCGGATCGAGGTGCAGATCCGCACCCAGGACATGCACGAGATCGCCGAGTTGGGCGTTGCTGCCCACTGGGCCTACAAGCAGGACCACCAGCCGCGCCCGAACGGTGGCGAGTACCGCTGGCTGCGCGAGCTTCTGGACATCCTGGAGCATGCGCAGAAGCCGGAAGAGTTCCTGGAACACACGAAACTGGAGCTGTTCCAGGATCAGGTGTTCTGCTTTACGCCGAAGGGCGACTTGATCGCGCTGCCGCGCGGCGCCACGCCGGTCGATTTCGCCTATGCCGTCCATTCGCAGGTCGGCGACCATTGCGTCGGCGCCAAGATCAACGGCCGCATGCTGCCGCTGCGCACCCAGTTGCAGAACGGCGATCAGGTCGACATCGTCACCTCCAAGGCGCAGACGCCGGTTCCCGGCTGGGAACGCTTCGTCGTCACCGGCAAGGCCCGCGCCCGCATCCGCAAGTTCCTGCGCACCCAGCAGCGTGCCCAGTACATGGAACTGGGCCGCGGCATGCTGATGCGGCAGTTCAAGTCGGAAGGCTACGAGTTCACCGAAAAGGCGCTGGAAAACGCCATCAAGATCTTCCAGCAGCCGACGGTGGACGACCTGATGGCGGGTGTCGGCTCCGGCCTGCATTCCGTGCGCGAGGTCTTCCACGCCGTCTTCCCCGGCCACAAGGCCCAGGCCGCCCCCGCCGTCCGCGAGGCGGAGGAAAGCATGCCGAAGCCGAAGGCGAAGGCACGCAAGGAATCGGCTCTGCCGATCCGTGGCCTGATCCCCGGCATGGCCGTGCATTATGCCCGCTGCTGCCACCCGCTGCCCGGCGACCGCATCGTCGGCATCGTCACCACCGGCAAGGGCGTGACGATCCACACCATCGACTGCGAAACTCTGGAAAGCTTCCACGAATCGCCGGAACGCTGGATCGACGTATCGTGGGAGACCGGGCCGGATTCGCCGGAGGAGCATGTCGGCCGCATCAGCGTCGTCATCGCCAATGAACAGGGCTCGCTCGGCACGCTGTTCACGGTGATCGGCAAGAACCACGGCAATGTCATCCATCAGAAGATCACGAATCGCAGCACCGACTATTTCGAGCTGCTGATCGATATCGACGTGAAGGATGCCAAGCACCTGACCAACATCATGGCCGCCCTGCGTGCGACTCCGGCCATTCATTCGGTGGAGCGGGCAAGGGGGCGCTGAACATTCCGTCATTCGACGGTGAAATCCCTGTCATCCGCAGGTGAATCGGTCGGTTCGGCGTGACGGAACGCCGGAGCACCGCTATATAGACGGAATCGCTCCCGCCCGTTCCGGCGGGCGGCGACGCTTTGGAGTCCGTGCATGTCCCGTTTCCTGCGCCTCGGCGTGAACATCGACCATGTGGCGACCGTCCGCAATGCACGCGGCGGGGCGCACCCCGATCCGGTGCGTGCGGCAAGGCTGGCCATCGAGGCCGGGGCCGACGGGATCACCGCCCACCTGCGCGAGGACCGGCGCCACATCGTGGATCGCGACATCGAGCGGCTGATGGCCGAGATCGACCGTCCGCTGAACTTCGAGATGGCGGCGACCGACGAGATGCTGGCCATCGCGCTACGCCACAAGCCGCACGCCGCCTGCCTCGTCCCGGAAAAGCGCACCGAGGTGACGACGGAAGGCGGGCTGGACGTGATCGGCCAGCACGATCATCTGGTGCGGCCGGTCGGCGAGTTGGGCGCGGCAGGCATCCGCGTCTCGCTGTTCATCGACCCGGAGCCGGCACAGCTCGACGCCGCCAAGCGGCTGGGTGCTCCGGTGGTCGAACTGCACACAGGCGCCTATTGCGACGCCGTCGAGCCGGCGGAGCGCGAGGCGGAACTGGCCCGCATCGTCCGCGCCGCGGCCCATGCCGAGGTGATCGGGCTGGAATGCCATGCCGGCCATGGCCTCAGCTATGACACCGTCGGCCCGGTGGCGGCGATCCAGACCATCGTGGAGCTGAACATCGGCCATTTCCTGATCGGCGAGGCGATCTTCGTCGGCCTGACCAACTCGATCGCCCGCATGCGCAAGGCCATGGACACGGCACGAGCCGCGGCGGCCTTCGCATGATGATGTCCGGCACCATCCTCGGCATCGGCAACGACCTGATCGACATCAGGCGGGTGGAGAAGTCACTGGAGCGCTTCGGACAGCGTTTCATCGACCGCATCTTCACCGAGGTCGAGCAGGCCAAGTCCGAACGCCGCGCCGGTTCCGCGGCGAAGAACAATGCCCGCGCCTCGACCTACGCCAAGCGCTTCGCCGCCAAGGAGGCTTGCTCCAAGGCGCTCGGCACCGGCTTCCGCGACGGGGTGTTCTGGCGCGACATGGGCGTGGTGAACCTGCCGTCCGGCCAGCCAACCATGCGCCTGACCGGCGGGGCTTTGGCCCGGCTGGAGGCGATCACGCCACCGGGCATGCGCGCCCGCATCCATGTGACGCTGACCGACGAGTACCCGATGGCCGAGGCTTTCGTCGTCATAAGCGCCGAACCGATTGATTCTGCAATGCCCACCAATACGGCGACCCCAGAATGACCTTTCAGAAAGAAACGGCGTCCAACGCCAAGAACAAGGAATCCGGGTTCGTCGAAACCGTGAAGACGGTGTTCTTCGCGGTTCTGATCGCTTTCGGCGTGCGGACTTTCGCGTTCGAGCCCTTCAACATCCCATCGGGGTCGATGATCCCGACATTGTTGATCGGCGATTACCTGTTCGTGTCGAAGTTCAGCTACGGCTACAGCAAATACACGGTCGGCTTCGGCCTGCCGCTGTTCGAGGGCCGGATCCTGGGCTCTCAGCCGGAGCGGGGCGATGTGGCGGTGTTCAAGCTGCCGCGCGACAACAAGACCGACTACATCAAGCGCGTCGTCGGATTGCCCGGCGACAGCATCCAGATGATCGGCGGCATCCTGCACATCAACGGCCAGCCGGTGAAGCGCGAGCGGATCGAGGACTACGTGACCACGGATTCGCTGGGCCGCAGCATCCGCACCGCGCAGTTCGTCGAGACGCTGCCCAACGGCCGCAGCCACCGCATCATCGAGGAGTCGGACAACGGCCCACTCGACAACACGCCGGTGTTCAAGGTTCCGGCCGGCAACCTGTTCATGATGGGCGATAACCGCGACAACTCGCTGGACAGCCGCGTGCCGTCGCAGGTTGGCTTCGTTCCCATCGAGAACATGGTCGGCCGCGCCGAATTCCTGTTCTTCTCGCTCGACGAGGGCACGCGCTTCTACGAGATCTGGCGCTGGCCGGTCGATTTGCGCTTCAGCCGCCTGTTCAACGGAGTTCGGTAAGTGTCCACCGTCACCAACGCGCCCGCCGATGCGGGGGCCGGCTCCGAAACCGAGACCGATGGCGCGGTCCAATCCGCCGATGTGGTGGAACTGGCGCACGCGCTGGGTCATGAGTTCGCCGACCTGTCGCTCCTGCGCGATGCGGTCACCCATCCCAGCCTGATGGGGCTGGAGCGGGCCGGCCGCAAGTCGCACAAGGGGCCGGGCATCGCCTATGAGCGGCTGGAATTCCTGGGCGACCGCGTCGTCGGGCTGGTCGTCGCGCAGTGGCTGCTGGAACGCTATCCCAACGAACGCGAGGGCGCGCTCGCCAAGCGCCATGCCGCGCTGGTGCGCCGGGAATCGCTGGGCCGCGTCGCCGACACCATCGGCCTGGGCGCCTATCTGCGCCTGTCGCCGGCGGAGGCGTCAAGCGGCGGGCGCGAGAACCGGACCATCCTGGGCGACGCCTGCGAGGCGGTGCTGGGCGCCATGTATCTCGACGGCGGGCTGGAGCCGGTGACGCGCTTCGTCCGCCAAGCTCTGGCGGGCGAGATCGACAAGGCGACGCCGCCGCCGCTGGACAGCAAGACGACGCTGCAGGAATGGGCGCAGGGGCGCGGCAAGCCGCTGCCCCGTTATGAACTGATCGAACGCAGCGGCCCGGCGCACGAGCCGCTGTTCGTGGTTGCGGTGCATGTAGCGGGAATGGAACCCGTCAGCGGTTCGGGCTCGTCCAAGCGCATCGCGGAAAAGAAGGCTGCCAGCACATTGCTGCGCCAGGTAGGAGTGCAAGTCGATGACTGACGGTCGCGACGACATCGACAAGACCAAGAGTGAGACGCCCGGTTCCGAAACTGCGGAGCCGAAGCCGGAATCCCAGGAGCCGAAGTCCGTGAAGGACGACGAGGCGCTGGACCAAGAGGACGGCGGCGTCGAGGGTGAGGACGCCGAAGGGGGCGACTTCGAAGACGACGACTACGAAGACGGCGACTATGAGGACGATGATGAGGATGCTCCGCGCGGGCAGCCCATCTCCGTCCTGCCGCCTCTGCCGACGATGCCGGAACATCCGCGCTGCGGCTTCATCGCCCTGGTCGGCGCGCCGAATGCCGGCAAATCCACGCTGCTGAACGCGATGATCGGCAGCAAGGTGTCGATCGTCAGCCCGAAGGTGCAGACCACCCGCACC
This sequence comes from Azospirillum sp. BE72, assembly GCF_031455875.1. Classification (NCBI taxonomy): domain Bacteria; kingdom Pseudomonadati; phylum Pseudomonadota; class Alphaproteobacteria; order Rhodospirillales; family Azospirillaceae; genus Azospirillum; species Azospirillum sp. BE72. The sequence goes on from NZ_JAVDTO010000002.1 coordinate 97,035, forward strand.
CGCGTGCTGGGCATCACCATCCAGGGCGACGCCCAGATGATCTTCGTCGACACCCCCGGCATCTTCAAGCCGAAGCGCCGGCTGGACCGCGCCATGGTGGCGGCGGCCTGGCAGGGGGCGGAGGACGCCGACGTCATCGGCGTGCTGTACGACGTGTCGCGCCGGTCGATCGACGAGGACACCCGCAGCATCGTCGCCCGCCTGAAGGAACAGGGGCGCGAGGCGATCCTGATCCTGAACAAGATCGATCTGGTGAAGCGCGACGTCCTGTTGGGCATCGCCGATGCCTTCCGGCAGGAAGGGATCTTCTCCGATATCTTCATGGTGTCGGCCTTCACCGAGGACGGCGTTGCCGACCTGAAGCAGTTCCTGGCCGACCGTCTGCCGGAAGGGCCGTGGCACTTCCCGGAGGACCAGATCTCCGACATGCCCATGCGTCTGCTGGCGGCGGAGATCACCCGCGAGAAGCTGTTCCTGCAGCTTCACCAGGAGCTTCCCTATTCGGCCACGGTCGAGACCGAAGTGTGGGAGGAGTTCGAGGACGGGTCGGTCAAGATCTCGCAGGTCATCTTCGTGCAGCGCGAAAGCCAGAAGGCCATCGTACTGGGCAAGGGCGGTCAGCGCATCAAGGCTCTCGGCTCCGCCGCGCGCGGCGAGTTGCAGGGAATGCTGGAGCGCCGCGTCCACCTGATCCTGTTCGTGAAGGTGCGCGAGGGTTGGGTCGACGATCCGGAACGCTATTCGGCCTGGGGCCTGGACTTCGGGGCTTCGTAATGAAAAAAGGCTCTCTCCCAGTCGGGAGAGAGCCTGTTCTTTTTGATCGGCTGCGGCCGGTGGCCTCACGCGGCCAGCAGGCGCAGGTGGCCGTCGAAATCGTCGAGCGCGCGCATGAGGTCCATCATCGCCTGATCGGCCTGGGCGCGGGCGAAGGGCCATGCGTCATCATCGGCCAGATGAGCGGCCTCGATGCGGGCGGTGGCGCGGTTGTTCAGGCCGCGGAGACGGTCGAGCGTGCGCTCCCACGTCTCGCGCCGGTCGCTGTCCGCGCGCTCCACCATCGACCGGAGGGTCTCCATCCGGTCGGTGGCACGAAGGACGAGATCGCGGCTCAGCGTGTCGAAGGCATGCCGGTTGCGGCGGCTCATGAAAATCCTCCCTTGATCCTCAACCGTTTCAGACGTCCCCGTCGGACAGAACGATAGCGCCGGACCAATGCTGCAAAAACGCATCGGAAGCGCAGGCGGCACAGCCCGTTAGGGAGAGGGCCGCGATGCGATTGCGAAGTGCGTGAGCAGTTGCGGAACGGCGTCCTGAATCCAAATCCCGCCGGGTTGCCCGATCCTTTACGGACAAGGCAAACCCGGTGGCCGAGGAAGTCTTCCTGGTTGGATTGCGTTTCCTCCTGGTCCGGTTTCATCCGGCCCGTTCGCTTTTTTATACGCCATCATTTTGACGACGTTCTTTTGTTTTCGTGACGCTTTTGTGCCGGATTGGGTGTGCCGGGTCAATCCGCCCAAAAATCATAGACGGGGCACATTCTGTCGCAGCCGAAAGGCGAGGTTGTAGACCCGGTATCGACCTGAAAGTCGGAAGTGGTAGAGCTTGCGATAACGCAGGTTGCCCGGTGGCCGTGCCTCAACAGTGATTATTCGGCCGCGATCGCATAGGCGGGAACGGCTTCGGCATTGGCCGGTTCGGGTACCGCCGTGCCGCAGCAGGGGGCCGGAACGGCGGTCGCGGCGATGGTGGCGGCCTGCTGGGCCATGGCGGCGCGATGCTCGCTGGCCATGCTGCGCATCATCGGCACACATTTGCCGCACTGGACTTGGCAATTGTGATGGCGGAACACCGAGGCCGGGTTGGTAGCGCCATTGTCCAGCGCAGCCTTGACCTTCTTGTCGTTCAACGCGTGGCAGATGCAGACGTACATAAGCCCTCGGCGATCGGCGGTGTGAGAAGATTGTCCTGAACCCAGGAGTACCTGAGACTGCGAATCGTTGTCAACGGCCACTTTGCGAACCAGTCGCATATAAGAAGGTTCGAGACGCTTTGTCACAGCCCCCTTCGCGTCACCGCGAAAGGGGCTGGTCGCATCCTTGCGCTTGCATTCGCCGGCCGGCGGCGGTAGCCCCTGGGGCATGGACGACAGCACCCCCCAAGACACCTCCGCTTCCCTGCCGCAGCCCGCTCCCGGTGAGACCGCTCCCGGCGCGGTGGTGACCCCGCTCGGCCAGACGGTCTATCTGGCGGCCGATGGCTTTCTCGACGATCTGGTGGCGGAACTGGGGGAGGTCGCAGCGGTCGACGGCCGGCTGGTCTTCGTCGACGGCCCTGCAAGGCCGGCGGCCTGGGCGCAGAACATCTGGTTCGATCCGGTGCGCATCGAATTCGCCTCGATCAAGAGCGGGGCGAAGGCGTTGCGCGGCATCCAGCGCAATTGGGCACTGTGGTCGCAGCGGCACCACCGCCGCGCCGCCCTGATCCAGGAGAACCTGCCGCACGTCTCGGCAAAGCCGGTGATCTTCCCGTCGCCGCTGCCGACGGCGCCGCTGGGGTCCTGGACGCTGACCGACGAGTCCACCATCATTGCGGCGGCGCGCTGTTCCAGCCCTTTCCGCAACGGCGAGGTCACCTTCGTCGAAAACCGCACGGCTCCACCCAACCGCGCCTATCTGAAGCTGTGGGAGGCGCTGACCCTGTTCGGGGAGCAGCCGGGACCGGGCGACCGCTGCCTCGACCTCGGCGCCTGTCCGGGCGGCTGGACCTGGGTGCTGCACGAGTTGGGCGCTTCGGTGGTCAGCGTCGACAAGGCGCCGCTCGATCCGGCCATCGCCGCCCTGCCGCGGGTGGAGATCCGTCAGGAGAGCGCCTTTGGCCTGAAGCCGGCGACCGTCGGCCCGGTCGATTGGCTGTGCTGCGACGTGATCTGCTACCCGACCCGCCTGTTGCGGCTGGTGAAGGAGTGGATGGACAGCGGGCTGGCCAAGCGCTTCGTCTGCACGTTGAAGTTCCAGGCCGAAACCGACCATGAGACCGCCCGCGCCTTCGCAGCGATTCCCGGCGGCCGGGTGCTCCACCTTCACCACAACAAGCACGAGCTGACCTGGATATGGCCGGCAAAATAGGCACCGGTGGTCAGGCCAGTGCCCGCCCTTCGGCGAAGCCGTAGCTGACGTAGTGCTGCTTGGCGCCGGCGATGCTGCCGCCGACGGCGGCGTTCACGTCGGGGTTGACGGCCAGATAGGCGGCGGTATTGAAGCCGTCGAGGGAACGGCCTTCCAGCCTTCCGTTGACGATGTAGTGAAGCTCGGCCGCCTCGCGGTTGTCGCCGTAGGCGGCGATCAGATCGCGGTTGCCGGCCTGATAGGACAGCGTGTCGAACAGGGTGGAACTGCGGCCCTCGCGGTTTCCGACCTCGATGTAATGGCGGGTGGCGGAGTCGACATCGCTGCCGAACGCGTACAGCAGGTCGCCATAGCCGGCAAGATAGTTGTAAGGATTGAAGCCGGTCAGGCTGCGCCCCTCATAGACGCCGGAACCGGTGAGATGCTGCGTCGCCGCGGCGGCGTCGGTGCGGAACGCGGCCATCAGGTCGGCGTTGGACGCGATGTAGCGAAGTGGGTCGAAACTGCCGGAAACGCTGGCCGACAGGGGCGTTCCGGCATCGGAAAAGCGCAGATACTCAATGTTGCTCAACAGATCGACGCCGTCGGCGCCGCTGACGACGTAGCGGCCGCCGTCCATCCGCTGCACGCGGTATTGCGACCGGCTGCCGCTGAACACCACGGTATCGGTGCCGCCGCCACCGTCCAGCACATTGCCCAGCCTGTTGACGGTGAATGTGTCGTCGCCGCTTCCGCCGACCGCCAGTTGGACCGTGGTTCCATAGGCCAGCGCCAGGAAGGTCGTGCCTCCGGCGCTGCTGAACGCGCCCGACCGCAGATCCAGCGACAGTGCTGCCGCCTGCGCGCTGCCGTTCAGCGTGTTGCGGCCGTTCGGGTCCCACAGCGTGGTGAAGCTGCCGGTGTTCAGCACATAGCTGCTGTCCCCGGCTCCGGCGGCCATGTTGGGGCCGTAGAGATATTGGATCGCCGCGATGTCGTAGAGGCTGGGCCCGGTCAGGTAGGTCCCCGATGGCAGCGCGCCGTTTGCGACATAGGACATGATGCTGTACGCGTAATTGTCCGTCGCCGACGGAAGATAGGGCCCCTCGGTTCCAGTGCTGTCGCCGGCGTCGTAGTTGCCGGGATGCTTCAGGCCCAGCGCGTGGCCGATCTCGTGGACGACCGTCATGTAGGCATAGCTTCCCGCCGTCGGGTTGACGTTGCCGATGCTGTCGTTGGCGAGGAAGACGTCGCCTCCCTGCGGTGAGGGGAACGGATAATAGGCATAGGCCGCGGTGATGCCGTTCTGGCGGTTGGTGCCGAACCGCATGGTGGCGCCGGAAGCGTCGGACGTCTCGACGAAGCCGATGTTGGCGACGCCGCTCCAGGCCGCAAGCGCCTGCCGGACGGCGGCGCGTTGTTCATTGTTCATCGTCGCGAAGCCGGCGGCGTCCGCATCGGCCACCTGCCGAGAGCTTGTCGCGAAGCCGTAGGTGACGGTGACCGCCCCGCCGACGGAACTGCCGTCCAGAACGGCTCCGCCGGTACCCCAATGCGGCGCTCCGCTGGTCAGAAGGGCGGAGATGTAGTCGGTCAGCACGGGCTGGCTCATGGATGCTTGGCTCTTGCGAGGGAAAGGGAAGGGGCGACGGGACCGGGCGCTGGTCAGGCGCGGCGCAGGGCCAGTTCGATCGATGGGCGGAGCATGGACGCCGCGGCATAGCCGATCTCAACCGCCTCCGCCGCGCGGTCGAACTCCAGAATGCCGATATGGGCCAGCCTCGGCGCGATCAGAACGTCCGGCGGTTCGCCGGCGAGGCGGGAGCGGGTGATACGGTCCTGCATGATGTCGATGGAGCCCGCCATCACCTCCAGCGCATTCGGCATCGGCTTCTGGGCATGGGCGTCGTCGATCTGGTCGGCTATGAAGCGGGTGCGACTGCTGGGCTTGCGGCCGAGCCAGGTGGAGATCTGGCTGGTCAGATGCGACAGCGCCGGGGAGCCGGCATCGCCGCCGGCCACCACCGCCTCCGGCACCGGGGCCTTGGCGGCGGGCTTGCCGTTCGCACGCCCCCCGTTGGCGCGGCCGTTGGGGCGGCCGAGCGGCGACAACTCGCTGTTCAGGTTTACCGCCACCACCACGTCGGCCCCCAGCGCCCGGCAGAGCGACACCGGAACCGGGTTGACCAGCGCGCCGTCCACCAGCAGATGATGGTCGCGCCGCACCGCAGGGAACAGGCCGGGCATGGCGGCCGACGCCATCACCGCCGACATCAGCGGCCCATCGCGCAGCCAGATCTCGCGCCCCGTCGACAGGTCGGTGGCAACCGTGGCGAAAGGCAGCCGCAAATTCTCGATCAGGATGTTGCTGCGGTCGTTGTCGAAGCGGCCGAACGCCTTTTCGGCGGCGACCAGTCCGCCGCGCCGGAAGGTGAGATCGATGATGCCCAGCATGCCGAGCCAGCCCATCTTCTGCGCCCAGGCCTGAAGCTCGTCCATTTGATCGGTCAGATAGGCGGCTCCGACGGCGGCGCCGATGGAGGTGCCGCAGATGATGTCCGGTTCAAGTCCGATCTCCTCCAGCGCGCGCAGGACGCCGATATGCGCCCAGCCGCGAGCGGCCCCACTGCCCAGCGCAAGCCCGATCTTCAGGTCGGTTCCTTTCGCCATCCGCATCCCCCGTCGGTGCCGCCCGGCCGACCCCGGCGGCTTGGTCTAGAGCGTATCATCTAGGAATTGTCGGCGGGTTACGGAAGCGGCCGTAAGAGGCACGCCGCCGGCGCACCGATCATCGCCGCGCGGGTGCTGGGCAATGTCGAAAATTTGGCCGATCTTTGACCTGCATCATCGGCCGGGATACGGCGACTGTGGCATTTCTGTGCCAGTTCGGTTGGAAGAATGCTTCTGTGCTGGGTGTTAACCATGCGTCAACTGGACCCGGCGCAGTTTCGTTGCGTTGCAGTGTAGTTCTCGAAACCGGAAGGTCTGTCATGGCCGACGAACTGAAAAGCTTCAGGAAAGATTGGAAACGCTGGTCGCCGGCGGAACGGCTGGTTGCCGTCACCATCCTGGTCCTGATCGCCCTGCTGGGCGCGCCGGCCGCCGCCGGCCTGTTCTGATCACCCGCTCTGTCCACCCGCTGCGGTCGCACTCCTGTCGATCACGGGTGGCTCACACTGTGGCGAACGGGCCACGGCTGCGCTCCGGCAGGGCCGTCTTTACGGGCTCTTAACCCTCGCGCCATAGGCTTGGTCGGCTCGGACAGTTCCTGGGACGGTTGGGCGCCACAAGCGGTCGGAGCGTCGAACCTCCGCCCTGCGGCACCGACGGGCGCTCGCTGGAGGGCGCCGACCGGGGAGGATCCGGCATATTCCGCCAAGGCCCTGGCCCCTCTCGCTGGACACGCCCGATGACCTTCTCCGCCCAATCCGCCGTGACGGAACAGAAGCTTCTGAGACAGCGCCTCGACGCCGCCTTCGCCGAGGCCGCCAAGCCCCTGTCGCGGGACGAGGTGACGGACATCCTCCGGACCATCCTGGGCAGCATGGACGGCGACATCTCCGCCACCGACCTGCGGCTCTACAAGGAGGTCGTCGACCTCGCCAAATATATCGAGACGGCCAAGCAGGAGATCGCGGCGCTCCAGCCCGCGGAAATCCGCGACGAGCATATCCGCACCGCCACGGACGAGTTGGATGCGGTGATCGGCGCGACGGAGAAGGCGACCTTCGCCATCTTCGACGCCTGCGACGCCATCGGCGCCATTGCCGGGCAGTCGGATGCGGAAACCGCCGCCAAGCTGAACGACCAGATCACGGCGATCTACGAAGCCTGCAACTTCCAGGACATCACCGGCCAGCGCATCAGCAAGGTGGTGCGGACGCTGAAGCACATCGAATCGAAGGTGGACATGATCGTCGCCGCCTTCGGCAGCGAGGTGCGCCAGAACCACGCTCCCCGGCTGGCAAAGCTGGCGGCGGAGGATGCCGAGGCCGCCGTCCATTACGAGCCGATGAGCGCGGAAGAGGCGGACAGCCAGCTTCTGCATGGCCCGCAGCTGCCGGGCAACGCCATGGACCAGGACGAAATCGACCGCCTGCTGGCCAGCTTCGACTGACGCCATGCTGGCCGGCAAACCCCATAGCGGGCCCACCAGCGGTCGGATGACCCAAGGCCGCGGACCGGGTCCGTCCGGCGCCGGGATACTGACGCTGCGCGCCGGCCGTGGGGGCGGGAAGGAACATGCCAACCCCAACAACGGCAGCATCCTGCTACTGCTGTCGCTGTTCCTGCTGCTGCTGGTCTTCTTCATCGTGCTGAACGCCCATTCGGTGCAGACCGTGCAGAAGGTGAAGGCGGTCGCCGCCTCGCTGGAGCGGACCTTCCCGAGTTTCGTCATCGATCCGCGCCTGCGCGATGGCACGGAGCCGGTGGCTTCGCGCGCCGGGACGGTCTTCGCGGTGCAGCGGCTCGACGGCGTCGGCACGCTGTTCGCCACCGAAATTGCGGTCGCGAAGGTTGAGGTGGTCGCTCCCGGCCAGCTTCTGGAGGTGCGTCTGCCCGCCGACGACCTCTTCGTCCCCGGCACCATGATGCTGCGGCCGGACCGTCAGGGCCTGATCGACCGGATCGCCGACGCGCTGCGCCAGTCGCGCCAGGGCGAGCGGGTGGAACTGGACGCGCTGCTGGGCATCGGCCCGACGGGAACGCCCAGCCAGCCGCCGGGGCCGGTTGCCCGCGCCGGTGCCTTGGCCCGCGCGTTGATCGCCGACGGAGCACCGGCCCGCAACGTCACCGTCGGCATCGAGCGCGGCGAGCCGGGTGGCGTGCGCCTGCTGTTCTCCCTGCGCTGGGACGAGGATGGGACGGCCGGGCGCAGGCCGGAGGGGCGGAAATGATCCGCGTTCCCGACATATCCGGCAGGTCCGGAGCCGAGGATCGCGGCGGACAGCGCAAGACTCTGTGGCTGATCAGCTTCACGGACCTGATCTCCTTGATGCTCGCCTTCTTCGTTCTGATGTATTCGATGAGCGAGCCTGAGGCCGACCGCTGGACCCGTCTGGCGAAGGGCGTGGCGGACTCGATTCCCGCCGCGCGGTCCACTGCCGCCGCACCATCCGACCGGCCGGCCGATCCATCGGCAGCCTTCAACGCGCAGGCGGTGGAGCAGCGGGCGGCGATTGACCTGCATTATCTGGCGGCCCTGCTTGGCAGCCAGCTGCGGTCGAATGCCGAGTTGTCGGTGGTCGATGTCCGGCGCGAGGACGACCGCGTCGTCATCCGCCTGCCGGGGGAACGGATGTTCGACCCGACCGGCGCCGCCTTCACTGAGGAGGGGCGGCGGGTGCTGTTCCTGCTGGGCGCCGTCATCGGCCGCATCGGCAACCGGATCGAGCTGGTCGGCCATGCGGAGCGCGAGGATCCGGCCGGCGGTGTGGCCTGGGAAAGGGCGCTGACCAGGGCGGTCGCCGTCTCCGCCGCGTTGCGGGAAACCGGCTATCGCCGCGATCTGGTGGCGCGGGCTGTGATGATGCCGGTCGAAGGGGCTGGCGGCGGACGCCTGCCGGTGGATATCGTGGTGCGAGAGGAAGGAGCGGATTGAGGTGACTGACCGGTCGGCATATCGGAGAAAGCGCTGGCTGCGCGGCTGTGCCGCCGCGGTGGCGCTGTTGGCCGTGCCGGTCCTGCTGTGCCCTCTGCCGTCCGACGCAGCCACCGTGCCGGTGCGCGGCGGCACCCACAAGGAATTCGGACGGCTGGTCTTCGACTGGCCGGGCAAAGTGGATTACACGGCGTCGGTGGACGGCGACCGGCTGGTCGTCACCTTCACCGAACCGATCGAGGCCCAATTGGACCGCCTGGTTCGGGCGCTGCCGGATTATCTGGCCAGCGGCCGGGTGGAGCCGGACGGCAAGACGGTCTCCTTCGACCTGAAGCGTCCGGTTTCGCTGAAGAGCTTCCGCAACGGCAACGCCGTCGCCATCGACCTGTCGCCCGCTGCGGCCCAATCCGTTGCGGCGGGTTCCATTGCAACGGCATCCGCACCGACGGAACCCGCAAGGGCGGAGAATGCCAAGCCGGTGCCGTCCGCCGGGCGGGTCCGGGTGCGGGGGGCGGATCAGCCTGACCAGAGCCGACTGACCTTCGCCTGGCCGTCGCCAGTCGGCTATTCGGTCAAGCGCGATGGGGCGGCTGTGACAGTCTTCTTCGAAAAGGGCGGCACCGCCGACCTGTCGGCAGTGACCAAGGCGAAGCTGCGCAACGTCCAGAACGTGGAATCCTACCGCCAGCCGGACGGTGCGCTGGCCGTCACCCTGGCCGTGCCGCAGGATGCCGAGGTCAGCGACAGCGCGTCGGGAAGATCCGTGATTCTGTCGGTCGGCAATCCCGGATCGCGTGCCGGGCTGCCGAAGACCGAATCCGCGCCGCCGGTCGCAGGATCGCAGGGGGCGATGCCGCCGCAGGGCGGCCAGGGGAGCAGTCAGGCGCCGGCCGCCGACGGGTCGCCGATCATAGCATCGACGACGACCAGCCGCTCGGCCACCGCCGTCAACGCCGCGACCGCGACACCGGCTGCCGCACCGACCGCCGTCGCACCGACCGCTGCTGCCCAGCCGGCTCCTCCGGCGGAAGTCAAGGCGGCACCGACGACGCCGGCGGATGCCAAGGCTCAGCCGGTGGCCGGACCCAAGGGGCCGGTTCTGACCTTCGATACCGGCGGACCCTCGTCCATCGCGGTCTATCCGCGGGCCGGTCAGCTCTACGTCGTGTTCGACCGCCCCATGCCCATCGGCGCCGGCAAGCTCAGCGGTCCCGGATCAGAGCTGATGGGCGCGGTGGAGCCGGTGCCGGCGACCGGCGGCAGTGTGTTCCGCACCAAGATCGGTCCGATGGTCTGGCCGACGGTGGAGCGGCAGGGCACCAGCTGGCGCATCCTGTCCTCCGGCCGTCCCGCCAACATGGGCAGTGCCGGCGACCTGCGGGTCGAACCCGATCCCGATTTCCTGCTCGGCGCCCGGCTGCTGGTCCGCGCGCCCGACGCCGCCAATGTCGTGCAGTTCGCCGATCCCGACGTCGGCGACCGCATCCAGGTGGTGCCGCTGCCCAGCCCGGGGCGCGGCCTGCCCGAGCCCCACCGTTACCCGGATCTGGAGGTCATGCCCTCCTACCAGGGTGTGGTGGTGCGGCCGATCTCCGACAATGTGACGGTTCGCGCGATCAAGGAGGGGGTGGAGCTGACCACCGCCGGGGGCCTGCACCTGTCGCCTGCCGCCGATGCCGGCAATCCTGCCGTGGCACCGCCGCCCGGTGCCATGCCCGCTCCGGCACAGCAGTCGGCGCCGCAGCCGGTGCCGGCGCAGCTTGCCGCCGCCCCGCAGCCCGTTCCGCCGACCGGCGGTGCCGCGTCCATGGAGCCGCCGAAGGCGCAGCCGGCCCAAGCACAAGCCCAGGCGCAGGGTCGCCGACTGTTCAACCTGCCGGCCTGGAAGCACGGCGATCTCGACAATTTCACCCAGGCACGCCAGGACCTCCAACTCGCCGTTGTCAACGCTCCGGAGTCGGAGCGGGCAAAGGCGCAGCTCGACCTCGCCCGCTTCTATTTCGCCAACGGTTTCGGTCAAGAGACGCTGGGCCTGCTGGATGTTCTGCAGCAGAACCAGCCGGATCTGGAAGGCTGGCCGGAATTCCGCGCCCTGCGCGGGGCCGCCCGCGTGCTGGCCGGCGACCTGGAGGGCGGCGAGGCCGACCTGTCGATCCCGGCGCTGGCCAACAACCCGGAAGCCAATCTGTGGCGTGCCGCCGTCGCCGCCGACCGGCGCGACTGGCCGAAGGCGATGGCCGGGTTCAAGGCGTCGGGCCAGATCCTGAACGGCTATCCGGAACCGATGATCGGCAAGCTCGGCCTGCGGGCGGCGGAGGCTGCGCTGGAGACGCGCGACACCGCCACCGCCAAGCGGCTGTTCGACCGGGTGATCGAACACAGCGGGCCGGAGCAGGAGGAGAATCCGCAGACCCAGTATCTGCGCGGCCTGCTCTATGCGCAGACCGGCGAAACCGATCAGGCGCGCCAGCAGCTGACCGCCGCATTCAACAGTTACGACCGCTTCTATCGCGCCAAGGCCGGGCTTGCGCTGACCAACCTGGAGCTGTCCGAAGGAAAGATGTCGCCGACCGCGGCGGCGGAGCAGCTGGCCGGTCTGACCTTCACCTGGCGCGGCGACGACCTGGAGATGCAGATCCGCTCGCGCATGGGCGAGGTGCTGATCGCCGGCGGTGAATATGCCAAGGGCTTCAACACCATGAAGGAAACGGCGGCCCTGGTCGCCGACACGCCTCGGGCGGAGGCGATCACCAGGGAGATGTCGCGCATCTTCGCCGACCTGTTCAAGGACGGTGCCCAGCGTTTGCCGACGCTGGATGCGCTGCAGCTGTACGACCAGTTCCGTGAATTGACCCCGGTCGGCGAGGCCGGCGACGAGATCATCCGGCAGCTGGCGGAACGGCTGATCTCCATCGACCTGCTGAACCGGGCCGCCGACCTGCTGCAGCATCAGGTGGAATTCCGCCTGTCCGGTCTGGACAAGGCGCGGATCGGCACGCGGCTCGCTTCCGTCCGTCTGCTCGACAACAAGCCGGAAGAGGCGCTGAAGGCGCTGGAGCTGTCGAACATCGCCGGCCTGCCGGCCGATCTGGCGGCCGAACGGCGGCTGATGCAGGCCAAGGCGCTGGCCGAACTCAATCGCGGCGACGAGGCGATGCAGTTGCTGGCGCAGGACGACAGCACCAATGCCAACCTTTTGCGCGTCGACATCGCCTGGAAGGGCCAGAAGTGGGATGCCGCGGCGCTGGCGCTGAACAAGGTGATCGGACCGCCGCCGTCCCCCGGCAAGCCGCTGGATCCCAACATGTCGCAGCTGGTGCTGAACCGGGCGGTCGCGCTGGCTCTGGCCGGCGACGGCAACGGGCTGAACCTGCTGAAGAAGGATTTCGAAGGGTCGATGAAGGGCGGGCAGAACGAGGACGCCTTCCGCATCCTGACCCGCCCCGAACAGGCGATGGGACTGATCGACGTGGGGACCATCCGCTCCCGCGTGGCGGAAGTGGATATGTTCAAGAAGTTCCTGAAGGAATATCGCGGCGGCAAGCAGGCGGCGGAAAAGCCGACGTCCTGATAGACGTCCTGACAGGGTTCTGAGGCGGCGGGACGCACCCTGCGGGGGGAACGGACCCGTCACGCCGCCCCTTCCGCGCCGTTACTTCGGCAGCAGAACCTTGTCGATGACGTGGATTACGCCGTTCGACTGCTGGACGTCGGCAATGGTGACGCGGGCGGTGTTGCCGGAGGCGTCGGCGACCATCACGGCGTCGCCGGACTGGGTGAAGGTCAGCGGCATGCCTTCCACCGTCTTCAGCATCGCCTTGCCGTTGCCCTTCTTGATGTCGGCCACGAGGTCCTTGGCGTCCAGCTTGCCGGGGACGACGTGATAGGTGAGAACCTTGGTCAGCTGGCCCTTGTTCTCCGGCTTCAGCAGCGTGTCGACGGTGCCGGCGGGCAGGGCCGCGAAGGCCGCGTTGGTGGGGGCGAAGACGGTGAAGGGGCCCTTTCCGCTCAGCGTGTCGACCAGCCCCGCGGCCTTCACGGCGGCGACGAGCGTGGTGTGGTCCTTCGACTGGGACGCGTTCTCCACGATGGTCTTGTTGGGGTACATCGGCGCGCCGCCGACCATCTTCTCCATGGCCGCATTGGCGCAACCGGCAAAAAGAAGGGTGGCGATCGCCACGGTGGCAACCTTCTTCATAGCATTCCCTCTTATCGGTGAAGGTCCGCTTTCCGCGGACACACCACCGTTACGGGGGAGGTTTCCGGTCAGATCACAGCTATTCTCCGGCCGAGCACCGATTTTCTATTCTCGAAGGAGGTAGACCTTTCGGATTGCTGTTCCCCCTGCCCGTATGGAGGACAGGGGGGGCAGCGGATTTGCCGGCCCTACAACTGCACCTGCGTTCCCAACTCCACCACCCGGTTGGGCGGCAGCTTGAAGAAGTCGGTGGCGCTGACCGAGGTGCGGGACATCACGACGAACAGCTTCTCGCGCCACAGCGCCATCTGCGAGTTCATCTGCGGAATCAGCGTCTCGCGGCCGAGGAAGAAGGAGGTCGCCATCACATCGAACTCCAGCCCGAACGCCTTGCACAGCCGCAGCGCCTTCGGGATGTTCGGCTCCTGCGAGAAGCCGTAGCGCACGGTGATGCGGTAGAAGCCCTCGGCCAGCCCCTCCACCACCACGCGGTCCTTGGCGGGAACGCGCGGCACGTCCTCCACCACCACGGTGACGAAGACGATGCGTTCATGCAGGACCTGATTGTGCTTCAGGTTGTGCAGCAGCGCGATCGGCACGGTGTTGGAACTGGAGGTCATGAAGACCGCCGTGCCCTTCACCCGAAGGATGTCGGAGGACTTCGCCTGCCGCTTGATGAAGGCGTCGAGCGGCAGCGATTCCTCGGCCAGCCGCATGGTCAGCACGGCCCGGCCGCGGCGCCAGGTGGCCATCAGGCCGAGCGTGAGGACGGCGATCACCAGAGGCACCCAGCCGCCATGGGGGATTTTCACCGCGTTGGCGGCGAAGAAGGAGATCTCGATCGTCAGGAACACCGCCCCGACGGCAAGGCAAAGCGGCAGGCTCCAGTTCCAGCGGCGGCGCGCCACCACCAGGAACAGGGTGGTGGTGATGATCATGTCGCCGGTCACCGCGATGCCGTAGGCGGCCGCGAGACGGCTGGAGGACTGGAACAGCACCACCAGCCCCAGCACCGCGGCCAGCAGGCCCCAGTTGGCGCGGGGGATGTAGATCTGCCCCTCCTCCTCGTTGGAGGTGTGGCGAATGTCCAGGCGCGGGCAGAGGCCCAGTTGCACCGCCTGCCGGGTCAGGGAGAAGACGCCGGAAATCACCGCCTGGCTGGCGATGACGGTGGCCGCAGTGGACAGGCCGATCAGGGGATAGAGCCCCCATTCCGGCGCCAGCAGATAGAAGGGGCTGCGCACCGCCGAGGGATCGTTCAGCAGAAGCGCGCACTGGCCCAGATAGTTCAGCAGAAGCGCCGGCAGCACCACGGCCAGCCACGCCACCTGGATCGGGCGGCGGCCGAAATGGCCCATGTCGGCATAGAGAGCCTCGCCGCCTGTCACCGCCAGCACCACGGCGCCCAGCACCAGGAAGCCGGCCACGCCGTGGTTGGCGAAGAAGGACAGTGCGTAGAGCGGGTTGAAGGCGACCAGAACGCCCGGCTGCTGGACCACCTCGACCAGCCCAAGGATGCCGAGCGTCGCGAACCACACCAGCATGATGGGGCCGAACAGCGCACCGACGCGCGAGGTGCCATGGCTCTGGATGGCGAACAGGGCGATCAGGATGGCGACCGTCAGCGGCACCACGACCGACTCCAGCGCCGGCTCTGCCACCTCCAGGCCTTCGACCGCGGACAGCACGGACATCGCGGGGGTGATCATGCCGTCGCCGTAGAACAGCGCGGCGCCGAACAGGCCCAGCGCGGTCAGCAGGGTCAGACGGCCCGACGCATCCGGCCGCGTCTTCGACGCCAGCGCCAGCAGGGACAGGATGCCGCCCTCGCCCTTGTTGTCGGCCCGCATGACGAAGCCCACATACTTCACGGTGACGACCATCACCAGGGCCCAGAACACCAGCGACATGATGCCGAGGATGTTGTCGGGGGTGAGTGCCAGCCCGTGCTCGCCGCCGAAGCATTCGCGCAGCGTGTAGAGCGGGCTGGTGCCGATGTCGCCGAAAACGACCCCGAGCGCGCCCAGGGTCAGCGTCGCGAGCTTGCCGGTGTCTGGCGGCGCGGCCTTCAAAGCGGTGTCAGTCATGCAGTGGTTGCGGTCCGAGGTTGGTCCGTCGTTGCGATGGCGCCCGGTGCGACGGTGACGGCACCGGCTGTCGAACCCCGTTTTGGCGGTCGCGACAGGTTGGAACCGTCCGGCGGTCCGGCCCCCTTGCCGGTCCCCCGCCTACGCTCATCGGCTTCCTCATACGCGTTTACGACGGCGGACGCCAGCGCCCGCTTGCGCGGCGAAGCCCAGGCGCGGGGGATGCGACGAAGTGCGCAGGGCAGTTCGCGCTCCGCGTGTGGCTTCCGCCCCTATCCGTTCCTCAGAGCGTGCCGAAACTGCGCGCCAGCGATCCGGCGATCAGGTACCACCCGTCGACCAGCACGAAGAAGATGATCTTGAACGGGATGGCGACCATGGTCGGCGGCAGCATCATCATGCCCATCGACATCAGGATCGACGACACCACCATGTCGATGATCAGGAAGGGCAGGAACAGCAGGAAGCCGATCTCGAACCCGCGCTTGATCTCCGAGATCATGAAGGCCGGGACCAGGACGTGCAGCGGCATGTCGGACGGCTCCGGCACCGACTGGATGCGCGCCATGTCCATGAAGAGCCGCAAATCCTTCTCGCTGGTGTGGTTCAGCATGAACTCGCGGAGCGGCGCCACCGTGCGGCGGAACGCCTCCATCTCGTCGATTTCCTGGTTGATCAGCGGCTGGATGCCCTGGTTGTAGCTGCGCTCGAACACCGGGGCCATGACGAAGAAGGTCAGGAACAGGGCCAGCGACATCATCACCGTCGTCGGCGGCACCTGCTGCACGCCCAGCGCGTTGCGCAGGAAGGACAGCACGATGACAATGCGGGTGAAGGCCGTCATCATGATCAGGATCGACGGCGCCAGCGACAGCACCGTGATCAGCGCCACCATCTGCACGATGCGGCCGGTGGCGGTGCCGCCGGCATCGCCCAGGTCGAAGGTCAGGCTTTGCGCCAGGGCCGGCCCGGCGGCGAGGCCGGCGAAGACGCCGACGGCAAGCGCCAGGAGCAGCCCGGCGGACAGTGGCTTCCAGCGACCCGTGAGGCGACGGAGGACCGCTGTCATTGCGGCTGACTCCCCGCCGCGACAGCGGCGGTGGGCGGGGTGGCGAAGGCCTTGTCGCCCGACTTGGCCAACGCGCTGTCGAAGCCGCCGGCCGGCGCGCTGTCGACCAGCAGGTCGCCGTTGGCGCTCAGCAGGATCAGATGCTCGCGGTCATCGCGGCGGACCAGGATCAGCCGCCGCTTGGCGTCGATCGGCAGCGCCTCCACCACGCTCAGCCGGCGCTGGCGGGCGCGGCCGCGCACGGTGCCGCCGGCCATGCCGACGCGGCGCATCACCCAGGCGACGACCATGATCAGCGCCACCACGAAGAAAAGCGCCATCAGGAAACGGATATACTGGTCGAGATCCATGGAAGCGGCAGGCTTTCTCTAATCAGGGCAGTTCGTCTGTGCGGCCGGAGCCGGTACGCCCATAGGCGGCGGCGGCGCGCTGTCGGGCGGTGTGCGGATCGTCGCGTCCCGCCAGTGCGGCGGCGAGGGACTGCTCGCGCTTGGCCTGCTGGTCGGTCAGCGACGCCGCCAGAGGATCCAGGGCGGCGACGAGATCGCCGAGCGGGCCGAGCAAGGCCCGCGCCTCGCTGTGCGGCATCCCCTCCGCCTCGGCGCAAAGGCGGGCGACGCTGTCCTCCAGCCCGGCAAGGTCGATCAGCACGCCGGCCTCCGCCTCCGCCCGCGCCTCTTCCAGGGCCGCGCCGAGACGTGCCGCCTGTTCGGTGAGTTCTGCGACGGAAAAGGCGCCCTGAGGGGGACGGGGAGGGGATGGCGGACGGGTCACGGCTTGTCCTCCATATGCGTGTCGGCCATGGGCTCGGCGGGCTCTTCCGGTTGCGGTTCCGGCGGCGGGGTGCCGTTCGCCCGGTAGACGTAGGCAAGGACTTCGGCCACGGCGGCGATGGCCTCCACCGGGATGTCGCTGTCGACCTCGATCGCCGACAGGATCTCCACCAGATCGGCATCCTCGCGCACCTTGACGCCGTTGGCGAAGGCGACCTCCAGGATCTGCTCCGCCACCGTTCCCTTGCCGGTGGCGACGATCCGCGGCAGGGTCTGGGTCCCCAGTTCGTATTTCAGCGCGACGGCAACCGGACGCCGCGCAGCCATGTGCCCGGACGGGCGCGGTGACGTGCCGGCCGGCTTCGATGCGGGGGAACGGGGCTGCGCGGACAAAAGGCGGCCTTTTCAAAGGGGTCCTTCCTGGTCCGCATCCTGGACCGGTAGGCTTAACGAACTGTAAAGGCGGTCTGCCGGTGCGACTCGCGATTGCCGGGATTCATCCTTCGTTAACGCAAACGGGCGACCATCGGGAGTGCGGCCTTCCAATGGCTATTCTGCCGGAGGTTTGGCGTCAGCCGATTGGCGTCGGTCAGCGTGACCGGAGGCATCAAGGACGGGATCAGGGCCATGGACCTCGGAAATCTCGGCATCTTCAAGCTGATGTCGCGCAAGATGGACTGGCTGACCCAGCGTCAGGAAGTCATCTCACAGAACATCGCCAACGCCAACACGCCCGAGTACAAGAGCCGCGACCTGAAGTCCTTCAGCTTCCGTGACGCGCTGAGCGACAACCGGCGCCTGACCCCGGCGGCGACCGATCCGTCCCATCTGGCCGGCACCCGCGGTCCCGGCGGCCTCGCCAAGGAACAGAAGGTGCGCGACCCGTACGAAACGGCGCCGGACGGCAACAACGTCGTCCTGGAAGAGCAGATGATGCGGATGGGCCAGAACGCGATGGATTACCAGACCATCACCAACCTGTACAAAAAGCAGGTCACGATGATCAAGTCGTCGATCCGCTCCGGCGGCTGACCGGCTTTGTATGCGGTCGTTTAAGGTTTGCGGGCGTTCGAGGAGGCGGTTGCTATGGATCTCTACAAGTCGATGGCGGTATCGGCCTCGGGCCTGAAGGCTCAGGGTACGCGCCTGAAGGTTATTGCGGAGAATCTGGCCAACGCCAACACCACGGCGGAAACGCCGGGCGATCTGCCCTATCGCCGCAAGACGGTGATCTTCAAGAACGAGCTGGACCGGGCGATGGACGTGGACAAGGTCCGCGTCGCGAAGGTCGGCGTCGACAAGGGCGACTTCCAGCGCCGCTACGACCCGTCCCACCCGTCGGCCGACGGCGAGGGTTACGTCCTGCTGCCCAACGTCAATTCGGTGGTCGAGGCGATGGACATGCGCGAGGCTCAACGCAGCTACGAGGCCAACCTGTCGGCCATCGATACCGCGCGCCAGATGCTGACCCGCACCATCGACATTCTGCGTACCTGATTTCTCCCGCCCAACCGCTCCATCTTCCTGACCGACCGGAACCGCCGCCATGATCAATCCGCTGAACGCCGCCGCGGCCTATGCCACCACCGCCGCCAAGACGACCGGGCCCGGCCTTGCCGCGCGCGACGGCGCCTCCTTCGGCGACGTGCTGGAACAGGCGGCCAAGGAGAGCATCGGCACCCTGAAGAAGAGCGAGGACATGTCGGCGCTCGCCTCCGTCGGCAAGGCCGACCTGAATGAGGTGGTCCAGGCCGTGACCAACGCCGAGGTGACGCTGCAGACGGTCACCGCCGTTCGCGACAAGGTTCTGAACGCCTATCAGGAAATCCTGCGCATGCCGATGTGACGGCCGGCCGTCCTTCAAAACCGCATCGAAGCAGCCCGCAGCGAAGCAACCATCGTCATGAGCGAGACCGAAGTCATCGAGCTTTGCCGCACCTCGATCATCACGCTGGTGATCGTGTGCGGGCCGATCCTCGTCATCATGATGCTTCTCGGCACCGTGATCTCGATCTTCCAGGCCGTCACGCAGATCAGCGAGCAGACCTTGGCCATGGTGCCGAAGGTGATGCTGGTCTTCGGGCTGAGCATCCTTCTGATGCCCTTCATGCTGAGCAAGCTGACCGAGTTCTTCGAGCATGAGGTCGCCGATCGCATCGTCGCCATCGGCGTCGGCGCCCGCGACAATGGCGGCGCACCCTTCACGCCGGGCACCGGCATAACGCCGGCCCCGGCGCCGACCGCGGCCGCGGCGGGCGGATGAACGTTCTGCAGCAGCTTCTGGGCGAGCAGATCTTCGTCTGGATGTTGGTCTTCCTGCGGGTCGGCACCGCCTTCAGCGTGATGCCGACCATCGGCGACGCCTTCATCACCCCGCGCACGCGCCTGCTGTTCGCGTTGGCGGTCAGCGTGCTGGTGGCGCCGGTGATCCGGCCGCAACTGCCGCCGATGCCCGGAGGTCCCTTTCAGCTTCTGGTGCTGGCGGCGGGCGAGATGACGATCGGCATCTTCCTCGGCACCATCGCGCGGCTGCTGATGGGCACGCTGGAAGTCGCCGGAACCATCATCAGCCTGCAGAGCGGCTTGGCCAACGCCCAGATCTTCAACCCCGCTCTTGCCACAGCGGGCTCGCTGCCGGGCGCGCTGATGGGCTGGCTGGGGTTGCTCCTGCTGTTCGTGACCGACCTGCATCATCTGCTGATCATGGCGGTGGTCGACAGCTATGCCACCTTCACGCCGGGAGCGGCGATTCCGGTGGACGACATGGCGAACGTGATCGGGCAGTTGGTGTCGAAGACCTTCCTGCTGGGGGTGCAGATGTCCGCCCCCTTCCTGATCACCGGCATCCTGTTCGCGCTGGCGCTCGGCCTGCTGAACAAGCTGGCGCCGCAGGTGCAGGTGTTCCAGATCTTCACCTCCGTCCAGGTGCTGATGGGGCTGTTCCTGTTCGCGCTGACGCTCGGCGCCATGATGCTGTTCTGGCTGTCGCGGTTCGAATCGAGCTTCATCGAACTGCTGAAGCCGCTGTAGAGGGAGGACGCCGATGTCGGAAGATGCGGACGAGTCCTCCAAAACAGAGGACCCGACATCCAAAAAACTTGACGAGGCCCACAAACAGGGCCAGTTCGCGATGACCCGCGAGGCCGCGAACTGGTTGATGGTCGCGGCGATGCTGGTCGTGCTGGTCGCCATCCTGCCCGGCACGATGAAGGGGATGGTTTTCCGCCTGAACTACTACTTCGAGAATCTGGATCAGATCACCTTCGACCGCGCCGGGGTCGGGGCGTTGCTGTTCCGCGTGATGGCGGATGCCATGTGGGCGCTGTGGCTGCCGATCCTGCTGTTCGTGGTGGCCGGTGTGCTGTCGACCATCGGGCAGATCGGCTTCAATGTCTCCTGGCAGATGATTGAACCGAAATTCTCCAAGCTGAATCCGCTGCCCGGCCTGATGAACCTGTTCAAGGCCAACCAGGGGGTGGAACTGCTGAAGAGCATCGCCAAGCTGGCGGTGGTCGGCGGCGTCGCCTACATGGCGCTGAAGCCGATGTTTGGGGCTGTCGAAACCTATATCGGCATCGACATGATCGCGATGCTGCTGCAGATCGACAGTCTGGCGCACCGCCTGCTGATCTGGGTCCTCGTGGTCCTGACCTTCGTCGCCGCCGGGGACTTCCTGTGGCAGAAGACCCAGTTCGACAAAAAGATGAAGATGACGAAGCAGGAGGTGAAGGACGAGCACAAGCAGCAGGAAGGCGATCCCGTCGTCAAGGGCCGCATCCGCCAGCTCCGCTTCGAACGCGCGCGCAAGCGCATGATGGCCGCCGTGCCCAACGCCG
Source organism: Azospirillum sp. BE72 (assembly GCF_031455875.1). Classification (NCBI taxonomy): domain Bacteria; kingdom Pseudomonadati; phylum Pseudomonadota; class Alphaproteobacteria; order Rhodospirillales; family Azospirillaceae; genus Azospirillum; species Azospirillum sp. BE72. The sequence continues at coordinate 117,704 of NZ_JAVDTO010000002.1, forward strand.
ACGTGGTGGTCACCAACCCGACCCACTTCGCGGTGGCCCTGAAATACGATCCCAGCCAAATGGGCGCGCCGCTGGTGCTGGCGAAGGGTGTGGATCAGGTCGCCTTCAAGATTCGCGAGATCGCCGAATCGAACAATGTCCCGGTCATAGAAAACCCGCCTCTCGCCCGTGCGCTCTATGCCGCATGCGATATCGACGAGGAAGTTCCTTCCGAGCACTATCGGGCGGTCGCCGAAGTCATTACCTATGTCTTCAAGCTGAAAGGGCGGTCGCTGCGCAACTGATGCGCACCTGGAACGGTTGACGGCACCGGGTGGGACGACTGACCTACTCGCGCTGTGACATTGGGGGCTTGGGGTTCTGGTGCCTGGAGATCTGGTGGACGATTCGACTTCCCTTTCCGACACCGCACGCGACGCAGCCAACCGCGCGGCACCGTCCGGCGGGCTCCTGATGCTGCTCCAGTATTGTCTGGCGCCGGCCGGGCTGCTGGTCTTGGCCGCCGGCCTGCTGCTGGACCGGGAAGAGATCGGATGGACGGGAGCGGTGCTGGCGGCAGCGGGCGTCGCCCTGCTGATCGGCCGCAGCATCGCCGTCGTCCGGCGGTCGGCGCGAATCGGCGCATTGCTGGGCGGGGCGCTGGAAGGCATGCCCGCGGGCCAACTGGTCTGCGACGGTGCCGACGATGTGGTCTTCGTCAATGCCGCTTTCCGCGAGCTTGCCGGCTGGCGCCGCGGCGAACGGCCGCTGGATGCGCTGGCACGCCAGTTCTCCGACGATCCCGACAGCGCGCGCGAGTTCCGCCGCCTCCGCGAACGGGTGCGGGCGGGCGCCGCGGCGTCCGCCGAACTGGCGATCCCGGCGCTGGACCACAATCCGCCGGAATGGCGCAAGGTGCAGGGCCAGCCGGTGCCCGGCTTTGCCGGCTCCGTCCATTGGCGGATCGAGGACATCACCGCGCGGCGCGAGTTGGAGCATGTGATGCTGCGCGAGCAGGCCAAGCTCGCCGATTTCATGGAACATGCGCCGGTCGGCTTCTTCTCCGTCGACCAGAACGGCCAGTTCCTGTTCGTCAACGCCACGCTGGCCCAATGGCTGGAGGCTTACCCCGGCGATTTGACCGATGGGGAGGCACGCCTTCACGGCATCCTGGCCGCCCCGCCGCAATCCGCGGCACCTTACGATTTGTTCGACCATGGCGGCGGCGAGCAGCGCGGCGAACTGACCATGGTGGGGCTGCGCGGCCGCCGGTTCCAGGTGGCGGTGGCACAGAGCGTTGTGCATGCCGACGACGGGACGATCCACACCCGGTCGGTGGTGCGCGATCTGTCGCCCGAGCGGGAATGGCAGGAGGCTTTGCGCCTGTCGGAACAGCGGTTCCAGCGCTTTTTCGAGGATGCGCCGATCGGCATCGCGCTGGTCGACGAGACCGGCCAATTGACGGAATGCAACGAGGCCTTCCTTGCGCTGATCGGCAGCGAGGCCGGCAGCGTCATCAACCGCCCGATGGCCGACCTGATCGTCCCGGCGGAGCGCGAGGCGGTGACCGCCCGCCTGAAGTCGGTCCAGGGCGGCGCCGATCCGGCCCATCCGCTGGAGGTCCGGCTGTCCGGCGGCCGGGAACTGACGGCCCAGCTCTATGCCCGGCGCCTTGCCAACCCGGTGCGCACGGATGGGCGCGGCGAGGCCGATAAGAGCGGGCAGGCCGATAAGAATGGCCTGGGCGTCGGCCTGATCCTGCACTTCATCGACATGACCGAGCGCAAGAGCCTGGAGGCCCAGTTCGCCCAGTCGCAGAAGATGCAGGCGGTCGGCCAATTGGCCGGTGGCGTCGCCCACGACTTCAACAACCTGCTGACGGCAATGATCGGATTCTGCGACCTGCTGCTGCTCCGGCACAAGCCGGGCGACCAGTCCTTCAGCGACATCATGCAGATCAAGCAGAACGCCAACCGCGCCGCCAACCTGGTGCGGCAGCTTCTGGCCTTCTCGCGCCAGCAGACCCTGCAGCCGCGCGTCATCAACGTGACCGATGTGCTGGCGGAGTTGGCGAACCTGCTGCGCCGGCTGATCGGCGAGAACATCGAGCTGAAGATGATCCACGGCCGCGACCTGGGGCTGGTCAAGGTCGATCAGAACCAGCTGGAGCAGGTCATCATCAATCTGGTGGTCAATGCCCGCGACGCCATGGCCGGCGGCGGCAAGCTGACCATCAACACCACCAACTATGTCGTCACCCAGCCCGAACGGCGGGAACACGAGACGGTGCCGCCCGGCAGCTACGTCTCCATCGACGTGATCGACACCGGCTGCGGCATCGCGCGGGAGAATCTGCAGCGCATCTTCGAGCCGTTCTACACGACCAAGGAGGTCGGGTCGGGCACCGGGCTCGGCCTGTCGACCGTCTACGGCATCGTGCGGCAGACCGGGGGCTTCGTGCTGGTCGATTCGGCGGTGGGGGAGGGGACGACCTTCACCATCCTGCTGCCGCACCATCAGGGCGAACTGCGCCCCGTCGATACGGCGGAGCCGCGTGAGCGCCGCGGCAGCGACCTGACCGGCACCGGCACCATCCTGCTGGTGGAGGATGAGGACGCGGTGCGCGTCTTCTCCGCCCGCGCCCTCCGCAACAAGGGCTACCAAGTTCTGGAGGCGAAGAACGGCGAGGCGGCGCTGCAGCAGATCGAGACCAACGGCGCGTCCATCGACCTGCTGATCACCGACGTGGTGATGCCCCAGATGGACGGTCCGACGCTGGCCCGCCATGTCCGCAAACTTCGCCCGGAGATGCGGGTGATCTTCATCTCCGGCTATGCCGAGGACCGTCTCGGCGAAATCGACGGTGTCGAGGTTGCCCATTTCCTGCCCAAGCCCTTCTCGCTGAAGCAGTTGGCGTCCAAGGTGAAGGAGGTCATCCGCGACGCCCGGTGAGGGATCGGTAACGCATTCAAGAACCGTCCGGGCACCCCCCATAAGATAGGAACACACCGGCAACATCAGCCCTTGCAAACGAGAACGAAGAGAGTACATTCAGCTTCGTTGCAAGAGCGCCGACCGTGTGTTCTAAGAGAGGGGTACCGGGCATGTCGTCCGCACAGCTTCGTTTGGTCGAGAAGGATTCCATGGACAAGCAGAAGGCGCTCGATGCCGCCCTGAGCCAGATCGAACGCGCGTTCGGCAAGGGCTCGATCATGAAGCTCGGCGCCCGTGAGAACCTGGTCGAGACGGAGGTCATCTCCACCGGCTCCCTTGGTCTCGATATCGCGCTGGGCATCGGCGGCCTGCCGAAGGGCCGCATCGTCGAAATCTACGGGCCGGAAAGCTCGGGCAAGACCACGCTGGCGCTGCATGCCATCGCCCAGGCCCAGAAGGCCGGCGGCACCTGCGCTTTCGTCGACGCGGAGCATGCGCTCGATCCGTCCTATGCCCGCAAGCTGGGCGTCAACATCGACGAACTGCTGATCTCCCAGCCGGATGCCGGCGAACAGGCGCTGGAGATCGCCGACACGCTGGTGCGCTCCGGCGCCATCGACGTTCTGGTGGTCGACTCGGTCGCCGCGCTGGTGCCGCGCGCCGAGTTGGAAGGCGAGATGGGCGACAGCCATGTCGGCCTGCATGCCCGCCTGATGAGCCAGGCGCTGCGCAAGCTCACCGGCTCGATCTCCAAGTCGAACTGCCTGGTGATCTTCATCAACCAGATCCGCCTGAAGATCGGCGTGATGTTCGGCAACCCGGAGACGACGACCGGCGGCAATGCGCTGAAGTTCTACGCCTCCGTGCGTCTCGACATCCGCCGCATCGGCTCGATCAAGGACCGCGACACCGTCGTCGGCAACCAGACCCGCGTCAAGGTGGTGAAGAACAAGATGGCCCCGCCGTTCCGCGTGGTCGAGTTCGACATCATGTACGGCGAAGGCGTGTCGAAGGTCGGCGAACTGCTCGACCTCGGCATCCAGGCCGGTGTGGTCGACAAGTCGGGTGCGTGGTTCAGCTATGACGGCACCCGCATCGGCCAGGGCCGCGAGAACGCCAAGACCTACCTGCGCAACAACCCCGAGATGGCCGATGCGATCGAGGCCAAGATCCGCGGCAACGCCGGTCTGGTCGCCGACGCCATGATGGGCACCCCGGAAGCCGACGGCGAAGCCTCCACTCCGGAGTGACGACAGCGGATGTCGGATGAAAGGCCCCGCCTCCCGAAAGGAAGGCGGGGCCTTTTTGCTTTGAAGAGATGCCGGCTTCGATGCCCCACCTTATACCAGCGGCTTTTGATCCTGACCTGTCAGGGTCAAAAGCTTCGGCGGCATGGGGGCCGCCGCCGTGCCAGTCGGCACGGATACCAGCGGTCATCATCGCGGTCATCATCAATGACTGTTGGCATTAATCCTCCCCCGCTCTCGGCCGGACGAAAGTCGGTCTGATCAAGAGAGAGGGGACTACCGCCGCCATGTAAGCTCCCCCTCTCCCGCCGAGGGCGAGGTAGGGGAGGCCACCGCGACACCCTACCGCCGCAGATCCCTGTCCAGATTCGGCTCCGCCAGGTCGCCACTCAGGCGGGCGCGGTAGACCTGGACGGCTTCCAGCACGCGCTGGACGTAGTTACGGGTCTCCGAGATCGGGATCAGCTCGATCCAGTCGACCACGTCCACCGCCTCGGTCCGCGGATCGCCGTAGGTCTGCAGCCACTGGCGTACGCGGTTCGGCCCCGCGTTGTAGCCGGCGATCGCCAGCACCCAGGAGCCGTTGAAGCGGTCGATCAGCTCCGACAGATACGCCGAGCCCAGCATGACATTGTAGCCGGGATCCGAGGTCAGCCGGGCTTGCGTGTGCTTCAGACCCAGCTTGCCAGCCACCAGCTGCGCCGTGGCCGGCATCAGCTGCATCAGGCCGCGGGCGCCGGCCGACGAGACGATGGTGGGGTTGAAGGTGCTCTCTTGCCGGATGATGCCGTGGACCAGCGCCAGGTCCGGCGCCGCTGGCCGGGCGTCGATCATCGGATAGCCGGCCTCGACCAGGAATACCTCGTTCTGGGCGGCGTCCTTGGCGGCGGCGACGGCGAGATCGCGGCGGCCGACCTCGCTCGCCAGCCGGGCGGCCAGCACGTAGTCGGCCGGGGACTTTGCATCCAGGCTGATGCGGCGGACGAAGCTGCCCAGCCGGTCGTCGGTGCTGCCGCCGATCTCCGCCAGCAGGCGGGCGACGCGCACCACCTCGCGCCGGTTGAAGGCGGAGGTGTCGGCGCTCGACACCGACGGCGGCGTCGGCAGGGTCACCGCACCGTTGGAGACATGGCGGAAAGCCAGTTGGCCGTAGAAGGTGGTGGGGTAGGTGGCGGCCTTGGCGTACCAGTCGCGGGCCGGTTCCGTCTGTCCCAGCGCCTCCGCCGCCCGGCCGCACCAGTAGGCGCCGCGCGCCTTGCTGATCGGCGCCGAGACGGAGCGGTAGAGCTTGTGGAAATGGGCGAAAGCCTCCGACGGCTTGTCGAGGAAGCGCAGGGCCAGGAAGCCCGACAGGAACTCCGCGTCGGCGAATGCGCTCCCCTCGGTCATGCCGTGGGTGCTGACCAGACGGTAGGCGAGGTTGAAGTCGCCGCGCTCCATCGCCCGGCGGGCCAGCAGATGGCGCTCCGGCCACCAGGCCTGCGGACGGCCGAGGTCGGTGCCGGCCCTCGCGATGATCTCCAGTGCGCCGGCATCGTCGCCTTTGCGGCGCAGGTAGCGGGCGCGGTCGAACATCAGGCCGGGATCGTCGCGCAGGGCGGGGGCGACTCGGGACAGTGCCGCGTCGGCGCCCGGACTGTCGCCGTCCAGTGCGATGCGCGCCTCGATCAGCGTGTCATAGGCCTCGTCGAAGAAATGCAGCATCCGGCGCACCGGCGCGTCCTGCCTGGCCCAGAGCAGCCGGTCGATCCGCGCCTTGTGGTCCAGCGGGCGCAGATAGGGGGTGTAATGGGCGAGGAAGGTCGCTTCCTCGTCCGGGGTGAAGGTGGCGTCGGCCCACTGCTTGCGGATCAAGCTGGTCGCGCGCTCCACGCTGCCGGTGGCGATCAGCGCGTCGGCGTAGCGGACGAAACCGTCGTTGGTCTGCGGCGGGGACTGGCGGAACCACTCCACCACCTCGGCCGGCGGGATGTCGGGCATCGCCAGCTCGGCCTGACGGCGCAGCGCCGCCATGTTGGGCCAGTCCGGATTGTCGCGGATGAAGGCCGTGATGTCGGAGAAGCTGCCGCCGCCGGGATTGGCGAGCGCCATCCAGCGCAAAACCTTCGCCGGTAACGGGTCCTGGGCGCGCGACGCCGTGGCCAGCGCCTCGGCCAGCCTGTCGTTGTCGGCGAGCTTGAAAGCCTCGCGATAGATGGCGATGTCCTGGGCGCTCAACGCCGCTGCGGGCAGGGCGCCGGGAACCGCGGCGAGAAGGGTGAGGAGACCCGCGAAAACAGCGGTCCGGGCGCTCTTGCCGAGGGCGGCGGGGAGGGATAATGTGCGCAACTCTTTTTTCCAGCTAAGCCGACTGAGGAGGCAGCCATGTTCCACGGTTCCATCGTCGCCCTTCTGACTCCGTTCAAGGGCGGGAAAGTGGACGAGAAGGCCTTCCAGTCCTTCGTGGAGTGGCAGGTCGCCCAAGGCACGCACGGTCTCGTGCCCTGCGGCACCACCGGCGAGTCGCCGACCCTGTCCCACGAGGAACACAACCGCGTCGTGGAGCTTTGCATCGAGGCGGCCGGCGGCAAGGTGCCGGTCATGGCCGGCACCGGCTCCAACTCGACCGACGAGGCGATCGCGCTGACCCGCCATGCCAAGCAGGCCGGCGCGCAGGCGGCGCTCGTGGTCACGCCCTACTACAACAAGCCGTCTCAAGAGGGTCTCTACCAGCATTTCAAGGCGATCCATGACGCGGCGGATTTGCCGATCTTCATTTACAACATTCCCGGCCGCAGTGTCGTGGATATGTCAGTGGCGACGATGGCGCGGCTTGCAAAGCTGCCCAACATCGTCGGCGTGAAGGACGCGACCGCCGACCTGTCCCGCCCGTCCCGCCTGCTGCAGGAGGTCGGCCCCGACTTCATCCAGCTGTCGGGCGAGGACGCCACCGCGCTGGCCTTCAACGCGCAGGGTGGCGTAGGCTGCATCTCCGTCACCGCGAACGTCGCTCCGGCGCTGTGCTCCGCCATGCAGACCGCCTGGGCGAAGGGCGACCTCAAGGAGGCGTTCCGCCTGCGCGACGTGCTGTCGCCGCTGCACGACTCGATGTTCGTCGAGACCAGCCCGGCTCCGGTGAAGTTCGCCGCCAGCCTGCTGGGCCTCGGCAGCGACGAGGTGCGCCTGCCGCTGGTTCCGGCGTCCGACACCGCCCGTACCGCCGTGCGTGGAGCCATGACCAAAGCCGGCCTGTTGTCCTAAACGACAGAACGGGCCGTAGAGGAGAGAGATTTGGCGACGCGCGAGGAAGCGAAAAAATTTGCGGCGCAGAACCGCCGCGCGCGGTTCGACTTCTTCATCGACGACGTCCTCGAGGCCGGCATCATGCTGACCGGGTCGGAGGTGAAGTCACTGCGGGGCGGTCGCGCCAGTGTGAACGAGGCCTATGCCGGCCTGAAGGGTGGGGAGCTGTACCTGTTCAACGCGTACATCCCCGAATATCTCCAGGCCGGCCGCGTCGATCAGCACGAGCCGAAGCGTCCGCGCAAGCTGCTGGTCCGCCGCCGCGAGCTGGACAAGCTCGCGGCCGGCATCAAGCAGAAGGGCGTCACGCTGGTGCCGATGTCCGTCTACTTCAACGACCGCGGCATCGCCAAGGTCGAGATCGGTCTCGCCACCGGCAAGAAGAAGCACGACAAGCGCCAGAACGAGAAGGAACGCAGTTGGCAGCGCGACAAGGCGCGGCTGATGCGCGACAAGGGCTGACCCGGTGGCACGTCTTGACAACCGGGCCACGGACCGCGACCAGACCGTCGCCGCCGTGGCCGCCGAAGCCCTGTCGGAAATCCGGCCGCAGGGCCGGATTCTCGTCGCCTTCGACAGCGACGGCGCCATCGCCCAGGCGCTCCGCGACGGCGGGGCCGAGGTGGTGGTGTGGAACCGGCTCGCCACCGCAAACAAGGGCGGCGGACAGACGGCCACGCCCTGGCCGGCCGAGGGGCCGTTCGATGGAGCCGTGCTGCGCCTGCCGCGCGGCTGGGCCGGCTTCGAAATGGCGTTGCATGCGCTGGCCTCGCGCCTTGCCCCCGGTGCTCCGCTGTGGATCGCCGGCGGCAACGACGAAGGCGTGACCAGCGCGCCGAAGCATCTCGACGGGCTGGCCGGAGACGCGGAGACGTTGATCATCAAGCGGCGCGCCAGGCTGCTGCTGACGCACCGCACCGATGCTCCGGCCAAGGGGGCGCTGGAGGATTGGCGGCAGACCGTCACCCTGACACTGCCGGACCGGACGCTGGAACTGGTGTCCTACCCCGGCCTGTTCGCCCACGGCCATCTGGACGTCGGCACCGAATGCCTGCTGAAGGTGCTGCCGGAGGTCGCCGCCGGCACCCGGGTGCTGGATTTCGGCTGCGGCGCCGGGGTGATTGCGCGGGCCGTGCGGGAACGCCAGCCCGACGCGCCGCTGACCCTGCTGGACATCGATGCGGTGGCGCTGCACGCCGCCCGCCAGAATGTGCCGGATGCCGAACTGGTGCTGAGCGACGGGCTGACGGGGCTCGGCACCCGCGAACGCTTCGGCTTGATCCTGTCCAACCCGCCGCTCCACCGCGGTAAGGACGAGGATTTCGGCATGCTCGACGCGCTGGTGGCGGGGACCAAGCAGTATCTGAAGCTGCGCGGCACGCTGGTGGCGGTGACCCAGCGGACGGCCGGCGTCGGCAAGCTGTTCAAGGCGGCCTTCGGTCACAGCGACATGCTGTTGGAGACCACGCAGTTCCAGGTGTGGGCGGGAACGCCGAAGTAGGAGAGCGTCGGCCGGCGAATGACCCACCCTAACCCTCCCCCGCTCTCGGCCGGCCAAAGGCCGGTCCGATCGCAGGGGAGGATTGGAGCTTTGTCGGCGTAAGGCGGCAGTCTCCTCCCCCGCCCGGCAGGGGAGGATCAAGGTGGGGGTCTAACCTCGCAAACCTCAAGCGGTCTCCCGCTCTACCGATAACGCGCGCGGCAGTTTGAAGACGATGTTCTCGGTCGCGGTGCGCAGCTCCTCCACCGTCACGTCGAATCGCGCGCGGGCGGCTTCGATGACTTCCTCCACCAGCACTTCCGGGGCCGACGCGCCGGCGGTGATGCCGAGCCGGGCGACGCCGGCCAGTGCGCTCCAATCGATCTCGGCAGCGCGCTGAACCAGCTGGGCGGACGGGCAGCCATGGATCTTCGCCACCTCCACCAGCCGCTTGGAATTCGACGAGTTCGGCGCACCGAGAACCAGCAGCGCATCCACCTTCGGCGCGATGGCCTTCACCGCCGCCTGACGGTTGGTGGTGGCGTAGCAGATGTCCTCTTTCTTCGGACCGGCGATGGCGGGGAACCGGGCTTGGAGCGCGGCCAGGATCTCCGTCGTCTCGTCGACCGACAGCGTGGTCTGGGTGGCGTAGGCGAGGTTTTCCGGATCCCGGACCTCCAGCGTGGCGACATCGGCCACGCTCTCCACCAGCACGACGGCTCCGTCCGGCAACTGGCCCATGGTGCCGATCACCTCCGGATGCCCGGCATGGCCGATCAGGACGATCTGACGGCCGTCCTCGAAATGGCGTTCGGCCTCGCGGTGGACCTTGCTGACGAGCGGGCAGGTGGCGTCGAGATAGAACAGGCCGCGTGCCTCCGCCGCCTGCGGCACCGATTTCGGCACGCCGTGGGCGGAGAACACCACCGGGCGGCCATCCGGCACCTCGGTCAGTTCGTCGACGAAGATGGCGCCCTTGGCTTCCAGGCTTTCGACCACGAATCGGTTGTGGACGATCTCGTGCCGGACATAGACCGGCGCCCCGAAACGGTCCAGCGCCGTCTCGACGATCTGGATCGCGCGGTCCACGCCGGCACAGAAGCCGCGCGGCGCCGCCAGCAGGATCGTCAAGGGCTGGAGGGCCGGGGAATTGGTGGTGGTCATATGCGCTGTTCCGCCCATGCGTAGAAGACGTGTCCTAAGGTGGTCCTGTGCCGAACCGTCGCAAGGGATAGAACCGCCGCGCGGTCTTGTGCCGGTCAAGCTGGGACACTAAAGTCGCGGTCCAACAGCCCGTTAACCGATCAGGCCGAACCGATGGACCGCCGCGACCGTAATATAGGAACCCCCGCCCGGAAAAGCCCGCTGGCGTCCCTGATGCGTAAGAGCCGCCCTGCGCTGCTCGCCGCCGGGGCTGTTGCGGTGCTGTCCGGCTGTTCCGGCCTGGGACCGAACGACCCGGCGGACGCGGCGCTGGCCTGCCCGAAGGTCAACATCGTCCGTGACCTGCAGGAGGTGACGGTCTTCCGCCCCGGCGGCAAGGATCTGACCGATCTGGAGTCGCGCGCCGCCCTGGTCGATTACACCGGCAACTGCGAATACACCAGCAGCGGCGTCACGGTGAACGTGAACGTCTTCCTGGTGGCCGAACGCGGTCCGGCGCTGCCGGGCAACACCGCCAAGTACCAGTATTTCGTGGCGCTGGCCCAACCGGACGACACGCTGGTGTCGAAGGCCTATTTCGACACCGACGTGACCTTCGTCACCGGCCAGCCGCGCGCCGGCACGAGGGAGGAACTGGCTCCGCGAATCCCGCTGCCCAAGGACGCCAACGCCAAGGACTGGAAGATCTATCTCGGCTTCCAGCTGACGCCGGAGCAGTTGGAGTTCAACCGGACGCAGATGAAGAAGTAAGGCGGATCGTTAGCATGCGTCGTCGGCCGTCATTCCCGCGAAGACGGGAATCCATTCGTATCAGGTGCTTGGTCCGAAAGTCTGGATCCCCGCCTTCGCGGGGATGACGGTCCGCAAAAGCCCGGCAATCTCGCCGGATCCGTCGATTGACAAACCTGTCTATTCGCGACAGTGTGCCGCCATCACGCCGATGATCCCTCGCGGGAGAGATCGCTTTCGAGACATCCGGGAACGGGTAGCCTCGCGGGCGGCGCCGAAGGAGCAACCGCCCCCGGAAACTCTCAGGCAAAAGGACCGCAAGGGGATAAGGCAACTCTGGAAAGCAGCCTCGGCGCTCAGGCGCCGCGACTCACCGAAGGAGTAAACCGGGTGTCCGGCTCGACCGGACGGCGGTGAATCTCTCAGGTCCAAGACAGAGGGGGCAGCTTCCTGCACCGATCCCGGTGCGGGCGCTGAAACCTTGTCGGAGGACCCGCGTGACCGAGGCCGCAACCGCTCTCAAGACCACCCCACTGCACGCGCTCCATGTCGAGCTTGGCGCCCGCATGGTGCCCTTCGCCGGCTATGACATGCCGGTGCAGTATCCGCTGGGCATCCTGAAGGAGCACCAGCACACCCGCGAGAAGGCCGGGCTGTTCGACGTGTCCCACATGGGGCAGGTCCGCCTGACCGGGGCCGACCCGGCTGCCGCCCTGGAAACGCTGGTCCCCGGCGACATCAAGGGGCTGGCCCAGGGCCGCATGCGCTACACGCTGTTCCTGAACGAGCAGGGCGGCATCCTCGACGACCTGATGGTGACCAATGCCGGCGACCACCTGTTCCTGGTGGTGAACGCCGCCTGCAAGGAGCAGGACGTCGCCCATCTGCGCGAGAAGCTGGCCGGCAAGGCCGAGGTCGAGCTGCTGGACGATCTGGCGCTGATGGCGCTCCAGGGTCCGATGGCCGCCGAGGTGATGGCCCGCTTCGTGCCGGAAGCCGCCACCATGAAGTTCATGAGCTACCTGTCCGCCACCTTCAAGGGCGTGCCGGTGATCCTGACCCGCTCCGGCTACACCGGCGAGGACGGCTACGAGATCTCCTGCGACAAGGCCGACACGGAGATGATCGCCCGCGCGCTGCTGGGCGAATCAGAGGTCGAGGCGATCGGGCTGGGTGCCCGCGACTCGCTACGGCTGGAGGCCGGGCTCTGCCTCTACGGCCACGACATCGACACCACCACCACGCCGGTCGAAGGCGCGCTGGAATGGACGCTGCCGAAGCGCCGCCGCGCCGAGGGTGGCTTCCCCGGTTACGACATCATCCACAGGCAGCTGACCGAGGGCGCCACGCGCCGCCGCGTCGGCATCCAACCGGACGGCCGCCAGCCGGCCCGCGAGCACACTGAAATCCAGGACGCCAACGGCACCCTTATCGGCGAGATCACCAGCGGCGGCTTCGGTCCGACCGCCGGGGCGCCGGTGGCCATGGGCTATGTCGACATTGCGAACTCCGCGGTGGGCACCCCGCTGACGCTGGTGGTGCGCGGCAAGCCGCTGCCCGCCCGCGTCGCCGCCACGCCATTCGTGCCGCAACGCTATTACCGGGGCTGATGCCTCGGCATTCCCAACCACAAGCAACCGTATTGAACAGGGGCTCCTTCAGATGACCAAGAAATTCACCAAGGACCACGAGTGGGTTCTCGTCGAGGGCGACATCGCCACCGTCGGCGTCTCCGACTTTGCGCAGAGCCAGCTGGGTGACGTGGTGTTCGTCGAACTGCCCGAAGCCGGCCGCGAGCTGGAGCAGGGCAAGGAAGCCGCCGTCGTCGAATCGGTGAAGGCCGCCAGCGACGTTTATGCCCCGGTGTCGGGCACCGTCATCGAGGCCAACCAGGCTCTGGTCGACGACCCGTCCAAGGTCAACGGCGATGCCGAGGGCGAAGGCTGGTTCTTCAAGATCCGGTTGAAGGACGCCGCCGAACTCGACGCGCTGATGGACGAAGCGGCCTACAAGGCCTTCGTGGAGGAATCCCACTAACATGCGCTATCTGCCCCTGACCGAGGCTGACCGGCAGTCGATGCTGGAGGCCATCCGCGCAACATCGGTCGAAGACCTGTTCCGCGACGTTCCAAAGTCGGCCCGTCTGGCCGGCCCGATCGGGGGCCTGCCCAACCATATGGGCGAGCTTGAGGTCGAACGGCTGCTGGGCTCCATGGCGGCGAAGAATGTGCCGGCCGGGTCGGTGCCCAGTTTCCTCGGCGCCGGCGCTTACCGCCACCATGTGCCGGCCACCGTCGACCATCTGGTCCAGCGCGGCGAGTTCCTGACCGCCTATACGCCGTACCAGCCGGAGGTGAGCCAGGGCACGCTGCAGGTCCTGTTCGAATTCCAGACCCAGGTCGCCCTGCTGACCGGCATGGATGTGGCCAACGCCTCGATGTATGACGGCGCCACCTCCTGCGCCGAGGCGGTGATGATGGCCAACCGCATCACCCGGCGGAAGAAGGCGATCCTGTCCGGCGGCCTGCACCCGCATTACCGCGACGTGACCACCACCGACGCCCGCTTCATCGGGTTCGAGGCCGTCGCCCTGCCGGCCGCCCCGACCGGCGGCGAGGACCTGCTGGCGCTGGTCGACGACAAGACCGCTTGCGTCGTCGTGCAGAACCCCGACGTGTTCGGCCATGTCCGCGACTACACCGATCTGGCCGCCGCCTGCCAGGCCAAGGGCGCCCTGCTGATCGTCGTGGTGACGGAAGCGCTGTCGCTCGGCCTGCTGACCCCGCCGGGCGACATGGGCGCCGACATCGTCGCGGCGGAAGGCCAGTCCTTCGGCAACGCGCTGAACTTCGGCGGCCCCTATGTCGGGCTGTTCGCGGTGAAGGACAAGTATGTCCGCCAGATGCCGGGCCGCCTGTGCGGCGGGACGGTGGACGCCGACGGCCGCCGCGGCTTCGTGCTGACGCTGTCCACCCGCGAGCAGCACATCCGTCGCGAGAAGGCGACATCCAACATCTGCACCAACTCCGGCCTGTGCGCGCTGGCCTTTTCGATCCATGTCAGCCTGCTGGGCGAGGCGGGGATCACGCAGCTGGCGCAGCTGAACCACGCCAAGGCGGTCCAGATGGCCGACAAGCTGGCGGCGGTTCCGGGTGTCCAGGTGCTGAACGACGGCTTCTTCAACGAATTCACCGTCAAGCTGCCGAAGCCGGCCGCCGCGGTGGTGGAGGAACTGGCCAAGCGCCGCATCCTCGGCGGTGTGCCGGTGTCGCGCCTCTATCCGGGCGAGATGGAGGACCTGTTGCTGGTCGCTGTCACCGAGACCAACACCGACGCCGACATGGACGCCTTCGCGGCTGCTCTGACTGAGGTTCTGGCATGAGCATGAACAACCAGGGCCGTCCGTCGGCCATTCCGGCCGGTGCCGCCTCTTTCGATGGCGTGACCGGCACCGTCACCGGCAATCGCGGCCTGCAGATCGAAGAGCCGCTGATCTTCGAACAGGACAGCGCCGGCCGCACCGGCGTCGACCTGCCGGACGTGCCGAAGGTGGCCTCCCGCCTGGGTGCGGTGAAGCGGCGCGCCAAGGTCGGGCTGCCCGGCCTTGCCGAGCCGCAGGTGGTCCGCCACTACACCCGCCTGTCGCAGAAGAACTACGCCATCGACAGCGGATTCTATCCGCTGGGCTCCTGCACGATGAAGCACAACCCACGCCTGAACGAGAAGATGGCGCGGCTCCCCGGCTTCTCCGACGTGCATCCGATGCAGCCGGTCAGCACGGTGCAGGGTGCGCTGGAACTGATGGACCAGTTGGCCTATTGGCTGAAGACACTGACCGGCATGGCCGCCGTGACGCTGGCGCCCGCCGCCGGTGCCCATGGCGAGATGTGCGGCATCATGGCGATCCGCGCCGCGCATGAGGCGAAGGGCGATTCCGGCCGCACTAAGATCCTGGTGCCGGAAAGCGCCCACGGCACCAACCCGGCGACCGCCGCCGCCTGCGGCTACAGCGTCGATGCCATCCCGGCGACGGCCGATGGCCGCGTCGATCTGGAGGCGCTGAAGGCCAAGCTCGGTCCCGACGTCGCCGGGCTGATGCTGACCAATCCCAACACCTGCGGCCTGTTCGAACGCGACATCGTCGAGATCGCCGAGGCGGTGCATGCGGCCGGCGCCTATTTCTACTGCGACGGCGCCAACTTCAACGCCATCGTCGGGCGGGTGCGTCCGGCCGACCTCGGCATCGACGTCATGCACATCAACCTGCACAAGACCTTCTCCACCCCGCATGGCGGCGGCGGTCCGGGGTCGGGTCCGGTGGTGTTCGCGGAATCGCTGGCGCCCTACATCCCGGTGCCCTACGTCACCCACGGCAAGGACGGCTTTGCGCTGGTCGAGAATGCCGGCGACGGTCCGGCCTTCGGCCGCATGAAGGCCTTCCACGGCCAGATGGGCATGTTCGTCCGCGCCCTGTCCTACATGCTGAGCCATGGCGCCGACGGGCTGTGGCAGGCGTCGGGCGATGCGGTGCTGAACGCCAACTACGTCATGGCGCAGCTGGAGGACGTGATGACGGCCTCCTTCGAAGGGCCGTGCATGCACGAGTGCCTTTTCGACGACCGCTTCCTGAAGGGGACGGGTGTCACCACGCTCGACATGGCGAAGGCGCTGATCGACGAGGGCTTCCACCCGATGACCATGTATTTCCCGCTGGTCGTTCACGGTGCCCTGCTGATCGAGCCGACCGAGACGGAAAGCAAGGCCAGCCTCGACCAGTTCGTCGATGCGCTCCGTGCGCTGGCCGAGCGGGCGAAGTCGGGCGACGTGGCCTACTTCCAGGCCGCTCCGCGCCTGACCCCGCGTCGTCGCCTGGACGAGACCGCGGCGGCCCGCAAGCCGGTCCTGCGCTGGACTCCGCCGGTCGTGGCGGAGGCTGTGGCGGCGGAGTAAGGGGGTCGCGGCGGGTGCCCCCTCCCTAACCCTCCCCCGCCCTCGCGGGAGAGGGAACTCCGCCGCTTCGATATTTCAGTCACGCTGACCAGCGTCCTACCCCCTCTCCCGCGATCGGACCGGCCTTTGGCCGGCCGAGAGCGGGGGAGGGATGGGGAGGGGGCAAGGGCTCACTTGTCGGTCTTGTCGACGTACTTGTCGGCCTTCTTCTGATCCTCGGCGGCCTCGCGGGACATTTCCTCGCCGATCTTCGGATCGATGCGCTTGGCTTCCTCGATCAGGTCGCGCGCCTTGCGGGGGTCGCCTTCGGCGGCCTTGTCCAGGGCCTGCTCGGCAAGATCGTGGGCCTTCTTGTGTTCGGGGCTGTCTTCGTGGCGGGTGGCCATGGGGATCTCCTGAACTGTCTAAACGGGACGTTGTCCAACAGGTGCCGTCCGGCCAAGTTCCGGTCACCGCAGCGCACAAAATTTTTTCGAAGAGCATGGAATAGGGAAGTCGGTCTGCCCGTTTGTGCGGATGTCCGGTGGCGAACGGCCACCCAGCAACAGGGCATCGCGAACTCCCCATGAGCAACCCGAAGAACCCGATCCGGCGCGCAGCCATCGCCGCCGCTCTGCTGGCCGTGACCGCCGGCCACGCGTCCTTCTGGTCCTGGCGCAATGCGCCGACGCCGGTGGAGGCGGAGCCCGGCCGTATCGAATCCGTGTCCTACTCGCCCTCGGGCCGCAGCTACGATCCCAACGATCAGCCGGTGGTGCCGCGCAAGGAGATCGAGAAGGACATGGCCGCCATCGTCGGCTTCGCCGATGGCGTCCGCACCTACTCCACACTCGGCTCGCAGGGTGAAGTCCCGGAAATCGCGATCTCCAAGGGCCTGGACGTGACGCTCGGCATCTGGCTGAGCAAGGACAAGTCCCGGAACGAGCGCGAGATCCTGCATGCCGTCGCGCTGGCCAAGGAATTCCGCGGCATCAAACGCATCATCGTCGGCAACGAGACGCTGCTGCGCGCCGAGCTGACCGACGCCGAACTGGCCGCCTACATCAAGCGCGTGCGCGCCGCCGTCCCCGCCACCATCAAGGTCGGCACCGCCGACGTGTGGTCGGAGATGATCAAGGCCGACGCCACGGTGAAGGCCTCCGACTTCATGGGCGTCCACGTGCTGCCCTACTGGGAAGGCGTTCCAGTTTCCGATGCGCTGACCTGGATCCGCGACCGGCTCGACACCGTGCGCAAGTCGCACCCGGGCAAGCCCCTGTTCGTGGGCGAAGTCGGCTGGCCGTCTGGCGGCGAGAACTTCCACGACGCCTATCCGACGCCGGAGGCCCAGGCCGCCGTCGTCCGCGGCTTCGCGGCGGAAGCCAACGCGCTCGGCCTGCACTACAACGTCGTCGAGGCCTTCGACGGCATCTGGAAGTCGACCATCGAAGGCTCGCCCGGCCCGACCTGGGGCGTGCTGGATGCCGACCGTCAGCCGAAATGGTCGATGACCGGTGCCGTCGCCGCCTCCCATGGCGAGCGGGTCGGTGCGGGCGTCGCGCTCGCCGTCGGTCTTGCCCTGTCGGCCTTCGCCGTGTTCCGCCGCCGGACCAATGCCGGCTTCGCGCTGGCCGCCTCGATGGGCGCCAACATCATCGGCTTCGCCATCGGCTCGGCGGTCGCCGGTGCCTACGCCGAGTACCTGACCTTCGGTGCGGTCACCACCTGGGGCTCCGCCTTCGCGCTGGGCACCCTGATGATGAGCGTCGCCTTCGCCGATCTGGTGGACGTCGCCCGCCGGCTGCTGACCGGCCGCGCCCCGGCGCTGCTGCCGCACACGGTTCCCACCGTCGAGCATAAGCCGATGGTCTCCATCCATGTCGCCGCCTGCCGCGAGCAGCCGGACGTGCTGAACGCCACGCTGGCCTCGCTGTCGCGGCTGGACTACCCGAACTACGAGGTCGTCGTCCTCATCAACAACACCGAGGAGGAGCATCTTGTCCGCCCGGTGGAAGAGATGTGCCGGGCGCTCGGTCCGAAGTTCAAGTTCCACTGGTACAAGAAGATCTCCGGCTTCAAGGCCGGCGCCCTGAACGCCGCGTTGCGCCACACCGATGAGGATGCCGAGATCGTCGCTGTGCTGGACGCCGACTACACCGTGTCGCCCGACTGGCTGTCCAAGCTGGCCCCGAGCTTCGCCGATCCGTCGGTCGGCATCGTCCAGGCCCCGCAGGAACACCGCGACGGCCACGAGACGGCGCTGAAGGCCGCGATGACCGCCGAGTATCGTCCCTTCTTCGACGTCGGCATGCAGGAGGGCGTATCGTCCCAGGCCTTCATCTGCCACGGCACGATGATCATGCTGCGCCGGTCGGCGATGGATCAGGTCGGCGGCTGGTCGGAGGCCGGCATCTGCGAGGACACCGAACTGGGCCTGCGCATCCTGTCGGCCGGCTACCGCGCCGCCTACACCGACGAGCGGCTGGGCGCCGGTCTGGCTCCGGACAACTTCATGCAGTTCCGCAAGCAGCGTGACCGCTGGGTGTTCGGCTCGACCCAGATCGTCCGTGCCCACTGGAAGAAGTTCCTGCCGGGTGCGGCCGAGTTGAGCGCGCGGCAGAAGCTGGGCTACGTCACCAACTGGATCCGCTGGTGGTCCGATGCCGTCGGCCTGTTCGCAGCATCCGCGGCCGTGGTCTGGACCTTCGCCTCGCTGGTTCTGCCGCTGCACCTGCCGCCGGTGGCCGCCACCGCCGCCGTCCTGGGCGCCCTGGTCCTGCGTGCCGGCTCCAGCCTGCTGGCCTCGCGCTACGCCTCCGGCAACAGCTGGAAGGAGAGCCTGGGTGCCTGCGCCGTCGGCATGGCCCTGTCCACCACCGTCGCTCTGGCCGTCGTCCGTGGCTTGGTCCGCAAGCATGACGCCTTCCGGGTGACCGCCAAGGGCGGCAAGCGGACCGCCGGCCGCTTCTGCGCCAAGCCCGAGGCTTGGCTGTCCGCCGCCCTGGTCGCTTCGTCCGTCACCGCCGCAATGGTCAACCCGCTGGGCACCCTGTCGCTGGAGCTGTGGTCGATCCTGCTCGCCGCCATGGCGGTGCCGAACCTGATGGCCGTCGCCTTCGGCATCGGCGACATGCTGCCGGTCCGCGAGACCAAGCCGGCGCCGGTACCCGCCACCCAGCAGGCCAGCCCGGCTGGCCAGGAGCAGGGAGCGAACCAGCCGATCGCGGCGTAGGCTCTCTCCACCATATGCAACACCTTATGCAACAATGGCCCCTTTCCCGCCCGCCCGGCGGGGGAGGGGTCGACTTTTTTGGGGGTGGAAGCGCTTTTCTGACCAAGGTGAAACTTGTCGGCAACAGTGCTTCGTGCCTACCATCGGCGGCTTGAAACGACAAAAACGCGCGAGCCAACGCGCCCAGCAATTCCTCGGAGGGAGAACGCCATGCATGTCGTTACCGCGTCCGACCAATCCCCGCCTTCGCTGCTGTCCGATGACAACCGTGCCCGTCTGGAAAGCTGGCTGGCTGCGCAGGCCGGCGCATCCCGCGTCACGGTGACGGAAGATGGACGGCTCGGGGGCGGTGCGATTTCCCTGAACCTCGCGGTGACTCTGGACATCGACGGCGGGCCGCTGGCCGGGCACCATGCCTGCGTGCTGCGGGCCGAAGGCGGCGGGCGCATCTCCGCCAGCATCGGCAAGCTGCGGGAGTTCGTGGTGCTGCGCGCCGCCTTCGCGGCCGGAGTGCTGGCGCCTGAACCGCTCTTCGCCTGCGATGACCCAGCTGTTTTGGGCCACGATTTCTACATCATGCGCCGGGCCGAAGGGCTGGGCGCCGGCCATGCGGTAACGCGGTCGGAGGCGGCCCAGCCTGAATTGGCGCGCGAGCTTGGCCGGCAGCTTGGACTTCTGCATCGGATCACGCCGGAAACCGAAGGTCTGGAGCGGTTGGGCGAGGCGCCGGACTGCCCGGCGCAGGAGACGCTGGCCCAATACCGGCGCTGGTTCGGCGACCTGGGGCGCCGCGATCCGGTGATCGCCTGGGGGCTGCGCTGGATGGAGGTCAACGCGCCGCTGCCGGGGGCCGTGGTGCTGTGCCATCGCGATTTCCGCACCGGAAACTATCTGGTCAAGGACGGCGCATTGACCGCGATCCTTGATTGGGAGTTCGCCGGATTCAGCGACCCGATGGAGGACCTGGGCTGGTTCTGCGCGCGGTCCTGGCGGTTCCGGCGGCCCGATCGCGAAGCCGGCGGCATCGCCGACCGGGCGGACTTCTACGCCGGATACGAAGAGACCTCCGGCCGCCGTGTCGATCCGGCGCGCGTCGCTTATTGGGAGACGGCGGCCTACCTTCGCTGGGCCGCCATCGCGGTGGAGCAGGGGCTTCGCCACAGTTCCGGCGACGAACCCTCGTTGGAATTGGCGTTGACCGGCCGGATGCTGCCGGAAATCGAGATGGACATGCTGCGCCATCTCCGCTCCATCGCCGGGACTGCGTCGGGCTTCGTGGAGAGGGTGGCCTGATGCGTGCCAATCCCGACGCCCGCGGCCTGCTTCAGATCGCCGCCTCCGCCTTTCGCGCGGACGTGCTTCCCCATGTCGCCCCCGAAGCGCGCTACGCCGCCCTGATGGTCGCCAACGCGCTGGAGATCGCCGAGCGCGAGTTGAAGGGGCTGGATACCGCCGGCCACTCGATGCTGGGAGCGCTCGCCCTGCTCTATGGCGAGGACGCCGACGACGCTCTGTCCGGCGACGATCTGCGCAAGCGGGTGGAGGCGCTGCAGCATCGCCTGTGTATCGAGATCGCCGCCGGCGACTTCGATCATGACGGCCAGGAGGTGCTGATGGACTCGCTGGAAGCCATCGTCCAGGCGCGGTTGGGAATTTCCAACCCGAAAGCGCTGGGACAACAGTAAGGCGGGGCGCGAGCGGCACTGCGTTCCGCTCTGCGCGGGGCGCAGTGCCGCTCAGCCTGCGCTCGACAGACGGGGGCGTTACGGCCATATAATCGGTTCTTGTTCCGTACCCCTCCTCTGATCCGGATCGCCGCCCCATGGCAAGTCCCGTCCTGTCCGCCATTCCTGCCAAGCCGCTTGCGAAGCTGGAAGCCGGAAAGCAGTTCGTCATCGTGTCGGACTATACGCCTGCGGGCGACCAGCCGAACGCCATCGAGGAGCTGACCGGCGGCCTTCGGCAAGGCGAGAAGGATCAGGTTCTTCTCGGCGTCACCGGGTCGGGCAAGACCTTCACCATGGCGCATGTCATCCAGAAGGTGCAGCGCCCGACGCTGATCCTGGCGCCGAACAAGACGTTGGCGGCGCAGCTGTATGGAGAGATGAAGTCCTTCTTCCCGAACAACGCGGTAGAATACTTCGTCTCCTACTACGACTATTATCAGCCGGAAGCCTACGTCCCGCGCACCGACACCTATATCGAGAAGGAATCCTCGATCAACGAGCAGATCGACCGCATGCGCCACTCGGCGACGCGGGCTCTGCTGGAACGGGACGACGTCATCATCGTCGCGTCGGTGTCCTGCATCTACGGTATCGGTTCCGTCGAGACCTATTCGGAGATGACGGTCGATCTGCGCAAGGGTGAGGTGATCGCCCAGCCGGAACTGCTGCGCAAGCTGACCGAACTCCAATACAAGCGCAACGATGCCGCCTTCGGCCGCGGCCTGTTCCGCGTGCGCGGCGACACGGTGGAGCTGTTCCCGGCCCACATGGAAGACCGCGCGTGGCGCATTTCGCTGTTCGGCGATGAGATCGAGGGCATCCACGAGATCGACCCGCTGACCGGAGAGAAGCTGGCGGCGCTGGAGGCTGTGCGCGTCTACCCAAACAGCCACTATGTGACGCCGAAGCCGACGCTGAACCAGGCGATCAACCAGATCAAGAAGGATCTGAAGGACCGGCTGGAGGAGTTCGCCGCCGAAGGCAAGCTGCTGGAAGCGCAGCGGCTGGAACAGCGCACCACCTTCGACATCGAGATGATGGCGGCGACCGGATCCTGCGCCGGCATCGAGAATTATTCCCGCTATCTGACCGGCCGCGCAGCGGGCGATCCGCCGCCGACGCTGTTCGAATATCTGCCGGGCGACGCCTTGCTGATCGTCGACGAAAGCCACGTCATGGTGCCGCAGATCGGCGGCATGTACCGCGGCGACTTGGTGCGCAAATCGACGCTGTCCGATTACGGCTTCCGCTTGCCCAGCGCCAAGGACAACCGCCCGCTGAAGTTCGAGGAATGGGAGGGCATGCGGCCGCAGACGGTCTTCGTCTCTGCCACCCCCGGCCCGTGGGAGTTGGAACGCACTGGCGGCGTGTTCACCGAACAGCTGGTCCGTCCGACCGGCCTGATCGATCCGCCGGTGATCGTCCGCCCGACCGAGACCCAGGTGGACGACCTGATCGGCGAATGCAAGGAGGTGGTCGCCAAGGGCTATCGCGTGCTGGTCACCACCCTGACCAAGAAGATGGCGGAGGCGCTGACCGAGTACATGCACGAGGCGGGCCTGCGCGTGCGCTACATCCACTCCGACGTGGAGACGCTGGAGCGCATCGAGATCATCCGCGACCTGCGGCTCGGCGCCTACGATGTGCTGGTCGGCATCAACCTGCTGCGCGAGGGGTTGGACATCCCGGAATGCGCGCTGGTGGCGATCCTCGACGCCGACAAGGAAGGCTATCTGCGCTCCAGGACGTCGCTGATCCAGACCATCGGCCGCGCGGCGCGCAACGTCGATGGGCGGGCGATCCTCTACGCCGACAAGATCACCGACAGCATGAAATACGCCATCGACGAAACGGCCCGCCGCCGCGAGAAGCAGATGGCCTACAACCTGGAGCACGGCATCACGCCGGAATCGGTCAAGAAGGCGATCGGCGACATCCTTGAGAGCGTGTTCGAGCGCGGCGACCATGTGACGGTGAAGACCGGCCTGAACTCCAACGAGCTGGTCGGGCACAATCTCAAGAGCGTCATTGCCGACCTGGAAAAGCGCATGCGCGCCGCTGCCGCCGACCTGGAATTCGAGGAGGCGGCCCGCCTGCGCGACGAACTGCGCCGGCTGGAGGCGATGGACCTTGGCCTGGAAACTCCCGGCAGCATCGGCATCAGCAGTGCCCGCCAGGGCCGCGGCATTCCCGAAGGCGCACCGAAGAAGCAGGGCCGGCGCCGTCGCGGCCCCTGACATGAACAATGGTGACCCGAACAAGGAGCTTTGGGCCACCCTTGTCCCGAGCAGGTTGAATCACCATACTCCCGCTTCCCGTATGATGACGCGGGTTCGCAGGAGGGTCCGGGGTTGCAGTTTCGTCGTGTCGTGATGGTGCCGCTGATGGCACTGGCGCTGTCGGGCGCCGGATTGGCATCGGTACCCATGGCCGCTGCGGCGGATGCCAAATCCTCGAGCAAGCCGGCGTCGGTCGCCGAACTGCCTCCGCCGTCGCCCAAGACGAAATCCGGCGATTGCGAACTGGCTGAGCAGGGCGACGCCGATGCCGCCTTCCGGCTGGCCCGCCGTTACCTGTTCGGCAAGGGTGTGCGCAAGGACCGTCGGCTCGGCACCGCTTGGCTGCGCGCGGCGGCCTCGCGCGGGCATCCGGAAGCACGACGGCTGGTCAACTATGTTCCCGGCCGCATGGGACGCATCCGCCCCTGGTGCCGCCCCGGGGCCGGCCCGGTGCGCGAGGTCGGACCTCCCCCGGCGGAGGTCGTGTCGCTGGTCAACTCCATCGCACCGAAATACGGCGTCGACCCGGCGCTGGTGCTGGCGGTCATCCAGGCCGAGAGCGCCTTCCGGACCGACGCGGTATCTCCGAAGGACGCTGCCGGGCTGATGCAGCTGATCCCCGATACGGCCGACCGCTTCGGCGTCGGCAACGTCTTCGATCCCAAGCAGAACATCACCGGCGGCGTGAAGTACCTGCGTTGGCTGCTGGCCTATTTCCAGGGCGACGTGACGCTGGCGCTGGCCGGCTACAATGCCGGCGAAGGTGCGGTGGACCGCTACAAGGGCGTCCCGCCCTATGAGGAAACCCGCAATTACGTTCGCATCATCCGACGAAATTACGACGCCGCTCGCCATCCCTTCGACGCTTCGGTGGCGTCGTCGTCGTCCGCGCTCCCCGCCATCCGCGATGCGGCCGCGCGTGATGTCGAGGCGGAGTTGCCACGCAGCGCCAAATCGCCGAAAAAGGGATAAGCCCCCTCACCGCTGAACAGGAGTGCCCGCCCGTGCCGATGTCCGAACGCAGTGTCCTCGGCCTCAGCGCCGCCGGCTTCCACAAGGTCGCCTATACGCAGTGGGGGCGTGACGACGCCGCGCGGACTGCGGTCTGCGTCCATGGGCTGACGCGCAACGGACGCGATTTCGACCGGTTGGCATTGGCATTGGCGGACAGGTGGCGGGTCGCCTGTCCGGACGTGGTCGGACGCGGGCGCAGCGACTGGCTGCCGGTGCCGGCGCTCTACGGCTATCCGCAATATTGCTCCGACATGGTGGCGCTGATCGCCCGCATGGGGGTGGAGACGGTCGACTGGATCGGCACCTCGATGGGCGGGCTGATCGGCATGACGCTGGCGGCCCAGGCCAACAGCCCGATCCGCCGCATGGTCATCAACGACGTCGGCCCCTTCATCGCCCAAGCCGGTCTGCAGCGGATCGCCGACTATGTCGGCAAGGACCCGGTGTTCGAGGATCTGCCGGCGCTCGAATCCTACCTGCGCTTCGTCCTGATGGGGTTCGGCACGATGGGCGACGAATGCTGGCGCCATATGGCGGAGCACAGCGCCCGACCGCTGCCTGACGGCAGGTTCCGCCTCGCCTATGATCCCGGTATCGGCGACGCCTTCAAGACCGCGCCGGTCGGCGATGTCGATCTGTGGGCGCTGTGGGACCGTGTGCGCTGTCCGGTGCTGGTCCTGCGCGGTTCGGACTCCGACCTGTTGAGCGCCGAGACTGCGGAACGGATGGCGGAGCGCGGTCCGGGGGCGGCCGGTCTGGTGAGGGTGGTGGAAATCCCGAACACCGGCCACGCCCCGTCCCTGATGACGGACGACCAGATCGCGATCGTCCGCAATTTCCTGGCCCAGGACTGAGCATTGGGGACGGCAAAGGGGGAACGGCCTCAGTTCACCCGGCGAAGCACCGTGTCCAGCCGGCCGCGGCCGTCCTTGTCCAGCCAGGTGGCGGAGACCCGGCCGTCCGGCCGCAGGCGATAGCGGAGCATGTTGCGGCCCTTCTCGTCGAAGACCAGTTCGCCATTCTCGATCCGTCCCTTGCGGCGCACCCGCTCGAAAGGCTGGTCGGCCTCCATGCCTGCACCCAGCAGATAGTCGGCATAGATGGCGTCGCCTTCGGCTTTCTCTACCGACAGCGCGACCTCGCGGCCATTGATGTAGCTGCCGTACCACATGCCCATGAAGGGGCGCAGGGCGGCGGTGGTATCGACATCGCTCTTGGCAGAGCCGGAGGCGTTGGCGGGCAAGGCGGCCTGAAGGAGTTCGGTGCTCGGGCTGCGGCCCCAGGATTCGTCGCAGGGCGGATCGTTCGGGGCCGGCGGCGCCTCGGCGAAGCGGACGATGCAGGCGCCGAAGCGGCGGACGAACAAACCGGTGTTGGCGGCGCCATGGCCGGGCAGCAGCGACGGCTGGTCGACGATCAGGCTGCTCAGACCACGCTGCGCCAGGATGTTGCGCGCCGGCTCCGCCCGTCCGCCCGGATCGAAATCATCGCCGTGGAAGAAGAACATCATCACCCGAGCCCGGCGTACCTCCCGCAGGATCGGCCAGAGTTGGGCGGCGTTCTCGCGGTAACTGTCATAGGCTTCGGTGAAGTTGCCGAAAGCGGCCGGCGCGGTGGCGATGACGGAATCGATGGCGCTGGTCTGGCCCGCCGCAATCAGCGAGATGAAGGCGCCGAAAGATTGCCCGGTCAGCGCGACACGGCGATAGCCCTTGGTCTTCAGCATGTCCGAATAGCCGGCGAGCGCGCGGGCGCTGTTGGGCAGGGTGTCACTGACGCGCATGCGGTCGAGCCGGAAGACGTCCCATCCGGCGTCGCGCAGCGTCTTCATATAGAGCGGGGTAGGGGCCTCGGAATCCTCCGAATCCACCGAACGGCCGTGGCTCCACACCACTGCACCGCGTGCCCCGGCCGGGCCGGACAGCGACGCCTCGCCATACGCGGGCTTCAGAACGATCTGGGCCGCTGCGGGGCGGACCTCCGTCATGCCCCCCGCAATGCCCAATCCGACCATCGCGATCAGTCCGAGAACAGCCCCCCGAATCGTCCGCATCATCCCCACCGATCCCCCTGTGCTGCGAGTCGCTCAAGGATTGGCCCCGGTGGTTAACGCGTCCTTTCCGGCATTCCGTACTCCCCCCGGAAGCCACATTTTGTCACAGCCTGGGTGTGCAACTAAGAATGACTCGCAGTTTGCCGCGTGTGGCGCTATGATGCGCACGCAACCGAACGAAGGAGCATCGGCATGTGCGGGACGGTGGGAGAAGGGCGGCCGTCGCCCTGGACGGTGACGGACCTGACGACGGCCGAACGGGCGCTGTTGACCGGCGTACGGCAGTGGTTCCGTGCCGGAACCGCAGGTGCGATGGCGTCGATGCGCATCGGTCTGAATGTCGCCGGCGTGCCGAACACTGCGCTGCTGCCGCTGTTCGCGCTGCTCGGCACCTTCGCCGTGTCGGGGGCCCGCAAGCCCGAGATCCGCTGCCCGGCCTGCAGCCGCATCAGTGCGGACGAGGCGGCCTTGCTCGACTCCCTGGCCGCGGTGCAGAACGGCGACGCAGAGGTCGCGGCGCAGTATCTCGACCGCTGGCTTCCGCTGGTCGCGCTGTGCATGGCAACCGACGCCATGCGCGAGTTGGGCGCCATCCTGGACGGCGCCCGCATCTATCTGCCGCGACGGCGGTCGGCCCGGTTGGTGCCGCTTTCGCCCGTTGCGGCGCTGGCGGCGGAATAACGTCGGATTTCCTAATCGGTGGCCAGGCGCAGGCTGCGGCCGCCTTGCGGCTTGGTGGCTTCCGCCATCCGTTTCTGCAAAAGCCACTGGTCGATGGCAACGCGGACCAGCCGGCCTTCCGGCGTGTGGTAGAGGAACTGTCCGCGTTCCCGGCCGCAATGTTCATATCCCAGCCGCTCGTAGAAGGGTAGAACCCCTGCATTGTCGCGGTCGACGCCCAGTTCCGCGAAGGGCACGCCGCGCTGGACCACCAGCCGTTCGGCCGCCCGCACCAACCGAACGCCGAGCCCAAGGCGCCGGAAAGGCTGGAACACACGCAACGCCCATAGCGTGGCCCGGCCGCTCTGCCGCTTGCGCAGGAAATCGATGCAGATCTGCCCTACGGGAAAGCCGTTGACGTCCGCCAGCAGCATCGCGCCGTCACCCCGCTCCTGAAGGCGAAAGGCCCCGGCGATGATTTCGCGGTGGGGCGAGTGCAGGCCATACCATTCCAGGGCCGGCAGGTCGTCCTGCTTTGCCGGTCGGATGGTCACCGGTAAGGCGAGCGTCGCATGGCCGTCCTCCTCGCCCGCTTCCGTCCCGAACCGCCCGTTGGCGCCCGTGCCGCTCGTTCCGGTGCGGCGGTGTGCTGTTGCCATGTGCCAATGCCTCGCAGGTGCTTTCCCGCTTTCGGTCGCCGCTTGGATCGCGGCCCTCGGTGACAACCTACACGGCGTGCCGTCGTTCCGACGCTGTGCGGTCGGGATAAGGCTTTTGGCTATGCCGGTGACGCAATCCCCGAGTGATAGAAGAATTCAATAAGCATAAAATTTATCATAAAAAATGAATTTCGAGGTAATGCGAGGCTTTGGAATGGAAATGGCACTTTCAGGGGAAGGATGTACTATGAAGCAGGCGCTAGGTTGAGTGACGCAAGTCTTATTGACGCGACGCGATGCTCTTTGATAACTGTTGAAGACCACGGGGATCTCCGTTCGAAAAATGAACTGGGTGGATTTTCTCTAAAATTTCGGCGATTGGGCGGGGGATAAGACAATGATGAGAATTGTGAATCTGGGACGGACCGGCATTTTCGTAGCGATGCGCGGCGGCAATCTCACCACCCTCGGCGGGCGCAGCCACTGGCGCAGCGCAGAAGAGGTTCGGCATGCCGCCCAGGCGGAAAACATCGCAGTCAGCGATTTCGTGGTTCGCACGCTGCCCTGATCGGCAGTCTCATCGCACTGTCGCCTTGCGCGACGGCGTGCACACAGGGAAAAGGGCGCGTTCAGCGGAACGCGCCCTTCTTCTTTTGGTGGGTCGGGCCGATTTGGTGTCGATCAGCCCGCGCGGACGCGGGCAAGGAAGCGATCCACCTCCGTCCGCAGGGTGGTTGACTGACGCGACAATTCGTTGGTCGCCTCCAAAACCTGTCTGGCCTCTTCACCGGCATTGTTGGCGGAGGCATTGACGGCGACGATCGTCTCGCTGACCTCGCGGGTGCCAATGGACGCCTGCTGAACGTTGCGGGCGATTTCCGTCGTGGCCGCGCCCTGTTCCTCCATTGCGGTGGCGATGGAGGTGGAGATTTCGTTGATGCGCGCGATGGTGCCGGAGATGGACCTGATGGCGCCAACGGCCTCCTGCGTAGCGCCCTGGACGGCGCCGATCTGGGAATTGATCTCCTCGGTCGCCTTGGCGGTTTGGTTGGCGAGGCTCTTGACCTCGCTCGCCACCACGGCGAAGCCCTTGCCGGCCTCGCCGGCGCGCGCCGCCTCGATCGTGGCGTTCAGGGCGAGCAGGTTCGTCTGGCTGGCGATGTCGTGAATCAGCTTCACCACCTGACCGATGCGGCTGGCCGCGTCGGCAAGCCCCTGCACCGTGGCGTTGGTCCGCTCGGCCTCGGTCATCGCAGCGTTGGCGATGGCGGCGGACTGCGTCACCTGATGGCTGATCTCGCCGATTGAGGCGGTCAGTTCTTCGGCCGCGGCCGCAACGGTCTGGATGTTGACGGACGCCTCTTCCGCGGCGGCGGCCACCTGGGTCGATTGCTCGCTGGTGGTTTCCGCGGTGCGGCTCATCGTCTGGGCGGTGCCCTGAAGCTGCTGTGCTGCACTAGCCACCGCTTGGACGACGCCCTTCACCTCCCGTTCGAAGCTGTCGGCGGTGCTGCCCAGCTCCCGCGCGATGATGGCCGCGGTGTTCAGGTCGATATAGACCGAGGTGGCGAGGTCCATGTCCAGGAACACTGCCTTGTTGATGGCCTGGAGCAGCTGCGACAGCTTTTCCGGCTTCTTGCGGTGGATCTGGGCAGCCAGTTCGATCAGCTTGTTCAGCGTGAAGCAATAGGCACCGGTATACCAGCGTGGCTCCAGCCCGATGCGCTGATGCGTCTGGCCGATCTTCAGGACCTGATTGACGTAGGCCTCGTCGAAGGTGCCGGTGAAGACATTGCGCAGCCAGTGCTGCTTCTGCAGGTCCCGCGCGCGGCCGGTCACCGCCGGGTTCACCAGCATGGGGGCGACCTGCGGGACCGTGTGGAGATAGCCGTAGAACTCCTCCAGAATCTGATCGATCCGTTGCGCCAGATAGGGCTGGAATTCGCGAAGCGTTGCCTTCGTCGCCTCGTCGATGCGCAGGAAGGTGATGCGGTCAATGATCGACTGAGTCTGGGCAGCGTGCGACATGGAGCCCCTCTCCCATTTGAGATATGACGAGCGTACTAAGAATTGCCAAAATTGCAAACTTTCCCGCGAGCGGCACATCATGCGCAGGCACTCGCATCTTTGAACCAGTCACTTTGTCGCAGAACCTCTACCGCGGGTAATCAAGCGTCGTGACGGCCCCCACGGGTGTCGGCTTATTGCTCGGCATCGGAAAGAAAAAAGCCGGCGGAGCCCAAGGGCGCCGCCGGCTTGCAGGTTGACAGGTCTGGAGGCAACAGGCGGGCCACAGCCCGCGGGAGCGATGCGGCAGAGTCCGTCCGGATGGCCGGTGCCGCATGAGGCCCGTCCGGAGCGGAGCCCGCGCCGGACGGGAAACGCGGTGGGATCAGGCCACCATCGGGGTGGCCGGCCGGCGCAGGGCCTGGGCGGCGCTGAGCACGGCCTTCTGAAGCTTCTCGAATGCCCGCACTTCGATCTGGCGAACGCGTTCACGCGACACCGAGAATTGCTGGCTCAGCGCTTCGAGGGTCGACGGATCGTCCTTCAGGCGGCGCTCGAAGAGGATGCGGCGTTCACGCGCGTCCAGCCGGTCCAGGGCCTGGCCGACAAGCCGGCGGCGCAGCGCCAACTCGTCCGCTTCCGCCAGCATGGTGTCCTGCGTGGGGCGGTCGTCCGCCAGCAGTTCAAGCCAGTTGGTCTCGCCGTCGGTCGACAGGGTGGCGTCGAGCGAGCTGTCGTTGGCGGCGAGGCGGCGGTTCATCTCCACCACTTCGGTTTCCGGTACGTCCAGTTCGGCGGCGATGGTCGCCACCGTCTCCGGCGACAGGTCGCCCTGCTCCAGCTCGGCCATCTGGCTCTTCAGCCGGCGGAGGTTGAAGAACAGCTTCTTCTGTGCAGCGGTGGTGCCCATCTTCACCAGCGACCAGCTGTGCAGGATGTATTCCTGGATAGCGGCGCGGATCCACCAGGTGGCATAGGTGGCGAAGCGGAAGCCGCGCTGGGGATCGAACTTCTGGGCGGCCTGCATCAGGCCGACATTCCCCTCGGCCACCAGATCGACCAGCGGCAGGCCGTAGCCACCGAAGCCGCGGGCGATCTTGATCACCAAGCGGAGATGGCTGCCCACGAGCTGCTCCAGCGCCTGGGGGCTGCCGCGCTCCCGCCAAGCGATGGCGAGGTCGCGCTCCACGTCCGGCGCCAGGATGGGGAAGCGCTTGGATTCCTCGATGTAGCGGGTCAGGCTGGCGCTTTCACCGGTCAGCAGTTTCTTCAGCACGCGAATGCCTCCTCTCCAACGCTTCACGGGGCAGCCCGCAATCGGGGCCGGCCCCTGTCGGGACCCATGGCAGGGATCGCCTTTGAGGCGATGAACCAACGGCGGACTATGGCGCGAACGTAGGAATAACGTCCGTCGATCCGACCTTAGCTGTTGTGGGGTTTGTATTTTGCCCGGTGTCTCAAGGAACTGCGTCCTTTTGACAATGTTAATGTGGCCGCGGATTTGCGGCGGATCAAGCCGGGAAAGGGCATGTTCCGGGTGTTTTTCGGCGTATACCCAGGCTCTTCTTCCACCCGCACCGGCAGTCTGGGAGAGGAGTCAATCCTATGACCCCTGACGTTCAGCCGGGTGACGTTCGGGCGGTCGCTCCTCTTCCGATCGGCCGGCACATGTCCGGGCGGACTGCCGTCGATATGCCGCACCCGCGAAATGGATCGGCTGCAGGTCAGCCGGCGGTGCGGAAGGCAACTATGCCTCTGCGGTGAGGATGGTGATAGGACCGCCCGTGGTCCCTCAACCATACCGGAACCCTAGATGGGAAGGCCGATCCGCTTCGCCACCCGAACATTGGTCATAGGACGTCGGGACCGACTGGAGGTAAGCCGGGGGAGGGCATGCCAACGGTTCGAAGCTTGCGGTTCACTTGCACCCTCGACGTTGGTCCTGGCCGGCGCATACGAAAAAAGGCGCGCCCGGCTGAGCGCGCCTTTTTCAAAGCTCATGCGGATGAAGACCGGAGTTACTCGGCCGCCGCACGCTTGCGGCCGAGGCCGAGCTTGGTCGCCATTTCCGAACGGGCCTTGGCATAGTTCGGCGCGACCATGGGGTATTCGGCCGGCAGTCCCCACTTGGCGCGGTATTCGTCCGGCGTCATGTCATAGACGGTCTTCAGATGCCGCTTCAGCATCTTCAGCTTCTTCCCGTCTTCCAGGCAGACGATGTATTCCGGCGTGACCGATTTCTTGATCGCGACCGCCGGAACCAACTCGGCCTTCGCCTGGGTCGGCTTGTCCTCGCCCAGATTGCGGAAAGCCACTTGGACGCTGTTGATCAGCGTGGGCAGGTCGTGGACCGGCACCGAGTTATTGCCGACATAGGCGGCAACGACCTTGGCGGTCAGCGATTGCAGTTCGGTTTGATCGATGGACATGGCTGCGCTCCCCCTGGGACGTGGTTGCGTGCGTATCAGCCGTTCACCAGATCGCGCAGCTGCTTGGCCGGCTTGAACTTCGGAGCCTTGGAAGCGGCGATCGCCACGACTTCGCCGGTGCGGGGGTTGCGGCCTTCACGGGCGGCGCGCTCGGCCACCTCGAAAATGCCGAAACCGGCCAGGCGCACATCTTCGCCGCGGCCCAGCGCGCCGGAGATGCCCTCGAACACCGCCTGAACGACCTTGGCCGCGTCGGCCTTCTTGATGCCGGCGTTGGTGGCGACGGTTTCGATCAGTTCGGCCTGGTTCATGCAAAACTCCATTTGGTCGGTTTGGTTTCGGTTTTTCGGAGTTATTGGCAGAACGGCACCATCCGCACAAGAGCGAACACAGATTGGGCAACCATCGGTGTTTTTCTTGCGCGACATTCGTTCCCGATCTGTGGCGGCATTGCATCAAGCGCCGAGTCCCGGAGCCGCCAAAGCCTCTGCAGCCGCAGTTTTCCGCGTCCGCGCCCCTGTGCGGCGCCCATAGGCGCGCCATGGCCGCCGCGACTCGCCGAAGGTCGGCATCCGTTGAATTTCAATGACGTCAAAGAGTGTCCGGTCCAGCTTTGCTCAATATGCAAAAACTCAGTCTTCCACCATCTTGACCGCGGCAACGGCGACACCATCTGCCAGAAAGTTCGGGTCCGGGTCCCTCTGGCGACCGAGGCGTCGGTCGTGATGTCGGAACCGCTTGATTTCACCGCTGACGCAGCGTCATCAAGTGGGTCTTGCTATGGATGGTATGTTTGCGATGGTTTTCCTCGAATTTTTGGGAAAACCAATCTGGATTTGGCTTATTTTCATCGGCGTGGTGCTGACGCTTCTGGTTCTGGATCTGGGTGTTCTGAACCGTCGCGACCATGTCATCGGCGTAGGCGAAAGCCTGAAGCTGTCGGCCTTCTACATCGCGGTCGCCATGCTGTTCGGCGGTTGGGTCTGGTACTCGATGGGCTCGGAGGCAGGCCTTCAGTACTACACGGGCTTCTTCGTCGAGAAGAGCCTGTCACTGGACAACGTCTTCGTCATCTCGCTGATCTTCAGCTACTTCGCAGTACCGCGCGAACTTCAGCATCGCGTGCTGTTCTGGGGTATCCTGGGCGTCATCGTGCTGCGCGGCCTGATGATCGGCGCCGGCGCCGCCCTGGTTTCGGAGTTCCATTGGGTCCTCTATCTCTTCGGCGCCTTCCTGGTGCTGACCGGCATCAAGATGCTGTTCGCGAAGGACGAGGAAACCGACTTCGGCGAGAATGCCGCCCTCCGCTTTCTGAAACGCCATATCCGGGTAACCGACCGCTTCCATGGCCATCACTTCATCGTGAAGGAGCCGAGTGGTCCGGGCGGTGCGCTGCGCTGGGCCGCCACCCCGCTTCTGCTGGCCCTGATCATGGTGGAACTGGCCGACCTCGTCTTCGCTGTCGACAGCGTGCCGGCGATCTTCGCCATCACCACCGATCCGTATCTGGTCTACACCAGCAACATCTTTGCCATCCTCGGCCTGCGTGCTCTGTATTTCGCCCTGGCGGCGATGGTCCATCGCTTCCGCTACCTGAAATACGCGCTGGCTCTGGTGCTGGTGTTCATCGGCGGCAAGATCTTCTACACGCAGTTCTTCGGCAAGCCCGACCCGCTGATCGCGCTGGGCGTCACCTTCGCCCTGATCGGTGGCGGTGTTCTGGTGTCGCTATATAAGACAAGCCGCGAGACCAAGGCCGCGGCCGCAGAGTAAGCTTGCGGAAAGGATGGGGGCGGCACGCCGGTGCCGCCCCTTTTTCCTTTTCAGAACCCAAGCTGGATCAACTCCGCGATGCTGTCGGGCGCATTGCGATGAAGGATGAAGCGGCCGCCGGCCGTTTCCCAGGGATCGCGGGCCTTCTCGCGGTCATCGACGAGGACGGCGCCGGGGTTGGCATAGCGGGGCTTGTCGCGGGCCATGCAGGTGATGGCCGGCACGTCGGCCCCCAGCATGCGGGCGACCCAGCGCTTCTTCTGTTCGGGCGCCCAGCTGCCGAGCGGCAGGCCGGTGAGGATGGTCGGCCGATGGGGAGCGCAGAACTGCCAAAGCTCCTGCGCGTCATGCATGAACTCCAGCGTGCCGAAGAAGTCGGAGTGGCGGGACAATGCCCGCCACATCTCCTTCATCGGCAGCTGTTCTGGCCGCTTGCCGGTTACCGCGATGACGCCGCGGTCGAAATCGGCCAATACCCCGTCCAGGTCGAGGAACAGCTTTACCGCCACGTCACGCCCCATTCAGTTCGGCGCGCTCGCGGAACTCGTCGAGGGCTTGCGGGTTCGACAGCGCCTCCGTGTTCTTGATCGGTCGGCCATGGACGGCGTCGCGCACCGCCAGCTCCGTGATCTTGCCGGACCGGGTGCGGGGAATGTCGGTGACCTGCACGATCTTCGCCGGCACATGGCGGGGGGAGCAATTGTCCTTGATCCGCTTGCGGATGGTCGCCGCCAGCGCCTCGTCCAGTGTCATGCCTTCGCGCAGGACGACGAACAGAACGACGCGCACATCGCCGTCCCATTCCTGGCCGATGCAGACCGCCTCCATGATCTCCGGCAGTTGTTCCACCTGGCGGTAGATCTCCGCCGTGCCGATGCGCACGCCGCCGGGGTTCAGCACCGCGTCCGAGCGGCCGTAGATCACCCAGCCGCCATGCTCCGTCTGCTCGATGAAATCACCATGGACCCAGATGTTGGGGAAGCGGTCGAAATAGGCAGAGCGGTACTTGGACCCGTCGGGATCGGCCCAGAAGCCGATGGGCATGCTGGGGAAGGGGCGGGTGCAGACCAGTTCGCCCTTCTCGCCGCGCACTGCGACGCCGTTGTCGTCGAACGCCTCCACCGCCATCCCGAGGCCGCGCGTCTGGATCTCGCCCTTCCAGACCGGGGCGATCGGATTGCCGAGCACGAAGCAGGACATGATGTCGGTGCCGCCGCTGATCGAGGCGAGATGGATATCCTGCTTGATGGAGCGATAGACGAACTCGAAATTCTCCGGCATCAGCGGCGAGCCGGTGGAGGCCAGGGCGCGGACGCTTGCGAGTGAGTGGGTCTTCGCCGGCTCCAGCCCGGATTTCTCCAGCGACTGGATGAACTTGGCCGAGGTGCCGAACAGCGTCACCTGCTCCGCATCCGCATAGTCGAACAGGATGTTGCCGCTGGGGGCGAAGGGCGAACCGTCATAGAGAACCAGCGTCGTGCCGCTGGCCAGACCGGTCACCAGCCAGTTCCACATCATCCAGCCGCAGGTGGTGAAATAGAACAGCCGGTCGCCGCGCTTCAGGTCGCAGTGCAGCCGGTGTTCCTTGACATGCTGAAGGATGGTGCCGCCGGTCCCATGGACGATGCACTTTGGCTTTCCGGTGGTGCCGGAGGAATAGAGGATGAAGAGCGGATGGTCGAAGTCGACCCGTTCGAAGGTCGGCTCGGCCACCGGATAGGGCGCCATGAAATCCTGCAGGCCGACGGCACCCGGGATACCTGAGACGTCCGGCGTCTTGTCGACATAGGGCACGATCACCGTGGCGACGACAGTCGGCAGGTCCTTCAGGACTTCGGCCACCTTGGCGCGGACATCGTGGCTCTTGCCGTTGTACCAGTAGGCGTCGGGGGCGAAGACCACCTTCGGTTCGATCTGGCCGAAGCGGTCGGTGATGCCCTGTATGCCGAAATCGGGCGAGCACGAGGACCAGACCGCCCCCAAACTGGTGGTGGCGATCATCGCCGCCAGCGTTTCCGGCATGTTGGGCATGATGGCGGCGACCCGGTCGCCCTTGCCGACACCCTTGGCCTTCAGCGCCTGCTGCAGGCGGGAAACGGTGGCCTTCAGTTCCGCCCCGCTCCAGCGGTACTTCACCTTGTCCTCGCCCCAGAACACGACGGCATTCTCATCGAGCGCACCGGCCAGCAGGTTCTCGGCATAGCTGAGGCTTGCTTCTGGGAACCAGCGGGCACCGGGCATCTTGTCGCCGTCCAGCAGATCGACGCTGCCGAGGTCGCCGGTCAGCCCGGCCCACTCCCACAAAAAGCGCCAGAACCGCTCCTTCTCCGCGATCGACCAGTTGTAGAGCGCGTCGTAATCGTCCAGCCGCAGTCCGAAGCGCGCATTCGCCGCCTCGCGGAAGGCGGTCAGGTTGGCCTGCGCGATGCGCTCCTCATTCGGGCTCCACAGCGGAGTGTCCATTCTCGGTTCCCTCAGCGTCTCGTTATCCACCGGCGTCAGCGGCCGGCTCGCCTGCCGGGTTGTTGGTTCGTATCCCGGATTGCCGTGCAGCATAACGCATGGCCGCACCGGTTGTCTTTCCCCCGGTGGGCGAAATGGGGCAGGGGTCGCCTCACGGCAAGCGGAACGAAATCAACGGGCTACAAACGAAAGCGGCGGGGAGTTTCCTCCCCGCCGCCGCTGTCGCGCCTTTCGTTCAGGCCGCCTTCTTTTTGCCGGAACCGATCTTCGGTTCCTCGCCCTTCAGAAGGCGGCGAATGTTCGCTTCGTGACGGATGAAGACCAGTACGGCGATGAACAAGGAGAGGCCGGCGACCAGCGGCCCGCCGAAATACCAGCCGGTCAACGGGCTGATGCCCAGCGCCGTCAGAGCCGACAGCGACGAGATTCGGAACAGGGCCGCCATCACCAGCCAGGTCAGGCAGGCGAGCAGACCGACCGGCCATGAAATCGCCAGCAGAACGCCGATCGCCGTCGCCACGCCCTTGCCACCCTTGAAGCCCAGCCAGACCGGAAAGCTGTGGCCCAGCATGGCACCGCCAGCGGCCAGCACCGCCGCTTCGGGACCGGCCCACCACAGGGCCAGCAGGGCCGCGATGGCGCCCTTGCCGCTGTCCAGCAGCAGGGTCGCCAGTGCCAGCGGCTTGTTGCCCGTGCGCAGCACATTGGTGGCGCCGATGTTGCCGGAACCGATCTGGCGGATGTCGCCCAGCCCGGCCAGCCGGGTCAGAACAAGCCCGAAAGGGATCGAGCCCAGCAGGTAGCCCAGCAGGGCGGCAAGCACGAGGGTAAGCACCGGATCAGTCCTCCGCCTGCCAGACGGTGCGGCCATCCACGATGGTGCGCAGCGGCCGGCCCTGGACCGGGCGGTTCTCGAAGGGCGAGTTCTTCGACTTCGACTTGAAGCGGCCGACGTCGATCTGCCAGGGAACATCCAGGTCGAAGGCGACCAGATCGGCCGGCCCGCCCTTCACGATGCGGCCGACGGCCAGATCGAGGATCGCTGCCGGGTTGGACGTGACGCAGGCCAGCGCCTTCAGCAGCGGCATCTTGCCCTTGTGCACCAGTTCCAGCGCCAGCGGGAACAGCGTTTCCAGCCCGATCACGCCGGGGGCGGCCTGGGCGAAGGGCAGGCGCTTCTGATCCTGGTCCTGCGGCACATGGTCGGACGCGATGGCGTCGATGGTGCCGTCGGCCAGACCCTCGACGATGGCCCGGCGGTCCATCTCGCCACGCAACGGCGGCGACACCTTGGCGTAGGTTCGGTAATCGCCGACGTCGGTCTCGGTCAGGGCGAAGTAATGCGGGGCGGTGTCGCATGTCACCTTAAGCCCGCGTGCCTTGGCGCGGCGGATCAGGTCGACCGACTCTGACGTGGTGACGTGAGCGAAATGCAGGCGTCCGCCGGTCAGCTCGGCCAGCCGCAGGTCGCGCTCTATCATGATGATCTCGGCTTCGCGCGGGATGCCGACGAGGCCCAGGCGGGTGGCGATCTCACCGGAGTTCATCATGCCGCCCGCGGCCAACGACGGCTCTTCCGGGTGTTGGACGATCAGCTTGCCGAAGGTCTTGGCATAGCTGAGCGCCCGGCGCATCGTCTTGGCGCTGACGATGGCCTTGGTGCCGTCGGTGAAGGCGACCGCGCCGGCTTGGCCCAGCAGCCCCATCTCGGTGATTTCCTTGCCTTCGGTGCCGCGTGTGGCGGAGCCGTAGGCGAAGACCTTGACCAGCTTCACCTCGCGGGCGCGCCGCGCGATGAACTCCAGCCCGGCGACCTCGTCCAGCACCGGGTCGGTGTTGGGCAGCAGCGCCATGGCGGTGATGCCGCCGGCCGCCGCGGCGCGGGACGCGCTCTTGATCGTGTCCTTCTCTTCCTCGCCCGGTTCGCCGATCAGCACGCGCATGTCGACAAGGCCGGGGGCGAGGCACTGGCCGGCGAGATCGACGACCTCGGCCCCCTCGGGCGTGGAATCGCTGAACAGGCCGGGACCGAAATCGGCGATGGTCTCACCATCGATCAGCAGGTCGGCGCGCTGGTCCAGACCGGTTGCCGGATCCAGCAGGCGGGCGTTGCGGTAGACGACACCGGCATTCATCGGCGCACTCATCGGGCGACTCCCGCAAGGTCGGACTGGCGGCGTTCGCGGGTCAGCAGGTCGAGCACGGCCATGCGCACGGCCACGCCCAATTCCACCTGATCGAGGATCATGGAGCGCTTGAGATCGTCGGCGACCTCCGAATCGATCTCGACACCGCGGTTCATCGGGCCCGGATGCATGATGACCGCGTCGGGCTTCGCCACTTCCAGCTTCTCGTAATCGAGGCCGTAGAAATAGAAATACTCGCGGGTGGACGGGACATACTGGCCGCTCATCCGCTCGGTCTGCAGGCGCAGCATCATCACGACGTCGGCGTCGCGCAGGCCGGTCTTCATCGAATGATGGACCTCGACGCCCAGCCGCTCGATCTGCGAGGGCAGCAGGGTCGGCGGCGCCACGCAGCGCACCCGCGCCCCCATGGCGTTCAGCAGGTGGATGTTAGAGCGCGCGACGCGGCTGTGCAGGATGTCGCCGCAGATCGCCACGATCAGCCCGTCCAGCCGGCCCAGGCGGCGGCGGATCGCCAGCGCGTCCAGCAGGGCCTGGGTCGGGTGTTCGTGGTGGCCGTCGCCGGCATTGATGACGGAGCAGTTGACCTTGTCGGCCAGCAGCTTGACCGCGCCCGAATCGGCGTGGCGCACCACCAGCGCGTCCAGGTGCATGGCGTTCAGCGTCATCGCCGTGTCGATCAGGGTCTCGCCCTTCTTCACCGAACTGCTGTCGGTCGACATGTTGATCACGTCGGCGCCCAGCCGCTTTCCGGCCAGCTCGAAGCTGGTGCGGGTGCGGGTGGAGTTCTCGAAGAACAGGTTCACCTGCGTGCGGCCGTCCAACAGGTTGGACTTCTTCACGGGGCGGCGGTTCTGCTCGACATAGCCATCGGCGAGGTCGAGAATCTGGGTGATCTCGCCGGCCCGCAGCCCCTCGATACCGAGGAGATGGCGGTGCGGGAAGACCGTGTCGGGGGACGGGTTCGCGCTCATGGGCGCGGACTATAGGAGCGGTCCGGCATGCCCGCAAGCCGTTCAAGACGGCGGCTTGATGCAGGACTATTGCTGCGACTTTCAGCCCGTCCCGGCCTCTTCGAACAGCCAGTCGCGGAAGGCCTTCACCTTGGGCCGGGAAAAGTAATGCGGCGGCGCCACCACGTAATAGGCAAGGCTTCCCGGGAGCCGCACCTCGAACAGGCGGGCCAGCCGTCCGGCGGCGACGTCGTCCGCCACCAGCACCCCGCGGGCCAGCGCGATTCCATGTCCGTTGATCGCCGCCTGCAGCGTAAATGACGAGTCATCGAATCGCAGGCCGCGCTCGGTGTCCACCCCATCGATTCCCGCCGCCCGGCACCACACCGCCCAGGAGATGTTGTAATCGTCGTGCAGAAGCGTGTGGTGCCGCAGATCCTCCGGATTGACCAGCGGGCGGTCGCCGGCAAGCAGCGACGGGTGGCCGACCGGGAAGATATCCTCCGTCAGCAGCCGCTCCACCCGCAGGTCGGGCCACAGCCCGTTGCCGAAACGGATCGCCAGATCGACATCGTGGCGGGCGAAATCCACCACCTGTGCGGTGCTGTGCACCCGCACGTCCATTTCCGGATGACGCTTCTGGAAGCGCATCAGCCGCGGCACCAGCCATTTCGACGCGAAGCTCGGCATGGTGGAGATGGTCAGCGTTCCGCTGCTGTCGGCGCGGATCAGACGGTCGGTCGCCTGGGACAGGGTGTCCATCGCCTCGCGCACCGGCGGCAGGTAGCTCTGCCCGGCCTCGGTCAAGGCCAGCGCCCGGTTCATTCGGCGAAACAGCGGTAATCCGAGCCATTCCTCCAGCGCCTTGATCTGGTGGCTGACGGCGGCCTGCGTCACATGCAGCTCATCCGCGGCTTTTGTGAAGGAAAGATGGCGCGCGGCGGCTTCGAAGGCGCGCAGCGCATTCAGCGGGGGCAGGCGGCGGGACATGCGGAGGGGGACCGGAGAGTGGTTTCGGATTAGCTGAACTAATCGATTCTATGAGAAACCGTCGTTTGTCGGCAAGCGGCCTCTGCCCCATCCTCAACTCCACAAGCAAGACACACGAACCGGAGCGGCGAGGCGGATGCCCCGCTCCCTTTCCCGGAGGAGACCGGATCATGGCAAAGGCTACGCAGTCGTTCCTCTCCAGCACCGACCTGTCCCACCGCGCTCCGGCCCAGGAGGGCAAGGGTGCCGGTCAATGGATGATCAGCCTGTTCGACCGCTTCGCGACCTGGAGCGAGCGGCGGCGCCAACGTCGGGCGCTGGAGGCTCTGCCCGACCATCTGCTGTCCGACATCGGCATCTCCCGCGCCGATGCGGACCAGGAAGCCCATAAGCCCTTCTGGCAGGGCTGACCCCATGGCCGGCGCGTCGAACGCCGTGACGGAGCGAGGCGGGGAGGGGGATCGGGTCTGGACCGGCGGATGCCTGTGCGGTGGCGTGCGCTATGCCATCGATGTCCGGCCG
Source organism: Azospirillum sp. BE72 (assembly GCF_031455875.1). Lineage (NCBI taxonomy): Bacteria > Pseudomonadati > Pseudomonadota > Alphaproteobacteria > Rhodospirillales > Azospirillaceae > Azospirillum > Azospirillum sp. BE72. The sequence goes on from NZ_JAVDTO010000002.1 coordinate 158,356, forward strand.
GAACCGATCTCCTTCTGCCGCTGTGCCCAGTGCCGCCGCCAGCACAGCCATGTCGGCGCCTATACCGGAATGCCGCGTGCGGCGTTGCGTCTGCTCAACGACGCGACGCTGACGTGGTACGCCTCTTCCAGCCGGGCACGCCGCGGCTTTTGCACGTGTTGCGGTGCAGGGTTGTTCTGGGAGGCGCTGGACCAGGACCCGGCGGAAGGCGAACCGCGCATCACAGTGACCGCCGGCAGCCTGGACGATGCGGCGGGTCTGCGGGTTGATCGGCACATCTTCGTCGACCACAAGGGCGCCTATTACGACATCGGCGACGACGGTGTCGAACGCCGGACCAGCACGGGAGAGGTCGTGGCATGAGCGGCAGCGGGATTGGGCGGGAAGGCAGCGGAGGGCAGCGGCCGGGGCTGTCCGGCGGTTGCCTGTGCGGCGGCGTGCGGTTCCTGCTGGCCGAGCGGCCGGATGGGGTGGTCAACTGTCATTGCGGGCAGTGCCGTCGCTTCCACGGCCATATCGGCGCCTACATCACCGTTCCGCGCGACACTGTCATCTTCGACGCGGCGGAAACATTGACATGGTACCGCTCGTCGGACTTCGCGGAGCGGGGCTTCTGCGGCCGTTGCGGATCCTCCCTGTTCTGGAAGGGCGACGGCAAGTCCGAGATCGAAATCGCCGCCGGCAGCCTGGACCAGCCGACCGGATTGAAGACTCTCCGCCACGGCTATGTCGAGGGCAAGGCCGATTACTATGAGATCACCGACGGGCTGGAGCAGTTTCCCGGCTCGTCCGAAGTCGAATAACGATACGTCGTCACGGGTGAACCGGTGAAGGGCATGGGCGGCCGCTTCCACGATGGATGCGCGTTTCCGTCGCAGGTGCGTTGCAGCATCCGCGGGAGCCTTTTGTTTGACCCTCGGTGGGTGGGGTGAGAATGATTTTCACAAGCAATGCCCCTTCCAGCCCCAAGGTCTTCCGCGAATGCGCCGTCCATCGCTGCTGTCCGCTGCCTGCGCCGCCCTTTGCACCATCGCCCTAACCGGTGCCGTGCTGATCCCCGCCGGTGCCGCACGCGCCGACGACGTGGTGACCATCGTCATCAAGGACCACAAATTCGAACCGGCGGAGGTGAAGATCCCCGCCAACAAGCGCGTGACCCTGCTGGTCGACAACCAGGACGCCACATCCGAGGAGTTCGAAAGCAACGAGATGAAGGTCGAGAAGATCGTCGGCGGGCGCAAGCAGATCAAGGTGATGGTCGGCCCGCTGAAGCCCGGGCGCTATCCCTTCTTCGGCGAGTTCCACGAAGCGACGGCGCAGGGCGCCGTGATCGCCGAGTGACGCGGACCTGACCGCCTGAAAGTCCCGGAGACGACCATGCTCGCCAGTCTGATCATTGTATTTCGCGAGGTACTCGAAGCGGGCCTCATCGTCGGCATCGTGTTGGCCGCGACCCAGGGAGTCGTCGGGCGCTGGCGCTGGATTGCGCTCGGCATCGTCAGCGGCATCGTCGGCTCCTGCGTTGTCGCCGCCTTCGCCGATGCCATCAGCGCGCTGTTCGCCGACACCGGGCAGGAGCTGTTCAATGCCGGCGTCCTTCTGATCGCGGTGGTGATGCTGGCTTGGCACAATGCCTGGATGGCGCAGCACGGCCGCGAACTGGCGCGCGACATGAAGGCCGTCGGCCATGCGGTGCGGAGCGGCGAGAAATCGTTGGCGGCGCTGGCGATCGTCATCGGTGTCGCGGTGCTGCGCGAAGGGTCGGAGGTCGTGCTGTTCCTGACCGGCATCCTGGCATCGGAAGAGGGGGGCATCGCCACCGTCGCCGCCGGCGGGCTGGGCGGCATGGCGCTGGGCGCGCTGGTGTCCGTGCTCCTCTATGCCGGACTGGTGCAGATCCCGACGCGCCACCTTTTCTCCACCACCACATGGCTCCTGACGCTGCTGGCAGCCGGCATGGCCGCCACGGCGGTCAATTTCCTGGCGCAGGCCGGCATCCTGATGGCTGGCGGCACCATCCTGTGGGACAGTTCCGGCATCCTGCGTGACAAAAGCCTGATCGGGCAGGCCCTGCATGTGCTGGTCGGCTATACCGACCGCCCGACCGAGGCGCAGCTGGTCGCCTATGTCGCCGTGGTCGCGGGAATTCTGCTGCTGACCCGCTGGGCGGCCCGCGGATCCTCCCGTGTGACCAGCCCTGTCCGGTGATTCAATAGACACAAGGTATAGCGGGGCGGACGGTTAAGCGTCTGGTGCCGGCCGTTGAAATCACGCCATAGTCCCCCGGGTGACAGACGAACGGCGGGGGACATGGCGGAACTGGTGACGTTGGTTGTGCTGCTGGCGGCGATGGTGGTCGCCGTGCCGGTGGCAAAGCGGTTCGGGTTCGGCGCGCCGCTCGGCTATCTTGCCGCCGGTCTTGCCGTGGGGCCCGCAGGTCTGGGGCTGGTCACCAATGTGTCGGCAATCGCCCATGCCTCGGAACTCGGCGTCGTGATGCTGCTGTTCCTGATCGGGCTGGAGCTGAGGCCGGCCCGCCTGTGGGTGATGCGCAAATCGGTGCTGGGGCTGGGCGGGGCGCAGGTTGCGGTCACCGGTGCCGTCATCGCGGGGTTGTGCGGCTGGGGCCTGGGTCTGGCTTGGCCGACGGCGGTGGTGCTGGGCTTCGGCTTCGCCCTGTCCTCCACTGCCATGGCTCTGCCGATGATGGCGGAGCGCGGCCTGCTGGCCAACCAGTCGGGCCGCAATGCCTTTTCCGTCCTGCTGTTCCAGGATCTCGCCATCATCCCGGCCGTGGCCCTGCTGCCATTGCTGGGCAACGGCACCGTGCCGCAGGCCGACGGCGCGTGGCTGGCGGTCGGCAAGGCGGCGGTTGCCGTGGTCGTCGTGCTGATCGGTGGACGGTTTCTACTGCGCCCGATCTTCCGTGCGGTCGACCGGGCCGGCGCACCGGAGATCTTCACCGCCACCGCCCTGCTGATCGTCATCGGCACCGCCGTGCTGATCCAGGAGGCCGGGCTGTCCATGTCGCTGGGCGCCTTCATGGCCGGCGTGTTGCTGTCCGACTCCGAATACCGGCACGAGGTGCAGGCGGATATCGAGCCGTTCGAAGGCCTGCTGCTCGGCCTGTTTTTCGTTTCGGTGGGGATGGGCGCCGACATCCCGGCCTTGCTCGAGCACCCGATCCTCTTCCTCGGCCTCGCCCTGGTGCTACTGCTGGTGAAGGGGCTGGTGATGATGGTGCTCGCCCGCATCGCCGGAGTGCCCTGGGCCGGCGCGATGCGGATGGCGACGGTGCTGAGTCAGGGCGGCGAGTTCGGCTTCGTGCTGTTCGGGCTGGCGGTCGCCGGTGGGACGATGGCGGGGGAACAGGCGTCGGCTGCCATGCTGGTGGTGACGCTGTCCATGCTGGCGACACCCTTCCTGTTCGCGGCGGAAGAGCGCTGGCTCGCGCCTCGGTTGATGATGGCGAAGCCGAAGCGGCCATTCGATTCCCTGCCCGACGACAACCCGCGGGTCATCATCTGCGGCTTCGGCCGGGTGGGGCAGGTGGTCGGCCGCGTGCTGCGGATGCGCGGCATTCCCTTCACCGCGTTGGAGCAGAGCGCCGCCCAGGTCGATTTCGTCCGCAAGTTCGGCAGCCAAGCCTATTACGGCGATCCGACCCGGGTGGAGCTTCTGCGCGCCGCCGGGGCCGATAAGGCCAAAATCCTGGTGGTGGCATTGGAGGACATGGAGCAGTCGCTGCGCGTGGTGGAGATGGCGAAGCGCCATTTCCCCAACCTGACCATCTTCGCCCGGGCCCGCAACCGCCGCCATGTCCACCATCTGATGGACCGCGGCGTCACTCACATCGTGCGCGAGACCTTCGATTCCAGCCTGCGCCTGACCGGCGACGTGCTGCGCCAGATGGGGTTGGCGGAAGGGGAAGTGTCGCGGACGCTCGAGACCTTCCGCGCCCATGACGAACGCACCCTGGTCCGCCAGCACGCCGTCCACAATGACGAGACCAAGCTGATCCAAAGCTCCCGCGATGCCGCGGCGGAGCTTCTGTCGCTGTTCGAGGCGGACCGGGAGGACGATGTGGACGGCGAAGCCAAGGCGAAGGCAAAGGTTTAGCCGATCAGCAGGCTGTCGTCGCTGATCTCCACCCCGCCGCGCTGCTTGGCGAACAGCGCCAGCAGATGCGGGACGTCCAGGCCGGCGCGCTCGTCGCCGGCCACGTCCAGCACGACGCGGCCCTCGTGCAGCATCAGCGTGCGGTCGCCATAGTCCAGTGCCTGCCGCATGGAATGGGTGACCATCAGCGTGGTCAGCCGGTTGTCGCGGACGATGCGCCGGGTCAGGTCCAACACGAAGTCGGCGGTGGCGGGATCGAGGGCGGCGGTGTGCTCGTCCAGCAGCAGGATCTTGGACCCGGCCAGCGTCGCCATCAGCAGGCTGACCGCCTGACGCTGGCCGCCCGACAGCAGCCCCATGCGGTCGTGCAGCCGATTCTCCAGCCCGAGGCCGAGTGCAGCGATGCGGTCGCGGAAGCCCCGGCGGCGGTCGCTGCCCAATGCTAGGCCCAGGCCGCGGCGGCGTCCGCGGGCGGCGGCGAGCGCCATGTTCTCCTCGATGGTCAGGGCGGCGCAACTGCCGGCCATCGGATCCTGGAAGACGCGGGCGACCAGACCGGCCCGGCGCGGCGTGTCCCAGCGGGTGACGTCGGTGCCGTCGATGGAGATGCGCCCCTGCTCCGCCAGCACGTCGCCGGCCAGCGAGCCGAGGAAGGTCGATTTGCCGGCCCCGTTGGAGCCGATGACGGTGACGAACTCGCCCTCGGGGATGGTCAGGTCGATGCCGCGCAGCGCGTGCTTCTCCAGCGGCGTGCCGCGGCCGAAGGTGACGTGGATGTCCTCGACGATGATCATTTGGCGGCACTCGGATTGCGGGGGGCGCCGCGGGACGCCTTGGCCTTCAGGCGCGGCAGGATCAGGGCGACGGCGACCAGCACCGCGGTCACCAGATTGAGGTCGGAGGCCTGCAGGCCGATGCTGTCGGCCGACAGCGCCACCTGCACCGCCAGACGATAGAGGATGGACCCGGCGACGCAGCCGATCAGCGCCAGCGCCAGGGCGCGGGCGGGCAGCACCGTCTCGCCGACGATCACGGCGGCGAGGCCGACCACGATGGTGCCGATGCCGGTGGTGACGTCGGCGAAGCCGTTGGTCTGCGCGAACAGCGCGCCGGCCAGCCCGGTGAGCCCGTTGGACAGGGCGATGCCGGCATAGACATGGGCGTCGGTGTCGACACCTTGGGCGCGCGCCATCCGGGCGTTGACGCCGGTCGCCCGCATCGCCAGCCCGAACTCGCTGGCCAGGAAGCGGGCCAGCAGCAGGACCACCACCGCCACGATGACGCCGACCACCAGCGGACGGACGATATGGTCCGGAATGCCGAGCCCGTAGAAGGGGGTCAGCACCGTGTCCTGCATCAGCAGCGCCACGTTCGGCCGCCCCATCACCCGCAGATTGACGGAGAACAGCGCGATCATCGTCAGGATGCTGGCGAGCAGGTGCAGGATCTTGAAGCGTACGTTCAGCGTCGCCGTGACCAGCCCGGCCACCGCGCCGGCCAGCGCCGCGGCGAGGCTGGCAAGCCAGGGATTGACCCCGGAGATCAGCAGCACCGCGCAGACGGCCGCGCCCAGGGGGAAGCTTCCGTCCACCGTCAGGTCGGGGAAGTCCAGGATGCGGAAGGACAGATAGACGCCGATGGCGACCAGCGCATAGACGAGGCCGATCTCGATGGCGCCGAAGAGGGCGATTTCGGTCATTGCGGTGCTTTGTGGAGGGCTTAGTGGAGGAGTATTGCCCCCACCCCGACCCTCCCCCGCTCTCAGCGGACCTTCGGTCCGCCTGTCGCGTCAGCACAAAGCGAAGCTTTGTGCGAGAGCTGGGCGGGGGAGGGGGCAGGATGCTTGTCGGCGTTCGGCGGAGTTCCCTCCTCCGCCCAGCGGGGGAGGGTCAGGGTGGGGGCATTCGGAGCCAGCAGCTTACTGCCCAACCACCTTCGTCGCGCGCTTCACCACCGCGTCGGGCAGGGTGACGCCCATGGCGGCGGCGGACTTGGGGTTGACGAACAGGTCGGTGCCCTTGGCCAGTTCCACCGGCAGGTCGCCGGGCTTCTCGCCCTTCAGGACGCGGGCGACGATAGCGCCGGTCTGCTTGCCGACCTGGAAATAGTCGAAGCCGATGGAGGCCACCGTGCCGCGGGACACGCTGTCGGTGTCGGCGGAGAAGATCGGCAGCTTGGCCTGCTGGCCGACCGCGATCACGCTTTCCAGAGCCGAGACCACCGTATTGTCGAGCGGGATGTAGACGGCATCGGCCTTGCCGACGAGGCTGCGCACTGCCGGCTGGGCATCCGAAGATTTCGGGACGGAGGCCTCGACCACCGTCAGGCCGGCCTTCGCCGCCTCGTCCTTCAACGCCTTGATCAGCACGACGGAGTTCGGCTCACCGGGATTGTAGAGCACGCCGATGCGCTTGGCCTGCGGAACGATCTCGCGGATCAGGGCGACATGCTCGGCTACCGGAGCCATGTCGGACAGGCCGGTGATGTTGGCGCCGGGCTTGTCCATCGACTTGACCATCTGTGCCGACAGCGGATCGGTCACCGCGGTGAAGACAACAGGGATGTCGCGGGTCGCCGCCGCCACCGCCTGGGCCGAGGGGGTGGAGATCGGTACGATCACGTCGGGCCGCGATCCGGCGAATTGGCGGGCGATCTGGGCGGCGGTGGCCGGGTTGCCCTGCGCGCTCTGGTACTCGACCTTCAGGTTCTGGCCCTGGACGAAGCCGGCCTCCTTCAGCGCCTCCACCACGCCGTCGCGCGTCGCGTCGAGCGCCGGGTGCTGGACGATGGCGGTGATGGCGACGGTCTTGCTCTGCGCCAGCGCCTCGACCGGGGCGGCGAACGGACCGACGAAGGCGGCGAGTGCCGCGGCGGCGCACAACAGACGGGTGAAGGACATGGCTGCGGATCTCCTGGACACGGAAGGCCTTCCCCTAGACCGCGGCGGCTCCGCCGTCAACTCGGCAGCGGGGCGCCGGCGGCCGGGGATGGAACATTTGAAACGCTGTGAACCATAGTCCGGAGACTGTTTCACTGTTCCATCCGATGTTCGATCGAACATGTCCCTACGCAGCCGCAGACGGTCCGTGCCGTCATACCACGAGGCGGGACATGCGATAAGAACGGCTTGAAAAAGCTTCGATTCCGACGGGAAGCAACTTGGCATGGCCGACCCGCCCGCAATCGGGGGTGTGGTTTGGCGGGTAAGAGGCTATATTGTCCGCAGCACGGAAGGAGTGGTCATGACCGTTGGAACCGAAGCGGCCCCGTCGAAGTTTCTCGCCTCCTTCCGCGGCCTGATCGGCTGCTGCCCCAACTGCGGGCAAGGCCGGCTGCTGCGGAACTTCCTGAAGCCGGTCGACCGCTGCTCCGCCTGCGGCGAGGCCTATGGGCATCTGCGCGCCGACGACGCGCCGCCCTGGATGACGATCCTGATCGTCGGGCACATCGTCATCCCGGCCCTGCTGTCGGTCGAACAGAGCTATGAACCGCCGACCTGGGTGCATCTGGCGGTGTGGCCGCTGTTGACCCTCGTGCTGACACTGATCCTGTTGCCGCGCTGCAAGGGTCTGGTGCTGGGGCTGCTGTGGAGCACCGGCGCACCGGGGTCGGAGCAGGCCTGAGCGCCGACCGGCCGATGGTTTGAAATGGTGCGGCCCGAAATGAAGAACGGCAGCGCGCGGGTTCGCACGCTGCCGTTCTCTTCACGTATGGCTGGACCTTTCTGAACCCGCCGCCGGGCGGGTTATCGGTCAGCGCGCGCTCGGGCTCAGCGCCGCCGGACCGTGATGGTCACGGTCGCCGGACAGGGTGGCGCGCAGCTTGCCGAACAGTTCGCGCAGGTAGTCGGCGCGCATCTGGCGGGCCGCCAGCATGATTTCTTCGTGGCTGCGGGGATCGCGAACTTCATTGAAAAGCGTGTTCATGGCTCTGGGAATCTCCACGTGAGGTGAGAGACGTCCACTCCCTTGGAATTTGTTTGCCTTGTGAGGCTTAAGATAGGGCAGAGCCATTGCCCTAAGAAGCGCCGTCCACGCAATGCCGCCTGACGTTTTCCGTATCAGCTTCCCCAATTAACGGAGGTGCGAACTATTGTCGCAGGCCATGGTCGGTCAACCCTCGACAACAGTTCGCCTCTCAGATTATTTGCCGTCCCTGGCTCCATCCACGGCGACATTGCGATCGGAGATGATCCGATCGTCGGGCACGCCCTCCCTTTGCCCCGCCGTTTGCCCCATAGGACGATCGGGCTGGCGCGGCGGCAGCGGGCCGGTGCCGAGGCCGCCGGCCTCTTCGCTGCCGGGGATGCCGAAATCCTCGTCGGGCTGGTCGATGGGACCGCCGGCGCCGGGGCCGATGATGCGCTGGAACCCCTCGATCTCTTCATCGACGTCCGGGTGATCGCGCGTTTCGGCGATGTCGAGCGGGATGGGACGTTCGTCGATGCCGCCGCTGTCGCTGGGACCGGTGGCGTTGCCGACGTTCCTGTCGTCACGCGGCCTGTCGTCACCGGTCCGGTCGGCGGCTTTACGGCTATCGGTGTTGCGGTCTGCGGAGGCCATGGGCGCTCTCCCGTCTGCTGTGTGAGGTCTCGGTCTTCCTCAACAGGGCGGAAGCGCGCTCGTCACCGCATGCAGGTCGAACCAGCCGCCGACGCTGTGACGCAGATCCTGGCGACGGTCCTGTTCCGGCGCCGGGGCGATGTCCCACAGCCAGGACATGTCGGGCGCGGGCAGGGGAAGGCCCCAGGTCGACTCCTCCACCTCCGTCACGGTGCCGCGGTGCAGCCAGGAACTGTCGATGTCAGTGAACAGCGCCGCCCGCTCGGCAATATCGGACAACCAGCAGAGATGGCCCTGGACCATGCGGTGGGCGAAGGCCTGCCTTTCCGCGTCCGGTGTGTGCGGGGCGCGGCGCTCCACCGCCTCCAGCGGCAGAAGCGGCAGTTGGGACAGCAGGTTGCAGGACAAGGCGAAGCGGAAGGGCTCGCCATCGATCGGCGGCGGCTCGAAGCCGGTGGGCAGGGGCGCGCCACTGTCGAGTGCCGCGGCGAGCGGGGCGAGGGCGCCGCTGACATCCAGTTCAAGCAAACGAACATTCGGCAGACCGGCGGCGCGGCGACGGACCGTCCGGCTGTGCAGCATGTCCACCAGCACCACCTGGTCAAATCGCGCGGTCAGTGTTTCCAGGGGAACTTCGATCAGCAGCCCGGATCCGGCGACCAGGGCCCGGCCGCCCGGCTCCACCCGTTGGATCGCCTGTTCGATGAAGCGGTGGCAGGCGGCCACATGCGGCGCCCAGGCCCGCCGCTGCCGCCGGTAACGGGCGCCGAGCGCCACCATTTCCGCCAGATAGCCGAAGCGGCGGGCCAGAGGCGGGCAGGGCGTGGTCAGATATTCGATCGCTTCGCGCAGCATGGCCGGTCGCTTCTCCCCCCTTGACCCGCGGCGGTGGCAAGGTACCTATGGCGGCATGGTCGAGATCAAGAGGAAAGCGGCCCTGGTCACCGGGGCCGGCAAGCGCATCGGGCGGGCCATCGCGCTCGATCTGGCGGGGCAGGGGTGGGACGTCGCCGTCCATTACCGAAGCTCCCGCGCGGAGGCCGATGCCGTCGTCGCGGAGATCGGGCGGGCGGGCGGCAGGGCCATGGCCTTCGCCGCCGACCTGGACCGCGAGGCGGAGGTGAAGGCGCTGGTGCCCGCGGTCACCGAGCAACTCGGCCCGCTGACCTTGCTGGTCAACAACGCCTCCCGGTTCGAGCGCGACGAGGTCGCCGACGTCACCCGCGAATCGTGGGACGCGCATATGGAGGCGAACCTGCGGGCGCCCTTCGTGCTGTCGCAGGATTTCGCCTCACGGTTGCCGGAGAGCGAAGGCGGACTGATCGTCAACATCATCGATCAGCGCGTGTGGAACCCGACTCCGCATTTCGTCTCCTACACCCTGTCCAAGATGGGACTGTGGGCGCTGACCCGCACGATGGCATTGGCACTCGCCCCGCGCATCCGTGTCAACGGCATCGGCCCCGGCCCGATCCTGCGCAACGACCGCCAGACGGAAGAGGAGTTCTCCGCCCAATGGGAGTCGACTCCGCTCAAGCGCGGCAGCACGCCGGAGGAGATCTGCGCCGCCATCCGCTTCCTGATCGCCGCCCCGGCGGTGACCGGCCAGATGATCGCGCTGGACGGTGGGGAGCATCTGGGATGGGCGCAGCCGACGCATGGCTTCGTTCCCAACGAATAGATGCCTGTTACAAAGCGGAAACCGTATTGAGCCAAGGCGGGCACGGCCGGATCATGGCCCCGGCGTCCCTGCCGCCGGGAAAATGACCGCGCGTTTTACACAGGTGCCCCACCCCGCGCAAGAGGCGCCTGCGACCCCGCGACAATTTTGCGGCCACGCGCCAATTCCCTCCCTTGACTCGGGCCTGACCTAAGGAAATCAATGGGTTGACGAAAATGCCCAAAAAATAGGCGGAAGCATGGGAGCCCTTGCGGCGCCTAGCTCCGGACGAGCTACCCCCTCCGTTATCGACAAACTTATCCACAGGTTTCGTGGATATTCTTTCGGAGCGGTGAGTCGCTCCATTTGTTCCCTCCCTGTGCCCAACGGTTGACCCGCGACGGCCGCTCGACGACATTCTGGTCATGTCTGAAACGCATTCCTCCGACCCCCAGGCTCCTGCCGCCGCAGAGCCGGCAGACGCCGCCAACGCCATGTCCTCTGCCGATGCGGTGGCCGGCGAAAGCGGTGCCGCACGGCCGAAGCGGCGCCCGGCCGACATCGACCGGGGCGTCGAGATAATTCGTGAGCATTTGAAGACGCTGCCGCAGACGCCCGGCGTCTACCGCATGCTGGCGGGCGACGGGGCGGTCCTGTATGTCGGCAAGGCGCGCAACCTGAAGCGCCGGGTGACCAACTACACCCAGGTGGGAAAGCTGCCGGTCAGGCTCCAGCGCATGGTCGCAGAGACCGAGACGATGGAGTTCGTCAACACCCACACCGAGGTGGAGGCGCTGCTTCTCGAATCGAACCTGATCAAGAAGCTGATGCCGCGGTACAACGTGCTGTTGCGGGACGACAAGACGTTTCCGCACATCATGATCACCAAGGATCACGAGTATCCACAGCTGACCAAGCACCGTGGCGCCCGCGGGCGCGACGCCGACTATTTCGGACCCTTCGCGTCGGCGGGGGCGGTGAACCGGACCATCACGGCTCTGCAGCGTGCCTTCCTGCTGCGCAACTGCGCCGACACCGTGTTCGCCAGCCGGACGCGGCCCTGCCTGCAATACCAGATCAAGCGCTGCACGGCGCCCTGCGTGGAGCGTGTCAGCCCGGCGGAGTACCGGGCGCAGGTCGATCAGGCCCGCGCCTTCCTGTCGGGCAAAAGCCGCGACATCCAGACGGAATTTGCCGACCGGATGATGGCCGCATCCGACGCCATGGATTTCGAGACGGCGGCGCGCTACCGCGACCGTATCCGCGCGCTGACCGCGATCCAGGCCCACCAGGACATCAATGTCGAGGGAGTGGTGGAGGATGCCGACGTCATCGCGGCCTATGCCGAAGGCGGCGTGACCTGCATCCAGGTCTTCTTCTTCCGCGGCGGGCGCAACTACGGCAACCGCGCCTATTTCCCCAGCCACGACAAGGCGGCGGAGACGGACGAGGTGCTGGCCGCCTTCATCGCCCAGTTCTATGAGAACAAGGCCGCGCCGCCACTGGTGCTGGTCAGCCATGCCCTGCCGGAACTGGACCTGCTGAGCGAGGCGCTGGCGGTTCGTGCCGGCCACAAGGTGGAACTGGCGGAGCCCAAGCGCGGCGAGAAGCGCCGGATCGTCGAGTACGCCCTGACCAACGCGCGCGAGGCGCATGGACGGCGTCTGGCCGAAAGCTCCAGCCAGGCGCGTCTGCTCGACGGGGTTGCCGCCGCCTTCGGCATGGATGCGCCGCCGGAACGGGTCGAGGTCTACGACAACTCCCACATCCAGGGCGCGCACGCCATCGGCGCGATGATCGTCGCCGGGCCGGAGGGCTTCATCAAGAACGCCTACCGCAAGTTCAACATCCGGGAGCAGGGTGCCGCCGGCGATGACTTCGCCATGATGCGCGAGGTGCTGACCCGCCGATTCGGCCGGGCGGTGAAGGAGGATCCGGAACGCAGCCTGGGAAGCTGGCCCGATCTGGTGCTGATCGACGGCGGGCTGGGCCAGTTGAACGTGGCGTTGGAGGTGTTCGCGGAACTGGGTATCGACGACGTGACTCTGGTCGGCATCGCCAAGGGGCCGGACCGCGACGCCGGGCGCGAGCATTTCTTCATGGAGAATCGCCCGCCCTTCCAGATGGAACCGCGTGACCCGGTGCTGTATTTCCTGCAGCGGCTGCGCGACGAGGCGCACCGCTTCGCCATCGGCACCCACCGGGCCAAGCGCACGAAGGCCATCGGCAAGTCGCCCATCGACGAAATCGCGGGCATCGGCCCCGCCCGGAAGAAGGCTCTGCTGCACCATTTCGGCAGCGGGGCGGCGGTCGCGCGGGCCGGGCTGGCCGATCTTGAAGAGGTGGAAGGGATCAATCGTGCCGTTGCGAAAAAGATATACGATCACTTCCATCCCGATGGTTAGAATGCGGGCACCTTCGAACGGGCGGCTTCCTCACGGGCGCCGTGCGGCGACATCCTCCAGCGGTTCGAGTTTTCCGTCATGCTGACCAGCCTGCCCAACCTGCTGACCCTGTCGCGCATCGCGGTGATCCCGGTGGTGGTCGGGCTGTTCTATGTGCCGGAGGCCTGGGCCGCCTATACCGCCTGCTCGCTCTATGCGGCCGCCTGCATCACCGACTGGTTCGACGGCTATCTTGCGCGCGCCTGGGCGCAGGAAAGCGTCATCGGCAAGTTCCTGGACCCCATCGCCGACAAGCTGCTGGTCGCTGCGACCCTGATCATGCTGGCGGGATTCCACCGGCTGACCGGCCTGTCGATCCTGCCGGCGGTGGTGATCCTGCTGCGCGAGGTATTGGTATCGGGCCTGCGCGAGTATCTGGCCGGCCTGCATGTCGGCGTTCCGGTGACATGGCTGGCCAAATGGAAGACGACGATCCAGATGATCGCGCTGGGCTTCCTGATCGTCGGCGACTATGGTCCGGCCGAACTGCCGGTGACCATCATCGGCACGGTGGGTCTGTGGATCGCCGCAGCCCTGACCTTCTACACCGGGTGGGATTACATGCGTGCCGGACTGACCCACATGATGGCCGAACAGCCGGCGAAGCCCGGTTCCGCCCGTTCCGCCCGCAGCGCAGGCTGAGAGTTTCCAAGATGAAGATATTCGGGCTGACCGGCTGGAGCGGCAGCGGCAAGACCTCGCTGATGGTGCGTCTGATCCCGGCGCTGACCGGCCGGGGCTTGCGCGTCTCGACGGTCAAGCATGCCCACAAGGGCTTCGACATCGACCATCCCGGCAAGGACAGCCACAACCATCGCGTCGCCGGCGCGACCGAGGTGCTGGTCAGCTCCCCCCGCCGCTGGGCGCTGATGCACGAGCTGCGCGATGGCGAGCCGGAACTGACGCTGGAGCAGCTGATCGGCAAGGTGGCGCCGGTGGACCTTCTGCTGATCGAGGGCTTCAAGCGCGACCGGCACGAGAAGATCGAGGTCTGGCGGGCCGACGTGGACAAGCCGCTGATCGCGCCCGACGATCCCACCATCGTCGCGGTGGCCAGCGATAGCCCGGTGCCGAACTGTCCGGTGCCGGTACTCGACCTGAACGACGCGGAAGCGGTTGCGGCGCTGATCGTGAAGCGTTGCGGGTTGGGGTGAATGCATCCCCGACGCGAAAGCGCGCACTGCTTATGCGCCATTTGAGACATTTTTCTTTACCCGCAAACCACCTCAGGTTATTGCTTTCGTCTGAATAAGGGTCAGCCGCGGTTGACTCTCACCCTGTTCGGGCGAACATAGGAGGTAGCGCAGCCATGCTGGAGTTGGTCATGGAACCGACAAACAAGCCGCGCGTCTCCGACGAGACCGACCTTGCGCCTGATGTTGAGGTGGAGGCGGAACGGACACGCCGTCAGCAACATAAATTTAGAGAGCTGATGACGCGCCTCGCGGCGAATGCCGCCGCGATGGGGGATTCCTATTGGACGCGAAGCCCCAAGGGTTGATGGATCGTGGCTTGGCGTCCCAGCTCATCCAAATCTCTGGCTGCGGCCGTCATCGACTACGGGCGGGATTTTGCGCTCGAACGTTCTGCGTTGCCGGCATCTCTTAATGTCGTCGTTGATGAGATTGAAGAAACTCTGAGGCAAAAGCCGGTAGAGCCGACCGATCACCTTCAGCTCGGTGCCGATGAAGGGACAATGCTGATCCGGCGCCGCGGTGGTGTCTACGTGGCCTTCCAAAGACACAGCCACAATCCGCCCCCGTCCTACCTTGTGCGCCTGTGGTATTGTGGAACTTATCGGGAAAGCGGAAGCCGCGTCATCTATGACTTTGAAGAGGGTTGATAATCGTCTTCGCTATGATGCTAAGAATGCAGAATCTGTTGGATCGCATGTTTTTGAGCATCGTAGGACGATATGGACACCGCACCTTCTCACCGACCGCAGGCGCTCGTTCGCCACGGCTACCAACTCGCCATCTTCGATTTCGACGGCACGCTGGCCGACTCCTTTCCCTGGTTCATCGGCGTTCTGAACGGTGTCGCCGACCGTTACGGCTTCAACCGGGTGCGGCCGGACGAGGTCGAACAGCTGCGCGGTTACGACGCGCGGCAGATCATGCGGCACCTGCGGGTTCCGAACTGGAAGCTGCCCTTCATCGCCAACCATATGCGCCGCCTGATGGCGCGCGACATCCACGGCATCCGTCTGTTCGACGGGGTGCCGGGCATGTTGCGCGCGCTGAACGACCGGGGCGTGACCATCGCCATCGTCAGTTCCAACTCGGCCGCGAACATCCGCGCGATCCTGGGGACGGAGGCGGCGGGGCATGTCGCCCATTACGGCTGTGACGCATCGCTGTTCGGCAAGGCGGCGAAGTTCCGCAGGATGCTGCAGATGACCGGCATTCCGGCCGACCGGGCGATCGGCATCGGTGACGAGGTGCGGGACATCGACGCGGCGCGCAAGCTCGGCATGGGATGTGCCGCGGTGAGTTGGGGCTATGCCCGCGGCGACGCGTTGGCGGCGAGGCGGCCTGATTGGCTGCTGACGCGGGTGGAGGAGATTGCCGGGCTTTTCGGCGGCTAAGTGCCACGCTCCGGGAAGCACGCCTTTTCCCTCTTCGCAGCCGGCGCCGCGACGGACTAGAGTGGCGGCCATGGTGCAACTCGACAATGATTGCTTCGCCTTCGGCGGGCCGATGATGGCAGTGGAGCCGGCGCTGGCGCTGCTGGCCGGACGGATCGGACCGGTAACCGCGACTGAGACGGTTCCGCTGACCGACGCGCTGGGCCGGGTACTGGCCGCCGATGTGGTCGCGCCCTTCAGCGTGCCGCCGCACGACAACGCCGCGGTGGACGGCTATGCCGTGTTCTTCGATGACCTCGCCGCCGACGGTCCTACGGTCCTCCCGGTCACCGCTCGGGTCGCCGCCGGGCAATGGCTCGGCCGGCCGGCGGTGCGGGGGGAGGCGGTGCGCATCTTCACCGGCGCGCCGATGCCGCCGGGGATGGACACCGTCTTCATGCAGGAGGATTGCCGTAGCAGTGAAGGCGAAAACGGTTCCTCCGTCACGCTGCCTGCCGGCGGTCGCCGCGGCGTCAACCGGCGGCTGGCCGGCGAGGACGTGCGCGCGGGATCGGTCGTGCTGGCCGCCGGGCGCCGCCTGCGGCCGGAGGACATCGCGCTCGCCGCCTCGCTTGGCCATGCGACGCTTCCGGTGCGCTGCAGATTGCGGGTGGCGGTCTTTTCCACCGGCGACGAGCTGCGGCAGCCGGGGCAGGCGCTGGAGCCGGGTGCCGTCTACGACGCCAACCGCTATGCCCTGGTCGCGCTGCTGACCCGGCTGGGCTGTGCCGTCACCGACCTCGGCATCCTGCCGGACCGGTTCGAGACGATCCGCGACGCCCTGGCGGAGGCTGCGGCCGGCCATGACGCGCTGATCACCTCGGGCGGCATGTCCACCGGCGAGGAGGATCACGTCAAGCCGGCGGTGGAGGCGAACGGGCGGCTGGATTTCTGGCGGCTGGCGATCAAGCCGGGGAGGCCGGTCGCCCTCGGCCGTGTCCGTGATGCGGTCTTCGTCGGGCTGCCCGGCAATCCCGTGGCGGTGGTGGTCACGTTCCTGCGCATCGCCCGGCCGATCCTGCTGCGGCTTATGGGGGCAATGGACGAGACGCCGCGGCCGATCCCGGTGCGTGCCGCCTTCGCCCACAAGAAGAGGCCAGGTCGGCGCGAGTTCCTGCGCGGGTCGCTGTCGAGGGGAGAGGATGGCGCGCTCTGCGCCACCAAATACCCGCGTGACGGGGCGGGCGTCCTGTCGTCGCTGGTCGAGTCCGAAGGTCTTATCGAGCTGCCGGAGGATCTTGCCCAGGTCGAACCCGGCATGATCGTCGACTTCGTGCCTTTCAAAGAATTCCTCTAGGGGACGCGTGATGAAGATTCTCTATTTCGCCTGGCTGCGCAGCAAGATCGGCGTGCCGACTGAGACGGTGGATTTGCCGGCGGAGGTCGCCACCGCCGGCGATCTGGTCGAGTGGCTGAAGACCCGCAGCCCCCGCCATGCCGAGGCGCTGGCCAACAGCAAGGTGGTCAAGGTGGCGGTGAACCAGGAGCATGTGCCCTACGATCACCCCATCGCGGCGACCGACGAGGTGGCCCTGTTCCCGCCGGTGACGGGGGGCTGACGCCATGGCGATCCGCGTCCAGTCCGAGGATTTTGATGTCGGCGCCGAATATGCCGCCTTCACCGCCGGCCGCACCAGCGTCGGCGGGGTAGCGATGTTCGTCGGGCTGGTGCGCGACATTGCCGGCGGCGAGGCGGTCAGCGCCATGACGCTGGAACACTATCCCGGCATGACCGAGAAGCAGTTGGAAGCAATCGAGGAGGAGGCGCGGCGGCGCTGGCTGCTGGACGACGTGCTGGTGATCCACCGCCATGGCCGGCTGGAGCCGGGCGACCGCATCGTGATGGTCGCCACCGCTTCGGCCCATCGCGACGCCGCCTTCGAATCCTGCCGCTTCCTGATGGACTGGCTGAAGACGAAGGCCCCCTTCTGGAAGCTGGAGGCCACACCCGAAGGCGAACGCTGGGTCGAGGCGAAGGAGAGCGACGATGCCGCGGCCGCGCGGTGGGCCGAGTAGGGACCTGAGTGGTGCGAGGTCAGGCGAGGCCGCTCACGCGTGACCGGCTTCGCCCGACAGCATGGAGACGCTGACGCCCAGCTTGCCGATGGCGCGTTCCCATTTTGCATCCAGGTCGGTGTCGAACAGGAGCTGTTCGTCGCAGGGCACGTTCAGCCAGCCATTCGCCTGGAATTCGGCGTCGAGTTGACCGGGCCCCCAGCCGGCATAGCCCAGCAGCAGGATGTTGCGGCGCGGGCCGCGGTCTTCGGAGATGGCGCGCAGGATGTCGATGGTGGCGGTCAGCGCGACATCGTCGTTCACCACCAACGTGCCGTCACGGACATAGTCGGTGGAATGCAGAACGAAGCCGCGGCCCGATTCCACCGGTCCGCCGTAATGGACCGGCAGGTTGTTCATCGGTTGCGGGATGTTCATGTCAAGCTGTTCCAGAAGGTCTTCGAACGTGATCGATCCGAACAGCCGGTTCACCACCAGCCCCATCGCACCATCTTCATTGTGGGCGCAGACATAGATGACCGAACGCTGGAAACGCGGGTCCTCCATTCCGGGCATGGCGATCAGCAGCTGGCCGGTCAGCGATTCCGTGGTCTTGGAGTCCGGAGACTTGGTCAGGCGCGGCATGGTCGATTATCCTTGTCGTCGGTCCGGTGCGGTAAACCGCTTCCGTCCGTACGGTCGATTGTGGTTGGCGCTCTGGCGACGCTTTCACCGGAGTGTGACAGCACCGATCGAGCTTTGTCACCTATATATGGGCTATCATATAGGGTGTCGGGGACGCGGTTGCGCCCCTTCCCGGGAAGAGAACAGTGCGCGCGATGAAAAGACATGCCTCACTCCTGTTGCTGCTGCTGGCCGTTCTGGCGGGCGGCGCCTTTCCCGCCGCGGCGCAGGACGGCGTCGGTTCCTGGGTCAAGGCCGGGCAGGTCGAAGCGCGTCTGGTTTCCGCCGTGCGCGGCACCGGTGATCTGACGGCACTGCCGCTGGGGCTGGAATTGCGGCTGGAGCCGGGATGGAAGACCTACTGGCGCTCCCCTGGCGATGCCGGATTCGCCCCGCGGCTGGACTGGAGCCGCTCCGGCAATCTGACCGATGCGACGCTTTCCTATCCGGCCCCGCACCGCTTCTCCGTTCTGGGGTTCGAGACAGCCGGCTATGACACAGCGGTCCTGTTCCCGATCCAGGGCAAGCCTGCCGAGCCCGGCAAGACCGTCGATCTGGCGCTGACCGCGGAACTGCTGGTCTGTTCGGAGATCTGCGTGCCGCAGACACTGAACCTTGCGCTTGCCCTGCCGGCCGGACCGGCGGAGCCGAGCGACGCCGCGAACGACGTGGCGCGCGCGCAGGCTCTGGTGCCGCGGGGGCCGAACGGGCTGCTGCGCATCGATGCGGTGCGCGCCACCGGCACCACGCTGGAGGTGGAGGCGACCGCCGCCGACGGCTTCGTCACCCCGGACCTGTTCGTGGAGACCGAACCGCCGCTGACCTTCTCCGCACCCAAGACCGTATTTTCCGACAATGACCGCCATGTCCGCCTGACGCTGACGGTGACCGAACCGCAGCCGGGCCTGGATCTCGCCGGGCGCGCGCTGACCCTGACGCTGGTCGACGGCTCGAAGGCGGTGGAGGCGCCGGCGACGGCATCCGCCGGCGGCGCCCTATCTGTTCCCGCCGGTGCGGGATTGGCGGCGATGCTTGGCGTGGCGCTGCTCGGCGGGCTGATCCTGAATCTGATGCCCTGCGTGCTGCCCGTGCTGTCGCTGAAGCTGATGTCGGTGGTCAAGCATGGCGGGCGGGCCCCGGCAGCGGTGCGCGCCGGTTTCCTGGCGAGTGCCGCCGGCATCCTGACTTCCTTCCTGCTGATGGCCTCGGTGCTGGTCGGCGTGAAGGCGGCGGGCGGGGCGGTCGGCTGGGGCATCCAGTTCCAGCAGCCGCTGTTCCTGATCTTCATGGTGGTGCTGGTCACGCTGTTCTCGGCCAACCTCTGGGGATTGTTCGAGGTGCCGCTGCCGCGCATGCTGGCCGACCGGCTGGGCGGGGAGGGGCTGGCCGGCCCCTTCGCCACCGGAATGTTCGCCACCCTGCTGGCAACCCCCTGCTCAGCGCCATTCCTGGGCACGGCGGTCGGCTTCGCGCTGTCGAAGGGGCCGGTGGAGGTCTATGCGATCTTCTCCGCGCTGGGTGTCGGGCTGGCGCTGCCCTATCTGGCGGTGGCGGCATGGCCCCGTGTGGCCGGTTGGCTGCCACGCCCTGGGCGCTGGATGGCGATGCTGAAGATCGTGCTGGGCTTCGCGCTGATGCTGACCGCAGTCTGGCTGCTGTCGGTGCTGACCGCACAGATCGGCGAGGTGGCCGCCGCCACGGTCGGGCTGCTGATGGGCGGGCTGGTGCTGGCGCTTTGGATCGGGCGCAGCGCGCGGGGTGCCGCGCGGACCGCCGGACCGGCGCTGGCCGCCGTGCTGGCGGTCGCCGCCTTCGCCATGCCGGCGGCGGTCGGCCCCTCCGCCGGCGCAGCACCGGTGGTCAGCGACGCCAAGACGCGCTGGGTGCCTTTCGCCGAGGCTGAGATCCGCGACCATGTGTCGGCCGGTCGTATCGTCTTCGTCGACGTCACTGCGGATTGGTGCATCACCTGCCAAGCCAACAAGAAGCTGGTGCTGAACCGCGACGAGGTCGCCAAGCGAATGGAGGACCCGTCGCTGGTGGCGATGCGCGCCGACTGGACCCGCCCGGACGCGACGATCGCAAAGTTCCTGGCCGACCACGGCCGGTACGGCATTCCCTTCAACATCGTCTACGGCCCCGGCGCGCCGGACGGCATCGCGCTGCCCGAACTGCTGAGCGACGGCGCGGTGCTGGAGGCGCTGAACAGGGCCGCCGGGAACGGTGCGGGCAAGGGCGCCTGACCGGTCTTCTGGAAAAGGCCTATGGCCGTTGCGGCTATTCTGCGGTAACAGGGCGCCTCCGGGAGCTTCTCCCGCGCCATGAGGACGATGATGGACGATCAGATCAACTGCCCGCAGTGCGGCTCCGAAAACGCCTACAATGACGGAAGCCTGTGGAACTGCCCCGACTGCGGCCATGAGTGGAATCCCGACACGGCCACGGCCGCTGCGGACGTTGAGGCCGGGCAGGGCGTCCGGGATGCCAACGGCAACCCGTTGAACGACGGCGACAGCGTGACCGTCATCAAGGATTTGAAGGTCAAGGGATCGTCCCTGGTGGTGAAGGGCGGGACCAAGGTGAAGAACATCCGTCTGGTCGACGGCGCGGATGGGCACAACATCGCCTGCAAGATCGACGGCATCGGCGCCATGAACCTGAAGTCGGAGTTCGTGAAGAAGGCCTGATGCCGCTCGTCTGGGACGCGAACCCTACCTTGCGGCCATTCGCCGCGGGGGATAGAAGGGATGCAGGGCTGGGCTCCGCCAAGGGAGTTCGGCCCGACCCAAAGGGACAAACCCAAGAACGGGAAGGGTTAGAGACGATGAGCATCCAGGTTGGCGATACCATTCCGTCCGTCACGCTGAAGTGGCTGACCGACAACGGCATGCAGGAAGTGACCACGGACGAGCTGTTCAAGGGCAAGAAGGTCGTCCTGTTCTCCGTCCCCGGCGCCTTCACCCCGACCTGCTCGGCCAAGCATCTGCCCGGCTTCGTCCAGCAGGCCGACGCGCTGAAGGCCAAGGGCGTCGACAGCATCATCTGCCTCGCGGTCAACGACCCGTTCGTGATGCGCGCCTGGGGCGACAAGGGCGCCGTCGGCGACAAGGTGAAGATGCTGCCGGACGGCAACGCCACCTTCACCACGGCTCTCGGCCTGACCATGGACGGCTCGGCCCACGGCCTGGGCACCCGCGGCCAGCGCTTCGCCCTGGTGGCGGAGGACGGCAAGGTCACCCACGTCGCCGTCGAAGCCCCCGGCAAGTTCGAGGTGTCGTCGGCCGAAGCGGTGCTGGAGAAGGTTTGAGGTTACGCTTCCCTCTCCCGTCCCGGGAGAGGGAAGGGGCCCATGCGCAGCATGGGAAGGGTGAGGGGTGGCGCAAGGAGCCATGCGGTTCGGGAATCTTGGGTTTCCCCTCACCCTCCCCACTTCGTGGGTCCCCTCCCTCTCCCGGGGCGGGAGAGGGCTTAAGTTACCCCCGCGCCCGCACGTCGGCAACGCCGCGCCGCGCCAGTTCGTCGGCGCGTTCATTCTCCGGGTGGCCGGCGTGGCCGCGGACCCAATGGAATTCGATCTGGTGCTGCCGCTTCGCCTCTTCCAGGCGCTGCCACAGATCGACGTTCTTCACCGGCTTCTTGTCGGCGGTCAGCCAGCCCTTGGCTTTCCAGCCGTGGATCCACTTGGTGATGCCGTTCTTCACATATTCGCTGTCGGTGAAGAGGCGGACGGTCACCGGCTTCTTCAAGGCCTCCAGCGCCATGATGGCCGCCATCAGTTCCATGCGGTTGTTGGTGGTCGCCGGCTCGCCGCCATACAGCTCCTTCTCCATCTGGCCATAGCGCAGGATGGCGCCCCAGCCGCCAGGGCCGGGATTGCCGCTGCAGGCACCGTCGGTGAAGATGTCGACGGTCTTGCCGCCGGATTCAGTCGGGGTGGTGTCGTCGGTCATCGCCCGCCTGCATCGGAGTCGTCGAGGAAATAGTCGCCCAGGCCGCGGACCGACTGGTGGAAGCGCAGCTTGCGCAGATATTCAAGCGGGTCCTTCGGCCGCACGAAGGCGCCCGGCGGATGGTTCAGCCAATCATACAGGCGGGTCAGCAGGAAGCGCACCGCGCTGCCGCGGCACAGCCAGGGCAGGGCGTCCAGCTCTTCGCGAGACAGAGGGCGGACCTTGCGGTAATTGGACAGCAGCAGCCGGGCCTTGGTGGCGTTGAATGAGCCGTCGACCTCGAAGCACCAGGCGTTGATGCAGATCGCCACGTCGTAGACGAAGAAGTCGTTGCAGGCGAAATAGAAGTCGATCAGGCCGGACAGGCTGTCGCCGCGGAAGAAGACGTTGTCCGGGAACAGGTCGGCATGGATGACGCCCGCCGGCAGTCCCACCGGCCAATTGGCTTCCAGCGCCGCCAGTTCGGCCTCCAGCGTCGCGCGCAGGCCGGGCGCCACCTCGTCGGCGCGCTCGGCCGATTTGGCGAACAGGTCTTTCCAACCGGGCAATGCCAGCGCGTTCGGCCGCTCCATGCGGAAGTCGCCGACCGCCAGATGCAGGCGGGCCAGAGCCTCGCCAAGCTGGGCGCAATGCTGCGGCATGATGCGTCGCGGCCACATGCCGGCCAGGAAGGTGACGATCACCGCCGGACGGCCGCACAGTTCGCGCAACGCAACGCCGTCGCGTGCCGCCACAGGCAGGGGACAGGCGATGCCCTTCTCCGCCAGATGCTCCATCAGGCCGAGGAAGAAGGGCAGATCCTCCTTCCGCGTGCGCTTCTCGTAGAGCGTCAGGATGTAGGGACCGCGTTCGGTCACCAGCAGGAAGTTGGAATTCTCCACCCCCTCCGCGATGCCTTTGCACGACAGCACCGCGCCCAGACCGTACTGGGCGGCGAAGGTGCTGAGATCCTCGTCGGTGACTTCGGTGTATACGGCCATGATGTGCAGCGCCTTACCGGGTTTCCGGCTTGCGGTCAATTTCGGGTGTGATCGGCTCGTAATATTCCGGGCCGAAGCCGGCGAGTTGGCGGCTGCCGACGTTGAACGGGCGCTTCAATCCGCCGCGGAAATGGCGGCCGACCAGTTCCTGCCAGAATGTGACCGGCTCCACCCCGCGCTCGACGCAGAGATGGACGAACCAGCGGCGGCCGGCGGCGACATGGCTGATTTCCTCGTCATGGATGGTCTGCAGCAGGTCGGCGCTCTCCGCGTCGCCGAAATCGCGCAGGCGGCGCACCGTTTCGGGCGTGACGTCCAGCCCGCGCGCCTCCAGCACCATTGGCACCACCGCCAGCCGGGCAGCGAGGTCGTGGGCGGTCTCGGTCGCCGCCTGCCACAGCCCGTCATGGGCCGGCAGGTCGCCATAGGAGGAGCCCAGCGCGTTCAGCCGAGTCTCCAGCATCCGGAAATGCCGCGCCTCGTCGTCCGCCACCTGCACCCAGTCGTCGGTGAAGCCCTTCGGCAGGCCGACCGGCGCGAATCGGGCGACGATGTCCCAGGCGAGGTCGATGGCGTTCAGTTCGATGTGCGCCAGCGCGTGCAGCAGGGCGATGCGGTTCTGCGCACTGCCGCCGCGCCCGCGCTTGGGCATGTCGCGCGGAAGCTTCAACTCCGGCCGTTCGGGACGGGCAGGGCGGTCGGGCGGCGCCGTCGGCACGTCGGGCGACAGCAGGCCGTCGCGCCAGGCGGCGGCGTAGTCACGGGTGAGGCGCACTTTCTCCAGCGGCGCCGCGGTGGTCAGAACCGCGGTCGCCGCATCGCCCAGGCACGAGACAGAGGAGGTCATTTCCAGCCGTAGGCGACGAAGTTCGGGTTCAGGATGTCGTCCTTGCCATAGATGAGCGGCGAGCCGTCCGGCTGCTCCACGCGGCCACCGGCACCGATCAGCACGGCATGGCCGGCGGCGGTGTCCCACTCGCTGGTCGGTCCGAAGCGCGGATAGAGGTCGGCCTTGCCGCTGGCCACCGTGCAGAACTTCAGAGAACTGCCGCAGGATACCCGGTCCTTGACGGTGAACTGGCCGAGGAACTCGTCCAGGACCGACCCGCTGCCGTGCGAGCGGCTGGCGACGACGGTCAGCCCATCGGCCGGCGGGTTGCGGACGGAGATGGCGTGGTCGTGCCGCCCCTCCGCGCAATGGACCGCGGTGCCGGGGCCGGCAGCGGTGTACATATCGCCGGTGGCCGGAGCGTAGACGACGCCGAGCACCGGCACGCCATTCTCGATCAGCGCGATGTTCACCGTGAACTCGCCGTTGCGGGAAATGAACTCCTTGGTGCCGTCGAGCGGATCGACCAGCCAGAAGCGCCCGCCGGAGACGTCGGGCCGATGGCCGGCGGCCACCGCCTCCTCCGCGACCACCGGCACGCCTGGCAGAAGGTGATGCAGGGCCGGGATGATCACCGCCTCCGCCGCCTGATCGGCCTGCGTGACAGGGCTGCCGTCGACCTTGGTGGCGACGTCGATGCCGTCGTTGTAAAAGCGCAGGATGACCTGACCGGCCTCGTGGGCGATGGTGCGGACCGTCGGCAGCAGGCTCGCCACAGCGGCATCGGGCATGGGGTGAACTCCCTTTGGTATGAAGGGTCAGCATACCGTGCCCGCCAGCGGGCCGGAAGCTTTTGAACGGGTGTGGAACGGAGAAGGCGGATGACGGTGGAAGAGCGGTCGGAGGGTGGGCGGGTGGTCGGAGCAGGCGCATCGGCCCTATGGCGTGCTATGACCGTGGCCGATCTGGACCGGCTGCTTGCCATTGCGGACATCGTGCATCCGGCCTACCCGGAAGACCGCAGCGTGTTCGAGGAGAGGCTCGCGCTTTACCCCGCCGGCTGCCGCGTGGCGGAATGCCGCGGCGAGGCGATCGGCTACGGCGTCATGCATCCGGGCAGGCTGGGCGTCCCGCCGCCGCTCGACACGCCGCTGGGGGAATTGCCGCCGGATGCGGACTGCCTCTACCTGCACGACATCGCGCTGCTGCCGGAGGCGCGCGGCACGGGGCTGGGGGCGGCGGTGCTGGACTATGCGCATGCGCTGGCGGCCCGCGAGGGGTGGCGGTGGCTGGCCCTGACCTCGACGCCGGGCGCGCGAAGCTATTGGGACCGGGTCGGCTTCACGCCCTACCGGGACGGCGGACCGGCACTGACGGCCAAGCTGGAGAGCTACGGCGGCGGGATGAGCTACATGACGGCGCCGGTGCGGCCTTAAGCCGCCAGCATCGCCAGTTCCGGTTCCACCACCGCCTCGAAGGCCGGCTTGGCGAACAGGTAGCCTTGCATCAGGGTGACGCCGAGGTCGCGCAGGGTCTTCGCCTCGTCGACCGTCTCGATGCCTTCGGCAATGGGGGTGATGGCGAGATCCTCGCACACCGCGAGGATCGCCTTGACGATGCTGCGCCGGGCGCGCTCGGTGTCGATGTTGCGGGTCAGTTCCATGTCCAGCTTGATGATGTCCGGCTGGAATTCCGCCAGCAGGTTCAAACCGGAATAGCCGGAACCGAAATCGTCGATCGCGGTCAGGAAGCTCTGGCGCTTGTATTCGCTGAAGATGCTCTTCAGGTGGTCGTGGTCCACCACCCGCTCGTTCTCCGTCACCTCGAATATGATGCGGTCGGTGGGGAAGCCGGTGCGGCGTGCGGCGGCCAGCGTTGCGCGGATGCAGGCCTCCGCCTTGTAGACGGCGTTCGGCAGGAAGTTGATCGACAGGCGGGCGCCGTTCATCGGCAGGGTCGAGGCCAGTTCGATCGCCTTGATGCGGCAAGACTGGTCGAAGGCATAGCGGGTGGCATCGGTCACCTGCCCCAGAACCCAGCCGGCACCCTGGCCGGCGGTACCGCGGACCAGCGCCTCATGCGCCCATACGGCACCACCGGCGACATCGACGATGGGCTGGAACGCCATCGTGAAGTCCAAATCGAGCCTGTCCGCGCACTGTCCGCCGCACCCGCCGTCCCCAAACGCCATCGCATTACCCCTGTCAGATCAAGAACCCCACCTTCAGGTAAGCGACAATGCCACAGTTTTCATCCGACGGAGGTGTGGCAAGTACCACACCTTCCGACTAGGACTTTCCCTTACGCCTCCGGTAGGAGCCGCCAGCCTACTCCGCCGCCATGCGGGTCTCGGCGTGTCGTATTGCCGCCCACACGGCTTCCGGCGTCGCCGGCATGTCGATGTGAGTGATGCCGAGGTCCGACAGCGCGTCGACCACCGCATTGATGATCGCCGGCGGCGCGCCGATGGCCCCGGCCTCGCCGGCGCCCTTCATGCCCAGCATGTTGGTGGTGCTGGGAACGCTGTTCAGCTTCACCTCGATCGGCGGCATGTCGACCGCGCGCGGCATCTGATAGTCCATGAAGGACCCGGCCAGCAGCTGCCCGCTGTCGGGATCGAACACCACCCGTTCCTGCAGCGCCTGGCCCAGCCCCTGGGCAACACCGCCGTGAATCTGGCCGATCACCAGCATCGGGTTGATCACAGTGCCGAAATCGTCGACGACGCTGTAGCGCACCACCTCGATCACGCCGGTGGCCGGGTCGATTTCCACCTCCGCGACATGGCAGCCGTTGGGGAAGGTGCTGGCCGGAGGGGTCCAGCGCGCCATCTCGGAAAAGGCGATGCCGGTACCACCCTCGGCAGCCTTGGCCGCCACCTCCCTCAGCGACACCGCGCGGTCGGTGCCGACGACGGTGAAGCGGCCGTCGGCGAACTCGACGTCGACCTCGGCGGTCTCCAGCAGGTCGGCTGCGACCGTCGTGGCCGTCTTCACCACCTTGGCCGCACCCTCCGCCAGCGCCGAGCCGCCTACGGGCACGGAGCGCGAGCCGCCGGTGCCGGATCCCCAGCTGACGCGGTCGGTGTCGCCCTGCACCACCTCCACATCCTCCGGCGGCACGCCCAGCCGGTCGGCGAGGATCTGCTTGTAGGCGGTCTCGTGACCCTGGCCGTTGGTCTGGGTGCCGATCATCAGCACGACCTTACCGTCGCCGTTGACCTGGACGGTCGCCTGCTCCGGCCCGCCGCCCGAGCAGGCCTCGATGTAGGTGGACAGACCGGCGCCGCGCAGCCTGCCGCGGGCCTTGGCCTCCGCCTTGCGGGTCGGCAGATCTGCCAGATCGGCGAGGATCAGGCCGTCCTCCAGATTCCGGGCGAAGTCGCCGGTGTCGTAGACCTGTCCCATCGGCGTGGCGTAGGGCATGGCGCTGGGCGGGATGAAGTTGCGCCGCCGGATCTCCGCCGGGCCGAGGCCGGTGACCCGGCCGGCATGGTCGATCAGCCGTTCCAGCAGATAGGCCGCTTCCGGCCGCCCGGCGCCGCGATAGGCGTCCACCGGCTGGGTGTTGGTGAAGACGCCCTTCACCCGCACATAGACCGCCGGCGTCCTATAGGAGCCGACCAGCATCGCCGATCCGGCATCCGTCGGGATGAAGGGGCCGTAGTTGGACAGGTAGGCGCCGAGGTTGGCGACGGTGTCCACCCGCAGCCCCAGGAAGAGGCCGTCGGCGTCGAGCGCCAGACGAGCCTTGCTGACATGGTCGCGGCCATGGTCGTCGCTGATGAAGCCCTCGATGCGGTCGGCGGCCCATTTCACCGCACGGTTCAGCCGGCGGGCGGCGAACAGGCAGGCGACATATTCCGGATAGTTGAACAGCTTCATGCCGAAGCCGCCGCCGACATCGGTGGTCAGCACGCGGATGCGGGACTCCGGCTCGTTCAGGATCTTGGCGAACTGCTTTTGCAGGCCGTGGACGCCCTGGCTGGTGACGTAGATCAGCAGCCGGCCGGGCGCGCCATCGGCGCCAGATTCGACCCCGGCGACACAGGCGCGGCCCTCCATCGGGTTGGCGACGACGCGGTTGTTGACCAGTTCCAGGTCCACCACCCGGTGAGCGCCGGCGAGCGCCGCCTCCACCGCCGCCTCGTCGCCGGTGTCCCAGTCGAAGCAGAGATTGTTCGGCGCCGCGTCCCACACCAGCGGACGACCGGGCTCCAGCGCCTCCAGCGTTCCGGTGACGGAGTCGCGGTCCTCGTAATCGACCATCACCAGTTCGGCCGCCTCGCGCGCGGCCTCCAGCGTCTCCGCCACCACCATGGCGACCGGATCGCCGACATGGCGGGCGAAGCCGCGGGCCAGCGCCGGACGCGGGGTGCGGACATAGTTCGACCCGTCGCGCTGCTTCAGCACCGCCTGACAGGGGATCATGCCGACATTCTCGGCGTCCAGATCGGCGACGGTGTAGACCGCCAGCACACCCGGCTGCGCCAGCGCGTCCGACGCATCGACCGAGCCGATCGCCGCAAAGGCGTGGGGGGAGCGGACGAAGGCCGCATAGGCCTGACCGGGAAGAGACACGTCGTCGGTGTAGCGGCCGCCGCCGGTCAGCAGCCGGGCGTCTTCGGTGCGAGGAACCGCCTGTCCGATGCCGAACTTCATGGGTGAACTCCCGACTTCCGGTTCGATGCGATTGTTGTGCTCCGCGAAGATAGGCCGGCTGAAGCGTCAGGGAAACCCCTGGCGGCGGCAAGCAGTGCGCGCCATTGCGGACTGGCGCCGGCAATCCGCAGGGACCATATTCGGTGGCATGTGTGGACGCATGCTACTCACCACCCCGGTCAGTGAGGTCCAGCGCCTATTCGGCGTGCCCGAACGGCCGAACCTGATGCCGCGCTGGAACATCGCCCCGACGCAGGACATCCCCGTGATCCGGCGCGAGGAGGATGGCCGCCATCTGTCGATGGTCCGCTGGGGACTGGTGCCGCCCTGGGCCGACGATCCGTCCATCGGTGGGCGGATGATCAACGCGCGCGGCGAATCGGTGGCCGACAAGCCGGCCTTCCGCGACGCCTTCCGCAAGCGCCGCTGCCTGATCCCGCTCGACGGGTTCTATGAATGGACCAGCGTGGGGGATGGGGCGAAGCCGCGCAAGCAGGGGCACGTCATCCGCCGCCGCGACCGCGGCCTGTTCGCACTGGCCGGGCTGTGGGAGCGTTGGCGCGGGCCGAAGGGCGCCGCACCGCTGGACCCGCCGCTGGAAACCGCAACGGTGGTGACGACGGCGACCAACACCTCCCTGTCCTTCCTGCACGACCGCATGCCGGTGGTGCTCGATCC
Source organism: Azospirillum sp. BE72 (assembly GCF_031455875.1). Classification (NCBI taxonomy): domain Bacteria; kingdom Pseudomonadati; phylum Pseudomonadota; class Alphaproteobacteria; order Rhodospirillales; family Azospirillaceae; genus Azospirillum; species Azospirillum sp. BE72. Next base: position 187,544 of record NZ_JAVDTO010000002.1, read on the forward strand.
CGCCGACTGGGACGCTTGGCTCGACCCGGCGACCCCGCTGCCGGTGGTGGAGGGGCTGATCCGCTCGGCACCGGACGACTGGCTGGACGTGGTCCCGGTGGGGCCGCGGGTGAACAGCGTGCGCAATGACGACTGTTCCTGCCTGGATCCGCCGGAAGAGGCGGCGGCCGTCACCGAAAAGCCGGGCAATGGGAAGCCGGCCAAAGCAAAACCCGACGACAAACAGCCCACCCTGTTCTGAGCCGATGAGGGTGTGGAGACCAGCACTGGTCGTGCTCTGCGGTCTGGCCCTCGGCGGTCCCGCCGCGGCGCAGACCAATCAGGCCGCCAAGGGGCGCGGCCCCATCGCCAACACGCCGGACCAGACCATCAAGGGCGCAGCCATGGCGGTGGAGGGCGATCTGCTGACGGTCAACGGCACGGCGGTCCGGCTGATGGGCATCGACGCGCCGGATCCGGGGCAGAAATGCAGGAATCGCTACGGCCATGAACTCGATTGCTTCAAGGTCGCCACCGCCGTGCTCGCCAACATGGTGAAGGGCGAGGAGGTGACCTGCACCATCACCGAACAGGACCGTACCGGCGAGAAGAAGGGCGAATGCCGGGTGCGCGGGGTCGATCTGGGGGCGGCGATGGTGTCGCGCGGCTGGGCCTTTCAGTATGCCAGCCTGTCGCCCGCCTACCAGAAGGGCGAAGCCTATGCCCAGAGCAAGCGGATGGGGCTGTGGGCCGGGCAGGTGGAGAAGCCTTGGCAATGGCGCTCGCGCCAATTGCGCGAAAAGGCGAAGTGAGCAGGCCTTCTGCCGTTGCTCCCGGCGTCCATGCCCTTGGTCCCTTGCACCCCCATTTCCCATTCGACCGTTCCGCCGGGCGTGGTAGGATTCTGATAGGATGAATAACGACCTCCACAGGCCGGCATGTTTGCCCGGCGAACGATCGGAGAGGCTGAATCCCAGAGCGGTAACTCCCGGCAGGGAGCGGAGTCACGGGCATGCTCGTTTACGAATGTGAACTGTTCGAGGTGGTTCCGATCCTGCGCCGCTATGCGCGGGCGCTGACGGGCGCCACCGATCGTGGCGACGCGCTGGTGACCCGCTGCGTCGAGGCTGCGGTGATGGCGCCATCACGGTTCGGCCTGGACCGCGGCGGCGATGGCTCTCGCCTGTCGATGTATGCGCTGCTGAACCTGCTGTTCGACCGTTCTCCGGAGGAGTTCGGCCCGCCCGGCCGGCCGCTGCCATCGCCCCATCCCATCGAGCGCGCGCTGGCCGAACTGCCGGAGGCCGACCGCCGCCTGTATCTGCTGACCGCACTGGAGGGATTGAGCATCCCGCAGGCGGCGAAGGTGCTGCAGCTGCCGGCGGGGGAGTCCATCGACCGGCTGAAAGCCGCCCGCGCCCGCGTGCGCGCCGCCATGGTCCAGCGGGTCATGGTGGTCGAGGACAACGCCCTGCTGGCGATGGAGCTGGGAGAACTGGTGGCCGACATGGGCCACGTCGTCTGCGGCACCGCCGGCAACGAGACGGAGGCTCTGGCCCTGTTGAAGGCGGAGAAGCCGACACTGGCCCTGCTGGACGTCCGGCTGGCCGATGGCGGCAGCGGGATCGAGATCGCCCGCCGGCTGAAGCGCGTGCGTGACCTGCGCACCATCTTCGTCACCGCCTTCGACGACGACATCCGCGCGTTGGACGCCCGCCATCTGGGGCAGATCGTGCGCAAACCCTTCACCAACGCCGGCATCCAGGCGGCCATTTCGCGGGCCATCTTCATGCCGCAGCCGGTGGCGCTGGCCTGACCGCCTTCGACCGATCAAGCCCATGAAAAAAGGGACCGCCGGCGATCCGGTGGTCCCTTTTTTCGTAAGGCGGCTTTCAGGCAAGCCGCCTTCAAGCAGCGCTCGTCATACCGTGTGCCGGCGACCGGCGATCATGCGGTAGATGGCCAGGATGACGATCGCGCCGACGATCGCGCCGATGAATCCCGCTCCTTCACCCGGCCGGTACCAGCCGACGGCGGCGCCCAGATATGTCGCGACAAAGGCGCCGGCGATGCCCAGCAGCGTGGTGATGATGAAGCCTCCCGGATCGCGACCCGGCATCAGGAACTTGGCGACGATGCCGGCGATGAAGCCGATGATGATCGTCCAGAGAATGCCCATGGTTGTTTTCCCTTCCGTTGCGGGACCGTCTTCCCATGCCCAATAACGGGCAAAGCGGCGATTGGTTCTCCTTCCCGGCGGATCTTTTGGCCCGATGCTCTTTTGGACAGCCGGAACTTTTTGCATAGGCACCATGTTCTCCGCAGCACATGACCGCCGTCGCGCTTCGGTGCTGACGCGGTGGACCGGAACGCCTCCAGGCCTTGCCGGCCGGGCCGTTCCGCAAGGAAAGTTGGGAGATTTTTCATGACCAGGACATTCGTATTCACCGCCATGGGCGCGGTTCTGCTGTCGACCACCGCGATGGCCCAGGTAGGCGGCGCGACCTCGCCGCAGGCCGGATCGAGCTACACCATGGGTACGCCGTCGGGCGGCATCCCGCCGCTGGACGCGCCGGCCCGCGGGCTGCCGGTCACCGACACGCCGCAGGGCGGCAAGGTGGTGGTGCTGGGCGAAGGCATCGGCGCCCGCCGGGTTGCCGAAGAGCGCCGCATGGAACAGCAGATGGCGACCGGCATCGCCGGGTCCACTGCCGGCACGGGTGCGGCGATGACCGGCAGCAGCATCGGCGGCGGCAGCACGGCCGACCAGGACCGCGCCGCCCGCATGGCGCCGGTGGCCAGCGCGGCCGACTTCGTGAACCGCGCTTCGCAGAGCGACCTGTTCGAGATCGCGTCGAGCCGCATGGCCGTCGACCGCGCCACCACCGAGCCGGTACGCCAGTTCGCCCGCCACATGATCATGGACCACACCACCACCAGCGAACTGGTGAAGACCCAGGCCCGCGCCAGCGGCCTTGAGCCGCCGGCCCAGCCGGATCTCGACCAGCAGCAGAAGCTGAGCCAGCTGCAGGGCCTTCGCGGAGTCGCCTTCGACCGCATGTATGTGAACCAGCAGGTTCTGGCGCACCGCGAGGCGGTGGACTTGTACGGCACCGTCGCCCGAAGCACCGATCCGGACCTGCAGCCCTACCGCAGCCTGGCACAGCAGACCTTGCCGAAGCTGCAGCAGCACCTGAACCAGATCGAAGGCATCGCGGCCAGCGCCCCGCTCGCCAGCGTCCGCTGATCCGGCGGATCTTTGATAGGCCGATAATGGAACGGCCCCGCACCGCTCCCCATGGGGGCGGCGCGGGGCCGTTGCTGTTTCAAGGTGCTGATCAGCGCAGGGCGCTGATGTTGGCAGCATACTGCTCGGGACCGCCGGTGAAGGTGGCGGTGCCGGCGACGAGAACATCGGCGCCGGCCTCGATCGCCAGGCGGGCGGTCTCCGGGTTGATGCCGCCATCGACCTCCAGATCGATCTGCTTGCCCAGCGCGTCGATGCGGGCGCGCAGGTCGCGGATCTTCGGCAACTGGCTCTTGATGAAGCTTTGGCCGCCAAAGCCGGGGTTGACCGTCATCACCAGCACGAGGTCGATGTCCTCCAGCACATGCTGGATGGCGTCCACCGGCGTCGCCGGGTTCAACGACACGCCGGCCTTCTTGCCCAGCGACTTGATCAGCTGGATCGTGCGGTGCAGGTGCGGCCCGGCTTCCGGATGGACGGTGATGATGTCGGCCCCGGCCTTGGCGAAGTCCGGAACGAAGAGGTCCACCGGCGAGATCATCAGATGCACGTCGAAGACCTTGGCGGAATGCGGCCGCAGCGCCTTCACCACGCCCGGCCCGATTGTGAGGTTCGGGACGAAATGCCCGTCCATCACGTCGATGTGGATGTAGTCGGCGCCGGCGGCGTCGACCGCGCGGACCTCCTCGCCCAGCCGGGCGAAATCGGCGGAGAGAATCGAGGGGGAAATCTTCACGGCGCGCATGGGAAGTTCCTGAAGCAGGGGGAGGGCTGGGACCGGGTCCGATTCGCCGCACTTCCTATCACGGCCCGGCGCGGCAAGTCATGACATGATGTGAATTCCGCAAGTCCGCGGCAGAGTCACTCGCCGGGATTGGACAGCGCGAGCCCGGCCGTTTGCCCTTTACCGCAACCGCGAAGCGCTGTATCCATTTGGATACAGGTTAAGCGTCAAGCATGGCAGGGGGTGGCGATGGTTGGTGTGCGTTCGATCCTGGGGCGGAGCGGGTTCAGGCTTGCGATGTCGGCGGCGGTGTTGGGTTTCGGCCTGACCCTCGCCGCCCCGGCGGCAATGGCGCAGGACGTGCTCGTTCTGGCCGCCGCCTCCACGAAGAATGCGGTGGACAAGCTCGCCTCCCAATTCAAGACGAAATCCGGCCTGTCAGTGACCTCGTCCTTCGCCGCGTCCTCCGCCCTCGCAAAGCAGATCGAGAATGATGCGCCGGCCGACATCTTCATCTCGGCCGATCTCGACTGGATGGATTATTTGCAGAAGCGCAATCTGATCAGGACCGATAGCCGGACGAACCTGCTGGGGAACGAGCTGGTGGTGGTGGTGCCGAAGGGAACGGCGCTGAAGCCGGACCTGTCGAAGGGCGGCAAGCTGGCGGAACAACTGGGCGACGGCAGGCTCGCCACCGGCGACCCATCGAACGTTCCGGTCGGGAAGTACGCCAAGGCTGCACTGGAGTCCCTTGGTCAATGGAAAGCGGTCGAGCCGAGGCTGGCGCGGGCCGACAGCGTGCGGGCGGCGCTGGTGCTGGTCAGCCGGGGCGAGGTGCCGATGGGCATCGTCTATCGCACCGACGCCGCCATCGATCCGGGGGTGGAGGTCGCCGCCGTGTTTCCGCCGGACAGCTACCCGCCCATCATCTATCCGGCAGCGTTGGTGGCGGCATCCAAAAGCGCAGGCGGCGCCGCTTTCCTCGACTACATGAAGTCGCCGGAGGGCATGGCGGTGTGGAAGGAATTCGGCTTCGTTCCGGCCCCCAAAGCACCGTAAGCTCTGCGGCATGGATATCCTGACGCCGATGGAGACCACCGCGTTGCTGCTGAGCCTGCGTGTCGCGGGCGTCGCCATCGCGTTGGGGTTGCCGGTTGCTGTGCTCGCCGCCTGGGTGCTCGGGCGCTATAACTTTCCGGGCAAGACGCTGGTCGATGGGCTGGTCCATCTTCCGCTGGTCCTGCCGCCGGTGGTCACCGGCTATATCCTGCTGGTGACCATGGGGACCAAAGGGGTGGTGGGCGGCTGGCTGTACCAGACCTTCGGCATCAAGCTGATCTTCACGGCGGAAGGCGCGTCTCTGGCGGTCGCCGTGACGTCCTTCCCGCTGATGGTGCGCGCCATCCGCCTGTCGGTCGAGGCGATCGACGGCGGGCTGGAGGCGGCGGCACGCACGCTGGGCGCCGGCCCCGTCGACCGCTTCTTCACCATCCTGCTGCCGCTGATGGCGCCCGGCCTGTTGTCGGGCGCCATCGTCGCCTTCGCGGCGGCGATGGGCGAGTTCGGGGCGGTCATCACCTTCGTCTCCAACATTCCCGGCCAGACGCAGACCCTGCCGTTGGCGATCTATGCCGCCACCCAGGAACCCGGCGGCGACGCGGTGGCGGCGCGGCTTGCGGCCATATCCTTCGGCGTCGCCCTGATCGCGCTGATGCTGTCGGAATTTCTGGCGCATCGCGTCCGGCGGCTGATCGGGCAGACTTGACCATGATCGACCTTGCGATCCGCCAGACGCTTGGCGCCTTCACGCTCGACATCGCCTTCGCCGCAGAGGAGCGCGGGGTAACGGCCCTGTTCGGCCGCTCCGGTTCCGGCAAGACATCCGTCATCAACGCCATCGCCGGGTTGACGCGGCCCGATTCCGGCCACATCCACATCGGCGACACCGTGTTCTTCGACAGCGCGCGGCGCGTCGACGTGCCGGTGGAAAGGCGGCGCATCGGCTATGTCTTCCAGGATGCGCGCCTGTTCCCGCACATGACCGTGCGCAGCAATCTGGAATTCGGCCTGCGCCGGGTGCCGGCTGCGGATCGCCGCATCGCCTTCGGCCCGGTCGTGGAACTGCTGGGGCTGGGCCATCTGCTGGACCGCCGGCCACGCGGGCTGTCGGGCGGCGAGAAGCAGCGCGTCGCCTTCGGCCGCGCCCTGCTGGCCCAGCCGCGCCTGCTGCTGATGGACGAACCGATGGCCTCGCTCGACGCCGCCCGCAAGGCGGAGATCATGCCCTACATCGAGCGGCTGCGCGACGAGATGAACATCCCCATCGTCATGGTCAGCCACGCGCTGGACGAGGTTGTGCGCCTCGCCACGACGATGGTGCTGATCGGGGAGGGCAGGGTGCGCGCCGTGGGGCCGGTGGGAACGGTGATGGGCCGGCTCGACCTGTCGGCGGTGACCGGTGCGCAGGATGCCGGTGCCGTGTTGGACCTGACGGTGGAACGCCATATCCCCGACGACGGGCTGACCGTTCTGGCCTTCGACGGCGGGCACCTGACCGTCCCGCGGGTGGAACGTGCGCCGGGGGTCGCGGTGCGCCTGCACATCCATGCCCGTGATGTTATCGTGGCTCTGCAGCAGCCGGTCGGCGTGAGCGTGCGCAACGCGTTGGCGGCCACGGTGGTGGAGGTCGCCGAGTCGGGACCATCCTCCGCCGATGTGCGGCTGGCGGTTGGCGGCTCCTTCCTGATCGCGCGCATCACCCGCGCGGCCGTCCGGGAGTTGAACCTGACGCCCGGCCGCCCAGTGGTGGCGCTGGTGAAGGGCATCGCCTTCGAACCGGGCAGCACCGGCGGACCCGCGGAAGGGCGGCGGGTCGTGGATGTTTGAGTCGGAGCGGTCGCTGACAAATCCCTTCTCCCGCAAGGGGAGAAGGGATTTTGGTGACCGCCGGAGCTTACTGGCCGCCGGACGGGGTTGCCGAGCCGCCAGTGCTGGCACCGCCGCCGGCAGACCCGCCGGCCGTGGAGCCGCCCGGCACCGTGGTGGTGGCGCCGCTGGTCTCGTTCATCGAGTTGCCGGAGGTTCCGCCCTGAACCGGAACTCCGGTTGACGGCGGCGGGACCGTGGTGGAGTCGCTGCTGGACCCGCTGCTGGTGGTCGGGCTGGTCTGGTTCGCCGCGTTGGAGTTCTGGGCATTCTGGTCGTCGCAAGCCGCCAGCCCCAGAAGCAGGGCGGGAAGGGCCGCGATCAGAATCTTGCTGCGCATGGAGTGCGTCTCCTCAGCCATTGGGCGGCGCCGCCCTGGAAGCCGGCAACCGGAAGCGCATTCGCTGACCCGGTACGGCTCCGGCAACGCCGTGTGGGTCCAAACACGCCACCGCCGGTTTCATTCCATTCCCCCTTAGCACTATGCCGAGTGGGTGTCGTGCGCCGACGGTGCAGGGCGCATCGGCGGGCCGACGGAACAGGGTGCCCGGAATACCCTACCTACGGGGCATGGAAAACTTTCACGGAACGTTCTGACAACTTGTGGCGCAGGCGTGGCAGGTACCCATTACTGGGTTGCGCAAAGAACACGACACTTTTGCGACTTGGCTGTTCCATCTTTTTCGTTTGACCGGTGGAAAGTCGCTGTGATTCCATCCAACCACCATGACGATGATCGCCGACTTCACCGACACGCTCGCCCGCGCTGCCAAGAGCGCGATCCGCCAAGCCATCATGCCGGCGCTGTGCGCCTGTGTGGTCGCCTACTTCGCCTACTACGCGATCCATGGCGATCGCGGGCTGGTGGCGATGAAGCAGATCCAGGGGGAGATCGCCCAGGCCGAAGAGGTCCTGAACCAGCTCCGCACCGAACGGGAGGAGATGGAGCGGCGTGCCCAGCTTCTGCGCGGCGACGGGCTCGACCGCGATATGCTGGAGGAGCGGGCGCGTCTGATGCTGAACTTCTCCAACCCGCGCGACGTCATCGTCAAGCTGCCCAAGCTGGCCGACCCGGAAGGGGTTCCGGTGCATAAGTAAGGGGAAATCAGCCGATTAACCGGAATCCGGTTAATCGAAAATAGCGCTGCAAAAACAGGCATTTGCGCGGGCCAAAAAGCTCGTGTAGTGTGCGCGCCATATTCGCTTCCGGTGCGGGCTCTCGCATGCCCGCAACGCGTGGCGGCAAGGGTTGTTGTAAGGCCCAATGCCGCTTGAACCCTGGGGAGGAATCATGGCCGCGTCCCGACGCCGTCCGACCAAGGCGCAGACCGACACCGCGCCCGCTCAAGCCGTCTCTTCCGAAGAGCTTCTTCATTACTACCGCGAGATGCTGCTGATCCGCCGCTTCGAAGAGAAGGCGGGCCAGCTGTACGGCATGGGCCTGATCGGCGGCTTCTGCCATCTGTACATCGGCCAGGAAGCCGTCGTGGTCGGCGTGCAGGCCGCCCTGAAGCAGGGCGACACCGTCATCACCAGCTACCGTGACCACGGCCACATGCTGGCCTGCGGCATGGAAGCCAACGGCGTGATGGCCGAGTTGACCGGCCGCATCGGGGGCTACTCCAAGGGCAAGGGCGGCTCGATGCACATGTTCAGCCGCGAGAAGAACTTCTACGGCGGCCATGGCATCGTCGGCGGCCAGGTTCCGCTCGGCACCGGTCTGGCCTTCGCGCACAAGTACCTCAACGACGGCGGCGTCTCCGCGGTCTATTGCGGCGACGGCGCGATCAACCAGGGCCAGGTGTACGAGAGCTTCAACATGGCGGCTCTGTGGAAGCTGCCGGTGCTGTTCGTCATCGAGAACAACAAGTACGCCATGGGCACCTCGCAGGAGCGCGCCTCGGCCGGTGAACTGCATCAGCGCGGCGCCGCCTACGGCATCCCCGGCTATCAGGTCAACGGGATGGACGTGCTCGAGGTGAAGGCCGCCGCCGACCAGTGGGTGAACTACATCCGCGAAGGCAACGGCCCGGTCATCCTGGAGATGAAGACCTACCGCTACCGCGGCCACTCCATGTCCGATCCGGCCAAGTACCGGACCAAGGAAGAGGTCGAAAAGATGCGGTCGGAGTCCGATCCCATCGACCAGCTGAAGGCCAAGCTGCTGGGCGGCGGCCACGCCGACGAGGACAAGCTGAAGGAGATCGATCGCGCGGTGAAGGCGATCGTCACCGAATCGGCCGAGTTCGCGCAGCAGAGCCCCGAGCCCGATCCGTCGGAACTGTGGACCGACATCCTGGTCGAGACCTGATCGTCGAATCCACCGTCTGGTCCTGACGTCAACGATAAGCAGGAGCGGCGCCGACCGGAACGGGTTGCCCCCAGATTGGGAGCGGCAACCGGTTTCCCCCGCGCCGCCGGAGGTTGAGGAATGCCGATCGAAGTGCTGATGCCGGCCCTGTCGCCCACCATGACCGAGGGCAAGCTGGCGAAATGGGTCAAGAAGGAAGGCGACACGGTGAAGTCCGGCGACGTTCTCGCCGAGATCGAGACCGACAAGGCCACCATGGAAGTCGAAGCGGTCGATGAAGGCCGCGTCGGCAAGATCCTGGTGCCGGAAGGCACCGACAATGTCGCGGTGAACACTCCCATCGCCATCCTGCTGGAAGAGGGCGAGGACGAGAGCGCGCTGTCCAAGGGCGGCAACGCCCCGGCCACCCCCGGCCCGACCAACGCCGTCCCGGCTTCCGAAGAGACCAAGGCCGCACCGTCGGCGGTGCAGGCCCAGGCTCCGGCGCCGACCGTGCCGGCCGCCCCGGTGTCCGCCCCGGACTCCGACGAGGACAAGTTCTTCGCCAAGACGGTGAAGAAGACGGTCCGCGAGGCGCTCCGCGACGCGATGGCCGAGGAAATGCGCCGTGACGAGAAGGTCTTCGTCATGGGCGAGGAGGTCGCGCAGTACCAGGGCGCCTACAAGGTGACCCAGGGCCTGCTGCAGGAGTTCGGCGAGCGTCGCGTAATCGACACGCCCATCACCGAGATCGGCTTCGCCGGTCTGGGCGTCGGCGCCTCCTTCAAGGGGCTGAAGCCGATCGTCGAGTTCATGACCTTCAACTTCGCCATGCAGGCGATCGACCACATCATCAACTCCGCCGCCAAGACGCTCTACATGTCCGGCGGCCAGATGGGCAGCCCGATCGTCTTCCGCGGCCCGAACGGCGCCGCCGCCCGAGTCGCCGCCCAGCATTCGCAGTGCTATGCCTCGTGGTACGCCCACTGCCCGGGCCTGAAGGTCGTCTCGCCCTGGTCGGCGGCCGACGCCAAGGGACTGCTGAAGGCGGCGATCCGCGATCCGAACCCGGTCGTCTTCCTGGAGAACGAGATTCTCTACGGCCAGAGCTTCGAGGTGCCGGAGGACGAGGAGTTCGTCCTGCCGATCGGCAAGGCCAAGATCGAGCGTCAGGGCAAGGACGTGACGATCACCGCCTTCTCGATCATGGTCGGCCATGCGCTGGCCGCCGCCGAGGAGCTGGCGAAGGAAGGCATCGACGCGGAGGTCATCAACCTGCGCACGATCCGTCCGCTGGACACCGCCACCATCGTCAACAGCGTCAAGAAGACCAACCGCCTCGTCTCCGTCGAGGAAGGCTGGCCCTTCGCCGGCATCGGTTCGGAAATGTGCGCGCTGATGATGGAGCAGGCGTTCGACTATCTCGATGCGCCGGTGGCCCGCGTGGCCGGCCTGGACGTGCCGATGCCCTACGCCGCCAACCTGGAAAAGCTGGCGCTGCCGCAGGTCGCCGACATCGTCAAGGCCGCCAAGCAAGCCTGCTATCGCTGAGAGGAGGGCTGATAGGATGACCGTTCAGATTCTGATGCCCGCCCTCTCGCCCACGATGACCGAGGGCAACCTCGCCAAGTGGCTGAAGAAGGAAGGCGACACGGTGAAGTCCGGCGACGTGCTCGCCGAGATCGAGACCGACAAGGCCACCATGGAAGTCGAAGCGGTCGATGAAGGCCGCATCGGCAAGATCCTGATCCCGGCCGGCAGCCAGGGCGTGGCGGTGAACACCCCCATCGCCATCCTGCTGGAAGAAGGCGAGGACGAGAGCGCGCTGGCTTCGGCCGGTTCCGCTCCGGCTCCGGCCGCTGCGCCTGCCGCGGCTCCCGCTCCGGCGGCTGCCCCGGCCGCCGCGGCTCCGGCCCCCGCCGCCGCTCCGGCCGCCGCCCCGGCGGCTTCCGGCGAGCGCGTGTTCGCCAGCCCGCTGGCGCGCCGCATCGCCGAACAGGCCGGCGTCGACCTGAAGACCGTCAAGGGCAGCGGCCCGCACGGCCGCATCGTCAAGGCCGACATGGAGGCCGCCAAGGCCGCCGGTCCGGCCAAGGCCGCTTCCGCTCCGGCTGCCGCTCCCGCTCCGGCCGCCGCCGCTCCGGCTCCCGCCGCGGCTCCGGCCCCGGCCCCCAAGGCCGAAGGTGTGGATGCCAAGGCGCTCGCCGACAAGCTGGGCATGGCCTACACGGCCGTGCCGAACAGCGGCATGCGCAAGACCATCGCCAAGCGCCTGGGCGAGGTGAAGCGCACCGTTCCCGACTATTTCCTGACGGTGGATGTCGAGATCGACGCGCTGATGAAGGTCCGCGCCGAGCTGAACGGCCGGTCCGACGCCTACAAGCTGTCGGTGAACGACTTCATCATCCGTGCCGTGGCGCTGGCGCTGAAGAAGGTCCCGGCGCTGAACGCCGCCTGGACCGACGAGGCGATGCTGCAGTACAGCCACGCCGACATCTCGGTCGCCGTCGCGACCCCGACCGGGCTGATCACCCCGATCGTCAAGAAGGCGGAGACCAAGGGTCTGGCCGACATCTCCAACGAGATGAAGGCGCTGGCCAAGAAGGCGCGCGACAACGCGCTGAAGCCGGAAGAGTATCAGGGCGGCACGATCTCCATCTCCAACCTGGGCATGATGGGGATCAAGCAGTTCCAGGCGATCATCAACCCGCCGCAGGCCTGCATCCTGGCGGTCGGCGCCAGCGAGCAGCGCCCGGTGGTGAAGGACGGAGCGCTGGCCATCGCCACGGTGATGAGCCTGACCGGCACCTTCGACCACCGGGTGGCCGATGGCGCCGTCGGTGCGGAATTCCTCGGCGCGGTGAAGAAGCTGCTCGAGGATCCGCTCTCGATGCTGCTCTGACGGTTAGAGGACCGGTTCCATGTCGAAAAGCCTTGCCCCGCTCCGCGCCGAAATCGACGCCATCGACGACGAGATCGTCGCGCTGCTGGGCAAGCGCCTGTCTGTCGTCCACCGCGTCGCAGCGGTGAAGATGGCGGAGAATCTGCCGGCCGTCCTGCCCGATCGCGTCGAAGCGGTCAAGCGGCGGGCGGCGGAGGCGGGCTTGGCCTACGGCCTGGATCCGGACTTCATGGCCACCCTGTACCAGACGATCATCGACGAGGCGTGCCGGGTCGAGGAAGGCATCTTTGCCGCCGGCCGCGAGGATGCGCCTCGCTCCTGAATGGGGAGAACACCCTTGGCCGACATGAATTACGACGTCATCGTCATCGGCGGCGGGCCGGGCGGTTATGTGGCGGCGATCCGCGCCGCGCAGCTGGGCCTGCACACCGCGGTCATCGAGCGTGAAAACCTGGGCGGCATCTGCCTGAACTGGGGCTGCATCCCGACCAAGGCGCTGCTGCGCTCGGCCGAGGTCCTGCATCTCGCCAAGCACGCCGCCGACTACGGTCTGGTCATCCAGAACCCGTCCTTCGACCTGGACAAGGTCGTTGCCCGCTCGCGCAAGGTCGCGGGTCAGCTGAACGGCGGCGTCAAGCACCTGCTGAAGAAGAACAAGGTCGCGGTGATCGAAGGCTCCGCCAAGCTGATCGGCAAGGGTCAGGTGGCGGTCAGCAAGGGCGAGGCTCCTGTCGGCACCTTCGGCGCCAAGCACATCATCATCGCCACCGGCGCACGCGCCCGCACGCTGCCGGGCCTGGAGGATGACGGCAAGCTGGTCTGGACCTATCGCAAGGCGATGACGCCGGACAGCATGCCGAAGTCGCTGCTGGTCATCGGCTCCGGCGCCATTGGCATCGAGTTCGCCAGCTTCTACAACGCCTTGGGCGCGAAAGTTACGGTGGTCGAGGTGATGGACCGCATCCTTCCGGTGGAGGATGAGGAAATCTCCGCAATGGCCCGGAAGGCCTTCGAAAAGCAGGGCATGCGCATCATCACCGGTGCCAAGGCCGGCAATTTGCGCAAGGCCGCCGACAGCGTGACCGTGGCCGTCGAGGCCGGCGGCAAGACCGAGGACATCACGGTCGACCGCGTCATCGTCGCCGTCGGCATCAGCCCGAACACCGAGGGTCTGGGGCTGGAGAACACCAAGGTCAAGACCGACCGCGGCCACATCCAGACCAACCCGATGTGCGAGACCGACGAGCCGGGCGTGTACGCCATCGGCGACGTGACCGGCGCCCCCTGGCTCGCCCACAAGGCCAGCCATGAAGGCGTGATCGTCGCCGAGCACATCGCCGGCAAGCACCCGCATGCGCTGAACGTCCGCAACATCCCGGGCTGCACCTACTCGCACCCGCAGATCGCTTCGGTCGGCCTGACGGAGAAGAAGGCGAAGGAAGCCGGCTACGAGATCAAGGTCGGCCGCTTCCCCTTCGTCGGCAATGGCAAGGCCATTGCGCTCGGCGAGCCGGAAGGCCTGATCAAGACCATCTTCGACGCCAAGACCGGCGAGATGCTGGGCGCCCACATGATCGGCGCGGAAGTGACCGAGCTGATCCAGGGCTACGGCATCGCCAAGTCGTCGGAGTTGACCGAGGCCGAACTGATGCACACGGTGTTCCCGCACCCGACCCTGTCGGAAATGATGCATGAGTCGGTCCTTGATGCCTATGGCCGGGCGATCCACTTTTAAATAAGATTTTCCAAGGTGGCGTTTTTCCCAACCGGACGGAGCCATGGACCGCAGCAGCGCCGCGTATGACGAGGATTTCTACGCCTGGACCCAAGCCCAGGCGCAGGAGCTTCGCCGTGCCGGCGCCGAGCGGAACAACGCCCCGGTCGACTGGGAGAACGTCGCCGAGGAGATCGAGAGCATGGGCCGCAGCCAGAAATCCGAGATCGACAGCCGCTTGCGGGTTCTCACGACACATTTGCTGAAGTGGTTGTTCTGTCCGGATCTGCGTGAGCGGTGCGAACGCGGCTGGCGTCGGACGATACGCGAGCAGCGTGACCGGCTGGTGGATGAGATTGCCGCCAGTCCCAGCTTGCGGCCCTATATCGCCGCAGTGTTCGACAAGACCTACCGCAAAGCCCGGTTGGATGCCGCCGACGAGGCGGATACCCCTGACGGGCATTTCCCGGTCGAGCCGCCTTTCACGCTTGACCAGGCGCTCGATCCGGCCTATCCGGCCGAGCTGTTTCCGCCGGAATGGCGGGTTTGACATCCTCATCGCACCTATTGTCGGGGCCGGGGCATCGCGTCGGCCATCGGGAGCTTTAGACCATGACCCTCGTCGACCAGACCGAGAAGCTGCGCCACCCCGAGAAGGCCCATAAGCCCGACAACCCGATCCAGCGCAAACCGGCCTGGATCCGGGTCAAGGCGCCGATGAGCCAGGAATACAACGAGACCCGGCAGCTGATGCGCGGGCTGAAGCTGAACACGGTCTGCGAAGAGGCGGCCTGCCCGAACATCGGGGAGTGCTGGAAGCACAAGCATGCCACCTTCATGATCCTGGGCTCCATCTGCACGCGCGGCTGCGCCTTCTGCAATGTCGAGACCGGGCGCCCGGACCAGCTGGACCCGCATGAGCCGGACAATGTGGCCGAGGCGGTCGGCAAGCTGAAGCTTTCACACGTCGTCATCACCTCCGTCGACCGCGACGATCTGGCCGACGGCGGTGCCGAGCATTTCGCCCGCACCATCCGCGCCATCCGCGCCGCGTCGCCGGAAACGACCATCGAGATCCTGACCCCCGACTTCCAGAAGAAGAAGGGTGCGGTCGAGGTGGTGGTGGAGGCCAAGCCCGACGTCTTCAACCACAATCTGGAGACGGTTCCGCGCCTGTACCCCAACATCCGCCCGGGTGCCCGCTATTTCGCCTCGCTGCAGCTGCTGGCGCGGGTGAAGGAGCTGGATCCGACCATCTTCACCAAGTCCGGCCTGATGGTCGGGCTGGGCGAGACGAAGGAGGAGATCGGGCAGGTGATGGACGATCTGCGCTCCGCCGATGTGGACTTTCTGACGATTGGGCAGTATCTCCAGCCCACGCCCAAGCATGCGGCGGTGGATCGTTTCGTGACTCCCGAGGAGTTCGACGGTTATTCCACTGTTGGCCGCGGCAAGGGCTTCCTGCTGGTGGCCTCGTCGCCGCTGACGCGCTCGTCCTATCATGCGGGCGCCGATTTCGAGAAGCTGCGCGAAGCCCGGCTGCGCAAGCTGGGGGTCGCGGCCGCCTGATGCAGGCGGCTCAATAAGAAAGGATATGGTACGGGCATGCCCACGCACGCGGAAAAGAAGGTTCTTCCCTACACCCCCCGGCAGATGTACGACCTTGTCGCCGACGTGGAGAAGTATCCGGAGTTTCTGCCCTGGTGCCTGGCGGCCCGCATCCGCAAGCGCGAAGGCAATGTCATGTTCGCGGACCTGATTATCGGGTTCAAGATGGTCCGCGAACGCTTCACCTCGCGGGTGGAACTGAGCGAATCCATTTGCCGCATCGACGTGCAATACACCGACGGGCCGTTCCAGTACCTGAACAACCACTGGATCTTCAACGATCATCCCGGCGGCTGCTGCGTCGACTTCTTCGTCGATTTCGAGTTCCGCTCGAAGATGCTGCAGAAGATCATGGGCCTGCTGTTCAACGAGGCGGTGCGCCGGATGGTGCAGGCCTTCGAAACGCGGGCCGCCCAGCTGTATGGGCCGGGCAGGGCGACGCAACCGGCGTGACGCCCTGCGGGCCTGACGGAGGCAGGCGGGTCAGGTCTTGTCGGACCACAGTTCCCCGCCGCTGGCCCAATCGCTTTTCTTCACATCCTGGAAGATGATGTCCACCGCCGAGGGCGAGCAGCCGAGCACCTTCACGGTCGCTTCGGTCAACGCCTTGGCGTATTCGCGCTTCTGCTCGACCGTGCGGCCTTCGAAAAGCTGGATGTTGATGGTCGGCATCGGGTCTTTTCCTCTTTGTATGAAGTGCTTACAGACGTTTTTTCAGCGCAGGCTTCCGGTCGGACGGGCAAGCCGCAGCCGCTCCAGCGCCGCCTGGACGGTCGCCATGCGCACGGCGTCACGGTCGCCGGGAAAGGTGTATTCCTTGGCCTTGGCCGCACCGCCGCGCACCGCCGTGGCGACATAGACGCGGCCGACCGGCTTGGTCTCGGTCGCCCCACCGGGGCCGGCGATCCCCGTCACCGCCACCGTTACATCGGCCCGCGACTTCGCCAGCGCCCCCACCGCCATCGCGACCGCCACCTCCGGGCTGACGGCGCCATGGGCGTGCAGCAAGCTGGCCGGAACGCCGAGCAACTCGGTCTTGGCGATGTTGGTGTAGGTGACGAAGCCGCGGTCCACCACCTTGGACGACCCGGCAATGTCGGTCAGCGCGCCGGCGATCAGCCCGCCGGTGCAGGACTCGGCGGTCGCGATCATATAGCCGGCAAGGCCGTATTCGGCCAGCGTCTGGGCGGCAAGGTCGCGGATGGTCTCGGGAAACATGCGGCCTCTCCTGGCTCGTGGTGTCGGGTCGGATCTTAGCCGGGAAGCCGGACGGTCGCCACCGCCTGCGCGGCGATGCCCTCGCGCCGGCCGGTGAAGCCCAACTGCTCGGTGGTGGTCGCCTTGACGCTGACCCGCCCGACCTCGATGCCCAGAATTTCGGCAATCCGTTCGGCCATCGCGGCCCGGTGGGGGCCAACCTTGGGCCGCTCGCAGATGATGGTCACATCGGCATGGGCGATGACGCCGCCGCGCTCCGCCACCAGATCGGCGGCATGGCGCAGGAACTTGGCGCTGTCGGCCCCGCGCCAACGCGGATCGGTCGGCGGGAAGTGGCTGCCGATGTCGCCGGCGGCCAACGCGCCGAGGATGGCGTCGGTCAGGGCATGCAGCCCGACATCGGCATCGGAATGCCCCTCCAGCCCATGGCTGTGCGGAACGCGCAGGCCGCAGAGAGTCACGAAGTCGCCGTCGGTGAAGCGATGGACGTCGAAGCCGCTGCCGGTGCGGATGTCCCACAGGCTGCTCATGACCGCGCGGGTGGCGCGGGTCAGGTCGTCGGGGGTGGTCACCTTGAAATTGTCCTCCTTGGACGGCACCAGGGCGACGGCCAGCCCGGCGCGCTCCGCCACCGCGGCATCGTCGGTCAGCGACAGGCCGGCGGCGGCGCGATGAGCCTGCAGAATATCCGAAAAGCGGAAGCCCTGCGGGGTCTGCGCCCGCCACAGCCCCTCGCGGTCGACCGTCGCGCCGATGCTGCCGTCTTTGTCGCGCTTCAGCGTGTCGGCCACGGGCACCGCGGCGATGGCGCCGGGCTGGTCGTCCAGCGCGGCGATCACCGCACCGATGGTGGCCTCGTCGATCAGCGGACGGGCGGCATCGTGGATCAGCACGAGGTCGGGCGCGCCATCGGCGGCCAGCGCCTCCAGTCCGTTGCGCACCGACTCCTGCCGGCTGGCGCCGCCGGCAATCGGATCGGGGAGGCCGAGCCCGGCCACGGCGGCGTCATAGGCCTCGCGCCATATCGGGTCGATGACCACGCGCACGCCGGTGACCTGGGGATGGCTGAGGAAAGCCTCCACGGTCCGGCGCAGCACCGGCTTGCCGGCGAGGTCGAGATATTGCTTCGGCCGTTCGGCTCCGAACCGCTGGCCGGATCCGCCGGCGACGATCAGAGCAATGCAGGTGGGCGCGATGCAGGTGGGCATGAGGCAAACCGTAAGATATGATAGCCACTTGACGGAAACGTCGCGGAGCCTAGCCTGTCGCCGTGGTTCCGCCAAGTGCCGCGCCTGCCTGTTTCAATCGCCGGACGGCTCCCGGCGGGTCAATGGCCACAGACGGGGCGGCATGTCGGGGCGGAAAGACGGGAGTGCGTTCGGGTCCATGTCGCAGAACATTCTCTTGAGCCTGACGGCGCTGGTGACCCTGGTGCCTGCCGCCTTCTATCCCTACCGGCGCATCGCGGGGCAGGGTGTGGAGGGGCGCGGCTGGTCCTTCTGGGGCGCCCTGGTGCTGGCCGCCGCAGGACCGGGCATGTGGGCGATCCTGCAAGTCGCTGGACAGTGGCAAACCGGCTTTTCCACCGCGCTGTGGGTGACCACCGCCGCCTGCATGGCGCTGTTCATCGGGCTCAGCCTGTTCCATGGCACGGCCTGGAGACTGGCGCCGCTGCTTTTGCCCTATCTGCTGATCGTCTGCCTGTTCGCCACGCTGACCGAGGATGCGCCGGCTCCGGTCATGCGCGGCAACGCTCCCGGCGTTTGGATCGATCTGCACATCGGGGTGTCGGTCTTCACCTATGCCCTGCTGACGCTCAGCGCCGTGGCGTCGCTGGCCGCGGTGCTGCAGACGCGGGCCTTGAAAACCAAGCGGCCGACCCCGCTCAGCCGCTTCCTGCCGCCGGTTGCCGAAAGCGAGCGGCTGCAACTGCGCCTGCTGATCGCGTCGGAGGTGGTGCTGGGCGCCGGCCTCGCCACCGGCATGGCGGTGCTTTATTTCGAGCAGGGACAACTGTTCCGCACCGATCACAAGAGCCTGCTGTCGCTGGCGACCTTCGTGGTGATCGGCATCCTGCTGCTGGCGGAATACCGCACCGGCGTGCGCGGGCGGACGGCGGCGCGGACGATGCTGATCGTCTATCTGCTGGCGACGCTCGCCTATCCCGGCGTCAAGTTCGTGTCCAACGTGCTGATCGGGCAATGGACCTGGTAAGGGATGCCTGACCGTTGCCATGGGCTTCGCCCTTGCACCGCGCCGTACCTGCGTGATAACTTGCTTAAAATGTTAGCACTTTGTTGTTTTGCCCATCAATCGGGCAGGTGAGAATGACCATACAAATCGGACCCATCACGCTCGCCGGACCGGTGATCCTGGCGCCCATGTCGGGTGTCTCCGACCTGCCGTTCCGCCGTCTGGTGAAGCGCGCGGGCTGCGGTCTCGTGGTGTCGGAGATGATCGCCAGCCAGGCGATGATCCGCGAGAACCGCCAGACCCTGCGCATGGTGGAGACCGAGCCCGAGGAATTCCCAATGGCCGTCCAACTCGCCGGCTGCGAGCCCGAGGTGATGGCCGAGGCGGCGAAGCTGAACGAGGACCGCGGCGCCGCGGTGGTCGACATCAATTTCGGCTGTCCGGTGAAGAAGGTGGTCAACGGCCATGCCGGCTCCTCCCTGATGCGGGACGAGGTGTTGGCCGGCCGCATCCTGGAGGCGGTGGTGAAGGCCGTCGGCATCCCGGTGACGCTGAAGATGCGGCTGGGCTGGGACGAGACCAGCCGCAACGCCCCGAACCTCGCCCGCATCGCCGAACAGTGCGGCATCAGGATGGTGACGGTCCATGGCCGCACCCGCATGCAGTTCTACACCGGCACCGCCGACTGGACCTACGTCCGCCAAGTGAAGGACGCGGTGTCGATCCCTGTCGTGGTCAACGGCGACATCACCAGCTTCGAGGCGGTGGACCAAGCCCTGGCCGAAAGCGGCGCCGACGGCGTGATGATCGGCCGCGGCAGCTACGGCCGCCCCTGGTTCCCGTCCCAGGTCATGCACTACCTGCGCACCGGCGAAAGGCTGCCCGATCCGCCGCTGCATGATCAGATGGACACGCTGCTGGAGCATTTCGACAGCATGCTGAGCCATTACGGCACGGACGGCGGCATCAAGGTCGCCCGCAAGCATGTGTCCTGGTATTCGACCGGACTGCGCGACTCCAACGAGTTCCGGCAGGAGGTCAACAGGCTGGGCGATCCCGAAGCGGTGCGTGACCGTATCCGTGCCTTTTACGAACCGGCAATCGAAAGGATGGCCGCCTGATGGACCCCGTACCCATGACCAGCCGCGGCACCGCCCCGGGCCAGCGTGGCCGCAACCGGTCGGGTGCCTCGCGGGCGCTGCGGCTGGACTCCCTGGTGGTGCTGAACAGCCTGCCCGATCCGGTGCTGGTGGTGGACGGCAACGGAGAGATCCGCTTCGTCAACCTGGAAGGGCAGGAGTTCTTCGACCTGTCCGCCAACGCCATGGAAGGCATGCCGCTGCCCGATCTGCTGCCGCCGGACAGCCCGGTGATGGGGCTGATCGAGCAAGTGCGCCGGGGTAGTCGCCGGGTGTCGCAGGATGGCGTCGTCATCGACACGCCCCGTATCGGCCCGCACCATGTGACGGTCCAGGTGGCGGCCATGGGCGATCCGCCCGACCATGTGGTGCTGACCATCCATGAGCGCTCGCTGGCCCGCAAGATCGACCATTCGCTGACCCATCGCCACGCCGCGCGCTCCGTCACCGCCATGGCGGCGATGCTGGCGCATGAGGTGAAGAACCCGCTGTCGGGCATCCGGGGCGCCGCCCAGCTGCTGGAGGAGAATGCCGGCGACCAGGACCGCGTGCTGACCCGCCTGATCTGCGACGAGGCCGACCGCATCGTGGCGCTGGTCAACCGGATGGAGGTGTTCTCCGACGAACGGCCGCTGGAGCGGGCCGCGGTGAACATCCACACGGTGCTGGAGCATGTGCGCAAGGTCGCCCAGAGCGGGTTTGCCCGAAAAATACGCTTTGTCGAGCGTTACGACCCGTCACTGCCTCCCGTTTACGGCAATCGCGACCAACTTGTGCAGGTTTTCCTGAATTTGATCAAAAATGCGGCAGAGGCTGCACCGGAATCAGGCGGCGAGATCACGCTGACCACCTCCTACCAGCATGGTGTGCGCATGGCCCTGCCGGGCGGCGACACGCGCAGGCATCTGCCGCTGCTGGTGACGGTTCAGGATAATGGCGACGGCATTCCCGAAGACCTGCAGTCGAACCTGTTCGATCCCTTCGTGACCAGCAAGGTCAACGGGACTGGCCTTGGTCTTGCATTGGTGGCGAAACTCATAGGCGATCATGGCGGAACCATCGAGTTCGACAGCCAGCCTCGCCGGACAGTCTTCAAGGTGTCGCTGCCGATGTACGATGATTCGAAATACGAAGACTCGAAACCTTCCGGGAATTCGAAGATTTCTGACGCTGGCTCGCAGTCCAAGGGCGGCCGGGGGAGTCGTTGATGAGCGCGGCGACCATTCTCATCGCGGATGACGACCGGGCCATCCGCACCGTCCTGACGCAAGCCCTCGCCCGCCTGGGCCACGAGGTGCGCACCACCGGCAACGCCGCGACCCTGTGGCGCTGGGTTGCGGACGGGCAGGGGGATCTGGTCATCACCGACGTGGTGATGCCGGACGAAAACGGCCTGGATCTGATCCCGCGCATCAAGAAGCTGCGGCCGGAATTGCGCGTCGTCGTGATGAGCGCGCAGAACACGCTGATCACCGCGGTGAAGGCGGCGGAACGCGGCGCCTTCGAATATCTGCCCAAGCCCTTCGACCTGAAGGAACTGGTGTCGGTCGTCGAGCGCGCGCTGAACGCCAACAACGCGCCTGCCGCCATGCCCGGCGGCGACCAGGAGAGCGAGGAGCAGCTTCCCCTGATCGGCCGTTCGCCGGCGATGCAGGAAATCTACCGGGTGCTGGCGCGCCTGATGGGCACCGACCTGACGGTGATGATCACCGGCGAGTCCGGCACCGGCAAGGAGCTGGTGGCCCGTGCTCTGCACGATTACGGCAAGCGGCGCAACGGCGCCTTCGTCGCCATCAACATGGCGGCCATCCCGCGCGAACTGATCGAATCCGAACTGTTCGGCCACGAGAAGGGAGCTTTCACCGGCGCCACCAACCGGTCGACCGGCCGGTTCGAGCAGGCGCAGGGCGGCACACTGTTCCTGGACGAGATCGGCGACATGCCGCTCGATGCCCAGACCCGCCTGCTGCGCGTTCTGCAGGAGGGCGAATACACCACGGTCGGCGGGCGCACCGCGATCAAGACCGACGTCCGCATCATCGCCGCCACCCACCGCGACCTGCGCACGCTGATCCGCCAGGGCCTCTTCCGCGAGGATCTGTTCTATCGCCTGTGCGTCGTGCCGATCCGCCTGCCGCCGCTGCGCGAGCGCACCGAAGACATTCCGCTGCTGGTCCGCCATTTCCTGAACATCGGCATCGCCCAAGGGCTCCCGGCCAAGAGCATCGATCAGGCGGCGATGGACCGGCTGAAGCGCTACCGCTGGCCGGGCAATGTGCGCGAACTGGAAAACCTCGTTCGCCGGCTGGCCGCCCTCTATTCGCAGGAGGTCATCGGCCTGGACGTGGTGGAGGCGGAGCTTGCCGACGCCACCCCTGCCTCCCAGCCGGTGGAGGAGCCGCAAAGCGAAGGGCTGTCTTCCGCGGTCGAACGCCATCTGAAGGACTATTTCGCCGCTCACAAGGACGGCATGCCGTCCAACGGCCTCTACGACCGCGTCCTGCGCGAGATCGAACGGCCGCTGATCTCGCTGAGCCTGTCGGCGACCCGCGGGAACCAGATCAAGGCCGCCCAGCTGCTGGGTCTGAACCGCAATACCCTGCGCAAGAAGATTCGCGATCTGGATATTCAGGTGATGCGCGGGATCAAGTAGCGGTCCCGCCACGCCGCCGCAACCCGTCCGTGCCAAAATTGTGACACAGGCTTGGCACGGACGGATGCGCATCTTACGGCGCACATCCGTCCCTGCAGCCCATATCGGCCGGCATATCGACGCCCTGTCCGAAAGACAGAGCCATTGCATCTTGGCAGGGCCGCAACAGAGGTGTATCTTTCCGGCAACAGATTAGCGCCGGAACATGCCCCTGACAACCGACACCCCTGCGGCCGGCCAGATGCCGGTTTGGCAGAAGTTCCTTCAATGGTCCCGGCGGGTCGGCCTGGGCAAGCGGCTGGCCTTTGCGCTGTCGCTGGCGGCTCTGGCCGCCGGCTTCGCCACCTACGCGGCGATGACCGAAAGCGCGCCCTTCGGGCAGGCCAATCCGCGCACGGTCACGCTTCTGCTGACGCTCGACCTTGCGATCCTGCTGACTCTGGGGGTGCTGATCGCCCGGCGCATCGTGGCGATCATGATCGGCCGGCGGCGCGGGCTTGCCGGCTCGCGGCTGCATACCCGGCTGGTCCTGGTGTTCAGCGTGCTGGCGGTGGCGCCCGCCATCATCATGACCGTCTTCTCCACCCTGTTCTTCTATGCCGGTGTGCAGAGCTGGTTCAGCGACCGCGTGCGCACGGCGGTGAACGAATCCCTGGTGGTCGCCAGCGCCTACCTGCACGAGCACCAGCAGAACATCCGCGCCGACGCGCTCGCCATGGCCAACGACCTGTCGCAGGAGGCGCGCTTCTCCAGCGATCCGCAGCGGTTCGAGCAGGTCGTCGCCACCCAGGCGATGCTGCGCGCCCTGTCGGAGGCCATCGTCTTCAACGGCACCACCGGCGCCATCGTCGCCCGCGTCGGCTACACCTTCACCCTTGAGTTCGAGCCGATCCCGGAGGAGAAGCTCCAGCAGGCCCGCAACGGCGAGGTCGCGCTGATCGTCAAGGAATCCGACGACCGCGTGCGCGCGCTGGTCAGCCTGGACCGGATGTCCGACACCTTCCTCTATGTCGGCCGCATGGTGGAACCGCGGGTCCTGCAGCACATGGCGGCGGCCGAGGGCGCGGTGAAGGAATACAGCGCGCTGGAGAACCAGCGCGGCAGTCTGCAGATCACCTTCACGCTGATCTTCCTCATGGTGGCAATGCTGCTGCTGCTGGCCGCGGTGTGGGCAGGCCTGAACTTCGCAACCCGGCTGGTCCGCCCGATCAGCGCGCTGATCGGCGCCGCCGAACGGGTGCGTGCCGGCGACCTCACCGTCCGCGTGTCGGAACCGCCAGGGGAGGACGAGTTCGTCCTGCTATCGCGCGCCTTCAACCGCATGACGACCGAGATCGAGGGGCAGCGGCGGGAGCTTCTGTCGACCAACCGCCTGCTGGACGAACGCCGCCGCTTCACCGAGACGGTGCTGTCGGGCGTGTCGGCGGGCGTGCTGGGCCTGGATGCCGACGGCGTCATCAACCTGCCGAACCTGTCCGCCGCGCGCCTGCTGGGCGAGGACGATCCGGAGCGGCTGGTCGGCCTCTCGCTGGTCGAACTGCTGCCGGACATGGGCGATCTGCTGGAGAACGCGCCGAAGAAGCCCGGCCGCGTCGTCCAGGACCAGATCCATGTCCGCCGCCCCGGCAAGCCGATGCTGACCCTGCTGGTCCGCATCGCCGCCGAGGTGCGGGACGGCAACGTGCGCGGCTATGTCGTTACCTTCGACGACATTACCGAACTGGTGTCGGCACAGCGCAAGGCGGCATGGGCCGACGTGGCGCGCCGGATCGCGCATGAGATCAAGAACCCGCTGACGCCGATCCAGCTGTCTGCCGAACGGCTGCGCCGCAAGTATCTGAAGGAGATCTCCAGCGATACGGAGGTCTTCACCATGTGCACCGACACCATCATCCGGCAGGTGGACGACATCCGCCGCATGGTGGACGAGTTCTCCGCCTTCGCGCGCATGCCGCAGCCGGTGATGAAGCCGGTCAACATCAACGATCTGGTTCGTCAGGCGGTCTTCCTGCAATCCAGCGCGCATACCGGCAGGATCCGGTTCGAGACGCGGCTGCCGGCGGGACCGCTGACGGTGGCCTGCGACAGCCGGCAGATCTCGCAGGCGCTGACCAACCTGCTGCAGAACGCGGCGGACGCCATCGAAGGGCGCGGCCAACCCGCCGACGGGTCGGAACTGTCGCCCGGCGAGGTGTCGATCGCGGTGGAGGACGACGGCGAGAAGGTCGTCGTCACCGTCGAGGACAACGGCAAGGGCCTTCCCGGCGGCGAGCAGCGCGACCGGCTGACCGAACCCTATGTGACGACGCGGGCCAAGGGCACCGGGCTTGGGCTCGCGATCGTCAAGAAGATCATGGAGGACCACGGCGGCGTGCTGACCCTGGAGGACCGCGAGGGCGGGACCGGGGCGCGCGTGACCCTGGTCGTTCCACACCCGGTTGCGGCCGCGAACGACGCGGGCGGCCGTAACGACAGGCCGGCGGAGACCGGCGGAGAGTTGAGGCACGAAGCCCATGGCGCATGACATTCTGATCGTCGACGACGAAGCTGATATCCGGATGCTGATCGCCGGCATCCTGAACGACGAAGGCATCAAGACCCGCGAGGCCGCCGACGCCGATCAGGCCTTCGCCCAGGTGGCGGCGCGCCGGCCGAGCCTTGTCGTGCTCGACATCTGGCTGCAGGGCAGCAGGCTGGACGGCCTGCAGATCCTGGAACAGCTGATGCGCGACCATGCGAACCTGCCGGTCATCATGATCTCCGGCCACGGCAACATCGAAACCGCGGTGCAGGCGATCAAGGTCGGCGCCTACGACTTCATCGAGAAGCCGTTCAAGGCCGACCGCCTTCTGCTGATGGTGGACCGCGCCATCGAGGCGGCGCGGCTGAAGCGCGAGAATCAGGAACTGAAGCTGCGCGCCGGCGGCGACGCCGAACTGATCGGCCGGTCCTCCGCGGTCAACCAGGTGCGCCAGTCGATCGACAAGGTTGCGCCCACCGGCAGCCGCGTGCTGATCTCCGGCCCGCCCGGCGCCGGCAAGGAGGTGGTCGCACGCCTGATCCACGCCCGCTCCCGCCGCGCCGGCGGTCCCTTCGTCGGGCTGAACTGCGCCACCATGCGGCCGGAACGGCTGGAGATGGAGCTGTTCGGCACCGAGGCCGGCGTCGACGGCCCCGGCCGCAAGATCGGCACCTTCGAGCAGGCCCATGGCGGCACGCTGCTGCTGGACGAGGTCGCCGACATGCCGCTGGAAACCCAGGGCAAGATCGTCCGCGCCCTGCAGGAACAGGTGTTCGAGCGCGTCGGCGGCGGCCAGCGGGTCGAGGTCGACGTGCGCGTCATCGCCACCTCCAACCGCGACCTGCAGGCGGAGATCGAGCAGGGCCGCTTCCGCCAGGACCTGTTCTACCGCCTGTCGGTGGTGCCGATCCGCGTGCCCTCGCTGGCCGAACGGCGGGAGGACATCCCAGTGCTGGCCCGGCATTTCATGCAGCGGTCCGCCGAGGCGTCCGGCCTGCCGATCCGTGAATTCGGCGAGGATGCGATGGCGGCGCTCCAGGCCTATGACTGGCCGGGCAATGTGCGCCAGCTGCGAAACGTGGTGGATTGGCTGCTGATCATGGCGCAGGGCGACGCGAAGGAACCGATCCGCGCCGACACCCTGCCGCCGGAAATCGGCGCCATCACGCCCACCGTCCTTAAATGGGACAAGGGCGGCGAGATCATGGGCCTGCCGCTGCGCGAGGCGCGCGAGGTGTTCGAGCGCGAATATCTGCTGGCCCAGGTCACCCGCTTCGGCGGCAACATCTCCCGCACCGCGTCCTTCGTCGGCATGGAGCGTTCCGCCCTTCACCGCAAGCTGAAGTCGCTGGGCGTCCATGGCAGCGAGAAGGGGAAGATGTTCATCGAGTGACGGAAAAGGAAGTTTACCCCCCACCCTAACCCTCCCCCGCTGGGCGGGGGAGGGAACTATCGCCGCCCCGACAAGCATGCGCCAATCTCCCTCCCTCGCCCAGCGGGGAGGGGCGGGGTGGGGGCAAGTGGCAGCCATAATCACCACACAATGAGAGTCCTCCCCTTGTCCGCCCCCATCACCCTGCCGCGCGCCGTCATCTATGACTGGGACAACACCCTGGTCAGCAACTGGGATACGGTGCGCGAGGCGCTGAACCATGCGCTGGTGTCCTTCGGACTTGCCCCCTGGAGTGCGGAGGAGGCGCGCGAGCGGATCAAGGCGTCGCTGCGCGACAGTTTCCCCCGGATCTTCGGCGACAGCTGGACCGAGGCGCGCGACCTGTTCTACGGCTATTTCGCCGCCCATCATCTGGACGGGCTGAAGCCGCTGCCCGGCGCAGAGACCCTGCTGCGGCATTTCCACGAGCGCGGCGTCTATCAGGCCGTCGTCTCCAACAAGAACGGCAGGTTCCTGCGGGCGGAGGCCGATGCGCTGGGCTGGACCCGCTATTTCGGCAAGCTGGTCGGCGCCCAGGATGCCGAGTTCGACAAGCCGCACCTCGCCCCGGTCCGGATGGCGCTGGAGCCGGCGGGGATCGAACCTGGGCCCGACGTCTGGTTTCTCGGCGATGCCGACATAGACATGGAATGCGCCCATGGCGCCGGTCTCGTTCCGGTGCTAATAGGGCTCGGCGAGGGGAGCGGCTTCGACCGTTTTCCTCCCGCCCATCGCCACACCGACTGTACGGCGCTGCAGAGCGTCCTGTGTGGCTTGGTGGATGGCAATGGTGATACCATATCCCTCCAAACGGCTGTCGAGACGGTACCTGCGCGCACCAAACCTACACCGTGAAACGGGGAGCGGACCGCCTTTAGACAAGGGGTCCCAAGAACATTGAAGAAGGGGGCATGAAAAATGTCTGAAAAAAGCCAGAACGTGCAGGATGTGTTTCTGAACCACGTCCGCAAGAACAAGACTCCCGTAACCGTCTTTCTCGTGAACGGCGTGAAACTCCAGGGCATCATTACTTGGTTCGACAACTTCTCGGTACTGCTGCGGCGCGACGCGCACTCCCAGCTCGTTTACAAGCACGCAATCTCGACGGTCATGCCGGCCCATCCCATTCAACTTTTCGAGCCGCCCAAGGAAGGTGAAAGCGTCTGATCCCTTGACCAATGGTAACGGCGCGGCCCCGGAAGGCGCCGCGCGGGCCATCGTGGTCCACCCCGTCCTCCGCAACGAGGCGGACGGGGACTTGCGCCCTCCCGAATCACGGCTTGAGGAGGCGATCGGTCTTGCCCAGGCGATTCAGCTGGATGTCATCCATGCCGAATGCGCCAAGGTGAACCGGCCGCAGCCTTCGACCCTGCTCGGCTCCGGCACGGTGGAGCATCTGGCACAGGTGGTGGAGGAGAACGAGGCGACGCTGGTCATCCTCGACCATGCCCTGTCGCCGGTGCAGCAGCGCAACCTCGAACGGGCATTGAAGGCCAAGGTCATCGACCGGACCGGCCTCATCCTGGAGATCTTCGGCGCCCGCGCCCGCACGCGGGAAGGCATGCTGCAGGTCGAACTGGCGTCGCTGACCTACCAGAAGTCGCGGCTCGTCCGCTCCTGGACCCACCTGGAACGGCAGCGCGGCGGCTTCGGCTTCCTCGGCGGCCCCGGCGAATCCCAGCTCGAACTCGACCGGCGCCTGATCGGCGACCGGATCATCAAGATCAAGAAGGAACTGGAGGAGGTGCGGCGTACCCGCGGTCTGCACCGCAAGGCGCGCGCCAAGGTGCCGTACCCGGTGGTGGCGCTGGTCGGCTACACCAACGCCGGCAAGTCGACGCTGTTCAACCGGCTGGCGAATGCCGACGTCTTCGCCCAGAACCTGCTGTTCGCCACGCTGGACCCGACCATGCGGCAGGTGACCCTGCCGTCCGGGCGCAAGGTGATCCTGTCCGACACCGTCGGCTTCATCTCCGACCTGCCGCACGGCCTCGTCGCCGCCTTCCGCGCCACGCTGGAGGAGGTGGACGCCGCCGACATCATCCTGCATGTCCGCGACATTGCCCACATCGACAGCGACGCCCAGAAAGCTGACGTCCATGAGGTGCTGTCCGACATGGACATCGATCCGGAAACGGACGACCGGGTGATCGAGGTGCTGAACAAGATCGACGCGCTGGACGGCGAAAGCCGTGCGGCGATCCTGGCCCAGACCAGCCGCAACCCGCGTGCGGTTGC
The DNA here is from genome assembly GCF_031455875.1 of Azospirillum sp. BE72. Lineage (NCBI taxonomy): Bacteria > Pseudomonadati > Pseudomonadota > Alphaproteobacteria > Rhodospirillales > Azospirillaceae > Azospirillum > Azospirillum sp. BE72. Next base: position 216,327 of record NZ_JAVDTO010000002.1, read on the forward strand.
GGTATCCGCCCTGTCCGGCGAGGGAATCGACGATCTCGACCGCCTGCTGGATCAGCGGATGAACGTCAACCGGCAGGTGGTCGACCTGTCGGTCGAGTTGGGCGACGGTGCGGCGCTCGCCTGGCTCTATGCCAAGGGCGAGGTTCTGGAACGCCGGGACGACGAGGAGCGGGCGCATCTGCACGTCTCCCTCGACCCGGCCGACCTCGCACGGTTCGAGAAGCGGTTCCAGCCGCACTCCCAAGCCTGACGGTACGGCACGGCCAGTGCAGCGAGGCAACCTTAAGCGGTGCCCCGCTGCACTGGCCAAACGGAATGGGTGCAACGATCGGCTATGACCTGTTGCACCCTACTCCGGTCTTACGACGAATGCGGCGTGGTCATTTCCCCGTTGGGGTCCGATTATGGGAACGGAGCAACGCGCTCCCCCAGGAGGAGGACTGCCAATGCGGTTGCAAACCGACCCGTCGTGTTTTTCGATCACGGCTTTCCTCGCCGATCAGGTCGCTCTCGTGGCGCGTGAAGAGAAATTGCCGCCGGGTGCGGCGCTGCTGCGGTTGCAGGAGTTGTCGCGCACCCCCGAAGGACGTGCCAAGCTGATCCGCCTGATCGACGCTGCCGCGCAGCGGGAGCCGAATGCCGACGAGGCCGCGAAGATCGCCGCGATCTGCCGCGAACTTTCGGCCTGGGGCTATGGCGAGGGGCGGCGGTCCGCCGGTTTCCCCGAAGGGAACCACCGCGCCGCCGCATGATGGTGAATTGACACACGCTTGATGGATGACTGCGCGGGTGATGGCGGGCCATAATGGGCCGTTCGCCATCGCCGCGGTCTTGTCGTGCTCCGTTGCTCCTCCCGTTCCGTCCTGACCGGTGCCGGTCGCCTGCTGCCGGCCTTGCCGGTGCTTCTGGCGCTCGCCCTGCCGTCTGCGGCGGAGCCCTTGCGGCCCGGAACGCCCCTTCCGCCCGGCTATGTCGAAGAGCCGGAGGTCCCGCCGGAAGACCCGCTTCCGCCCCCGCCGCAACCGCTTCCCCTCGCCCCCGACGAACCGCTGGTCATCGCACCGGATGCCGTCGAATTGCTGAAGGAGTGCAAGCAGCCGGCCTTCACCGACTGTTTCCGCCTCTGGCAGCCGCCGCCTCCACCGCCGGAGCCCGAGAAGGAAACCGCCGGCCCCCCGCCAACTCCACCACCGCCGCCCCGGATCGACCCCAATGCGCCGCGTCAACCGGCGCAGGGCGGTCCGGTGCCGCCGCCATCGCCCGATCAGGCCAAGGAGGCCGCGGCTGCAGCAGCGGACCGCGCCACGCTCGACGCGCTGTCGAAGGCGCTGAAGGACAGCGGACTGGACGGCAAGGTGCTGCTGACCAACCCCGGCGGCGGCGATCCGACATTGAAGCTGGACAGCCATCCGGCCAAGCCGTCGGCAAGGCCGTGACGGCCCAACACCTCGAATACAGTGAGAGCGTCCAACCATGACGGGTTTCCCGCTTCCCGACATCGACCGCGTGTCCGACCTGATCCGATCCGTCGCCCGGACGGAGATCATGCCTTACTTCCAGAAGCTGGACGCCTCCGGCATCCGGCAGAAGACCGGGCCGACCGACCTCGTCACCCTGGCGGATGAAGCGGCGGAACGCGCGCTGACCCCCGCGCTGTCGGCCCTGCTGCCCGGCAGCCGCGTGATCGGCGAGGAGGCGGCGTCGGAGGACGAGCGCGTGCTCGACCGCATCCACGGTGACGATCCGGTCTGGATCATCGACCCGGTGGACGGCACCATCAACTTCGCCCAGGGCCGGCCGATGTTCGCGGTGATCGTGGCGCTCGCCTGCAAGGGCGAGACGGTCGCCGGCTGGATCCACGACCCGGTGGACGGGCGGATGGCCACGGCGGTGAAAGGGCAGGGGGCATGGCTCGACGGACGCCAAGTCCATGTCGCGCCGGCGGTGCCGCTGCCGCAGATGGTCGGCGCGCTGTCCACCCGTTTCTGCGCCGAAGAGATGAGCCGGCAGTTGGAGGAGCGGAGCGCGGGGCTCGGCGAGCGCGCCTGCCTGTCGAGCGCCGCGCAGGAGTATCTCCGCCTGCTGGAGGGGCGGGCGCATTACTCGCTCTACCACCGCCTGATGCCGTGGGACCACGCGGCCGGGGTGCTTCTGCACGCCGAGGCCGGCGGCTATTCGGCGCTAATCGACGGCACGCCCTATCGGCCGGGGCTGCTGAACGGCAGCATCCTGCTGGCGCCCGACCGGGCCAGTTGGCAGGCGCTACATGGGCAGCTGTTCGGGTGAGTGCTGAGAGGGGGAGTTTTGCCCCCTCCCCCTCTCAATGCGTCATCAGCGCCGGCAGCGTCAGCTCCTCCAGCACCGTGCGCGTGGCGCCGCCCAGGACCAGTTCGCGCAGGCGGGAGTGGCCGTAGGCACCCATCACCAGCAGGTCGGCACCCTGATCAGTGCAGCAGGACAGGATCATCTCGCCGACCTCGCCACCAGACGCGATGACCGATTGCGGGCGGGCGGCGATGCCGTGGCGGTGCAGCCAGTCGACCAGCGCGGCCGCCTCGTCGCTGCGTTGGCCGGGCGGTTCCACCGTCAGGACGGTGACGGATTGCGCCGTCTCCAGAAAGGGCATGGCGGCGCGGACGGCGCGGGCCGATTCGCGGCTGTTCTTCCAGGCGACCAGCACATGCCGGCCGATGGCCGCGGTCGCCGGCTGGCCCGGTGGCAGGACCAGCACCGGGGTGGCGGTCTCCAGGGGCAGGCGGTCGGGGATGTTGTGCAGGGACACGCGCTCCCCCGCCCGGACTGCCGCCGATTGCGCCACCACGACCAGATCGGCGTAGGAAGCCCGTTCGGCCAGCAATTCGACGTGATCGCCTTCCTCGACCGTCCAGTCAAAGGACAAGCCGCTCAGCGCCTGCCGCGTCTCCCGCTCAATCCGCTCGGCATTCTCGTGGGCGATGGCGGTGGCTTCCGCCATGAAGACGTATGACGCAGCCCGGCCGGTGGCGCCCGCCGGCATCGAGACCGGGGTGGCGACATAGAGCGCTTGGACATGGGCGGAGAATTGCTTGGCCAGCGCTGCGGCAACGGCCATCCGGCCGGCGTGGGCGTCGTCGTTGGCCATGTGCAGCAGGATGGTCTTGATCGGCATACCCTTGCGTCTCCCGATTTATGCCACCGCCGATCATTGGGCGGCGGAGCGGTTTTCCTCTAGGTAACGCGCCGCCGGCCCGGAAGGCAATCTCGTCAAGCCGCGGATTACTTCACCACCACCGCATACTGGTCGACCGGCGCCACCTCCTTGATCAGGCCGCGCACCTTCAGGAACTCTGCGAAGCGGGTGTAGCGCTCGGCATCCAGGGCGGCCGGGCTGTGGGAGAAGCGCGGCAGCGTGTCGGCCCAGGCGCGGCGGTTCAGTTCGTCGTTCAACTCCGGCCGGCCCTTGACGAAGGCGGCCTGCGAGTCTTCCGGATGGTTCAGGATGTAGAGCGTGGCGCGCTCCACCGCCGCCAGGAAGCGCTTGAAGCGCGGGTCGTTCGCCTTGGCCTTGTGGGCGACCAGGATCAGCTCGTCATAGGGCGGCACGCCTTCCTCCTCCGGGTAGAAGGCACGGCCGGGCTGCTTCTCGATCTCCAGCTGGTTCAACTCGAAATTCCGGAAGGCGCCGACCACCGCATCGACCTGCCCCGACAGCAGCGACGGCGACAGCGAGAAGTTGACGTTCACCAGTTCCACGTCCTTCAGGCTCAGCCCGTGCTTCTCCAGCATGGCGCCGAGAAGAGCATCCTCGAACCCGGCGATGGAGAAGCCGATCTTGCGGCCCTTCAGGTCCTTCAGCGTCTTCACCGGCCCGTCGCGCAGCACGACGACGGAGTTCAGCGGAGTCGAGACCAGCGTGCCGACACGGACCAGCGGCAACCCTTCAGCCACCTGCAGGATCAGTTGCGGCTGGTAGGACACGGCGAGGTCGGTGCCGCCGGCGGCGACCAGCTTCGGCGGGTCGTTGGGGTCGGCCGGGGCGGTCAGCGTCACCTCCAGCCCGGCGTCCTTGAAGAATCCCTTCTCCTGCGCCACCACCAGCGGGGCGTGGTCAGGGTTGACGAACCAGTCCAGCATCACGGACAGCTTGTCCTGGGCCAATGCCGGAAGCGCGGTCATCAGGCCGGCCGCCATCAGGCCGGCGGCGAACAGGTGCTTCATCGGGTTTTCTCCCCCTCAAGGATTGGCGTCTTCGGCCGGTTGCGTATCGGGTTGCCAGGGCAGGGCACGCCGGGCCAGCGCGTTGACGGCGGCATAGAGCGTGACCGCGAACAGCCCCAGCACCAGCACGGCGGCGAACAGAAGGTCAATCTGCATGCGGGCGTTGGCGTGCAGCATCAGGTAGCCGAGGCCGGAGGACGACCCGACCCACTCGCCGATCACCGCGCCGATGGGCGCCACCGCCGCAGCCACCCGCACGCCGGACCAGAAGGCGGGCAGGGCGGCCGGCAGTCGGATGTTCCACAGGATCGCGGCGGGCGAGGCGCCCATGGTGCGGGCAAGATCGAGCCAGCCGGGATCGGTGCGGCGCAGCCCATCGAACAGCGCGGTCGTCACCGGGAAATAAATGACCAGCACGGCCATGGCGATCTTGGACGCCATGCCGTAGCCCAGCCAAAGCACCAGCAGCGGCGCCAGCGCGAAGACCGGGATCGCCTGGCTGACCAGCAGCAGCGGCATCAGCCAGCGCCGCGCGGTGCGGAAGCGCGCCAGCAGCAAAGCGCTCACACTGCCCAGAGCGACGCCGGCCACCAGCCCGATCAGGATCTCGGTCAGGGTGGTCAGCCCATGGCTCCACAGCAGGGGCGCCTGCCGTCGCATGGCATCGGCCACGGCGAGCGGGCCGGGCAGCAGGTAGCGCGGCAGGCCGGTGGCCCAGACCAGAGCCTGCCAGCCGGCGACCAGCACGGAGAGCGTGACCAGGGCGCGCAGCAACGCCCTCATTCGGCCAGCCTCCGCAGCAGCTCCGCCTGCAGCGCCAGCAATCCGGGATCGTCGACCCGGCGCGGCACCGGACCGGACGGTTCCAGCGCCGGCCCCATGATCGCGGGACGGCCGGTCATCACATGCAGGCGGTCGCCGATGCGCAGCGCTTCCAGCGGATCGTGGGTGACCATCAGCACGGTGCGGCCGGCCAGCGTTTCCGCCGCCGTCTCCTGCAGCCGAAGCCGCGTGATGGCGTCGAGCGCGGAGAAGGGCTCGTCCATCAGGACCAGCGGCTTGTCCTCCATCAGCGTGCGGGCCAGCGCCACCCGCTGCCGCTGCCCGCCGGACAGGGCAGCCGGTCGGTCGCGCTCCCGCCCCGCCAAACCGACGCGGTCGAGCAGAGCACGGGCACGCTCCACCCGTGCAGAATCGGGACGGCGATGGCGCAGCCGGTCGCCCAGCAGGACGTTGTCCAGAACGGTGAGCCAGGGCAGCAGCAGATCCTGCTGCGCCATGTAGGCGATGCGGCCGGCGAGCGGCAGCCCGTCGCCGGTGGTGACTGAGGTCGGAGGCTCGGGTTCGGCCAGCCCGGCTAGGATGCGCAGCAACGTGGTCTTGCCGACGCCGCTCGGCCCAAGCAGGCAGGTGGTTCGCCCTGCCGGCAGATCCAGCGTCAGGTCGGAGAACAGCAGCGTGCCGCCATAGGTCAGCCTGGCGCGCGAGACGGTCACCGAAAGCGGCGTCATCGCGAGCATGGGCGCGAGCATGGCGGGAGTGCGAAGAGGAAGCGCGTACGGTCTGGCATCACTGATCCCTACGCCGGCATGAACCGGATCAGGTTCCAGGGGTCGTTCCGCAACGGAACCTCTCAGCCGCCCATCGGCTCCCCCCAGTGAAGGCGGCGACTATAGGCGCGGACGATCCGTGACCGCAAGCATTGCCGCAGGCCCTCCCGGAGTGCGGAAGCTGCGGGGTGCCGCTTGACCGGCGCGCGGCACCGCCTAGTTTGTGGCGGGACCGATGGAGATCATCCCCTGACCACGCCTCTCCGCACCCCTCTGTTCATCGGCGGCGAGATCTATCGCGGCTCGACCTATGGCCCGAAGCATCCGCTGGCGATCCCGCGCGTATCGACCGCCATCGACCTCAGCCGCGCCATGGGGTGGCTGGCGGAGGAGGTCTATCTCGACACCCATGTGGCGAGCGAACGCGAACTGGCCCGCTTCCACACCGCAGACTACATCGCCGCGCTGAAGCGGGCGGAGGCGGAGCAGCGGGTGGACGAGGCGACGGCGGCCCGCCACAATCTCGGCAAGCTGGAGAATCCGGTCTTCGCCGAGATGTTCCGGCGGCCGGCCCACAGCAGCGGGTCGGCCCTGCAGGCGGCGCGGATCCTGGGCGACCGGCCGGCCGGGCTGGTCTATGCCCCTGCCGCCGGCACCCACCATGCGCGGCGCGACCGGGCCAGCGGCTTCTGCTATTTCAACGCGCCGGTTCTGGGCATTCTCGAACTGCTCGACCATGGGCTGGAGCGGGTTCTCTATGTCGATCTCGACGCCCACCATGGCGACGGGGTGGAGGAGGCCTTCGCCGACGACGACCGGGTGCTGACCGTCTCCATCCACGAGGACGGGCGGTGGCCCTACACCGGCAAGGCGGAGGATCGGGCCGGCGGCATGGCCCGCAACCTCCCGGTCCCGTCGGGCTTCAACGACAGCGAGATGGAGCATGTGATGGAGGCGGCGGTCCTACCGCTGGCCCGCGCCTTCCGTCCGCAGGCGATGGTGATCCAGACCGGCGCCGACGCCCTGGCCGAAGATCCCCTGAGCCGGCTGGAGCTGTCCAACCACGCGCTGTGGGAGGCGGTGGCCGCCCTGCTGCCGCTGGCGCCGCGGGTGCTGGTGGTCGGCGGCGGCGGTTATAACCCCTGGTCGGTCGGGCGCTGCTGGGCCGGCATCTGGGCGGTGATGAACGGGATCGACCCTGCCGTGCCGCCGACGGCGGAGGCGGAAGCGGTGCTGCGCGCCCTCACCTGGAACCGCGCCGCCGGCCGCAACCCGCCGGAGCACTGGTTCACCACCCTGGCGGACGAACGCCGGCCGGGGCCGGTGCGCGACGCGGTGAAGCGGGTGGCGGAGATGGCGGCATCCTGACTCATTTCTGACGAATTTGGAGCGAAGCCGCGACGATTCGTTGACGGGGTTGGATTGTTTGTTGATCCTCGAAGTTCCGCACCGGTGCCGATCGCGCCGATTCCGGCAGGTCGCATGGTGCGGGTTTCGGGAGGAGAACGGGCGGGCGGATGTCGAACACGACGCTGTTCCTGATCGCCATCGTCATCATCATGCTGGCCGCCGTCCCGGTCGCCATGATGCTGAAGGATTTCCTGCCGAACATCCTGGAAAAGAGCAGCGGTCTGGAGCAGATCGAGAACCGCGTCTATGTGCTGCATGCCGAGGCGCACGAGCTTCAGAACCGCGTCAATCAACTGGTCCAGCGCCGCAACAGCCAGTCTTCCGAACGCCACCGTCTGGAAACCGACATCCGCAAGGCGGAAAAGCAGATCAGGGATCTGGCGGAACAGCCGCCGCTGTTCGTGCATGAGGTCGGCGATCCGCAGGCCGGCCTGATGAAGTTCGTCGCGACCGTTACGCAGGAAAAGGCATCGGCCGCAGCCAGAGCCGCCGGTGACCGGGGGCCGGTCAACCCCATCTGGCGCTGCGCAAACGTGGCGGAGGTGTGGGCGTCGAGCTTCGACGAGGCCAAGCAGATGGTCGACGTCGCCTTTCCCTTCAAACTGGGCTTCCAGAAGTCGTTCATGCGCGGCGATGCGCGGGCCGGCGGCGTGAAGGGGGGGGTGAAGGGCGGTGTGCCCCAGCCCCCGGCGACGGCGCGGGCCAAGTCCGCTTCCGCCATATCCGGTGCCGTCACGTCCGGCGCCGCGACATGATGATCAACTTCATCATCATCCTGGGGATCATCGCCATCGGCGCATGGCTCGGCAACGTGCTGCTGTCGGTGGAACAGAGGGTGTCGCAGGCCCGGCAGCGCGTCCGCGGCGTCCGCGGCACGCTGGACAAGCTGGACGCGACGATCCACCGCCTGCACCGGGAGGAGGAGAACCTCCATGGCGAGATCGAAGAGTTGGTCCGCGACATGGTGGAACTGCGCAAGAAGCAGGTCGAGGTGCATCAGCGCCTGACCGAGGCGCAGAACCGCCGCCGTCCGCAAATCCTGATCCTGACTGACCGCCGCAACCCCGGCGACAAGGAATGGCTGGTCACCATGGTGAACCAGCAGATCGGCGAGATCGACGCCGCCCACCCGCTGGCCGTCGAATGGGCGCGCGGGCGGGATTATCTGGTCTGGGCGGAATCGGAACGCGAGGCCGCCGAACGCGCCAGTCGCCGGTTCAGCGCAAGGCCCGGCTATCAGGTGAAGTCGGTGGCGGCGGTGAAGGAAGACCTCTACAGCGCAAGCGCCGCCCGCAACGCGGCGGCCTGACCGGCAAAGAGAAAGCCCTTCTCCCGCGGGGGAAGAAGGGCTTCGAAGAGCAGGTCGGTTGGCCGGTAAGGTTCAGCGCGCCTTGGCGGTCGCCGGGGTCTGGCGGAAGGCGTCGTGCAGGTAGGGCGACAGCGCCTGACGCATGTTGCGCAGCCATTCATGGATGATGATCAGCGAGCGGGAGGCGACGGGCGGGGTCATGCCCAGCTTCACCAGATCCTCGCGGGTCATCGTCGCCACCTGATCGATCCGGTGCCCGGTCAGGCGGGCCCAGGCGGGGGCGGTGCAGGGCGACATAGAGATGACCTGCAGCCCCTCGCGCTCCACCATCTCCGCCTTGCGGCGGGCGTACTGGCTGTCCTCGAGCTGCGAGAAGGGACCGGAGAAGCCGTTCTCAACCAGGACGCGCTTGGCCTTCGGCGCGATGGTCGCCACCCGCTCCAGCGTGGTCATGCCGGTGGACAGCGAGGCGAGATCGACGGTCACCGGCACCATGAAGGTCAGCCGCTCGCCGTCGCCGACGTAATAGTCGAAGCCCGACACCTCGGCCCAGTTGAAGAACCACTGCGAGATGTTGCCGCCGAAATCATACAGGCGGCCGCCGCGCTGCAGCTCCGGCCCGATCAGGTCCCAGAACTCGTAGAAGCCGTCGCCGGACCCCATCATGTTCATGAAGTCCTGGGTGATGCGGCGGTGTTCGACCACGTCCGGGCCGAACAGGCGGGCGAGTCGCTCGTTCACCTCGTACTCGACGACCTTCAGCTGCAGGCCTTCCAGCATGGCGGTCGCCATCAGGTGATGGGACAGCAGCGTCTTGCCGACGCCGCCGCGGTCATTGAGGACGAAGATCGTGCCCAGCATGCGATCGCCTTTCCAGTGTACGTTTGTTGAGTCGTCTTGGAGCATCGGGGGGGACATCAAGGAGCCGGTGTTCTGCGCGGCCGCCGTGGACGTCGGTTGGGGAGCCGGCCGCGGGGCCGGCTCGGGTGTCGGTTCCGGTACAGGTTCGGGGGCCGGAGCCTCTTCCGCTTCGTCTTCCGCTTCGCTCTCTACAGCGGCTTCCGGTTCCGGGGCACCGGCCTCCGCGCCCGTTCCGGCGTCCGCCGCCGGTTGATCCTCGGCCTCCTTCGCCGCCGGCGCCAGCAGGCTCGGGGCAGGGGAGGCGGGTTCGGAAACGGGTTCGGGGACGGAGTCAGCCGATTCCATGTCGGCTTCAGGCGTCTTCGCCGGCGGCGGGACGGGAGCAGCGTCGACGGACACCGCGGCGGCCTCGTCGGCATGATCGGAGTCGCCGATCGAGGAGGTCTCAGTGGTCTCGGCGGTCTCTTCGTCCTCGCCCACCAGCCCGGCCGACAGGGCGGCCTCGTGGACGGCGGCCAGCGTTTCCGCCGGCATGGCCGCGGCGGCACCGCCATGGTCTTCGGCCGCCTCACCGCGTCCTTCGTTCCCGACGAGGAAGAAGGCGGAGCGCAGGGTTACCGGCGAAATCGGCTGGCTGTCGCGGGCGGTGATGCCCAGCTTCGCCAGCAGATCGGAGATTTCGGCCCAGGACAGACCGCGTTCGCGCATCAGCCCGATATCGGCATAGCTTTCGCGCACCGCCTGCATGGCGCTGCGGTTGCCAGCCGGGCGATCGGCAAGGAGCCGTTCAAGTTCCGAGCGGTCGATCGACACCGTATGGGATTCCGGCAAGATGAAATGGCGGCGGGGAGGCGCCCGGACGTTGGATCACAAGGAATCCATTCCCCTGGGGCCGAAAAAATAGTACAAGCGGCCATCACGCGCAAACGGTTTCCAAACGACATCAACGGCGCTAAACATCGCTCTCCGACCGGGGGCGCCGGCCGTGACGTACGGCAACTTCGCCGACGCTCCGGCAGACCGTGCCATGACGTTGGCTTTTGGAACCGCCGTCCGGTTGCGCGGTTTGCAATACGGACGTCCGGCGGTTTTCGCCGCGACGTGTGTTTTCACTGGGCTGGGCTTGGAACCGGGGTTGGGCAGGATGCCTCACGATTTTGGTTCATCACGGGACCGGCGATCCGCATCCGCCCTGGGGGCGGGAATCGGCTTCCACGAATTGCGGCAAGCCTGCGAGATCTCTGCGTTGCGCGAAGATCTGGAACGGCTGGCCCACGAGGCCGGCGCGTTGCGTGACGGCGTGGAACAGGCGGTGGAGGATGTCCGCGACCGGTTCGCCGCCTTGAGTGCGGAGGAAATGGCCGATCCCATGGTCCTGGCCCCACTGCTGCAACTTGCGGTAACCACCTTGTTGGAGATCCGCGAGCAGGCGCGGCAGCTCAACACCCGCACCGGCCCGCTGGCCGACGACGAGCGCCCCTCCTGGCTGGGGGCGGCGGAGGCGCCACGCCTGCGCCCGTCCGCGCCGCCGCCCGCCTGGGGCGAGGCGTGGGGCGAGGAAACGCCGCCGTACCGCCCCCAACCCGTAGCCCCCGTTCCGCCATCCGACCAGCCGGCCGCCTCACCGGGCGACCTGCCGGCCCGGCCGGCGCAAAAGGCATTGGTGGCACCGGCCGCGCCGGCTCCGGCGGCCGAGCCGTTCCGTTCGGCAGCGGGCCCATCCACACTGCCCCCCGCCGCCCCGATCTCGCCCTTCTCGCCTGCCCAGCCGCCGGCAGCCTCATCCGCGGCACCCACCCTGCCTGCCGATGCCCAGGCCGCCTGGCTCTCCGGCGAGCCCGCTCCGCCGCCACCGCCGTCAAGGGCGGCGACGGCGCGCAGCAATGGAACCTGCAGACCACCTTCGCCCGGCGGCATCGACTGGCTCGGTCCGGCAGGACGCTGACCTTCTGTCCGGCATTACTGCTGCCGTCCGAGGCTCTCCAACTCAAGGTGATGTGTTTCTGCACCGATCGGCGAAAAAGGTCAGATCCTGAACGATTGATCTTGCAAATTCGGGGTGGTGTAGTACAAACGGCGTAGTGGTGAACGCAATTTTACCAAAATTCGCCGCTTGTCGCTCAACGCCATGTTTCCCGGAGGTCGGTCGCATGCTCAGGATCGACGCCATCGCCAAACCGCAGTCAACCTACCGCACCCGCGCACCCGGCCAACCATTGCGCGTGATGGTGGTGGAGCATGACGAGACAGCCGCCGATGCCCTGGCGGTGGTGGTCGGCGACCTCGGCCATACCGTCTGCGGTGTCGCCCGGACCGAGGCGGAAGCAGCGGATTTCGCTCTGCGCGAAAGGCCGGATCTGGCGCTGCTCGACGTCCGGCTCGGCGGCGGCGACGGCATCGCGGCGGCCCGCCAGCTGAACCTGGACCATGGCCTGCGCTGCATCTTCCTGTCCGGCAACAGCGACCACGGCACCATGGCCCGCATCACCGAGACCTATCCGCTCGGCGTCGTCCACAGGCCCTTCTCCCATGCCCAGCTGAAAGTGGCTCTCGATCTGGCGGCGCGGCGTCTGCGCTGACCGGAAACCGGCGCTACTTCGAAGGAAACGGTTTTCCGGCACCTGCCGCTCTGCTATATTTGTTCATGGAGTGTTCTGGTCCGGAACGGCAGGGCGAGTGCGCCGGGCCGGGTATAGCCAGTGCATTTCCGACGGCGGTTGACCGGCGTCGGTCCCTCGTGCTTCGTTGCGCGGGACCGGGGGGATGGTCGCCATTGAACAGCCGGCCCTGCGAATGGGAACCCTCGGCATCTGGGTGCCTCCGCCGGGCATCCTGACGGGTCGGCATGGATGCTGGGACACTCGCGCTTAGGAGCAACGAGCGATGAATGTTTGGACGTTTACGGGACGCCTGGGCGCGGACGGCGAATTGCGCACGACCCAGAGCGGCGAGAAGGTGCTGGGTTTCCGCGTCGCCAATGACGTCGGTTTCGGCGATCGCAAGACGACCCAATGGGTCGATTGCTCCATCTGGGGCCGCCGCGCCGAGTCGCTCGCTCCGCACCTGACCAAGGGCAAGAGCGTCGTCGTGTCGGGCGAGGTGACCCTGCGCGAATACGAGAAGCGCGACGGCACCCGCGGCGCCGGCCTGTCGGTCCGCGTGGCCGAAATCGACTTCACCGGCGGCGCCCGTGAAGAGGGCGGCGGCAGCTTCGGCGGCGGTGGCGGCGGTGGTTACGAATCGCGTGGCGGCGGAAGCGGCGGTGGAAGCGGCGGCTATGGTGGTGGCGGCGGCGGCGGCGGCAACTACGGCGGCGGTTCGTCGGGTGGCCGCAGCGGCGGCGGCGCTCCGCCCCGTCACGAGGACCTCGACGACGAAATCCCGTTCTGAGGCTGAACGCCCCAACGGTACACCTCATCGGCCGGATGCCTGTCATCCGGCCGATGTCGTTTTTGGGAAGCGGGAACTGTCCCGCGGTTACTCCGCCAAGCGCGACCGCAGGCGCGGTGCCATGTGGTCCAGGAAGGCGCGGACACGGCGCGGGGCTCGGTCGCGGCCGGTGTACACGGCGTGGATTTCCTCCATGTCCACCAGCACATCGTCCAGCACCGCCACCAGCCGCCCATCGCGCAGATCGCCGCGCACATGATAGTCCGCCAGCCGCGCCAGCCCCAGGCCCAGCATCGCCATGTGCCGCACCGTCTCGCCATTGTTCGCGAGGATGCGTGTCGGCACTTCCCGGTCGACCAGCCGTCCGCCGGACTTCAGGGGCCAGACCGCGGCTGCACGACGGAAGTTGAAGCCCAGACAATCGTGCGCCTCCAGGTCGGCCGCGGTCTGGGGAACGCCCCGACGCTCCAGATAGGCGGGAGAGGCGACGATCCGCCGGCGCACCACGCCAAGCCGCTGGGCCAGCAGCGCCGAATCGCTCAAGGGTCCGGCGCGGAAGGCGACATCCACCCGGGCGGCATAGAGGTCCACCACCTCGTCCGTCATCGTCACGTCCATCGTGATGCCGGGATGCTCGCGTAGGAAGTCCGGCAGCAGCGGCAGCAGGCAGTGCTGACCGAAGGGGACGGAGGCGTTGACGCGGATCAGTCCGGTCGGCGTACGCGCGCCACCGCCGATCTCGGCGTCAAGCGCGTCCATCTCCCCCAGCAGAGCCTCGGCCCGCTCACGGTAAAGCTCACCCTCCGAGGTCAGGCGCAGTTTCCGGGTAGACCGCTCCACCAGCCGCACGCCCAGTCGCTCTTCCAACCGGCTGATCAGCTTGGCGGTGGAGGAGGGGGTCATGCCGACATCGCGGCCGGCGCCGCTGAAACTGCCATGGGCGGCTACCCGCAGGAACACCCGCATTTCCCAGGCACGAGGATCGCTCATAGGCCACTCATCCACCAGCCTTGTCATTGGATGACAAAATCATGGGAATGCAGCGGGCATTCCCGTTCCTGACCTTATGACGCACATGGTCTCCCCAGAACAGTTACTCAGGCAATGGAGACCTTTGAAATGCCTCTCGCACTGCTGGCGCTGGCGATCAGCGCCTATGCGATCGGGACGACTGAGTTCGTCGTCGTCGGCCTTCTGCCCACGGTGGCGAGCGACCTGAACGTCAGCCTGCCGCTGGCGGGGATGGTGGTCAGCGTCTATGCCCTGGGCGTCACCTTCGGCGCGCCTGTCCTGACCGCCCTGACCGGGAGAATCCGGCGCAAGCCGCTGCTGCTCGGGCTGATGGGCGTCTTCGTCGCCGGCAACCTGCTGGCCGGCGTCAGCCCGAACTATGAGACCCTGCTGATGGCGCGGGTGCTGAGCGCCTTCGCCCATGGCGTCTTCTTCTCCATCGGGTCGACCATCGCCGCCGATCTGGTGCCGGAGGACAAGCGCGCCTCGGCCATCGCCATGATGTTCTCCGGCTTGACAATCGCCATCGTCACCGGCGTGCCTCTGGGCACCTGGATCGGTCAGAATTTCGGCTGGCGGGCCACATTCCTGGCGGTATCGGCCCTGGGCGTCATCGGCGGCCTGGGTGTCGCCGCGCTGGTGCCGGCCCGTCTCAGCCAGCCACCGGCCGCCGGGCTGGGCGCACAGTTGGGGGTGCTGGCGAAGCCGCGGCTTCTGCTGGCCTTCGCCATCACCGCGCTCGGCTATGGCGGCACCTTCGTCGCCTTCACCTTCCTGGCTCCGATCCTGGAGACGATCACCGGATTCTCCAGCGCCACCGTCAGCCTGGTGCTGGTTCTGTATGGTGCGGCCATTGCGGTCGGAAATGTCGTCGGCGGCAGGCTCGCCAACCGCCGGCCGGTGCGGGCGCTGGCCTGGCTGTTCGCCTTGCAGGCGCTGGTGCTGATCGTCTTCACCTTCACCGCCGACGCCAAGGTCCCGGCGCTGATCACGCTGGCCGGCATGGGTGCGCTGGCCTTCGCCAACGTCCCCGGGCTTCAGCTCTATGTCGTGCAGTTGGCGCAGCGCCATGCCCCGGGCGCGGTGGACGTGGCATCGGCCCTGAACATCGCCGCCTTCAACCTCGGCATTGCCGCGGGTGCCTTCTTCGGCGGGCAAGTGGTGTCCTCGCCGCTCGGCCTTGGTGCCACACCCTGGGTCGGTGGTCTGTTCGTCCTGGGCGGGCTGGTCCTGACGCTGGCGAGCGGCGCGCTCGACCGGCGGGAACGGCCCGAGCCGGCTGTCTGCTGATCGTGCAGGCCGGCGGTCACAAATTTTAAAAGGAGACGAAAATTTGGCTGGGGCGCCAGGATGCACAGCTGGATCGGTCACAGGGACACGACCCCGCGGAAACATTGAACTTCCGAACGGTTCGTCAAGGACTGTAGCACCGGAAAGTGCTACAGTCGAGCGTACAAGCGGTGCGACGGCGAGAGATGGTCTGAGCACCGGTGATCCGCTTAGTGCCTCCGGCGAGGGCCCCCGACCGCCGCTGGGAATGTCGTCGCCACTTCGGGCGGACGGCCGCTCGATCCTGCAGCCAGACGTTGGCGCTCCGGTTGTCACGGAGTGCCGCGCCGCCCAGCGCTGAAGCCTGGACGGACGGATAATTAAGCTCATCCTGCAGTGGCATGCGCCTATTGTACTGCCGGTCTATGAAGCCGGAGGCGGTGATTTCAGATTCCCAGACGTGCCACAAACCACCACTGGCATCTGGTGCATCGACGTCATTCGGGAAGGATGGCACGCGCCGAAACACAGTCATGCGTCGGCTTCCAGAATTTCGTTCATGTCCGCCGCAGCTTCCCCACCCTCCCCGTCGCGGGCGAGTGCCGACAGGTTTAAGGCCAGCGATTTTAGGATGTCGCGTCGGTCCGCTGTGGTGTTGGTCAGCACCTCGATCAGGTCCTCCTGGTTCGGCTGCCCGAGTGCCAGGCGGTAGATGAAGCGTTGCTCGTGCAGGCGCCGCAGCCGCGCCACGTCGCGGCCGTGCGGCAGTGCGAAGACGTAGCGGGTTACGCCTGCCTCTGGCAGCAGCCACCAGGGGCTGAGTCCCGTGCGGTCGGCATGCGAGCAGTCAGCTGACGCGGCGATGTCGTCCCACACCGACCGGTGCATCGCCCGCTGCTTCGTCAGCAGCGGGCGGCCCAACTCCGCCGCAAGGCGTCGGCGCACGAGCAGGCCCCCAAACCGCTGGATCCGGCCCTCGCGCTGTTCCAGATCGAGCGGGCTCGCGCAGAGGTCCCAATGGGCGACACGCGCGCACCAGGTGTGGAAATCGAGCCCCTCCTGGCCGACCGAGGTGGTGGCCAGCAGGTGAGGCCAGAAGGGCGTGTTGAAGGCGTTGCGCAGCTCGTCGGAACGTGCCGGCCGTTCCGCCGTGGCGTTGTCCAGCGCCTCCAGCGCCTCCTCCGTACCGCCGAAGGGAACGGCGGCGTGACAGCGCAGGCGGATCTTGCGGTCGTCACCGGCCCCGACCGGACGGAACGAGAACCACCCCGACTTCACCGTCAGCGCTGCCAACAGCTGCCCCGCGATGTCGGCGCCGCCTTGCGAGGAGGCGCGCTTCAGGATCCAGAAATGCTCGTCCAGCAACGCCTCCAGGCCACCGTCGAGAATTGCGCCGGTCAGTGACTCGGCCGAAGAGGTCCCTTTGAACCTGGACCAGAAGACCGGGTTGTCGAGGTAGGGGCGGAGCCCGTTCCAGCTCAGGCGGACAAGGCCGGCGTAGTGCGCCGCGTCAAGGGCGCCGTCAAAGTGGCGCAGCAGAGCGCGGCCGACCACCACGCCGGGGTAGGAGATGGCGGCGTCGATCAGGTCTTCCAACTCGCGCGGGCTGATCCAGTCGATGGGGTCGGCCTTGTGCCAGCGCTTGACCAGTGCGGCGAGCCGCGCGTCTTTTGCCGCGATTCCCTTCCACGCGGCGAGGCTAAGGCCGCGCGCTTCGCAGCTCTGATCTAAGGCGGCCATCAGCGACCATACGGGATGCCGGCGTTCCCGCTCCTTGGCTGTCCTGTCGCGGACCTCGACTTTAAGCTCGGACAACGCCCGCTCTAACTGACGGCGCACACCGTTGCGCACTCCTCGCATCGTCTTGCGGCCGGCGCACAGAAGCGGATCAGCCGCTCGGATGAGAAACGGCGACGGGTGGAACAGGGCCAGGACCGGAAGGCGTCCGGGCGCTGCCTGGAGCTTGCGGGGCCGCCATGCCTTGTCGTAGCCGGCCCCAGACCGGCGGAGTGTGGCCGCCTCCACCTCGAAGCTGGTCAGGGCGGCGATGCTCTGCGGCGTGGCTCGGAAGCGGCTGAACAGCAGCAGCTTCTCCGGCGCCTGCGCGTCCCGCCAGGGGCCGCCGAGCGGCCACCACGGCAGCGACGGCGCCGCCCATGGCAAGGCGAGGCTTTCCGGCGGAGCCACGGTCTTGAGCGCGCGGAGTTTCGGGTGCGGCCACTGCCGCGGCTCGATGCTCCTGCGATTGGCTTCCGTCAGCTTGACGAGCTTGCCGTCCTTCGGCCAGACGGCTTGGCGCGCAGCCTCGTAGCGGTTTCCAAGCGCCTGCGCCGGCAGGGGAATGGACAGCCAGTAGGCGAGCGCATCCGCCTTGTGCCGGTGCTTGAAGGACGTGGCGAGATGGCGGAACACCCGCACGTCGGCCGGCGTGAGGTCCGCCTGGAGTTCGATCGTCTGGCTGCCGTCCTGGATCGCTCCGGCCTCACGCTCGGTGCGCGACATCAGGGGGGCGAGCAGCGTTTGCAAAATGTGCCGGTACCGTCGTGTCTCGGCAACCGTCGCATCGAGATCGGCCCCTTCGGGGGCGGAGGCGATGGTCCGCAGGCGCGTTCCGAACGCGCCGAACGCCTCTTCGGCGCGGCTGCGGATTCCGGGGCCGGCTGCTCCGCCGAGGAAGTCAATGAGGTCGAACAGCTCGCGGTGCGCCTCGACGCCCCGGCTTTCCTCCCAGCGGCTGGCCAGCAGGCGGTAGGGCGTGGCGGAGAGCAGCAGGATGGCCGGCGCGCGGCCCTCCCCGGGGCCCGCGAAGAGCGTGTCCACCAGCCGGTCCTGCCGCCCCTCCGGCGACATCAGATGGCGATACCGCTGGAACTCGTCGAAGATCACGAGGTCGGGCGGCGTGGAGAGCAGGGCTGCGTGCGACAGGGCGCGTCGCATCCGGCCGATGACCTTCCGCCGGCTCTGATCCCGGATAGCCGCCGGGACGGTCGTCAACGGGTCCCCTGCGAACTCCAGGCACATGGCCCTGCGGAAGGCTCGGACCAGCGCCTTGGGCGTCCGATCGAGCCGTTCGCGCTGCCGCTCGACGAGGCTTTCCCAGAAGGTTTTTGCCGGTGCCTGGAGGAAGTCGGCGCCCAGCCCATCGTGCAGGTCCGGGAAGGCGCGGCCGAGGAGGGCGGCGATGAAGGCGCGCTCCTCCTTGCGCCCTTCCGACAGTCCCGCGCGCTGGCCGGGGAAGGACGTCTCGGGCGTAAGGGCGTACAACACGACCGGTGCGACGGGCTGATCGGTCATCGGGATCAGGCCAATGCGGTCGGCCCTGGAGATCGCGCAGGCGCGTTCCGCCTTCGGCAGGAAATCGACGAGGCGCCCGCGGTTCTGGCTGGCGACGCGCTGCCCGTTGGCGATGTAGAAGACCACCAGGGGATCGCGCCGTCCTTCGCCGAGCCGACGGACGATCTCGCGGGCTACTACGGTCTTGCCCAGCCCCACCTCATCGGCGACCAGGAAGCGGCGGGCGCCTCCGGCCGTCTGCAGCGTGCGGCAGGCGGCGTCCACGGTGGCGCGCTGGAAGGGTTTCAGGTTTGCGCTCATGGCCGGTCCAGCAGTTGGGCGCGCAGCGTGTCCCAAAGGGTGCGCAGTGAAGTGAGCCGGTCGCGGTCCACGGCGTCGAGCGGCGCCGTCTCCGCAATGATAAGCTCGAGGTAGGCGCGCATGCGCTCGTCGGCCCGCGTGAAGGCGTGCCGGTCCCGCGCCCAGCTGGACAGCATGTCCTCGAGCGTGATTGTTTGGTTCGGGACGGCGGCCGCCGGGGCGGTGTCCTGCTTGCCCTCCTGGCGGTCCCACGGCTCCTCGGTTTCGTCGGCGCACTGGGTATCCTGAAGCAGCGCGCGGATCCATTCGAGAAAGGCGCGCGCGCCGAGGTGGCGCGCCAGGGCCGCCCGGTCGCGCCCCTCATCGAGCGGCGGCGTCACCGTGCAGCGCTGCAGCCACACGCACTCCTGGCCCTCCAACGACAGCCGGATCTGCACCAGCTCGGTTTGATGGCTGAGGGGGTGGCTGCCGAGGCCGAGGACCGCCTCGCCACGTGGCCAACCTAGCAGCCCGCTTGTGGCGAGGCCCGCTTCCATCGCCACTTCCGCGTCCACGGGATGGGGAGCGCCCTCGGCGACGAGACGGAACATGTCTCCGTCGCGGAGAAGCTGGCCCGACCACCGTCCGGCCACCTGATTGCGCGCGCAGTCGAGCCGCTCGCGGATCGCGTCGGCGTCCTCCTCCGGCGTCGGGGCAAGTTCGTCCGTGGTGACCGGCCGGCCCAGCTTCAGCGCATGCTCGATTCCCTCGAGCAGGGCGGGTGTGGCCTCCAGTTCGGCGATGACCTCGGCGTTCTTGCCGTGCCAAGCCCGCTTGGTCGCGTTGGCGCTCCCGACCCAGAGGCGGACGCGTTTGCCCGAGCGCGCTGCAAGGATCTTTGCGTGCA
This sequence comes from Azospirillum sp. BE72, assembly GCF_031455875.1. Classification (NCBI taxonomy): domain Bacteria; kingdom Pseudomonadati; phylum Pseudomonadota; class Alphaproteobacteria; order Rhodospirillales; family Azospirillaceae; genus Azospirillum; species Azospirillum sp. BE72. The sequence continues at coordinate 235,804 of NZ_JAVDTO010000002.1, forward strand.
GGCCTAGGGGCGGCACCTCGGCGCCCGCCTCGACCCGCTGCTCGTCGCTGATGGCGTCTGGTGCGACCGGTACCGGCTCGGCGTCGTCGGGCAGCGGTCCTTCGTAGGCCAGGACCCGGTCGCTGAATCCCCTGAGCTGTCCGGCAACCCCGCGCAGCTGGGTTTGCGTCGACAGCAGGGTGCGTCGCGTCCCGGCGTCACCCCAGCTCCCGACCGTGCGAACAATGTCCGGCGACAAGAACGGGCTGACGAGCACGACCTCCTCGACGCATGCAGGGCACTCCGGTTGGGGGGCGGCGCCGTTTCCGGACGAGAGCCACACACGGCGGACCCCGATCCCCTCCGGTGCCGTCCACCGTACCTGTGCCACCTCCCGGGCAAACCGCTCTGGCCGGACGCAGGGCAAGTACGCCCGTTCGGCCAGTTGTCGGGCGAGCGCCCCGACTCCATCGACCGCGTGGCCTTTGCGCGTACCGCGAGCCCCGGTGAGCAACAGACCCACGTCGAGGTTCTCGGCCGCTGTCAGGTTGCGGCTGCCGATCCACAGCCGCCACGCGGTTTCCCTGTTCGGTCCGTCGAAGCGGACCAGGGCGATCTTCGGATGCCAGCTTCGTTCCGTTTCATCGAATGGAACTTCGGCAAGGAAGCGGTCGAGGATGCCGGCGACGGTGGGCAGGCGCTTCAGCCGCGCGAGCCGGCCGCGCTGGATGACGATCCGCACCTTGTCGCGCAGCTGTTCGACCGCCTCGGCTAAGTCAGTGCGGCTTCCCGAACCACGGTCGTCGTCGCGTCCGGCAAGCGCGAGCAGCGCGGCGCCGATCGACCCGAGATCCGCTGAATAGCTGGCCAGGATGGCCGTCCGAACCACCCAGCCGGGGTCCGGGCGTAAGGCGTCGAGATAGGCCTGCGAGGCCCAGGGCTTGGTTTCCGTCATGCGACACCGTGCAGGTCGGATAGCAGCTTGTGCACCCGATCCCAGCGGAAATGCAGCGGTTCGGCCAGGGTGTGGGACTCGCTGTTCCATTCGTAGCGCCGTTCCCGGCCGCTCAGGTCGTTGGTCAGGCGTGCCCGCAGGCCCTTGCGGCTTCGTTCGGCCGCGGCATATGCGTCGCGCAGCGGAGCGGGATCGCCCGCGCCTTTGGCGATCCACGCCTGGGTCTGCTGCAGCACGTCGGTCACTAGCGCGGGAAGCGGACCGATGTCGCCGGCGAGCGCTCCCAGGTCGAGCCGTTCGGCGCGCCGGGCGTAAGAGGCGACTACCTCGGGCAGGCGGTCGCGGTGGGTGCGCGGCATGCCCCGCCGGTCCTGCTCCTCGCAAAGCGTTTCGACGAGGGCCGCATAGACGCCTCGGCCAATCGCCGCCAGTACGGCCGCTTGGCCGGCGCGCTCCAGCACCCGTCGGTCGTCGGCAGCAGCGTTCAGAACGGCTTTGTCCCAGCAATGCTCCGCCTGGGGTGGCGGGCTCGCCGCCAGCCGCGCCAGCAGCGACGGTTGTAGGGTCGACGTCGACGGCACGGCCGTGAGGTGCCGGCGCAGGAAGTCGGCCTCCTGTGGCGTGAGCACGAAGTCCAAATCCCCGCCGCTGTCCCACCCCGGCGGGCGAGACGGCAGCGTCACGAAAGGCAGGCCCGGGGCGGCGAGCGGGACGCCGTCATCGTCTTCCGCCACTCGGCCGGCGGAGCGCAGCATCGCCAGCACCTGGGCGCGTGAAGGCATGCGCCCATCGGCGCGCGGCCGCAGCAGCCCCCAGGTACCGAGCGCCGTCCAATATACGACAGACGGCGGCTGGCTGGTGGTCTTTGGATAGTTCAGACGACCAATGACGCCTCCGCCGGCCTTGAGGAGTCGGCGTGTAAGGTCCAGTTCCGCGTCCCGAACGTCGGGCGCGGCCCGCTTGCCGGCCGGGTGACGGCGCAGGTCGTCGTAGATCCAGGGTATGAAGAGGACGTAGCGGAGTCGGGTGTGCAGGATTGACGTGCCGGGGAAAAGCCGGTCCGCGTAGCGTTGGTGGATCAGTAGGAAGCCGATCTCGTCCCGCACGCCCGCGGCCTCGCCGGAGAGTTGCGCCTCGGCACGGCGAAGCGCGTCACGCGATAGATGCGTCCAACCAAATCCGCTCATTTCCTATCAATATCCTAAACTCGGTAAGCCGGAGAGCCCAAGCGTAATATCCAAATATGCGTTGGTAAGTTGTATGTCTGGCGCCGCCGGAGCGGTTGTGCGCTTTTGATACTCCAATCATAGCGTGAACTTCAGTCAAAAACAACCTGTAATTCAAGAATCCGACGACAGTCTTTCTAGCAGGCCTCTGATCCGCAATATGATTCGCAGATGGTTGTCGTGAATGCGGGATGTAGAGCTTTATTCGCTCTTCAGTGCCATGTTTCAGCCAATAATTGATGACGGCTTCTGCGGGAATCGATTCAAACGGAGGTACTCGGTGAGGCAGGCACCTGCCATTGCGCTGCGCGGAGGACAAAGCACGATGATACCTGTACGCGCTGCAAGGGTAGACCAAGAACCACTACTGTAACGGCGCGAGGCTGGCGAAGCTGACAGAGGTGATCGCTTCGCTTGACTACCGCCTCCCCACAGATACAGTCAGTGGTCAATTGTGCCCGACCGGATAGCATCCAGGTGGTGTGCAACGCTCGGGAATGGTCGAGGAGGCTCGCAGAGCGCAGCATGGCGGCGCAGAGCGTCCCTAACCGTTCCGGGCGTGCTGCTGTTCTACGAAAATCCGACCGGAGAAGCCGCTATCCGTCAGTTCGTTGGCGTTGCGATGCCGTTCGGAATCTCAGGCCATCGATGTGTCTGACGGAGGTGGCGCCTCCCGATGTACGGTCTATGACGTGGGCACCGGCTGCGGCTGGCTGATAGACGCGATCAAGCCAACCCTCATGGGCTTGGCTTGCGTCCGAGTGGTTCCGTCCGACTTCGCGGGTCAGGAAGGCTTGGACCGTTTCCGAACCCCTGCTAGCGCCTCTTTCAGACAGCCACCTCCGGGTGGCGACGAGAAGAGCCCGCCATGCTCGGTCCAGGCGACGCCGATGGGCATCAGTGTCATGCCCCGGGAGCCGGCGAGACCTCCACCAGTCCATCAGGACGCCCGCGTAGGACCTGAGGAGGGTCACGATGCTGTCGTCGGGAGCGGGGGACGGGATGTGCGCGAGCGGCGCCGCCGTCGACGCCGTGTGACTCGGCGTCCGAGCCGTCAGGTCGTTGATCAGCCGGATGGTCAGCTTGGAGTTGTGTTCAGCGCGCCGGCGAGCCTCCTCCATCTGCGAGACGGACGGTCGGTCCCAAGGCTGTCGGGCGCCGCAGTCCTCGCGCTCCAGCCGGTCAGGTACCGTGGGTGGGGATAGCCGGCGCCGGTCACGACTCGAGAGCCCAAGGCGGTCCATGTGGTCCGCGGCCGGCATGTTGATCGGCATCGGCGGCTTGGTGCCCGCGCGGTTCCCGCTCCGGTCGATAGCCACGGGGGGACCGTCCCGCTCGGGAGCGGGATTCTTCCGCCGATCGTCAATCGGAGATCGTTGAGCAGGTGTCTGCGATAGGTTCCCCGCTCTGGCTGTTTCCTCCTGGGCCTTCGCTGCCGTCCTGCGCCGTAGGGGCGCCGCCTTGACATGATCGATGCCCGATGGAACGTCGGCGCTCGAGGTGGTTCCGGACCGCACATCCGGCGCGGCAGGCCGAACGGCGGCCGTTTCCGCCGCCGTCGGCAATGGAGAGGAAGTTGTAACGGGCCGGGCCGGCTCCATCAACGGACCGTCCACCTCTCCCTCCTCGGCGTCCGCGATGCCGTGGAAGCCGAAGGCGGAGCTTGCCTCTGGAATCGACGCGTTGGCCCCCAGCCGGCAGATGACGGGCATCGGCGGTGCCGGTGCCGATATCACGGGGATCGCGTCGTCGAATTCGCTTGCCCAGTACGCCTCGGCCTGATCCTCCAGTGTCGGCGCTGGCGCGGCGGACGTTTCGAGTTCGGCCGGCGGGACTGTCGGTGCGCCAACGAACGGGTCGGCTTTGTTCGAGCGCAGCCCCTTACCCTGCTGATCGGTTCCTCCATGCCGGCTGCTGCGAAGCTCCTCGACACTCGGAAGCGCATCGATGACGCCCTCGAGGTCCCGGCGCACCCGCGCCGCCGTCCAGGCACCCCGCTCGCCGGTCCCCAGCAGGCGATGAAGCGCCCATGACTCGCCGTCGGTGTCGACGGCGAGCACCGTGTCGCGCCGGTCGCCGCGGGCGAGATCGAAGCCGGCCTCGGCCAAGGCGGCACGGCGCGCGTGCGGACCGTCAGCGGAGCGCCATGCCGCGACGACGATCTCTGCGGCGGCAGCCTTGCTGCAGCCGGAGCGGCTTTCCTGCTGCGCTTCGCTCTCCGAGCGTGCAGCGCGCGGACGCCGCCTCGTGGTCAATCCCCGTAGCTGATCGGCCTCTTCGCTGTAGCCATTCTGCTCGAGATGGGCGACGACCGCCCGATTATGGGCGCCTTTGGTCAGAGGATGGCCGAAGCGCAACTCGCAGAGACGGGCGACGACCTCATTGACGCAGTAGGAATGATTGAGCGGGATGGCTCGTCCATCCTGTCTGATCCTCAGGTAGACGCGGTGCCGATGACTTGGGCGTCCCGTCTCACCGGGTTTGGCATGCTCGACCTCGATGTAAGGCTGGCCGATGAGGACATGTTGCGATTCGTACAGGTCCCAGGCTTCGGCCCACTCCCCATCCGACAGGGGGTGGTGCGGCGAAAGGACTGCATGAATGAGGAAATCGCGGGCACGGGTGGGCGATACACGCCACTGCGCGTCGAACTGGCGCAGGGCGCAACGGACGTCCAGCGCGATGACGCTGCGTCCGCCGACGATACGCACCGCCTCGTTGGTGTCCGTCCGGGTAAGGTGGGCGGCGAGCCAGCCGGAACCGCTGCGCTGGGACGTCTTGACGATCATGATGCGCCTTCCTCCCCGAGGATGGCGGCGACGATCCGCTCGGACAACCCCTGGATGACGGTCTCGGCCTTGGCGTAGCCGGCGCAGGCGGGGGCGACCGCGCCGGCATTGGCCCTTGCCGCCAACTGGTTCAGCAGTGTGCGGATGTGCCGGATGTCGCCGAGGAGAGCAGCGAGGACAGGCAGCGCCGATTGGAGTTCGGGCGGCGCGTCGGGGCGGCGCCGGGCAATCGCGGGGATCGTCTGACCGGCGTCGGCCAGGACGACGGCACGGGCATACTGCGCCGGCGACCAGCCGCGGGCTTCGCCGCTGCGGGCAACCGCCGCGTATTCGTCCGGCGTCAGTCGATAGGTAAGCTGGCGGGTCCGGACGCGGGTTTCGCTGCCGGTTCCGATGGCGGGCGGACGTCGTGTCGTCTTCGGCATCTGACCTTCCTCGAGCGTCCGGGGAGGTGGGCCTCTCCGTCGGGTGGGTCCATGGGAGGGCTGGCCCTCCCTGGCGGGGTCCACGGGGCGCGGAGCCCCTGGCCGGCTTGCGTGGTTGAAGCTCCCTTGGGAGCGAAAACCGCGCATGGCTGGCCGTCGGCCCCGAGGGGGCCAAGACGATCGGGAGATGGCAGCGGACGGCGGCGGCGCAACGGGGTGAGCGGCGGTTGGGAGGAGAGAAAGAACGGCGACGACGGTCGCCGCCGTTCAGCGTGTCAGGTGGGGGAGACCGGCGACGTCGGCGGCCTGGGCGATTCCCCGTCAATCGGGGGCGGTGCGGCCAGCACCAGATCAGCGAAGGGCAACGGCTGATCAGCGGATGTCGACTCTTCACTCGCCGGCGGGGTATCGACGTCTTTCGCCGTGTGGCCGGTGCCCGTCACCTTACCGGCGGTGTGTTTCGGCGAACGAGCGCCATTCCGAGAGGGCGCCGACGCCTTCGGCACGGCGGCGTGGGGCGCCACAGTCAGGCGGTCGACGACCTGCTCCAGCGCCTTGGCCCGCCCGATGGCCTCGGCGCCGGCAGCGGCGGCGGCAGACAGCTCGGCGATGCGGGACTCGGAGGCTTGGGCGGCGGCCTCCAACGCAGGAACGCGGGCGGCGATCCTGGTCAATTCCTCGCATTTGCGCTCGGCCCGGCCGGCTGCCTCCCGCAGTTCCTCGACGCGGCCCTCAACCGCCCGAGTCTCGGCCATCCGCTGCTCGAGGTCGGCCTCCAACGCGGGAACGCGCGCCGCCGCCGCCGTCAGCTCGCGAATGCGGTCGATGGCGCGGTCGGCAATGGCGCGCAGGTCGTCGAGATCGTCGGACGTCTCGAGATCGACGGCTACCAGCAGGGTGGCGACGATCTCCTGCAGCGCTTCGACCTCGCTGGCAGCGATGGTGAAGTCCGCTTCGGCCTGCTTCCGGCTCACCTCCCAGCCCTGCCGCAGCGTCTCGGCTTCGGCTCGCACGGCGGCGACGGCGGCGCCTCGAGCCGACGCTTCCGCCTCGAGAAGCTGCATGGCCCGTTCCCGCTCAGCGGCGATCGTCCTGGTCAGGATGTGGGCGAAGGTCCGGGTCAACCCGTCCGAAGCTTCCCGCCATTCGAGCGGCAGTTCGACCGGCGCATCTTCCGAAGGCGGCGCGGACGAAGGCACGGAGGGCGTTGCGAATGGCGACGAGGCGGCGGCGATCTCGTGCAGATGCCGGCAGACCGTCGTCTTCGATCCGCCGGTCCTTTGAAGAACCTGCTCGGCCGTGGGCTCGACCCCTTCGGCTCGGAGCGCATCATAGGCGGCTTGCACCGCCGCACGCGTGGCTTTTGTGGCAGACATGTAATCACCTCCCGTGTTGGTGGTATCGGAGATAGGGGCGGCGGAAGGGCGATCCACACGACGGAGGAACCGGTACGGTACGGCCTGGAACGGTACAGGCCGGTATGGTCCGGTATGATCTCGATCCGGTATGGTACGGCGCCGTCTCCCGGGCCATATCGAATTGTCCTGCCCTGGCGTCCTCCGCGACGGAAGGCGCCAGGGCAGGTTGTCACGCTGTTCCCGGTTCCGGCCGAGGTCGTCAGGGGTCGTAGGGGTGCTCAACGCGCGAGAACGGCAGCGAGCGGCAGATGCCCTGCAGCGCCTGTAGGGTTGGGCGCTCGAGCTCGAGGCGCAGGCGGTCGAGCTGCGCGTCGGGTACGGCGACGACGAATCCCCCATCCGGTGCCCCGGCGGCGGCCAGAACGTCGTTGAGGCGGACCAGAGCCTTGGTCGCCTTGCCGGCATCGGTCTCGATCTCGTAGAGCCGGTGGAGCCGGCCGCCGCGCAGCACGACGACGTCGACCTGGGCGAGGCTCCGTTCGGCGGCGGCCTGACCGAGCGCCGGCAGGGTCAGCGTCAGCCGGCTTCGCAGGGCGGGGTGCCGGCCACGGTCACCGGGCGGCAGATAGACGGCGTCGCCGAGCAGGAGGTGAACGCTGGCCAGCAGCCCCTGGAGGTGCTCGTGCCGCGAGAGCGGGCGGGGGAGGCCGGCGACCGTTGCCGGCGCTCCGGCCCGCGGTAGCGCGATGGCACGGATGAGGGATCCGGGCTGCACCTCGATGTCGGGATAGGGCCGCTTCCGGGCCTGGGTCAGCAGCTTGGAGCGCAGCTCGTTAGCGATCTGCGCCGTCGCCTTGCCGGCACGGTGCGAGCCGGAGGAGGCGGCCAGCAGTTCGGCGAGGCGGTCGGCATGGAGCCAGGCGCCGAGGATGAGCGGATGGCGCAGCACCGTCAGGGCGTCGTCGGCGAGGGAGCCCGGCCGATGGCGGACAGGGATGGGCCTGGTGGGATCGACGATGGCGGAATCCAACAGGTCGGGATGAAGCATGGAAATCTCCTGCCCCATGATCTGCCGGCCGGCAGGATGCCGGTGGCGGGGCAAGACGGGCGGAATGACCGGCCGGTGCCGCTGTTCTGCCGGATCGCCCCCATGGATCGCCACCCCGCCGAGCGGCGGCGGTGCGTCCCGAGGCGGTGCAAGTGGATCAGGAAGTGAATGCGCATTTTTCGGGAACCGCCCCGCCGGCACGATCCCATATGAGCGTCAGACCCTGCTCTTGACCGCGCCGATCCACGGATCGGCCGCCGTCGTCATGACAGGAGGTCCTCCATGCGCGTTGTCTACATCCACTCCACGCTCGTTTCCCCGACGGCCGATCTGCTCGACCGGCACGCCGCTGTGATCGCCGGCGCTCGCGTCCTGAGGGACAGCAGTGCTGAATGGGCCGGTCGCGACACCCTGCTGACGCTCCTCGCCGATGGTGACGAACTTCTCGTTCCGGGTCTCGAGCATCTCGGCGCCACCAGCAGCATGATCCTGGCCTCGTTGCGCCGCGCCGTTGAGGCCGGCGCCCGTGTCACCCTGCTACAGGACGACCTCGACGGCATCAGCATCCTGCGGGCCGCCGCTCTCCTCGAGTCCCTGCCAGACGCCGATAGGCCGTCGTTGCGCCGGGACAGCCGCCCTTACCACCGCGCGACGCCCGAACGCGTTGCCGAGATCCTCGCCCTGACGGCGACCGGCACGCCGATCCGGGTGATCGCAGAGACGGTCGGGCTATCGTCCGGCACGGTCGTGCGTGTCCGGCGCATCCATCGGGTTCTGCCGCATGCATCCTGGCCTTCCGAATGCCTGAGCAGCGCTGACTGAGCCTCACCGTCAGAAGCGAGAGCCGATCCATGCAGCCCAACCGTCACATCCTCATCCACCTCGACGGTCGACGCCCGACACGAACGGTCGCCATGTCCTCCGCGCGTTGCGTCGTGATGACCCACCGCTACACGCCCGATGGACTCTACGACTCCAGCGAGGTGATCGAGCGCCTGCCGACTCCGGCCGAAGCGCGTGAGGCGCTGTGCCTGGCACATCTGAGTGACCACTTCGCCGGGTTGTCACAGGGTGATCGGGCGGACATCATCCGGAGGCTCGCCCTCATCGCGGTGGGAGATGCACCGCCGGGTGAGCATCGCACCCGGTGAGGCTGCCGGCCTGGCGGGATCGCTGATGCCGTGCAGCCGGTCGGTTGGGGACAGGTTTCGGGATTGACGCCCGTCCCCTATGGTCCCTCTCCGTCCCAGGCGACGGCCGTTGGTGTAAGGCGATGCCGGCGGTCACCCCATTCAGGGCAACAAGCCGGCAATCACCGAGCGCGCCGATCCGGCACATCCTGTCCCGTCACCGGGGGATCACCGGCCCTTGTCGATGGCCGGAAATTCCCCGTGGCGGTTGTCGTCGGTGACGCCGGCGAGGAGATCATCCAGGGTATAGGACGGGATCGTGCTCGAGAGTACCGCGACCGTACCGTAGGCCCGCAGGCCCGGACCGCGCCGGTTCGGCGCGGTGCCGGTGAAGGCGATGCCCGGCAGCTGCGCCAGCTTCGCCGTCACGCGCCTGACCTCCTCAGGATCGTCCCCCATCAACCGGATCTGCACAGCTTTGCCCATCGTCCATCCCTTTCGCGTAGAAGTTCCGCCCGCTGGTGCGCCGTCAGCATCTCCATCAGCGCATTTTCAGCCGACCGCTGCGCCTCCATTTGGCTCTCCGCCCGCCCGATCCGAGACTGGAGGGGCGCATCGAGGTTTGTCCGCCACCCCCATCCGATTCCCGGTTGGAGGGAGGGCCAGACCATCAGAAGCCAGCTTTCACCCGCGGCATCCGGCGGCCTCCAGGATGTGAGGGCGCCCCGCCTGCCGGAGCTTTTGAGGGGGGACCAGTCCAGGAGCAGATCGCTCATTCTCTGCCCCCGCGCCGAGGCAGCCGCTGCCGGATGAGCTCCGCCGCCGCATGCGCGGACAGTGCGCCCTGTTCCACCATGACGGCTTCGGCCGCCTGCTGCGCCTCTGCACGCTTCAGGAAGCCCCGCTGGCTCTGGATCGACGCCCCGATGAACCCACCGGCACGTTCGCCGCTGTGGACGAGGTAGTGCCATCCATCGCTCTTGCGTGCCACGAGAGCCGTCCAGGATCCGGTGCTGAGGCATGTCACGCCTGTGACGGCGTCGGTCTCCCAAAACGCGCTGTCTTCGTTCGTCATGGTTCCCCCTTTTGCCTCTTTCACCACGATGAGCTGCGATTTGTCCGGTACGAAGGCGGCCACCTCCACCGCCGGTCTTGAGTCCTCGAGGGATGCGGCGGCCCGGCGCGCCGCTTCAGGTACGATCGACCGCATGCTCCCAAGGTCGAGCGCCCAGCCTTGCTGGCCGCAGCCACCTCATGCGTTGCACCCGTCAGGCTCCTCCAGGTGGCGTTGCGGCGCATGAATGGCCCCGTTCGGACCGGACAGGACGGCGCGCAGGAGTTCCGACACCTGAAGCGCCAGACCGGCCTGATCACCTCGACCTTCCCGGCCCATAGCGCTGCACAACGTCTCGAACCGCGGCGGTCCGCTCGTGGAACGTCAGAGTGGCATAGCGCGTGGATTCGATCAGCAGTTCCACCGCGACAACCGGCGACGTCTGATGCCGTCCGGCGCGGAGGCGCCCGAGAAACCGCTCGCTCGTACGCAGCGCCTGCCGGCTGCACGCAATGCCCCAGCCGCGGGTCCATCTCGGCCCCTTCAGCAGCATGCCCGGAGGCGCCTGACTGAACCGCGCCCCATAATGGCTCCATCTGCGGTTCCGCCACAGGGAGAGGGTCGGGTACCACCGGCGAGAGACGTTGTACCAGCCCTGTGGTCCCACCGCGCGGGAAGGCATGAAGATGCGTTTCCGCATCCTGCTCCTCCTCGTCTGCCGCCTCTCTACCCGATCGCCCATCTCGATCTCCCCACCAGCCTCGCGTAGAGTCTAGACCATGACTCCGCCCGACCGAATCCCCCGCCGATGGCTGCTGCGCGCGCAGTTCGCGTGCGCGCTGGCCCTTGCCTCGCTCGGTGTCGCCTGGTTGGCGCTTCGGTCGGAAGGGCTCCTGCTGCCGGCGGTCGCCGTGGCCCTCATGGGATTGGCATTGGCGGTCTATTTCAAGACATGGCGCTAACGCGTCTCGTCAGAGCGGAAGGTCGACGTCGCCGCCGAGCGGCACGCCCAGCCTCGAGATGCCGTCGGCGAGGCCGCACACACCGGACGGATTGGCCGCGTCCTCAGCATCGCCGCCGTCCGTCCACTGAAGCGTGAGGTGTCCGCTTAGAGCGGAGCGGTCGTCGCGCTGGGACGTCCATAGCAGGGTGCACACGGCGGTCGATGGGGTGCCCCGGCGGCGCTCCATGCGCCGGGGAGCGGCGCCGGGCGTTCTCGCGTTCTCGTTATCCACCAGGGCAGCCGCGGAGTGGCGGTGAGGCGTCAGGGAAGGGCGGCGGATGAGGTGGTTGTGGGGGCGGGGTTTGCCTTAGGTCCCGTTGGCCTTTGGGCCCTCTCCGTCCCCGTTGCGTAGATGTAGGGAGGACCTGTCTCATCCGGTGCCGGCCGCCGCTTGCTGCCTCCGGTACCAGGTCGCACGGGAAATGCCTTCGGCTTTCCAGGGCTTATCGCGGCTCACACTGTTGTCGGCCAGATAGGCGGTCCGGTCCTGGCCGGTGTGGCTGGCTCGCCACGCTTCGCGGTCGCGGCGGCGCTTCTCGTCGCCGTCGATCAAGCGCGTCATCTGCCTCATCTCCGCGGGAGTGATCTCGAGGAGGTCGATCAGCGTGTCCTTGTTGTAGGTCCAGTTCGGGCTGACGTTCTTGCCGCCGTGCTGTACCCGCTCGCCGGCGGCTGCCTGGCGCGCGCGATCCAGCAGCGTCGAGCAGTGCCGGCTGAACTCGCCGTCGATGTACCAATCAGGCAGAATTTGGCGTCCCCACGCTTCGATCTCCGCCGGCAGCTGAGGGGCGGGGATGACCATGGCGAGTTGGCAGGCGCCAAGGTGTCCGAAGAGGTCCAGCCCGGCTTGACGGCCGGCTCCGGCGACCTGGACGATGCCGGAGTCGTGGCGAAGCTCCGCAAGACGGCGCAGGTCCGCGAGAACACCCAAATGCCAATCCACGCGGTCGAAGAGCTTACGGCCGAGCCGCTGCTGTTGCTCAACGGTCTCCCAGGGCGCGTCTTTCCGCCCGGCCCTGGCCGGCTGCGTCGGCGGGACCCCTCCCGCGCGGGCGAGCGGAGGGCGAAGAATCTCATCGGCAAAGGTGTTGAAGTCGTAGCGCAGGACATCGCCGCCCACATCATTGGTCCACAGGACTTCCACCCTGTTGCCGGACCGGCTATTGACGGAGCCGACCACCCGCAGGATGCGGCTCATGTCGACCGCGGCGCGGTCGGCGCCGAAGTCCCGAAAGGACTGGACCAGCGCTTTGTTGATGGCGATCGCTCGGCCGGCCTCGGAGCTGGGAACCGGCTGCCGCCAGAACCACTTCAGATACAAACCCCGGCCGGAGTGGATGATGCAGGACGGCTTCGGGATACCGAAATCGTCGCAATCAAGCAGGACCATACGAGCGACGATGTCGATGCCCTTCCCGTCGCTCATGACCTCGGTGTTGTAGACGTCGAGATCGACGTAGGCATGTGTGATGTGGGTCAGATCGACCGTGCGCCGCGACCTCTTCCCGAAGATGCCCTGGGACATGTAGACGTCGCTTCCCTTCCCCCTGGCGGAGAGGACGCTGGCGAGTTGGTTGAGCTGATAATGAACTTGGCGCATGGACTTTCTGTTCTGCCCCTGGATGAGCGACCACCAGCCGGAGGGGGGCAGCACTCTGCCCTCGAGGGGATTTCGGGAAGTGACCGGCAGGCTGGAGGGAGGAGGGAAGGAACTGGTCGGCAATGCGGTCATGGAAGGGCTCCTGGGTGCCGGAGACCGCTGGATGCACAACGGGCCCGATCCCGCGTGGGACGAGCTGTTGCTCTGCGGTCTCGCGTGCATGGCCGGCGCCGAGCCGCCTATAGCCCCGCGCCGTGCCGGTTCAAGGGTCCAAGCCGGTGCGCTCGGACCCTCCTCGTTGTGCGGCGGAGTTATGGGGATTGAATGCGGGCACAAGCGGCGGCGATGTCCGGCCTGATGCCTGACGAATCCGACGTGTTGCCCCTGGTGTCAGCCGGTCTGATGACGCTTACGGATCATGTTGATCCTGTGCCAGGTCACATCGAAATCTTGGGCAATGGAGCTCACGGATTCGCCGCCGGCTAGGCGGAGCAGCACATCGTCCTCGTTCATCGGCCGGTTCGGTTCCCGTCTGCCGCGGCGCCGATCCGGCACGCGGCCGGCCTGGGGGGCCGGGGAAGGGTCACTCGCCTCAGCGGCGTCAGTCGGTGGGCATCTCGAGGAGAACGCACGCACCAGTTCCAAGGATTGAACGATGCTCTGGGTCGTGTGGTTGCCGACGAGGATCGACAGCTCCGCCTTCGCGGTCACGACATCGTGGACCAACAACTCCAGGTCCTGAATGGTGTCGGCGGCCTGCCGGGCCGCTCGGATGACCAGGGTGTCGTCGGCGCGCAAAAGCATGCGGATGTTCCGCAGCGTCTGACGGCCATGCCCCATGCGGTCATGCAGGCAGCGATCGCAGCCGGCTTTGGTGAGGAAGGCCTCATTCTCGTCGTAGGCGTCGTTGGAACAGAAGGCGTAACCGATCTTCATGATGGCGCTCGTGCGGTTGGTTGCAGACGCCGCCGAAATGGGATCGATGAAAGGAGCGCGTCCCTCAGGTTCCAGGAATATGTTTTTCCGCAACGAGGAACCGGCCGTCGGAAATGAACCCATATCGACCCGACCTGGCCCGCAAGCCGGCAGTTCCTCGAATAGCTCGCCCGCTCTGTCCGATTCGTTTGCGAGCTGACCGCCCAACCCCAAGTCCGATCCCTCTACTTGTAGAGGAGCTGGGCGATGCCGCATGCAGACTGGCAGAGGAAATGGAGGGAGAAGGCGCGGAGCAGAGGACTACGATAGGTTTCCGCTTATCTCGACGAGCGTGAACTCGCGCTGCTCGACGCCATCACATTTGCCGTCATGATCACCTACCGGGAGCTGGGTGATGATGACGTGCCACCAAGCCGTATCCCGTCCCGGACGGCTGCACTGCGGATCCTCATCCAGGCGGTGCTACGGGACATTCCGGCGCTACAGCGCGACGACGCCGCGTTGTCGATGCACTGGGTTCGGTTGGCAAGTTGGGCGGCTTGGCGCCGGGACCATGGTGAGACCCCACCTGCGATGGAAAGACCAGAAACCGCACACGAGGCTGCTCGTGCAGCACGGGCGAATGCGCAACTCATATGAGCTGCCAGCCAAGTGTTCGAGCGCATTGGTATTGAAGCGCTTTGGGAGTCTGGTCTTCCCGAAGGCACGTGACGATCCGGTGTGGCGGAAGATGTCCACATTCGATCGCAGGCGCCGACGAAACAGAGGATACTTCCTCGCCACCGTACTGGTGCGCGACGTTGCTGCAGGTCACCATCCGTGCATTTCTTTGGACCGGCTTCTACCACCCATCACACGCCGGGTGGTGGAGGCGCTCGCCGAGCGTCTCGAGGAAACGGACCGGGTCCCCCCGTGCCTGTGCTGGGGTCGTAAGGTCTCAGACGGACTCCGGCGGAGGGGACCGTCAGGTCATCGCTAAGGCCGATATGCTCGAGGGCTACGCCAGCGACCTGGCGGAGGCCCCTCCGCAGCGTAGCGAAGCGTTTCACCATCGTCGTGGCACTGGAACCCAACGAACGGAACCGGCTGCCTTGTACGGCAGCGAACTAGTGGTGATAGCTTATGTGCGGTGAAGGGGATGGAGCCGCATGCTCCATCCCCTCCTATTGACGACCATGAATTTGGCCTGATGGCAGTTACCGCCGAACGTAGGAACTGACGGGATTCACCTGAGTTCCGGCAAGTTTGGCGGCTTGGATTGTTGCTCTATGGGACATATCAGCCGTTGAGCATTGCCAATCCGACCAATCCTGACTTTTGCTACGGGAGGTTGGGGTGCCGCGCCTGCCATTCCCTCTCGAGTGCCGCAACCACCGCATCATCATCCCGCTTCGACACATTGCGGAGGGCGCGGACGGCCTTGGCGGAGGGGCCATTCCATCTTTTGTACTCCACGCTCCAAGATGGCAGAAAGTTCTCATAGCTGGCGATGAGGGGCGGACAGCCGTGCTTCTGAAGTACGATCTGGCTTGGAATTTGAGCTCCGCGCGGTTGCAGTTGGCCCAGTGTGGGATCGAATACAATCTGGCCGATTGACACGATCACATGGCCCTGGAAGCCTGACGACGGATCGCCGCCCTTGCCGTACACTGCGGCTTTTCCGCGCATCTCCCAACCGCCGGGGCCCAGAACCCAAGCCTTGACATAGGCGTTCACCGGCAGCGGCACAGCGGCAATCCCGTGCATGATAAGAAATTCGCTGACGCTGACAGCGGCCGGCACACAGGCACCGAGGATTTGGCTTTGCTGGCATTTCAGAACCGAGGCCGCGATGGATGTGAAGGCCTCGAGGAAAACCAACAGCTGCAACAGTTCCGGGTTGAGATTAGGCAGATTCGTCCTGAGTTGGGACATAATGCATCTCCGTCATAGCTATGACGGCGCGAACGAAGGCAACGCGCCAGATGCGCAGCCCCAAGGCGGTCAGATAGCCATTCCTATTCGGAGAGTGCAGTTCCAACAGGTCATCGAAAGCCCCCAGTGTCGGTCTGAGCGTGTAACACCTGTAACAGGGGATTGTTCCCACTGATCTGCTCATGAACCTGCTCCGCCTCCTATCTGAGGGCTGAGCAAATCAAGTTTAGAAAGGAATGCCTCATCTTCCTACCAGCAGATTATCAGCATGTTGTGCGCCATTGAGGTGGCGCAGGGGCGCACAGTCCCCGAGAACTGCCGCGAGCACGCGATTTCGGAGCAGTTCTACTACCGCTGGCGCGCTGAGTTCGGCGACTCGAAACTGGATCAGGCAAAGCGGCTCAAGGAACTGGAACGCGAGAACCAGCGCCTGCGTAGAGCGGTCGCCGACGTCATGCTCGACAAGCTGATCCTGCAAGGACGCAGTGCTGGGAAACCTCTGATCCCCGAGCGGCACCCCGTCTGTGCCGCGCAGTTCCAGCGTACGTACCTTGGAGCCTCGGAGCGTCGGGCCTGCCGAGTGCTCGGCCAAGTGCGCTCGACCCAACGCCACATACCTGTGGTGCCTGCCGCTGAGTAGAAGCTCACGGGCGCGATCGTGCGGCTGGCCGGTCAATATGGCCGCTACGGCTACCGGCACATCACCGCCTTGCTGCGTCAACAGGGCTGGCGGGTGAAGCACAAGCGGGTAGAGTGGATCTGTTTTGGCGCCGTGACGGGCTGAAGATGCCCAAGAAGCAGCCCAAGCGTGGCCGCTTATGGTTGAACGACGGCTTGTGCGTGCGTCCGCAACCGAGTTGGCCGAACCAAGTCTGGGCCTATGACTTCCTTACCGCACGCACGACGGCCGGAGCTCTTCACATGCTGACGATTATCGATGAGTTCACCCGCGAGTGGCTGGAGGAGCTCGGGGTGAAAACGCTGTGTTCATCGAACCGGACAGCCCGTAGGAGAGTGGCTACAACGATAGTTACACTGGCAAGCTGCGCGACGAGCTGCTCGCCCGTGAGATCTTTTATACGTTGCACGAGGCGCAGGTGCTCATCGAGCGCTGGCGCGTCGCCTATAACATCGTGCATCCGCACAGTGCGCTCGGCTGCCGTCCACCCGAGTCAGCCATGGTAGTACCGGCTCCTGTCCAGCCTGGCTCGTAAGCGGAGCGTGATCGCACCGGATCAGGCGTTGACGGCGGGCTTCCAGTTCCAGGGGAGCAGATCGGCAAGGCGTGCGGCGGGGTAGCCGTTCACCATGCGCTCCAGGATGTCGCGCAGGTAGGCGAACGGCTCGACAGCGTTGAGCTTGCAGGTCTCAACCAGCGAGGCGATCACCGCCCAGCGATGGCCGCCGCCCTCCGAGCCGGCGAAGAGGCTATTCTTCCGGCCGAGGGCTACCGGTCTGATGCAGCGCTCCACCGTGTTGGTATCCATCTCCACCCGGCCGTCATCCAGGTAGACGCACAACGCCTTCCAGCGGCCGAGCGCATAGCGGATCGCCTCGGCCAGCTTGGAGCGGCCCGGCAGGCGGGGAAGTTCGTGCTCCAGCCACGCCTTCAGCTCCGCCACCTGGGAAGCGGCCTCGGCTTGCCGAAGCTGCCGGCGCTCATCGGCCGTGCGGCCGCGGATGCGCTCTTCGATCGCGTAGAGCCGGGCGATGCGGCGCAGCGCCTCGGCGGCGATCGGCGAGCCGTTTTCGGCCAAGTCGTAGAAACGTCGACGCGCATGGCTCCAGCACGCCGCCAGCACGACCCGGTTGCCGGCAGCCAGCCGTTCGAACCCGGCATAACCGTCCACCTGCAGCACACCGCAGAACTCCCGCAGGTGGGCGGCTGGGCGTTCGCCTTTGCGATCGCTGGTGTAGGCGTAAATCACCGCCGGCGGGTCCAGCCCCTGCCAGGGCCGATCATCGCGGGCATAGGCCCACAGACGTCCGGTCTTCACCCGGCCGGTTCCCGGCGCCAGCGTCGGCATCGGCGTGTCGTCGGCGAACAGCTTGGCCGAGGCGAACAGGGCCTTGGCCAACTCCTCATGCAGCGCCTCCAGCCACCAACACGCCTGTCCCGCCCAGCCCGCCAGAACCGAGCGGTCGACGGGAAAGCCGTTGCGGGCCAGGATCTGCGCCTGGCGGTAGAAGGGCAGATGATCGCAGTAGCGGCTGGTGATGACGTGCGCCAGCATCGCCGGCGTTGCCATGCCCTTGGCGATCGGCTTCTCCGGGGCCGGCGCCTGATGCAGCGTGCCGCAGCCGCGGCAGGCGTATTTGGGCCGGCGGATGCGCAGCACCCGCACCTGGGCCGGCACGTAGTCGATCATCCGGGCCACCGTCTCGCCAGCCTCATGCAAAGCCCCGCCGCAGCAGGGGCAAACCCCGGCGCCGGACTCCAGCCCAGGCGGCTCGAGTGTGAGATCGTGATGCGGCAGATCATCGGGCAAGTCGCGGCCACGGCTGGGTGGTTCCGCAGGGGCTGACGGTTCCAGTTC
Organism: Azospirillum sp. BE72; assembly: GCF_031455875.1. NCBI lineage: Bacteria > Pseudomonadati > Pseudomonadota > Alphaproteobacteria > Rhodospirillales > Azospirillaceae > Azospirillum > Azospirillum sp. BE72. Next base: position 253,758 of record NZ_JAVDTO010000002.1, read on the forward strand.
AGGGGCTGCGAGTTTGGCCTCGACCCGGGCGATGTCCGCCTCCAGCTCCTCCAACCCGAGATCGAGCTGATCGGGATCGAGCCGTTCGGAGCGGCGCCCGAAGACGGTGCGCTGCATCTGTCGGAGCTGCTGACGCAGAGCCTCCAACTCCGCCAGATCGGCTTTCTGGCGCTCCACAACCTCGGCCAAATCGCGCACCATCTGCTGCAGCAGGGCCGGATCAGCGGGCAGGTTGTCGAGGTCGAAGCGCATGGCCGATTGTACCTCGGATCACGGCCCCAAGCCAGCCAAGCCCGCGGTTTTCCTCACCTTTTCTCCCATTCATCCTGCTACGGCCGGCCTGGATGCCGACACGGTGTGACGCCAGTCCAGTCCCTCCAGAAGCAGGGACAGTTCCGCCGGCGTCAGTACCACAGTGCCGCCCGGAGTGCGGGTGGTTGGCCAAACGAAACGGCCGCGCTCCAGCCTCTTGGCGAACAGGCACATGCCGTTCTGATCGGCATAGAGAATTTTCACGCGTCCAGCCCCTTTCCCTCGGAAGATGTAGAGGTGGCCGCAGAACGGATCCTTGCCCAGCGCCTGCTGCACCAGCAGGGCCAGTCCGTCGAAGCCGCGGCGCATGTCGCAGGGCTCCAGCGCCAGGTAAATGCGCACACCGGCCGGGATCGACAGCATCATGGCCGCTCCAGCACGCTGATCACCCGGCGCAATGCTTCGGCATCGACATCCCGGCCGACCCGCAGCCGCCGTCCGCCGGCCAACTCGATCTCGATCATGCTGGCACCGCATGGAGTTGGCGGCGTGAGGGGAGGAGCGGACGTGGTGTCTGCCACCTCCACCGGCGCGAAGATGGGCGTCGGCTCGGCCGGAGTGAGCATCTGGCGGCGCCAGCGGAACAGCAGGCTGGGATCGACCCCGCGCCGCCGGGCAACCAGCGACACGCTCACGCCAGGCTCGCAGGTTTCCGCCACCAGCTGCTCTTTCTCCGCCTGTGACCAATACCGCCGGCGGGGTGCCGCCTCGACGATCTCCATCACCAAGGGAGCGCTCGCCGTCATAGGGACAGCACCAGGACTATCCCTATGACAGCGAGCGCTCACCTCCTCCGCAGCGGCAAAGCGGCGCGACCACCGTCCCAGAGCCCAGCGTCCAATTCCATGGGATTCAGCATAGGCTTTCAGCGTCAGCCCGCTGCCCTTCCAGGCCTCGACATGACCGCGCCAATAGCTCTCCAGATCCTGACCCGACATCCTCTTACCCCGCTGAACTGCGACCAGCGGAATATTTCATGAACCACGATCACGTCGGATGTGTCGTCATACAACGCTTACCCTGGCTCCGCTCCGCCGAGCTGGACAGGAGCCGCCGGGCGGTGTTTGGCTAACATTGTCTCTGGTGTCCCACATGGCGGGAGGTCAGCTGTCGTGATACAGAACTTCCACGAATGCGCAAACCTTGGCTTGCTGCGGACGGGTCTTTGTGTTTTGGATTATTCATCACCTAGTGAGTGCAGCCCTCGTCGATGACCCATCCTTGCAGGCCGATCTACATACTTCTTGATGATCCCCGTGTGCTGCGAGTTACGCTGGTGATTCTGAGAAAAAAGGGGTTCGTCGACCTCAACCTGGGTCAGGTGTTGTGCCAAAATCTGTTGGACGTGCCCCCTCTTCGCCGATCCACTTTAGCATCCGAAGAAGTGCAGCGGATTGTCAGACCAATCCGGCAGCCCCTATTCATTTGGGGCATCGACGCTCTGTTTCAGCGTGAACTCTCGCTGAACGTGCCTCAGCTCATTGATCGTGTCGCCCGACGCACCCCGACAACCGTCGTTGCTTGGCCAGGATATCTTGCGAATAGCATGATCAGCTATGCTGCGCCTGGACACTCCGATCATCGTACATGGCCCGCTTCGGGCATAACTTTTCTGACCGATCCTCGCGAAATCCCTGGAAACCCATGACTCTCTACCGCGACATCATTGACTTCACGCCGCTTCAAGACGTCATCGAGCTGCGGCGGGCGGACAATGTCCGGGACGCCAGCGAATTGGTCAAAACGTATGTTGTTTCCGAGCGGATGGCAGATGTCCTATGCGATGTCATCTTTCCGTTGCTGACTCCGGGGCATGACGCGAAAGGCCTGATGATCGTCGGCAACTACGGCACGGGCAAAAGCCACCTGATGGCAGTCGTGTCCGCGGTTGCCCAGCACCGGGAGTTGGCTGACCTACTGACGCACCCGCGGGCAGCAGCCGTCGCCGACACCTTCGCCGGGCGCTACCGCGTAGTGCGGGCAGAGATCGGCGACACGGAGATGCCTCTGAGGGACATCGTCCTCACCAAACTTGAACAGGCATTGGAAGAGTGGGGCATCCAGTTCCGTTTTCCGGCTCGCGACAAAAGTTTCACCCTGAAGGATGCATTCCATGAGCTGATGCATCTTTTCGAGCAGCGATACCCTGGCTGCGGCATCCTGTTCTGCCTGGATGAGCTGCTGGATTACCTGCGCAGCCTGCGCCAGTCGACGGTCATCGACAGTCTGGCCTTCCTTCGGGAAGTCGGCGAGATTGCGCAGACGACCCGGTTCCGCTTTTTCACCGGCGTTCAGGAACAGGTTTTTGGCAACCCGAAGTTCGAGTTCGTTGGGGAGACGTTGCGCCGCGTGCGCGATCGGTTCGAGCAGGTCAAAATTGCGCGGACGGATGTTGCGGAAGTAGTCTCCAGGCGGCTGCTGACCAAGACTCCGGAGCAGGAGGTTCTCGCCCGCCGCCAACTCGAGCGTTTCTCCCATCTCTACGATGGCATGACGGAGCGCCTATCGGACTTTGTCCGGATGTATCCGGTCCATCCAGATTTCCTTACGGTCTCGGAGGCGGTGCCGAACCATGAGAATCGGCATGCGCTTCGTATTCTGACGAAACAAATTGGGCTCCGCCTGGATCAGCCCGTGCCGGCGGACGAACCGGGCGTGATCGCCTTCGATAGCATCTGGCAATACATCCTTGACGACCCGTCGGCCAAGACCGACCCGGAGATCCGTGCAGTCATCCAGGTCTGCGATACCTTGCTGTCGAAAGTGGAACTTGGGCTAAAGCCCGTGTACCGGTCAGCCGCACGCCGCATCATCCACGCACTGAGCCTCCACCGGCTGACCACTGGGGAACTGAACGCGCCCATTGGCATGACTGCGGAGGACCTGCGGGACCAGCTTTGCCTTACACTAGCACCCATGCCACCCGGGACGGATCCTGGCCGCCTGGGACTGATGGTCGAAATGGTCCTGAAGCAGATCATGGCTGTCGTCGGTGGGCAGTTCATTTCCCGCAATGAGGAGAATCAGCAGTACTATCTCGATCTCCGCAAAGTGGTCGATTATGATGGCCTGATTGAACAGCGCATTGCGACCCTGGGTTCGGACGAGCTTGACAGCTCCTTCTTTAAGGCCTTTCAGGAGGCCATTGAGCTGCGCGACGAACCCTATCGCGAGGACCATCTGCTTTGGGAGCGCGAGCTGGTGTGGGCTGCCAGGGGGGTCGAACGCCGCGGCTATTTGATCTTCGGCGGTGCCGAGCAGAGACCCACGGCCGTCCCGGAGCGCGATTTCCGCGTCTATCTTCTTCAGCCCTTCGAGCCACGCGGACCGCTGCCAGAAGAACCGCGGGAAGTGGTTCTGCGGTTCAAGCTGGAGCTGCTAGAGGCTGACGATTTCTTTGGTCCGCTAAAGCGCTACGCTGCGGCCCTGTCCCTGACACGGCTGAAGACCCAGGGCGAGCGCAGGGAATACGAGCGGCGGGCCGAAGCCCAGCGTGTTCTCCTGGTCAGGTGGCTGAAGGAGAACATTGAGGCGGCTCTCATCGCTCGGCATGATGGCCGGGACCTGCCGCTGGGTGAACTGCTGGTCGCCGCCAAGGTGACGGGATCGGAGCGGCGCGATCTGAAGGCCGCGCTGGAACGAGCCATGGCCCATCTGCTCGCCACATCCTTCGAGGACGAGTATCCGGATTATCCCACCTTCCGGGGCATCGTGGTGCGCGAGACGGACCGAACGGCTGTCTGCAGCGATGCTCTCTCCTGGTTGGCGGACGTGACGAAGACGAAACAGGGTGCCGCCGTGCTGGAGGCGCTGGAGCTGCGGGACGGAGACCGAATTCGCACCCGCAATTCCCGATACGCGAAGAGCGTTCTGGAAAGGCTGGACCAGCGGGGAGAGGGCCAGGTGCTGAACCGGTCGGACCTTGTCCGCGGCAGCGATCCGGAGCTGTGGGAGCCGTTCCGGCTTGAAACGGAGTACCTTGGCGTCGTCGTCTGCGCGCTTGTGCATCAAGGCGACGCTGTAGTGCGCATCGATGGGATCGAGTATGATGCCGCTAAGCTGAAATCCCTAAGCCGGCTGGGCGGCGCCAAGGTGGCCGATTTCAGCGTGCTCCAGCGCCCCCGTGGTATCCCCATCGCGGCCTGGAAGGAAATCTTTGCTCTGCTCGGCATCGCCGAGGGGCTGCTGGCGACCGACCAGTCGCGCGAGCTGGGCGTGCGTGAGTTGCGGGTCGCCGTGGAGCGGGGCGTCGCTGCCGCGCTGGACGCCAAGCGTGTTCTCCTGGGAGGGCTTCAGCTCTGGGGCAGTAGTCTCCTGGCTGCGGCGGAGCAGGACCAATGGCTGGGCGGCATCGAACGCTGGAAGCAATTCCTGGAGCAGCTGCGCGCCTTCGACACTGTGGCCAAGCTGCGCAGCTTGCGGCTGGAGGTGGCCACCATCCAGGCTTACGCTCCGGGGCGGGACCATGTAGCGAAGGTCGAGGCGCTGTCCCGCGCGCTGGTGCGTTTGTCGCCTCTGGCCGCCTACCTAGCGGAGGCGGAGCGCGCGCTGCGGCCGGACGATTCCTGGCAGGCTAAACTGAAGGAACGCCAGCAGGAGGTGCGCGCCGTGCTGGCGGACCCGGACCGGCGGGACGATGCAGCGGTGCTGGCGGATTTTGAGCGGAAGCTCAAGACGCTCAAGGCGGAGTATGTGGACCACTATCGGCGCCTTCACGCTTCCGCCCGGCTCACCACAGCTCAGGCGGCTGACCGGGACGCCATGCTGTCCGGCTCCGTACGGACGGACCTCGACCGGCTGAGCCAGGTGAACATTCTGCCCACCGCCCGGCTCTCAGACTTCGTGACGGAGCTAGAAAAATTGAAGGCTTGCCATGTCCTGTCGCATCAGGACATGGAGCACGCTGCCATCTGCCCCCATTGCCAGTTCCGGCCGGCACTCGACCCGCTGTCGGGCCGCGACGTCGGCCGCGCTCTGGGCAAGCTGAAGGACGGTCTGGACGAATTACGCGAGACCTGGGGCGAGTCGCTGCACACGGAACTGACTCGGTTGGAGGTGCGGGAAAGCATTGCTCTGCTTCCCCCGGTGCAGCGGGGGCTGGTGGAGGATTTTCTGGCAGACGCCGGCCTGCCCGAACCGGTCACCTCGGATTTTGTGACTGCCGTCCAGGTGGCGCTGAACCGGCTGGAGCCCCTGCCATTGGACGGCGCCGCCCTGATCTCCGCCCTGGTTGGCACCGGCGCCCCGGCCACGATCCAGGATCTGCGTGAGCGTTTCACCGCCCATTTGATGACAGTCCTCGCCGGCCGGGAAGAAGGTGCAGTGCGCATCACCTTCGCCGAGCCGAAGGACGGGAAAATGTAGAATGCTAATGAAGAGGGCGGCTTCAGCGAGCCGCCCTCTGAAATGGTGAGCAGCTCAGGAACCGAGACTGACACCCCCCTTCCATATGCCAACACCATGCGGCATGGGCATGTGGAAGGGGGCACTTTGCCATGGCCGTTCCGGTTCCGTTACGCAACGATTTCGATGCCGCTACCCTGCGCCAGCTTACCCGCGCCTTCCATGATTCCGGTCACGTCCGCCGGCTGCTCACCCCGGCGGCGATCTACGACAGAGAACCGCGGTCGGCCCCGGCGGCACTGTGGGCCAAGTCGGTCTGCTACACCGGCTCTGGGACGAGTTCCGCGTCTCGGCATCGAAGCAGACGCTGACCTGGTAGCTGCGTGCTTTGGGCTTCCGCAAACTGTCGGCGGCATCAGCCAGAAGAACAAGATCACCCGCCGCAGGATCAGCGCAAGCGCTCGGCCTATCTGCCCGGCCTGGGCGGTGCGGCCCTGGTGCTGCCGCGCACGAGCGAGGCAAGGGCGCCGTATCTGGAGGAGATTGCCAGCGCTGTGGCCCCCGGCGCTCATGCCGTCATGCTGCTCGATCAAGCCGGCTGGCACACCTCGGCCAAGCTGCCGATCCCCGCCAACATCAACCTGCTGCCGTTGCCAACGAAGTCACCGCAGCTGAACACGGTGGAGAACCTTCGGCAGCACATGCGCGACAACCGGCTCTCCAACCGCGTCTTAGCCTCCTACCAGGACATCCCCGTTCACTGCGGCTTCACCTAGAACGCCCTCGTCGAGCAGCCATGGACAATCATGTCCATCGGCCCGCGCGAATGGGCTCATCGGTGATGATCCGTGAGTCTTGGTAGAAACTGGCTGGCCATCCACCTGATCAGAAATCACATAGATCGAGATCATTTGGCGCTTTAATAATAACCGTATTCCCGACCGTGGGGCCCCTTGGTTGCTCCGACGTGTACTGATCTGGCGCGCCATTGCTGACATTCCACTGATCCGGCATCCGCAACCTCTAAAATGTAGGTGTACCGCCCCCCCTCTTCCCTCTTTTCAAAGTGTATTACACGACCTGGGTATTTCTCACCTCCTTGGCGTTCCGTAATCAGGCTCAATCTACCTTTGTCTACATAGTGTTCATAATCTTCTTTTGATCGAGCAGCAAATGTCGCATCTTTATTTGCCCCTAGGTCATTAAACAAGGTAACATAGCCAGCCGCTCTAGATGCAGCATCAAAAAATTCAGCAAATTCACTGGTGATCTCCAGCTGATTTCTTGACCCGCCCTGCATACCCCCGGATTGGATCCAAAAGCACGTTGCAGTTGCGATTGACATTCTTGGTCTCCGCCAATTTGATGGTTGCATGCATGCATTCTTCATAAGCAATAGAGCACCTTTTCATGTCAATTTGCAACCCCGAATGCGCTCCCCTCCTTCTTCTTGATCTGTTATGCTCTCCAATTGAGTGCGCGGGGAGATTGTGGAAGGGGTTGGGGTATGGACGGGGAATTGCCGTTGGTCGGTGGGTCTGGGGGAGCGGGGAGAAAAGAGGGGCCGGTGCAGTGTCTGGGCCGGAGCTTCCCGTCGGAGGAGGCGCGGCGTGCTTGGTATCGGGAGCGGTTGGCCCGGCATCTGGCGGAACCGGCGTTCCGGGCGCAGCCGGGGTTTCCCAAGGCGGATGACGCCACTATCCTGCGCCTCTCGGACCCGCCCTGGTTCACTGCCTGCCCCAACCCGTTCCTGGAGGAGTTCGTGGCGCATTTCGGCCGTCCCTATGACCCGGCCGAGCCCTATGACGTGCAGCCATTCGCTGATGATGTGGCGGAGGGAAAGACTGATGCACTGTACAAGGCGCACAACTACCACACCAAGGTGCCGCCCAAGGCCATCGTGCCCTTTATTCTGGCCTATACCAAGCCGGGGGACATAGTGCTGGACGGGTTCTGCGGCTCGGGCATGACCGGGGTAGCGGCGGGGCTGTGCGGCACGGCGCCGCAGGCCTATCGGCAGGAGGTGGAGGCGAGATTCCGTCGCTTAGGCCGACCGGCCCCGGAGTGGGGGGCGCGACGAGCCATCATGTCGGATCTATCGCCCGCGGCGGCCTTCATCGCCGCCAACTCTACCACGCCCTTCGACCTGGAAACCTTTGCCATCCGCGCCAAGCAGATCCTGGCGGAGGTGGAAGCAGAACTAGGCTGGATGTACCGGACCCGCCACTTGCACAAGGGGAAGCCGACTGAGGAGTTCGGCCGCATCGAATATACGGTGTGGAGCCAGGTTTTCCGCTGCCCCACCTGCACCGGCGAAATCGTCTTCACCGACGTGGCGCTGGATAAGGTAACGGGCCGGGTGCATGAGGCGTTCAATTGCCCCCATTGCACCACCCGCCTGACCAAGGCAGAACTAGATGTGCAGACGACGACGGAGATCGATCAGGCGACAGATGAGTCCTGGACCCACGTCAAGTTCACGCCCCACCTGATCGTCTACAGCCACCGCGGTCGGGATCATAGCAAGTCACCGGATGAGGAGGATCTGGCGGTGCTAAAACGCATCGCCGAGATGCCGCTGCCACCGGAACTGCCAACCGACGCGTTTCCAATTGAGGAGATGTCGCACGGCTCACGGCTGGCACCGAAGGGCGTGACCCACATCCACCACCTGTTCCTGCCACGCCCTCGCCACGTGCTGGCGGCCATGTGGAGACGCGCATCCGCGGAGACGGATGGGCGGCTCAGGAACATGCTCATCTATCTCGTGGAGCAGGCGATTTGGGGCATGTCGCTGCTGAACCGATACAGTCCAACTCACTACTCTCAGACCAACCGCATTCTAAATGGCGTCTACTATGTTGCCTCACAGTCGTCGGAGGTGAATTTTCGATACATTCTTGACGGTAAGTTGAAGTCGATCAAAAGTGCATTTAGCCATGCTGGGACGCTTGACGGAGCATCTACTGAAGTGACGACATGCTCGTCTCTCAGAGCCCCCACGAACTCGCTGGATTATATTTTCACTGATCCACCCTTCGGTGAAAATATCTATTACGCTGATATGAATTTGATGGTCGAGACATGGCATCGAGCCATGACCACCGTGGAACAAGAAACAATCGTCGACTCCGGGAAAGAAAAGACAATCGACGACTACCGTGACATGATGGCGGCCTGCTTTGCTGAGTACTTCCGGGTGCTGAAGCCCGGCCGCTGGATCACGGTCGTGTTTCACAACTCCTACAACGCCGTCTGGAACGCCATTCAGGAGGCGATGGGGCGCGCCGGCTTCGTCGTGGCTAGTGTGCTGACTTTGGACAAGAAGCAGCGCAGCTATCGCCAGGAAACTTCCCACACAGTCAAGAACGACTTGGTCATCAACGCCTACAAACCCTCTCCCGCCATGCTGTCGCGGTTCGACCGGGCCAAGGGTAGCCCTGACAGCGTTTGGACCTTCATCGAGGAGCAACTGCGCCACGCCCCCCGCTTTGCCGAGCTGGGCAGCCGGCTGGAAACCGCGGCGGAGCGCACGCCGCTGCGACTGTTCGACCGGATGGTCAGCTTCCACTTGGTCCAGGGTGCGCCGATCCCCTTGAGCCGTGGGGAATTCCTAGAGGAGCTGGCACAACGATACCCGTTGGAAGACGGGATGCATTTCCTCGATGAGGACCAGCTGCGCGCCTATCGGGCGGAGCGCAACGCCCGCGGTGTTCCGGCCCAGGCGGAGCTGTTCATCAACGACGAGCGCAGCGCCATCCTATGGCTGCACCACCAACTGGAGCACGAGCCGCGGACCATCGACCAGCTCTACAACCCCTACAAGGCGGCGGCCCAGACCTGGCCGGCCAAGGAACAGGATTTGGAGCTACGCGAGCTGCTTCGCTTCAACTTCGTCGAGTACAAGGGCGACCGGCCTGTGCCGGAAAAGCTGATGCGCCTGCTGCGCGCCACCCGGCCCGCCTTCTTGCCTCTCGACCCCAATGACCCGGAGACCCGGTCTCTGGCTCTTGGCCACTGGTACGTGCCCGACCCGGCGGACCAGGCGGAGATCGAGCGTGCCCGCGAGGAGCATCTGTGGGGCGAGTTCCAGCAGTACCGGGGCGCCAGCCGCAAGCGCTTCTCTAAAGCGAGGCGAGAGGCTGTACGTGTGGGGTTCAGCCACTTGTTGGGCGAAGGGAAGGCGGAGGAGATTCTGGCAATCGCCAAGCGCCTGCCGGAGGAGACGGTGCAGGAGGACGAGCAGATCACTATCCTGTATGACACCGCCCGCACGCTAGCGGGCGAGCTTTAGGCATCTCGCGATGGGGGCCGCACCTTCGAACGCCCCGGCCGGCTGGCGCGGTGCCGTGCTCGCCGGCTTCCCGCCGGATGCACCGGCCCCGGCAGTCGTCTGTTCCGACCCCGATCATCTGCTGGCCGATGCTGGGCTAGCGGAAGCGCTAGCGACTCGGGGCTATCTGTTGATCGACTTCGCGGACCGCATCGTCGGACGCTATCTCTATGAGCGGGACGTGGCGAGCCCGCTGGCCGAAGGACAGCCAGCACCGACGCCAATCATCTGGCTGTCGGCGGCGGATCACCAGGCCGCGCCGTGGGACCTGTACGATGCTGCGCGCCGGGCCGGCCGTCTGGTCAGCCTGTCCGTCGGCATCCTGTTTCCGCATCTCTCCTCGGACGGTGTTCGCCTGCTGGGCCAGGAGGGTTTCGACGCGCTATGGCGGGCGGTGCGGAGGACCCCGCCGGCGGAGCGGCTGGGCGCCCGGGGCACCCGGGACTATGTCTTGGCCCGCGTATTCGGCCTGGATGACCCGGCCCGCTGTACCAAAGCCACCCTAATCGGTGCGCTCCTGCGCCTGCACTATGCCGGTCGCGTGCTACCACCGGAACTGGCAGGCCATTGGCTGGAGCGGGTGCCGGCTACGGGCCGCTTCGGTGACCTGCCTCTCGAGAGCATGTTTTACAACCGATCGGCGTTCTTCGAATTCCTGCAGAGCCAATGGGAACCGTTCCTGCGCGCCCAGCTATCTCTGGGTTCCGGCTTCAGGGAGGTTCTGGTCCCCTTCGACGCGGACGAGATCCGGCCGATGGTGAACAATATGTTCGCCGATGGTCTGCTTACGCCCTCCACCTTGGTGCCGATCAGGCGCGTTGCTGACAGCTGGCTGGCCGCCGGCGTTGTCGATGGCGCTGCCCCACGCGACTATGCCCGCATGGAGCGCCTCACCCAGGCGCTGAAGATCGCCGTCCCAGGCCCTGACGAAGCCGGCCGCGCCTGGCTCGCTTTCGCGCCGCGTTTCGGCGACTGGCTGGCGCTCCGGCGCAGCTTGGTAATGGAGGAGCCAGCAGAGATGCGGGACCAGCGCGACAAGCTGCGCGACCGTGTGGACGGAGCCTTTACCGCCTGGATGGTTCGGCACTATACGGCGCAAGCGTCCTTACCCCCGTGGCCGGCTCCGGCGGTAGTACACCAACTCCCGGCTTACATGGACGCGCTACGCCGCCTGCGCGGGGTTCGGCGGCTCGCGCTTGTAGTGGTGGACGGGATGTCCTGGGCGGACTGGATGACTATCCGGCCACGCTTGGGGTTCGGCGGGCGGTTGCAGCAGATCGGCGAGGCCGCGCTCTTTGCGCAGCTTCCGACGCTGACCGACGTGTCGCGTCGCTCCATCTTCTCCGGCCTGTCGCCACGATGCCCGCAGTCCGCCAAGGGGACTGAAGAGGCGCTGTGGTTCCGTACCTGGGAAGCGGCAGGCGCGCAGCTCCGGTCGGTCAGGTTCCGGCTCCAAGGGGGGCAGGAGAGTGACAGTGCGTTCGTTGCCGCTGCTCTCGATTTGGCTAGCGACGAACGGGTCGAGGTCCTGGGGTTGGTCGCAGCCACCATCGACCGATCCCTGCACGGCGCCGTCGCCGGACCGGGCGCCTACCATGAACAGATCGCGCGCTGGGCGAAGGACGGGCACTTGGCCCGACTGATCGCGGGCTTGGCAGAGCATAGCTTTCGCGTGCTCGTGACCTCAGATCATGGGAACGTCCATGCGACGGGAGTCGGCCGGCCGCCCAGCGGAAAGTTGGCGGAAGAACGGGGAGAACGGGTAATGGTCTTTGACCGGCCCGAATTGGCGCAGTCGACTAGGGAGTCCGACGATAGTATGTTTGCGCCGGAGAGCGGGGTCGCCGTCCTTCCGGGTCAGCACGTCCTGCTGGCGGCGGGCCGCAGCGCTTTCCTGCAGGTTGGGGCTGACGTCATCACTCATGGCGGTGCTGCGCTGGAGGAGGTGATCGTGCCGTTGATTGAATACGAGAGCAAATGACTCGAACCATCGCCTTCGATCGGAAGCTGGAGAAGCCCTGGCTCGACGCTGCAGCAGGGCTTGCCATGCAACGCCTTCCTCCGTCCGAGGCGCGCCATGCCCTTTGCGAGCTGTTGGGCGAAGAGCTGGCCGGAGACCCACGCCACGGAGCGCTCGGCAAGACCTTAACGGTACTCATGCGGACGTGGATCACGGTTCCGGCGGGGAGCGAGGATCTGCGCGACAGCGCCGCCGCCCTTTTTGCCTCGGTCGGCCCAGAACAGCGCGTGGCCCTACATTGGGCCATGCTGACTCTCTCCTTTCCGTTCTTTGCCGATGTTGCTAACCACCTGGGACGGCTGTTTGCGCTCCATGGTACTGCGGAACTGAACCAGGTGGTTCGTCGCACGGTCGCCGATTGGGGCGACCGCAGTACCGTACCCAGGGCGGCACAGCGGGCAGTTCGGTCTATGACCGAGCTAGGCGCCATCTGCGAGGGCGAAATGCCGGGGCGCTTCCTGCCGCCGCCGCGACCTTTGGCGTGTAGTTCCGAGGTACGGCGCCTCCTGTCAGATGCCGCCGCTATAACACGTGACAGAAGCCAGCGCGGGGGCGGCGCCGTACTGTTCCCGTTCGGTTGAGCAAACACTCCCAATCATTGCCGTATTTGATGGTGCAACGTTGTCGGGCAGGGTGCAGTGTCGAGGCTTTAACTTGATCGGTCAGAAGCTCAGATCGAGATCGGTGAGAGAGTCAAGTATTTTTGGTTGCGTGCCTGCAACCAACTTCTTCCGAATACGTCATTATTGAAGTCGGCTGCCCCCTCAAGGCGATGACGTCAGCCCTGTGGCTTCTGCTTCCGTCGCCGTCCTCGTGGGATGCTGTTCATGATGTCGCCGGACAACAGCTGCGGGCCGGACTCTCCTGCGCGCCACCGGCCGAACTTTGCCGACCTTCCGGCCGATCCCGATCCGCGTGCGGGAAGCGTCAACGCCGTACGCCGGGGATGCCGGCGCTCCGGTGTCGGTTAGCGTGTCGGATGGCGCGGACAGCATCGCAGTGGTGCGGTGTCATTTCTATGGTGACGATCCGTAGCCGACCGAGGTTCGTCAACCCGCATAACTCTGCCACCACTGTCGCCCGCCGGGTGTCAGTGTCCCTCCAGCAGCCCCCGGTTGGCCTTTGGTACCGTAATTAGCAGCAGGCAGCAACTGTGATCGTGCCCGGCGACGGCGGCCCGGCCGAGGCTAAGTCTCGTCAATACCGAGCGCCGCCGCCACGCGCGGACGGTACGCCGCCTCGAGAGCGTCGAGACGCGCCGTGACCAGGCCGGCGACGGCGCTTGCTGCTAACCGCCTCTGCAGGCAAGCTGGGCCCACGAAGACTGTGCCGGTGCAGGCGCCGACATCGGCGGCAAAACGCCATGTCATGCGGCGCTCCGCGGCAAAACGACCTCCGGCTGGTTGGTGCAGTCCGCCCTGCCGGCAGCGCAGCGGTAATGGCGGTGGGCTACACGGAGCGACGGCGGCTGACCGTGCCGCAGCTCGTCGGCGACCTTGAGCCCGTGCATAAGAGCGTGCAGGCCGCCGCAGACCGGATAACCTGACGACGGGCGGATGTAGGCGGCGTTGATCCGCAGGCCGGCCAGTCCATCGTCACCGGATGACCTGGCGCCGACGCCGATGGTAACGAGCCCGGGCTGGGCGCGGTCGTCGGCGGCGGTGGATCGGAGGGATGGACATACAACGGTCTCCGGCGGGCAGAGCTCAGCCCCGTCAGCCGTCCCAGCCGGCCGCCGTTTCTAGAAAGATGCCCATACGATGCCCTCAGGCCTGCGGCGGACGACGGTGCCGGTCGACCGGCGGTCCAGGCAGTGCGGTCCTGGCGGTCGCGGTTCGCTCCAATGACGGGGGCGGACGCTGGACCTAATCGGCCGCAAATCCGCGCTCCGCCACCCAGCGGCGCGATGTTCGCTCCCGTGCCGGTGACAGGATGCGGCCGCCGCGCAGTGGCCGGAGATTACGCGCGGTCACGCCGCAGGGGCTTCTTCCGCGAGGGGCTCGATGTAAATGCGGCGGTTGGGGCCGACGCGCACGCCATGGTCGATGCGGTTGACGTATTCGCGGAGCTTCGCCATCGTCTCCCCGGCGGGGTCGTAGGTACCGTCGGTGAGGTCCTTGATCGAGTGCCCCATGAGGCGCTTGCGGGCGCCGACAACCACGTCCGCTTCACGCAGGCGAACGTTGAAGTCTTTGCGCAGGGAGTAGTGGTCATTTCCGGGCCTGTAGAGACCCTGTGCGCGCGTGTACCGGCCGAAGTCCTTGCTGAACAGATCGGAAAACCTCTCGTAGGACGCGCCGCGTTCAATGTCGGTGAACAGCCGGGTGGCATTTTCCCGGCGCCGGAGCGCCGCGAGTTCGAGAATGCCGAGTTCGATCAGCACACGGTGGATGGGCACGTCCCGCTTGGAAGACCGTGTTTTGAGGGTTTTGCCCGGCCCATCGCAGACGCGGAAGCACCAAACGCCATCCTTCTGGTGAATGTCGTCACCGTGGAGCTGCAGCACTTCCTCCGTCCGCAACCCACTGTGCAAGGTGATCTTGGTTGCCCAAAAGAACGCATCTGTGCGCAGGCCTTCGCCCTGGAAGGCCGTCGAGGCGAGGAGCGCGCGCACGCGTTGGCGTCCCCAGGGTTCACGGTCCCGCCTCGGCACCTCACGGTCCCGTGCGTCGCGTTCTCCGTCGTCCAGACGCTTACCCTGCGCCGGGTTCGGGCCAGCGAAGCGCTTCTTTTCGATGGCCCAGTCGATGGCGGCCTTGACCCGGTCCAGGTGCAGGTTGAGCGTCGTGGAGGTCAACCGCCGGATACGCAGGCGGTCACGCCTCTCGACGAAATCAGCGCGTGTCAGCTCGCCCAGCGTGTGGCGTTCCTCCAGTTCGTCGATCCGGTCCTGCTCCTCGGCGTCGGTCGCGTCGGCGACTTCGCTGGCCGTCCGACGGTCCTGGGCGCTCTTGCCATGGTTCGCCGGCAGCCGCTCGATAATCGCGCGAAACCGATCGATGTCTTCCGGCTCGATCTCGTCGAGCGGTCGGTCGCCGACCGCCTCGACAAAGAGGCGGCGGGACGCTTCGACCTTGCGGCGCATGTTCATCACCCAGGACGGCGACGAGGATTTCTCGGCGATCAGACCGTCGAACGCCTCACCGATCGTCAGGGTGGCGGAGCGCGGTGGCGCCGCGCCCATGCTGGCGGGCGTGTCGACAACCGCGGGCGTGCCGCCGGGAGCCGACGGCGCCTCCGCATCTGAGGCGGGACGCGCCGCGCCATTCGCCGGAGGCACAGGGGGCATGGAGGGCGCCGCCGGCTGGTCGGGCAATGCAGCGGCCGGCGGCCATGGCATCGGCGCCAGCGCCTGCAGCGGCGAAACCGTGGTGGCGGCCCCGACCAGGGCGCCCGGCGCCGCGGCGGCCGGTGGGGCAAAGAAGGCGCCGGTGGCGGAGGTCCCGCTCTCGTGCTGCTCGTGGGCGCTCGCCACCTCGTTTGCCAAGCCCCAGGCTGCCTTGCGCAGCAGCAGCCGGTAATCGGGGAGCTCCGGCACCAGGGCCAACTGCAGCCGGGCCAGCGTGGCGTCAAGGGGGACGCGCGCGGCGTCGAGCTGGTTCAGGTGCAGGGCAGTCTGCATCTCTCCGCGCAACGCGCGGGCGCGGGCCACCGCGGCCGCGGCCTCACCTGGGCTGCGCGGCGGGGCGAGCGCACGGGCGAGTTCCGCCGCCTCGATCTCGTGGTGAACGAGATCGAGGATGATGGCGTCCATTTGCGCCTTGCTCATCGTCAGCCCGAGGGCCATCGCCTGCCGCACTCCGTCGAACAGCGCGTCGGTTGCCGCCCGGAGTCGGGCGGCGCGCGCGAGCGCCTCGGCGGGAATGTTTGTCCGCAACGAGACGACGGTTTCGCGTCGGCGGAAATTTGCGGATAAATTTTTCGGAATGCGCCGGCGCCACCACCAGACAGTGCCGCGCTGGAACAGATGGGGGGTGGGCAGCATGCGTCCTCCGCGCCGACCGGAGCGACGGCTGGGAATCCGCAGTGGAGCACCATGTGGTACAGCTGGTGCTACAGCGCGCGGCCGAGCCCCCGCCGGCCGTTTGGCCAGTGGCTAAATGCTCGGAAATCCTGAGTTTTTCGCGGAGGATAGCTGGATATGGCTGGGGCGCCAGGATTCGAACCTGGGAATGGCGGTACCAAAAACCGCTGCCTTACCACTTGGCGACGCCCCAACCGGCGCGGCGATCAACTCGTATCGCCGGAAGGAGCGGCACCATAATCGGAAGCCCGGCCGAACGCAACAGGCTGTTTTCAGAAAATTTTCGCTGCGGAATCAGCCTGCGCCGGTCAGCGTCCCTCCCGGCGCCACGCCATCAACAGGCCGCCCAGCACCAGGGCCAGAACCGCACCGACCGGCAGCAGCGGCACCTCCGTCACGCCGGTCACCGTATAGTCGCCGTTGGCGCGCAGGCCGATCCAACCGGAACCGCTCTGGCTACGGTCTGCCTGGGTCCGGCGCACCTCGATGCCGGGATTTGGACCGCTGTCGGTGTCGGTGACCCAGTGGATGCCGCCGCCGGTCGCCTCGGCAACCGGCTGCATCCGGTCGCCGGTGGACCGCACGTCGGCCAGTTCCGGCGTATTGACCGCCCCCACCACCGCCAGCGTCGTCCGCTCCCCGTCTGAGATGCGGTAGATTCCGGGCGCGCTGGCCGTCACCGTGGCAATGGCGCGACCGGTCTTGTCGTCGGCCAGTTGCAGCGTGCTTGTTTGGTCGGACGGATCGGTGAGCGTGACCGAGCGCGGATCCGGGGTGAGGGAGCGGCGTTCCACCGTGATGCGGTTGCCGTCCACACGGGCGCGCAGGTCGTTCTCCTCCAGTTCCGGTTCCTTCATCAGCCAATGGGCAAGGCGGCGCAGAAGCTCCGCCTGCGGACCGCCGCCTTCGAAGCCGCGGCTCCACAGCCAGATCTGGTCGGAGGCGAGCTGCGCCACCCGGCCCTTGCCGACGCGGTCCAGCAAGAGAAGGGGGCGGTTGTCGGCCCCTTGCATGACCACGGTGCCGCCGTTGGGGGCGACATCGACCTGATGGAACCAGCGGCCCCAGGTCGGCGGCGCATCGATGCGGTCGCCTGGCAGTCCGGCGGTCACCGGATGGCGGCGACCGACATCGGTGACGGTCGGCAGAAAGGGGCGGTCCACCGTCTGCCCGTTGGGAGCGGCCGGGAGAATGGCGCCCAATGGCGTGCGGTAGAGCGACAGCGGCGACGCATAGCCCTGGCCTGATGCCTCCAGAAGGGCGCCGCCCTTGCGGACATAGTCGGCGATGTTCTCCAGATACATCTGGGGCAGCACGCCACGGCGGCGGTATCGGTCGAAGATGATCAGGTCGAACTCGTCCAGCTTCACCTCGAACAGCTCGCGGATCGGGAAGGCGATCAGCGACAGCTCGCGGATCGGCGTGCCGTCCTGCTTCTCGGGCGGGCGAAGGATGGTGAAATGGACCAGATCGACCGCCGGATCGGCCTTCAGAAGGTTGCGCCAGGTGCGCTCGCCGGCATGAGGTTCGCCGGAGACCAGCAGGACGCGCAGCCGGTCGCGCACGCCGTTCACCACCACCGCAGCGCGGTTGTTGGCAAGCGTCAGCTCCTGCTTCGCCGCCTCGACCTCCAGTTCCAGGACATTCTGCCCGCCATGGGTGACCGGCAGGTCGATCCGCACGTCCTGTCCCACCGGAACGCGGATGGTGCCGGGCGCGCCGCCGTCCTGGCGCAGGGTCACCGCGGCGTCGGGAGATTGTCGTCCGGGCATGTCGTCGACGCGGATGGTCAATTCCACCGACTTGCCGACAAGGCCGTAGTTGGGCGCCTGCACGATGGCGATGCGGCGATCGCCCTCGTTGCGGTCGCCGGTCAGCAGGGTGTGGACAGGGCCGATGTCGGCCAGCTTGCCCGGCACCTGCGGGACGTCATGCACCTGGCCGTCGGTGATGAACACGGCGCCGGCCATGCGGCGGCGCGGAACATCGGCCATCGCGCGGTTCAACGCGTCGAACAGATGCGTCTCGTTGATCGTGCCGCCGGACTCGGCTCCTTCGCCGGTGCGCGCCACGCGCACCTCGAGGTCTTCGAAGCGCTTCAACCGTTCGGTCAGCTGCTCCACCGCCCGGTCGGTGCGGGCGCGGCGGTCGCCGATGGCTTGGCTGGGCGAATCATCGACCACGACCACGGCGACGTCCTTGATCGGGTCGCGCTTCTCCTGCACCAGCGACGGGTTGATCAGGGCCAGCGCCAGCACGATGACGGCCAGCAGGCGAAGCAGTGTGCCGCGCGCCCGGCGCAGGGCGGCGACCAGCACCACCAGCAGGGCGAAGCCGATCAGGGCGCCCAGCACCGGCCAGGGCAGCAGCGGCGCCAGAGCCACTGAAAGTCCGGAGAGCAGATCGACGGGCATTACTGGCCGAACCTTTCCAGGATGGCGGGCACATGGACCTGGTCGGCCTTGTAGTTGCCGGTCAGGGCGTACATCACGACGTTCACGCCGAAGCGATAGGCCATCTCGCGCTGGCGCTCGCCGCCGGGGATGACCGCGTACATCGGCTGGCCGTTGCGGCTGACCGCCCAGGCGGAGGCCCAGTCGTTGCCGCCGATCACGACGGAGGAGACGCCGTCATTCGCTGGTCCCTCCCGCGCTTCGATCCACAGCTGGCCGCCGGCCTGCCGACCGGGGAAATCGGTCAGCAGATAGAAGGATTTGCGCAGCACATGATCCTGCGGCACCGGGGCCAGCGGCGGGATGTCCAGCCCCTGGACCAGACGCTGCAGAATGCCGGAACCGCCGCCCGGCGCCTGATCGCGGGTGTCGAACAGGATGGTGCCGCCGCTGCGCATGTATTCGTTCACCCGCTGCCGCGCCTGGTCCGACAGCGGCCTCTGCCGGTCGGAGACGGGCCAGTAGAGCAGGGGATAGAAGGCCAGTTCATCCCGCTCCGGATCGACGCCGACCGCTCCCGCCGCCTCCACCGCCGTGCGCAGGCCCAGCACGCTGACCAGCCCCTCCAGCCCGGCGCGGGAGGTGTCGTCGACCCCGCTGTCGCCGGTCTGGACATAGGCGAGATAGGTCTCCGCCGTCACCTTCACCGCATTGTCCTGGTCCTGCGCCCGAACCGGCTGCGGTGCGGCGGCGAGCGCCACGGCCAGCAGCAGTCCGGCCGCTGCTCCGCCCGCTCCACGGCGCAGGCGGGGCGCGCGCAGCAGGCCGCGAAGCGCCAGGGCGATCAGCAGGTCGATGGACAGCAGGGCGAGCGCCGCCGCCAGCAGCGACGGCTTCAAAGGAACCTCGCCCCGGCCGCCATAGCCGTCGCGTCCGACGCCGGCCGGCAGGGGCGGCAGCGGGTCGATGGTGGTGACGGCGGAGGACAGGTTCAGGGCGCGGCGGGCGTCGTCGGTTCCGTAGAAGCCCGGCGGGTGGCGCGGCCCGATCACGTCGGCGCCGGCATTGCCGGCAATCGGGAACGCGGTGGGCGGGGGGGGAATGAGGCGGCCGGTGCCGTCCAGCACCTCGACCGGGTCGAGCGAGGTGGTCGCCGCGGTGCCCGTCACGCCGCCGCTGAGCGCCACCAACCGGCGCAGCATGTCGACATACAGGCCCGACAGCGGCAGGTTCGACCAGTCCGGATTGGCCGTGGTGTGGACCAGCACGATCCAGCCGTCCCCGCGCTTCTGCGAAGTCACCAGCGGCGTGCCGTCGGCCAGACGCGCCCAGGTGCGGTCGGCCAGATCCAGCGCCGGTTCGGCCAGCACCTGCCGGTTGACCTGGACATCGGCGGGGATCGTCAGCCCTTCGAAGGGCGACTTGGCCGGGAAGGGTTGCAGCCGCGCCGGCTCCGACCATGACAGGGCGCCGCCCAGAGCGCGGTCGCCGATGCGCAGGCGGACCGGCACCAGCGTGTCGGCATGCTGGGCCAGACGCGGCCCGGCGAAGCGCAGCAGAACGCCGCCCTTCTTCACCCAATCCTCGATGTCCTGCACCTCGCTGCCGGTCAGGGCGCCGATGTCGGACAGGATCAGGACCGCAAGATCGCGCTTCAGCAGGTCCAGCGTGTCGCCGCGCCGCACCTCGTTGTAGGGCGACAGGGCGCGTTCAAGGTAATAGAGGTCCGACAGCAGCGGCTGGCTTTCCCCCTCCGACCGGCCGGAAACCAGCCCGACCGGGCGGCGGCGCCAGCGCTCGTCCAGCAGCACGGTGGCGCCGGCGGTGGTGTCGCCCTCCACCCGCAGGGCGGCGGCGTCGTTGCGCAGTTCGGTGGGAACGTCCAGCCGCACTTCGCGAACCTTCTGGCCGGGCTCGAAGGCCACGGTCTGGCGGGTCAGCAACCGGCCGTCGGCGGCGGTGAGGCGGACGGTCACCGGCTCCGGCCGGGACGGGTCGGCGCGGACGATGCGGGCGGTCAGCACCGTGCCCTCGCTCGACGGCGGAAGCAGCAGGTGAGGGGGACGCTCCGCCGAATCGTCGAGCACGTCGGCGGAGCCCAGCCGTTGCAGCCCGGCCGCCAGCGCCGCAGCCCGGCCGTCGCCGACACCGTCGCTGAGCCATACCGCATGGATGGAGCCGCTGCCGTTCGTCTGGGCGGCGACCGCCTTCAGCGCCTCCAGCGCCGCGGCGCGATCGGTCGGCCAGGGCAGGGGGGCCAGCGCCTGGGCCAGACGGCGGGCTTCGGTGGCGGGCAGGACGGCGCTGGCATGGATCGGCTGGCCGTCCGCCGGCGGGGCGGTCGGCAGCAGGATGACCGGGCGCTGCTGGCGCTCGGCCTGGGCGATCAACTCGTCCATCATGCGCTTGCGCGTCGGCCAGTCGCGGCCGGAGGCCCAGCCATTGTCGACGACCAGCAACAGCGGTCCGCCGCCCGGCAGCGCTGCGCGCGGGTTCAGCAGCGGCCCGGCCAGCGCCAGGATGATCAGCGCCGCCACGATCAGGCGCAGCAGCAGAAGCCACCAGGGCGTACGGGCCGGCGTCTCCTCCCGCGCGGTCAGGTCGCGCAGCAGGCGGATGGCGGGAAACTGGACGGCGCGCGGCGCCGGCGGCGTGACGCGCAACAGCCACCACAGGACCGGCAGGGCGGCCAGTGCGGTCAAGACCCAGGGGGCGGCGAAGGCGATCGGTCCGAGACCCAGCATTGGCGCGTCTTCACGAGGGGGAGGGGATCGGCCGCGCAAGCCACAAGGGCCTGCGGCCGTAATCGACCGTCATCCCCGCGCAGGCGGGGATCCAGACATCGGGCTGCGTGGTGCCGAGGGCAAGCCTGGATCCCCGCCTTCGCGGGGATGATGGGGAGTGCGAGACAGGGTTCTCCGGCCGCCGCTTCACACCGCCTCCATCGCCATCGCACCCCATAGGGTGAGCAGCGCCGATTGCGGGGAACGGTCGGTGCGGTGGACGGCGAAGCTCCAACCCGCGGCGCGGGCCAGCGCGGCCAGACCGTCCTGCTGTGCCTTCAGGCGTTCGCGGTAAGCCTCGCGCACCGCCTCCACCCGGGGGACCAGCAGAGTCTGCTCGCCCTCCATCCCGTGGAAATCGACGCGGCCGTCATAGGGCAGCGTCTCTTCCGCCGGATCGAGGATCTGGACAAGATGGCCGCGCAGCCCGCGCCCGGTCAGCCCGGCGACGGCAGCATGGATTTCCGGCAGGGGGGACAGCAGGTCGCCGAACAGCACGGTCTGGGCATGGCGGGGCAGGGGCTCCACCCGCGGCAGGGGATCGGGAGAGGCGGCGGCGCGCGGGTCGGTCATCAGCCGGGCGATGCGGTCGATGGCGGTCTTGCCATGGTCGGGGCGCACGCCGCTGTTCAGCAGCGCCACCCGCTCGCCGCCGCGCGCCAGCAGGACGGCGGTGGCGAGCGTCAGCAGGTCGGCCCGCTCGCGCTTGGTCGGCAGGCCGGCGGCGGAACGGAAATCCATGGAGGGCGAGCGGTCGCGCCACAGCCAGACGCTCTGCGCCGCCTCCCATTCATTCTCGCGCACATAGACCGGCTGGGTCTTGGCCGACTGGCGCCAGTCGATCATCGACGGCGCGTCGCCGGGCTGGTAGCGGCGGAACTGCCAAAAGGTCTCGCCCAGACCGACGCGGCGCCGGCCGTGCACGCCCTGGGCGACGGTGGCGGCCACCCGCTCCGCCGCGACCAGAAGCGGGGGCAGGGCGGAGGCAAGCTCCTCCGCGCGATGCCGGGCAAGCAGCGTCGTCGCCGCCTGGGTCTTCTGCTGAGGGCTTCGCGGCATCGCGGCTCCGCTCCGGGGGGTTACATCAGGGGGGCGCAGAGGCGGTCGATGACGTCGTCCAGCGTCACCCCGTCGGCCCGCGCGGCGAAGTTCAGCGCCATGCGGTGCTTCAGGATCGGCTTGGCGAGCGCCACCACATCGTCCAGCGAGGGCGACAGCCGGCCATCGAGCACCGCGCGGGCACGGGCGGCGAGCATCAGCGACTGGCTGGCGCGCGGGCCGGGACCCCAGGCGACGTGCTGGCGCACCTCCATGAGCTCCGACATTTCCGGCCGGCCGCGGCGCACGAGGTCGAGGATACCGTCGACCACCCCTTCGCCCACCGGAACGCGGCGGACGAGGCGCTGAGCCGCCTGCAGGTCGGCGGCGGACAGCACCGTCACCGCGCGCTCGTCGGCGGAACCGGTGGTGGCGATCATCATCCGGCGTTCCGCCTCGCGGTCCGGATATTCGACGTCGATCTGCATCAGGAAGCGGTCGAGCTGGGCTTCCGGCAGCGGGTAGGTGCCTTCCTGCTCCAGCGGATTCTGGGTCGCCAGGACGTGGAAGGGCTGGGGCAGGGGATGGTACTGGCCGGCGACCGACACGCGATGCTCCTGCATCGCCTGCAGCAACGCCGACTGGGTGCGCGGGCTGGCGCGGTTGATCTCGTCCGCCATCAGAAGCTGGCTGAACACCGGGCCGGGCAGGAATCGGAAGGACCGGCGGCCGTTCTCGCCCTCTTCCAGCACTTCGGAGCCCAGGATGTCGGCGGGCATCAGGTCGGGCGTGCACTGGATGCGCTTTTCGGCGAGTCCCAGAACGATGCCCAGCGTTTCCACCAGCCGCGTCTTGGCAAGGCCGGGAACGCCGATCAGCAGCACATGGCCGCCCGCCAGCAGCGTGACCAGCGTGCGGTCAATCACCTCCTGCTGGCCGAAGATCACGCGGCCGATGCGGTCGCGGACGGACGCCAGACGATCGCCCAGCGCCTCGATCTCCTCCATCAGCCGTTGCGGGTCCTCCGGCACGGGTGGCTGCCCCCTCAGGATGTCCTGTGCGCTCAAGGTCTGCTGCTCCCCCGATGATGGGCTGGCCCAGGAATGGGCCGGTTCGGCGTGGCAGTCGCGGTCTTCCGCGACGGGAAACACGGGATCCGCATGGTTGGCCCTGTTCCTGCGCGTTGTCGACACCCATTTTCCGGATCCTGCTGCCGGACCGGGTAGGGCCGACGGACCATTGGAGTGGACCTAACGGTCGAGTGTGGCGAAAATACGCATGTTCGGGGACAAAACGGTTCCCAATCCCATGAAGGTCGGTAACGCAATGGCGAATGACAAGCGCGCAGATGGGCCAACAGCTTCGGAACTACCGCCGGGTTTGCCGGCGGCGCTGGGGCGGACGCCGACGCTGGAGCAGTATGACATCCGCATTGCGCGCGACGGCACCTGGTTCCACAATGGCGATCCGATCCGCCGGATCGAATTGGCGAAGCTGTTCTCCACCGTTCTGCAGCGCGACGACGAGGGCGATTACTGGCTGATCACGCCGGTCGAACGCGGCCGGATCGTGGTGGAGGACGCGCCCTTCGTCGCCGTGGAGATGACGGTCGCGGGCAGCGGGGCCGATCAGGTCCTGTCCTTCCGCACAAACCTCGACCATCAGGTCGAAGCCGGCCCCGACCATCCGATCCGTGTGGCCGTAAACCCTGAAACCGGGGAGCCGGCACCCTACATCCAGATCAGAAGCCGGCTGGAGGCGCGAATCCTGCGGCCCGTGTTTTACGACATGGTGGAGCGCAGCGAGACGCGCCGTACCGAAACCGGCGAGTCCGAGGTGGGTCTATGGAGCAACAAGGTCTTCTTCGTGCTGGGCAGGCTGCCTGGCGACTGAGCCTGGAGGAGGTTCGCCGGCGCTTCCCGGCGATGAGCCCCGATGAGACGCCCGTTGAGGCGATGGATGCGGCGGTGGAGAACGCGGTCCGGTCGAACCGGATTGCGCCCCGGCACGCGGCCAAAATCCGCGGCGACCACGACCTGAATCCGGAGTTGGGACCGCCGACGACCCTGCGCGAGGCGGCGGTGCTGGTCCCCCTTGTCGATCGGCCGGAGGAACTGACCGTCATCTTCACCCAGCGCACCGCGACGCTGAGCGCGCATGCCGGGCAGATCAGCTTCCCCGGCGGCCGGATGGAGCCGGAGGATGACGGTCCCGAGGATACCGCACTGCGCGAAACGGCTGAGGAGATCGGACTGGAGCGCGGCCGGATCGAGATCGTCGGCCGGCTGGACACCTACGTCACGCGCACCGGATTCCGGGTGACGCCGGTGGTGGGGGTGGTGTCGCCGCCCTTCATCCTGACGCCCGACCCGATCGAGGTGGCGGAGGTGTTCGAGGTGCCACTGTCCTTCATCCTCGATCCGTCCAATCCGCAACGCCACAGCCGCGAATTCCTGGGAAAGCCGCGCTGGTTCTACGCCTTCCCCTATCCGCAGCGCTACATCTGGGGGGCGACCGCCGGCATGCTGGTGAACCTGCGTGACGTGCTGGGTGCTGCCGCGCGCGAGGCCGGGGAGGGCGGGGCATCCTCCGGTCCGCTCTGATGTCCGCGGTGACGGCGGTGGATCGAGCATCGGGAATCGGTTAGCGTCGCCGCGCCATGACCGTCGCCGCACGCCTGTCCCCCCAGCCCTGGATGACCGCGCCCGAAAGCCGGGCAGTGTTCGCCGCCCTCGACGCAGGCGGCGCCGATGCCCGCTTCGTGGGCGGATGCGTGCGGGACGCGTGGCTCGGCCGGCCGGTGAAGGACATCGACATCGCCACCCATGCGCCGCCGGAACGGGTGATGGACCTGCTGCAGACCGCCGGGATCCGCGTCATCCCGACCGGAATCGCCCATGGCACCGTCACCGCGCTGTGCGGCGGAAAGCCCTACGAGATCACCACGCTGCGGCGCGATGTCGAGACGGATGGCCGCCATGCCCGCGTCGAGTTCACCGACGATTGGGTGGAGGACGCCGCCCGCCGCGACCTGACGATGAACGCGTTGAGCTGCACGCCGGACGGCGCAATGTTCGACCCGTTTGGCGGGCTTGCCGACCTTGCAGCCGGGCGCGTCCGCTTCGTCGGCGAGGCGCGGCGACGGATCGAGGAGGATGTGCTGCGCCTGCTGCGCTTCTTCCGCTTCCACGCCCATTACGGCCGCGGCGAACCCGATGCCGAGGCGCTGGCCGCCTGCCGCGAACTGGCGCCGCGCCTGCCGACGCTGTCCGGCGAACGGGTGCGGGGAGAGCTGTTCCGCCTGCTGACGGCAGCTTGTGCGGCGGCGGTCTGGCGGCTGATGATGGGGCAGGGGATCATGGTCCACCTGCTGCCGGAGGCGATGGACACCGACCGGCTGGACCGGCTGGTCGCCGTCGAACGCGACCTCGGCATCACGCCCGACCCGACCCGGCGGCTGGCCGCCGTGCTGGACAGCGACCGACCGGGAGCGCTCCGCGCCGCCGAAGCGCTCCGCCTGTCCAACCATGAGCGCGACCGGCTGCTGGCGCTTGTCGAACCGCCGGTGGTTCTGATGCCGTCCGACGACCGCAAGGCGCTGCGCCAGGGGCTTTACCGCATCGGCGATGGCGAACTGTTCTGCGACCTGCTCCTGGTTGCCGCCGCAATCCATGACGGCCCGCTCAACCTCACCGCGTTGCGTGCGGCGATGTCGGTGGCCGGCGACCTGCCGAACCTGCGCCTGCCGATTGCCGGCCGCGACCTGCTGGACCTCGGCATCCCGCGCGGCCCGGCCATCGGCGAGATGCTGAAGCGCATCGAAGGCTGGTGGATCGCCGAGGATTTCCAGCCTGGCCGGGAAGTTTGCCTGGAGATGGCACGCGGTCTGACCAGCGAGAAACAAACTTAAGCTTGGCCGGAAGGGGCACTAAAAACACATAAGCTAGATTATGGAAATAGAGTTGGAGCAGGGCAGTTCCGGCCTTGCGAATTCGAAAGCAAGAACCGGATAGCCGGCCATGGCCTGTGTTCGCGATTTTCGGGCCGTTCATCGCAACGGAGAATGGCCATGGGACAGCTCGACGGAAAGATTGCAATCGTCACGGGCGCCAGTTCGGGGATCGGACGCGAGACGGCGCTGCTGTTCGCGGAGCAAGGTGCGAATCTCGTGCTCGTGGCACGGCGGTACGGCGAACTCGAACGGCTGGCGGAGGAAATCCGGGACAGAGGTGCCGAGGCCGTCGCAGTGACCGGCGACGTCAAGAATACCGATGTCGCGCGTGAAGCCGTTCAGGTCGCCACACAACGATTCGGCGGCCTGGATATCGCCTTCAACAATGCCGGCACCACTGGTGCACAGGCTTCCATTCCCGACATGACGGCGGAAACTTGGCATGACGTGATCGACACCAATCTGACCAGCGCCTTTCATGCCGCCAAACACCAGATTCCGGCGATGCTTGACCGCGGCGGCGGATCGCTGATCTTCACTTCGACCTTCGTCGGCCACACAGTCGGCTTTCCCGGAATGGGCGCCTATGCGGCCAGCAAAGCCGGGCTGATCGGATTGATGCGGGTGATCGCCGCCGAATACGGACCCCATGGCATCCGTGCCAACGCATTGTTGCCGGGCGGCACCGACACGCCGATGGGACGGGCGGTGTCGAACACGCCGGAGGCCTTGGCATTCGTCCAGGGGCTTCACGCGCTGAAGCGCCTCGCCACGCCACGCGAGATCGCCCAGTCGGCGCTCTATCTGGCGTCCGATGCTTCCAGCTTCACGACCGGTACCGCGATGCTGGTGGACGGCGGGGTTTCCATCACCAGAACCTGACGCAATCGGGCCACCCGACATCGACCGGCGGGTGGCCCGACTGGTCCTACTCAACAGGCCCTACTCCGCCGCTTGGGGCCGCAGCGGCTGCACCACATCGCCTTTCACGTTCATCGCCTTGGCGAGCGCGTCGATGCGGCGCTGAACCGCTTCGCCGGACGGCACGCTGCCGTCGTCGGGAAGGGTCAGCACGATGCGCCCGTCGCCCACCTTCAGGCTGGTCCGCTCCAGCAGCGCCGTGGCGCCGCCCGACAGCGTGTGGGCGAGGCGGAGCGCGAGGCCCAGCACCAGCGCCTTCATCCCCTGCCCTTCCGTCACCAGGGTCCGAACCGGCGCCGTCAGCGGCACGTCGATGGTGCCCGAATAGCGGGCATGGGCGGCGAGCGCCAGGAAGGCGCGCTCGTCATGGTCCAGTGCCGGGAACGGGTAGCGCAGAACGCGCAGGAAGGCGTGCTCGGCCCGGTAATCTGGATGGTCGGCCCAGCCGACATCGCTCAGCAGGCAGGCGGCGTGGCGCAGGCGGATGGCGTTGTCGTCCTCGCCGGCAAACAGCCCGGCGGTCCAGGACATCAGCAGCGCCGGGTCGCCCATCCGCACGAAGCGCCGCGCCCAGTCGGCGGCCGAGGCCATCAGCGGGTCCTCGCGCTGGCCTTCCGGCGACAGCAGCGAATAGAGGTGGCCTTCCCGCAGACCGTAGGCGGAAAACACCAGCTTCGACGGCTGGGCAATGCGCAGCAGTCGCTCCAGCACCAGCCCGGCGAAGGGCAGCGTGTCGAGCCGGCGGCGCGAGCCCGCCATCTTTTCCAGCGACGAGCGGCTCTGCCGGCCGATCAGCGCTGTAAACTCCCGCGCGTCGGCGGAGGGAATCGTATAGTGGTGGATGATGTGCAGCGGATGGCCGGACTGCTCCATATGCAGCTTGGCGATGGCGCGCCAGCTTCCGCCGACCGGGTAGAAGGGCCGGCCCTTCATCGCCGACAGCCAGGGCAGCGATTCCAGATGCTGGTCGATCAGCTTGGCCGGCCCGCCCTTGGAAGAGCCGACCTCCATCAGCCGCAAAGGTCCGAGCGGCAGCGTCACCTGCTTGCCGATCACGCCGCGGTCGAGCGTCACCAGCTCCAGGCTTCCGCCGCCGAGGTCGCCGACGAGGCCGTCGGCGCCGGGGGTGCCGGACAGCACGCCCATGGCGGACAGCCGCGCTTCCTCCTCCCCGCTGATGACGCGGACGGTCAGGCCGGCGCGGCGGCGGATGGCGTCGACGAAGGCGGCGCCGTCGCGGGCGTCGCGCATTGCGGCAGTGGCGATCACATCCAGCCGCCCGACGCGCATGCCCTGGGCCAGCGTGGCGAAGCGTTCCAGCGCGACAAGCCCCTGTGCGACGCCGTCGGGATTCAGCAGGCCCGACTTCTCCACGCCACGGCCGAGGCCGCACAGCACCTTCTCGTTGAACAGGGCCAGCGGCGAGCGGGTCACCCCGTCATAGACGACGAGCCGGATCGAGTTGGACCCGATGTCGATCACGCCGACGCGCTCTGCCGCACCACCGGCCGACGCATTCCAGATGGCGGAAACGTCCCCCGGAGTGGCGGCCGCGCGATTGTCCTTGCTCATACTCAGACTCCCGTCACCCGTCCTCAGGACACCGCGTGCAGCATGAGCCGCGGCGGCGTGCGCTTGCTGCTGAGCGCGCTGCCCCGGCCCGACAGGCTGGGGTTGGTCATGAAATAATTATGGGCGCTGAACGCGTCAGGGCCAGCTTTGATCCGATGGTACACGCCATCGGGGCCAAGCTTCCAGGTGCTTGCATCGTCCTTCATGTTGGCAACCATGATCTGGTCGAGCACCTGTTCGTGCACCGTCGGGTTTTCGATGGGCACCAGGGTTTCGATGCGGCGGTCCAGGTTGCGGGTCATCCAGTCGGCCGATGAGATGAAGATCTTGGCTTGGTTGCTGGGCATGGGATGGCCGTTGCCGAAGCAGATGACGCGGCCATGCTCCAGGAAGCGGCCGACGATGCTGCGCACCCGGATGTTCTCCGACAACCCCTTCACCCCCGGCCGCAGGCAGCAGATGCCGCGGATGATCATGTCGATCTGCACCCCGGCTTGGGAAGCCTTGTACAGCTTGTCGATGATGACCGGATCGACCAGGGAGTTCAGCTTCACCCAGATCGAGGCCGGACGGCCGGCGGCGGCATGGGCGATCTCCCCCTCGATCAGGTCGGACAGGCGCTGGCGCAGGGTGATCGGCGCGATGGCGATCTTTTCCAGAACCTTGGGCGTGGCGTAGCCGGTCATGAAGTTGAACATGACGGCGGCGTCGTGGCACAGCGCCGGGTCACAGGTGAAGAAGGACAGGTCGGTGTAGACCTTCGCGGTGATCGGGTGATAGTTGCCGGTCCCGAAATGGACATAGCTGCGCAGCGCCTTCTTCTCGCGCCGCACCACCAGCGATACCTTGGCGTGCGTCTTCAGATCGACGAAGCCGTAGACCACCTGGGCGCCGGCGCGTTCGAGGTCGCGCGCCCAGCGGATGTTGGCCTCCTCGTCGAAGCGGGCCTTCAGTTCCACCAGCGCGGTCACCGACTTGCCGGCCTCCGCCGCCTCGATCAGGGCCGCGACGATCGGGCTGTCCTTGCTGGTGCGGTAGAGCGTCTGCTTGATCGCCACCACCTGGGGGTCGCGCGCCGCCTGCCGGATGAACTGCACCACCACATCGAAGGATTCGTAGGGGTGGTGAACGACGATGTCCTTGTGGCGGATCGCCGCGAAGCAATCGCCGCCGAAATCGCGAATCCGCTCGGGGAAGCGGGCGTTGAAGGGACGGAAGACCAGGTCCGGCCGCTCGTCCACGATCAGCAGCTTGGTATCGGTCAGGCCGATCAGCCCGTCCAGGATGAAGACGTCGTCCGACGCCACGTTCAGTTCATGGCGCAGGAATTCGCGCAGATCGGCCGCCATGCCGCTGTCGGTCGCCAGCCGGATGACGCTGCCGCGGCGGCGGCGCTTCAGCGCGCTTTCGAAAGTGCGGACCAGATCCTCCGCCTCTTCCTCGATCTCGATCTCGCTGTCGCGCAGGACGCGGAAGACACCGTGCGCCTTGACCTGGAACGGAGGGAACAGGCGGTCGATGAACTGCATCACCACCTTTTCCAACTGGATGAAGCGGATGTCCGATCCCGGCAGGCGCATGAACCGCTCCAGCTGCGTGGGCAGCGGCACCAGCGCGTCGATGTGCCGGCCCTTGACCGGATCGTGCAGCTGCAGCGCCAGCGAAAAGCCCAGGTTCGGCAGGAACGGGAAGGGATGGGCCGGATCGACTGCGATGGGCGTCAGGATCGGGAAGATGTCATCGAGGAACTTGGCCTCCAGCCAATCCAGCTCGCCTTCGCTGAGGTCGGCGGGATCGACGACGGAAATTCCGGCCTCGCGCAGCTCGCCCTTCAGAGTGCGCCACATCGTCTGCTGGCTGTCCATCAGCGCGGCGATGCGCTGCTTAACCGCCGACAGCTGCTGGGCAGGCGTGAGATTCTCCGGGCTGGGCGCCTTGACCCCGGCGGCCACCTGCCCTTTCAGGCCGGCGACGCGGACCATGTAGAATTCGTCGAGG
Organism: Azospirillum sp. BE72; assembly: GCF_031455875.1. Classification (NCBI taxonomy): domain Bacteria; kingdom Pseudomonadati; phylum Pseudomonadota; class Alphaproteobacteria; order Rhodospirillales; family Azospirillaceae; genus Azospirillum; species Azospirillum sp. BE72. The sequence continues at coordinate 284,447 of NZ_JAVDTO010000002.1, forward strand.
TTGCTGGCGGAAATCGACAGGAAGCGCAGCCGCTCCAGAAGGGGATGGTTCGGATTGGCGGCCTCGTCCAGGACGCGCTGGTTGAAGGCCAGCCACGACAGCTCCCGATTGATGAAGCGTTCCGGAGCGTTGGGCTCGATGCCGACCGACTCGAGTTCCTGGAGATGCGTCACGTCAACCTCTGAAATCTTGGGACCCCGTCTGCCCCGGGCCGCGGTGCGGCGCCCTGGGCAACCGTTACATGGTGGGCAGACAGAGTATCCCATATGCGTTACGGTTTCAGGACTCCCATTTGGCGATGTACCAAGCCATCTCCCACCCCTCCCCCGCCTTACGGCCAGTCCAATACGACCGAATCCCGCCATGAAGACGCTGTTCCTGCTGCGCCACGCCAAATCCTCCTGGGACGATCCGTCGCTGGGCGACCACGACCGTCCCCTGAACGCCCGCGGGGAGAAGGCGGCGTCGCTGGTCGGGGGATATCTCGCCAAGCATCATGCCCACATCGACCTGGTCCTGTGCTCGACCGCGGTCCGGGCGGTGGAAACGCGCAAGCGGGTGATGACGGCGATGGGCGCACCCTACCCGCCGGTCGAGCATGAACGCGGTCTGTATCTGTGCGGCGCCCGCACGTTGCTGGAGCGGCTGCGCGACGTACCGGACAAGGCGACGGGCGTGATGCTGGTGGCCCACAATCCGGATCTGCACGAGTTGGCGAACGCACTGACCGGCAGCGGCGACCATCACCTGCGCCATGATCTGGCCGACAAGTTTCCGACCGGCGCCTGCGCCGTCCTGGTCTTCGAGACCCTGCATTGGGCGGACCTGGAGCTTGGCGCCGGCCGGCTGGCGGATTTTGTGCAACCGCGTAAACTCTCTTAACCTGCGACGGCGGTTGGAGTATCCACGGATCCACCTGTTCAATTCCAGGCCGCTTCGGCCACCGGGCCATTTTGGCCGTCAGGCCATTTCGGCCGGATTCGGGAGGACGCCGACCCTTGCCACCCGCCATTCCGCCTGCCAATCCGTCCGCCGCCCCCGATGCGCAAGCCCCCGCCCCCGCCTTCCGCGAGGTGGAGCTGAAACTCCATGCGGCCTCGGCGGATCTGGCGCGGGTCGCCTCGCTGCCGGCTCTTCTGGCGCTGGCCGATGGGCCGGGGACGACACAGCGCCTGCGCACCGCCTATTTCGACACGCCGGACCTGAAGCTGGCCGCCAACGGCGTGGCGCTGCGCGTGCGGCAGGAGGGTGACCGCTTCGTCCAGACGCTGAAGACGGTCAACAGCGCCAGCCCCGGCGATTCCGCTGCGGTCGCGGTGCGGCGGGAGTGGGACTGGACCGTCGCGGGCGAGGCGGTGGACCGCGGCGTGCTGACCGACCCCGGCGTCGCCGGTCTGGTGCCGGCGGCGGCTCTCGACGATCTGGACTGCCTGTTCATCACCGATTTCCGCCGCACCACCCTGCTGCTCCGTCCCGATCCGCTGACGGCGGTGGAGATGGCGGTCGATGACGGGCGGGTCTATGCCGGCGGCAACTCGCTGCCGATCAGCGAGGTGGAGCTGGAGCTGAAGGCCGGAAAGGTCGCCAGCCTGTTCGATCTGGCGCTGACCCTGCAGGCCGCCATCCCCATGCGCATCGGCACCGAGAGCAAGGCTGAGGCCGGGCTTCGGCTGGTCACCGGCAAGGCGCCCGGCCCGGTGGAGGCCGAACCGCTGGGCCTGTCCCCTCTGACCACGGTTGCCGAGGCCTATCGCCACATCCTGCGTCAGGCGCTGCGCCAATTCCTCGCCAACGAGGCCTGCGCGCTCGGCGGCAGCGATGTGGAGGGGCTGCACCGCATGCGCATCGCTCTGCGCCGGCTGCGCATCGCCCACCGGCTCTTCGCGCCGCTGATCGCCTCCCCCGAAGCCGACCGGCTGGTGGAGGAGAGCCGGGCGCTGGCGAAACGGCTTGGGCCGGCACGGGGCTGGGACGTGCTGATGTCCGGCGTCATCGACCCGCTGCTCGCCGCTCCCACTGCGCTGACGGGCTTCGACCGCGCGGCGCTGGATCGGCTGGCCGTCCTTGCCCGCTCCGCCGGGGCCGGTCCGGCGCGGGAGGCGATGGCGGCGATCCTGGCGCCCGGCTGCACCACCATGGTCCTGGGACTGGGGGCATGGCTGGAACATGGCCGCTGGATGTCGGAGGCCGAGGGCGACCGCCGCGCCATGTTGTCGGCGCCGGTCGCCACGCTGGCCGGCGGCTGGCTTTCCGCCCGCATGGCGAAGCTCGGCAAAGCGGCAAAGCCGCCGGAGGATGCCAAGGGCCGCGACAAGCTGCGCCGCCGGCTGCGCAGCCTGCGCTATACCGCCGATTTCTTCCGCGGCCTTTATCCGGAGGCCGCCGCCCTGCCCTTCTTCGCGGCGCTGGAGCCGCTGCAGGCGGCGCTGGATGCCGAACAGGACGCCGTCACCGGCGCCCGCATGCTGGGCGAACTGAAGGGGGCGGACCCGAAGACCGCCGCCGCGGTCGCCGCCTGGATCGAGCGCCAGTCGGACAAGCGGCGCAAGGCGCTGCCCGAACTGTGGAAGCGCTTCCGCGCGGTGCCGCCCTTCTGGTCATGACCGACCCGCGCAGGGCGCCGGTGGCAATGCGAGCCTGAGCGCATATATCGTCAGCCGGCCGGCGTCCGGCGGTCCCGCAAGAGACTCAGCGGGGCGGTCCGATTTTCGTCATGCGGCGCGGCTGCTTGCCACTTTCCATCCGGATGGGCTTCGGGTAAAAGAACACTCCATGAACAAATACATCAGCGTCCGCGGCGCGCGGGAACATAACCTGAAGAACGTCGATGTGGATCTGCCGCGCGACGAGCTGATCGTCATCACCGGCCTGTCGGGATCGGGCAAGTCCTCGCTCGCCTTCGATACGATCTATGCCGAGGGGCAGCGGCGCTACGTGGAAAGCCTGTCGGCCTACGCGCGCCAGTTCCTCGAACTGATGCAGAAGCCGGACGTCGATTCGATCGAGGGCCTGTCGCCGGCCATCTCCATCGAACAGAAGACGACCTCGAAGAATCCGCGTTCCACCGTCGGCACGGTGACGGAGATCTACGACTACATGCGCCTGTTGTGGGCGCGGGTCGGCATCCCCTATTCGCCGGCCACCGGCCTGCCCATCGAGAGCCAGACGGTCAGCCAGATGGTCGACCGGATCATGGCGATGCCGGAGGGCACGCGCCTGCTTCTCCTGGCGCCCTTCGTGCGCGGCCGCAAGGGCGAGTACAAGAAGGAAATCCAGGACCTGCGCAAGCGTGGCTTCCAGCGCGTGCGGGTCGACGGCACCATGTACGAGATCGACGAGGTGCCGACGCTCAACAAGAAGCTGAAGCACGACATCGAGGTGGTGGTCGACCGCATCGTGGTGCGCGAGGGGCTGGGCAACCGTCTGGCCGATTCGCTGGAAACCGCGCTGGGGCTGGCCGACGGCATCGTTTGGGTCGAAAATGCCGAGACCAACGAGCTTACCGTCTTCTCGCAGAAATTCGCCTGCCCGGTCAGCGGCTTCACCATTCCGGAGATCGAGCCGCGGCTGTTCTCCTTCAACAACCCGTTCGGCGCCTGCCCGGCCTGCGACGGCTTGGGCAGCAAGATCTATTTCGATCCGATGCTGGTGGTGCCGGACGAGCGGCTGTCGCTGGCCAAGGGCGCCATCGCGCCGTGGGCGGGCTCGACCTCCAAATACTACGACCAGACGCTGGAGAGCATCTGCGAGCATTTCGGCGCGTCGATGACCACCCCCTGGCAGGATTTGCCGGAGAAGGTGCGCCAGACCATCCTGTTCGGCTCCGACGGGTCGCCGATCACCATGACCTATGACGACGGGCTGCGGCGCTACGAGACCAACAAGGCGTTCGAGGGCATCGTCAACAACCTGGAACGGCGTTTCCGCGAGACGGACAGCGCCTGGACCCGCGACGAGCTGTCCAAGTACCAGTCCTCCCAGCCCTGCGAGGTCTGCAAGGGCGCCCGCCTGAAGCCGGAAGCGTTGGCGGTCAAGATCCGCGGCCGCAACATCTCCGAGGCGGCGGAACTGTCCATCGCCGGCGCCGGCGCGTGGTTCAGCGAGCTGAACGAGCATCTGCGCCCGAAGGACCGGGAGATCGCCTACCGCATCCTGAAGGAGATCAACGAGCGGCTTGGATTCCTCAACGCCGTCGGCCTTGAGTATCTGACACTCAGCCGCGGGTCCGGCACCCTGTCCGGCGGCGAGAGCCAGCGGATCCGTCTGGCCTCGCAGATCGGCTCCGGCCTGACCGGCGTGCTCTATGTGCTGGACGAGCCGTCCATCGGCCTGCACCAGCGCGACAACGACCGGCTGCTGGAAACGCTGAAGCGCCTGCGCGACATCGGCAACACCGTCATCGTCGTCGAGCATGACGAGGACGCCATCCGCAGCGCCGACTATCTGGTCGACATGGGCCCCGGCGCCGGCCAGCATGGCGGCACCGTCATCGCCCAGGGCCGGCCGGAGGAAGTTCAGAAGAACCCCGACAGCATCACCGCCCAGTACCTGAACGGCACCCGCTTTGTCCCGGTCCCCGACACCCGCCGGCCCGGCCATCCCGGCCAGTTCCTTGAGGTGCAGGGCGCCCGCGCCAACAACCTGCAGAACGTCTCGACGAAGATTCCGCTCGGCACCTTCACCTGCGTGACCGGCGTGTCGGGCGGCGGCAAGTCGACGCTGATCATCGAGACGCTATACAAGGCGGTGGCGCGCAAGCTGATGGGGGCGCGCGAGCATCCGGCCGACCATGACGCGGTGCTGGGGCTGGAGCATCTGGACAAGGTCATCGACATCGACCAGTCGCCGATCGGCCGCACCCCGCGCTCCAACCCCGCCACCTACACCGGTGCCTTCACCCCGATCCGCGACTGGTTCGCCGGCCTGCCGGAATCGAAGGCGCGCGGCTACGGTCCCGGCCGCTTCTCCTTCAACGTCAAGGGCGGGCGCTGCGAGGCCTGCCAGGGCGACGGCGTCATCAAGATCGAGATGCACTTCCTGCCGGACGTCTACGTCACCTGCGACGTCTGCCACGGCAAGCGCTACAACCGCGAGACGCTGGAAGTTACCTACCGCGACAAGACCATCGCCGACGTGCTCGACATGACGGTCGAGGAGGGCAAGGAGTTCTTCAAGGCGGTCCCCGGCATCCGCGACAAGATGGATACGCTGGAACGGGTGGGCCTCGGCTACATCCACATCGGGCAGGCGGCGACCACCCTGTCGGGCGGCGAGGCGCAGCGCGTCAAGCTGTCGAAGGAGTTGAGCCGCCGCGCCACCGGACGCACGCTGTACATCCTGGACGAGCCGACGACCGGCCTGCATTTCGCCGACGTCGAAAAGCTGATGGAGGTGCTGCATGCGCTGGTCGACCAGGGCAACACGGTGCTGGTGATCGAACACAATCTGGAGGTCATCAAGACCGCCGACTGGATCATCGACCTGGGGCCGGAGGGCGGCACCGGCGGCGGCGAGATCGTCGCCGAAGGCACGCCGGAGGATGTCGCGAAGGTGGAGCGCAGCTACACCGGCCGTTACCTCGCCCCCTACCTGAAGGCGAAGCCGGCGGTGCGGAAATCGGCAACCCGAAAGAGGGCGTGAACAAACGCAAGCTGCACCGTGTTCTCCACTGCAGAGTTCGCACTGCATGGGAGAACACGGCGCATGAAGACGATTCTGACCGGTGTGGGCACCGCCCTGGGAGCCGCGCTGCTGCTGGCCGCCTGCGGCTCCGACGGTTCCACCACCAGCACGACGACCACCACGACCACCACGCCGAGCTACGGTTCGACCACCGTGACCCCGGCCCCATCCGGCGCCACCACCATCGAACGCAGCACGACGACCAAGAGCGAGTGAGCCTCCGCTCGACGTAACGGTTCTTGCTAGATGTTCTGATTGACTCCTGATCGACTTGCGGCCGGCCTTCCTTGCGGGGGCCGGCCGATCTGTGTTGGCATGCCGCCGTTTGAGGACTGTCGTTTTGGGAGCAGACCGCCTAGATTGCGTGCGAATAATCCGCAGTCTTTTGTCTGGAATATCGTCTCAATGACCGACACCCTTCGCCCCGTCCACGTCATCGGCGGCGGTCTCGCCGGATCGGAAGCCGCCTGGCAGCTCGCCTCGCGCGGCGTGCCCGTCGTGCTGCACGAGATGCGCCCGGTCCGCAAGACCGAGGCCCACGATACCGACAAGCTGGCGGAGCTGGTCTGCTCCAACTCCTTCCGGTCGGACGATGCCGAATACAACGCGGTGGGGCTGCTGCATGAGGAGATGCGGCGCTGCGGCTCGCTGATCCTGCGCTGCGCCGACGCGCACAAGGTGCCTGCCGGCGGCGCACTCGCCATGGACCGCGACGGCTTCGCCGATGCGGTGACGGAGGCCATCGGCTCTCACCCCCTCATCACCCTCCAGCGCGAGGAGGTCGCCGGCCTGCCGCCGGAGGAGTGGGACAGCGTCATCGTCGCCACCGGCCCCCTCACCTCCCCTGCCCTGGCTGAGGCCGTGCGCGACCACACCGGCGAGGAATCGCTGGCCTTCTTCGACGCCATCGCCCCCATCGTCTATCTGGAGAGCATCGACCTGTCCAAGGCGTGGTTCCAGTCGCGCTACGACAAGCCCGGCCCCGGCGGCACCGGCAAGGACTACATCAACTGCGCCTTCGAGAAGGACGAGTACCGCGCCTTCATCGCTGCCCTGATCGAGGGCGAGAAGCTCGACTTCAAGGAGTGGGAGAAGAACACCCCCTACTTCGAAGGCTGCCTGCCGATCGAGGTGATGGCGGAGCGCGGTGTCGACACCCTGCGCTACGGCCCGATGAAGCCGGTCGGCCTGACCAACCCGCACAAGCCGGAACGCCGCCCCTATGCCGTGGTCCAGCTGCGCCAGGACAATGCGCTGGGCACGCTCTACAACCTCGTCGGTTTCCAGACCAAGCTGCGCCATGCCGAACAGGCGCGCATCTTCCGCATGATCCCCGGCCTGGAGAATGCCGAGTTCGCCCGGCTGGGCGGCATGCACCGCAACACCTTCCTCAACAGCCCGCGCCTGCTCGACGACGCCCTGCGGCTGAAGTCGCTGCCCCGCCTGCGCTTCGCCGGGCAGGTCACGGGCTGCGAGGGCTATGTGGAGAGCGCGGCCGTCGGCCTGCTCGCCGGCCGCTTCGCGGCGGCGGAACGTCTGGGCCAGGAGATCACGAATCCGCCGGTCACCACGGCGCTCGGCGCCATCCTCGGCCACATCACCGGCGGGGCGGAGGCCGAGACCTACCAGCCGATGAACGTCAATTTCGGCCTGTTCCCGCCGGTGGACGACAAGATCCGCGGCCGTGACCGCAAGTTGGCCTACACCCGCCGGGCGCTGGCCGACCTCGACGGCTGGCTGAACGGTTAACCGTCTGGACGGAGCGCGGGCGTCAATACCGCCCGCGCATCGCCGCCCAGCCCAGCCGCAACTGCCTGAACGGGTTGGGCAGCAGCACGCGCGGGGCGAACACGTCATTGCCTTCCCGCGCGATAACGCCCAGATGCAGGTCGGCCAGCGTGGCCGGCAGCAGCGCCGGCACCGCCGCCTTCGGCACGTCCCGGCGCAGAGCGCGCGCCTCGGCCAGATGCTGGCGCGCCACGTCGGCGATCTCGCCCACCACCGACCGCAGTTCCGCTGTGGAGCGGCCGGCGAACAGATCCTCGCTCTTGGCGCCATGGCGCTGCATCAGGTCTTCCGGCAGGCGCTGGCGGTGCTGGCGGGCCAGGAATGGGGCAGCGCGCAGGATGCCGGCGAGGGCATAGGCGATGCCGACATGGCGCCCGGCCGCCCTTGCCGCCTCGTCCCGCACGCCCAGGATCTCCAGCGCCAGTTGGACCAGCGGCGCCCCCGTCACCTCGGCATAGTTGACAAGGCAGGTCAGGTCGGCCGGCGGCGCGTCGTCCAGGTCGGCCTCCCGCGCGTCGATCAGCCGGTCGAACAGGACACGGCTCAGCCCCAGCCCGCGCGCGGCCTCGGCCAGCGGGTCCATCACGCCATGCCGGGGTACGGGTCCTTCCTCATAGACGGCCTCGATGCCGTCGCGCCAGAATTGAAGCCTCATCTGGCCCAGGATCGGTTCGCTGACGACCTCGCGGGTCTTTGCGATCTCCAGGTTGAAGGCATAGAGTGCGAACATCGCCTCGCGCCTGTCGGCGGGAACGAACAGACCTGCCAGAAAGTGGTCGTTGTCATATTTCCGAACCTCCCGTCCGCAATAGGACAGGTCGGTCGCAGCCTTCACCATGGGATGCCTGATTGGAAAAAGAGGGGAGGATCGACGGAAGGACGGGCCAAAGCCTGTTGCCACGCCTATATGAAGCACACAAGGTCGCATCGCCAGCCCCGACGCGCAGCAGGCAGGGATCCCATGACGGATTTCAACATCGCCCCGACGAAGCCCCGCAAGACCGGCCCGGTCGCCCGCAAGGACGAGACCGGGGAGAATTTTCCGGTCGCCTCCCGCCTGATTCCGAAACATCTGCGCCCGCATGTGATCGCCTTCTACCGCTTCGTGCGGCTGGCCGACGACATCGCCGACGATCCCGATCTCGAACCGGAGACCAAGCTGGCCTATCTGGAGGCGCTTGAACGGGCGCTGACCTCCGGCCAGGCCAAGCACGCCTACCTGAAGCCGGCGACCGAGCTGCGCGAGAGCCTGCAGAAGACCGGCGTCAGCGACCGCCATGCCCGGCAGGTGCTGCGCGCCTTCCGCCGCGATGCGGTCGGCGCCCGCTGCCACAGCTGGAGCGACCTGCTGCTGTATTGCCGCTTCTCCGCCAACCCGGTCGGCCGCTATCTGCTGGAACTGCATGGCGAGGGGGTGGCGGCCGGCCCGGCCTCCGACGCGCTCTGCTCCGCATTGCAGGTGCTGAACCATCTGCAGGACGCGCGGGAGGACTGGACCCAGCTCGGCCGCTGCTACATCCCGCTGGTCTGGTTCGACGACGCCGGCATCAGCGTCGAGCGTCTGGTCGAGAGCGAGAGCGACGTCCGCATGCGCGCCATCTTCGATCAGGCGTTGGAGCATACCGACCGTTTGCTCGAACGCGCCGCGGCCCTCCCCGGCCTGATCCAGCACCGTGGCCTGCGGATGGAAGCTGCGGTGATCCTCAGCCTCGCCGAATCGCTGTCGCGGCGGCTGAAGTCGCGCGATCCGATGAAGGCGAAGGTCACGCTCGGCGCGCACCACAAGCTGGCGGCGGTGGCGCGGGGACTGGCGCGGAGCTTCTCCGCCGCATAAACTCCCGGGCCACACGTCACGACGTGCACCGCCAGGCACGTCACCACGTGCAATGCCCAGGATGCGACAGATGACCCCTCCGCCGCTGGAGACGGCCCCGCTGGAACCGATATCCACGACGTTGCCGGACAAAAAGACACCCGATACGGCCTCGGCCGTCACCGCCAAATCGGGCAGTACCTTCTACTGGCCGATGCGTCTGCTGCCCGCATCCAAGCGGGCGGCGATGTTCGCCATCTATGCCTTCTGCCGCCGCATCGACGATATCGCCGACGAACCGGGTGAGCCCGCCGCCAAGCGTGCGGCGCTCGACGTCTGGCGCCGGGACATCCGCGACCTGTATGTCGGCGGCGTCCCCAACGGTCCGCTCACCGCCGCGCTGAAGGGCGCCATCGAGCGCTACGGCCTGCCGAAGGCGGAGTTCGAGGCGCTGATCGACGGCATGGCCATGGATGTCGCAGGTGAGGAATTGGGCGGCATGCGCGCCCCCGACCTCGACACCCTGCGCCTCTATTGCCGCCGCGTCGCCGGTGCGGTCGGCATGCTGGCCATCCGTGTCTTCGACCGAGCCGATCCTTCCACCGAGCGATTCGCCTTGGCGCTGGGCGAAGCACTGCAACTGACCAACATTCTGCGCGATTTGGCCGAGGATGCCGAACTCGACCGGCTCTACCTGCCGCGCGAGCTTCTGCTGGCCGCCGGCATCACCAGCGACCGGCCGGATGAGGTGTTGGCGCACCCCGCCCTGCCGCAGGCCTGCGAGGCGCTGGCGGACCTCGCCGAGGCCCGCTTCGCCGAGGCCAGGGCGGCGATCGGCGGACAGGCGCGGGGCTCGCTGTGGGCGGCCACGGCGATGATGGTGCTGTATCACCGTCTGCTGCGCCGCCTGCGCGCGGCCGGCTGGCGCGATCTGAACGCCCGTGTCCGGGTCGGGCGGCGGGAAAGCGCCTGGGTGGCGGTGCGCTGCATGCTCGGCCTTCCGCCGGCCACCTGAATGACTGCCACCGTCCATGTGATCGGCGCCGGACTGGCCGGGCTCGCCGCCGCCGTCCGGCTGGTGGAGGCCGGCAGGCGGGTTGCGGTCTACGAGCAGGCTCCGCAAGCCGGCGGACGCTGCCGCAGCTTCCACGACGCCACGCTGGGCCGCTCCATCGACAATGGCAGCCATATGGTGCTCAGCGGCAATCGGGATCTCCTCGACTATGCCCGGCGCACCGGTGGTGCCGATGCCCTGGAGGAGGTCCGCCCCGCCGCCTTCCCCTTCCTGGACCTGCGCGACGGCGCCGCCTGGACGCTGCGGCCCGGCGGGCTGTGGCTGTTCGATCCGGCGCGGCGGGTACCGGGCAGCCGCCCCCTCGACTATCTCGCCGCCCTGCGTACCCTGACCGCCCGCGCGGATCACTCCGTCACCGACCGGCTGCGGCCCGATGGCCGGCTGTTCGAGCCGCTGTGGCGCCCGCTGGCGGTATCCGCCCTCAACGGCCCGGTGGAGCGCGTCTCCGCCCGCCTGTTCGGCGCGGTGTTGCGCGAGACGCTGCTGCGCGGCGAGGCGGCCTGCCGCCCCGTGCTGGCTCCGCGCGGCCTGTCCGCCGCTTTCGTCGATCCGGCGTTGGCCCGCCTGAATGCGGCCGGAGCGCCCGTGCATCTCGGCACGCGGGTGGAGGGACTGAGCTTCGACGGCGATCGTGTGACCGGCTTTTCGGCGGGCGGAAGCGCCGTGACGCTGGGGCCGGCGGACGAGGTGATCATCGCCGCCCCGGCCTGGGCGGCGGAACGGCTGGTGCCCGGCCTGACCGTGCCGCCGCCGGGTGCGGCCATCGTCAACCTGCACGTCCGGCTGGACGGCCCGGTGCGGCTGCCCGGCGGCCTGCCCTTCCTGGGGCTGGTCGGCGGGATGGCGGAATGGCTGTTCGCCCGCGACGACCTGCTGTCCGTCACCGTCAGCGACGCCGACACTCTGGCCGAACTCCCGGCCGAGGAGGTCGCCGCGACGCTTTGGGCGGAAATCGCACCGCAGCTTGGCGTGGACCAGCGACTCGGCCCCCCGATTCGCCCCTATCGGGTCGTTAAGGAGCGGCGGGCGACGCCCGACCAGTCGCCCGAATCGGTCGCACGCCGGCCGGGGCCGCGAACCCGCTGGCACAACCTGACGCTGGCCGGAGACTGGACGGAAACGGGACTTCCAGCCACGTTGGAGGCCGCCGTACGCTCGGGCAACCGGGCGGCGGAGGCCACTTTGGCGAACGGAAATAACCCCATACGACGATCGGGACTGTTTCCGGCCTTCACAAGCTTCCGTCATGGGCCTATTTGGTCGGACGGAGGTGCCGTGCTCGCAAGGCCCGGCCCGGAAGGACAATCAAAGAAGAGAGGGTGAATTAAAATGGCGTTCGAACTTCCGCCGCTTCCGTATGCGTACGATGCTCTGGCTCCGTACATCTCGTCGGAGACGCTGCACCTGCATCACGACAAGCACCACCAGACCTATGTCACCAACCTGAACAATCTGACCAAGGACACCCCGCTGGCCGACGCCAGCCTGGAGGAGGTCATCAAGGCTTCGGTCGGCGACGCTTCCAAGGTCGGCATCTTCAACAACGCCGCCCAGGTGTGGAACCACACCTTCTTCTGGCAGTGCCTGAAGAAGGACGGCGGCAAGATGCCGGCGGCCCTGGAGCAGCGCATCGTCGCCGACTTCGGCAGCGTCGAGAAGTTCAAGGAAGAGCTGACCCAGGCCGCCCTGACCCAGTTCGGTTCCGGCTGGGCCTGGCTGTACCTGGACGGCGACAAGCTGAAGATCGGCAAGACCGGCAACGCCGACACCCCGCTGGCGCACGGCCACAAGCCGCTGTTCACCATCGACGTGTGGGAGCATGCCTACTACGTCGACTTCCAGAACCGCCGCGCCGACTTCGTGAAGGCCGTCATCGACAACCTCGCCAACTGGGACTTCGCCGCCGAGCAGATGGCCGCGTGATCCTTCCCGTCGAGGCCCTTCCCGTCGAGGGTTGAAAACGCAAAGGCGCCCGCAAGGGCGCCTTTGTCGTTTCCGGAGCAGGATCCACAGCCTCAGACCGGCAGCATCGCCGCCGCCACCCGCCGCCCTTCGGCCAGCAGGACGTTGTAGGTCCGGCACACCGCCCGACTGTCCATCGGCTCCACCACCACGCCCTGCTCGCGCAGGCTCTGGCGAAGCGCCTTCGGGATCATCTTCATCGTCGGACCGGTGCCGAGCAGCAGGATCTCCACCTTCGGCTCGGCCTCGAGCACCACGGCGAAGTCTTCCAGGGTCAGGGAGGCGGCATCGATCGCCTCCCAGGCCTGGGTGCGGTCGGGCAGCACGACGACCGCGCCGACGCGCCATTGGCCGGACACGCAGAACTGTCCCGGACCATAGCCGTCGATGACCTGACGGTCCGACGGGATCATCGGCATGATGTCGGCCATGCTGCCCTCTCCCTACTGTTGTCGCCCGGCTTTACGGGGTGGTCGCCGGGGTGTTGCCCGCGGCGGCATCGGTCGGGGTGCCACGCCGCAGGCGGTTCTCGCCAAGGAACAGCAAGATGGGCGCCGCGATGAACACGGACGAGCTGGTCGCAAGGATGACGCCGAAGATCAGCACGATGCCGAAGTCCTGCAGGGCCTCGCCGCCGAACAGCGCCAACGGGATGATCGACAGCAGCGTACAGACCGAGGTGCCGACGGTGCGGTTCAGCGTCTCGTTGATCGACAGGTCGATCAGGTCGCGCAGCGGCATCTTCTTGTAGATGCGCAGATTCTCGCGCATGCGGTCATAGACCACGACCTTGTCGTTCACCGAATAGCCCATGACCGTCAGGATCGCCGCCACCGCCGTCAGATTGAACTGCATGTCGGTGATGGCGTAGAAGCCGATGATCTTGGTGATGTCCAGCAGCAGCGTCACCACCGCGCCGAAGCCGAACTGCCATTCGAAGCGGAACCAGATGTAGACCAGCATCGCCACCATGGCGAGGCCGAGCGCCAGCATGCCGTTGGCGAACAACTCGCCGCTGACCGACGCGCCGACGGCCTCGACGCGACGCACCTGGGTGCCGGGGACGGCTTCGGCCAGCGTGCCGCGCACCTTGTCGGCGGCGACCTGCTGGGCGGCGTCGTCGCCGGGCTGGCGTTCCAGGCGGATCAGCACATCCTGGGGCGACCCGAACTCCTGCAGCGCCACCTGCCCCATGCCGAGGCCGGACAGCGTGTGGCGGAGAGAGGCGAAGTCGGCGGCCTGCGGCGTCCGCGCTTCGATGACGATGCCGCCGCGGAAGTCGATGCCGTAGTTCAGGCCAGGGTGGAAGAACAGGATAACCGACGCGATGGACAGGATCGCCGACACGACGAGGCCGGCGATGCGGCCGTTCATGAAGGGGATCTTGGTGTTGTCGGGGACGAGGCGGAGATGGAACATCGGAAGACCTCTCAGACCGGCAACACGGCCGGACGCGTCCGGCGCAGCCACGTCACCATCATCAGGCGCACCAGCACCGTGGCGGTGAACATGGAGATGAGGATGCCGAAGGTGATGGTGACGGCGAAGCCCTTGATGGCGCCGGTGCCGAAGATGAACAGCAGCGCCATCTTGATGGCCGTCGTCAGGTTGGAGTCGACGATCGTGCTGTAGGCGCGGCTGAAGCCGGCCTCCATCGACGCGAAGACGCCGCGGCCCTTCTTCGTCTCCTCGCGTATGCGCTCGTTGATCAGGATGTTGGCGTCGACCGCCAGGCCCAGCGACAGCAGGATGCCGGCGATGCCCGGCAGCGTCAGCGTGGCCTGCAGCAGCGACAGCGCCGCCAGCGTCAGCACGATGTTCACGAACAGCGCGAAGCAGGCGAAGGCGCCGAACAGCCCGTAGCTGGCGATCATATAGACGCAGACCATGGCGAAGCCGACGGCGACGGAGGTCAGGCCGGCCCGGATCGAATCGGCACCCAGGTCGGGACCGACGGTCCGCTCCTCGATCACCTTCAGCGGAGCCGGCAGGGCGCCGGCCCGCAGCAGGACGGCGAGGTCGTTGGCGTTGGCGGCGTTGAAGTTGCCGCTGATCTGGCCGCGTCCGCCTGTGATCGGCTCGCGGATGACCGGCGCGCTGATCACCTTGTTGTCGAGCACGATGGCGAAGGGCCGGCCGACATTCTGCTTGGTCACTTCGGCGAAGCGGTTGGCGCCCGCCGTGTTGAACTCGAAGTTCACCACCCATTCGCCGGTCTGCGGGTTGGTGCCGGCGGATGCGTTCTGCAGCGTGGCGCCGTCGACCTCGACCTTCTTGCGGATGACGTATTTCGACTGGTAGCGGTCGCCTTCGGTGGACGGCAGGATCTCCGATCCCGGAGGGGCGCGGCCGGTGTTGGGGTCGGCGTTCATGTCGACCAGCCGGAAGGTCATCTTGGCCGTGGTGCCGAGCAGGCGCTTGATCCGGTCGGGATCCTCCACGCCGGGCAGCTGGACCAGAATGCGGTCGTTGCCCTGACGGGCAATCGTCGGCTCGTTCACGCCGGTCTCGTCGATGCGGCGGCGGACGATTTCGATCGACTGCTCGATGGCCTGGGTGGCGCGGTCGCGCAGCGCGACCTCGCTCAGCGCCACGGTCACCGTTGCACCGTCGACCGAGACGGTCAGGTCCGGTTGTCCGCCACCCAGCGCCGTGGCGCCCACCGGGCTGGCCAGCTGGCGGAGCGCCTTCACCGCGTCCTCGGCCTGTGCCGGATCGCGCAGCTGAACGGTCACGGCGCGGTCGCCGGCATTCAGCGCGGTGTAGCCGACATTGGCGGTGCGCAGCTGCTGCCGGGCGCCGTCGACCAGCCCTTCCACCCGGTCGCGGATGACGGTGGCCATGTCGACCTCGAGCAACAGATGCGATCCGCCGCGCAGGTCGAGGCCCAGCGACACCTTGCTGTTCGCGTACCAGGACGGCAGCGCCGCCAGCGTGTCGCGGCCCAGGAAGTTGGGCAGCATCATGATGAAGCCGGCGATGCAGGTCGCCAGGATCAGGTAAATCTTCCAGCGCGAAAAATAGAGCATGCGTCACTCGAATCCGATCAGACACCCGCGCCGGTGGGACCGGCCCGCCGCGGATAAGCGGCGGCCGGCCTGTCCGGACGGGAAGCGCCTTCGGGCTGGCCCGCGTGAGAGGAACCCGGCTGCGGCTTACTTGCGGCCGAACAGCTTGCCGATGCCGCCGGCGGCGGGGGCGTCGGCCGGCTTGGCCTCGCCTTCCGGGGTGGCGGTCGGGGTGGCGTCGCCGCCGGACTTGCCGGCCGGCTCGGTCTTGGCGAGCACCAGATTCACGGTGGAGCGCAGGCAGCGCACGCGCACGTTCTCGGCGATTTCGACGGTCAGTTCGTCGTCGGAGCCGACCTTGGTGACGATGCCGATGATGCCGCCGCCGGTCACGACGCGGTCGCCGCGGCGGATGGCCGACAGCATGGCCTTATGCTCTTTCATCTTCTTCTGCTGCGGACGGATCAGCAGGAAGTAGAAGACGACGAAGATCAGGATCAGCGGCAGAAACTGGACGAGCATGTCACCGCCGCCGCCAGCCGGCGCCGCCGTCTGTGCATAAGCCGTCGAAACGAACATCTGGAAGCTCCTTACAGGTTTGGTCTCGGCACCGGATCGGCGTTCCGCCGGGACGCCGCGACTATAAACGCCCATGACCGGGATGCAATGGTGATGCGCCACAATCCGCAGCCACCCCACGGCTTGTGCGCTTGCCCTGCTGTGTTACGGTGCGAAGGCGTCGGAAAGATGGCTGCGCAGGCGCCCACTTTCCATGGAACATCCAGAAAAAATATCCGGAGAATTATGTCGCAATCCATCACTGGCTCCGGTGCTGGCCCCTCCGGTGCCGATCAGGCCCTAATTCCGCTGCTGACCCGCATTGCAGAGGCGCTGGAACGGCTGGCCCCTCCGCCGGACCGCCCGCTGGACTTCGCCGCGGCCGACGCCTTCGTCTGGCACCCCGATCCCGACCGGCTGGAGCCGGTTCCGGTGGTCAACCGCGTCGACATCATGCTTCTCCAGGGCATCGAACGGCAGCGGGAGATCCTGCTGGACAACACGCGGCGTTTCACCGCCGGCCTGCCTGCCAACAACGCCCTTCTGTGGGGGGCGCGCGGCACCGGCAAGAGCTCTCTGGTCAAGGCGGCCCACGCCGCCATCTGCAGCGAGCGGCCGGGCGAATTGGCATTGGTCGAAATCCACCGCGAGGACATTCCCACCCTGCCCAGCCTGCTGGCCCGTCTGAAGGGCGAGCCGCGCCGCTTCATCCTGTTCTGCGACGATCTGTCCTTCGACCATGACGACGCGCATTACAAGTCGTTAAAGGCGGTGCTGGACGGCGGAATCGAAGGGCGGCCGGACAATGTGGTGTTCTACGCCACCTCCAACCGCCGCCACCTGATGCCGCGCGACATGATCGAGAACGAACGGTCGACCGCCATCAACCCGGCGGAGGCGGTGGAGGAGAAGGTGTCGCTGTCCGACAGGTTCGGGCTGTGGCTGGGCTTCCACAACTGCGACCAGGACACCTATTTCGCCATGATCGAGGGCTATGCCGGCCATTTCGGCCTGGACATCCCGGCCGACCGGCTGCGCGCAGAAGCCGTGGAATGGTCGGTCACGCGCGGAAGCAGGTCGGGCCGGGTGGCCTGGCAGTTCATCCAGGACCTGGCCGGTCGCCTCGGGCAGCCCCTTCGCTGACCTTGCGATCCATCTGATCGCTCGGGTCGACGGCCTGGCTGCCCTTGCGCAGCTCGAAATGGAGCTGGGGCGAGGAAACGCCGCCGGTCTGGCCGACCCGGGCGATCATCTGCCCCCGCTTCACCGTGGCGCCGCGCTCCACCTCGATCTTGTCGAGATGGGCGTAGGCGGTGATCCAGCCGTCCGAATGCTTCAGCAGCAGCAGGTTGCCGAAGCCGCGCAGTTCGTTGCCGGCATAGGCGACCACGCCGTTGTCGGCGGCGACCACCGCGGTGCCCTTGGGTGCCGCGATGTTCAGGCCGTCGTTGTGCAACCCGTCGGGCTTCGGTCCGAACCCCGAAATCAGCTTGCCCTTCACCGGCCACAGGAAACGGCCCCCGCCGCGCGGCGGGGGCGCGGCCTCCGCCTTCGGCTCCGGCTTGGGCGGCGGTGCGGCTGCGACCTCCTGCTGCGGGGCGGGCGCGGGAATCGGGGTCGGTGCCGGTTTGGCTCCGGGCGGGCGCAGCATGGTCGGCGCCTGCCCCGGCTGATAGGCGCTGTCGCCCGCCGGAGCCTGCGCCGTCTGGGCGGGCGCGGGTTCGGCAGCACTGCCCGGCTTTGGCGGCGGCGGCAGCGGCGCGGCGGATATGCCGCCGGAAGAGGAAGCCGCACCCGGCGGCGGCAGTTCCGACGTTTGGACGGAGCCGCGCCCGGCCGGCGTTCCAGATGGCGCCCCTTGGGGCGTCAGCGGCACGGCGCCGCCGGAAGCGACCCCCGAGGCCACCATGGTGCCGCTGCCCTCGTTCGCCCCCGGCAGGCGCAGGGGCTGTCCGGCCTGCACCGCATAGGGCGGCGACAGGTTGTTCAGCCGCGTCAGCTCGCTGACATCCACATTGTGCATCCGCGAGATGCTGTAGAGGCTGTCGCCCTTCTGCACGATGTACTGGCGCGAGGTCGGCAGGACCAGTCGCTGCCCGACCTCCAGCCGATAGGGCGGCGCCAGCTTGTTCGCCTCAATCAGATCGCGCAGCGGCACATTGTAGCGGCGGGACAGGCTGTAGGCGCTGTCGCCCTTCTGCACTGTGATCGCCCCGCCTGCCGAATCCGGAGCCTCGGTGACATGGGTGAAGGGGGCCAGCCCGCCCACCCTTTCGCAGGCACCGAGTGCCAGGACGGCGGCGGACAGGACCAGGGCCGGCAGAAGGCGTGCGGACATGACGGGTCTCATGCGGAACGGACCGGTTGTGGCGGGTCGGACAGCAGCGGAACGAAACGGACGGGCCACAGGTCCTCCCGGATAAGGCCAGCTTCGGAACGCCGGAAACGCACCACCCTTTGGTCGCGGTGATCGGTCCCCAGCGGAATGACCATGACACCACCAACGGCGAGTTGATCCGTCAAGTCTTTTGGCGGCTCGGGCCCACCGGCGGCTGTGACCAGTATGCGGGCGAAGGGCGCCACCTCCGGCCAGCCGCGCGTCCCGTCGCCGAGCCGCGTGGTGATGTTGCCGATGTCCAGCGCCTTGAACCGTGCTTCCGCCTCGCGCAGCAGCGGCTTCAGCCGCTCGATGGTGAAGACCCGGCGGCACAGCCGCGACAGCACCGCCGCCTGATAGCCGGAGCCGGTGCCGACCTCCAGAACGAGGTGCCGCGGGTGCAGGTCCAGCGCCTGGGTCATCAGCCCGACCACCAGCGGCTGGCTGATGGTCTGGCCGAGGTCGATCGGCAGCGCCACATCCTCCCACGCCCGGTCCTGGAAGGCCTCTGGCACGAACAACTCGCGCGGGATCCGCTCGATGGCCGCCAACACGCGGGTGTCGGTGACGCCGGCCCCGCGAAGGGCCATCAGCAAGCGGATCTTGCGCGGGTTGTAGGTCACACGAAAGCCTGCCTCAACGTCTGCAGCGTCGGGGTGTGGGTCAGGTCGAGGTAGATCGGCGTCACCGAGATGCCGCCGTTGAACACGACATGGATGTCGGTGTCGTCCGACACGTCGGCCTCGCCGCGCAGCGTGCCGATCCAGATATAGGGCTTGCCGCGCGGGTCCACGCGCTCGAACAGCTCGTCGCCGATCTTGCGCTTGCCGTGGCGAACCACCTGGATGCCCGCCACCTCCTCGGCCGGGCGGGCCGGGAAGTTGACGTTCAACAGCACGTTCTTCGGCCAGGCGACCGTCACCGCCTTGCGCACCACCTCCGCCCCATGGGTGGCGGCGGCGGACCAGTCGATCGGCTGGCCCGGCTCGTAATGCTGGCTCATGGCGATGGCGGGGACGTTCAGCAGCGTCGCCTCCATCGCCGCGGCGATGGTGCCGGAATAGGTCACGTCCTCGCCGATGTTGGAGCCCTGGTTGACGCCGGACAGCACCAGCGTCGGACGGGAGTCCCGCATCACATGGTTGACGGCCAGCAGAACGCAGTCGGTCGGCGTGCCGTCCACGGTATAGCGGCGCTCGTCCAGCTTGCGCAGGCGCAGCGGCCGGTTGATGGTCAGCGAATGGCTGGCCGCCGACTGCTCCATCTCCGGCGCAACCACCCAGACGTCGTCGGACAGCTCGCGCGCGATGGCTTCCAGGACCTTCAATCCCTGCGCATGGATGCCGTCGTCGTTGGTGACGAGGATGCGCGTCTGGGACAGGTCGAGCGGCAGGTTGAACATCAGATCGAAATCCTCTCCACTCCGCGCATGTAGGGGCGGAGCGCTTCCGGGATCAGAATGGAACCGTCGGGCTGCTGGTAGTTCTCCAGCACCGCGATCAGGCAGCGCCCGACCGCCACACCCGATCCGTTGAGGGTGTGCACGAATTGAGTTTGCTTCTCGCCCTTGGCCCTGCAACGGGCTTTCATCCGCCGCGCCTGGAAATCTCCGCAATTGGACACGCTGGAGATCTCGCGGTAGGCGTTCTGGCCCGGCAGCCACACCTCGACGTCATAGGTCTTGCGCGAGGAGAAGCCCATGTCGCCGGTGCACAGCACGATGGTGCGGTAGGGCAGGCCCAGCCGCTCCAGGATCGTCTCGGCGCAGCGGGTCATGCGCTGGTGCTCGTCCTCCGACTGTTCCGGCGCGGTGATGGCGACCATCTCCACCTTCCAGAACTGGTGCTGGCGGATCATGCCGCGGGTGTCACGCCCGGCCGATCCGGCTTCCGCGCGGAAACAGGGAGTCAGCGCGGTGTAGCGCAGCGGCAGTTCCTCCGCCGCCACGATCTGGTCGTTGACCAGATTGGTCAGCGGCACCTCGCTGGTCGGAATCAGGTAATGGTCGCTGGAGGTGGTCTTGAACAGATCCTCCTCGAACTTCGGCAACTGGCCGGTGCCGAACAGGGCGTTGTCGCGCACCATCAGCGGCGGCGCGATCTCGGTGAAGCCATGCTCGGACGTGTGGATGTCCAGCATGAAGTCGGCGAGAGCGCGCTCCAGCCGGGCCAGACCGCCCTTCAGCACGGTGAAGCGGGCGCCGGACATGCGGGCCGCCGCCTCGAAATCCATCAGGCCCAGCGCCTCGCCCAGCTCGTAATGCTGCTTGGGGTTGGCGATGTCGGCCGGGGTGCCCCAGCGGCGGACTTCGACGTTGGCGGTCTCGTCCGGCCCGTCCGGCACGTCGTCGGCGGGGATGTTGGGCAGGCCCGCCAGCAGCGCGTCCAACTCGGCGCCGAGCGCGCGTTCCTCCTCCTCCACCTGGGGCAGGCGGTCTTTCAGGGCCGCCATCTCGTCCAGGATCGGCTGGGCGTCGCGGCCTTCGCGCTTGGCGAGGCCGACTTCCTTCGCCGCCTCGTTCCGGCGGGCCTGCATCTCCTGCATCTGGGTCTGCGCGGCGCGGCGGTGGCCGTCGAGGTCGAGCACGGAGGACGACATCGGCGCCAGTCCCCGGCGGCCAAGGCCGCGGTCGAAGGCTTCGGGATTCTCACGGATGGCGCGAAGGTCGTGCATGGCTCGAACAATCAACGAATTGTGTGGGGCACTGGTTATACGGCGCGCCCCGGCGAAGGTCCAGTACAAGGCCGTGGCGGCACCACTCCTGATAGGGACCTGCACGAACGGCATGGCCGCTGCGCCGCGGCGGCTGTTGGAACGGAGGGCCGCCACAGGGCAATGTCGCTGGTGCGCTGCAGCAGCCGGCGCGAAGACCTTGGATGGAGCCCAGCGCGTGCGCGACGAGATCGAGACCGGTGCCCAGGCCGATGCGGAAACCGCCTATCTGCAGGCCGGCACCCCCGCCTATCGCCGCGCCAGCCGCATCCTGTTCGTCGCCGGATTCTCCACCTTCGCCACGCTCTATTGCGTCCAGCCGCTGCTGCCCGACTTCGTGCGCGAGTTCGGGGTGACGCCGGCCGAATCCAGCCTGTCGCTGTCGCTGACCACCGGCGTGTTGGCGGGCGCGCTTCTGGTGGCGGGCGCCATTTCCGACGGGATCGGCCGCAAGCCGGTGATGGTGGCGGCCCTGCTCGCCGCCGGCCTGCTGGGCATCGTCGGCGCGCTGATGCCGGACTGGCATGGCTTCCTGGCGGTGCGGGCGCTGGAAGGGCTTGCGCTGAGCGGCCTGCCCGCCGTCGCCATGGCCTATGTCTCCGAAGAGGTCGATCCGAAATCGGCAGGCGTCGCCATGGGTCTCTACATCGGCGGGACCGCCATCGGCGGCATGTCCGGCCGCGTGCTGACGGCTGTCGTCACCGATCTCGGCACCTGGAGGCTGGCGGTCGGGGTGGTGGGCGCGCTGGCGGTTGCCGCCGCGGTCACCGTCTGGTTCGCCCTGCCGCCCTCGCGCCATTTCGTCCGCCGCGCCGCCGGGATGAAGGCGCTGGTGCGCGCCTGGCGCGGGCTGCTGACCGATCCGGCCCTGCTCGGGCTGTTCTCGCTGGGCTTCCTGCTGATGGGCGGCTTCGTCACCGTCTTCAACTACATCGGCTTCCGCCTTAGCGAGCCGCCGTTCGAACTGCGGCCGGCGGTCGTCGGCGCGGTGTTCCTGGTCTACAGCTTCGGCGTCGTCAGCTCGCCGCTGTTCGGCGGCTGGTCGGGCCGCTTCGGGTCGAACCGCACCCTGGCGACGGCGGTGGCGCTGATGGTGGCCGGTCTCGTCCTTATGGAGTTCGACAGCCTGTTCGCCATCGCCCCCGGAATCGCGCTGTTCACCTTCGCCTTCTTCGGCGCCCATTCCATCGTGTCCGCGTGGATCGGCCGCCGGGCCATGGTGGCGCGCGGGCAGGCCTCGTCCATCTACCTGTTCTGCTATTATCTGGGCTCCACCCTGGCCGGGACACTGGGCGGTCTGTTCTGGCATGATTACGGATGGACCGGGGTGGCGGCTTTCGTCGGGTTGCTGCTGGTGATTGCGGTCGCCGTGACCGTGGGGCTCCAGCGCAGCCGCTGATCGCGCGGCGAACCGTCGCGCTTGCGATTCCGCTTATTGCGTCGCGAGCGGCATCACTTCAGGCTGTGTACATTGGTTCGGCGGGAGAGAGCGCATTGAGTCACCTGACCGTGTATCTGGAGAACGACGCCCTCCGGCCGGAACTGAGCACGGCCGATCCCGCTTTGATGGCCGGGCATCTGGCCCATGTCGGCATCCTGTTCGAACGCTGGACCGCCGGCACCCCCCTGCCCGCTTCCGCCGACGCCGAAGCGGTGCTGGCGGCCTACGCCACCCCGGTCGAGGCGCTGAAGGAAGCCCGCCGCTTCCGGTCCGTCGACGTGGTGCGGGTCACCCCGGCAACGGAGGGCGTCATCGCCCTGCGCGCCAAATTCCTGGACGAGCACACCCACGACGAGGACGAGGCGCGCTTCTTCGTCGAGGGCTCGGGCGCCTTCTACATCCATCTCGACCGCCGGGTCTTCCGCGTGGTGTGCGAGGCGGGCGACCTGCTGAGCATTCCCGCCGGCACGCCGCACTGGTTCGACATGGGGGCGCGGCCCCGCTTCACCGCCATCCGCTTCTTCACGCGTCCGGACGGCTGGATCGCCAGCCCAACCGGCGACACCATCGCCGCGCGCTTCTCGCCATTCGATCCCGTGGCTGTCGAAGCGGCGTGACTTCGCCTTATTCGCGCCCCAAAAATTTCACTTGAATCACGGACGGAATAGCGTAAATCAATCGGCACGACGCACCCGCACGTGCCTATGGCCCTCTGTGGTTATGCTACGACGTACCGCGTCCTTTTTGGCAGAACCGGCCATTCCAGTGGGCCGGTCCCGAGAGGGAGGTCAGTATGTACGCTGCCCACGGTGGGGCTGTGAGACGGTAGCCCTTTAGCCGGTAAACGACGCGCTGTTGCCTGGAGCTTCACAGCCCGGGGCCGCTGCTCGCACCGGCTTTTTCCGTCTCCCCCCTTCCAATTTCCGATCAATCGCCGATTCCGCTGCACCACCCGCGCCACAGCCTTGTGCTGGCCGGCTCAAGGTGCGGCCGGGGATCGCCGTCTGCTCACCGGACCGGTTTGCACGCCGCCGTCCGGGGATAGGAGTGCGCCATGGGCTTCCTGCGTTCCCGTTCCGCCGTCACCCCGCTGCGCCGCGTCGGCCTGAACGACAGCAGCGTCGTTTCGCTGTCCAGCGGCCGCCGCTCCACCGTGGCGCAGGCCGTCGCCCTGCACCGCCCGGAAGAGCCGATGCACTGCATCCGCCCCGGCGTGCTGGCCGACACCGCCGGCAGCTTCCTGGCCGCTTTCGCCGAGGCGACGGACGCCGCAGCCCGCGGCGGCGACGTGCTCTATGCCGTGAAGTGCAACCCGGAACCCGCGGTGCTGCGCGCCCTCTGGGCCGGCGGCGTGCGCCATTTCGACGTTGCTTCCCCCGGCGAGATCCGGCTGATCCGCCAGATGTTCCCCGACGCCGTCCTGCATTACATGCACCCGGTCAAGGGCCGTCAGGCGATCCGCAACGCCTATCGCCAGTATGGCGTCCGCGACTTCGTGCTCGACAGCCGCGAGGAGCTGGAGAAGATCCTGGAGGAGACGGACAACGCCGCCGACCTCGGCCTCGTCGTCCGTCTGGCTCTGCCGAAGGGCAATGCGGTCTACGACCTGTCCGGCAAGTTCGGCGCCGCCATGACCGATGCGGTGGAACTGCTGCGCGCCGCCCGCGCCGCCGCGCCCAAGGTCGGGCTGTCTTTCCATGTCGGCTCGCAGATGCTCGACCCGTCGGCCTACGAGCGCGCCATCGCGCTCGCCGGTTACGTCATCGCCGAGAGCGGCGTCACCATCGACGTGCTGGACGTCGGCGGCGGATTCCCGGTGTCCTATCCGGGCGTCACCCCGCCGCCGCTCGGCGACTTCATGGCCGCCATCGCCCGCGGCGTCGCATCCATCGACCTGCCGGCGCATTGCCGCCTGTGGTGCGAGCCGGGCCGCGCCCTGGTCGCCCCCGGCGTCTCGCTGGTGGTGCAGGTGGTGAAGCGGCGCGGCGGCGAGCTGTTCATCAACGACGGCGTCTATGGCGCCCTGTCGGACGCCGGCGTGCCGGGTTTCCGCTTCCCGGCGCGGCTGATCCGCCCGTTCGAGGCGATGACCGACGCGGCCGACGAGCCCTTCAGCTTCTACGGCCCGACCTGCGACAGCGCCGACAAGATGAACGGCCCCTTCCATCTGCCGGCCGACGTCAAGGCCGGCGACTGGATCGAGCTGGGTCAGCTGGGCGCCTACGGCTCCTGCCTGCGCACAGCCTTCAACGGTTTCGACCAGGCGCGCGTCGTGGAAGTGTCGGACGCGCCGCTGCTTGCCACTCCCGGCTATCAATTGCGCTCCTGCGCAGCCTGATTGCGCCGCCGGAATCTGTGGATAAAGCGTAAAGACACCCGTAACATTCACCGGTCCGGCGCGTTCCGTTCCCACTTCTCCGAAGTGGGCGGAAGCGCCGGCCCATGTCGTTGGCCTAAACTACCTCGGGGAGACAAAAAATCATGGCCCTGGACACGAAGCTCTGCACGTTCACAGGCCGCATGGTCATCGTTGGATTCGGTTCGATCGGCCAGGGTGTCTTGCCGCTGCTTCTGCGTCACATCGACGGACTTACCGCCGACCGAATCACCATCGTCACCGCCGAGGAGCGCGGGCGCGAGGAGGCGGAGCTTTACGGCGTCGCCTTCCACAACAACCCGCTCGACAACGACAATTTCTTCCAGGTCCTGAAGCCGCTGATCGACAAGGGCGATTTCCTGGTCAACCTGTCGGTCGACGTCTCGTCGGTCGCGCTGATCGAATTCTGCCAGCGGGTCGGCGCCTTCTACACCGACACCTGCACCGAACCGTGGGCGGGCGGCTATACCGATTCCAGCCTGTCGCCGTCGCTGCGCTCCAACTACGCGCTGCGCGAAACGGCACTGGCGCTGCGCAGCCGCTTCGAAGGCGGCCCGACCGCGCTGATCACCCACGGGGCGAATCCGGGTCTGGTGTCGCATTTCGTCAAGCAGGCGCTGCTGAACATCGCCGCCGACACCGGTGTCGAGACCCACGTCCCCGCCGACCGTGACGGCTGGGGCCGGCTGGCGCAGAAGCTGGGAATCAAGACCATCCATGTGGCGGAGCGCGACACCCAGGTGTCGAACCAGCCCAAGCAGATTGGCGAGTTCGTCAACACCTGGTCGATCGACGGCTTCGTGAGCGAGGGCTGCCAGCCGGCCGAACTCGGCTGGGGCACGCATGAGAAGGCGCTGCCGCCCGACGGGCGCCGGCACGAGTTCGGCTGCGATTCCGCCATCTACCTGATGCGGCCGGGTGCCGCCACCCGCGTGCGCACCTGGACCCCGCTGGAGGGACCGTTCCACGGATTCCTCATCACCCACAGCGAGGCGATCTCGATCTCCGACTATTTCACGGTGCGCGAAGACGGAAAGGTCGTTTACCGGCCGACCTGCCACTATGCCTATCATCCCTGCGACGACGCGGTGATGTCGCTGCACGAACTGGTCGGCAAGAACTACAACATGCAGGCCGAGCAGCGGCTGATGATGCACGAGATCACCGGCGGCATGGACGAGTTGGGCGTGCTTCTGATGGGTCACCCCAAGGGCGCCTACTGGTACGGCTCGCGGCTCGACATCGACAGGGCGCGGTCGCTGGCCCCCTACAACAACGCCACGTCGATGCAGGTGACCTCCACCGTTCTGGGCGGCATCGTCTGGACGCTGGAGAACCCGAATCGGGGCTTGGTGGAACCGGACGAGGTCGACTTCCGCCGGGTGCTGGACATCGCCTCCCCCTATCTGGGTGAAGTGGTCGGCGCCTATGGCGACTGGACGCCCCTGCAGGACCGCAACACCCTGTTCCCGGAGGACATCGACGAGGACGATCCCTGGCAGTTCAAGAACTTCCGGGTCGTTTGAGACAGTTCGGATGAAGTTCCGCGGCTCCTGCCGCCGCTCCGGCGGCGGGGGCTGCGGCGTTGCTGCCACAGGGCGGACGGCGTCACGGTGACATTGCCCGCGGCAGGGTCTTGAAACCGTTGACTTGGGCTTTCGCTTCCCCCAATCGTTCCGCCATGCCCAAGCACGTTTCCCGGCGCGCCCGCGCCAAAGCTCCGACCGCCGCCAATCCCCTCCTGCGCTCCGGCATCGTCGGGCTGATGGTGGCGTGCGGGGTCGCCGCCGTGGATCTGGCCTTCACCGACATGGCGCAGGCCCAGTCGCCGGCCACCCCGGTTCCCGGAACCAAGCCGGCCGCCGCCCAGGCTCCCGCCGGGCAGGGAAGCGGCAATGGAACGGCCGGCGAAACGGCGAACGGGACGGCGCAGAAGCAGGACCCGGTGCTGCTCACCGCCGACCAGGTGACCTTCGACGAGGTGAACAGCCTCGTCACCGCCAGCGGCAATGTCGAACTGGCGCAGGGCAAGCGCAGCGTCCGCGCCGACAAGATCACCTACAACCAGAAGACCAAGGTCGTCACCGCCACCGGCAAGATCCGGCTGGTGGAGCCGTCGGGCGACATCGTCTTCGCCGACTACGCCGAGCTGACCGACGACCTGAAGGACGTGTTCATCGAGAACATCCGCGTCCTGATGACCGACAACGGTCGGATGGCCGGCACGGAGGGCGAGCGGCGCGAGGGTCGGCTGACGCGCGTCAACCGCGGCGTCTACAGCCCCTGCGACCTCTGCAAGGAGGACCCGACCCGGCCGCCGCTGTGGCAGATCCGCGCCGTGCGCATCGTGCACGACAACGAGGAGCACGAGGTCCGCTATCGCGACGCGACGATGGAGATCTTCGGGATCCCCGTCGCCTACACGCCCTACCTGTCGCACCCCGATCCGTCGGTCGACCGCAAGAGCGGCTTCCTGACCCCGTCCGCCGGCAACAGCTCCAACCTGGGCGCCATCCTCAAGACCCATTACTACTGGGACATCGGACCGGACCAGGACGCCACCTTCGACCTGCACTACTATTCGCAGCAGGGGCCGCTGCTGGGCGGCCAGTATCGCAAGCGCTTCGAGAACGGCCGGCTGGAGCTGGAAGGCGCCATCACCCGCGGCGACGGCGGCAACAGCACCACGGCGCCCAAGGAGACGCGCAACCGCGGTTACGTCGCCGCGCGCGGCCTGTTCGACATCGACGAGACCTGGCGCGCCGGCTTCGACATCAAGCGCGCGAGCGACCCGACCTTCCTGCGGCGCTATTACGATTTCCGCGAGGACTATCTGACCAGCAAGGCCTTCGTGGAGGGCTTCCGCGGCCGGAACTATGCGGCGATCACCGGCTACAGCTTCCAGGACATGCGCTACGGGAACCCGATTCCCGAACCGGTCGCCCTGCCCTACGCGCAGTACAATGCGCTGGGCGAGCCGGGAAGCCTGTTCGGCGGCCGCTGGTCGCTGGACACCAGCCTGCTGGGCGTCTCGCGCTTCCAGAATGCCGGACCCGATACCCAGCGCGTCGTCGTGCAGCCGGGATGGGAGCGCAACATCGTTTCCAATGCCGGTTTCGTCACCACCCTGTCGGGCAGCGTGCTGGTCGCCGGCTATACGGCGCAGCAGTTCAACAACAACGACCCGACGGTCCGCGGCGACGACAACATCAGCCGTTTCCGCTTCTTCCCGCAGGGGCAGGCGACCGTCCGCTATCCCTTCGTCCGCTATGGCGAAAGCTCCTCCCAGCTGATCGAGCCGATCGGCCAGCTGACCTTCGCGCCGAAGCTGCCGAACGGCCGGTTGTTCCCGAACGAGGACAGCCTGGACATCGAGTTCGACGAGGTGAACCTGCTGCAGCCCAACCGCTTCACCGGTATCGACCGGCTGGACGACGGCATGCGCTTCACCTACGGCCTTCGCACCGCGATCTACGGCAACACCCAGGGGTCGGCCAGCCTGTTCCTGGGCCAGAGCCGCCGCCTGACCGAAACCGGCGCAGGCTTCACCGGCGGCTCGGGCCTGGAGGATAGCGTGTCCGACTATGTCGGCCGTTTGGACCTGCAGCCAGCCGAGTGGCTGGATTTGAATTACGGCTTCCGCATCGACCATGAGTCGCTCCGGCCGCGCCGCCACTCGCTGAATGCCTCGGCCGGCGTGCCTCTCCTGCGGCTGTCCACCTCCTATACCTATGTCGACCAGACCACGTCGCGCACCGCGGTCACCCGCGACCGGGTTGAGCAGGCATCCTTCGGCGTATCGTCCCAGTTCACCGACCATTGGAACATCGGCGTCAGCCACACCCAGGCGATGGAACCGCAACCCGGTCCGCGATCCAGCCTGGCGGTCCTGTCCTATGCGGATGAATGCCTGGTTTTCCAGACCATCGCACGCCGCGACTACACGGTCAGCACCACCGGCGAGCAGGACGGCAACACCATCTTCTTCCGTCTGGTCTTCAAGAATGTCGGCGAGTTCAAGAGCCCCGGCCTGAACGCCGGCTTCCTCGGCGGCAGCTCGGCCAACCAGTAGACAGAGCGCGCTCATAGCCGGGAGCGACAAGGCATCCCGGCAAAATTGACGGCCAAGGGGTTGCATCCCTTGGCCGTTGCCGTTAGCCATATCGCCCGACGAGACAGCCCGCCGCGACCGACATCATGACCCTGGGACGTTACGACTACGAACGACGGTACCGCCGGCGCATGCGGGCCGGCGTGATCAAGTTCCTGCTGCTTGCCGCACTGGTTCTCGGCGTCGGCCTCTTCTCCTACCAGATGGGGATCGAGCAGCTAAAGGGCCGCGACGTGACCCTGCGGGAGGAGATCGCCACCCTGTCGCGCCAGAAGGCGGAACTGGAACTGCTGGCCACACAGATGCAGCATGCCGCCCGCACGGCGGAGGCGCGTTCCGCCGAGCTGGAAGGCCGCCTGCAGCGGGAGGTGCCGACCGGCGACCTCGCCAAGCTGACACAGCTGGTGTCGGAACGGCTGAAGAGCGGGCTGGACGCCAACCGCCTGTCCTTCGTCATCTCCCAGGCACAGGTTCAGCGCAACTGCCAGCCGGCCGAAACCAAGCGCTTCACGTTGAGCACCCCGCTGCTGAAGGGGGGCGCGCGCGGCGTGACCTTCGGCAACGGCACCGTGACCGTCACGGGCGAAGGCCAGTCCGCCCACAACACGCAGGGCAATGCCGAAAGCTGGTTCGATCCGGGCCAGCCGGTGACCATCCGCATCACCGGCATCGGCGGCAAGACCGCGACGGTTGCCGGCGTGCTGCCGCTGCACCAGTCGCTGGTGGTCGACAACAGCGAGTACCGCTTCACCTTCGCCGCCTCCCAGCGCTCCTTCGTGGAGGTCACGGCAGACCGCTGTGCCTATCCCTGAGGCGGAATTGTGAGCCCGCGCGGCGGTCCGCCCGCCGCGTGGACATCCCACATAGCGAGGTAGGCAGCCTCGATGGAGCGGGCGAAGCGGCCGGTGTCGAACAGCGGGGCGGTCGCACGCGATTCCTCCAGCCGACGTTTCAGCGCAGCCAGTTCCGTCGGCATTTCGGCCAGACGCTGCGCCGTCGCCTCATAGGCATCCCAATCCGGCACGGCCAGTTCCGGCAGCCCGACGGCGCGCAGAAGGCTGGCGGCGACGCGCCCGGCGAAGGAGCGGCCCGGCACCGTCAACACCGGCAACCCGGCCCACAGGGCATCGCTCGCGGTGGTGTGGGCGCCGACCGGGCTCGAATCGAGGAAAAGGTCGGCCTGCCGGTGCCGCGCCAGATGGGCGGGACCGGGCAGCCGGGGGGCGAAGACCAGCCGCTCCGGCGCGATCCCCCGATCAGCCGCGGCGCGGCGCAGGTTGACCGCCACCTCCGCCGGCCCATCCAGCAGCCACAGGACCGATCCCGGCACCCGTTGCAGAATGCGGCACCAGCGGCCGAACAGATCCGGCCCGATCTTATAGGGCGCGTTGAAGGCGCAGAAGACGACACCGTCAGCCGGCAGGCCGCAGTCGGCACGGCCGGGCACCGGCCCGATCGCGCGCTTGCGGTCGTTCGGCTGGTAGCTGTCGGGCAGATGGACGATGCGCTCGCTGTAGAAGCGCTGATGATCGGCCGGCGCCACCACCGGATCGGCGATGACATAGTCGATGGCCGGACTTCCCGTCGTTCCCGGATAGCCCAGCCATTGTGCCTGCACCGGCGCCGGCCGGCGGGCGGCGATGCCGGGCCGTGCGCCCTGGGTATGCCCCTTCAGGTCCACCAGAATGTCGATTTCCGCCCGATGGATCGCCTGCGCCGCCGCCTCGTCCGTCATGGCGGACAGGTCGAGGAAGCAGTCGAACCCCGTGGTCAGCCGCCGGCGCAACG
Organism: Azospirillum sp. BE72; assembly: GCF_031455875.1. Lineage (NCBI taxonomy): Bacteria > Pseudomonadati > Pseudomonadota > Alphaproteobacteria > Rhodospirillales > Azospirillaceae > Azospirillum > Azospirillum sp. BE72. The sequence continues at coordinate 315,139 of NZ_JAVDTO010000002.1, forward strand.
GCCCGCCATCGTCGGGACCGTAGGAGCAGCCGACGATCTCGAACCGTCCGCGGTCGTGCCGCTCGACCAGTTCGGCGATCAGCACCGCGGTGGCGTGCTCGTGGAAGTCGGCGGAAAGGTAACCGATGCGCAGCTTTGCGCCGCGGGCGGTACGGGTCGGGAAAGCCGGTGCGATGCCGCGGGTCTTCCAGGCGGCGTAGCGCTCTGCACAGGCCCGTTCCAACTCCGGCCCCGCCCCTTCGCCGAGGAAGATCCAGGGATGGACCTGCTGGGTCCGCCCCTCCCGCACCAGCCCGACAAGCTTGGCGGACAGCGCCTCCAGCTCATCCCAGCGGCAGAGGTGCCGGCGCTGCTGCACCAGTTGCGCCAGCACCCCGCCGGGATCGGGCAGGCCGATGCGCAGGGCGCGCTCGAATCCCATTACGCTGGCGGCATCATCTTTCGCTCCGCCTCGCTGCCCGCGCTCCTTCAAGGTCAGGGCGAGGTTCGCCTGCCCCTCCGCCAGATCGGGCCGCAGGCAAAGGCAGGCGCGGAACCCGGCGACGGCGCGGTCAAGGTCGCTGCGGTCGCGGTGCAGAGCCGCCAGGGCAAGCCGCGCCGGCACCAGCATGGGGTCGAGCGCCATCGCGCCACGCAAGGCCGCCTCGGCCTCGTCCAGCCGGCCGAGCTCGCGCAGCAGGACACCCTGGTTGCAGGACGCCGGGGCAAAGCGCGGCATCAGCCGCGCTGCCTCGCCATAGGCTGACGCTGCCTCCGCCGGGCGGCCCAGCGCCTGCAGGGTCACGCCCCAATTGAAATGATTGCCGCCAAAGTCCGGCAGCCACGCCAGCGCCTTGCGGTGATGAGACTCCGCCTCCGCCAGCCGGCCCTGGCGCCGCAGCGCCTCGCCGAAATTGGAGCGGGCGACCGCCTCCTCCGGCGTGCCAGCCTGCCTTGCCATATCGAGCGCCGCGAACAGAGCAGCCAGCAGCGCACCGTCGCCCGGCTTGGTAGCCAGACGGCGGCGCAGGTCGGCGACGGTGGCCGCGTCGGTCACTTCCGTTGCCACTGGCCGGCGGCGGTCATCACGAATTGGCCGGCGGGGGTCCGCTCGATCAATTGCTGGCCGGCGACCGCCTGAACCTTGTCGAGCGCCGTGCCGTTGCCCTTGGCGATCTCGCGGTAGCGGGCGAGCCGCTGGGCGTTCACCTGCTCGGCCAACGCCTGGGCCGTGGCGGGAGCGCCGGGAACGGCGCCGACCAGCCCGTCCGGACGCTCGCCGATTTGACCCGCGGCCTTGGCGGCGGCCAGCGCATCCTGCGCAAAAGCCAGTGACGGCAAGGCGGAGGCCAGCAGCCCCGCTGCCACCGCGGACAGCGCCAGCCGGTTGAAGCGGCGGCGGGTGATGGAATGGGTCGTCATCACTTTTTCCCCTTGGCAGGAGAGGGCACGGAGTCCGTGGGCAGGCCGAACAGGGCGGGGTCGTTGCGGATGGCGTCGTCGACGTCGCGTTCCAGTTTGACCCGCACTTCCTGCTCGATGCGGACGTTCAGGTTGATCTCAATGGGCTTGTCGGGCGCTTCGATCTTGACCGTGGGCGCGCAGGCCGCCGCCGCGAGGGGCAACAGCAGGGCGGCCGTCAGGCGCGCGGCCATAGGATGGGCGGATGGGAATTTGGTTACCATGGTGGCGATCAGGGGTCCTTCTGGTCGAAGCCGGTCATGCGGTCCCGCAGCGTGTCGGGGATCCGATAGACGTCGAGGTTCTGGCGCAGAATCCGGTCGAGCGCGCCGGACAGCTTAAGGTTAAGCGCAACCGGATAGCCATCGTAGAATGACGGGTTGGCGCCGCGCAGCGACAAGCCGGCGCTGAGTTCGCCGCCGGCCTGCCCGTCAATGGTGATCCGCAGGCTGTCGTATCGGAAGTCGGTCAGCGCACCCATCAGCATGGCGGTGGGGCTTCCCTCCTCCCCCTTCAGCGCGGCGGGCGGATTGGCGGGATCATAGCGCAGGGTGCCGGGCGCGGCGGATTCCAGCACGCCGCCGTTCAGCGTCACCGTGTCTTCTGCAAAGACCACCGGCAAGGTGCCGGCCAGCTTGCCGCTCGCCTCCAGCCCGTCGACGGCGATCAGCTCCAGCAACTTGGCCGCATCGATCCCCTCGGCATGCAGGGTGACGGTTCCCTTCGGCGCGGCGGGCGCCAGCTTGAACGGATCGGCGCGCAGCGTACCGCCGGCCCAGCGCCATTCCGCGTGGCCCACGTCCAGCCGCCCGTCGCGCCCATAGCCGAACAGCAGGGTGCCGTCGGTCAGCGGAACGCCGACGTCGAGCAGGCCGATGGACAGCTTCTGCCCGGCCGGGATCACCGGCGGCGACAGGCTCGACAGGGTGACCGATCCGGCCACACCGGCGACGGTCACCGGCCCGGCGACGCCGGCCAGCCCCTTTACCGTCGCCTGCCCGGCCGTGGTCATGCCCTTGGCGTCCCAGGCGATTGTCGCCTTGCCCGACAGGGTGCCGGAGGCCTTCTGAAGAAATGTCGCCGCCAGCGGCGAAATGGCGGCCAGTCCCGGCCCGTCCGGAGCCAGCGCGATCGGCTTCGCTACCACCTCCACCCGGCCGGCGCCGGCAGTCTGATCGTGGCTGCCGTTCAGCGTGACCTGCAGGAGGCCCGGCGCATCCCTCGCGGTGCCGGCGATGGACCAGGGCTGCTCCCCCTCCTGAACGGCACGGAGGGTGACGGCGAGCGGCACGACCGGTGCCGGTTTGGCGGTGTTGGTCAGCTTGGCGACGATGGCGTCCGCCTGCCGCCCCTTCCCATCCTGCCCCAGCCGCAGCACCAACTGGTCGGCACGCAGGCCGATGGCCGGTGCGTCGAGCCGCGGGGCCTTCACCTCCGCAGCGATGGACATCGCCGATGGCGACCAGCGCAGCAGCGGTCCATCCGGCGCGGCGCAGACCGCCGCTTCCTGCGGGAGGACCAGCGCCTGGCCACTGACCGTCAGCTTCTCCACAACGGCCGGCAGGCAGCCATCGGGGCTGACGATCAGCGTCCCGCCGTCCATCCCCACCCGCAGCGCACCGGACAGCGTGACGCGGCCGGCCAGCGGCACTTCCAGCGTCTTTGCCGCGGCCTCCAACGGACCGCTGGCTGCGGTGAACTCCAGCCGCAGCCCGTCCCAGCCGTCGGCGATCCGCAATCCGGTGACGGTGACCTCAGCCCCGGCGAAGCCGGAGTCGCGCAGCAGTTCGGTCGCCACCCCGCCGATCAGGGCGGGACCGGCCAGAATGGCACCGCCAAGGCCGACGACGCCCAGCGTCACCGCAACCGCCGCCGTTCCCGCCATCGCCCGTCCCAGCCTCACCCGCCGTCCCCTTCCCGCTTCTGCGATCCGAATGGCTTGCCATGTCCTTGGCACGATGAACACCCGGACAAGCGTCCGTCATCCGTGACTTTTGGCGGATCGCCACCCCCCGCCAGCGCGGCTTTGCATTCCCCCGCTTTTCCCCTATGGTCCGGGGCGCGGATTTCGGCTCATCGGAGTGTTTCGCATGAAGCGGTGGACCCGCGCGTTGCTGGCGGCCTTGTTCGCCACAATCTTCACTGTCTCGTTCTTTACAGTCTCGCAAGGGGAGGCGAAGGCCTTGGATCCGGAAAACACCATTTACCTCGACCTCAAGGACGGTCGCGTGGTGATCGAACTGCGGCCCGACCTGGCGCCGAACCACGTCGCCCGCATCAAGGAACTGACCCGCCAGGGCTTCTACGACGGCGTCGTCTTCCACCGCGTCATCGACGGCTTCATGGCCCAGACCGGCGACCCGACCGGCACCGGCATGGGCGGCTCCGGCAAGAAGCTGAAGGCCGAGTTCTCCAGCGCCCCGCACATCCGCGGCACCCTGTCGATGGCCCGCGCCCAGGATCCGGACAGCGCCGACAGCCAGTTCTTCATCTGCTTCGCGCCCTCCAACTTCCTGGACCGCCAGTACACGGTCTGGGGCCGGGTGGTCGAGGGCATGGAGTTCGTGGACATGATCAAGAAGGGCAGCCAGTCCCGCAACGGTCAGGTCACCGACCCGGACAAGATCATCAAGATGCAGGTCGCTGCCGACGCCAAATAACGGCATCGCTCCAGCGGACCAGAAACGGGGGACCGGTGCGCCGGTCCCCTTTTTCATGCCCAATTCACGCCACTGCCAGTCACGCCACTGCCAGTCACGCCACCGTCAGCCGCCGGCCAATGCCGCGGTCATCGCGCGCAGCAGATCCTTCATCGACTGCGGCCGGTCCTGCCAGCGCATCGCCAGCCCGGACATCAGCACCTTTTCGAATCCCGGCGGCAGCGCCACCCCCAGTTCGGACGGCCTCGGCACCTTGTCGTTCATGAAGCGGGCTGTGGCATCCGGCGGGGTGCGGCCGGTCAGCGCCAGATAGATCGTGGCGCACAGCGCATACACGTCCGACCACGCGCCCTGACGCCCTTCGTTCGAATACTGCTCCGGCGGGGCATAGCCCGGCTTGAGGATGACCGTCATCCCGGCGCCCGGGCGGGCCGTCTGCCGGGCCGCGCCGAAGTCCAGCAGCTTGCGGTCGCCGCCGTTGGTCAGGAAGATGTTGTCCGGGCTGACGTCGCGATGGATCAGCCCCTGCTCGTGGATAGCCTGCAACGCCTTGGCGATGGGCGTCACCACCGACAGCGTCCGCCTCACGTCGATCCGCCCGCCGCAATCGGCCAGATACTTCTTCATGGTGCGGCCTTCCAGCAGCTCCATCACCAGATAGGCGGTGCCGTTCTCCTCGAAGAAGTCCTGGACGCCGACGATCTCGCGCACCTCGCGCAGGCGGGCCAGCGTCCGCGCCTCCTCCAGGAACTTGGTGAGGCCGGCGGCAAAGGTCTCCGCATGCTCGTCGGAGAAGGGGGAAACGGCGGCGGCATTGGGAAGCCGCGCGATCAGGTTGGCGGGGTAATATTCCTTGATGGCCACCTTCACCCGCAGCCGGTCGTCCCAGCCCAGATAGGTGGCGCCGAAACCGCCCTGCCCCAGCACCCGCCCGGCACGGTAGCGGCCATGCAGAAGCGTGCCGGGCGCCAGATGCACCCCCGGCCGGTTGTCCGACTTCGCAGGGAAGCCGCAGCCGGTGCAGGGAGCGCTCGGTCCGCGGGCCGATCCGCGGGCCGAGTAGCAGCTCGGGCACAGCTCTTCCGCGGCCGTCACAGGGGCCGTGGCAGACGGCGGGCCGACCAGAACAGTGTCCGCCGGGGCCCGGTTCGCGGCAGGCATGTCGGTAATGGCGACGGCGGCCGGATTGCAGACGGTATCGGCGCTGCGCGGACCCGGCTGATGCGCACCCCGCACCGGCCCCGGCATCGCCACCGGCGGCGGAGCGGGCGCGGTGGCCATCTGGCGCAGACGGTCGAGCAGATGCAGCAGCCGGCGCACCTCGGCCTGGGCGACGTCGCTGTCGGGCTGGGCGATCTCGGCCTGGAACTGCGGCTGGCGAACGATCTCCAGGATGTGCTGCCGCACCAACGGCAGGGCGCCGTCCTCGCGGATCAGTCCGGAGCAGGCGACCTCCGCCAGCCGGATGGTGCGACGGCGCAGCACCGGCTCCACCTGCTTCAGCCGGGCGGCAAGCTGGCCGGTCTTCACATACTCGTCGACGGAGCGTTCGGCGCGGGCGGCGATCCGCTCGCAGGCATCGGCCGGCAGCGGGGCGGAGCGGACGGCGGCCAGCGCGCGGGCGAAGTCGCGCTCCAGCAGCGCCGTGTCCGGCGTCTGCACCAGCATATTCTCGATCAGCAGCTCGTTGCCGACCGCGGCGTCCAACGAAGCGAGGATTTCGTCCGCATGGCGCTCCCCGGCGGGGGTGGCGGCGACGCGGGTGAGATAGTGGATGCGGCAGATCAGGTCCGGCTGCCCTTCGCTGAGGCCGATGATGGAGCGGCGATAGGCGCTGGCCCCGCCCTGCTCCAGCCGGCGCGAATAGCGCACGGTCAACGCATCGGCCATCGCCGCCCCGCCGATCAGCCCGTCGCGGGTCAGCAGATGTCCGGTCAGCGTCTTCAGCAGTTCCGCCTCCTGGTCGAAGGCGCCGCGGCCCAACGGCTGGGGCGCCTTCAACTGCCGGCGGATGCGGTCCAGCACGGCGGCCTTCGCCATTGGAAGCTTGCCCTGCCGGAACAGGGCGTTCAGCACGCCGATTCGATTCGGCCCCATGGCCTCCATGCCGATGCGGCCGAACAGCATGTCGCACAGGGTGGACAGCAGGGTTCCCGGCAACAGGTTGGCACCGAACAGGTCCGCTCCCGCGGCGGCGGAGGCCAGGATATCGCCGATCACCCCGTCGACCGCGGCGGCCAGCCGCTCGTCCCGGTCCCACTGGTGCAGTTCCAGCAGCCGGTCCAGCTTGCCGCCCCAGCTCTTGATCTCCGCCAGTTCGAGGGAGACCGCCACCCGCAGATCGTACTCGGCGTCGCCGGTCGGCGTCGAGGTTCCCTGGGACAGCAGCCAGTCGACCGGCCGGCGTCCGCGCGGCATGGCGGCAAAGGCGGCCTGGGCGGCGCGCGCCCTGGCCCAGCTCTCATCCACCGCGTTGCGGATGGCCTGACGTCGCCTCGGCTGCTCCTGCCCCGGCGCACGGGCCTGCACGGCGGCGACCCTGGTGATGGCGGACTCCACCAGCGCCCCCTGGTCCAGGCAGGATTTCAGCGGCTTGGCAAGATGGATCAGTTCGGTGGGGGTCAGGCACAGCGGGTCCAGATAAGGACGCAGCGCGACGCCGATCACCATCCGCGCCGGCAGCGCATGGTAATCCGCCAGGGCGCCGCACAGTTCCGCCTCGTCGAGCGAGCCCATGGCGGCCTGAGATGGCGGCATCGCGCGGCTGAGCGGTGAACTGGACACTCCCGACCTTTCCTGCAGATGCCCCCCGAGGCCTGAGCACGCAAGGCGATTTGCAACAACGGGGCGCTCCCCGCGTTGACAACCGCGGCTGCACGCACCCCGGTTTGCGCCCCATCGTCGCCGATGGAGGGTAAAGGAGGGGTGTACGATACCCGCATTTTTCGTCAAACACACAGAAACTGTGTCAGCGTTGCGCCACCGGCGGCGGCCGTTCCTTTCGGTCTTCGCATGTGCGATAAAAAACAGGACGCTGACGATGGGAGAAACGCATGATCCGGACCGGCACCATCATCGCGTTGCGGCACGGGGCCATGACTCTCGCCGCGGCTCCGCATATCGGCGGTTCGTTGGCGAGTTGGAGCCTGTCGACCCCGAACGGTCCGGTCGAATTGTTCCGCCCCGCTTCCGACGGTGCGCTGGCCGGCGATTTCGCCCCGGACATGGCCTGCTTCCCGCTGGTACCCTTTTCCAACCGCATCGGCGGCGGCCGGTTCGTCTTTCAGGGGCGGGAGGTCGTGCTCGCCACCGATCCCGGTTCGCCGCACCGGATCCACGGCCATGGCTGGTCAACCCCCTGGACCGTCGAGGCCGTGGCCGACGATGCGCTCCGCATGGGCTTCGCTCACCGCGCCGACGACTGGCCCTGGAGCTACCGCGCGACGCAGACCGTGGCGCTCGATAGCGACGGACTGACCGTCACCCTCGACCTGATCAACGAGTCCGACAGCGACATGCCGGCCGGGCTGGGTCTCCATCCCTATTTCGCGAAATCGCCGGGCAGCATCGTCACCGCCGACCTACGCGCAGTCTGGGACAATGACGACACCATCCTGCCGTCCCGCCGCCGCGCCCTGCCGGCTGCGTGGGACTTTCGCCACGGCGTGGTCATGGACCGTGTCGCACTGGACAACGGCTTCACGGGATGGTCGGGCACGGCGACGCTGGACCGCCCGCAAGAGCGACTGCGCCTGACCATGATCGCCGACGGGCCGGTCGGCCACTTGATCGTCTATGCCCCGCCCGACGAGCCCTATCTGTGCCTGGAGCCGGTCAGCCACATGACCGACGCGCTGAACCGCCCGCAGGAGGCGGATGCCGGCGTCATCGCCCTGCCGGCGGGAGAACGGCTGTCTATGACCGTGCGATTCCTCGTGTCAGGAACCTAGGAATCAAGAACCTGGGGAACCTCCGTTTGCACCGAGTTCGCGGGCCAAGCCGATGAAGGCCCTGAAGGCGGCCGACGGATTGCGCCGTCCGGAATAGTAGAGGCAGAGCCCGGAACGCGGCGGCGTCCAGTCATCGAGCGCGCGGACGAGACGGCCCGCCTCGATGTCGGCCCGCACGTCCGACTCCATGAAGAATCCGAGACCCACGCCTTCGAGGGCGGCGATTCGCGCCAGGCTGGCCTCGTCCAAGGTGATCGGTCCATCGACGTCGATCTGCGCCGATTGCCCGTCCTTCTCGAATTGCCACCGGAAAAGGGCGCCGTTCGGAAGGCGGACACGAATGCACGGGTGATTGAGCAGGTCAGGCGGGACGCGCGGCCGATCATGCGTCGCGAAATAGGCCGGCGACCCGACAACGGCATACCGCTGCGGGCGCCCCAGGGAGATCGCGATCATGTCGCTTGGAACGAGATCGGCCACCCGTACACCAAGATCGAATCCCTCGGCGACGATATCCACCAGTCGCCCTTCGGTGACAAGGTCGACATGCACCTGCGGATGACGACGCAGGAACTCCAGCACCAGCGGCGACAGGATCTCGCGCGCCGCCGTGGCGAAGGCGTTGATGCGCAGCGTGCCTGACGGGATCGTCTGCTGCGACCGCACGGCTTCCAGGGCGCCGTGAACATCCTGCAACGCCGGACCGACCTGCTCGACGAACACCCGGCCGGCATTGGTGAGCGATACGCTCCGCGTCGTTCGGTTGAACAGACGGACACCGAGGCTGGATTCGAGTTTTCCGACCGCATTGCTGAGCGCCGTCGTCGACATGCCCAGGTCGAGCGCCGCGGCGCGAAACGAACCCCTTCGCGCAATGGCGATGACCGCATCCAGATCGTTCAGGTCAGCCCGGTACATTGTCCCGCGTATCGATATTCCACATCCCATTTTATCCCGATTATCGGAACATGCGTCCAGGCTTACCTTTGCGGGACCGAGCAATCCCGATCAGGAAGAACAATCCATGACCCCGTTCATCAGTCTCGAAGGAAAGCGAACGCTCATCACCTCAGGCACGCGCGGCGCAGGTGCGGCCACCGTCGCGCTGTTTCGCGAACTCGGCGCCCGTGTGCTGACCGCCGCCCGGTCCCGTCCGGACAGCTTCGACGACGGGATGTTCGTCTCCGCGGATCTGACGTCCGCGGAGGGGTGCGCCACGCTCGCCGCGGCGGTGCGCGAGCGTCTGGGAGGAGTCGATGTCATCGTTCACATGCTGGGTGGCTCCTCCGCTCCGGCAGGTGGATTCGCGGCGCTGAGCGACGCGGAATGGGGCAAGGAACTCGATCTCAATCTGATGCCCGCCATCCGGCTCGACCGCGAACTCGTGCCGGCGATGGTGGCGCAGGGCCATGGCGTGGTCATCCATGTGACCTCCATCCAACGCGCGCTGCCGTTGCCGGAGTCAACGACGGCCTATGCCGCCGCGAAGGCCGCGCTCTCGACCTACAGCAAGAGCCTTTCGAAGGAGGTCTCGCCAAAGGGCGTGCGCGTGGTGCGCGTTTCGCCCGGCTGGATCGAAACCGAGGCGGCGGTCCGGTTGGCCGAGCGGCTCGCGAAGGACGCCGGCACCGATTACGAAGGCGGCAAGCGGATCATCATGGACTCGCTCGGCGGCATCCCCATCGGCAGGCCATCCAAGCCGGAAGATGTCGCCAACCTCATCGCTTTTCTCGCTTCCGATCGTGCCGCGACCATAACCGGCACAGAATACGTCATCGATGGCGGTACCATTCCCACCGTGTGAACGGCATGTCAGCCGGGATTGCCGGTACGAGCGTTTCGGCTCGCACCGACACATGTCAGCGGCAGCGGACGAATTCCGCCGCGAAGGTGGCCGGAGCGGCCATGCGCAGGATCAGCCGGTCGAAGCGCGCCGAGTCGGCGGGCAGCAGACGCAAGCTCGCCAGCGGCGCGGGTGCCGCTTCCGTCACCCCTTCGGCAGGCGGCAGCGGCTGCACGGGCACCTCCTGTACCGGGTCGCCATCGGCCGGCAACAGGCCGGTCAGTGGAAATTGGGGCACCCGCGCATCGACGGCGGTCAGAGTCCGGTCGGCACCGATCTCCAGATAGGACGTGCGGCAATCGTCGATGGCAGCGCGGTCGTTCGGATCGGCCTTGGCCCAGCGCCCGGCCAACGCCGACAGCGTTGCCTTGCGGTTGATCGGCGGCACCGTCTTCTGCGGTGCCACGAACCGCGGCGCGGCTGCTCCGGTGACGGCCAGGGGCAGATCGGCGACAGGGCGCGACCGCGCCTGGCGTTCAGCCTCCAGCGCCGCGGTCCGCTGGCGGGTGACGCGCAGCAGGCAGTCGGTGCGCGACTTGGTCGCCTTGGCATCGGCAAGGTCGGCGGCGGTCACCGGGCAGGCATCGTCGCGTCGCGCCCTCCAGACGGTCTGGCCCGCCTCGATCGCCGCCCGTCCGGTGGCGTCGGTGGTTGCGCCCAGCGCCGCCAGCGCCGCCTCCATCGCCGCACCGGCAGCCGCCAATCCGGCGTCGCGGCACAGCAGTTGCGCCGACGGCGTCTCCGCCGAATCGCAGTTCGCCGCCGAGGCCTCCGGGACCGGCGTCTCAGCCAACGCCGGAGCCGCCGCCAGAACCGCGAGCGCCAGAACCGCGAGCATGGAGCCGGCGGCCAGAAGACCGCTCACCAGGGACAGGGCACGCATGGCAGGAAACCTTGGGTAATGGTGAAGCAGGAGGTCACGAAGCGGGGAAGGCTTCCAGCACGGCCTTGACCTGACGCTGGAAATCCTGGTCGGTGCGATAGCGCGTCATGACCGACTTGTCACGCTCCACGAAAAACAGCATGTCGTCGCGGCTGGGCAACGCGCGCGGGTTCGGCTTCTCCAACAGCTCGCCGTTCCAATCGATCCGCGCCATGAAATAGACCGCACGGGCGAACAGCATGAACAGCTTGTTGTCAGGCGCCAGCTTCTCCCGCCTCAGCAGCGCGAAATAATAATAATTTCGGCCATGGAAATAATTCGTATGGATCGCCTGAAGCGCTGCGAATTTTTCGTCCGGGCTATTGACCTTCTTGATTTGCTTTTCCAGCTTGAAGCCCGCGAAGAAATACTCCCGCGCCTCATGTTCGAAGGAAAAGGCGCTGCCCTTCATCAAGGCCATCTGCTCGCCATACCGCTTCAGCGCGCGGGTCATCAGCAGTTCGATGAACCGCCGCTCCACCGCCAGCGCGTCGGGGATGTTCGGCAGCATCTCGAACACATGGCGCAGGTGATAGGGATGGCGCACGACGACGACCGGGACCGACAGCTTTTTCCGCTTCGCCGGCGCTCGCCTTTCCGCCACCAGCGTCACGGCGGGCGACAGCGACGCCATGGTCGCCTGGATCGTGTCGTACAGCTTCCAGCGCAGCCGGGTTTCCGCCGATTGACTGCCCAGGTTCAGCCGGGCGAGGAAACGCTTCACCCGGCTGCCGAACGTCTCCTTCGGCAGCTTGTGCGTCGGCAGGTTGGGCACCACCAGCGGGTTGCCCAATATGTCCGCCGGCGGAGGCAGCGGCTTGAAATTGAAATATTTCCCGGTAACGACGCCCCGTCCGGCGCCGCCATTGCCTGCGTCGCCCATACCATCCGCCCCACGGTTGCCGCCCAATATCGAAGAAGCCGCCACCGACACCATCCAGACACGAGACCCCGCCGCAGCGATACCCCATTCGCTCAGGATATAAAGGGTAACGCGAACGGAAGAAAGCCGCAGCACATGTCATGAGCAACTTCGTGACTTTTTCGCAACTGCGGTAGGATCGGGGCCGGGCCGCCCTGTCGGGCGGGATTTATCGGTGTTACCGTTGCAACGGCGACCCCGGACCAAACCGTGGCGCGAACATCATCGAACAGGCATGAGGCGGGGTTTTCCATGGCGATCCACGTCGCGCTGAATCACAAGACGATCTATCGCTACGACCGGCCGGTGTCCCTCGGCCCGCAGATCATCCGCCTGCGCCCGGCGCCCCATTGCCGGACGCCGATCCTCAGCTATTCGCTGAAGGTCACGCCGAAGAAGCATTTCCTGAACTGGCAGCAGGACCCGCAGTCCAACTTCCAGGCCCGCTTCGTGTTCCCGGAAAAGACGCGCGAGTTCATCGTCGAGGTCGATCTGGTCGCCGAGATCGCCGCGATCAACCCCTTCGACTTCTTCCTGGAGGAGAAGGCGAGCCACATTCCCTTCGTCTACGACGACTGGCTGTTGCGCGAACTGCGTCCGTATCTGGAGACGGAGGAGCCGGGGCCGGAACTGACCGCCTATCTGCAGGACATTCCGCGGGAAAAAACGCCGACCATCGATTTCCTGGTCGCGGTGAACCAGCGGCTGCAGCAGGACATCGGCTATGTCATCCGGCTGGAGCCCGGCATCCAGAGCTGTGCGGAGACGCTGACCAAGCGCACCGGCTCCTGCCGTGATTCGGCCTGGCTGCTGGTGCAGATCCTGCGGCACCTGGGGCTGGCCACCCGCTTCGTCTCGGGCTACCTGATCCAGTTGACCGCCGACCAGAAGGCGCTGGACGGCCCGTCGGGTCCGGAGAGCGACTTCACCGACCTGCATGCCTGGGTGGAGGTGTTCCTGCCCGGCGCCGGCTGGGTCGGGCTGGACCCCACCTCCGGCCTGCTGGCGGGCGAGGGGCACATTCCGTTGGCCTGCACGCCCGACGCCTCCTCCGCCGCTCCCATCTCGGGCCTCGTCGATGAGGCGGAGGTGGAGTTCGGCCACGAGATGTCGGTCACCCGCATCTACGAGGCGCCGCGCGTCACCAAGCCTTACACCCCGCAGCAATGGGCGTCGATCGAGGCGCTGGGCCACCGGGTCGACGAGGATCTGAAGGCCGAGGACGTCCGCCTCACCATGGGCGGGGAGCCGACCTTCGTCTCCATCGACGACATGGACGGCGCCGAGTGGAACACCACCGCGCTGGGGCCGCAGAAGCGCAAGATGGCCGCCGACCTGATCCACCGGCTGATGGCCCGCTTCGCTCCCGGCGGCCTGCTGCATTTCGGACAGGGCAAATGGTATCCGGGCGAATCGCTGCCGCGCTGGGCGATGACGCTCTACTGGCGCCGCGATGGCGAGGCGCTGTGGTCCAACAGCGATCTGCTGGCGCGCGAGGACACCGATTACGGCCACACCGCCCAGGATGCAGGCGTGTTCCTGATGGCGCTGGCGAAGCGGTTGGGCCTCGACCCGAACCTTGTGCTCGGCGCCTATGAGGACCCCTGGCATTACCTGCGCAAGGAATCGCAGCTCCCCATCAATGTCGACCCGCTGAACAGCAGGCTCGACGACAAGGAGGAGCGGGAACGGCTGACCCGCGTCTTCACCCGCGGCCTGGCGGAGCCGGTGGGCTTCGTCATGCCGATCAACCGCCGCATGACCCAGCAGGGGCCGGTCTGGCTGTCCAGCACTTGGCCGCTGCGCCAGGAGAAGCTGCTGCTGATCCCCGGCGACAGCCCGGTCGGCTACCGCCTGCCGCTCGGCTCCCTGCCCTGGGTGTCGAAGTCCGACTATCCCTATGCCTGGGAAACCGACCCGTTCGAGGATCGCGGCCCGCTTCCCCCTCATCCGGTCCAGCGCCGGCAGGAGATCCGCGGTGCCGTCCAGGAATCCGACCGCGGCGTCCACACCGACAAGCGAATCGCCCAGCGCCAGCGCATCATGGCGGAGATCCGCGACGAACTGCCGGAGGAAGGCAAGTCGGCCTGGTGGGTGGTGCGCACCGCCCTGAGCTGCGAGGCGCGCAACGGCCGCCTGCACCTGTTCATGCCGCCGATGAGCACGCTGGAGGACTATCTGGCGATGCTGGTGGAGATCGAGGCGACGGCGGTCGAACTCGAGATGCCGGTGGTCCTCGAAGGCTATCAGCCGCCGAAGGACCCGCGCCTGAACTCCATGGCCGTCACCCCCGACCCCGGCGTAATCGAGGTGAACATCCACCCGGCCCACAGCTGGGACGATCTGGTGCGCAACACCATCGCCCTGTACGAGGATGCGCGCCAGTCCCGCCTGGGGGCGGAGAAGTTCATGATCGACGGGCGCCATTGCGGCACCGGCGGCGGCAACCACGTGGTGATGGGCGGCGCCACCGCGGCCGACAGTCCCTTCCTGCGCCGGCCCGACCTGCTGCGAAGCCTCATCACCTACTGGCAGAACCACCCTGCCCTGTCCTACGTCTTCTCCGGCCTGTTCATCGGCCCGACCAGCCAGGCGCCGCGCGTGGACGAGGCGCGCGACGACCAGCTCTATGAGCTGGAGATCGCCTTCAACCAGATCGATCAGGCGGCGGCGAGCGGCAACTGCCCGCCCTGGCTGGTCGACCGGGTGCTGCGCAACCTGCTGGTCGACGTGCAGGGCAACACCCACCGGGCGGAATTCTGCATCGACAAGCTCTATTCGCCGGACAGCTCCACCGGCCGGCTCGGCCTTGTCGAGTTCCGCGCCTTCGAGATGCCGCCGCACGCGGAGATGAGCCTGACCCAGCAGCTTCTGATGCGGGCGTTGGTCGCACGCTTCTGGAAACACCCCTACAAGGGCAAGCTGGTGCGCTGGGGAACGGATCTCCACGACCGCTTCATGCTGCCGCACTTCGTCCAGCAGGACATGGCCGACGTGCTGCAGGATCTGCGCGACCACGGCTATCCGCTGGAGGAGGGCTGGTTCGCGCCGCACTTCAATTTCCGCTTCCCGGTTTACGGCCATGTCAGCCAGCGCGGCATCACCATGGAACTGCGTATGGCGCTGGAACCCTGGCATGTCCTGGGCGAGGAACCCGGCGGCGGCGGCACGGTGCGCTATGTCGACAGTTCGGTGGAGCGGGTGCAGGTCCGCGTCAGCGGCCTGATCGACGCCCGCCACGTCATCACCTGCAACGGCCGGCGCGTACCGCTGATCCCAACCGGGGTGGAGGGCGAGTTCGTCGGCGGCGTGCGGTACCGCGCGTGGCAGCCGCCCTCCTGCCTGCACCCGACGATTCCCGTCCACACCCCGCTGATCTTCGACATCCTCGACAGCTGGGCCGGCCGGTCGATCGGCGGCTGCACCTATCACGTCATGCATCCGGGCGGCCGCAACTACGAGACCTTCCCGGTCAACGCCAACGAGGCGGAGGGGCGCCGTCTGGCCCGCTTCTTCCCCTTCGGCCACACCCCCGGCCCGATGGACGTCCCGGCGGAGGAACGCAATCCGCAATTCCCGATGACGCTGGATTTGCGGCGGGGGTAAGTCTCCCACCCCCTCCCATGCAACCGTTCCCCTTCTCCGCGGGGAGAGGGAACGGTTGCATGACCATCGCGACATCAACTTTTCAGCGCCCTAACGCGATATAATTTCGCGCGCATAGATTATCGGCATTACCCTCTTCGGTCGAAGGCCCATGCGCCACGCCACCGATAAGGGAACAACAGGGATGAAAACCCCCGTCTACGCGACCCTGGCCGCCACCGCGCTGCTGCTCGCCTCCTGCGCCGAACCGCCCAAGCCGCCCCGCCCCGTGCCGGTCAAACCGCCGACCGAGGTCAACGGCCTGTGGTATCTGGACCAGGGCTGGTCGCAGGAAGCCCGACAGTGGTACTACACCACCACCCAGGGCTCGCAGATCATGCGCTATGACTGGTTCATGGCGCTGGAGGATCCGCAGACCAAGCAGCCCTTCGTCAAGAGCATCACCCGCTACGGCTATCCCGCCAACACGTCGGCCAACTGGAACCCCGATCTGCTGCCGGTCGGCTTCGTCAAGGACGTCGATCCCGACAAGACCGAATGGTTCGGCATGACCTGCGCCGCCTGCCACACCGGCGACGTGACGGTGAACGGCAAGACCATGCGCATCGACGGCGCGGTCACCACCGGCGACCTCTATGGCTTCATCAGCGGGCTGAGCAACGCGGTCCACACCACCGTGACCAGCGACGCCGCCTTCCAGCCCTTCGCCACGCGCGTGCTGGGTGCCAACGCCACCGATCAGCAGAAGCTGGCGCTGTACAATGCGCTGAAGGACTTCGATCGCTCCTTCGCCGAATTCGTCGCGGCCAGCACCCCCGACACGCCCTGGGGGCCGATGCGCACCGACGCCTTCGGCATGATCTTCAACCGCGTGTCGGCGATCGATCTGAACCTGCCGAAGAACAACCGCGCGCCGAACGCCCCGGTCAGCTATCCCTACCTGTGGGATGCGCCGCATCAGCCGCGGGTGCAGTGGAACGGCCTGCTGCCGAACGCCACCGCCTTCGACGCTCTGGGCCGCAATGCCGGCGAGGTGCTGGGCGTGTTCGGCAAGGTGACGCTGAAGCCGCCGGCCGACGCCGCGCACTATTATTACAAGTCCACGGTCCGCGGCCGTAATCTGGTCGACATGGAAAACCAGCTGCGCAAGCTGCGGTCGCCCGTGTGGCCGGACAGCCTCGCCGGCAACGTCGACATCGTCAAGGCCGCGGCCGGCGAACCGATCTACAAGGAAAACTGCGAGAGCTGCCACGCCATCCTGCCGCGCGGCGAGACCTACACCACGGCCCCCATCCAGATGGTGTCGCTGTTCAACTGGGCGCAGCCGGACAACGCCAAGGCGGTGATCGCAGCCTTCGGCACCATCTGCACCAAGGGCGTCGATGCCGCCGTCGCCGCCAAGATGATCACCGTCAACTACGACGCCGATCCGAAGATGGCGGTCGATGCGCTGTGCCGTCAGGTCGACACCGGTGCCATCGCCAACGTCGCCATGCCGCCGCAACTTCTCGGCGGCAAGCCGCTGAAGAACCCGGATCTCGCCGCCAACCTGCTGTCCAACGCGGTGATCGGCGCCATCCTCGGCGATCTGGTGCGCGAGCCGGGCCTGCTGCTCGACCTGATGAAGGGCGACGACGCCCCGGCGCCCTGGCTGACCGCCAGCGCCCCCGCCGGCTGGTCGCCGGAATCCCGGGCCAAGGGCGGCACGCTGGACACCACGCCCTTCGTGAAGCCGGGCGCCAAGCAGACGGCCGACCACCAGAAGGTGATCGCCGCCCTGACCGGCCGCGGCCAGACCAAGCCGACCGTCGGCGCCGTCCCGGCCGGCGGCAGCGCGGCGAAGGCCGCCGCCGCTCCCGCCAAGGCGTCCACCTCCGGCAGCGCCACCGCCGACGAGGAAGCGCTGGCCGGCACCATCAAGATGCTGCTGGCCTACAAGGCCCGTCCGCTGGACGGCGTGTGGGCGACGGCGCCCTACATGCACAACGGTTCGGTCCCCAACCTGTATGAGATGCTGCTGCCGGCCTCCCAGCGGTCGGCGACCTTCCGCATGGGCAGCACCTCCATCGACCCGGTCAAGGTCGGCGTGGATTCCTCGGCGGCGGGCGCCACCTTCGTCTATGACACGACGAAGCCCGGCAACCGCAACACCGGCCACGAGTTCGGCGCCGGACTGACCGACGCGCAGCGCTGGCAGCTGCTGGAATACCTGAAGACGCTCTGACCTCCGGCGGTCTTCCGCAACATCCGGCAAGCCGGAGCGTCGCTTCACGCGGCGCTCCGGCTTTTCTTTGTCGGAGGCGAGCCGTCCGATCATGAACTCTTTTCCGCTTTCGGATTGGTTCGCCGGCCGCCAGCCTTGCATCGCAGCACGCGGACGTTCAGACTGTTGCTCCGTTCATAGGCAAAAAGCATCAGTCAGACCTTGTCCCAGCCCGATCAGCCTTTCCGCGCGCCGGCGTCCGTGGTCCCGTCGGGGATGCCGCCGGTTCCCTTCACACAGGGATCGCTGTTCGGCGAGGCTGATGCCATCGGCTATGGCTCCGGCCAGGTCTATGACGAGATGGTGAACGGCCAGGGCCGGCTGCGGCCGCACTGGCAGACCTTCATGAGCACGCTGGGGCCCCTCGACACCGTACAGATGGCCGAACGGTGGGAGGAGGCGCGGCGGCTGCTGCACCAGAACGGCGTCACCTACAACATCTACGGCGATCCCAACGGGATGGAACGCCCCTGGCCGCTCGACATGATGCCGCTGCTGCTGCCGGCGCATGAATGGAAGGCCATCGAATCGGGGCTGATCCAGCGCGCCTCGCTGCTGAACGCCATCCTGACCGACATCTATGGGCCGCAGACCCTGACACGCTACGGCCGGCTGCCGCCGTCGGTGATCCATGCCGACCCCGGGTTCCGCCGCGCCGTCCACGGCATCCGCGTGCCGAACGACGTCCACCTTCATTTCTATGCCGTCGACCTCGCCCGTGCGCCGGACGGGCGCTGGTGGGTGCTGTCCGACCGCACCCAGGCGCCGAGCGGCAGTGGTTATGCGCTGGAAAACCGCGCGGTGATCGCCAAGGTGCTGCCCGACAGCTTCCGCCATTGCCAAGTGGAGCGGCTGACCGGCTTCTTCGACACCTTCAAGGAAACGCTGCTGTCGCTGGCACCGCGGGCGAACGGAACCGGGGGCGCCCGCGGTTTGCCGCGCGTGGTCCTGCTGACCCCGGGTCCCTACAACGAGACCTATTTCGAGCATGTCTATCTCGCCCGCTATCTCGGCCTGACCCTGGTCGAGGGGGCGGACCTGACAGTGCGCGACCGGACTGTGTTCCTGAAGACCCTGTCGGGGCTGGAACAGGTGGACGTGATCCTGCGCCGGCTCGACGCCGACTTCGCCGATCCGCTGGAACTGCGCGCCGACAGTTCGCTGGGCGTGGCCGGGCTGATCGAGGCGGTGCGCGCCGGCAATGTGGTGATGGCGAACGCGCTGGGCTCCGGCCTGATGGAATCGATGGCGATGAAGTCGTCGCTGCCGACGCTCTGCCGCCATCTGCTGGGCGAGGAGTTGCGGCTGCCCGGCGTCGCCAGCTGGTGGTGCGGCAACGATGCCGAGCGCGCCTACGTCATCGACCATCTCGATGGGCTGGTCGTCAAGCCGGCTTTCCCCTCCCTGTCCTTCGAGCCGATCTTCGGCGCCCAGCTGTCGGCCGCCGAGCGGTCGGCGCTGATCGAGCGGATAAAGCGCCGTCCCTGGTATTTCGTGGCGCAGGAACAGATGGCGCTGTCCACCGCCCCGGTCTGGCAGGATGGCCGGCTGCAGCCGCGTCCGCTGGTCCTGCGTGTCTTCCTCTGCGCCACACCCAGCGGCGGCTATGCCGTCATGCCCGGCGGGCTGACCCGCGTGTCCAGCGAATCCGGCCGGCTGGTGGTGTCGATGCAGAGCGGCGGCGGCAGCAAGGACACCTGGATCCTGGCGCCGCGGCGCGCCGACGTCGCTTCCGCCCAGCCGCGGCCGGCCCTGGCGACGGAGCCGACGGCCAGCGGCGCCCGTCCGTCCGCCAACGACCTGCCCAGCCGCGTCGCCGACGGCCTCTACTGGCTTGGCCGCTATGCGGAACGTGCGGAGGGTGCGTTGCGCCTGCTGCGCGCGACGCAGAGCCGGCTGATCGACAGCAACATGCCCGGCGCCACCTTGCAGCTCCGCCCGCTGCTCGACCTGCTCTGCTCTCTCGGGATGATCCCGGCCGACATGGCGCAGGTGACGGAAAGCGGGGCCAACCGCGGCCTGCGCGAGGCGCTGCACGCGGCGGTGAACGACCCGGACCATCCCAACAGCCTGCGCGCCCAGGTTCTGCGCCTGCACCGCACCGCCTATTCGGTGCGCGACCGCCTGTCGATGGACATGTGGCGGGTGGTTTCGGCCATCGACCGCCAGTCCCAGCCGCCGAAGGGACGGATGGACGCGGCGTCGCTACTGCTGCGGCTGGACGACGTGATGATCACTCTGGCCGCCTTCTCCGGCCTGGAGCAGGAGAGCATGACCCGCGGCGCCGGCTGGCGCTTCCTCGACATTGGGCGGCGCATCGAACGGTCGCTGCACATGATCGCGCTGATGCGCGGCGTCCATGTCGCCGACCTCGACCGCCTGGACGAGCCGATGCAGGCGGCCACCTTGGCGGTCCTGCTGGAGCTGGGCGAAAGCGTGATGACCTACCGCGCCCGCCATCTGACCAGCGTCCAGCGCAGTTCCGTGCTCGACCTGCTGCTGGGGGAGGAGGCGAATCCCCGCGCGCTGGCCTTCCAGCTGGCGGCACTGGACCGGCACCTGCGGGCGCTGCCCAGCCAGGGCGTCGGCACCGGCACCGATCCCACCGGCGGGGCGCTGGCCATCGTCGCCGCCGCGCGCAACGGGCTGGAGCGGACCGACGCGCTCGCCTCCGGCGATGCGTTGCGGGCGCTGCTGGACACGCTGGCGATGTCGCTGCCGGACGTGTCGAACTTCCTGGCGCATGCCTATTTCAGCCATGCCTTTGCACGATCGGCCTGACCCGATGACCCCTCCCACCCCGCTTCCCGGCAGCAGCGGTTCCGCCACCCGCTACCGCGTACGCCACGCCACCGCCTACGACTATGGCGAGGATGTGCCGATCTCCCACCATCTGCTGCACCTGACCGCCCGGCCGCACCCGCGCCAGCGCATCCGGCGCAGTCTGCTGACCATCGATCCGATCCCGGCGGTGCGGTCGGACCGGGTGGATTACTTCGGCAACACCGTCACCTATGTCGCCGTGCAGGAGCCGCACCGGACCTTCTCGGTCATCGCGGAAAGCGAGGTCGAGGTGTTCGAGCCGCCGGCATTGGCGCCTGACGACTCAGCCCCGTGGGAGCATGTGCGCGACAGCCTGCGCGGCCTGTCCGGCCCGGATGACGGGGCGGAGATCACGCAATATTGCTTCGACAGTGCGCTCGTCGCCTCCAGCCTGGAACTGCTGGATTATGCGCGGGGCAGCTACACCCCCGGCCGCCCGGCGGTGGTGGCGGCCATCGACCTGATGAACCGCATCAATCGGGAGTTCGCCTTCGACCCCGCCGCGACGACGGTCGCCACGCCGCTGGCGGCGGTGATGCGCAACCGCCGCGGCGTCTGCCAGGATTTCGCCCACATCGCCGTCGGCTGCGTCCGTGCCATGGGCCTGCCGGCCCGCTATGTGTCGGGATACCTGCGCACCCTGCCCCCGCCGGGCCGGCCGCGCCTGGTGGGCGCGGATGTCAGCCATGCCTGGGCATCGGTCTGGTGCGGGGCCGCCGCCGGCTGGCTGGACATCTGCCCGACCAACGCCTGCGTCGCCAACCGCGACTTCATCACCATCGCCTGGGGCCGCGATTACGACGACGTCAGCCCGGCCCGCGGCGTTCTGGTCGGCGGCGCCGGCCACGGCCTGACCGTCAGCGTCGACGTCGAACCGCTGGAAGACTGAACCGCGCCGCCAGTCGCCGCCTATTGCCGCCGTCCTGCCTCAAGCCTCCAGCGGCAGGCCGAGCATGCGGTGCAGCGTTTCGCAGATGATGCGGGGGTTCACCGGCTTGCTGAGAATCTCCAGCGGCTTCCAGCGCTCATGCTTCAGATCGCTGTCCTCCGTCAGATAGCCGGTCATCACCACCACCGGCAACGCAGCATCCCGGTCGCGGATTTCGCGGATCAGGGTCTGCCCGTCCATGCGCGGCATGCGCAGGTCGGTCACCAGCGCATGGACCTGCTCACGACCGTAGCGTTCCAGCGCCTCCGCACCATTGGCGGCGACGGTTACGCGGAAGCCCTTGAGCGACAGGAAATCCTCAAGCGCCATCGCCGCGAGGACTTCGTCCTCCGCGATCAGGATGTGCAGCGGTTCAGGCATGCGACAGCTCCCTGTCGGAGGAGGAAACCGGCTGGCTGGGCAGGGTTATGGTAAAGCGGACGCCACGGCGCCCTCCCTCCAGATCGACGTTACGGGCATCGATGCGGCCACCCATGCCGTCAATGATGCCATAGCCGATCGACAGGCCGAGCCCCGACCCCTTGCCGACCTCCTTGGTCGTGAAGAAGGGATCGAAGATCTGGGGCAGAACCGACGGGTCGATGCCGCCGCCGTCGTCGGTCACCTGTATGGCGACGTTCTGACCATCCCGGTCGTCGCTGACAGCCACCATGATGCGTCCCGCCTCCCGGCCCGTTGCACGAAGCGCGATGATAGCATCGCGCGCGTTCGAGAAAAGGTTGAGAATCACCTGCTCCAATTCAAGTGGGCGCCCGGTCACCGGGAGTTGCGCCGACGTGGCACTCTCTGTGATCTCGATGTCCTCCAACGCATACTGGTGGCGCACCATCTCCACCGCGGTCTGGACGCAACGGGCGGGGGTGAAGGCCCGCATGCCGCCGCCGTCCCGACGGCCGAAGGTGCGGACATGGTCAATCAGCTTGGCCATGCGGTCGGTCTGCTCGATCACCAGGGTCAACGACCTTTCAGCCCGCTGGGGCTCCAGCAGATTGTCGCGCAGGCGGGACAGCATGTTCTCCGTCCACAGGCGGATGACGTTCAGCGGCTGGCTCATCTCATGCGCCATGCCGGCGGCCAGCGTACCCAGGGTCGCCAGCTTGGAGGTCTGGACCACCTCCGCCTGCAAGCGCTTGCGCTCGGTCACGTCGCGGCCGCTGCCCAGGATCTGGACGACACGGCCGGCGGCGTCCTTCACCGGAACCAGCATGGTGTGGAAGACGCGCTGACCGACCGGCAGGTCCAGGGTCTCTTCGTAATCGATGCTCTCGCCGCCGTCCCGGCAGGCCACGTAGCGGGAGATGACCGAAGCCGCGGCCTCCGGCGCCAGCGCGTCGCGGACGCGGCGGTCGCGCAGCCGCTCCGGATCCAGGCCGGTGGCCCGCGCCAGCGCCGGGTTGATCGCCTCATAGGCGAAATCGCCGTCGGGCAGGACCTGGACGATAAACAGCGACTCGGCCAGATTGTTGAAGAAGCTGGAATAGCGCATCTCCATCTGGCGGCGGATGGCGATCTCCTGCTCCAGCGCCCGGTTGGTCGCCTCCAGCTGCTTGGGGCTCGGCAGGGCAAGAAGGCGCGGCATCAGCCACCACAGGGCCGCGGCGGTCGCAAGCGACGCGAACGCGGTGATCACCTTGACCAGCCCCTCCAGCACGTAATCTGGGCTCCACAGCGTCCACACGCCGAGGAAATGGGTGGTGCCGCAGGCGATGATGAACAGGGCGAACAGGATCGCCATCCAGCCGAATTCGACGTCGCGCCGACGCATGACGAAATAGGTCAACGCCACCGGGATGGAGAAGTAGGACAGGCCGATCAGCACGTCCGAGGCGACATGCAGCGCCAGAATGTCGGGCCGCCACAACAGGCAGACGCCATGCGGCACCAATCCGCTGTTGTCCAGGAGTTCGTCCAATCCCAACGCCATGACCGCCTCATTTCCGACCCTGTCCGTCCGACGGAGGCCATTGATTACGTGTCGAAACTGTTAAGCGCACTTGCACACGTTCCGACACCGGACCGACGCCGTCAAGCGGTCCGTCCAGCTGGGAAGTCCGGTACGTATTTCAGTGGGTAAAAGGGAGCCCGCCCCAGGGTTCAGCCAGGGGCGGGCGACAGGAAGAGCGTGCTGTCCGTCAGGCCGCGGTATGGACCTTGCGGTTCTGTTCGCGCGTCTTCAGGAACCGCAGCGCCGGGAAATCCTCCTGCGCGCGGTTCAGGTGCCAGGCGTTGCGCGCCAGGAACACCAGGGCGCCGTCATGGTCCTCCGCAAGCGCCGAGCGGTTCAGTTCGATGAACTTTTCCAGCTGGGCCTTGTCGTCGGTCTCGACCCAGCGGGCGGCGTCCAGACCGGCCCCCTCGAAGCGGGCGGCGATGCCGTATTCCGCCTCGATGCGCGAGGCCAGCACCTCGAACTGCAGTTGGCCGACCACGCCGACGACCCAGTCGGCGCCGGTCAGCGGCTTGAACACCTGGGAGGCGCCCTCTTCGGCGAAATGCTCCAGCGCCTTGCGCAGGTGCTTCACCCGCATCGGATCGTCCGGGCGGACGCGCTGCAGCAGTTCCGGCGCGAAGCTGGGCACGCCGGTGAAGCGCAGATCCTCGCCCTCCGTCAGCGTGTCGCCGATGCGAAGGCTGCCATGGTTGGGGATGCCCATGATGTCGCCGGGCCATGCCTCTTCCGCCACCTCGCGGTCGCGGGCCAGGAACAGCACGGCGTTGTTCACCGCCATCAGCTTGCCCGAGCGGATGTGCTTCAGCTTCGCACCGCGCTTGTAGCGGCCGGAGCAGAGGCGGACGAAGGCGATGCGGTCGCGGTGGTTCGGGTCCATGTTGGCCTGGACCTTGAACACGAAGCCGGTGACCTTCTCCTCGTCCGGCTGGACGGTGCGCGGATCGGCCGGCTGCGGACGCGGCGGCGGGGCGTTCTCCGCCAGACCGGACAGCAGTTCACGCACGCCGAAATTGTTGATGGCGGAGCCGAAATAGATCGGCGTCAGATGGCCGGCGCGATAGGCCTCCAGATCGAAGGCCGGCATCAGGCCGCGCGCCATCTCCACCTCTTCGCGGAGCTTGGCGACGGCATGGGCGGGCAGCAGCTCGTCCAAACGGGGATCATCCAGGCCGTTGCACTCGATGCCCTCGTCGATCTCGTCGCCCTTGCTGCGGTCCATCAGGATCAGCCGGTCGCGGATCAGGTCGTAGCAGCCGAGGAAGTCGCGGCCCATGCCGATCGGCCAGCTGGCCGGCGTGACCTCCAGCGCCAGCGCGCTCTCGATCTCCGAGATCAGGTCGAAAGGATCGCGTGCCTCACGGTCCATCTTGTTGCAGAAGGTCATGATCGGCACGTCGCGCAGACGGCAGACCTCGAACAGCTTCAGCGTCTGCGTCTCGATGCCCTTGGCGCCGTCGATCACCATCACAGCGCTGTCGACTGCGGTCAGCGTGCGGTAGGTGTCCTCCGAGAAGTCCTCGTGGCCCGGCGTGTCGAGCAGGTTGAAGGTCCGCCCATCGAAATCGAAGGTCATGACCGAGGCGGTCACCGAGATGCCGCGCTCGCGCTCCACCTTCATCCAGTCCGACTTGGCGCGCCGTTGCTCGCCGCGGGCCTTGACGGCGCCGGCCATCTGGATGGCGCCGCCGAACAGCAGCAGCTTTTCCGTGAGCGTGGTCTTACCGGCGTCGGGGTGCGCGATGATGGCGAAGGTCCGACGGCGGGAGACGGCGTCCTGAAGTTCGGACATGCGCAAAGTCCCGTGACAAGAGAAGGTGATCTTATGAACGGCCCAAGGGCCGACAGGCGAACGGAGAAAGGGCCGACAGGCGAAACACGCCCATCGGCCCCCGTCGCATTACATAGCAGTGCCGGCCCTGGGATTCCAGAGCCTTGGGTCTCTGCTTACAGAGCCAGCTCGGCGATCTGCACCGCGTTCAGGGCGGCGCCCTTCAGCAGCTGGTCGCCGCAGACGAACAGATCCAGGCCATGGTCGCCGAACACCAGGTTGCTGCGGATGCGGCCGACCTCGACGTCGTACTGGCCGGTGGCGTTCAGCGGCATCGGATAGGCGCCGTTGGCGGGATCGTCCACCACCTTCACGCCGGCGGCATCGGCCAGGACGGCGCGGGCGGCGTCGGGCGTGACCGGCTGGATGGTCTCCAGCGTGATGGCTTCGGAATGGGCGCGGTAGGTCGGGATGCGGACAGCGGTGCAGCTGACCAGCAGGTCGGGGACCTCCATGATCTTCCGCGTCTCCCACGTCACCTTCATCTCCTCCTTCGTGTAGCCGTTCTCCTGGAAGGCGTCGATCTGGGGGATCAGGTTGAAGGGGATCGGGTGGCGGAAGACGCTGTTGGTGACCGGCTTGCCGTCCAGCTGGTTGCGCGTCTGCTCCTCCAGCTCGGCCATGCCCTCGGCTCCGGCGCCGCTGGTGGCCTGATAGGTGGAGACGATGGCGCGCTTGATGCCGAAGGCCTTGTGCAGCGGCCCGAGCGCCACGACGGCGATGGCCGTGGTGCAGTTCGGGTTGGCGATCAGGCGGGAGCCGTTGGCGTACGCCTCGCGGAAAACGTGGGCGTTGATTTCCGGAACGATCAGCGGAATGTCGGCGTCGTAGCGGAAGGCGGAGCTGTTGTCGATCACCAGCGCGCCGGCCGACGCCAGATCCTTGGCATGCGCCTTGGCGAAGTCGCCCGAAACGGCCAGCAGGACAACGTCATAGCCCTTCACCACCGCGGCGTCGAAGGCCTTCAGGGTCAGGGCGCCGTAGGGGGTCTCCTGCACCTTGCCGGCGGAGCGCTCGGAAGCGAACAGGCCGAGCTCGGCGACCGGGAAGCTGCGGTCGTGCAGGACCTTGACCATCTCGCGGCCGACGGCGCCGGTGGCGCCGACCACGGCGACGCGGAGGGACTTGGAGGAAGCGGAGGCGTTGTTGCTGCTCATGTCGGGGTTCCGTCCTGTCTATCGCACTGTTGATCGGACCGGCCTATCGGTCGTTCGGACAGCGGACCCCGGATACGACGAGGCCCCGTCCGTTGTCCGGCGGGGCCTGCCTCGTGGAAGAAACGCTGGTCGATCCGATCAGCACGCACCACGACGCTGCCCGCCGAAGCGAGTCGCTTTTTTGGTCGTAGTGGTGGTGATGGCCTTGCGGTTCATGGTGGATGTCATAGCCCAATGGAGGGGGGCTTGTAAAGCGCCGGTTGCGGTTCTGCTGGGGCGTTTGCCCCCACCCTGACCCTCCCCCGCTGGGCGGGGGAGGGAATTGGACCCTTGTCGGCGTTCGGCGGCAGTCCCTCCCCCGCCCAGCGGGGGAGGTTAGGTGGGGGTTTAACTCCCCACCGAAGAAAGTTACCGGAATCCCTCGCCGTCATGGTTGGGGTGCACCGGGTGTACGTCCCAGATCTCCCCGGCGTACTCGTTGACCGTACGGTCGGACGAGAACCAGCCCATGTTGGCGGTGTTCAGGATGGCCTTCCGGGTCCATTCCTCCGGGTCGCGGTACAGCTCCATCGCCGCATCCTGAGCCTGGCAGTAGTCGGCGAAGTCGGCCGTCACCAGGAAATGGTCGCCGCCGTCGGTCAGTGCCTGGACGATCGGGTGGTAGCGGTTGCGGTCATCCGGCGAGAAAGCGCCGGTGGAGATCATGTCGAGCGCCCGCTTGAGGCTGGGGTTCGACGCGATCACCTCGCGCGGGTTGAAGCCGCCGCTGGCGCGCAGGTCGTTCACCTCGTCCGCGGTCATGCCGAAGATGAAGATGTTGTCCGGCCCGACATGCTCGCGGATCTCGACGTTGGCACCGTCCAGCGTGCCGATGGTCAGCGCGCCGTTCAGCGCCAGCTTCATGTTACCGGTGCCCGACGCCTCCATGCCGGCCGTGGAGATCTGCTCCGACAGGTCGGCGGCCGGGATGATGATCTCGGCGGCGGTGACGTTGTAGTTCGGCAGCAGCACGACCTTCAGGTTGTCATGCACCGACGGGTCATGGTTCACCACCTTGGCCACGTCGTTGATCAGTTTGATGATCAGCTTGGCCATGTGGTAGGACGGCGCCGCCTTGCCGGCGAACACCTTGGTCACCGGGACCCAGCTGACCGTCGGGTTGTCGCGCATCTCGTTGTAGAGCGCGATGGTGTGCAGCACGTTCAGCAGTTGGCGCTTGTACTCGTGCATGCGCTTGACCTGGACGTCGAAGATGCTGTCGACCAGCACCTCCTCGCCGGTTTGGCGGGCGATGTAGGCGGCGAGGCGCTTCTTGTTCTTGCGCTTGGCCCGGCGGAACTCCTCACGGAACACCACGTCGTCCGCCTTCTCGCGCAGGGCCGAGATCTGCGACAGGTCGGAGATCCAGCCCTCGCCGATGCGGGTGGTGATCAGCTCCGACAGGGCCGGGTTGGCCTGCTTCAGCCAGCGGCGCGGGGTGATGCCGTTGGTCTTGTTGTTGATGCGGTCGGGGAATTCCTCGTGGAAGTCGGCGAACACCGTCTGCTTCATCAGTTCGGTGTGCAGGGCCGACACGCCGTTGACCTTGTGCGAGCCGAGGAAGGCCAGATTGCCCATGCGAACGCGGCGCTCTCCACGCTCGTCGATCAGCGACAGGCGCGACAGCTTGGCATTGTCGCCGTCCGCCCGCGCCTTGGTGCGGTTCAGGAACTTAGCGTTGATCTCGTAGATGATCTGCATGTGGCGCGGCAGCACCCGCTCGATCATCCGCACCGGCCAGGCTTCCAGCGCCTCGGGCAGCAGGGTGTGGTTGGTGTAGGCGAAGGTGGCGCGCGTGATGTCCCACGCGTCGTCCCAGCGCAGGGCGTGCTGGTCGACCAGCAGGCGCATCAGTTCGGCGATGCCGATGGCCGGATGGGTGTCGTTCAGCTGGATCGCCGCCTTGTTGGGCAGGTTCTCGAAGCTGGAATGATGTTGCAGATAGCGGCGCAGGATGTCCTGCAGCGAGGCGGAGGTGAAGAAATACTCCTGCTTCAGCCGCAGTTCCTTACCGGTCTCCGTCGCGTCGTTGGGGTAGAGGACGCGGCTGAGATTCTCCGACAGGATCTTCTGCTCGACCGCCTTCATATAGGCGCCGTCGTTGAAGTGGCCGAAGTTGAAGTCGCGGGTGGCGCGGGCCGACCACAGGCGCAGCGTGTTGATGTTCTCGCCGCCGAAACCGACGACCGGCGTGTCATAGGCCATCGCCAGCACGCGGTCGGCATCGACCCAGCGATAGGCGCGCTCGCCCACGCTGTCGCGGAACTCCTCGACGCGGCCATAGAACTGGACCGGGTACAGCACCTCCGGCCGGGCGAATTCCCACGGATTGCCGAACTGCAGCCACTGCTCCGGATACTCGACCTGCCAGCCGTTCTCGAAGCGCTGCTCGAACAGGCCGAACTCGTAGCGGATGCCATAGCCGTAGCCGGGGAGCGCCTGCGAGGCCATGCTGTCCAGGAAGCAGGCGGCCAGACGGCCGAGGCCGCCGTTGCCGAGAGCCGCGTCCGGCTCCGCATCGACCACGTCCTCCATCGACAGGCCGAGGCGGTCGAGAGCCTGACGGCATTCGTCCATGATGCCGAGGTTCGACAGGCTGTTGGTCAGCAGGCGCCCGATCAGGAACTCGAGGGACAGGTAATAAACGCGCTTGGCGTCTTCCTGGTAGTAGCTGCGCGTCGTGTCCATCCAGCGGTCGACGACGCGGTCGCGCACGGCCAGCGCCACGGTGTGGAACCAGTCGCGGCGGGTGGCGGCGCGGGCATCCTTGCCGACCGAATAGACAAGCCATTCCAGGAACGACCGTTTCAGGCCGTCGACATCCAGGCTGCGGCGTTCGATGTCGCGAGATTTAAACCGAGCGTCCATGTCCTGACTTTCTGCTTGAAAGGCCAATAGGAGCGGGCGGCTGGAAGGACAGCGCTCCAACAGGGGGCCAACATGGGGTGGAGTGTCGGCGCTGTTGGTTAAACAAAGCTTTCCCCACGCGGACCATACCGTCGTTTCACTGTGGTAAAAGGGAGTAGAGTGGCACCCCCTCCCCTTTTTCCCGTCAACGATGCGTCACGAAATCGATCCTGTCCACTGCGATGCAGCATGCATCGTCATCCGCCGCGCCACAGTGGCCGACATTCCCACGTTGCTGGCGATCGAGGAGCAGAGCTTCGCGACCGACCGGATGACGCGGCGCAACTTCCGCTATGCGATCCTGAAAGCAAAAGGTGTGGTCCTTGTGGCCGACTGCCAAGTGGGCGACTGGTCGGGAGACCGGTCGAACGACTGCCCGTCCGACATAGGGAGCCGGCCGGCGGCCTACGGCGTGCTGGGCTTCCACGCGGGAACACCCCTCGCCCGCCTCACCTCTTTCGCCGTGGAGCCGGGCTGCCGGGGCCGGGGTATCGCCCGCCGCCTGCTGTCGGCGCTGGAGGATGCCGCGGCGGCCCATGGCTGTAGCGGACTGCGGCTGGAAGTCCGGGCGGACAACACGGCGGCGATTGCGCTCTACACCGCCGCCGGCTACCGCCGCTTCGCCGTCTATCCCGCCTATTACGAGGACGATATGGCGGCGCTGCGCCTGGAAAAGCCGCTCGCGGCGCGCTCCCCGGCCACCTCCTGACTGTTGCGTTCCGGCACCGCACGGCGCGTTCGGTGGTGGTAAGCCCGGCAAGCGGAAACGCGACCGGAATCTCCGCGATCTGCCACCGATGTCACTCTTTCCGAATCCGGCGGTGGAACATCCCCGGCGGACGGCGCGTTTAGCTCCCGACACGATCAACGACGGGCAACAACGGGACCGCCTCAATGACGCCACCGCCGACCGGATCGTTCCGCGATATCCCGCCGGGATCGCCCCAGGGATTGTCCAAGAGAGTGCCGGCCAGAGTCGAATGACGGGCCGGCAGATGGCATCCCACCGGGCAGCCTGACGCCGCAGGACCTAGACAGCTTCGATCCTCAGCCTTTCGAACCGGCAGCGCCCCGCTCGCGCGCCGGAACACCAAACGCCGTCTCTGCTTCGCGCCCCGCCACCGATAGAAGGGCGCCGCCGCTCTACCGGCCGGCCGGGACGAACAGACCGTGGAGGAAGAATGACCATGGCGTACTCGTTCGAAAACGAACTGATCCGCTGCATGCCGAACCTGCAGCGCTATGCCTGCAAACTGACCCGCGACGCCAACGCCGCAGAGGACCTGCTGCAGGACTGCCTGGCCCGAGCCCTGTCTCGCCAGCATCGTTTCGAACCCGGCACGAATATGCAGGCGTGGTTGACCACCATGCTGAAGAACCTGCATTTCAACAACCTGCAGCGCGACCGCCATGTGACGAAGGTCGAGTTGTGGGACGGCGCGATGTCCGTCGATGCGGCGCAGATGTCGCGTCTGGTCTTCCGCGACGTCGACCGCGCCTTCTCCTCCCTCACCCCCAGCCAGCGCAAGGTGGTCAAGCTGGTCGCCATCGAAGGCCGCCCCTATCAGGAGGCCGCGGAAACGCTGAATGTCTCCATCGGCACCATCCGGTCCCGCCTGTGCCGCGCGCGGGAACGGCTGAACAACCTGATGACAGCCTGATTTCATTTCCTCTGCGGCCGGTCCCGTCCGGCAACGCCATGCACCCTCCGCAACCTGTTGCGGGGGGTGCTTGCATTCGGGCATAGCGTCACACGTTCAGGTGAGAAATGGCTGCCATGCATCTGTGCAGAGGTTGATCCAGATCACTGCCTCTTACCCAACAACTTAATATTTTGGTAGAGTTGAAGAATTATTTTAGATATCCAAGACGCCGGAATAATATCCAGCAAATCGCTTAATCACTGCGGCGTTAATCCATTGTTCATATGAGGATGGCCTATACTTGCGCTGAATGCGAGTCGATCGGTGTTTGCATCGATCACATCCAGAACACCAGTTCGCTTAAGTGTGGGTGATAATCATGAATCCGTTGTCGCGAATCGGGATCGGTCCGAAGATCTATTTTGTCGTATTTCTTCTCAGCGTGGTGGCGGTCGGCTTGGCCGCCTTCATGGCCAACACGCTGAATCGCGTGGATTCGAACTATTCCAATCTGATCACGACCGACATCGAATTCGCCCAGAAACTTGAACGGATGCGCGGCGACGTCGCGAATCTGGGCCGCGAGATGAACAACGTCCTGCTTCTTCAGGAGCCGGCCGGACTTCCCGGCTTGGCCAAGTCGCTGAACGAAATCCAGGCTGCGATCGCGGCATCCAATGCGGTCGTCGCCCGTCTCGCCAAGCCGGATGCGACGGCGACCGTCGGCCGGATGACCGACATGCTTGCCTCGATCAAGCGCGCCCTGCCCGAGGTGATGGCGCTGAAGGAAAAGGGTGACCAAGCCGGTGCCGCCGCCCTTTACGCCAAGGAATGCCGCCCGCTGGTGGTGGAGACCTTCAGCATCGCCGCAAAGCTGGCGGACGACGTGAATGCCAGCGTGCAGCGGTCCTCCGACCAACTGAGCGACGAGACCGACGCCGTCATCGCCTGGGCCATCGGTGGAATGATCGCTGCGATCTTCCTTGCCGCCGCCACCTCGGTCGTCATCGCCGTCTTCGGCATCCGCCGCCCGATCACGGTGCTGAACGACGTGATGGAGCAACTGGCCAAGGGCGACGCGACGGTGACGGTCGCCGGCGCCGATCGTGGGGATGAGGTCGGGTCGATGGCCCGCACGGTGGAGGTCTTCAAGCAGAACCTCCTCAACAACCGCCGCATGGAGCAGGAGGCCAAGGACGCCGAAGCCCGCGCCGCGGCGGAAAAGACCCGGACGATGAACGCCCTGGCCGACAGCTTCGAGGCGAGCGTCCGGGGCGTGGTCGGCGCGGTGTCGTCCGCAGCCACCCAACTGCAGAGCAATGCGGAGAGCATGTCCTCCACCGCGGAGGAGACCACTCGTCAGGCCGCCTCCGTCGCCGCGGCCAGCGACCAGACTCTCAGCAATGTGCAGACGGTGGCTTCCGCTGCCGAAGAGCTGGCGAGTTCCATCAGCGAGATCGCCCGGCAGCTGGAATCCGCCACCCGCATGAGCCGGTCCGCGGTGGACGAGGCGCAACGCACCAACGACACCGTGGAAAGCCTGGCACAGGCGGCGGAACGGATCGGCAGCGTCGTGCAGCTGATCCAGGAGATCGCAAGCCAGACCAACCTGTTGGCGCTGAACGCCACCATCGAAGCGGCACGCGCCGGTGAGGCCGGCAAGGGCTTCGCCGTCGTCGCCAGCGAGGTGAAGAGCCTCGCCAACCAGACCGCGCGGGCGACCGAGGAAATCTCCGGCCAGATCCAGGCGATCCAGAAGGAGACCCATGGGGCCGTCGGCGCCATCCGCGGCATCGCCGACACGGTCCAGCAGGTCAACCAGATCGCCACCTCCATCGCCTCCGCGGTGGAAGAGCAGACCGCCGCCACCGGCGAGATCTCCCGCAATGTCCAGCAGGCGGCCCAGGGCACGGCGGAGGTGTCGCGCAGCATCATGGGCGTCAACGATGCCTCGCAGGAGGCCGGCCGCTCGGCGGCCGACGTGCTGCAGGCCGCAGGCAGCCTCGGCAACCAGGCGCAGAGCCTGCGCGAGTCGGTCGACGCCTTCGTCGCCCGCATCCGCAAAGCCTGACGGCATCGCTCCGAAAAATCCCCGCTGCGCCGGAATCGACGCAGCGGGGCCTTTGCGTCCGGCCGGTGCGCGTCAGCCGTTGACCACCGTTCCGCCGTTCGGGTGCAGGACCTGACCCGACATATAGGAAGAATCGTCCGACGCCAGGAAGACGAAGGACGGCGCCACCTCGTCCGGCTGGCCGGCCCGCTTCATGGGCACGTTGCCGCCGAAGCTCTCCACCTTCTCCTCGTCGAAGGTCGAGGGGATCAGCGGGGTCCAGATCGGCCCCGGCGCCACCGCGTTGACGCGGATGCCGCGATCGGCCAGCGCCATCGACAGCGACCGGGTGAAGGCGACGATGGCGCCCTTGGTCGCCGAATAGTCCAGCAATTCCGGACTTCCCTTGTAAGCGGTGACCGAGGTGGTGTTGATGATGCAGGCGCCCTCGTGCATGTGCGGCAGGGCGGCCTTCACCATGAAGAACTGGCCGAAGATGTTGGTACGGAAGGTCCGCTCCAACTGTTCGGCGGTGATGTCCTCGATCGACTTCTGCGGGTGCTGTTCGGCCGCGTTGTTGATCAGGATGTCGATGCGCCCATGCTCGCCGATCATGCTTTCCACCGCCTTGCGGCAGGTTTCCTCCTGACCGACATCGCCGCTCAGGATCTTGCAGGGCTGGCCCTCCGCCTCGACCAGCCGGCGGGTCTCGCGGGCATCCTCATCCTCGTTCAGGTACAGGATGCCGACCTTGGCGCCCTCGCGGGCATACAGCACGGCGATGGCGCGGCCGATGCCGCTGTCTCCGCCGGTGATCAGCGCCACCTTGTCGCGCAGCTTGCCGCTGCCGCGATAGCCGGGCCGGGTTTCCGACGGCTGGGGATCCATCGGCGCCTGATGGCCGGGCCGGCTGTCCTGGTGCTGCGGCGGCTGCCTGCTCTCCTGCTGAGCCACGGGCATTTCTCCTTTCACAGTACCCCTGACGGGGCGCGGACGGGATGCGTTGCACAATCACAACAGCCCCGATTGCGTCGCGTTCCGCCCCGTCACCGGCTGGAACAATCAGCAACACCGTCCTGTTACTTGGCCGGGCGACGCGAAAGAGGATGACGGTGCCGGATTGCTCGCCTCGAAAGGGAGCAGTGATCGCGCCGTTTGTCGGACTGGTATGGCCGAGGATCATGCCCATAAGATTGGGTAGGCGTCCTTTCGGCCGGTCTTTCCGGAAACGGCGGAGCCACCGGACATGTCACGGTTGATCGTGTCCCAGGGGGAAAAACCCCGGCGACCCATCCGGGAACGACAGAGATGAAGCGTGTGACGATGACTGATATCAACGCCTATCTGGACGGCGCCCTCGACGAACGGGAGCGCGCGGCATTCGAGAGCGTGGTCGAGAGCGATCCCGACGCAAAGGCGCTGCTCGCCCAGCATCGCCAGCATGTGGAGGAACTTCATCGCCTGTATGACCCGGTTCTGAACGAACAGGTCCCGCCCCGCATGCTGGAGTTGCTGCGCAAGCGGAAAGGCTGAGCCCTCGCGATTTTCCTCTCCGTTCCGCGGCGCCATGCGCTATGGGATGCGGTGATGCCCCTTTTTTGGGGGAGCGGGTTCGGACGGATGAGTCATGGCGCGCAGACGAGCGGAGCCGAGCATCCTGCTCGGCCCCATCCTGTATTTCCGCGGTGAACAGCGCGACCGATGGTGGCTGTCGGCGCTGTTCGTTTTGGACGGGGAGGTCGAACCCGACGACCTGCGGGTGGACGGCGTCACCCTGCCGGTTCCCCCACGCCACCTGACGGTCTGGCGCCGCCACCACGTCTGGCGCTTCGACTTCGCTGTTCCCCGCGGCATGCGCGACACCAATGTCACCTATGGCTTCCCCGACGGACCCCACTGGACAGTGGTCGTTCCGGGCCGTCAGTCATTCCCACGCATGGCTATTCTGTACGGAAGCGGAATGACAGGCGCGACGAAGGGCGCAGAGCCTTCGGATGGTGGGGCACCGCCGGCGTCCCCGGCACTCTGGCGCGATCTTCTCGCCGCGCATTCCGTCGACCGCTATCACCTGCTGATCCAGGCCGGCGGACAGGTCGATGGCGATGCCGTGCTGGCCGCCGCCCCGCAGGCAGCCTCTCTGCTGGGCGACGCTTCCCGCCGGCTCGGTCCGCCTCTGCCCGGCGTGGCGGAGGAACTGATGTCCGCCGGGTTCGACCGGATGCTGCGCGGGTGGAGCGGTGCCGCGGCGGCGGCCGTGCTGGCCTCGATCCCGTCGGTGATGATGTGGGATGGCTCCGACCTCGGCCGGCTGCTGGCCGGCGCCTGGGGCGGCCGGGAGGACGGCGATGCTGCTTCGCGCAGCCTGCGCCCGCTGCTGGTGGCGACGCGCCGGCAGGCCCAGCTGTTTCAAACCGGCTCCGTCGCCGATTCTCCGCCCGATTGCCTGTGGGGGGCTGCCTGCGGAACGCTCGCACAGGGCTTCATCATGGGAGAGGCCGGGTTGCTGGCGCTCGACCTGTGGACCGACCGCAATGCCCGCCGCATCCTGTCGGAGCGTGACTGGAGCCTGCTGCCGGACTGGCTCGATCGCTTCGCCGCTTGCCGGCACCTGATCCTGGTCAGCGGCGCTCCGCTGCTGGTTCCCGCCGCAGCTGCGCTCGACCGACTGGGTGCGGTGCTGCCGGCTCCCCTGCAGCGCCGGTTGGCGCGGGGGCTGGGCGATCACTGGACCGCGCCGGGTCGCCATGCCGAGTGGGAACGGATGCTCCGCACGCTCGGCGATTTTTCCCGGCGGACCGGCTGCCGCATCACCGTCGCGTCGCGTGGCCTGTCGGGTGCCGCCGGCCGGGGGGTGCTGCGCGGCGGCGGGCTGGAGATGTGGCAGCTTTATGCCCCCCGCTTCGCCGTCTCTCCCTCTGTTGCCCGGCCGGGCTGGCGCACCCGGCTGGCGGAGCCGCTCGCCACCCGGCCGGATCACCCCCTGCCCGCCCACAGGTTCGAGATGCCGCCCTTCACCGATGGCGGCCGACGGCTGCTGCACGGTTCCGGATGGATCGCCTGCAGCTTCGACGGCAAGGGGCAGCTTCATGCCCGCTGGTGCCTGCCGGCCGACGCCGGCCGCTACGCACAGGCCATCTAGCCCGACACCTCAACCAATCGGCCCTGCATTCCGCGCCTTCTCCACGCCTGACGTGCATATCCGGTTGAAAATCCTGGTTCTGCGCGTCTAGGCTGCCGCTCTCACCCTTTGCCGCAGGCCGCCATGACCCGCCGTTTCGCCCTGACCTGGCCGCTGTCCGAGATCCATGGATGGGGGCTGGTCGGTGTCCATACCGCTCTGTACCTGACTGCACAGGGCATGCGCCCGCTTCTGCTCGACGCTCCCATGATGGACAGCCTGCGGCCGGAAAACAGGACGGCGCTGCAGCCCCTGGAGGACGAGCATCGCCGCTACATGGAGGCCGCCGCCCCCTACGGCGACAGCACCATCGTCATCCCGGATGCCGACGTTCTGCATGCGCTGGGCAACGGGTTCGTGACCGGGGAGCCTTCCCGCCGCTTCCGCGGGCATCGCAACATCGGCGTCATCGCCTTCGAGGATACGAACTTCAGCGCCGAGGTGCTGGCACGCGCCCGCGCCTTCGACCGCATCGTGGTGCATTCCACCTACAACCGCGACCTTCTGCTGGAACAGGGCTTCGACACCGTCGGCCTCGCCTTCCAGGGCGTCGACCCGACGGAGATGCGCCCACTGCCGCCCTCGGGGCGCTTCGGCGACCGGTTCGTGGTGTTTTCAGGTGGGAAGCTGGAATACCGCAAGGGGCAGGACATCGTGCTGATGGCCTTTCGCGCCTTCCAACAGCGCCATCCAGAGGCCCTGCTCGTCACCGCCTGGCAAAGCCCCTGGCCGGAGGTCGCCTTCACCGTCGCCGACTCGCAGCTGACCCGCACCCCGCCGGACATCGGGCCGGACGGGCGGCTGCAGGTGGTGGAGTGGGCTGCCCGTTACGGCCTGCCCGCCGGGTCGGTGGTCGACCTCGGTCTCGTCGGCCGCGCCGAGATCGCTGCCGTCATGGCCGACTGCCACGCAGCGGTCTTCCCCAACCGCTGCGAGGGCGCGACCAACCTCGTTGCCATGGAGGCGATGGGCTGCGGCGTGCCGGTGGTGCTGTCGGCCAACACCGGTCATCTCGACCTGATCGGCCCGGCCGAGGAACCGCGGTGCTGGCCGCTGTCGAAGCAGACCCAGCTGTTCCACAAGGGCGACCGCAAGGGCTGGAAGGAATCCTCGGTCAACGAGTTGGTCGCCCATCTGGAAGCGATCCATGCCGACCGGGAGGAGGCGAAGCGCCGTGCCGACCGCGCCCTTGCCTTCATCCAGGGCGAAAGGACCTGGACGCATTTCGCCAAGTCCTTCGTCGATGCCTGCGGCGCCTGACGGCGCGATCCCGTCATTGGCGCCTGACGGCGCCAGCCCGTCACCGGGCGGCGCATTCCACCACGAACAGCAGCCCGGCGACCGGAACGCCTTTCTCGCGACGCGGCGCGCAGGGCTCCATCAGGCGCACGGCGAAGCCGGCCTCCTCCGCGCTGCGGCGGACATAAGCTTCGGCATGGGCGTAGCGGCGGGTTGCACCGAGGGCGAACTCCTGTGCCGACTCGGCCGGCAGGCGCTCCACCGTGGCGGCGAAATGGCCACCCGGCGGCAGGGCGCAGGCCGCCGCCGCAAAGACCGGAGCAAGGTCGCCGATATAGACCAGCACGTCGGCCGCGACCAGCAGGTCCCAACCGCCGGCGGAACGCTCCATCTCCTCCACCACGTCGCCGACGCCGAGTTCATCGTAAAGGCCGCGCTGCCGCGCCTTTTCCACCATGCGCGGCGACAGGTCTACGCCAGCCAGATGCGCCGCCAGCGGCTTGAAGGTGACGCCGGCCAGCCCGGTACCGCAGCCGAGATCCAGGATCCGCAGGCCCGCCGCCACCGGAACCACCCGGTCCACCGCCGCCCGCAGCAGATCGGGCGCCGCATAGCCGAGCTTGCCGACCAGATCCTGGTCGAAACGGTCGGCATAGCGGTCGAACAGGGCGCGGACATAGGCGGCCGACAGGTCGGCGCCCTCCCCGGCCTCCAGCGCCGCGATCAGCCGTTCCATCGGCGCGGCCTCGTCCCCCTCGGCGACATCGCGCGCATGGCGGAGCGCGGACAGCGCCTTCGCCGGTTCGCGCAACGCAAGCCAGCAGCGGCCCAGCGCATGGTGGACCGCCGCATCATCCTCATACCGCCGGCCGAGCGGCTGCAGCAGTTCCACCGCCGCCAATGAGTCACCGGCCATCGCCAGCGCCTCGGCCAGCGCCAGCACGGCGGCGCGGTCGTTCGGGCGCAGGGCCACGGCCTCACGGAACTCGTCCAGCGCCTCATCATGCCGGCCCAGCGCGGACAGGCAATGGGCGAGCCCGAGTCGCACCGCGGCCGAATCGCTCCGTTCGACTGCCAGCACACTATATAGAGCATGCGCAGAATCGGTTTCGCCGCACTGCCGCAGGGCATCGGCCAGCATCAGCCGCCATGTCCATTCGGCGGGATCCAGCATCACGGCGCGCCGGTAGCAGGCCGCCGTCCGCTCCGTCAGCCCCGCCCCGCCACAGGCGTCGGCCAGCGCCGCCCATGCTTCGCCATTCGCGGGATCGGCGGCGGCGGCCATCCGGAATCCACGGACTGCTTCGGTAAAATTCCCGGCATAGAGCCGGTCGTAACCGAAGCGGAACAGTTGATCGAGATCGGGAGCGGACGACGCTCCGCCGAAGGACGGATCCGCGGACAAGGGGTTGGATTCCTCTGAGGTCGGGCCTGCACGAACGGGTTGCCGCCGGCCCGCAGGGCTCCGCATCCGCCTGCCGCCGTGGTGGTCGATCGGACCCAAGGCGGCATCTTCGAACCCGGCCCGCCCGAGTCCAGGCAAACAAGGCGGCGGAGTTTACTGCCCCAACATGCTGCGCCGCGCAAGGGGGTCGCGAAAATCATCTGGAAGTGTGATTCCGGCGACACGCGGTCGCAGTAGCCCCTTTTTCATCCCCTGTACGGAAGGCAGACCAAGATCATCGGAACATCCCTTTCGATATCGCCGGCAAATGTGGCGATTCAAAGGCTTATACCCACAACCGAAGGGCCTAGACCATCGGCCCGGCGCCTCTGCGTGACATCTGACGGACGAAAGCTGTGGTATTACCAGGGTGCAAGGCGGTTGACGATGGATCAAATTTTTGGAAGTGTGGCCGCGGCGCCCGATTGGGAGGCGTCGAACATCTGGGTAGGAGGCGGTCGCCGTAAGCGACTCGGTGACCGGAACAACGGCCCCGCGCGGGGGGTCAAACAGCCGCCGTAGAACACGGGGCGACATCAGAAGGAGGTTTGGGATGCGGGGACGAAATCAGCGCGTATGCGCCACAGCGGGTGGACGCTTCGCACTGGCTGCGGGACTGCTGACGGCCCCCCTGGTGGCGCTGACGATGGCAACTCCCGCCCAGGCCCAGACCGCGACCCCGTCGCTCGCCAAGGAAAGCTGCGTCACCCACGCGGTGGAAGCCGAACAGAAGCTCGGCATTCCCTCGGGCATGCTGGTGGCGATTGCGCTGGTCGAAAGCGGTCAGGACGGTGCGCCGCATCCCTTCGCGATGAGCGTGCAGGGCCGTCCCTACTACGCCCGCAACGTCAACGATGCCGCCCGCCACCTGCGCGACCATCGCGGGCAGCTTCGCTCCAACACCTATGTCGGCTGCATGCAGCTCTCAGTCGCCTCGCACCGCGGCGAGTTCCAGCCGCTGGAAAAGATCGTGGAGCCGCGTGACAACGTGTTTTACGCCGGCCAGCTTCTGGTCCGCTTCCATGGCGAGGAAGGCAACTGGAAGACCGCGCTGGCCCGCTACAACGGCGGTTCGGGACGCCGTGCCCAGGCCTATGTCTGCAAGATCTGGCAGAGCCTGTCCGAACTGGATGCGCAGAGCGCGAAGCTGCTCGCCTCCTCCCGTTGTGAAGACACCGATCCGGTCAGCGTTGCCCCCGGCACCCGCCGCAGCTTCCGTAATGCCCAGCAGGTCGCCGCGATCAACTGATCTCCGGCCCGAATCGCGCGTTCAAATCCCGCATCGATACCCGCATCGACAATGCCACTGGCATGACCGCTGGCGCGAAGCGGCGTGATCGGGTAAACCCCGGCGCATGAACTATCGCCACATCTTCCACGCCGGCAACCCGGCCGACGTGATGAAGCACGCCGTCCTGGCGCTGATCCTGGATCATCTGCGCGCCAAGCCGGCGCCCTTCTGCGTGCTCGACACCCATGCCGGGATCGGGCGCTACGACCTGACCTCTGAACCGGCCCGCAAGACCGCGGAAAGCGACGACGGCATCGGCCGCCTGTGGGGACGGCCGGCATCCCACCCGGGGCTGGCCCCCTATCTGGATGCAGTGCAGGCGTTGAACCCGGACGGCTCCTTGCGCTGGTATCCCGGTTCTCCCCGAATCGCGCGCGCCGCCTTGCGCCCGCAGGATCGCATGGTCCTGGTGGAACTGCATCCCTACGACGCCCACAGCCTGAAGGCTGAGTTCGCCGGGGACCGCGCCGTGTCCATCCACCAATCGGACGCCTACACCGCGCTGAAGGCGCATCTGCCGCCCAAGGAGAAGCGCGGTCTGGTCCTGATCGATCCGCCATTCGAACAGCCGGACGAGTTCGCCCGCATGGCCGAAGGGCTGGCGTTGGCCCACCGCCGCTGGTCCACCGGCATCTTCGCCCTGTGGTATCCGATCAAGGAGCGGGCGGCGGTCTGGCGGTTCCAGGATGCGGTGGAGAAGACCGGCATCCCCAAGGTGCTGATCGCCGAGCTGACGTGGCACCCCGAGGACACCCACCTGCGCCTGAACGGCTCCGGCCTGCTGATCGTCAACCCTCCCTGGAAGCTGGACGAGACGCTGAGGAGCATGCTGCCGGCCCTGCACGACGCCCTGCCCTCCACCGGCGGCGGCGCGTCGGTAAGTTGGCTGACGCCGGAGGCTTCCTGACCGAGCAACGCCGGAGGCGTCGTAAAAGAAGCATTCGGCGCAGAAAAAACCCCGGTCCTCGCGGGCCGGGGCTCAGGTCAGGATGGAGACCGTTCCTTTTGGGATGGTGGAGCTTAGAAGCGGCGCTCCGTCTGCTGGGCCGCCCCTTCGAGGCGGGCGTTCAGCTTACCGATCGCGGTGCTGGCGGTGTTCGCCGACAGCTCGGAAATCTTGACGCTGCGGCTCAGCACCAGTTGCATGTTGTCCTTCAGCATCCGGCTCTGCGTCGCGTAGAAATCCGGGACCGTGCGGCTGCGCATCAGCGCGTTCATGCCCTCGGCATTGCGGCTGGCGACTTCCTGGGCCAAGCCCATCCATTCGCGCCAGGCGTTCTGCCAGCCGTCGGCCAGCACGCTGCCGCACTGGACCATGACGTCCATGGTCTCGCGTGTCTGGCTGGCGACCTCGCCCTGGGCTTCCTTGGACAGGCCGAGAGCGCGCTGCAACTGCTCCGACGTGCGGCCGGCGACATCGCTGGCCGTCCCCATCACCGTGCGGGCGGTGTCGGCGGTGCGGCGGGTCATGTCGGCACCGGCGCCCATCACCTTCTGGCTGGTCTCCGCGCCGGCATCGGCGGCCTGACGGCCGGTCTCGGCCGCCTCCTCGCCCATCGACCGGGCGGCGTCGGCGGCGCGGCGGGTGGTCGCTTCTCCGGCGCGGGTCATGTCTTCCACCGTGCCCTTCGCACGGTTGGCGGTGTCACGCGTGGTGGTCGTGGTGTCTTTGTCCATGGCCATGCGGGATGCTCCTCGAATTCGTTCGTCCGGGTGGACGCTTCTTCCCAAAGCTCGCGTCGGTCATTTTGCTGCACCGCCGCACGCGTTGAGTTGTATAACACCCGAAAAGCAGATCGTTCCAGGACGCAAAATAATAACCCCGCCCCCTTTCTTTCGAGGTATGCGGTATCTTGAAACCGTATAGTCTTTCTTGCGAAACAGTTCTTACATCACCTGCGATCTTCGTTCGACAATCTTTTCAGAGTCAGTGTTTATTCCCGAGTCTCGCCTTGATTTCGCCGGCTATGCCTCGACGGAAGACCAGAACGCAGACGACGAAGATGCAGCCGATCACCACCGGCACCGGCAGGCTGGTCGCCGCCAGATAGTTTTCCAGCGTCACCACCAGCGCCGCACCGATCACCGGGCCGGACAGCGTTCCCATGCCGCCCAGCAGCGTCATCAGCACCACCTCGCCCGACATCTGCCACGTCACGTCGGTCAGGCTGGCGAGTTGGAAGACAATGGCCTTGGTCCCGCCGGCGAGGCCCGTCAGCGTCGCCGACAGCACGAAGGCGACCAGTTTGTAACGGTCAGTGCGGTAGCCGAGAGACACGGCGCGCGGCTCGTTCTCGCGGATCGCCTTCAGCACTTGTCCGAAGGGCGAATGGACCGCTCGCCAGATGATGGCGAAGCCGATCAGGAACACGGCAAGCACCGTGTAATACATCGCCATCGGGTTGTTCAGGTCGAAGATCCCGAACAGCACGCCGCGTGGCACGCCCTGGATGCCATCCTCGCCATGGGTGAAGGGAAGCTGCAGTGCCAGGAAGAAGACCATCTGGCTCAACGCCAGCGTGATCATGGCGAAATAGATCCCCTGGCGGCGGATGGCGATGCCGCCGAACACCAGCCCCAAAAAGGCCGAGGCCGCAGTGCCCAGCAAAATGCCGAGTTCCGGCGGCAGCCCCCAGACCTTCACCGCATGGGCGGTGACATAGGCGGCACTGCCGAAGAAGGCGGCGTGGCCGAAGCTGAGCAGGCCGCCGAAGCCGATCAGCAGGTTGAAGGCGCAGGCGAACAGCGCGAAGCACAGCACCTTCATCAAAAAGACCGGGTAGAGCAGGAAGGGTGCCGCCAGCAGGCCGGCGAGAACCACCAGCGCGCCGATCCTTGCCGGCGTCAGGCCCCTGTCAGGGACGGAGACCTGTGCGGCGGTACGGGGAGCCTTGGCGGACGCGCGGCCGCCGCTTTGCGAATGAAGGCTCATGCGCTCACCTTTCCCGTCCGAACAGGCCGGCGGGCTTGATCATCAGCACCACCGCCATGATGACGAAGACCACGATGTTCGAGGCCTCCGGATAGAACACCTTGGTCAGCCCTTCCAACAGGCCCAGACCATAACCGGTCAACACCGCCCCCAGAATCGACCCCATGCCACCGATGACCACGACCGCGAATACCACGATGATCAGGTTCGATCCCATCAGCGGCGATACCTGGTAGATAGGTGCCGCCAATACGCCGGCCAGCCCGGCCAACGCGACGCCGA
Organism: Azospirillum sp. BE72; assembly: GCF_031455875.1. NCBI lineage: Bacteria > Pseudomonadati > Pseudomonadota > Alphaproteobacteria > Rhodospirillales > Azospirillaceae > Azospirillum > Azospirillum sp. BE72. The sequence continues at coordinate 358,458 of NZ_JAVDTO010000002.1, forward strand.
AGGCGTAGGTCAGCGTCACCATGCGCGGCACATTGATGCCGAAGGCCTGGACCAGCACCGGGTTCTCCGTCGCCGCGCGCAGGTATGCTCCCAGCTTCGTCTTCTCGATGGCGATCCATGTGCTGAGGCAGACGACCAGCGACGCCACCACCACCCACCCGCGATAGTTGGGCAGGAACATGAAGCCCAGATTCTGGCCGCCCTTCAGCGCGTCGGGAATGGGATAGGGCTGGCCCGACACGCCGTACTGGTGGCGGAAGGCCCCCTCCACGATCAGCGCGAGACCGAAGGTCAGCAGCAGGCCATAGAGGTGGTCCAGCTTGTACAGCCGCGACAGCAGCGTCTTTTCCAACACCACCCCGAACAGCCCGACGATCAGCGGCGCCAGCAGCAGCGCCCACCAATAGCCGATGCCGAGTTGGGTCAGCAGCAGCCAGGACACGAAAGCGCCCATCATGTACAGCGCGCCGTGGGCGAAGTTGATGACGTTCAGCATGCCGAAGATGACCGCCAGCCCAAGGCTGAGCAGCGCGTAAAAAGACCCGTTGATCAGCCCCAGCAGAAGCTGTCCGAACAGCGCCTGGGGCGGAATGCCGAAAATCGTCCCCATCATGAGCGTCGCTCTCCCCTGCCGCCCCCGCCGCTGCGCCGGCCTTACGACCGATGCGGCGGCGGAGGTGCCGCCCCTTCATGTCATACTTTTGCTCACGTCACGCTTTTACTTGGGCAGCTTGCAGCCGCTCTCCTCGAAGGTGGCGAAAGCCTCCTTGCCGGGGATGGTGCGCAGGATTTCGTAATAGTCCCACGGCCCCTTCGATTCCGACGGCTTCTTCACCCGCGCCAGATACATGTCGTGGACCATGCGCCCGTTGGGCAGGATGGTGCCGTTCTGGGCAAACATGTCGTTGACCGGCATTTCCTTCATCTTGGCGGCGACGGTCGGGCCGTCGTCGGTGCCGGCGGCCTCGATGGCCTTCAGGTAATGCCGGACGGCGGAATAGCTGCCGGCCTGCACCATGGTCGGCATCTTGCCGTGGCGATCGAAGAACTTCTTGGACCAGGCGCGGGTCTCGTCGTTGCGATCCCAGTAGAAGCCGGTGGTCAGCACCAGATCCTGGGCGACCTGCAGCCCCAGCGCATGCACGTCGGACAGGAAGATCAGCAGGCCGGCCAGCTTCTGCTGCCCGCTCTGCGTCAGGCCGAATTCCGACGCCTGCTTGATCGAGGTGATGGTGTCGCCGCCGGCATTGGCGAGCCCGACGATCTTGGCGCCAGACGCCTGTGCCTGCAGCAGGAAGGAGGAGAAGTCGGCGGTGTTCAGCGGTGCCTTCACCGAGCCCACCACCTTTCCGCCGGCCTTCTTCACCTGGGCCGAGGTGTCCGCCTCCAACTGGTGGCCGAAGGCATAGTCGGCGGTGATGAAGAACCAGCTGTCGCCGCCCTCCTTCACGATGGCCTGACCGGTGCCGACCGCCAGCGCGCGGGTGTCGTAGGGCCAATGGAAGCCGGTGGGAGAGCAGGCGTCGCCGGTCAGGCGCGACGTCGCCGGGCCTTCCATCAGGAAGATCGTCTTCTTTTCCCTCGTCACTTCCTGGACAGCCAGGGCGACGCCGGAGTTCGGCACGTCGACGATCACGTCGACCCCGTCCTGGTCGATCCACTGGCGGGCGAGGTTGGATCCGATGTCGGGCTTGTTCTGGTGGTCGGCGGTGATGATCTGGATCGGCTTGCCCAGAATCTTGTTGCCGAACTCCTCCGCCGCCATGCGCGCGGCGATCGCCGATCCCTCGCCGCCGAGATCGGCATAGAGGCCGGAGCGGTCGTTCAGCACACCGACTTTGACCATGTCGCCGGAAAGCTTGCCCTGCTGGGCATTGGCCGGTCCCGTGGCACCGATGGTCAGGGCGGCCAGGGCGGCACCGGCCAAAAGACGTGCGATCATGCGTGAATTCCTCCCCCTCAGCGTTGCGTTGCGCGTGGTTTCGGGAGACTTGCCGGACGGGTTCGTCAGGCGGCCTCCCCGCGCGGTCGCGTCGGCCGATCCGTCCGGATTTCCGGAACCGTCTGGCCGTCCGCGCCGCCGCTTCCCAACCACTATGCAGGGGCATCACGTTGTAAGCGAAGCGGAATTTCAGCTTCACAAACAATTTTCATCAAGGGTCGGGCGAAACACCCGCTTTTTCCATTCGGGGGTGTATGGCGGCGGCTGGCGGCGGGTCCATGGCCTGCCGGCGACGGTCGATCCGTCTCATGATCGGCGTCACGGTCGTGCCGTGGACGAGAATCGAGAGAAGAACGATCAGCCCGGTCACCGCCCACAATGCGTTCGGCACGTCGAATTCAGCGGTGTTCAGGGCATAGGCGACGTAATAGATGCTGCCCATGCCGCGGATGCCGAAGAAGCCGATGGCCAGCTTTTCCCCCAACGGCATCGGTACGCCGACCAGCCCGGCCACCCCCGCCACCGGCCGCACCAGGAACAGGATCACCGCGGTGGCGCCGACCGCGCTCCAGGACAGGGCGTCGATCAGTCCATGGGCGAGCGTGCCGCCGAACAGGACCAGCATAAGCATCATCATCAGCCGTTCGGTCTGTTCGACGAAGTCGTGCAGCCGCTCGTGATACTCGCTGTCCCGCTCGGCATCGCGCAGTGCCACGGCTGCGACGAACACGGCGAGAAAGCCATATCCGCTGACCAGCTCGGTCACCCCATAGGCGATCAGCGTGATGCCGAGCGATACGAAGCCGTCGCCAGTCCGTGACAGGTTGGCCCGATTCGGAATCCTGAAGGTAACGTAGCCGAGGAACCGCCCGATCAGCCAACCGACGCCGACCCCGGCGACCAGCCGCCAAACGACGTCCAGCAACGCCCAATGCTTCAGCATCTCCCAGGGCGGGTTGTTGTTCAGCAGGGCGACGCCGATGGCGAGATGGACGAAGGGAAAGGCCAGCCCGTCGTTCAGCCCGGCTTCCGACGTCAGGCTGAAGCGGATCTCGTCCTCCTCCCCCGATTTGGGCGGGCCGACCTGGATGTCGGAGGCGAGAACAGGATCGGTCGGCGCCAGCGCCGCCCCCAGCAGGATCGACGCCGCCAGTGGGAAATCCAGCCAGTACCAGCCGATCAGCGCGATCATCAGGATCGACAGCGGCATGGTGATGCCCAGCAGCCGCCATGTGATGATCCAGCGCCGCCAGCCGATGCGGCGGTCCAGCTTCAGCCCTGCGCCCATCAGCGAGATGATGACGATCATTTCCGTCAGTCTCTCCGTCGCCTCCGGGAAGGCCAGCGGCTCCGGATTGTCCAGCCGCAGAAGGCTGAAGACCGCATATCCCAGCGCCACGCAGATGATCGGCAGCGACAGCGGCAGTTCCTTCAGCACCATCGGCAGCCAGGCCACCAACAGGATCAGGAAACCGAGCCCAACCATGAGGACGATGTAGGACATGCGCCGCCTGTTCCAGTAAATGCCCCCGACACGGTCTGCTGTCTGGACATCATCCGGGCGCGCAGGAACCGAATCCCGTCAACGCGAAAAGACGCGGAAGGGTTCAGCGACAAAAGTGGAACACTGCGGAAAGATTGCGAAGATGCCGGCTCGTTCGGCTTTGCTTCCCTGCCCCATCCCGTCGGTCTTCAACGGGAAACGCCCAAATCTACACAAAGCAGTGCGAAGGGATGGGAAGCGTGCCTGGATGCCACCCGCGGGAGCCGGAACCGCGGGGGCCGTAGCAAACCCGGCCTGTTTTCAGGCCGCAGACGTCATCGGAAAGCCGCTGTAGTCGAGCGAGGCCGACCAGAAGCGTTCCAGCTTGCGCAGGGTCTCGTTCGCCTTGGTCAGTTCCTCGTCGCTGAAACCGGCCTTTTCCAGGGCGGCCAGATGGCGTTCGAACATGACGCTGATCTTCTCGCGCAGGTCCAGGCCCTTTTCCGACAGGCGGACGCGGACGGACCGGCGGTCGTGCGGAGAGCGTTCCTGTCCAAGATAGCCGTTCTCGACCATCTTCTTGACGTTGTAGGAGACGTTGGAACCCAGGTAATAGCCGCGCGCGGTCAGTTCGCCGACCGTCATCTCGTCTTCACCGATATTGTAGAGGATCAGGCTCTGGACGTTGTTGATGTCCTGGATCCCAAGGCGGTCAAGTTCGGTCTTGAGCACTTCGAGAAAGTGGCGGTGAAGCCGCTCGATCAACAGAATGCTCTCATAATAAGGTTTGCGCACCGCGGTCTCCTTTGGCTCTAACCGGCCGTTCCCCGCGCAAGGACGATACCGGGACCTTAAAGCGAGATTAACCGATCATTCGTCGGCAATCATCCTAATAATTCCGGAAAAAGTCTGGCACAACCCGTCTGTACAGGCGCCTTTCGCCGGGTACCCTCGTCCGAATGTTTTCGACCGGGTGGAGGCCCCGGCATAACCGGAACGGAGTGGTTCCGAAGACCGCGCCGGGGCCGCCTCCCACAGCTATTGCGTCAGTCGCGGAACACCAGATCGCCGCCCGCGGGTTCGGCGAAATGACGCTCCACGTCGGACGGTCCGACATCGACCAGATCGGCGGGCTTCCATTTCGGATTCTTGTCCTTGTCGACCAGGACTGCGCGGATGCCTTCGTAGAAATCGTCCCCGGCAAGGCAGGCGAGGCTGAGGCGAAGTTCCTGCACCATGCAGGCTTCGAAATCCAGCTTGGCCCCGCGGCGCAGCGCCGCCAGCGTCACCTTCAGGCTGGTCGGAGACACCCGGCGCAACGTGGCGACCTGCCCGGCCGCCCACTCCGTCCCCTCGGCTTCCAACGCCTTGATGATCGCCTCGACGTTGTCGAAGCCGTAGCAGCGGTCGACCGCGGCGCGAATCGCGGTGACGGACGCCTCGCTGGCCTCGCCGCGATGGGCCGCCATCGCCTTGTCCGCCGGGACGCCCGCTGCCAGATCGTCGATCAGCGCGTCGATCTTGCCGCTCGGCACGACGGCGTCGGCGGCGCCGATCGCCAGCATGTCGGCGGCCTTCAGCCGGTCGCCGGTCAGGCCCAGCCAGATGCCGACCTGCCCCGGCAGCCGCGGCAGGAAATAGGTGCCGCCGACGTCGGGATAGAGGCCGATGCCCGTCTCCGGCATGGCGAACAGGGTGCGTTCGGTGACGATGCGGTGGCTGCCATGCACCGACAGGCCGACGCCGCCGCCCATGGAGATGCCGTCGATCAGCGCGACATAGGGCTTGGACAGCCGCTTGATCAGCCGGTTCAGCACATATTCCTCGCTGAAGAAGGCGCGGACCGGTGCCGTGTCGCCGCGTCCCTCCTTCGCGGCCTTGCCTGCCTCGTACAGGCTGACGACATCGCCGCCGGCGCAGAAGGCCTTCTCGCCCGCGCCGCGGATCACGACGGCCTTGACCTCCGGGTCGGCATTCCAGGCCCGCAACTGCGGATCGAACAGCCTGATCATGCCCAGCGTCAGGGCGTTCAGGGCCTTCGGCCGGTTGAGCGTGACGAGGCCGATCGCGCCCCGACGTTCGAACAGAATCTCAGCAGCGTCGCTCATCGTCTTGTATTTTCTCGATTATCGTTGGAAATCGGGCGGTGACGGGCCACCTGCTCCTTCCACCCCTGATGCATCGGGCGAAGCTTGCGGCCGCCGCAGATGATACGGGAGCCTGCGCCTCTGTCAAACCGGCCATACGGTGCCGGATGTTCACAGACGCCGCCACACAACCGAATAAGGAACTTCGCCCCCCTTGGACCGTTGCGCTCACGCTCTCATCTGTTCTGCACAGCCCCGAGACGCTGATCCACAGAAGGTTCGACGCCATGCCGCTTCACAATCCGGCCGGTCAGCCATGAAGGTCGGTATCATCCTGAACCAGCAGGCCGGCTCGCTGGTCGACCGCCCCTTGGACGGGGCCAAGCAGGCGATCCGCGCCGCCTTCGAACGGCGTGGCGCCGAGGTGGACCTGCACTGCGTCGACGGCGCCCAATGCACCGAGACGATCCAGCGTGTGCTGGATTCGGACGCCGAGATCGTCGTGGTCGGCGGCGGCGACGGCACGCTGCACAGCGCGGTGAAGCTGGCGCTGCCCACGGGCAAGACGCTTGGGGTGATTCCACTGGGTACTCTCAATCTTTTGGCACGCGATCTTCACATGCCACTTGAATTGGAGGCGGCGGCCGAGGCTCTGGCCGCCGGCCGGGTTCGCGTCATCGACATCGCCGAGGTGAATGGCGAGCCCTACACCAACAGCTCCATTCTCGGCTTCTATCCCCAGGTGGTGCAGGAGCGCGAACGCCAGCGCAAGCAGCACCGGCTGCTGAAATGGCCGGGTGCCGCGCTCGCCCTGGCAAAGACGCTGTACAAGCTGCCGCTGCTGGACGTCCGCCTGGATTGGGGCGAAGGGCCGAAGCGGATGCGCACGCCGATCCTGGTGGTCTCCAACAATGTCTACGATGACGGCTTCGGTCTGGTCCTGACGCGCCAGTCGCTGGATGCCGGAAAACTCGGGGTCTACGTCGCCCGCGAACGGAACGCCTTCGCGATGCTTCGGTTGATGGGACGGCTGGTCGCCGGATCCTGGAAGCAGGACGAGGCGCTCGACACCTATGCGGTCACCAGCCTGACGGTCCACAGCCGCCGCCATCGCCTGAAGATGGTCAACGACGGCGAGATCCGGAAGCTGCACGCGCCGCTTCACTACCGGATTCGCCCAGGAGCCCTGAAGGTTCTGGCCCCCGGCTGAGAGAAAGGATGAAGCTGGCGTGAAACGGCTCGCTCACATTTCCGACCTGCATTTCGGGCGAATCGACCCCCGTGTGGTCGACGGCCTGCTGGCCGATCTGACGGCCCAGGCACCCGACCTGATCGTCATCTCCGGCGATTTCGTACAGCGGGCGAAAGCACGCCACTTCGAGGAGGCACGAGCCTTCCTGCAGAAATTACCCTTTCCCTACATGGCCGTACCGGGAAATCATGACATCCCGGTCTATAATGTGTTCAAGCGCTTCACCGACCCGTTCGGCCATTACCGGCGCTACATCACCAGCGATTTCAGCCCGCTGCATATCGACAACGAGATAGCCGTGCTGGGCATCAACACCGCCCGTCCGGTCATCATGGATTTCTCCGAAGGGCGGATGAACCGCCACCAGATCGCCCGCGTGCGCGAGGTGTTCTGCGGCATGCCTGACACCGTGTTCAAGGTGCTGTTCACCCATCATCCCTTCCTGCCGCCGCCGGACCTGCCGAAGACCCAGCTGGTCGGACGCCACAAGCTGGCCCTGCCGGCGCTGGAGAGCTGCGGCGTCGACCTGCTTCTGGCCGGCCATCTGCACAAGGCCTATTCCGGCGACATCATGAGCTTCCACACCCAGATCGCCCGCTCGATCCTGGTGGCCCAGGCCTCCACCGCGACCTCCACCCGGCTGCGGAACGAGACCAACGCCTACAACCTGATCACCGTCGAACAGCCAACCGTGACCTTCGAAGTGCGGTCGTGGGAGGGCGCGGCCTTCACCGGCGGACTGGTGTCCACCTACCGCAAGCAGGGACACCGCTGGACCCTGCAGGCACAGGACACCGGATTCCGTCCCGCGACCGGCGACCCGGTCGCCGCAGCCTGGGAAACGGCCGACCGCCTTTCAAGAGGGCACGAACGGGACAGGGCATGAGGCCTGCGCAAGGCTGCCGGCCCATCCCAAAGGACCGCGGGCGCCCCCATGGCTTGAGTTCACTATGCGGGAAGGCGTAGGATCGCCGCACTCGTTCTAAGTGCATGGTCTTCCCGATGCCGATCTCCCTCCCCGCCGCCTTCCCGCGCACCCGTCTGCGCCGCAACCGCGCCGACGCCTGGACCCGCCGTCTGGTCGCCGAGAACACGCTGACCGTCGACGATCTGATCTGGCCGGTCTTCGTCATCGAGGGCGAGAACCGTCGGGAGCCCGTCGCCTCCATGCCCGGCGTGGAGCGCCTGACCATCGACCTGCTGTGCGAAGCGGTGGCGTCGGCCGGATCGCTCGGCATTCCCTGCATCGCCCTGTTCCCGGTCGTCGGCTCGGATGGTAAGTCGGAAGACGCGGCGGAGGCCTACAACCCGGAAAACCTGATGAACCGCGCCATCCGCGCGGTCAAGGCGGCGGCGCCGGAAGTCGGCATCCTGGGCGACGTGGCGCTGGACCCCTACACCAGCCACGGCCATGACGGCCTCCTGCGCGACGGATACATCCAGAACGACGAGACCGTCGACGTCCTGATCCGCCAAGCCCTGTCGCAGGCGGAGGCCGGCGTCGACATCGTCGCCCCGTCCGACATGATGGACGGCCGCATCGGCGCCATCCGTGATGCGCTCGACAAGGACGGCTACCATCTGACCCGCGTCTGCTCCTATGCCGCGAAATATGCCTCCGCCTTCTACGGCCCGTTCCGCGACGCGGTGAACTCCGGCGGGTTCCTGAAGGGCGACAAGACCACCTATCAGATGAACCCCGCCAATACCGACGAAGCCCTGCGCGAGGTCGCCTGCGACCTGCAGGAGGGGGCGGACATGGTGATGGTGAAGCCGGGCCTGCCTTATCTCGACATCATCCGCCGGGTGAAGGACCAGTTCGCGGTTCCGACCTTCGCCTATCATGTGTCGGGCGAATACGCGATGCTGCGCGCCGCATCGGCCAATGGCTGGCTGAACTACGACAAGGCCCTGCTGGAGACCCTGATGGGCTTCAAGCGCGCCGGCTGCGACGCCATCCTGACCTATGGCGCGGTGGACGCCGCGAAGCTGCTCAAGCAAGGCTGAGCAGTTCGGAGCCATCTTTGAGCCGTCCGGGGCCGCGGAGCGATCCGCGGCCCTTTATCGTCGGGGGCATCCCACCCAGCGGAGACGCCCCAATGACCCCCACATGTTTCGCCCGCCCGGCCGTGCTGGCCGCCCTGCTGCTGGCCGCCGCTCCCGCTGCCGCCTTCGAGCTGCGCAGCCCGGACTTCACCGAAGCGTCGCCGATTCCGGAACGCAACGTCTTCGCCGGATTCGGCTGCAGCGGCGGCAACCGGTCGCCGGCCTTGAGCTGGACCGAGCCACCGACCGGCACCCGCAGCCTCGCTGTCACCATCTATGACCCCGACGCCCCGACCGGCAGCGGCTGGTGGCACTGGGTGCTGTTCAACCTCCCGGCCGACATCCGCGACCTGCCCGCCGGCGCCGGCGATCCGGCAAAGCCGATGTTGCCTGCCGGAGCGGTACAGAGCCGCACCGACTTCGGCACCACGGGCTATGGCGGCCCCTGCCCGCCGCAGGGCGACACGCCCCATCGCTATGTCGTCACTGTTCACGCGCTGAAGGTGGACAGCCTGCCCCTGCCGGCCGATGCCTCGGGCGCCATGGTCGGCTTCAACCTGAACGCCGCCACGCTGGCGAAGGCGACGCTGACCGCCCGCTACGGCCGATGACGGGACTGCGATAATACCCTTCGGAGGAGTTCTGCTAGCCCCTCTCCCCTTGTGGGAGAGGGGTTGGGGTGAGGGGAGTTCAAACCTATGGCTTCCAGCGGCTTTCAGCCGCTTGCCCCCTCATCCCAACCCGCGGGTCGGCAAAACGCCGTTGGCGTTTGGCCGATCCCGCCCCGCAAGGGGAGAAGGGCTCTAGAGGGTCGATTCCTCCGAGTTCTCATAAAGCCGATTCGCCCGCTACGGCCGTTGCTCGACTGCCGGCCACCGACATAGGATGGCGCCCATGGGTCCAGACCTCCTCGCCCGCCTGTCCCGCTTCGTCGCCCGTGACCAACGTCCCGGCGCGGGCGACCGTCCGCACCGGCCGGAGCTGTGGGCTTTCGTCGCTCATGACTGCGAGAGGCTGGCGGAGGTGCGGATCGAGCGCACCGCCTTGATCGCCGTGCTGGAGGGGGTCAAGGAACTGACCGACGCCTCCGGCACCACCCGTCGTTTCCCCGCCGGCACGGCCATGCTGCTGCCGCCGGGCTGGAGCGGATCGGTGGTGAACAATCCCGGCACCGCTGGCGGCTATCGCGCCCTGGTGCTGGAATTCCCGGCGGAAATGGTGCGGCGCCTGCTGCGCGCGCACGGCAGCGAGGGGCTCTCACCGCGCGCCCGGCCAGGCGACTGGCATGTCACCCTCACACAGTCCCTGGCCGACGCCATTCACCACGCCGCCACCGGCCTTATCGCCGATCCGCCGCTGCCGCCCAAGCTGGCCGAGCATCGCTGCATGGAGGTGCTTCTTGCGCTGCTGGAAGACGGCGTCTGGTGGCTGGGTCCCGTCGCGCCGACCGGCACCGCCGATGCGGTGCGCCAACTGCTGCGTACCCGGCCCGACACCGCCTGGACGGCGGATGCCGTCGCCGACGCGCTCAACCTCAGCACCGGCACGCTACGCCGCCGTCTGTCCGAGGAGGGCTGCTCGGTCCGCAGCATCCTGGTCGAGGAGCGCGTCGCCCATGCCCGCGATCTTCTGGAACGCGAGGGGCTGAGCGTGCAGGAGGCGGCGGAGGCCTGCGGCTACACCAACCGGTCCCACTTCGCCCGGCGCATCCGCACCGCTGTCGGCGTCAACCCGTCGGACCTTCGCGACCGCTGACCAGCGCCGTGCCGTAGGCCCGCACCAGCGCCGCCACCGACTCGGCGATCACCCGCTCCGGATCGGCGGTGACCGGCAGTCCCAGCATGGTCGGCCAGAACAGCACCTCCTTCAGGCCGCCCATCAACTGGGTCGCCGCCACATGCGGATCGGGGGCGTTCAGTCGCCCGCGCGCATGCTGGGCGGCGATATAATCGTCGAGCAGCGCATAGGCCTGTCCCTTCCCGCCTTCCAGATAAATCTGCGACAGCTCGGGAAAGCGCTGATGCTCGGCGATGACGAGGCGCAGCAGCCCGCGCACCTCCGGACGGCCCATATGCACCAGCAGCGACCTGAGGAAGGCGGGAAGCGCCTGCTCCGGCGGCTGGTCATGGCGAAGGGTCTGGTCGCCGTCGCTGTGGAACCCCTCATACAGGCCAGAGACGACGGCCTGGAACAGCTCCCGCTTGCCTGGGAAATGATTGTAGACGGTGCGCTTTGACACGTTGGCGTCGGCGGCGATGGCGTCCATCGACGACGCCTCATACCCGTGGGTCAGGAAGGCGCGGGTCGCTGCCTCCACCACCGCATCCCGCTTCGCCGAACCGCGCACAGCATCCCCCTCCCGAGACATTGACATTCACCGGCCACCAAGTACACTGCACCGTGTAGTGTATTTGCTGCCGCAGGCTCCCAGGGTAATCCGCCCGGCCGCGGCACGGGAGGGGTAAAGCGATGAAACAGCGCAACATCGGCAGCATTCTCTCGGTTTCCGAAATCGGCCTCGGCTGCATGGGCATGTCGGAGTTCTACGGACCGACCGACGACGCCCAGTCGTTGGCAACGTTGGAACGGGCGTTCGAACTGGGTGTCACCCATTACGACACCGCCGACATGTACGGCGGCGGCCACAACGAGTCGCTTCTCGCGCGCTTCCTGGCCGGCAAGCGCGACCGGGTGGTGATCGCCACGAAGTTCGGCATCGTCCGCCAACCCGGCGAATACGCCCGCCGCATCGACACCAGCCCGGCCTATGTGGCGCAGGCCTGCGACGCCTCGCTGAAGCGACTGGGGGTTGAGACCATCGACCTCTACTACGCCCACCGCCTGAACCCGGACATCCCGGTGGAGGAGACGGTCGGCGCCATGGCCGATCTCGTGAAGGCCGGCAAGGTCCGCGCGCTCGGCCTGTCGGAGGTGTCGGCCGCCACCCTGCGCCGCGCTCATGCCGTCCACGCTATCGCCGCGGTGCAGAGCGAATATTCTTTGTGGACCCGCGACATGGAGGATGCGGTTCTGCCGGCCTGCCGGGAGTTGGGGATCTCCTTGGTCGCCTATGCCCCGCTGGGCCGCGGCATGCTGACCGGTGCCGTCAGCAGCCCCGATCAGTTCGCCGAAAACGACTTTCGCCGAATCGCACCGCGCTTCGCCGGGGACAACTTCGACCGCAACCTGGCTCTGGTCGAGCAGGTGAAGGCGCTGGCGGCGCCGAAGGGCTGCACGCCGGGGCAGGTGGCGCTGGCGTGGCTGCTGGCACAGGGACCGGAGATCCTGCCGATCCCGGGGACCAAGCGGATCAAATATCTGGAGGAGAATGTCGGCGCCGCCGCGGTGACGCTGACCGAGGCAGAGGTGAAGGCGCTGAGTGATGCTCTGCCGCCGGGCGTGGCGGCAGGCCACCGCTATACGGCGGAGGGGATGCGGGGGGTAAACGTGTAGCACACGTCTAATGCGGAGTTAGACCCCCACCTTAATCCCCCCCCCCGCTGGGCGGGTGAGGAGACTGCCGCCTTACGCCGACAAAGCTCCAATCCCTCGCCTGCGATCGGACCGGCCTTTGGTCGACCGAGGGCTGGGGAGGGATGGGGGCGTAACGCCTTCCTTACGCCCCCTCCGCCACCGCCAGAAGTCCGTCCACATCCACCACGCTCTCCAGACGATCCGCGACCGCGTCGAGCGCCCGCTCGACGGCCACCCCGTAGGCCAGCTCCGACCCGCCGCCCATCGCCTGCAGATACGCCGCGCGAAAGCCGTCGGCGCCGAAAAGCCCGTGCAGGTAGCAGCCGGCGACGCGCCCGTCGGCCGACTCCGCGCCGTCCGTCACGCCGCCCGCAAGCTCCAGCATCGGCCGTGCCCGGTCCGGTCCATCGGTCCGGCCCATGTGCATCTCGTAGCCCGCCACCGCCGCGCCGGTGCGGCGCTCACGCCCGCGGGCTTCCTCCAGCACCTTCGGGCCTTTCAGCACCGTCTCGACATCCAGCAGGCCAAGCCCCGTGGCCTCGCCCGGCGGGCCTTCGATGCCGTCCGGATCGGCAATCCGCCGCCCCAACATCTGATAGCCGCCGCAGATCCCCAGCACGCGGCCGCCGCGCCGCCAGTGGGCCAGCAGGTCGATGTCCCAGCCCTGCGCCCGCAGGAAGGCAAGATCGGCGATGGTCGCCTTGGTGCCGGGCAGGATCACCATATCAGCATTGCCCGGCAGCGGCTGGCCCGGGCGTACCATGGTCAGGGCGACGCCGGGCTCCTGCGCCAACGGATCGAAGTCGTCGAAGTTGGCGATCCGCGACAGCATCGGCACGACCACGCGCAACGCTCCGTCACCCGCAGCACGCGGCCGGTCGAGCGCAACCGCATCCTCCGCCGGCAGGGTCGCCGCCTCCTTCAGCCAGGGCACCACGCCGAACCCACGCCAGCCGGTGTGGCTCTCGATGATCCGCAGCCCTTCATCGAACAGGCGAACATCGCCGCGGAACTTGTTGATGAGAAAGCCCTTGATCCGCTCCTGCTCAGATCTCGGTAGAAGTGCGTGGGTGCCCACCAGACTGGCGATCACCCCGCCGCGGTCGATGTCGCCGACCAGCAGAACCGGCACGTCCGCGGCGGTGGCGAAGCCCATGTTGGCGATGTCTCCAGCCCGCAGATTGACCTCGGCCGGGCTGCCGGCGCCTTCCACCACCACGATATCGGCCTCGGCCTTGAGCCGCTCGAAACTGTCCAGGACGGTGCCCAGCAATTCGCGCTTGCGCGCCTGATAGTCGGCGGCGCGTGCGGTGCCCACCACCACGCCACGCACCACCACTTGGGCGCCGATGTCCGACTGCGGCTTCAGCAGCACCGGGTTCATGTGGACGCTGGGCACCACGCCGCAGGCACGCGCCTGCAGCGCCTGCGCGCGGCCGATCTCGCCGCCGTCCGCCGTGACCGCGGCGTTGTTGGACATGTTCTGCGGCTTGAACGGCCGGACGGTCAGCCCGCGCCGCACCAGCGCCCGGCACAGTCCCGCCACCAGCAGCGACTTGCCGACGTCGGAGCCGGTGCCCTGCAGCATGATCGCGCGCGATGGCATGGCCTTAGAACTCGATGCCGGCCTGGGCCTTGACCCCGGCCTCGAACGGGTGCTTGACCAGCGTCATCTCGGTGACGAGGTCGGCGGCGGCGATCAGTTCCGGCTTGGCATTGCGGCCGGTGATGCAGACATGCAGGTCCGGCCGGCGGGCGGCCAGTGTCGCCAGCACCTCGTCCAGCGGCAGGTAGTCCATGCGCAGCACGATGTTCAGCTCGTCCAGTACGATCAGGCGATAGCGCGGGTCGGCCATCAGTTCCTTGGCCTTGGCCCAGGCGGCCTCGGCGGCGGCGATGTCGCGGGCGCGGTCCTGGGTGTCCCAGGTGAAGCCTTCGCCCATCGTGTGGAAATCGACCAGATCCTCGAAGCGCTCCAGCGCCACCGTCTCGCCGGTGGACCAGGCGCCTTTGACGAACTGCACCATGCCTACGCGCATGCCGTGGCCGACGGCGCGCATCATCAGGCCGAAGGCGGCGGTCGACTTGCCCTTGCCCTTGCCGGTGTGGACCATCAGCAGGCCCTTCTCCACCGTCTTGGACGCGAGCGCCCGCTCCTGCAACGCCTTGCGCCGCTTCATCTTCTCGGCATGGCGGCGGTTCAGCTCGTCGGTATCGACCGTATTGTCGGTCATGCTGGGGTTCCCTTCACGAACATCGGCAGACCGGCGACGGTCAGCACGACGTGCGGCGCAACGGCCGCGATGGATTGGTGCAGGCGGCCGGCATGGTCGCGGAAGCGGCGCGCCAACGCGTTGTCAGGCACGATGCCGAGCCCGACCTCGTTGGAGACCAGGACCACCCGGCCTGGCAGCGTCGGCAGAAGCTCCACCAGCGCCGCGGTTTGCGCAGCGATGTCGGCCTCCGCCATCATCAGGTTGGTCAGCCACAGGGTAAGGCAGTCGACCAGCACGCCGGTGCCGGCAGCGGCGTGGCGGCGGAGCGCACCGGTCAGGTCGCGCGGCTCCTCCACCGTCGTCCAATTCGGGCCGCGGTCGTCGCGGTGCTTCGCCACCCGCTCCGCCATCTCCGCGTCCCAGATTTGCGAGGTGGCGATGTAGACGCGCGGCCCGCCAAGCGCCGTCACCAGCCCCTCGGCATAGCGGCTCTTGCCGGAGCGGGCGCCGCCGAGAACCAGGGTCAGGTCTGCATTCATTCCCCCAGCCGTCATTCCCAGGTCGTCCCGTCGCGGTGGCGATAGGCGCCGTCGCGCCAGACCATGTCCTCGTCGGAATAATCGATTTCGTCACCGCCGCTGCGGTCGCCGACCTCCAGGTAGCTTGCCGGCCGGCTGCTGCGGTTGATCAGTCGGTGGCCGTCGGCGACGCCATGCGGGAAGCCGGCGCACATGCCGGCGGTCAGCAGGGTCTCGCCCGCGTCGGTGACCAGGGTCAGCTCGCCTTCCACCACATAGACGAACTCGTCCTGGCGGCTGTGCCAATGGCGCAGAGCCGACGACGCGCCGGGCGCCAGCCGGGTCAGGTTGACGCCGAAATTGGTGAGCCCCAGCGGATCGCCAAGCGCAACCCTGTGCCGCCCGGCCACCTGCGCCCGGAAGGGCTGCGGATAGTCGGTGGCGCCGGTGTCGGCGGTCAGGGCGGCTGGATCGATGACCGGCGGTTTCGGCACGGGCGGTCTCCGGATTGGCTTTGCGGGTCCGGACTGTCGCAAACCGGGTGGGCTGCGTCAAACTGTGCAAGTCCCCTGACAGATCAGGGTTGCGGATCAGGGTTGAAGGGGCCGCGGCTGGACAGGCGGCGCCTCGCCCACCATGCTTATCGCACTGCGAAATCACAACCTGCGATCCGATGCCCACCCTGGAAATCATCAGCCGCCGTCCCACCGGAACGCCCAAGGCGCCGCCGCTCCTGTTCGTCCATGGTGCCTTCAGCGGCGCTTGGATCTGGGATGCCAAGTTCCTGCCCTGGTTCGCCGCACGCGGGTGGGAGGCGCATGCCGTCTCCCTGCGCGGCCATGGCAACAGCGAGGGGCGCGACCGTCTGCATGAGTTCGGCATCGCCGATTATGTGGACGACGTGCTGCAGGCGACGGACGGCCTGTCGTCGCCGCCGGTGCTGATCGGCCATTCCATGGGCGGCATGGTGGTGCAGCGCGCGTTGGCCAAGCGCCGCTTCGCCGGCGGCGTGCTGATGGCTTCCGCCCCGCCCTACGGCCTGTGGTCCTCCACCATGGGGCTGGCCTGGCGGTCGCCTTATGTGTTCCAGCAGATGGCGATGCTGACCACCTTCGGCGAGAAGGCCATCGATCCGGACGCAATCCGCCGGGCGATGTTCTCCGACAAGATGCCGCGCGACGAGGCCGCCAAGTATGAGGCCTATCTGCAGGAGGAGTCGCGCCGGGTCCTGCTGGACATCGGCGGCTGGATCCCCTTCCCCGTGCTGCCGCCGCGCGAAACGCCGGTGATGGTGATGGGTGCGGAGGAGGATCTCCTGTTTCCGCGCGCGGAGGTGATCGCCACCGCCATGGCGCTATGTACCCAGCCGGTCTTCATGCCGGGAATGGGGCACGCGATGATGCTGGAACAGGACTGGCAATCGGTCGCCGAGCGTGTCGAGCAATGGGTCTCGGCGACGGTGATGGCGGAGGCGGGTTGACAGCCAGCATTCGCCGACGCCCCCACCCTACCCCTCCCCCGCTGGGCGGAGGAGGGAACTGCCGCTGCCCTTCCTGGACAAGTGTTCACTCCCTCCCCCGCCCAGCTCTCGCACAAAGCTACGCTTTGTGCTGACGCGGCAGGCGGACCGTAGGTCCGCTGAGAGCGGGGGAGGGTCGGGGTGGGTGTTTAACGCCGCCCCATCATGCAGTCGTCGGATTCGGCATGCCCGGCATCGGCTCGTCGGCCGGCGGCGGGATTTCCGGCAGCACGTCGGGGTTGTCGGGCACCGGATAGGGATCGGGCGTGGTCGGCCGGCCGGGCTGCGGCGGGTTCGGATTGGACGGCGGCGGAATCTCGCCGGGAGTGGACGGCTTCTGCGGATCGCTCATTCGGAAACTCCTGGATCAGGGATATCCCTGGGATAACGGCTCAATCGGCCGTCCGTTCAATCGCCCGGCCGCCGGCCTGCACATCCTGCCCGGCGCCTTCCACCGTGTTGCAGCCGGTCAGCATTGCCGCCAGCGCCATCAGGAAGGTCAGGATCACCAGTTCACGCGCGGGGAACGGGATGGCGCGGGCGGTGGCGCGCTGCCGGCGGTTCTTGGCGTGGTGCATGGCGTCTCTCCGGTGTGAAGGGGGGATGAGTGGCTGTCCGGGCGTCGTTCGTCTCTGTTTCTGACAACGGGGCTGCGGCGGCTTGGTTCCGCGGATGCCCCTCCGGCCATGCAGGGAATGCAACGGTCCTTTCGAGGCGCCCGAAAACCTTGACGCGGTACGCCCACCGGGCAAGATGACCGGCTTTTGCGCAGCCTGCCCGCTTTCCAGCCAGCCAGTACGGTCCGGCGGCGCGGCCCAGGCCGCCATCCCCAATGCCGACACAGGTCCCGTCATGAGCACCGCCACCCTGCCCACGCCCGAGCCCTTGCGCGCGCGCCTCGCCGCCCACATCGGCGAGCTGCTGCGGCTGGCGGCGCCGGTCATCGTCTCCCGCGCCGGGCTGATGGTGATGATGGCGGTCGACACGGCCATCGTCGGCCGCTATTCGGCGCAGGAACTGGCCTATTACGGGCTGGCCCATCTGCCGGGCAACATCATGGTCGGCACCGGCGTCGGCCTGCTGATGGGCACGGTGATGATCACCGCCCATGCCTTCGGCGCCGGCAACGATGCGGAGTGCGGGCGGGCATGGCGCCGGTCCGTTCCCTACGCGCTGCTGCTGGGCGTGCTGTTCGCGCTGGTCTCGCTGCTGGGCGATCCGCTGTTTCAGGCCGGCGGCCAGACGCCGGACATGGCGGCGGGCGGCGCCCATGTGCTGGCGGTGCTCGGGCTCGGTGCACCCGGCATGATGCTGTACATCACCACCGGCTTCTTCCTGGAGGGCATCAAGCGGCCGCTGCCGGGCATGGTCGCCATGGTGATCGGCAACGTCGTCAACGCCGCCCTCGCCTGGGCGCTTGTCTGGGGCCATCTCGGGATGGAGCCGCTGGGCGCCGTCGGGTCCGCCTGGGCGACCTCCATCGTGCGCTGGGGCATGGGGCTCGGGCTGGTCGCCTATGTCTGGTGGATGCGCGGCCATGACCGCTGGCAGGTCCGGCTGCCGGTGTCCGACTGGTGGAGCGGCGCGGCGCGCCAGCGCCATCTCGGCTATGCCGCCGGGCTCAGCATCGGGGTGGAGAGCGGTGCCTTCGCCGCGCTCGGGCTGTTCGCCGGCATGATCTCCCCGCTGGCGCTGGCCGCCTACACGGTGGGTCTGAACCTGACCGCCCTGCCCTTCATGGCGGCGGTCGGGCTGGCCTCGGCGACCGCGGTGCGGGTGGGCGTGGCCTATGGCCGTGGCGACCGCAGCGACATGGTGCTGGCGGGCTGGACCGGGCTGGGCGTCACCAGCGCCATCCTGGCCTGCGTCGGCATCCTCTACCGCAGCCTGCCCGAGGCGCTGGGCGCCATCTACACCAACGACCCCGAACTGCTGGAGGCCGTGGTGCCGCTGATCGCCTTCGCCGCCTGGATCCTGATCGCCGACGGTGGCCAGACGGTGATGGCGAACGCGCTGCGCGGCCGGCATGACGCCTGGGTCCCGACCGCGCTGCACTTCTTCTCCTACGCGGTGGTGATGATTCCGGTGTCGGCGTTCCTCGTTTTCGGTCTCGGCCACGGCGCCCATGGGCTTTTCGAGGGAATCCTGATCGCCAGCCTGGTATCGGTAACGATCCTGTCACTGCGATTCGCGCGTTTGAGCCGGCGCTGAGCCGGCTTTTCGGCCCCGAATCGTTGTGTGCAATTGCGAGAGTTGCTATATTTCCTGGGCAAAACCTTCGGCCCGCAAGGCCAGTGACTGCCGCGGATTCCTAAAGCGGCGGCGCATTCGAAGAATGAGTGTCCTGCTTGAGCAATACGCCCCTTCCTCCCGCCTCCGACATCGCGCCGATCAACATCGAAGACGAGATGCGGAAATCGTATCTCGACTACGCGATGAGCGTGATCGTGAGCCGTGCCCTGCCCGACGTCCGCGACGGGCTGAAGCCGGTGCACCGGCGCATCCTCTACGCGATGAAGGAGGGCGGGTACGACTCGACCAAGCCCTATAAGAAGTCGGCGCGCATCGTCGGCGACGTGATGGGTAAATACCACCCGCACGGCGACAGCGCGATCTACGACGCCATGGTCCGCATGGCGCAGGACTTCTCAATGCGCCTGCCGCTGATCGACGGTCAGGGCAATTTCGGTTCGATGGACGGCGATCCGGCCGCGGCGATGCGCTACACCGAGGCGCGTCTGGCCAAGGCGGCGGAAGCGCTGCTGGACGACATCGACAAGGACACCATCGACTTCCAGGCGAGCTACGACGATTCGGGCCGCGAGCCGACCGTCGTCCCCGCCCGATTCCCGAACCTGCTGGTGAACGGCGCCGGCGGCATCGCCGTCGGCATGGCGACCAACATCCCGCCCCACAATCTGGGCGAGGTGATCGACGCCTGCTGCGCCTACATCGACAACCCCGATGTCACGCTCGACGAGTTGATGGAGCATGTGCCCGGCCCCGATTTCCCGACGGGTGGCCTGATCCTCGGCCGGTCGGGCAGCCGCGCGGCCCTTCTGCAGGGGCGCGGCTCGGTCATCCTGCGCGCCAAGACCCATTTCGAGGAGGTGCGCAAGGACCGCACCGCCATCGTCGCGACCGAGATCCCGTATCAGGTCAACAAGGCCAAGCTGATGGAACGCATCGGCGAGGTCGTGAACGACAAGATCATCGAGGGCATCTCCGACCTGCGCGACGAATCGGACCGCGACGGCGTGCGCGTGGTGATCGAGCTGAAGCGCGACGCGGTGCCGGACGTGGTGCTGGCGCAGCTGTTCCGCCACACCCAGCTCCAGACCTCCTTCGGCGTCAACATGCTGGCGCTGAACGGCGGTCGTCCGGAGCTGATGAATCTGCTTCAGATCATCGCCGCCTTCATCCGCTTCCGCGAGCAGGTCATCACCCGCCGGACCGAGTTCCTGCTGGGCAAGGCTCGCGAGCGGGCGCACACCTTGGTCGGTCTGGCGGTCGCCGTCGCCAACCTCGACGCGATGATCCAACTGATCCGCAGCGCCCCCGATCCGGTCTGGGCGCGCGAGGAGATCATGAACCGCGAATGGCCGGTTCATGACGTCGGTCCGCTGATCGAGCTGATCGACGAGCCCGGCCGCGGCGTCAGCCCGCAGAACACCTACCGCCTGTCCGAAGTCCAGGCCCGTGCCATCCTCGACCTGCGTCTGCACCGCCTGACCGGGCTGGAGCGCGACAAGATCGGCGCCGAGCTGACCGACGTCACCGACCAGATCGCCGACTTCCTCGCCACGCTCGCCAACCGTCCGAAGCTGATGGGCATCCTGCGCGACGAGCTGGTGGAGATGAAGGAGCGGTTCGGCAATCCGCGCCGCACCGAAATCCAGGATCTGGAGTTCGAGGCCGACATCGAGGACCTGATCCAGCGCGAGGACATGGTCGTCACGGTCAGCCAGTCCGGCTATGTGAAGCGGGTGCCGCTGTCGACCTATCGGGCGCAGAAGCGCGGCGGCAAGGGCCGCGCCGGCATGTCGATGAAGGCGGAGGACGCGGTCAGCGACCTGTTCGTCGCCAACACCCACACGCCGTTGCTGCTCTTCTCGAACCGCGGCATGGTCTACAAACTGAAGGTCTACCGCCTGCCGCTGGGCAACCCGCAGGCGCGCGGCAAGGCCTTCGTCAACCTGCTGCCGCTGATCGACGGGGAAACCATCACCACCGTCCTGCCGTTGCCGGAGGACGAGGCCGCCTGGGCCGATCTGCACGTCGTTTTCGCCACGTCGAGGGGCAACGTGCGCCGCAACCGCATGTCGGACTTCGCCAACATTCGCTCCAACGGCCTGATCGCCATGAAGCTGGAAGAGGAAGGCGAGCGGCTGATCGGCGTCCACACCTGCTCTGAGGCGGAACACGACGTCCTGCTGGCGACCCGTGGCGGCAAGTGCATCCGCTTCCCCGTGGACGATGTGCGCGTCTTCGCCGGCCGCACCTCCACCGGCGTTCGCGGCATCAAGCTGGCCGACGGGGACGAGGTGGTGTCGCTGTCGATCCTGACCCATGTCGACGCCACGCCCGAGGAGCGCGCCGCCTTCTTCAAGATGAAGCGCGACGAAGGGCTGGAGATGGAGGGTGAGGCCGCGCCGGAAGCCGATGAGGTACCGGCGGACAGCGTCACCCTGACGCAGGAGCGGTACGAAGAACTGAAACAGAAGGAGCAGTATATTCTGACCGTCTCCGACCGCGGCTATGGCAAGCGCAGCTCGTCCTACGAGTATCGCACCGCCGGTCGCGGGGGCCAGGGCATCTGGAACATGGAGATGGGCGAGCGCAACGGGTCCATCGTCGCCGCCTTCCCGGTCGAATCGAACCATCAGGTGATGATGGTGACCAATGGCGGCCAGGTGATCCGCATGCCCCTGCACGACGTGCGGGTGGCGGGCCGGAAGACGCTGGGCGTCACGCTGTTCCGCGTGGGGGCGGAAGAGCGCGTGGTCTCCGTCGCCACCATCGCCGAGGAAGACGGCGAAAATGGTGTGGGCGAGAACGGCGCCGGGGAGACTGGTGTCGACACGGGCGTTGAGACCGGCGGTGACGCCAACGGTTCGGACGGTTCCGTCGGCGATGCCGGCAGCGCCGCCGCGCCGAACGAATAACGGACGGGCCTAAAGGGGAACCCATGGCGACCAGCCAGACCGAGACCAGCCAGGGTCGTCGAATCGGTGTCTATCCCGGCACCTTCGATCCGATCACCAACGGTCACATGGACATCATCCAGCGCGCCGCCCGTCAGGTCGACCACCTGATCATCGGCGTTGCCCGGAATGCCGGCAAAGGGCCGCTCTACTCCACCGACGAGCGGGTCGCCATGGTTCGCGAGGACGTGGCCGCGTTGAACGCCGGCGGGGCCAGCATCGAGGTGCGGGCGTTCGACAATCTGCTGATGCATTTCGCCATCGAGATGAACGCCAGAGTCATCATCCGCGGCTTGCGCGCCGTCTCGGACTTCGAATACGAGTTCCAGATGGCGGGCATGAACGCGCGGCTGAACCCGAAGGTCGAGACGATCTTCCTGATGTCGTCGGAGAAGCACCAGTTCATCTCCTCCCGCTTCGTGAAGGAGATCGGGCGTCTGGGCGGCGACATCCGCCACTTCGTTTCTCCCCGCGTTGCAGAGCGTCTGGCCGAGCGCTTCGCGCTGGAGGCCGGCAACGGCACCACACCGACGACCAACCAGACCTGATCCTGACACCATGGTCTTGATGGGCGGGCTTGATGGCAAAATCCTGCATTCGCCATCAAGCCCATGGTTGACCTTTCGGGCGCGTCTTTCTATGGTGCGCCCACTTCCGGCGGGGGCCAGTTTCCCACCGCCACGCTGGATGATCCGGTAGCTCAGTCGGTAGAGCACGTGACTTTTAATCATGTGGCCGTGGGTTCGAATCCCACCCGGATCACCAACCAATTCAAGGCTCTAGCCTTCCTCAAGGGGTCGCTTCGGCGGCCCCTTCTGCGTTCCGGGGAGCATTTTGGGGCACGAAGCCGCGCGCTTGCCCGGGACGCCGTGCCGCAGCCACAGGCGAAGGGTCCGGGAGCGCCGTAAATGGGTTTAGAGGTGTTGGAGGCGGGGGCACCGGAATGCTCCAAGCGGCTCTGCGGGACGCATATGGCGGCTTGGGAATACGCCAGCCTCACGCCATACCGGCCGGTGGCGTACACTCCAGCCTCGACCCGCCAAAAGCTAGGACCAGGAGTCCGGAATTTGATCGGGTCAACGCAAAAAGCCCCGCCGGAGCGGGGCTTTTTCTTGTTCTGGATTTGCTTGCCGAGATGGCGACCCCAGCTGGATTCGAACCAGCGACCTGCCGCTTAGAAGGCGGCTGCTCTATCCAACTGAGCTATGGGGCCTTATGCCGGGTACGCGATCAGAAGCGCGGACGGTCGGTGCGGAAATTGTCGGCGTAGTTGCGCGGACGGACGCGGCGGACCGGCGCTTCCTGAACGGTGTAGTTCCAGCCCTCGCGCTCCGCGAACGCAATCGCCTCTTCCTTCGTCTCGAAGGACAGGCGCACCTGGTTCAGCGTGTCGCCGGAGCTGGTCCAGCCCATCAGCGGCTCCGGACGGCGCGGAGTCTCAATCTCGTAATCCAGCATCCAACGGTGAGTCTTGGCCCGGCCGGACTGCATGGCCGTCTTGCTCGGCTGATAGATCCGGACGTTCATGGCTCGCTCGTCTCCCCAAATGCTGCGGTTGCGTCCTGGCGCTTACGGCTTGGACGCGGTGATGTCCCTCGGCGATGGTCGGGGCGCCCGGATTCGAACCGGGGGCCTCCAGTACCCAAAACTGGCGCGCTGACCAGACTGCGCTACGCCCCGTCGCCGCGATGTGAGATACACGAACGCCACGCCCACGGCAAGCGAAGGGCGCACCGTTTTCGCGGTCTTTCTCCATCCCGCCTGCCGTGCCGGACATCCGGTGCGGCGTTCGGTCGCTAAACACCATCCCTTCAACAGATTTTCGGGTCCATTCGTTGCCGTCGCTCCCCCCTGCCCCGCTCGTTGTCGCCCTCTTCCTGCCCGACCTGGGCGACCGGCCGGACCGGCGCGCGGCGGTCGACCTTGCCCATCGCCTGCTTCGTACCAGTGCGGCGGTGGATGTCGTGGCGCCGATGGGCGGCGGTCCCCTGCGCGCGACCCTAGATCCCGCCATCGGACAGATCGACCTCGCCAAGCGGCATGCCGCGACCTCCGTCCTGGCGCTGGCACGGGTGGTGGCGGAACGGCAGCACGGGTTGCTCGCCGCGCCGAGGGAGGCGGCATGGATCGCCCGTGCGGCACTGTGGCTTGCGCGCAGCGACGCGCGGATGGTGGCCTTGGCTGGCGATGCGGCGGCCGACTTCGCGGCTATTCGTGCCGCAGCGCCTCGATGGGATTGAGCAGCGCCGCCCGCCGGGCCGGGTAGAGGCCAAAGAAGACGCCGATCAGCCCGCTGACCACCACTGCCAGCACGACGGAGTCGATCCGGATCAAGGTCGGCCAGCCGGCAAGGGCGGCCACTCCCATGGCGGTCGCGATGCCCAGCGCCACCCCCACCGCGGCGCCGATCAGCGACAGGGTGGTCGATTCGATCAGGAACTGCACCAGGATGTCGCGCCGCCGCGCCCCGATGGCGAGCCGCAGCCCGATCTCCCGCGTGCGCTCGGTCACCGACACCAGCATGATGTTCATGATGCCGATGCCGCCGACCAGAAGCGACACCGCCGCCACCGCCGCCAGCAGGAAGGACAGGGCGCGCGAGGAGGCATCGCGGGTCGCCGACACCTCCGACAGGTCGCGCATCCAGAAATCGTCGTCCTGGCCGGGAATCAGCCGGTGGCGCTGGCGCAGCAGGTCGCGGATCTGGGCCTGCGCCTCCGCCATGTCGGCGCCGTCCCGCATCTTCACCACCATGGTGTGGATGAAGCGCGGGTTACTCTTCGCCATTCCCGGAATGTTGCGCTTGGCGGTGGACAGCGGCACGAAGATGACGTCGTCCTGGTCCTGTCCCTGGGTGTTCTGGCCCTTCTCCGCCAGCACGCCGACGACGGTCAGCGGCGTGGAAAAGACGCGGACCGGCTCGCCGATGGGATCGCCGCCGCCGAACAGGTTGCGCACCACCGTCTGGCCCAGCACGACCACCTTGTTGGCCTGGGCCACATCCTCGTCCGACAAGCCCCGGCCGGTCGCCACGCTCCAGTCGCGGGCGTCCATGTAGTCGGGCGTGATGCCGAACAGCACCGTGCCCCAATTCTGGTTGCCGGCGACGATCTGCAAATCCCAGCGCACCGAAGGCGCCGTCACCACCACGCCGGGAATCTCGGTCAGTACCGCAAGCGCATCATCTTCCGTCAGCGTCGATGCGGTGCCGGCGCCCAGCTTCACCCCGCTGCGGACGATGCTGCCCTGCCCAACCATGATCAGGTTGGTGCCGAGGCTGGCGATCTGGCGCAGAACCTGGTCCCGCGCACCGGCTCCGACCGCCACCATGGCGATCACCGCGGCGACACCAATGACGATGCCCAGCATGGTCAGCGCGCTGCGCAGAGGGTTCGCCCGCAGCGAATCCAACGCCGCGCGCAGGGCGTCCCACGCCGTCATGCCGCCACCTCCGCATCCTGGCGCAGGTCGTCGATCAGCCGGCCGTCGCGAAACTGCAGGACACGGGTGGCGAAGCGCGCCACCTCCGGTTCGTGGGTCACCAGAACCACGGTGATGCCGCGGCGGTTCAGCCGCTGGAACAGGGCGATGATCTCCAAGCTGGTTGCGCTGTCGAGCGCCCCGGTCGGCTCGTCGGCCAGAAGCAGGAGCGGGTCGTTGACCAGGGCGCGGGCGATGGCGACACGCTGCTGCTGACCGCCGGAAAGCTGGGTCGGTCGATGGCCTGCCCGCTCCCGCAAACCCACCGCGTCGAGCGCGGCCAGCGCCCGCTCCGCCCGCTCGGCATGGCCGACGCCGGCATAGACCATCGGCAGCATGACATTGGCGAGCGCCGTCTGCCGCGGCAGCAGGTTGAAGGACTGGAAAACGAAGCCGATGCTGCGGTTCCGCACCGCCGCCAGCGCGTCGGAGGAGAGGCCGGCGACCTCCCGCCCGTCCAGGCGGTAATGGCCGGCATCAGGACGGTCCAGACAACCCAGCAGGTTCATGAAGGTGGATTTGCCGGATCCGGACGGCCCCATGACCGCTACGAACTCGCCGCGACCGATGGCGACGGTGACGTCGTCCAGCGCATGAACGGTCTGCGGCCCCATCCGGTAGCGGCGGGAGAGGTTCTCGACGGCGATCAGCGGCAGGGGAGGATCAAAACCCAAGACGCGGTCCCCGGCGGGTGTCGCGGTCGGGGGACAGGATGCCGGTGATGACCTCCTGCCCGGCGCGCAGATCGCCGGACACCACCTCCGTAAAGCTGCCGTCGCCGATGCCGAGCCGGACCGGCACGCCGACAGGGCTGCCGTTGCCGGGGCCGAGAACCCAGACGGTGCGCGCGGCCTCAGCCGCCCGGCCGGGCTCCACCAGCGCATCGAAGCGGTCGCGCTGCGCAGGCTCCAGCAGAGCGGCAATTCTTTCCAGGGTCGTGGTGCGGATGGCATTCGCCTCGACCCGGCGGCGCTCGGGATCGCCGCCTTCGGCGTCCAGCGCGGTGAAGCGCTCGCGCGCCTCGGCGACCAGGGCGACGATGTCGCGGCGCTTGCCCTCGTCCAGCTTCAGCCCGTCCATCACCCGCTTGGCTGCGGCCTCCAGCGCCGCGGCGCCGCGGCCTCCGTTCGGACCGCCGGTGGTGGGGGCCGGCGCATCGACCGCCATCTCCACGCCCGGCGGGCGGAAGCGCAGGGCGGCGTTGGGCAGCTTCACCGCCGATGGGCGCTCGTCCACCGTGATGCGCAGATTGGCGGTCATGCCCGGCAGCAGCCGCAGTTCCGGGTTCTCGACCGTGATGACGACGATGTAGGTGACGACGGTCAGATCCTCCTTCGGCGCCAGCCGCACCTGGGCAACCCGGCCGGTGAAGCTGTCGCCGGGGAAGGCGTTCACGGTGAAGCGCACCGGCATGCCTTCGCGCACCCGGCCGATGTCGGCCTCGTCGATGTTGGCCAGCACCTCCATCTGCCGCAGATCCTGGGCGATGGTGAACAGGGTGGGGGCGGACAGGCTGGCCGCCACCGTTTGGCCGGTGCTGACCGCCCGGTTCACCACCACCCCATCGATGGGGGAACGGATGACGGAGCGGTTCAGGTCGACGCGGACCAACTGCAGGGCGGCCTCGCGCTGCGCCACCTGTGCGCGGGCGACTTCCACCTGCGCGGCGGCGACGGCGAGCGAGGCCTGGGCCGATGCCTCGGCCGCTTCCGCCTGCCGTTTCTGGGCGCGGGCGGCGACCAGTTGCGCCTGTGCGCTGTGGGCCGCGGTTTCCGCCTTTTCGAGGTCTGCGGCAGCCACCACCCCGCGGCCCTGCAGGTCGCGCCTGCGCCGCAGATCGCGCTCCGCATCGCGCTGGGCAAGGTCGGCACGCAGGATCTGGGCGTCGGCATTGGCAACGCTGGCCTTGGCGCTGGCAAGGTCCGCCCGCGCCTTGTCTTGCAGGGCCTGCTGCTGGATCAGGGACGCTTTGGCGGAATCGACGTCGGCGCCGGCCTGGGCCAGTCGTGCGGCGAGTTGGTCGCCGTTCAGGCGGGCAAGGATCTGGCCGCTGGTGACGCGGCTGTTGAAATCGGCATAGAGCTCAGCGATCTGGCCGGAGAGTTGGGAGCTGACCTCCACCGTCACCAGGGCGCTCATAGTGCCGGTTGCGCTGATGGCACTGACCAGTGCCCCCTGCTCGACCCTTGCCAGCCGGTAGGACGGTCCAGGCTCGGCGCGCGCCAGCACGACATAGGCGGACAGGCCGGCCGCGGCGCTGAGCGCCACCCCGATCATGATCGCCGCCCGCCTGCCTGCTCCCCTCGCCATTCCTGCCCTCTGCGCAATACCCCGCGCGATCAATCTGGGAGAGTTTAAGCGAAAGTCATGTGCGGGGGATCGTCTTTCCGTTTACGGTTTCGTGATGTCGGGGGACACCACGCGGTCGCCGGGGCGGATGCCCAGCCGTGACGCCATGCCGCCGTTCAATTCCAGGATCGCCTTGACCGGGCCGTCGGAACTGACGGAATCCAGCGATTCCGGCACCGCACGCTCATGGATGTTCACGATGCGGCCATCGGCGGCGATGAACAGCATGTCCAGGGGGATCAGCGTGTTCTTCATCCAGAAGCTGGCCGGTTGCACCCGGTCGTAGACGAACAGCATTCCGGCATCGGCCGGCATCGACTGGCGGTACATCAGGCCCTGCGCCTGCTGGCCCGGGGTCAAGGCCAGTTCGACGGTGAAGCGGAACTTGCCGCCGCCCGCCGTCTCCACGGTCAGCTTGGACTTCTGGAAGCTTTCCAGCGCCACCGCCGGAAAGGCGGCCACCAGCAGCAGGAGCGCCATGACGGCACCCCGAAAACCCCGACCGAACGTCATGCTCGTCCCCGAACGGCTGAAGTGGAAGAGGCGCCAGTCAAGCACGGCGCCGCTTCGCTGCCAAATTAAGCGTTTTTAGGACTTCGCCAGACGGTCGAAAGCCTGCAGCTTCGCCAGCAGTGCCGGCATGTCCGTCAGCGGGACCATGTTGGGGCCGTCGCTGGGCGCGCAGTCCGGGTTCTCGTGCGTTTCCATGAAGACGGCGGCGACGCCGACCGCGATGGCGGCGCGCGCCAGAACCGGAACGAATTCACGCTGCCCGCCCGAGGTCGTACCCTGCCCGCCCGGCTGTTGGACGGAGTGGGTGGCGTCGAACACCACCGGGAAGCCGGTCTCCGCCATGATCGGCAGGGAGCGCATGTCCGAGACCAGAGTGTTGTAGCCGAAGCTGGCGCCGCGCTCGCACAGCAGCACGCGTTCATTGCCCGAAGCGACCAGCTTGGCGGCGACATTCTTCATGTCCCACGGCGCCAGGAACTGGCCTTTCTTGACGTTGACGGCCCGGCCGGTCTCCGCGGCGGCAACCAGCAGGTCGGTCTGCCGGCAGAGGAAGGCCGGGATCTGCAGCACGTCCACCGCCTCGGCGACCGGGGCGCACTGGATGGACTCATGCACGTCGGTGATGACCGGGCAGCCGAAGCGCTCGCGGATTTCCGCGAAGATCGGCAGAGCCTTGTCCATGCCCAGACCGCGCGCGGTGGTGATGGAGGTGCGGTTGGCCTTGTCGAAGCTCGACTTGTAGATCAGCCCCATGCCCAGCGCCTTGGTCATCTCCACCAGCGCGGACGCGGTCTCCAGCGCATGGTCGCGGCTTTCCATTTGGCAGGGGCCGGCGATCAGGACGAAGGGGCGGTCGTTGGCAATGGTCAGGTCGCCGATCTGAACGGCGCGCGGCGTGGTCATCGGAGTGCTCCAAAAC
The DNA here is from genome assembly GCF_031455875.1 of Azospirillum sp. BE72. Lineage (NCBI taxonomy): Bacteria > Pseudomonadati > Pseudomonadota > Alphaproteobacteria > Rhodospirillales > Azospirillaceae > Azospirillum > Azospirillum sp. BE72. Next base: position 387,460 of record NZ_JAVDTO010000002.1, read on the forward strand.
GAAAACGGGCGAAACGGCGCCCGTGGGCCTTTGCATCCCATTAAATGGGGGGATGGTCAATGGCGGGCGGCGCCGAGAGCTGCAAGCCACTTAGGCGCCTGCCGAATGCCCCCCCTAACCCTCCCCCGCCCAGCGGGGGAGGTTAGGTGGGGGCAATCACCCCAGATGCGTCCGGAAGAACTCCACCGTCAGCCGGTTCGCCTCGTCGGCCGCGTCCGGGTCGTAATGCTCGCCGCCCGGCCGGGCGAAGGCGTGGTCCATGCCGGGATAGACCTTGGCGGTCACCCACTTGTTGCCCTTCACGCCGGCCAGCAGGGCGTCACGCTTGTCGGGGCTGGAGAACTTGTCGTTCTCGGCCACATGCAGAAGCAGCGGCTTTGCGATCCTGTCGGCCTCGCCCAGCAGCCCTTCCAGCCCGACGCCGTAATAGCCGACATTGGCGTCCGCGTCCGACCGCGTCGCCATCATGAAGGCCAGCCGGCCGCCCAGGCAGTAGCCGACGCTGCCGGCCTTGCCGGTGCAGCCCTCCTGCCCGCGCACCCAGGCGAGCGCAGCCTTCAGGTCATCCACCGCCTTGTCCTGGTGCATGCCGTTCATCAGGGCGAAGGCCTGGTTCCATTCCTCCTGCGTCTTGTCGGTCAACTGCACGCCCGGCTGCTGGCGCCAGAACAGGTCGGGGCACACCGCCAGGAAGCCCTGCGAGGCGTACCAGTCGCACAGTTCGCGCATCACCGCGTTGACGCCGAAGATCTCCTGGATCACCACCAATCCGCCGGCCGGGGTAACAGTGGGTTCGGCGACATAAGCCGAGAAGCGGCCGCCGTCGGCGGCATCGATCATCACATCGGACATCGCGTTCTTATCCTCCCGTTGGCAAATCCGCCCCTGATATGGAGCGGACTTGGCCCCGGTCATCCCGCCTTTGGTCAGAAGCCGACGCTGAGACCGACGAAGCCGCCATAGTCGCGGCGGTCCTCGTCACCCAACCGGGCATTCAGGCCGAGCGTTCCGGTCACCGACGCCGCCAGCCGGAAGGACGCACCGGCCATCAGATCGACATAGCTGCGATCCGGCTTCGCCACCGCCACGTCGTAGGCCAGCGTGGAGATGCTGCGGCTTTCCACCGTGATGCTGCGCTGGTCGTCCTTGAACTCACGGTTCAGCGTCACCTTGGCATAGGGCAGGACGCTGCCGAAATCATAGGCCGCCTGATAGCCGACGCTGCCGACCAGCGAATTGCGGGTCTGCGACCGGTAGGTGAAGCCGAACAGGCTGCTGTCCTCGCTGAAGCCTTCCACCTCCACATGCTGGTAGCGCAGGCCGAGCACCGGACCGTGGGTCAGGCCGCCCATGGTGAAGTCGTAGCCACCCTCGACACCGAAGGAAGCGTTGATGCCATCGGTGTTGCCGCCGGTCGAATGGTCGGTGCCGTTGATGGTGACACCGCGGCGCAGGTCGTAATCGGTGAAGCCGAAGGACCCGACACCGTTCACGAAGGCGCCGCCCATGCGGTAGACGCCGTAGCCGCTCAGCACATAGTCGCGCTGCTTGTAATCGCCGCCGGTGGAAAAGCTGCCGCGATAGTGCGACAGCGTACCGGCCACGCCCAGCAGCAGGTTTTCGCCGAAGCGCTTGTCGATGCCGATGCTGACCGACAGCGGCGTGCCGCGCACCTCCGCCTGCCCGCCGGCGCCGGGATCGCCGGTGCGGTCGCTGGTCAGGCGCCCTGCTCCGCCGCTGATCCAGGCGCCGGCCTCGCCGGGCTTGCGGCTCCACAGGCTGGTCGCCGCCTGGGCGAGGATCGTCGCGGTCACCCGGTCGCGCGTCCGCAAAGGCGATTCGGCAAGCTGCGCGACATTGCCCGGCGCCGTCAGCGCGTTCAGCACGAAATCGGACACGGCGCGATGCCCGGCGGTCGTCGGATGGACGCCATCGGCAAACAGGTAGCTCTCCGCCGCGTTCGGCGTCACCAGGGTGGCGGAGGTGCAGAGCAGCGAACTGCTGGTGGTGCAGGCGGTTCCCGTCACGTTGGTGAAACCGAAGGACGTCGGATTCGCCACCGCGGCCCGCAGCAGGGAATAGGTGTCGATCGGGATGACCGAGACGCCGGCATTGGCCAGCCCCAGTGTGACCAGCTGGTTATAGCCGCCGACCAGTTGCGAGATCTGCCCGGCCGCGGTGGTGCCCTGAGTTCGCCCGAACGGAGTGGAGCCGATGTCGGGCACCGTCGGCACCAGGATGGTGCGTGCACCGGCGGCCCGCAGCCGGGCCACCTGCGTCACCAGATCGGATGCCGCCTGCGTCACCGTCGCCTGGGCGGTTGCCGGGCTGCTCAGCGACGCAAGGATGTCGTTGGCGCCGCCCCAGACGGTGTAGAGCGCATTCGGATCGGCCCGCCCGCCGGTGGAGGCGAGATAGCCGGAGATCTGCGTCGCCACGCTGGGCGCCAGCGCCGTCGGGCCGGTCGCCGGCACGCCGACCGACGTGTTCACCCGCGCCCCGCCGACCGCATAGTCGGTGCCGCCCCGTACCACCGTGGCGGCGGAGGTGCCGAGCGCACCGGCGAGGCTCTCCGCCCACACCGGGCCGGGATTGGTGGTGAACTTGCCGCCGACCGGCAGAAGCGATTGGAACGCTCCGCTGTCGGTCAGGCTGTCGCCGAAGAAGATGGTGGAGGAGTAGTCCGCTGCTGAGGCCGGAACCGCGGCGAGTGCGGTCAGACAGGTGGCGAGTGCGGCGATCCTGGCGCGGTTCATGGTCCTTCCCCCGGTCCGATTGTTTGATTGTGCGATTTTCAGCGGATCGTCGCACAGGGGAGTCGGGGGTGCAAGGAAGGTGACGTATAGGGAAGGTGGCGGGCATGAAAAAGCCCCGCGTTTGAGGGCGGGGCGTTTTCAGTACAGAAGCTCGTGTGCCGCGTGTCCCTCAGACCAACCGGCTCTGATCGATCGCCGCCTTGATGAAGGCGGTGAACAGCGGGTGGGGCTCGAACGGCTTGGACTTCAGTTCGGGATGGAACTGCACGCCGATGAACCAGGGATGGTCGGGGATCTCGACGATCTCCGGGAGTTCCCCGTCCGGCGACAGGCCGCTGAACTTCATGCCGCAGCGCTCCAGACGCTCCTTGTAGTACACGTTCACCTCATAGCGGTGACGGTGCCGTTCGGAGATGTCGGTGGTGCCGTACACCTCGGCGACCTTGCTGCCTTCCAGCAGCTTGGCGGGATAGGCGCCCAGCCGCATGGTGCCGCCCAGGTCGCCGACCTCGGCACGACGCTCCAGCGTGTTGCCGCGCATCCACTCCGTCATCAGCCCGACGACCGGATTGCCCGGCTTGCCCAGCTCGGTGGAGCCGGCATCCTCGATCTTCGCCATGTTGCGGGCGGCCTCGATCACCGCCATCTGCATGCCGAAACAGATGCCGAAATACGGCACCTTGCGCTCACGCGCGAATTGGGCCGCCCGGATCTTGCCTTCCGTCCCGCGGGAGCCGAAGCCGCCCGGCACCAGGATGCCGTGGACGTTCTCCAGCCGCTTCACCGCCGCGTCGTCATCCTCGAAGATCTCCGAATCGATCCAGTCGAGGTTGACCTTGACGTTGTTGGCGATGCCGCCGTGGGTCAGCGCCTCGGCCAGCGACTTGTAGCTGTCGAGCAGGCTGATGTACTTGCCGACCACCGCGATGGTGACCTCGCCCTGCGGCTTGCGCACCCGGTCCATGATGCGGGTCCAGCGCGACAGGTCCGGCTCCTTGTCGGTCGGCAGACCAAAATAGCTCAGGACCTGGGTGTCGAAGCCTTCCTCGTGGTAGCTGATCGGCACCTGATAGATCGAATCGACGTCCAGCGCCGCGATCACCCGCTCCGGACGGATGTTGCAGAACAGCGCGATCTTCTTGCGCTCGTTCTCCGGGATCGGACGGTCGGCGCGGCACAGCAGGATGTTGGCCTGGATGCCGACGCTCAGCAGCTCCTTCACCGAATGCTGGGTCGGCTTGGTCTTCAGCTCGCCGGCGGTCGGGATATAGGGCAGCAGGGTCAGGTGGATGTAGAGGACATTCTCCTGCCCGACCTCGTTGCCGAACTGGCGGATCGCTTCCAGGAAGGGCAGCGATTCGATGTCGCCCACCGTGCCGCCGATCTCGATCAGGACGAAGTCCTCGTCGGTGGCGTCGGCGCGGATGAATTCCTTGATCTCGTCGGTGATGTGCGGAATGACCTGGACGGTGCCGCCCAGGTAATCGCCGCGACGCTCCTTCGCGATCACGGTGGAATAGATGCGGCCGGTGGTGATGTTGTCGCCCTTGCGGGCCGACACACCGGTGAAACGCTCGTAATGGCCGAGGTCCAGGTCCGTCTCAGCCCCGTCGTCGGTCACGAAGACCTCGCCGTGCTGGTAGGGGCTCATCGTTCCGGGGTCGACGTTCAGGTACGGGTCCAGCTTGCGCAGACGCACCTTGTAGCCGCGCGCCTGGAGAAGCGCCCCAAGCGCCGCCGACGCCAGACCTTTGCCCAGCGAAGAAACGACGCCACCGGTGATGAAGATGTAGCGAGTCATGTCCGTCCGAAGAGCTTGAGAGCTGTTCCATGTCCCCGTTGGGGACGGATGGCCGATGTCCCCGTAGGGGACGGAGTAATCGATCCCCATAGGGGACGGTATTGTCCTTCCCCATAGTGGACGGATTGTCCGTCTCCCCGGAGGGGAGAGATGTTCAACGTCCCCCGAAGGGTCGCCGCCGAGACATGGCGTCGCGAACGTCGGCCCTCAAAAGAAAGAGGCGGCTTCGGGGAGGCCGCCTCGCTTTTCGCTCGTACCCGTGCGCTGCTGGGATGGTCCCTTTACTGGGCTACCGGCGGCGCAGGTTGGGCCGGAGCGGCAGGCTGCGCCGGGGCCGCCGGAGCGGTCGACTGCGCGGGAGCCGCCGGCAGGGTGTCGATGATCGACGCCGGGCGGGAATGACCGCCGGCCAGGATCGCCAGCACGATGCTGGTGGCGAAGAAGCAGGCCGCCAGGATGCCGGTGGTCCGCGTCAGCAGATTGGCCGTTCCACGGGTGCTCATCATGCCGCCCATGGTGCCGCCACCGATGCCGAGCCCGCCGCCTTCCGACCGCTGGATCAGGATCACGCCGACCAGCCCAACGGCGATCAGCAGGTGAATAACCAGAATCACCGATTCCATGCGATGCTCACCCCACACCCATCCCAAAAATCGAATAGCGCGCCACAGGCCGTCTTAAGGGCCCGTGGCGCGCGCCCACTGTTTGTACCGCGGCGCCGCGCGATATGCCAGCGCCAAAATACCTATGCCGTATCCATTGGCGGCATGGCTGACACCTGATGGTGCCATGTCGCAAACGGCAGGGGTATCAGCGGCAGGCGGTGGCGATGCCCCAGAAATCGTCGGCCTTCAGCGACGCACCGCCGACCAGCGCGCCGTCGACATTCTCCACCGCCATCAGCTCAGCCGCGTTGCCCGGCTTGACCGAACCGCCGTAGAGGATGCGCACCTTGTCCGGATCGGCGATCTTGCCGGCCAGCTCGGCCCGGATATGGGCATGCATTGCCTTCACGTCGTCCGGAGTCGCAGTCTTGCCGGTGCCGATGGCCCAGACCGGCTCATAGGCGATGACGGTGTTCCCGGCATTCGCACCGGCGGGGATGGAGCCGGCAAGCTGGCCCGACACCACGGCGTTCGCCTGACCGGCATCGCGCTGCGTCTCGGTCTCGCCGACGCAGACGATGGCGACCAGCCCCTCCTTATGGGCGGCGACGGCCTTGGCGTTGACCACGGCGTCGCTCTCGCCATGGTCGGCGCGGCGCTCCGAATGGCCGAGGATCACGAAGCGGCAGCCGGCATCCTTCAGCATGGTTGGGGCCACGTCGCCGGTGTGGGCGCCGGAGGTCTTCGGCGCGCAATCCTGGCCGCCCAGCGCCAGCGGGCTGTCGGCGATCGCCTCCCCCACCGGGAACAGCAGCGGGAAGGGCGGGCAGACCAGCATGTCGAAGGCGACCGGCCCGGCGCCCTTCAGCCGCCCGGCGAGGTCGGAGGCGAGATCCAGCCCATCGGCCTTCAACCCGTTCATCTTCCAGTTTCCGGCGATCAGCTTCCGGCGTGCGGTCATGGTCGTTTCCTTCTTGTCTCGGCTTTATATGGGAACTTGCGGAACGTTCTTTGCCTCTCGTGACCACAGCCCATACCAAGCCCGCCGCCGAATTTCCACTCACCCGACCGGCGCATCCACCCGTGCTGGCCTTAAGGGACATCGTGTAGCACCCTGCCTATGCCGTCGCCGGCCTGGGGCGGCCATATCGGCCGAACCGCCAATTTGAAGATGTCCCTATGCGGAATAGGTTCATTCGCAACGCACCATCCTCTTGCGGTGAAGGCACTACCAAATGAAGAACTTCTCGGAGCTGACGGAAAAGGAGCTGCTGGCGCTCGCCATCTCGTTGGAAGAGGAAGACAGCCGCATCTATGACGAGTTCGCCCACGGTCTGGCCGAAAACTACCCCGATACGGCCCGCATGTTCAGCGCCATGGCGTCGGAGGAGAACGGTCACCGGCACCGACTGCTGGAACTCTTCCGCACGCGATTCGGCGACCACATCCCGCTGATCCGCCGCCAGGACGTGAAAGGATTCGTGGAGCGCAAGCCGGTCTGGCTGACGCGCCCGCTGGGACTCGACACCGTCCGCCGGCAGGCGGAAGTGATGGAGGCCGAGACCAAGCGGTTCTATGCCCGTGCCGCACAGCGGTCGCAGGACGCAGCTATTCGCCAGCTGCTGGGCGATCTGGCGGAGGAGGAGCGGCGGCACGAGGCCAAGGCCGAGCGGCTGGAAGCGAAATACGTCTCTCCCAAAGTGCGGGAGCAGGAACACGAATCGGAACGCCGGCTGTTCGTGCTGCAGATCATCCAGCCCGGGCTGGCCGGGCTGATGGACGGATCGGTGTCGACGCTGGCCCCGCTGTTCGCCGCCGCCTTCGCGACGCAGGACAGCCACGAGACCTTCCTGGTCGGTCTGGCCGCCTCAATCGGCGCCGGCATCTCCATGGGCTTCGCCGAGGCGCTGTCCGACAACGGGTCGCTGACCGGGCGCGGCAGCCCATGGCTGCGCGGGCTTGTCTGCGGGGCGATGACCACGCTGGGCGGGTTGGGCCACGCCCTGCCCTATCTGATCCCGCATTTCTGGACGGCGACCGCCGTCGCCATCGCGGTGGTGGTGGTCGAACTGGCCATCATCGCCTGGATCCGCAACCGCTACATGGACACGCCGCTGCTGTCGGCCGCCTTCCAGGTGGTGGTCGGCGGACTGCTGGTCTTCGCCACCGGAATTCTGATCGGCAGCGCCTGAGCGGCGGAGGAAAAGCCGCGTCCGGGAACGAGCTTGTTCTTGTAACCGGACGCACGATTGTTTATGTCTGAGCCGCTGTCCTAATTAGAATAAATCGAACCAACCGCGTCGCCATGGCTGACCTGAAAGCGGGCGTGAACCAGCTCTTCCTCCGCGAGGAGGAACTCCGTACCGGAATGGAGCTGCTTTTCTACGCCTATCGCGAATTCACCGCCGAACCGGACGAAATTCTGGCGGAGATCGGCTTCGGCCGCGCGCACCACCGCGTGATCTATTTCGTCGGCCGCTATCCCAAGATCACCGTTTCGGAACTGCTGGCGATCCTGAAGATCACCAAGCAGAGTCTGTCGCGCGTGCTGGGCGAACTGGTGCGCCAGGGTTTCATAGACCAGCAGACGGGCGCCCGCGACCGGCGGCAGCGTCTGCTGGAACTGACGGAAAAGGGCGTGGAGCTGGAGCGCCAGTTGTCCGAGACCCAGCGCCAGCGCATCGCCCGCGCCTACCGCATGGCCGGGGCGGAGGCGGTGGAGGGATTCCGCAAGGTGATGATGGGCATGCTGGACGAGGGGGACCGCGCGAAATTCGTACCGCCCGTTCCCCCTGCCCGTCTTGCCGCGAAACGCTGAAAACGAAACGCTGCAACCGCCTCAGCCGGTGCTAGGCTCCGTCTTCGTCTCCGGCGCCGCCGGCCCGGCATCCTTGGAGCCGGCCTCTGCCGTGCTGGTGTCCGCCGGCTTGTCGGCCGCGGCCTTCGCGTCGTTGGGGGTGCGGCGGCGGAAGCCGCCCTTGCGGTACACCACGTTTTCCGAAGCACCCGGCGGACATTGAACGATGTTGCCGCCCTTCGCCAGGAAGTTGCGGGTCATTTCGGCGAGGTCTTGGGCGTCCAGGTCCCGGGGGTCGTTGGACCTGTGGTCGTAGGCCATCGTGATCGCTCCTGTGTCTCTCGGCCCTCTGAGGAGGACATATGGAGGGTAACACGGAACGAGGGCGAAACGGCCAACCGCTTACACGACTGCCCGCCATGCACACCCATGATGCATCACGCATGGTGCCACTATGTCGATTGCGGGGACACGCGTTATAGTCGCGTCATGACCGAAGATCAGCCTCATATCCTGGTCGTCGACGACGACACCCGCCTGCGCGAGCTGCTGCGCAAGTACCTCGCCAGCAATGGCTTTCTGGTCAGTACCGCGCGTGACGCCGCGGATGCCCGCGCGCAGCTGGGCGGGCTGGCCTTCGACCTGTTGGTGCTCGACATCATGATGCCCGGCGAATCCGGATTGTCGCTAACCGAGTCGCTGCGGCGCGAACGCGACTTGCCGATCCTGCTGCTGACCGCCCGCGACGAGCCGGACGACCGCATCGCCGGGCTGGAGGCGGGGGCCGACGATTATCTCGCCAAGCCCTTCAACCCGCGCGAGCTCTTGCTGCGCATCAACTCCATCCTGCGCCGGCAGGCCGCGCGTCCGCCGGAACCGGCGGCTCCACCTGCGGTGCCCGTGCGGCTCGGCCCCCTGACCTATCTGCCGGACCGGGACGAGTTGCGCCAGGGCGACGAGGTGATCCGCCTGACCACGGCGGAGGCGAGCCTGCTGCGCATCCTTGCCGCCTCGCCCGGCGTCACCTTCACGCGCGAGGAGTTGACGGAGCGCAGCAAGGTCGCCGGCAACGCCCGCACCGTCGATGTCCAGGTCACCCGCCTGCGCCGCAAGATCGAGGCCGACCCGCGCGAGCCGCGCTACCTCCACACTGTCCGCGGCGAGGGATATGTGCTGAGGCCCGATCCTTGACGGCGGCATCGGACCGCAGCGTCGCAGCCCGGCGGGCCGAACGGCGGCGGCGCACGCCGTTCGTGAAGCGGTTTCTGCCGCGCACCCTGTTCGGCCGGACGCTGCTGATCATCGTGACGCCGGTGATCCTGGCCCAGGCGGTGGCGACCTGGATCTTCTACGACCGCCACTGGGACACGGTGACCAACCGGCTGGCCTATGCGGTGGCCGGCGATATCGCCACCGTGATCGCCATGATCGAACACGACCCGTCGCAGGAGGGGCGCGATTGGACGCTGGCCACCGTCGCCCGCACCACCGACCTGATCGTCACGCTGGAGCCGGGGCAGACGCTGCCAGATGAACGCCGCCGGCTGAGCGGTCTGCTGGAACGCACGCTCGGCAAGGCGCTGGACGAACGGATCGGCCGCCCCTTTGCCATCAACACCCGCGTCGCGCGGGAATGGTACGAGATCCGGGTGCAGATGGCCGACGGCGTGTTGTCGGTGATGTCGCCGGAGCGGCGCCTGTTCACGCCGACCAGCTACATCTTCATCCTGTGGATGGTCGGGTCGGCCGTGGTGCTGTTCGCCGTGGCGATCCTGTTCATGCGCAACCAGATCCGCCCGATCAAGCGGCTGGCCATCGCCGCCGACGCGCTGGGCAAGGGCCGCGACGTCTCCAACTTCAAGATGGAAGGGGCGACGGAGGTGCGGCAGGCCGCCTCCGCCTTCCTGCTGATGCGCGAACGCATCCAGCGCCAGATGAACCAGCGGACGGAGATGCTGGCTGGTGTCAGCCACGACCTGCGCACCCCGCTGACCCGGATGAAGCTGGCGCTGGACATGATCGAGCATCCCGACCTCGACCCCGAGGTGGAGGAGCTGAAGGCCGACGTCGCCGAGATGGAGCAGATGATCGAAGGCTATCTCGCCTTCGCCCGCGGCGAGGGGACGGAGGCGGTGCAGCCGACCGACCTGACCCGCCTTCTGAACGAGGTCGCCTCCGGTGCGCGGCGCGACGGAACGGAGGTGACGCTGACGGCGCCGGAGGGGCTGGTCCTGCCGCTGCGTCCCAACGCGGTCCGCCGCTGCATCGCCAACCTGCTGGTCAATGCCGGCCGCCATGCCGGCACCGCCTGGGTCAAGGCCGAACCGAAGGAAGGCGTGATCGAGATCACCGTCGACGACGACGGCCCCGGCATCCCCGCCTATCTGCGCGAGGACGTGTTCAAGCCCTTCTTCCGCGTCGACAGCAGCCGCAATTTGGACACCGGCGGCTCGGGCCTGGGGTTGACCATCGCCCGCGACGTGGCGCGCAGCCATGGCGGCGACATCACGCTGGACGACAGCCCCTATGGCGGCCTGCGCGCAGTGATCCGGCTGCCGGTGTGACGGAGTGAAGCCGGGGGAGCGGACGGCGCCACGCTCTCCCGGCGGACACGATCTTCAAGCGGCCACCTCCCGTTTGGACAACCTGCCGCCGCGCGTCGCCAGCGTCGCCATCACCGTGTCGATCAGCGCCAGACCATGCCCGCCGTCGAGCGTCAGGATCGATTCGGGGTGGAACTGCACGGCGGCCAGCGGCAGAGTCCGGTGCTCGATCGCCATCACAGTTCCGTCCTCCGTCTCCGCCGTCACCCGCAACTCGGGCGGCAGGCTGTCGCGCTTTGCGACCAGCGAATGGTAGCGGCCGACCCGCATCCCCTGCGGCAGCCCCTCGAACAGTCCGCAACCCTGGTGGATCAGGGGCGAGGACTTGCCATGCATCGGCTCCGGCAACCGGTCGAGCGTCGCGCCGAAGCTCTCGGCCATGCCCTGCAGCCCCAGGCAGACGCCGAACACAGGCACACCGAGGTCCAGAGCCGCCTGCACGCTGCCGCCGACATCGAAATCGGCCGGACGCCCCGGCCCCGGCGACAGCACCAGCAGGTCGGGCGGCTCGTCGCGCAGCGCCGTCCGCGCGTGGGTGTGGCGCAGAGTCGTCACCATCGCGCCGGTCCGGCGGAAATAGTCGGCCAGCGTGTGGACGAAGCTGTCGTCATGGTCGACCAGCAGCACCCGCCGCCCCTCCCCGCTCCGCCGGGCGGCAGACGACACCGCGGCGGCAACCAGCGTCAGCCGCGGCGACGCTCCGTCCCCCCGCACCGCGTCGAGGAAGGCGGAGGCCTTCAGGCGGCATTCGGCGTCTTCCGCCTCCGGGTCGCTGTCGGACAGCAGGGTCGCGCCGGCACGAACGAAGGCGACCCCGTCCTTCATGCGGATGGTGCGCAGGGTCAGGCCGGTGTCCATGCCGCCGTCGAACCCGATGCGTCCGAAGGCCCCGCCGTACCAGCGGCGCGGCGACCGTTCGGTGTCCTCCAGGAACTGCATCGCCCAGCGCTTCGGCGCACCGGTCACCGTGACTGCCCAACTGTGGGTGAGGAAGGCGTCCAGCGCGTCGAAGCCGTCGCGCAGGCGTCCCTCCACATGGTCCACCGTGTGGATCAGGCGGGAGTACAGCTCGATCATCCGCCGGCCGACGACACGGACCGAACCGGGCTCGCACACCCGCGCCTTGTCGTTGCGGTCGACGTCGGTGCACATGGTCAGCTCCGCCGCGTCCTTGGCGGAGTTCAGCAGCGTCAGGATCTGCGCGGCATCGCCCAGCGCGTCGGCGCCGCGCGCCACCGTGCCCGAAATCGGGCAGGTCTCCACCCGTGCCGCCGTTGGGCCGGTGCCGACGCGGACATACATCTCCGGGCTGGCGGCGACCAGGAACTCGCCGTCCCCCAGATTGATCAGCGCCTCGTAGGGGGCCGGATTTGCGGCGCGCAGGCGGCGGAAGATGGTGGAGGGGCTGTCCGCGCAGGGCTCGGCAAAGGTCTGGCCGGGCACCACCTCGAACAGGTCGCCGCGGCGAAAGGCCTCCTTCGCCGCCCGCACCGCCTGCTGGTACTCGCCGGGCGCATGGTCGCACTCCGCGGCGGCATTGGTGTCCGGGCGGTAGGCGTGGACCCGGCCGCCGCCGGCAACCCCCTCGGTGGAAACGCCATTCACCACGAACTCGTAGGCGAAGCGGCGGGCCACCCCGGCGCCATGATCGACGACCAGCAGCCGGTCGGGAAGATACAGCACGAGGTCGCGCTGGTCGTCCGACCGCTCCAGCCGGCGCCGGATCGGCTCGAACTGGAAGGCGAGGTCGTAGCCGAAGGCGCCGTAGAGCCCCAGGAACGGCTCGTCCGGGCAGGAGAACAGCGCCATCAGCGCCCGCAGCACGCTGAAGACCGACGGCTGCCGGCTGCGGTCCTCCTCCGCGAAGACGCCCGTCGGGCGGCGGACCAGCGCGGTGATGCGGCCGTCCGTCACCTCCAGCCCGACCAGTGCTTCATGCCCGTCCAGTGCGCCCGCGATGGCGGGCAGCAGAAGGCGGCCGCGCGGATTCAGCGCGTCGATGCGCACCGTCCGGCCGCGGGCGGTCACCGACAGGGGCGGATCGACGAAGCCCATGGCTTGGCGACGATAACGGCCGGGCGCCTCCACTCCGCCCGACAGCAGCAGGCCGCGCCGCTCGTCCAGTGCGGAGGCGAGCGTGTCGAGCGCGTCGGCGATCCCCGCCGGCTCGGTGGTGCGGCACACTCCCAGCCCGCCCCCGGTGGTGGTGGCGAACGGGTCCAGGAAAGCGGGATCGGCCAGGAATATGTGGGAGGGATACAGATGGGAGGGCGTCATGGCGGCGGGGCTCCGGTTCGGGCGTCTTGTCGGTGACGCCGCACGGTGCTTCCGCCTGCTTGTCCGTCTTTCCCTTCGGTGACCCGCTGCCGGGTCAGGAAAAAGGCCGCTCCGGATGCACCGGGCGGCCTTTTGTCGTCAATCCACGTTCACACGCGTCGCCAGGCCGGCCCGTTGGAGACGGGCCACCACCAATGTTGCGACAGGAGGGGCGAGGACATGTTCATGCCGACAACGGCACCACATGCCACCGCCGGCTGTCAAGCCCCTGCGTTCACGCACCCTCACGCGGTGGAGCGACGGCGTAGCTGCTGAGATCCTCCTTGCGGCGCTCGTCCGACGGCAGACGGCCCTTGACCAGGAAGCTGATGTTCTCCGCCACGTTGGTGGCATGGTCGCCGATGCGCTCGATCGACTTGGCGGCGAACAGCAGGTGGGTGCAACCGGTGATCTGGGCCGGCGTTTCCATCATGTAGGTCAGGAACTCACGGAACAGCGCGGTATAGGCCGCATCGACCTCGCCGTCGCAGTCGCGGACGGAGGCGGCCAGATCGGCGTCCTGTTCGGTGTAGGCGCGGCGCATGTCGCCGATCATCGTCTGGACCATGCGGCCCATACGGACCAGGGAGGCGACCGGCGGCGCGACCGGCAGTGTGGCCAGCGTGACGGCCCGCTTGGCGACGGAACCGGCGAAATCGCCCATCCGTTCCAGGTTGGAGGCGATCTTCAGCGCCGCGACGATCTCGCGCAGGTCCTTTGCCATCGGCTGGCGCAGAGCCAGCAGGCGGACGGTCATCGCCTCCACCTCCATCTCCAGCCGGTCGATCTCGGCGTCGCCCTTCAGCACCTCGCCCGCGATATCGGCATCCGGACCGGCCAGCGAATCGAGCGCAAGCCCGACCTGCCGTTCCACCAGCTCGCCCATGCGGTCGATGGCGGTGCGCAGCGCCGCCAGTTCGGTGTCGAACGCCGCAAGCGTGTGTCCACCCGACATGATCCCCAACTCCTTGCTGTGACAGGCGGTCCGGTGCCCGACGCCCCGGAGATGGGGGGCGGGCGCCGCCGCGCCAAGCCGCCGATGCACTGGAAGCGCACTGGAAGCGGCCTTAACCTTTGGCATAGATTATTTCGGGACACTGGTCTATCGATGGACCACGCAACCAGACAGACCGGACAGGACCGATGACACCGCACGAGTTGGTTGCCGTGCTGGAAAAGCACGAGCGCTGGCTGAAGAACAAGTCGGGCGGTTCGCGCGCCAACCTGACCATGGCGAACATGGAAGGCTCGAACCTGTCCGGGGTGAATCTGGCGCAGGGCAAGCTGTCCGGCGCCAACCTGTCCCATTGCGACCTGTCCAATGCAAATCTCAGCACCGCGGACCTGTTCGCCGCCCATCTGACCAAGGCCGATCTGTCCGGCTGCAACCTGTACCGGGCCGATCTGCGCGGCGCCCACATGCGCGGCGCCAAGATGAAGCGCGCCATCCTGAAGGAGGCCGACCTGCGCGGCGGCGCACTGCTCTATGGCGGGCAGGGCGGTAAGGGTGGCAAGGGGCTGGATTTCGTCCGCTCCGATCTGGCCGGCTCGGATTTCGACGATGCGTCGCTGACCAACGCCAACCTTTCGGGCGCCGATCTGACCGACGTGTCGATGAACGGCGCCGATTGCGAGGGCGCGCTGCTGACCGGCGCCACGCTGATGCGCGCCAGCATGAAGAGCTGCAATCTCGCCCGCGCCGACCTGCGCGGCAGCAATCTGTCCGGCGTGAACCTGCAGGGGGCCGTTCTGCGCGACGCCAACCTGACCGGCGCGATGCTGGCCGGTGCCAACCTGCGCAACGCCGACCTGCAGGGTGCCAAGCTGGAGGGTGCCGATCTGGCAGGGGCCGATACCACCGGCGCCAATCTGGCGCGGTCGGCCGACAATTTCTCCGTCCAGATCCAGCAGGCCCTGCACAGCCATTACACCTGGATCAACACCAACGGCTCGATGGGCGCGCGCGCCGACCTGACCGGCGCCGATCTCAGCCACATCGACCTGTCGGGCGTGAATCTGTCCGGCGCCAATCTGAAGCGCGCCAACCTCAGCGGTGCCAAGCTGCGCGAGGCGTTGCTGATCATGTGCGACATCTCCGAGGCGGTGCTGGCCGGCGCCGATTTGGGGGGCGCGATCCTGGACGGCGCCACCTTGCGCGGCGCCAACATGGACGGGGTGCGGCTGGACGGCGCCGGCATCGGCTGGGTCGACATCAAGGGGCCGGACGGCCAGCCGACCGGCCGGCTGTGGGCGGCGAATTTGACCGGCGCGCGGCTGACCAACGCGTCCTGCGTCCGTACCAATCTGCGCGGTGCCAATCTGTCGGGCTGCGATTTCGCCAACGCCAACCTGACCGGCGCGATCCTGAGCGACGCGAACATCCGCGACGCCAAATTCACCGGAGCAAACCTGACCGGCGCCAGCCTGCCGCCGCCGCCCGACCCGGACGACGATTGAGGTCGCTTGAGGTCTGGTTGCTTGAAGTCTGGTCTCTTGACGTGCGGGAAGATGGGCGGCGGCAGGCCGCCCGGTTCACTCGTCCTCGCCGTCGCGGGCGGACGCCGCTGCGGCGTTTAGGTTTGAACCGACGCGGCGCAGCACGTCCAGAGTCAGATCCAACTCGTCCGGCGTGATGCCCTGAATGGCGAGTTGAGCGATTTCCGACGCACTGGGCATCATCGAATCGCGAAGCGCCCGGCCCTTGTCGGTCAGGAAGATGTTCATCTTGCGGCGGTCGTGGCTGTTGCGCACCCGCTGGACCAACCCCTGCCCCTCCATCACGTTGACGGCGGTGACGGTGGTCGGCTCCATCATGCCGACGCGGTGGCTGAGTTCGCGTTGGGTCAGGCCGTCTTCCTCCCAAAGGGCGCGCAGGAAGAACCATTGCCCCATGCTGACGCCCGACCGCGCGATGCGCGTCTGCAGAGCACGGGCGAATGCGCGGTTCACGTCACGGACGACGAACGATAACACACCGTCGGCCGAACCGGCCGCATCCTCCGAACCGTCGGGGCGCTCCGGCTCCCACCCCTTGACAGACGCCTCCATACCGACAATCTCTCTGCCGTCGTTACCGATCGAACAACCATTCCCGTCCACCGGGTGCAAGCGCCGGGCGGTTGCCCGTTAGGGTACCTGGCGACATAGCGTCGGTCGGATCCATGCCTTCCTGGTGATACCACCTTGACACGAATGGTCCTGGCTGCGTCATCCAATCATAACGTGCTGTGTGCAAAGCGCAAATCAATTGCGCAGCCGTCGGTCGCGGGCATGCAATGATATGTCGGCCAAAGGATCGGCAAATTTCGTCCAACTTAAGCAGAACAGCGGCTCGGATACGGTGCATGGCCGCCCTGTGTGCAATCGATCTTTTCAGATCAGGCATGGCTTGCCATATCCGCATATGATGAAGGGCGCGAAGATTACCGTTTGGATCGGTTTTATTTGGCAGATCGTGCCACCGGATCGGCGAAATGTGAACATTTCGCTAAAATCCATCGAAGTCCCGGTCTGCCGCTTGTATCCGCCGCGACCTTTGGTCACACAGACGTCAATCGCCACAGTCACTTGCAGCAACAGGAGCCAGCGACCGCAATGACCGCTTCGCCGACCGTCCCTCCGTCCCGTACCGTCACCGTCGCCGCCACCCAGATGGCCTGCAGTTGGGACCGTGCCGCCAACGTCGACGGCGTCGAATCGCTGATTCGCGGGGCGGCTGCAAAGGGCGCGCAGATCATCCTGCCGCAGGAACTGTTCGAGACCCCCTATTTCTGCAAGGACCAGAAGCAGTCGCTGTTCGAACTCGCCGCCCCGGCCGAAGGTCATCCGGTGATCGAGCGCATGCGGTCGCTGGCGCGCGAGCTGTCGGTGGTGATCCCCGTCAGCTTCTTCGAAAAGGCGCGCAACGCCTATTACAACTCCATGGCCATGGTCGATGCGGACGGCAGCCTGCTGGGCATCTACCGCAAGTCCCACATTCCCGACGGACCGGGCTATCAGGAGAAGTTCTATTTCAGTCCCGGCGACACCGGCATCCCGGTGTTCAAGACTCGCTACGCCACCGTCGGCTGCGCCATCTGCTGGGACCAGTGGTTTCCGGAAACCGCCCGCGTCATGGCGCTGAAGGGCGCGGAGATCCTGCTCTACCCGACCGCCATCGGGTCGGAGCCGCAGGACTCCTCCATCGACAGCCAGGGCCATTGGACCCGGGTGATGCAGGGCCATGCCGGCGCCAACCTGATGCCGCTCGTCGCCTCCAACCGCGTCGGGGTGGAGCAGGGGGAAAGCTGCGCGTTGACCTTCTACGGCTCGTCCTTCATCGCGGGGCCGCAGGGTGAGATCGTGGCGCAGGCCGACCGCGAAAGCCGCTCGGTGCTCACCGCGAGCTTCGACCTCGACCGTATCGCCGCGCAGCGCGCCTCCTGGGGCGTCTTCCGCGACCGCCGTCCGGAACTGTACGGCGCCCTGCTGACGCTGGATGGAGAGACCACGCCGCGGCGCTGAGCATAACGGACGGAGCGTCGCGGCGGCCTCATTGCCGCAACGCTTCAGACCGTCAGCCCCCTTCCTGCTTGGCCATACCCCAGGGACTGCGCCGCCCCATAGGCCGCGGCGGCGCGTCCGGCCGCCGCGTCCCCACTCTGCCGGCGCTGCTCCGCCTGCGCCTGCAACTTCGCCGCATCGGCTTGGGCGGCGACGCGCATGTCCTGCGGCGACGGATCTGCGGGAGCGAGGGCGGCGGCCTTCACCTGCTCCATCTTTGCGACGGTGTCGGCCGGATCCGATTCGGAACTTACGTCGATCGGCACCTCACCGGCGGTGGCGTAATTCTTGCCGTCGGGCCCGCGCGTGTAGGTGAAGGACGCACCGCCGGCGTGACTGCCGCCGGCCGCCTGATGCGCCGCCTCGTGCTGGCGGACGTTCGCATCGACCTGCTTGAGCTTCTGGACCTGCTGCCGGGCCGCGTCTGACAGGGTGACCGTGTCGGTGGCACCGACAGTACCGCCGTCCTTCGCACCGGACGCGCCCATGCCTTGGCCGCGCCCCTGACCCCGAGGCGGCTGGTTGCGCGGAGTGCCGTAGGTCCCGATGGACAGGCTGGAGATGGAAAGGTCGGCGGCCACCGTCCACATCCTCAAGAAGGGTCCGGTTCTCCGGTCAATTTAGGACGAATCGGCCTCACCGGCAACGACAAGGCCGTTTCGTCCCCGCCGGTTCCGCTCAACCCTGCTCGAAGCCGGTCAGCACATTGGCGACGTTCACGCCCAGGTCGTCGACGGCATAGCCGCCCTCCATCACGAACAGCGTCGGCAGGCCGATCCCGGCGATGGCGGACCCCATGCGCAGGAAATCCTCCGACAGCAGCCGGAAGCGGGAGATCGGATCGCCGCCATAGGTGTCCGCTCCCAGCGACAGGACCAGAGCGTCCGCCCCGAACTCCCGAATTCGCGCCGCGGCGGCGGCCAGCGCCCGGGCGTATCCGGTCCAGTCGGTGCCCCAGGGCAGCGTGATGTTCAGGTTCGCCCCCTCGCCCGCCCCGGCGCCGGTCTCGTCGGCATGACCGCAGAAATACGGGAACTCGTCGGTCGGATCGGCATGGATCGACACGAACAGCACATCGCCACGTTCCCAGAAGATCTCCTGCGTGCCGTTGCCGTGATGGTAATCGACGTCCAGCACCGCCACCCGCGCGGCCCCACCGTCGCGCAAGCACTGCGCCGCGATGGCCGCATTGTTCAGGAAGCAATAGCCGCCGTAGAAGGCTTGCCCGGCATGGTGGCCCGGCGGCCGGCAGAGCGCGAAGGCGCTGCGGTCGCCGGCCCGCAGCCGATCGGCGCCGGTCAACGCGCTGTCAGCCGCGGCGGTCGCCGCGCGCCAGGTACCGGCGGTGATCGGCGTCCCGGCATCGAAGGAATAGAAGCCGAGTCGCCCGTCGATGGACCGCGGCACCCGCCGTCGAGACATGCCCGGCGCCACCCAGTTCAGCGGCAGCGCGTCGATGTCCGCGCCATGCTCCTCCACCCACTCGTCCCAGGCGGTCTGGAGGAAGCCGAGGTAGCCGGCGTCATGCACCCGCTCCAACGGGGCAAGGCCGTGGCGGGTGGGTTCGACGATGGGTCCGAGCCCGACCACCTCGATCCGCGCCCGCACGATGTCGGCACGCGCCGGCTTTTCGTAGCAGGGGACGAGTTGGCCGTCGTTGAGTTCGGACCGGCCGGCCTGCAGCCGGTGCTCTTCGCTGTGGATGACGATCACGCCACTGGCATCCTTGTGTTTTCCGGCCATCTGCCGATGCTTTGCCGCTCCGCAGTGCCGTCGCGGCAGCGCGACGGGCGGACGGCGCATGATAGCCTCACCCGCAAGCGCACGGATGCCGCCCTTTTGCATGGCGCCCTGGATGCAGGGCATTGCCTTCCGGTTGAATGCATTCGATAGTGTTCACCGGTTTTTGCTCGCTTAGGGCGGGTGAATGGCGGGATATTTGACATCGATGCTGGCTGCTGCGTGCAGGATATTCGCCCGTTTGGCACCGGGGGCGGTGCCATTGCTGTGGGCGTGCGCCGTGTCGGCCGCCGGGCCGACGCGAAGCGATGCTCTTTTGCCGCCTTCCGCCTCACCTCTGGAAGCCGCCTTTTCCGCACGCGCCGCCGAACCGCTGCGTCAGTTCGGCTACGACCTCTTCGCTCCGGCACGAGAGTCGGTGGCGACCGACGAGAGCGCACCCGGTGCGGTTCAGGGCGACTATGTACTGAACACCGGCGATGCGGTGACGGTGACCCTCCGCGGCCAGAAGTCTTTCACCAAGCGATTCGCCATCGATCGCAACGGCCAGCTGGTGGTGGACGACCTGCGTCCGGTCACCGCCGCAGGCCTGTCGCTGGACGCTCTCCGTCGGGAGCTTGCCGCTGCGGTCGCCGCGACATGGCCCAACACCGAGGCCTTCGCCACCTTGGCGGAGGTGCGGCGGATCGGCGTGGTGGTGACCGGTGCCGTGCAGCGTCCCGGACGGCAGGAGGTCAGCGCTTTTGCCACCACTCTCGACGCCCTGTCGGCGGCCGGCGGCGTGGAGCGGAGCGGCAGCTTGCGTGCCATCCGCCTGATGCGTGCAGGTGGCAGCATCGCCGTGGACCTGTATGCCCTGCAGTTGGCCGGGGACGCGGGCAATGCCGATCAGCCGCTGCGCGACGGTGACCGCCTGTTCGTTCCACCGCTGGGCGCTACAGTCGGTATCGCCGGACCGGTCAAGCGGCCGGGCATTTTTGAACTGCCGCCCGGCAGCGGTCCGTTGTCGGCCACCGAATTGCGCGATCTCGCCGGCGGCGCGCTCCGACCCGGCCGTGCCCGGCTGCTGCGATTCGGCATCGGCCCGTCCGGCGAGGAGACGACCGAGGAGATCGCAGACGCCAATGCGCGCCGGTTCGGCGACGGCGACCTGCTGCTGCTCGCCCCGCTACGCGAGGACCGCCGGGATGACGTGCGGCTGGAGGGACATGTCCTGCGCCCCGGCCCGCGCGCGCTTCCACAGGGCGGGACCATCGGCGGACTGCTCTCCCGCAGCGATCTGCGTCCCGCCCCCTATTTGCCTTTCGCGGCACTGGAATCCAGCGATACCGCCACGGGATCGCGAATCCTCCACCCGGTCGATCTCTCCGCCGTCCTGAACGGGCGAGACCGCCGCCGGGTGGCGGAGGGCGACATCCTTTATGTGCTGGGGTCTGGCGACATCGATTTCTTGACGGCGGAGCCGTTGCTGGCCCTGCTTCGCGGGGAGCGGCAGCCGCCGGAGGGCGCCTGCCCCGGTCTGGTCGCGCTGGCCCGCACCCTTGCCGCAGAACCCAATGGGCCGCTCGCCACCGGTCCGCAGGCGCGCGCCGCCGCCGGGCTGACCGGCTCGCGCACGCCTTGCCCGCCGCTTTTCGCCGCAGTGCCCGACCTGCTTCCCCTGGCGCTCCGCCATGCGGTGCTTCGGCTGTCCGGCGTCCCCCGCCCCGGCTTCTATCCGGTCGTGGGCGCCACCAACGAGGCAAGCACCGGTGCCCGCGAGACCATCGTCGAATCGGATGCACCGCAATATGAACTGATCGGTCATGTCCGCCGCCCGGGCACTCGCCGTCTGACCGCCGGGATCACGCTGCGGAGTGCGTTGGCGGAGGGGAAAGCCCTGAGACGCGACGTCTATCCGTTGCTGGGAATCGTGGAGCGCTATGACCGGCGCAGCCTGACACGCGCCTACCTGCCCTTCTCCCCGCAGGAGGTGGCCGCCGGGCGTGCCGACCGTGGACTTGTCGACGGCGACCGCATCCACCTGTTCGCCACCGACGACATCCGCAGTCTGGTGAAACCCACCGACAGCGGCACGAATGCCAAGTCCGCCGACCCGGTTGGGGGAGAGGAAGCGGACGAGCCGCCGATGCTGGCCGCATTGCTCGATCCCGCCATCGTCGCGCTGATCGGCGAGCGGTCGGTTCAGGTGCGCGGCGCCGTCCGCGATCCCGGCGGCTATCCAGTCGCCGACCGCACGCCGCTGTCCGCACTGGTCGCCGTCGCGGGCGGGCTGTCGGCCGACGCCGACCCGGCTGCGACGGAACTGACGGCAGCGACCGGCAGCCGCAGCATCATCGATCTCGGCCGCGACGAAGCGCGCATGGCAGGTCCCGGCGATGCGTTGCGGATCAACCCGCGGCCGCAGGCGCTGGAGTCGCGCGCCGTTGCCATCGACGGGGCGGTGCGCCGGCCCGGCCGGTACGATATCGGCCGTAACGAGACGCTGTCCTCCCTGATCGCGCGGGCCGGCGGCCTGCTGGAGGATGCCTATCCGGCCGGAGCCGTCCTGACCCGCGAGAGCGAGCGCCGCCGCGAAAAGGACCAGTTCCAGCGTCAGGCGCGGGAATTGGAACGCACGCTGGCGCTGGAGGTGGAAAAGGGCGAGCCGGTCAAGGCGGAGAATGTCGCACTGGCCCGGCAGATCGCCGCCCAGCTTCGCGGTGCGGAACCACTCGGCCGCGTGGTGGTGGAAGCGGATCCCGCGGTCCTGCGCACGCGGCCCGAGTTGGATCCGCTGCTGGAGCCCGATGACCGCATCGTGATCCCCAAGCGGCCGCTGACCGTCGCGATCGCCGGCGAGGTCCTGCACCCCACCGCCGCACAGTTCGTCAGCGGCAAGAGCGCGGAGGATTACCTGAGCGAGGCCGGAGGCCCCACCCGTGATGCCGATACCGGCCGCAGCTTCCTGGTTCTGCCCGACGGCCGGGCGCGTCCGCTGGCCTTGTCCTCCTGGAACCATCGGGTGGAGGCGATTCCGCCCGGCTCCATCCTGGTGGTGCCGCGCGACCCGCGGCCATTCGATGGGCTCGACATCGCCAAGACCTTCGGCAACATCCTGAGCCAGCTTGCCATCACCGCCGCTTCCGTTTCGGTGATCGCGCGATGACCACGGCTCCCCCTCTCCGCCTCGCCATTCTGACGGTGGTCCGCAACGACCGCGCCGGCTTGATCGACACCCATGACAGCCTGCAGGGGCAGTTGGGACCGCAGGTCGCTTGGCTGGTCGCCGACGGCGGGTCCACCGATGGCACCGCGGAATGGCTGGCGGACCACACCGATCTGCCGGTCTGGTGGCGGTCCGCCCCGGATCGGGGGCTCTATGAGGCGATGAACGATGGGCTCGATGCCGCACGGCGTTGCGGCTTCAGCCATGTGCTGTTCCTGAACGCCGGCGACCGGCTGGCCGCTGCGGACAGCGCCATCCGGTTGCTGCAGGCCACCGGCCGCCATCCCGGTGCCGCCCTTTTCTACGGCGACGCGCTGGAACGGCAGAGCGACGGACGTATCCTGTTGAAGCGCGCGCGGTCCCACCGCTGGGCGCCCTTCGGCATGTTCACGCACCATCAGGCCATGATCTACAGCGTACCGGCGCTCTCGGGTGTTCGTTTCGATCCCGCTTTCAGGATCGCGGCCGACTATGCCTTCACGCTTGCCGCCCTGGGTCGCGGACCGGCGGTCCGGCTGCGGTGGCCCGTATGCCTGTTCGCCTCCGGCGGCCTGTCGCAGCGCGATGCCGCCACGGGCCGGTGTGAGCAGGAGGCGATTCGACGCATGCAGCTGGGGCAGAGCCCGGTGTGCGCGACGGCGGTTTCCGCACTGCAGCGAGTCGCGCTGGCAGTGCGTCATCATTTTCCCACGGCTTACGCGAAATTACGTTTCCGATGCCCGGAAACTTAATGTCTTTCGTGCATGACTTCCCACTTCCACCCAAACGGACCGTTGATGCGCACAAATGGTTGCATAGAATTTACTTTCTGAACTAAGCATTCTCGCGGCGCCTTCCCTCCGGCTTTCCCTTCGAGGTACGACTTATGAGCGCGACCAAGACCAAACTCGCCCCCGCCCACACCCTGTCGCGCCGCGGCGAAGGTCCCAACCCCATCGACATCCATGTCGGTGCCCGCCTGCGGCTTCGCCGCACCCTGCTCGGCCTGAGCCAGGAGAAGCTGGGCGAGGCGGTCGGGATCACCTTCCAGCAGCTGCAGAAATACGAGCGCGGGTCGAACCGCATCAGCGCCAGCCGCCTCTACAACCTCTCCCAGGTTCTGGGCGTGCCGGTCAGCTACTTCTTCGACGACATGCCGTCTCCCGACCAGATCGCCGCCGAGGCGCCGGCCGAAAGCGCGAGCGAGACCGACGAATTCGAATCGATGGCCCGCCGTGAAACGCTGGAACTGGTCCGTGCCTATTACCGGATCGAGGATCCGGGCGTGCGCAAGCGCACCTTCGACCTGCTGAAGGCGCTGGGCGGCGACCGTATCGCGCTGGTCGAGGAATAAGGGCCGGGCGAAGGGGAGCAGCCCGACGGAAGGCGCGTGGCGGAAGCCTGCGCCGGCACGGCAGCCCGCATCTTGAGCCCGACCTGCCAGTAGTAGAACGCGCGTCCCAACGCGTGGTCTAGCCCCGCTGTGCCGTCGAGGACGCCCAGGCGCAGCACATAGGCATGCAGGAAGGCCCAGAGCGGACGGCCGGGCAGGCGCTGAAACAGTCGCTTCAGCGTCCGCCGGCGCAGGACACCGCCATCGCTTGGCTCGCGGTCGATCAACCGGTCCATCCGGCCGTCGGCACGCAAGGCCGCCTCCCAGTCGGAATAGCGGTTGTGCCGGTCGAACCAAGCGGACGGCGGCTTGGCGTCGCAATGGTCCATCGGGTGCCGCAGCCGTCCTGTCGTGCCGGCGACCAGCGGCTGGTAATGGCCCTCCACCTCCCACATGGCGGCGACATCCAGGTCCGGCTGATCGGGAAAGCGGACCTGGCGGCGGTCGAGCAGGGCCAGCTTGCGGTTCCAGCAGCCGAAGCGCAGTGCGCGGCCACGCAGGACCGGGCGGCCATCGACCCAATAGGCGGCATGGCGCGGACCGCCGGCCATCAGACCGGCGATCTCATCCACCAGCGCCGCGGTCGGCCGTTCGTCCGCATCGACGAACAGCACCCAGTCATGGACCAGCGGCAGACTGTCCAGACACCATTGCTTCTTCTTGGGATAGCGGCCGTTCCAGCGGAAGGGCACCACCCGTGCGCCGAGGGATCGGGCTACTTCCGGCGTGCCATCGTCGCTGCCGCTGTCGACGACGAAGCACTCGGCGAAGCCGGTCAGCGCCGCAAGGCAGGGAACGATGTTCGCGACCTCGTTGCGGGTCATCACAACGACGGAGACTGGGATCGGTGTCATCGCGCCGCCTCCCCCGCCCACCCATCCCGCAAGGCGTGGCTGGCGGAGAGGCAGAAGCAGGCAGCGATCAATCCGGCCACCCCCGCCAGCGGCACCACCACCGCCGGGTTCGGCCAGTCCGGCAGGGCAGCGGCGCCGGGCGGCTGGATCATGTCGGCGGCAAAGGGCAGATCGACCCCGATCATCATCGCCACGCGCTCCTGATCCAGCAGCAGGTCGCTCAGCGCCTGCCGGTGCTCGGCCACGGTGACGGCACCCAGCCGGTCCTTGATGTGGGCGATCTGGGCGGCGCTACGCCGTGCCGCCTCCGCCCGCAAATGGGCGTCGGTGGCCGCAGCGACTCGGCCCAGCAGGTCGAGCGCCGTCGCACGGTCGGAATGGCGCAACGTGATCCGCCGCATCGGACCCGACCGCAGCATGTCGATCACCAGACGGTCGCGCAGGGCCCGCGCCACCCGTTCCCCGTCCGGTTCCAGCCAATCCTGCCGGCCGACCAGAGCCAGAAATGCGCGCTTCACCGCCGGAACCATTCCGGAGGGCATGCGCCAGCGTTGCGTCTCCGCATCCCAGCGGTCCGGGAACAGGGCCTGCAGCAGCCTGGAATCGCGCGCCAGCTGTTCGGCCACCGGGCCGGAACCGAACAGTTCCAGATAGCGGGCGAAGTCCGACAGCGATTCGTCGCCGGCCCCAGGTTCGGCCATCGCGGCGGAATCGCGTCCGCTCAGCATGGGCACGCGCGCGCCCATGGCGGCGGAACCGACCCGGGCCGTCGGGCCGATCACCATCGCCGCCGTATAGGCCGGCGTAACCAGCCACAGGGTGCAGACCGCAAGCGCGATGCCGCCGAACCCACCGGCCAGCAGCCAGCGCCAGCCCTGCCGCAGCAGTCGAACAAAGCGGCGGAGATCGGCCTCCCCACCCGTCGCGGGGAGCCGCAGCGTCATGGCATCGGGTTGGGCCAGCGCGCCGTCAGGCATGGGGCAACGGCCTTGCCATCGTGGGCCGGGAGATCATTGGCCGGGAGATCCGCCGCGCCGGCAGCAGCCCTTCGGCAATCGCGGCGAAAGCAGTGGCGGCTCGATCGGCCGTCCAGACCGCGGATTGACTGGCGGCGTGGGCGCCTTCCGCCGCGCAACGCACCGGATCGGCGGCATAGGACCGGACCGCATCGGCGATGGCGGCACCGTCGAACGGATCGATGACGAGTCCGCAGCCGTCGACCCGGCCGGCGGCCTCGCTCCCCCGCGGCCCCAGGAACAGGCAGGGGCGGCCAGCCGCCTGGACGCCGGCCAGCTTGCTCGGCACCAGCATGCCTTCCGCCGCCGGGTGCATCGTCACGAGATGCAGGTCGGCGGCCGACAGGCTCTCCGCCAGCCGGTCGGCCGGCTGCCAGGGCATGCGCCGCAGGTTGCGCAGGCCACGGCGCCGCGCCTCCCCCTCCACCGCCGCGAATCCACGCCCTTCCCCGGTCAGCAGGAACAGAACACCAGGGTCGCTGTCCTGCAGCCGCGCCGCCGCCTCCAGCACGCCGTCCATCGGGTGGGCGAGGCCGAGCGTGCCGGAATAGGCGACCAGAAAACGTCTTTTCCCCTCCACCACCCCCAGCGAACCGCGGAACCCGCCCCCCTCCTTGGGCAGAGGGCGGATGGCGGGATCGGGCCAGTTGGGCAGAAGGCTCAGCCGCTCCCCCTTCACGCCCATGGCTGCGATCCGGTCGCGCATGCAGCGTCCGATCGCGATCACACCGTCCTGACGGCGGAGGGACCGGGCCATGCCCCGTTCGGCAAGGCGGCGGAGCATCGACGGCATCCGCACCCCCAGTACCGGCAGCAAATCGGGATAGAGATCCTGGCACCAGTGCAGCGATACCGCACGATGGCGTGCCGCCAGCATCGGCCCGGCGAGCGCCAGCATCGGCGGGTCGGTCATCGTCACCACCACGTCGTGGCGCGGCAGGCGCAGGGCGAGGCCGGTCAGACGGCACAGCGACTCGATATACGCACGGGCGTCCGGCCGCTCCCCCTCCGGGACACTGCCGCCGGTCCGGTGGAGCGCGATGCCGGCCGGCGCATCGACCGGCGACTCGGGACCGTCCATGACCACCGTGACCCGCCAGCCCGCATCCGCCATGCGGGTTGCCAGATCACGGAGGCAACGCCCGGTCGCCCCGCGGTCCGGCGGGAACACCCGATTCACGAACAGAATGGAAGGTATGCCGAGCGTCACAGTGCACCAAAGCCTGAATTGCACGCGAAAGTATGCTTGCGCTCTAGGGCTTGGACAACCCTTTCCTGAGTTCGGACCCCAAAAGCATCAGCGACAGGATGACGCCGGTGTCGAGATACTTGAAGCTGGTGTGGAGGCAGAGCGCCATGAGCAGCGGCGGCACCACCGCCATGGCCAGCGGAGGGTCCTCCGCCAGCAGGCGGCGCCAGGGACGAACCAGGGCGCACAGATAGGCTCCAAGCGCCACCATGCCCAGAAGCCCGGTCTTCAACAGGCTGTAGCTGACCAGCGTGTGGGTGTAGCTGACCCGCCATCCGCCGACGGCCGGATTCGCGATGCGCGCTCCCCATCCATCGCCGAACAGCAGGGCCCAGGGCGACGAGACGGCATGGTCGATCACCGCCGCCGCTTCCTCCCAACGCGTGTTGGCCCCGGTCAGCCGGGTCTTCTCCGCCACCTGTTGCCAGGCGCCGACCAGCGCATCCCCGGCGGGCAAGACGACGAAGCCGGCTGCCAGCAGCAGCGGCACCGCCAGCCAGGGGCGCCGCCGCACCCACCACAGGGCCACCACCGTCAGAGACAGCGCGGCCAATCCCAGGGCGGTGCGGTGGACCGCTCCCGCCAGTGCGCCGAGGCAGAGCGCTCCCCCGGCGGCGCAGGCGAACGCCGCGATCCACCGCCTGAACGATCCCCCGACCGCCACCAACGAAAGCGCCAGCGCCGGCAACGCCACCGCAGCGAACAGCACCGATGGGGCATTCAGCAGATAGGCGCCGCCGTCCGCCATCGCCCGCGTGCCGACGGCACCGAAGCCCCAATCCGCCTGCTTCCACCAACGCAAGGCCAGCAGCAGCCCTGCAAGCGCCAGTCCGCCAGCCAGAAGGCGCACACCCCAGGCTCCGGCGCGCCGCAATGCGGGAACCAGCAGCACGGGCAGGAACAAATAGAACAGCGGCACCACGTCGCGCAGGATATCCGCCGCTTCCCAGCCCAGCGCCGCCCCGCGCAGCAGCGGCACCCACAGCAGCCAGCCCAACGCCGCGACCGCAACCGCCATCCAGGCCGCATCACCCGAGTCGCGCAGGGCGTGCCCGGTCGCCACCATCAAGGGCCGCCTCCAGCCGATGGACAGCAGGATCAGCAGGCCGATCGTGACCTCGCCCCAGCGCAGGGACGGCGGCGCCGGAACGCTGACGCCGCCATACAGCAGCAGCGCCGCCGCCATGGCCGACGCCGAAGCCAAGCGCAGCCCGGTCGCGGCGGTCACCGCCGCACCGGCGGTGACGCGTCGATGCCGGTCAGGCCCAGCGCTGTTCGGCGCGATCCAACCGGTAGAACAGCCCTTCCTGCGGACGCAGGCGCAGGGTTCCGGTGAGGGTCACCGGCTCGCGCGTGGCGGACAGCGCGATGGAGGAGTGGACATGCATCATGCCGGCCGGACCGGGGCTTTCGCAGGCGGGACAGCCCATCGGGTTCGCCGACAGGATGAAGCGGTTGTGGGTGGTGCCGCCGGTCAACGGAACCATGAAGCCGCGGATGGTAACGGTACGGCCGTCCAGAGCGGACACCTTGACCGGAAACTGCGGATCGCCGGCCAAGCCCCCCAGCCGGACCGCGCCAAGGTCGCGCCACAGCGCCGTGGTTTCGTCCAGCGGCAGGTGGAAGGGGCCGGCGGGGTGGCTGGGCGCATCGGCTGTACCGGCGGCCCACACCGCCCAGCCGGCGACGGGTGCCAGCGCGAGCGGCAACAATATCTGGCGCCGGCCGGGCATGGCCGCGCCAAGACGGGTGGCGGAGTTCATGGTCGCTTCTCCCCTGCTGCGTTGCTTCGTCACCGGGGCTGCGAAATCGGGGCGCCGTGTGTTTTGGAAGTCTTTGGTCCGGTCGCCGGGGGACAGCTTGATCCGGTGCTGGGCGCCGCCTTCTGCCGGGCGGTCGCCGAATGCGCGGGAGTGTCCGGCAAGTCGGGCCTCCGGTCAACGGCCAATTCGGTGTGCCTTTGTAGGGAATGCGGTCCGGAAGGACAGGGTCTCCTTGTGCGGATTCAACAGGTGCGGCATCACTTTGTGCGGCATCACTGCAAGTTTCAAAAAAACGCAATGTGTTTGACGGAATACGGCAGTGCGCTCCATAGTCCACCGGCTGTCCCTGCCGCACTGCACACAGCCCTGAGCCAGCCGTTCCTGTAACGAGACGAGCCATGGAAACCTTCCGCTTCCAGCCTGGCGAAACGCCGGTCCTGCTCAGCATTCCGCATGTCGGGACCATGGTTCCGCCGGACATCGCCGCGACAATGACGGAACACGGGCTGGCACAGCCCGACGTCGACCGGCACCTTGACCGGTTGTATCATTTCGCCCCGGCGCTCGGAATCGGTTTTCTTACGGCGCTCTGTTCGCGCTTCGTGGTGGATCTGAACCGCGATCCCGACGGTCTCGTCGCCCAGCCCGGGCTCGATCCAACGGAGATCTGTCCGCTCACCACCTTCGATCACGCACCCATCTACCAAGCCGGGCAGGAGCCCGATCGGGCGGAGATCGAACGGCGGGTCGGCGCCTACTGGCGCCCCTATCACGACCAGTTGCACAGCGAGTTGCGGGCTCTGCGCGACCGGTTCGGGGTCGCGGTCCTGTTCGACGCCCATTCCGTACGCAGCCGGGTTCCGCGCTTCTTCGACGGCACCCTGCCCGACTTCAACCTGGGCACCGGCGACGGCAGCAGCGCCGCACAGCCGCTGGTCGCCCGTCTGATGAACGTCCTTTCGGCATCGGAACGTTACTCCGCCGCATTGAACGGCCGCATGCGCGGCGGCTACATCATCCGCAGCTATGGCAAGCCGGAAGAGAACATCCACGCCATCCAGTTGGAGCTGACCCAGTCGACCTACATGGACGAAGATGCTCCCTACCGCTTCCGCCCCGATCTGGCGGCCGAGGTGAAGCCCGGGCTGGAGCGGCTGATGAGCGCGGTCGTCGAATGGTCGTGGCAGAAGGCCACAGGCCAACGCCGCGCGGCGTATCTGTAACGGGGCTCCCCTGATAAAGAGTGGCCCTCCCCCGTCGCCGGGGAAGGGCCGAAGGACGGCCTGATCGGGGATGGATCAGATCTGGCCGCGCTCGCTCGCCTGACGCATCAGGACGTACTGGCGCATCATCTGATTGCGGAAGCGGTACCGTTCCAGGCCCGGCTCCACCATCGGGGCCAGGACGCCGCCATGGTCCTCGCGGGTCAGGCGTTTCAGCAGGTCCAGCGTCGCGGCACTCGGCAACTCGCCGCTGTCGCCCGCCAGATCATTGGGGTCGAACACGCCATAGGCATCCGCCGGGCACAGGGCGGCCGCCAGCAGCGCATCCTCCAGCTCCGCGCGGCGGTCGGCGGCCAGCGCGCGGGCATAGCTCTCGACGATGCCGCGCTCGGCCTCCTGCAGACAGCGGGCGACGGCATAGGCCAGATCCGGCCGCTCCACCAGCTTGCTGCCGCGGCTGACAGCACTGCGCGCCGCATGCAGGCCGAGAAGCTGCGCGTAATAAGGCAGCCCGCGCACGAATTCGGCGATCCGCCGCACCACGTCGGGCGCGAACTCGATGCCGGCATTCTGGGCGCCGGCCTGGATCAGCCGGCCGATCTCCTGATCGGTCATCAACGGCAGATGCACCGGCACCAGCGACCGCTGGATCGACGGATGCTTGCCCAGCAGCTGGTCCAGATTCTCGGCGACGCCGACCACCAGCAGCGTGACGGGGATCGAGCTGTCGGTGAGGTTCTTGAACAGCTCCGCCAACTTGTTGCGGAAATCCTCGTCGAGAACGCGGTCGTACTCGTCCAGGATCAGCAGCACATGGGTGGCGTGGATGCCCGCCAGCACCTCGTTCAGTTCGGTGACGCTGAAGGTACCGTCCGGCAGCAGCTCGTTCAGGCTGGCGAAGTTGCGCCGGGCCGCGAACGGGTTGTCGAGCGCGGAGCGGTAATAAGTGGAGGGGATCTTCTTCAGGAAGTGCCTGAAGATGTCCTCGAAGCTCAGTTCGCCGCTGCAGGTCAGCTTCAGCGACAGATAGCCGGCCTGCCCGGCGATCTTCTCGATCGCATTGGCGACGGAGGTCTTGCCGCGGCCGCGGTCGCCATAAAGGATGACGTGCGCCCGCTCCTCCTCGATCGCCGAGATGATGCGGCGCAAGGTGTCGTTGCGGCCGATGAACAGGCCGTTCAGCTGCTGCTTCGGCCGCGTCGGGGTGAAGGCTTCGCGCAGCAGACCGTTCAGCTCCGGCGTCAGGCCCTTCAGCATGGCGGGCGCGTTGGCGCCCATGCCGCCGCGATAGCCGCCGTTGACCGACATGGTGAAGCGCGGCAGGTCGTGCTCGCTCTCCGCCTCGCGCCCGCCGGGCTGCGGGAACATGTGGCCGCGGCGGTCGCTGGTGGCGTCGTTGTCAATGATGTCGGGCTGACGCGGTGCTGCGGGACCGCGCATCGCCTCGAACCCGCCCCGGCCCTGCCCCCCGTCGACCGGACGCAGGAGCGCCCCGCCGGGCCGGGAGAACCCGGGAGCATTGGGGAAGTTGCCGGCGGCGGGACCAGGGCCTGAGATCCCCGGCCCCGCCATACCGGGTCCGCTCATGCCCATACCGTTGCCGGTGGGGCCATTGCCAGCAAGGCCGCCACCCAGTCCGCTGCCGCCAAGGCCGCTGCCGCCGAGACCTGCACCGCCAGCCGCCGGCATCCGTTCGTCCGCCACAGCGGCCGAACGACGCTTCCGAAAGAAATTCCGCATCCGTCCCAATCCCCACGCGTTGTCGGCGTTCGCGGAACCGTTCCCCTTTCGGCTTCTCTGTCGGGCCAGGAACGGTTCCGCGTGTTCACGATGTAAGCGCTGTGCCGGCCGGGGTGGGCTGGGATTTCGGATATAATACCGACGCGGCATCCCTCGTTCGGAGACCTCTTCCGACAGGGCTGTCGCCCCGACGCCATAGGCCCGCTCAGCCGATCAGAATCGGCCCGACCGTTGCCCAGCCATAGAGCACGGCGAGGAACAGGGCGAGGGTCATGCATTCACGCAGGAAAGCCAGAACCGACATGCCAACCTCCATTGTTCGTGTCTTGTTCCGGTATAGCTACCAGAACGGACACGGAACGGCAACCGCGCAGTTCTGCCTATGTTCCTGTTATGGGCGCGGGTGTTCCTTCTCGGACACAGATCGAACGGGTAGGTGGGTATAAGATTACGTGTCGGACGTTCGATAATTTCGGGTTGGAGCTCAGGCTGGATCGGCGTCGTCGTAGCGGATCAGGTCGGTCCAGGCGCGCTCCAGCCGCCGCAGGGTGCGGTAGGTGGTTTCGAAATCGGCGCCGTCGCTGTCGCTGCGCAGCAGGCTGTCGGCCCGCGTCGCTTCCAGCTTCTTCAGCCCCTCGCAGGTGGCCAGCCCCTGTTCCGACAGCTTGAGCCGCGCGGCCCGCCGGTCGCGCAGGGACGGGCTGCGGTCGACATAACCGGCTTCCACCAGATGCTTCAGATTGTAGGAGGCGTTGGACCCCAGGTAATAACCGCGCTCCAGCAGATCGCGGACCGACAGTTCCTCGGTTCCGATGTGCAGCAGCATCAGGGCCTGGGTCGGGCTGAGGTCGGTCACACCGATCCGGGCCAGTTCCATCCGAAGCACGTCGAGGAAGCGCCGGGTGATGCTTTCCATGACGCGGCCAAGGTCGGTGTAGACCGCGGGGGCCGCCACGCTCTGCTGCATGCTCATCGTTCCTGTGCCAGTGGCTTTTCAGCCGTTGTCCGGTCGCCGCGGCACCGCCGCGCTTGCGAACCGGCGGACCGGGGAAGCGGTGCCGAAGCCCCCTTCCCGCGGTCGTTTCTTAATGGCCTGTGACGATGGGCGGATTTTGATGCGAATTGGAGGGACAAACTTGAGACGTGGGGGCTTTTCCGCCCCTCTACCGCCCCTTTACATGGTGCCCGGGTAGGCTCCGCCGTCCAGAAGAATGTTCTGGCCGGTCATGAAACCGGAACTCGCAGCACAGAGGAAGGCGCAGGCGGCCCCGAATTCCTCCGGATCCCCGAATCGGCCGGCGGGGTTTCCCTTGCGGCGCAGGTCCATCTCTTCGTCGATGCTGCGACCGGCGGCCTTGGCTCCGCCTTCCATTGTCTTGCGCAGGCGGTCGGTCTCGAACGGGCCGGGCAGCAGATTGTTGATGGTGACGTTGTGTTTCACCGTCTGGCGCGACAGTCCGGCGACGAATCCGGTCAGGCCGCTGCGCGCACCGTTCGACAGTCCGAGGATGGGAATCGGTGCCCGCACCGCGGCGGAGGTGATGTTGACGATCCGGCCGAACCGGCGGGCGATCATCCCGTCCACCGTCGCCTTGATCAGGAAGATCGGCGCCAGCATGTTGGCGTCAAGGGCGCGAATCCAGTCCTCGCGGTCCCAGTCGTGGAAATCGCCGGGCGGCGGCCCGCCGGCATTGTTGACCAGGATGTCCGGCTCCGGACAGGCGGCGAGTGCCGCGGCCCGTCCCTCTTCCGTCGTGATGTCGCCGGAAGCGGTGGTGACGGTGGCGCCGGTCGCTTTGCGGATTTCCTCCGCCGTCGCCTCCAGCGCATCGGCGTTGCGGGCGGTCAGGGTGACATGCACGCCCTCGCGTGCCAGCGCGAAGGCGCAGGCGCGTCCCAGCCCCTTGCTGGCGGCGCAGACGATGGCGCGGCGGCCGGCGATACCCAGATCCATGCTCGTCCCTTCCTTGATGTTCTCAGCGGGTCGTTTTGGAACCGGATCGTTGTGGTTCCGTCTGTTGCAGTTCCGAAAGGACCTCGCGCGCCAGCGGCACGGTCACCCCGCGATGGGCCGCGAGCGATGCGTGGTCCAGTGCCGCGACCAGCCGGCGGGCGAAGTCGAGCGACCGCTCCATCCGTGCCAGCAGATAGGTGATGACCTCCAGCCCCGGCCGCAATTGCCGGTCGGCGAACAGCTTCACCAGCACGGCGGCGAGCAGCGCGTCGTCGGGCGGACGAACCTCGACCGCCGGCGCCCCCTTGATGCGGGACCGCAGGTCGGCCAGCCGCGTGCGCCAGCGCGACGGCGCCTTGCGCGAAAGCAGCAGAAGATGGCCCTGCTGCTCGCGGGCGAGATTGTAGAGGTGGAACAGCGCCTCTTCCCGCTCGGGCCTGCCGGACACCGCATCGGCATCCTCGACCACCACGGCGTTTGCGGGCGCCAGCAGCCCCGGCACCACACCCGAGTCGAGCATATCGCCCCTGGTGATGACGGCATGGCTGCGGGCGCGCCAGACCTGGGACAGATGGGTCTTGCCGCAGCCGGCCGGTCCGAACAGGGTCAGCGCCGGAGCCGGCCAGGACGGCCAGCGGTCGAGCCACGCCACCGCGTCGGCATTGCTGGACGCCACGAGGAAGTCCTCGCAGCCCATCGCCGTCCGGTGCCCGAGGTCGAGCGGTATCTGCGCCGGCAAGCTCATGCGGACACACCCATCAGCGTTCCGCGTCGGTGCCGCGGTAGTACGGGCTTGAGAGATACTGTCGCAACGCGAAGCGGGTCAACACGCCGATCACCGCAGCCACCGGAACCGCCAGCAGCACGCCGACGAATCCGAACAGGCTGCCGCCGGCCAGCAGGGCGAACATCACCCAGACCGCATGCAGCCCCACCTTGTCGCCGACCAGCTTCGGCGTCAGGACATTGCCCTCCACCGCCTGCCCGAACAGGAAGATGCCCACCACGATGGCGACCCGCCAAAGCTCGTCGAACTGCAGCAGGGCAAGCCCGGTGCTGGCGACGAAGCCGAAAAGGCTGCCGACATAGGGAATGAAGGACAGAATCCCCGCCATCAGGCCGATCACCAGCCCGAAATCCAGCCCGGCCGCGGACAGCGCCAGCGCATAGAAGACGCCCAGCACCAGGCAGACCATCGCCTGCCCGCGCACGAAGCCGGACAGAGTCACATTCACCTCGCGCGCCTGCTCGCGCACGGTATCGGCATGCTGGCGCGGCAGCCACGAATCGACCTTTCCCACCATCACGTCCCAGTCGCGCATCAGATAGAAGGCGACGATGGGCGTGATGAACATCAGGGTCACGATGTCGAACACTGCGAGGCCACCGGACAGGATCCGGCTGACGATGCGACCGACCATCCCCGCCACCTCGCCGGCATAATTGCCGGCGGCGGCGCGCAGCCGCTCCACGTCGTCGGCCGGCAGCCGGTGGATGAAACGGTCGAGCGCCGGGATCAGCCGCTCCTTCACCAGGGTGGCGTAGGTCGGCAGCACCTCCAGCAGATGCGAGATCTGCCCCTGCACCAACGGCACAAGAAGCAGCGACATCAGCACCAGGACCAGCAGGAATCCCAGCAGCACCAGCGTGGTGCCGAGCCAGCGCGGCAGCCGCGCCCGCTCCAGCCGGTCGACAAGCGGGTCGAGCAGATAGGCGATGGCCAGCCCCACCACGAAGGGCAGCAGCATGTCGGCCAGCAGCCACAGCGCAAGGACGAACAGTCCGAGCCCGATCAGCCAGAAGCGGAGTTGCTTGGCCGACGTCACGGAACGCCGCCGAGCCGGTTGAACAGCAGGGCGCCGCGCCGCGCGTACATCAGGCCGGACAGCACCGTGGTCACCGTACAGGCGTACACCAGCACATCGACCAGCTCCCACCCGTACAGATGGATTTCCGGCAGGCCCAGCGCCGGCGGCGCCAGCACCGCGGCGGCAAGCGCGATCTGGACCACCGTGTTCACCTTGCTGATATAGAGCGGCTGCATCGCCAATGTCTCCTTCAGCGTGAACAGCAGGATGACGCCGCCGATGATCATGATGTCGCGGAAGATCACCATCATCGCCAGCCACAGCGGGATCGACCCGACCCAGGCCAGCGCGACGTACACGCCGACGATCAGCGCCTTGTCGGCCAGCGGATCGAGGTAGCCGCCCAGCACCGTACGCGCCCGGAACATGCGGGCGATGGCGCCGTCCAGCGCATCGGACAGGCCGGCGGCGACGAAGAGGGCGAAGGCCCACTCCATCTTGCCGGTCAGGATCATGTACATCGCGGCCGGAACCGCCACGATGCGCAGGAAGGTGATGATGTTCGGAACGCTCACGGCGCGCTCTTGGCCGGCAGCGTTCCCAGATTGCGCGGCGGAGCGCCCAGCGTGCCGCCGGCATCGAGCGGCGCAGACGGCGCCAACGACATCGGCGAGGCCTGGATCGGGGACGCTGCCGGCGAAGCGGAGGACGGAACGGCCCCGGCCGACGCGGCGCCCGACCCGCGCGGCAGCAGCGTCAGCTGCCAGTCGGCGGAGGGAACCGGCAGCGGCGCACCGGGATATGCGGCGGGAGCGGCCGCGGCCGTGCGCGCAAGGCCCAGATCCTGGCGGGCAAGCGCCTGGGCCAGCTGGTCGGGATCGCCGCGATGGGTCATGGTGATCAGCGCCTCGCTGCGGCTGATCGACATGAGATTGGTCCGGGTCACCGCATTGACGGAGGAAAGGCGCTTGCGCGTCTCCACCCAGTCGTTCACCGCCGACAGCGGAATGCGGACCAGGGTGCTGTGCTCCGGACCGGTCGCCGTGGTGTGCTCGCGCCGCCAGGACTCGTCCAGCTGGGTGCCGACCGCGGCGACCGCGCGGGTCAGCACGTCGTCGGCGCTGCTGCCGCTCTTCACCTGCACGACCTGATTGTCGCGCGTGCCGTCCAGCCCATAGCGCGTGACGTCCACCGTCATGCCGCGCGCCGGATCCGGTCCGTTGGCCGGCAGATCGGTGCGGGCGACGACGACTCCACCGGCCTTGTAGGCCTGGGCAATGCGGCCCAGCGCCTCGGCATTGCCGGCGATGGCGTCCTCGCCGCTGATCGCCTGGGCGTCGGTCAGTTCGCCGTCCGGCACCACCAGCGGCACCAGGGACGCGGCGGGCTGCCGCGCCTCCCACGCTGCGCGCCAGGGGGTGCGGTCCTGCCACAGGATGGTGCGCCCTTCGGTCAGGGTCACCGGCAGGATGACGAAGGGACGCGACGGCGGCTCGACATACTGGGTGGCGCCGCCGCTCTGGCCGAGCGCATCGCGCACCGCATTGGGGCGGAAGCGCACGGTGATGGCGCCGACATAGCGGCTGGCCGACACCTTTTCCTCATCGATCTCGAAGCCCTGGACCAGCCTGGCGATCTCGTTGTCCGACAGGCGCGGCGGGGTGCCGCCGGGAACGAGGCGGCGGTAGAGCTCCGCCCAGGCCTTGGCCTGCGCCTCGCGGATGGCCTGGTCACGGACCGTGGTCGGATTGCTGCCGTTGATGTCGACCCGGACGCCCGACACCGCGAAGGGGTCGGCGGCGGACGGCATGGCGGCAGAGGCGGCGGCAGATGTGGCGGCCGGCGGCGGGGAACCGGTCTGCGCACCCGCCGGCCCGGTCATGGTCAGGACCAGAGCGGTGGACATGGCAGCAAGACCGGCGAGGAGCGGCGCGCGGCGGCGGTGGAGCATTGCAAAGCCTTCCGATTCGAGTATGTTCGGCCCGAGCCCAAGGCCCGGTATATAGCTCAGCCCAAGCGAGGATACCATCAGCACCCAGTCCTATAACATGTCCGACGCCTACAAGCAGGCCGGTGTGGACATCGATGCGGGCAACGCGCTTGTCGAAGCGATCAAGCCCCTTGCCCGCTCCACCGCGCGTTCCGGCTCCGACGCGGGGCTGGGCGGCTTCGGCGCCCTGTTCGACCTGCGCGCCGCCGGCTACCAGGATCCGCTCCTGGTCGCGACGACCGACGGCGTCGGCACCAAGCTGAAGGTGGCGATTCTCGCCAACCGTCACGACA
This sequence comes from Azospirillum sp. BE72, assembly GCF_031455875.1. Lineage (NCBI taxonomy): Bacteria > Pseudomonadati > Pseudomonadota > Alphaproteobacteria > Rhodospirillales > Azospirillaceae > Azospirillum > Azospirillum sp. BE72. The sequence continues at coordinate 425,090 of NZ_JAVDTO010000002.1, forward strand.
CCGTCGGTATCGACCTCGTCGCCATGTGCGTCAACGATCTGGTGGTCCAGGGCGCGGAGCCGCTGCTGTTCCTGGATTACTACGCCACCGGCAAGCTCGACGTGGCCGCCGGACGCGACATCGTCGCCGGCATCGCCGAAGGCTGCCGTCAGGCCGGCTGTGCGCTGGTCGGCGGCGAGACCGCCGAGATGCCGGGCATGTATTCCGAAGGTGATTACGACCTCGCCGGTTTCTCAGTCGGTGCTGTGGAACGCCAGCACGCGCTGACCGGTTCCACCGTCCAGGCGGGCGACGTGGTTCTCGGCCTCGCGTCCACCGGCGTGCATTCCAACGGCTATTCGCTGGTGCGCAAGCTGGTGGAGAAATCGGGGCTCGGCTACGACGCCGCCTGCCCGTGGGACGAGTCGAAGTCGCTGGGCGAGGCCCTGCTGACGCCGACCCGCATCTATGTGAAGAGCACGCTGAAGGCGGTGCGCGCCGGCACGGTCCGTGCCATGGCCCACATCACCGGCGGCGGCCTGATCGAGAACATTCCGCGCGTCTTGCCCGACGGGCTGGGTGTCGTGCTCGACGCCTCGACCTGGGCGCTGCCCCCCGTCTTCTCCTGGCTGATGAAGACCGGCGGCATCGCCCCGTACGAGATGGCGCGCACCTTCAACGTCGGTCTCGGCATGGTCGTCGTGGTTCCGGCCGACAAAGCGGACGAGGCCATCGACATCCTGCGTGAGCTCGGCGAGACGGTCTACACCGTCGGCACCGTCACCGCCCTGAAGGACGGCGACGCCCGCGTGACCGTCAACGGCATGGACGCGGCCTGGACCGCGTAAGGGACGCCCAAGGATATTTTAGATGAGCAAGTTGAAGCTCGGCGTCCTGATCTCGGGGCGCGGCAGCAATCTGCAGGCGTTGATCGACGCCTGCGCCGCGCCGGATTTCCCGGCCGAGATCGCGCTGGTGTTGTCCAACAAGGCCGATGCCTTCGGCCTTGAGCGTGCCGCCGCGGCCGGAATCGCCACCGCGGTGGTCAGCCACCGCGACTATCCCGGCGACAAGCCGGCCTTCGAGGCGGCGATGGATGCCCGGCTGCGGGAGGCCGGCGTCGAGCTGGTCTGCCTCGCCGGCTTCATGCGGTTGCTGTCGCCCTGGTTCGTCGGGCGCTGGCAGGATGCGCTCATCAACATCCACCCGTCTCTGCTGCCCTCCTTCAAGGGCCTGGACACCCATGAGCGGGCGCTGGTCACCGGCGTCCGTTTCCATGGCTGCACGGTCCATCATGTCCGTCCGGCGATGGACGATGGTCCGATCATCGCGCAGGCCGCAGTTCCGGTCCTGCCCGGCGATGACGCCCAGCGTCTGGCCGACCGCGTGCTGGAGGCGGAGCACAAGCTCTATCCCCACGCCGTCCGCCTGATCGCGGAGGGACGCGCCCGTGTCGACGGCGATCTGGTGCGGATCGACGGCCCGGTGCCGGAACTGGCGACCGTTCTCAACCCGCCTCTGTAGGCGGGCTCTCTCTTCCGGCCCCTACCCTTCCGGCATAGTTGACGGTTCCGCTCGGAATCTGTTGCGTTTCCGTACGCCTGCGTCAGAATTGCGGGCAAAAGAAACTGTTGGAGGGTTGATCGATATGGCGGCCGTGAGTCCCAACCCGGTCAGTGAAGAGACCGTACGTACCCATCAGGCGACCTGGATCGCCTTCACCAAATTCATGAAGTACAGCATCGCCGGCGTCATCGCGGTGCTGGTTCTGCTGGCGATCTTCACCCTGTAAAGGCGGCAAGTTCAAAGGCCGCGGCTCCACTTCCACCGCCCTTCCCCGCCTGGTGTCTGCCGGCCACGGGGAAGGTTCGGGAGGAAGGTGGTATGCGACGACGAGTCGGAGCCCGGTTACTGCGCCAGAACCAGTTCGCCGTGCTTCGTGCAGCCGGCCTCGGCCAGCTCCACGAATCGCTCGGTCACCTGATCCGGCTGGGTGATCTTCTTCGGATCCTCGCCGGGGAAGGCCTGGGTGCGCAGTTTGGTCGCGACCACGCCCGGATCGATCAGGTTGACGCGCACCGTGGAACTGGCCACCTCCATCGCATAGGTCTTCACGATCATCTCCAGCGCTGCCTTGCTGGCGCCGTAGGGCATCCAGTAATGCTGCGGGGCCTTGGCGGCGGCCGAGGTGACGAAGATGGCGCGCCCCGTACCGGATGCGCGCAGCAGCGGATCCATCGAGCGGATCAGGCGATAGTTCGCCGTCACGTTCAGGTCCATCACCCGCGACCACAGCTTGGGATCATATTGTGCGACCGGGCCCAGCGCCTCCAGCGCGCCGGCATTGCCGACGACCACGTCCAGCTTGCCGAATCGCTCATACAGCGCGTGGCCGAGCTGGTCGATTTTGTCGTAGTCGCGCAGGTCCATCGGCACCAGGGTCGCCGACTGGCCGGAGATCTTCTGGATGGCGTCGTCGGTCTCCTCCAGCCCGCCGACGGTGCGGGCGACCAGGACCAGATGGGCGCCTTCGGCGGCAAAGCGCTTGGCGACGGCGGCGCCGATGCCGCGCGATGCGCCGGTGACGAGGGCGATGCGGCCGGAGAGACGGGACATGGTGGAGACTCGTTTCCTGGGTTTTTGTTCGTTTACATAAGAAAAACCCTCTCCCGAGGTGGGAGAGGGTGCGAAATCAAGCGCGGACGGCGACGTTCGCCTCGACGGGCGGATTTTCCAGCGCGTCGGTCAGCGGGATCGGATAGTCGCCGGTGAAGCAGGCGTCGCAATATCCGAGGTTGGCCGGATCGCGCTTCTCCTCGCCCATCGCCCGATAGAGGCCGTCGAGCGAGATGAAGGCGAGGCTGTCGGCCTGGATGAACTCGCGCATCTGCTCCACCGTCATGCGGTGGGCCAGCAGCTTGCCCTGCTCCGGCGTGTCGATGCCATAGAAGCAGGGGTGCGAGGTCGGCGGGCTGGAGATGCGCATGTGCACCTCGGCGGCACCGGCGGCACGCACCATCTCGACGATCTTCTTCGACGTGGTGCCGCGGACGATCGAGTCGTCCACCAGCACGACGCGCTTGCCTTCGATCATCGCGCGGTTGGCGTTGTGCTTCAGCTTCACGCCCAGATGGCGGATCTGGTCGGTCGGCTCGATGAAGGTGCGGCCGACATAGTGGTTGCGGATGATGCCGAGGTCGAAGGGCACGCCGGCTTCCTGGGCATAGCCCAGCGCCGCAGGCACGCCGCTGTCGGGGACCGGCACGATCACGTCGGCGGGGACACCGGCCTCGCGGGCCAGTTCACGGCCGATGCGCTGGCGCGCCTCATAGACGGAGGTGCCCTCCATCACGCTGTCCGGACGGGCGAAATAGATGTACTCGAAGATGCACAGGCGGCGCTGCTGCGGCTGGAACGGACGCAGGCTGTGGACGCCGCTGGCATCGATGACGATCATCTCGCCCGGTTCGACGTCGCGGACATATTCGGCACCGACGATGTCGAAGGCGCAGGTCTCGCTCGCCAGGATGTGGGTGTCGCCCAACCGGCCCAGCACCAGCGGACGGACGCCGAGAGCGTCACGCACGCCGATCACCTCCTTGGAGGTCAGCGCGACCAAAGAGAAGGCGCCCTCGACCTGCCGGACCGCCTCGATCAGGCGATCCACCGGCGAGCCGCCGCGAGCGGTCGCCATCAGATGGACGATCACCTCGGTGTCGGTGGAGGACTGGAACAGGCAGCCGCGGCGGACCAGCTGGCGGCGCAGGGTCTGCGCGTTGGTCAGGTTGCCGTTGTGGGCCAGCGCGAAGCCGCCGAACTCGAAATCGGCATACAGCGGCTGGACGTTGCGGATCGAGGTGTCGCCGGTGGTGGCGTAGCGCACATGGCCGATGGCGCTGGCGCCCTTCAGCTTGGCGATGATCGCCTCGGAGCTGAAATGGTCGCCGACCAGGCCCAGCGTGTGCTGCAGATGGAAACGGGCGCCGTCGAAGCTGACGATGCCCGCCGCCTCCTGCCCGCGGTGCTGCAGGGCATGCAGGCCCAGCGCCGTGATGGCGCCCGCCTGCGGGTTGCCGTAGATGCCGAACACGCCGCACTCTTCGCGCAGCTTGTCGTCGTCGAACGGATGCGTCGTCAGCATCACCAGAAGTCCTTCGTCCAAGAGGCGCCGTCGGCGCGCGTCAGCACATGCAACGAGAAAACGGTCCACAAACGTCGATAGCGCCGAAACCGAGCGGTCAAGCTCAGCGGGCGTTGTTCTGCATCAGCCTTTCAAGGTCGGCGCGGTCGCGGTCCTTATAACCGGTATCGGGTGCCGGTGCACCCCCGGTCTTCGCGGGGCTGGGTACCGGCGTCGACAGGCGGTCGAGCGCCTGCTTGGCTTCCATCGCCTGACGTGCGCGGTCGCGCGCCATGTCCATCTGGCCGAGCCCTTCCCTGCGCAGGTTCTCCGGAACGAAGCCGTAGAGCGTCTCCGCCCCCATCGCCAGGAAGGGACGGGTCTTCGCCCCCTGCAGCCAGACCGGCTGTTCGGCCGGGTTTGGCACCAGCCACAGGAAGAACAGGTAGGCGATCGATACCAGCACCCCGCCCTTCACCAGACCGAAGACGAATCCCAGCGTGCGGTCCAGCGCCGACAGGGCCGAGGCCTGCACCCCGCGCGACAGGCTGCGGCCCAGCAGCGACAGCACGATCAGCGCGATGATGAACACCCCGACCGCGGAAGCGGCGTAGGCCAGCATCTCGAACCGGATATAGATCTGCGCGTAGGGAAGGACATGGGGCAGCGCGTAGAGCGTGATCACCGCAGCGCCGGCCCAGGCGGCGACCGACACCACTTCGGCCACCATGCCGCGGCTGAAGGCGAGCAGCGCCGACAGAAGCAGGACGGCGATGACGACGATGTCCACCGGATTGACGGGAAGGTTGTCCATTGCCCTGTGCCGATAATTGAAATGCCGATCGAGGGGTGGCGTCAGATGAATTCGTCGTCGCGCCAGCGGCGCGTGTCGTTGTCGTCATGGCCGCGTCGTGAAGGCGGCCTGCCGGTGGAACCCTGCGACTGGAACAGCGGCATCAGCTCGCCCAGCTGCTGGAGTTCCACGGTCTTCAAGCCGTTGTCGCCGCGGCTGCCCTTCTTGCCGGTGCGCCGCGCCGGGAAGATGGCGGAGGTGAAGCCGAGCTTCGCCGCCTCCTTCAGCCTCGTGTCGCTCTGGCCGACGGCGCGGACCTCGCCGGACAGGCCGATCTCGCCGAACACCACGGCGTCGGCCGGAACCGGCTCCCCGGTCAGCGACGACACGAGTGCGGCGGCCACCGCGAGATCGGCGGCCGGTTCGGTGATGCGCAGTCCGCCGGCCACATTCAGATAGACGTCGTTGGCGCCGATCTGAACGCCGCAACGCGCCTCCAGCACCGCCAGCACCATGGCAAGGCGGGCCGAGTCCCAGCCGACCACCGCGCGGCGCGGCGTGCCGAGCGGCGACGGGGCGACCAGGGCCTGCACCTCGACCAGGACGGGGCGGGTGCCCTCCATCCCGGCGAAGACGGCGGCCCCCGACACGTCGCCGCGGCGCTCGGCCAGGAACAGGGCGGACGGGTTGGCGACCTCGCCCAGCCCGCCGTCGCCCATCTCGAACACGCCGATCTCGTCGGTCGGGCCGAAGCGGTTCTTCACCGCGCGCAGGATGCGGAACTGATGACCGCGCTCGCCTTCGAAATAGAGGACGGTGTCCACCATGTGCTCCAGCACGCGGGGACCGGCGATCATGCCTTCCTTGGTGACGTGGCCGACCAGCAGCAGGACGACGCCGCGCCGCTTGGCGACCCGGATCAGCTCCTGCGCGCTGGCGCGGACCTGGGCGACGGTGCCCGGTGCGCTGTCCAGATTGTCCATATACATGGTCTGGATCGAATCGATGACGATCACCTCCGGACCCTTGGCGTCGTCCAGCGAAGCGACGATGTCGCGCACACTGGTGGCCGAGGCCAGATCCACCGGAGCCGATGCACAGCCCAGGCGCTGGGCGCGCAGGCGGACCTGATCGACCGCCTCCTCGCCCGAGACATAGGCGCAGCGGTGGTCCTGCGACAGCCGGGCCATCGCCTGGAGCAGAAGGGTCGATTTGCCGATGCCGGGGTCGCCGCCGATCAGGATGGCCGAGCCGGGGACCAGTCCGCCGCCGCAGACGCGGTCGAATTCGGCGATGCCGGTCATGCGGCGGGGCGGCGCCTCGCTGGAGCCGTGCAGGCCGACGAAGTCGATGCGGCGTCCACGAGCCGGCCCGAGCCCCTTCGGCGCACTGTCGGGTGCGGCCTCTTCGACGAGGCTGTTCCATTCGCCGCAGCCGTCGCACTTGCCCGCCCATTTGGGGAAGGAGGCGCCGCAAGCTTGGCAGACATATCGGGTGGTGGGCTTCGCCAAAGGTCTGGTAGTCCGATGGGGATAAGGCCCGCCACATATAGCAAGCCGTTCCGCCGAATCCTACGCTTGCAGGGGTGGAATGCAGGGGCTTTTTTCAGACCGGGGGCATGATAGCTTGTTGCGCGGTTTTAAGCAGGTCCATCTCCCCGGGGCGGGAGAAGGGTTTCGAAGAGGAAAAGAGGATTTACGTGACGGATGACGGTCTGATGGACAAGGAAGGCAAGCGAATCGTCCTGCATGGCCCGGAAGGCTTTGCGGCGCTGCGGAAGGCCGGTCGGCTGGCCGCCGAGACGCTGGATTACATTACGCCCTTCGTGGTGCCGGGCGTCAGCACCGGCCGGCTCGACAAGCTGATCGAGGAGTTCCAGCGCGACCGGGGCGGCATTCCGGCGACGCTCGGCTATCATGGCTATCCGGCCTGCAGCTGCATCTCGCCCAACCATATCGTCAACCATGGCATCCCCAGCGACGACAAGAAGCTTGTCGAAGGCGACATCGTCAACATCGACGTCACCGTGATCCTGGACGGCTGGTATGGCGACAGCAGCCGCATGTACTTCGTCGGCGAGAAGATCGGCGTCAAGGCGCGCAAGCTGGTCGACCTGACCTATCGCTGCATGATGGCCGGCATCGCCCAGGCCAAGCCCGGCAACCATCTGGGCGACATCGGCCATGCCATCCAGACCATGGCGGAAGCTGCGCGCTGTTCCGTCGTCCGCGACTTCGGCGGGCACGGCATCGGGCAGGTCTTCCACGACGCGCCGCATGTGGACCATTTCGGCAAGCCCGGCACCGGCGTGGAGCTGCGCCCCGGCATGGTCTTCACGGTAGAGCCGATGATCAACGCCGGCCGGCACGAGGTGAAGATCCTGTCCGACGGCTGGACCACGGTCACACGCGACCGCTCGCTGTCGGCGCAGTTCGAGCACCAGATCGGCATCACCGAGGATGGCTGCGAGATCTTCACGCTTTCCCCCGCCGGCTACACTCAGCCTCCCTATGGAAACGCCGCATGAGCGACGAACAGAAGCCTTGGGAGGTGCTGGGCAGCCGCGACCTGCTGGACGCCAGCCCCTATCTGAAGGTGCGGGCGGAGACCGTCCAGTTGCCGGACGGGCGGACGGTCGAGAATTTCTATCAACTCGACCAGCCTGACTTCGCGCTGATGTATGTCGAGACCGCGGATGGCCGGGTGGTGATGCTGCGCACCTACAAGCATGGTGCCCGGCGCGTCAGCCTGACCTTCCCGGCCGGCGCCATCGACCCCGGCGAGGACCCGCTGGCCGCCGCCAGGCGCGAGCTGCTGGAGGAGACCGGCTATGCCGCCGACGATTGGACGGCGCTGGGCGGTTTCGTGGTCGGAGCCAACTCGAAGGGCAGCACCTGCCACATGTTCCACGCCAAGGGCGCCCGCAAGGTGGCGGAGCCTGACAACGGCGACCTCGAAGACATGCGGATCGAACTGCACAGCACCCGCGACCTGATCGACGCGGCGGCGCGCGGCGACTATGCCGTGCTGCCGGTGATCGCCATGCTGGGAGCAGTTCTGATGCCGGAACTGCGCGAGGGGCTCGGCATGGCGGCGCGGAGCGTCCGATGACCGGCCACGCAATGACCGCCGAGCGGATGATCGAGTTGCTGGGTCTGCAGCCGCATCCGGAAGGCGGCTGCTACGCCGAGACCTACCGGGCGCCGGCGGATGGCCGGCGCGGGGCGGTCACCGCGATCTACTTTCTACTGCGGGCTGGGGAGCGGTCGCACTGGCATACGGTGGATGCCGTGGAGATCTGGCTCTGGCATGGCGGGGCACCGCTGGAGCTGTCGGTCTATGAGGAAGGCGGTGCGGTCGAGCGCTGCCGGCTGGGCATGGACATCGAAGGCGGCGAGCGGCCGCAGGCGGTGGTACAGGTCGGCGCGTGGCAGGCGGCGCGAAGCCTCGGCGACTGGTCACTGGTGAGCTGCACCGTGGCACCGGCCTTCGAGTTCACCGGATTCAGGATGGCGCCGGAGGGGTGGGAGCCGCCGTCAGATGATGCCATGCGGAGTTAGACCCCCACCCTAACCCTCCCCCGCTGGGCGGGGGAGGGGATCACGTGCCTTATGGAGAAGATCGCCTTCCCTTGCGAAGCGGGGGAAGGAGGGGACCCATGCAAAGCATGGGGAGGATGGGGGCACCGTCAGCCGATACCCCTCCCCCGCTCAATCCTCCGCGTACGGATTCTTGCCCTTGCGCAGCAGCAGCCGCACCGGCACGCCGGGCATGTCGAAGCTCTCGCGCAGGTGGGTGGTCAGATAGCGCTGGTAGCTTTCCGGCAAGTCCAACGGCTTGTTGACGAACAGGGCGAAGGTCGGCGGGCGGGTCTTCACCTGGGTGACGTAGCGGATCTTGACCCGGCGGCCTTCCACCAGGGGTGGCGGATGATGCTCCAGGACGCCCTCGATCCAGCGGTTCAGCTGCGCGGTCGGGATGCGGCGGTTCCAGACGGTGTAGGTTTCCAGCACCCCGTCCAGCAGCGTGTCGAGCTTGTGGCCCTTCAGCGCCGAGATGGTGACGACCTTCACGCCCTTGATGTAGCCGAGCGTCGCCTCCAGTTTGTCCTCGACCTGACGCAACGCCATGGCGCGGTCGTCCACCGCGTCCCACTTGTTGATGGCGATCACCAGGGCGCGGCCTTCGGAGATCACCAGACGGGCGATGGTCAGGTCCTGCTTGTCCAGGATGGCGCCGGCATCGACCACCAGCACCACGACATTCGCCATGCGGATGACGCGCAGGCTGTCGGCGACCGCCAGCTTCTCGACCTTCTCGTCGACGCGGGCGCGACGGCGCATGCCGGCGGTGTCGACCAGCTTGAAGCGGCGGTCACGCCATTCCCAATCGACGGCGATGGCGTCGCGGGTCATGCCGGCCTCCGGGCCGGTCAGCACGCGCTCTTCGCCGAGCAGGCTGTTCAGCAGGGTCGATTTGCCGACATTGGGGCGGCCGACGATGGCGATCTGGATCGGCTTGCTGCGATCCTCCTCCGGCTCCGGCTGGTCGCCGATGGGGATGCTGGGGTCGAAGCCGTCATCGGCCTCCTCCGCCTCTCCCCCGTCGTCGGGCGGGGCGTAGGGAAGCAGCGCCTCGACCAGGTCGGCCATGCCCTCGCCATGCTCGGCGGAGAGCGGAATCGGATCGCCCAGGCCAAGTTCGTAGGACTCGAACATGCCGGGCTGGCTGGCCTTACCCTCGGTCTTGTTGGCGACCAGCAGGACCGGGGTCTTACCCCGGCGCAGCAGGTTGGCGAAATGGCGGTCCAGCGGCGTGATGCCGGCGCGGGCGTCGATGATGAACAACGCGACATCGGCGCGGGCAAGCGCCTGCTCGGTCTGGCGGCGCATGCGCGCCTCCAGGCTGTCGTCGGTCACATCCTCCAGGCCGGCGGTATCGACCACCGTGAAGGACAGGCCGCCGACATGGGCCGGGGCCGAGCGCCAGTCACGGGTGACGCCCGGCGTATCGTCCACCAGGGCCAGCTTCTTGCCGGCCAGACGGTTGAAGAGAGTCGATTTGCCGACATTCGGCCGACCGACGAGGACCACGGTGAACGACATGGGGCCAAAGGCCTTTCACAACAGACGAAGGAAATCTGCGATCAGCGGAACGCGACGAGCGTTCCGTTGTCGCACAGCACATAAAGAGTGTTGTTGGCAACGATCGGAGACAAGTAGGAACCGGTGGGCAGCGACCGCGTCACCTCCACCTTGCCGTCCGAGGGCGACAGGCCCAGCAGCTGGCCGTTCGAGCCGGCGACCCACAGGCGGTTGCCCGCCATCACCGGGCCGGACCAGACGATCGGGCCGGTCTTGTCCTCGGGATCCTTGAAGCGGGCGAGCGGCGCCACCCAGCGGACCTTGCCGTTCTGGCGCGCCACCGCGACGACCTCCTGGTCGTTGGTGACGGTGAACAGATAGTCGCCGGCCAGCCAGGGGGTGTTGACGCCGCCGATCTCCGTTTCCCAGATGCGGGCGCCGATGCGCTCGTCGATGGCGACCATGCGGCCGGAATGTCCGATGGCATACACGACACCGCGGTCGACCACCGGCAGGCCGCGGATGTCGGCCAGATTGCTGAGCGCGCCGGTGCGGCGGATGGCGGCCAGGCTGTCCTGCCAGGCGACGCGGCCGTTTTCCGGGCGCAGCCCGAACAGCTCGCCCGAGGAATAGGGGGCGACGACCAGCGTCCCGGTGATCGCCGGGCTGGCGGCGCCGAGCAGGCCGGCGGTCTCCAGGATGCCCTGGTGAGACCATTGGACCGAACCGTCGTCGGTGGACAGCGCGATGGTCTGGTTGTCGAGCGTGATGACCATCACCCGGCCGCCGGCGACGGTCGGGGCGCCGCGAACCGGGCCGGCAATGCGTTTGCGCCACAGAACCTTGCCGCTGCCGGCATCGAGCGACAGCACTTCCGCAAAGCCGGTAGCGGCATAGACGCGGCCATCGGCATAGGCGACGCCGCCGCCGGTGGCGCCGCCGCGCTCGTTCTCCGGCCGGGTGTCGACGCGCCACAGCGACTGGCCGCTGCGCTCGTTCAGGGCGGAGACATGCGAATCAGCGTCCATGGCGAAGAGTCGCCCATCACCAATCACCGGCGTGCCGAGCAGTGCGCGCGAACTGCTGGAACCGGAACCGATGTCGGCGCGCCAGGCGTCGGACGGGTTGGCCGACAGGGCGAGATTGCCCAGCACATGGTCCGGCGTGCCGCCCGGCTGCGACCAGACGGCGTTGGCGACCGCCGGCGGCACGGTGACGGCCACGGCGGCAAGCTGCGCGTCCGGCTCCACCTTACGCTCGCGCTGCAGGACGGCGACGCGCTTGCCGGGCAGCGGCGGATCGGGCGTCTTGCCCATCCAGCTGTCAAGCGTGTCGCACCCGCCGAGGAACACGGCGAGCAGCGACGCGGACAGCAGCGCTGTGCGGCGAATGTTGCGGGACTTGGTGCCCGCCGTCTTGCGGAGAATCGCCTGTTGGGTCGTCATGGCCTTGGGTCAGCCCTTGCCGTAGAGGGAGGCGAGATCGGCGGCGCGGCTGCGCACGCCCGATGGCGCCTGTTGATCGTCCGCCAGTTGCTTGAAGAGCGTGCGGGCCTTTTCCGTGTCGCCGGCGCGCACCGCCAGCACCGCCGTCAGTTCGCGCGCCGTGAAGCGCCACGGGCTGCCGTCTGCGGTCAGCGGCTGCAGCTTCGCGGTCAGCTGCGCCGGGTCGCCGCCGTCCGTGCGCTGCATCACCGCCATCAGGGTGGCGAGGTCGCGGTACTCGGCTGGAACGGAGCCGTTGCCGGCGATGCCGTCATAGACGGTCGCGGCCTCCGCCGGCTTGCCCTGGCGGATCATCAGGGCCGCGGCATTGAATTGGGCGATGGCGGCGAGGCTGGGGTTGGCGGATCCGGCGAAGGCGGCCAGCGCCTCCACCCCCTTCTCCGGCCCCTGCGCGCTCTGCGCGATGGCGGTGACCAGGGCGGCGGTCTGCTCTTCCTTCTTCTGCGCCTGCCAGTGGCGCCAGAAGCTGTAGCCGCCGGTGCCAGCGACGATCAGGACGACGGCGGCGATCATGGCGCCGCCATACTTCTTGAAAAGGTGCTCCGCGCGGTCCCGGCGCAGATCCTCGTCGACTTCGCGGAAAATATCGCTCATGGCGCTGCGGTGGCGTCCTTGCGGTGGCGGCTTCGCGCACGGCCCGGATGGCGGCGCGGGTCGAGCGGAGCGTTGCCGACCGGTTACCCGGACGGATGGCTCTGCAAGATCAAGAGGGGCGGATAGCATCGGGCAACCCGTCGGGTCAAGAGCCTCCCTCTCCCGCAAGGGGGAGAAGACTTGAATGCCGAAAGAAATACGGGCCGCGGAGGCGATCCCCCGCGGCCCGGTTCCGCAACCCGTATTGTCCTCCGGATCGGCAGTAGCCGTCCGATTCCTTAAGCCGACCTTGTTCTTACGCCGACATGGCGGCAGCGGCGATGACCGCCTGGGTCCGATTCTTGACGCCCAGCGACTTGAAGATCGCGGTGACGTGAATCTTCACGGTGCCTTCCGACAGACCCAGTTCATAAGCGATCTGCTTGTTCGACTTGCCGAGGCGCAGGCATTCCAGCACTTCGCGCTGGCGCTGGGTCAGTCCGTAGCCGGCGCTGCGGTCGGCGACCTCCACCGTGCGGCGGCGCGGCGCGGAGTCCATGCTGGCGGTAAGCGCGCCCGGCGGCAAATAGATGCCGCCCGAGAACACGAGGTTCAGGGCGCCCATCATGACCTTCACGCTGCTCGACTTCGGGATGTATCCGGTCGCGCCATGGTCGAGCGCGCCGCGGATGTCACCCAGCGCTTCCGATGCGGAAATCACCACCACCGGCACGCCCGGCTGCAGCGCCTGGATTTCGCGCAGTCCGTCAAAACCCGGCCAGTTCGGCATGTGCAGGTCCATCAGGATGATGTCGAAGGTGCTGCCCGCGCGGCACTGGTCCAACACCTCGTCGAAGGTCCCGGCCTCGACGAAGCTGGCATCACCCTGCAACTGCTCGAGCAACCGCCGCAGGCCTTCACGGAACAGCAGATGGTCATCCCCGATCAGAATCTTCATGGTCCCCGTCATCCTCGCTCGCCGGCCCCGGCCCGGCCGGTGAAGGCCGGCTCACGCCCGGGCTGTTGTCGATTTTGTCCGATGCGCCCCCGCGGCACCCGGATCACCCCATTCACACCACGTCGCCGACTTGGTGGTCGATCGTGCTTGCGGCCTCTTACCGGTGTCGGCCGGAAGGCCGTCTGCCGTTGTTGGCTTGTTTTCGCTGTGTTGGGTATCTGATACCACGATCGGAAGAGCCTCTGTATCCGGACAAGGGCCATAGGTCATTGGAGGCTGCCACCCCCATTCGAGGGGCCATAGGTCATGGCCGGCCAAAGCAACGCTTCCGACGAAGGTCATAGAGTCTGCTGCGGCCGCGAATGTCGTTATCGCGCAGGCTCATCCGATTCACTTGTCCCTATTGGGATTATTCGAAATGAGATCTGTTGTCTCCATTAGCGACGGGAATTTTTCTGGAACCTTGCCATCTTTGCGGCGTTCGTTTGACAGGCAATCGGTTAACACACATTCGACTGCGCAATAGAGGAAGGAAAATCGCCACCAAACCGATCGGGTAATCCTGAAGGATGCCTGTACCAACGCGCATTCCCGTGTGACCCGGCCAGCACACATCATTCCATAGGTGTTACCGTTTCGAAACCTGAGGCGACCAACAAGGAGACGAAAAGCGATCTTGGCTGATCATCCATCGCCTGATTTACGCCGAGCTCAGTTCATTTCTAAATCACGCGGTGCGATCAGGATTTCCCTCGCGGGAATGACCGTCGGATTGCGGACAATGCAGAAATACTTGGCAGGGAAATTTCCCATAACCGCTTTGATCTTGACCGAAGACGTGCCTGGGCCAACCGGCCGGACTCCGTTTCAACCCTTAGACGCAGGCGGCGACGCCCCGAGCCGGGCCGGCCGTGGATGCCTCCTCCAGACAGAGCTGACCCATGCACACACACCATGAGTACGCCAATGAGAAAGCATCTCACCAGACCCGCAACGCGGTGACTCCCATGCATGTCTGCCTGATCCTCGACAACAACGCGCTGACCGAGACCGTGGTGCAGCAACTGGACCGCGGCGGACGCCACCGCGTGACGGTTCTGCACGACATCGGGGAGCTGACCCAGAGCGCGCTGACGCCGGATGCGATCCTGATCGGCCTGCAGCAGTTCACCGCGCTTCGCGAGAACGAACCGATGGTCTATCTCCGGCTGTCCCGTCGGTCGCGGATCGTCGTGGTGCTGTCCTCGCGCGAGTTGCTGGACGCCGCCCATATCCTGGCCTTCGCCGATGCCTGGGTGTTCGAGGATCTGAACGTAGACCGCATCAACGAACTTCTGGATCTCGGTCTGGAAGGGCATTGCCTGATGCCCAAGCAGTTCCTGTCGCGGCTGGGCGTGGACGAAATTCGCCTGACGCTGCTGCCGCGACTGTCCGACCCGGAATTCGAGACCCTACGCCTGCTGGGAGAAGGCATGAACAACCGGACCATCGCCAACGCGCTGGACCTGTCGGAGGCGGTGATCAAGTCGATGGTGCGCAGTGTGCTGTCGAAGCTCCACTTCCGCAACCGGACGGAAGCCGGCGTCTTCGCCGCACGGCAGCAGGGCGCCCTGGAACAGGCACGGTCCGGCATGACCCCGCCGCACATGCACGCCGCGGCAACCCGGCGCGCCGGGGTCTGAGCCCCGGCCTCACCGTTCGGGACCGCCCCCGTGGTGACCTCTTTGGCGGTCCATGCGCCACCGCTCAGCCAGCCGGACGTCAGGCAGCCAGACGCCGCCCCGCCATCGCTTCCTCGAAGCGGTCGAAGCGCGCGTCGAAGGACTGCCGGTCGATCTCGGCAAGCCGGAAGCGGACACGCACCACCCCCTCCTCACGGGTGAAGGCTTCGAAGGGCAGCGCCACGCCCAGGCTGTCGAACAGCAGCGTGCCGCGGCTGCCGATGGCCTCGGCCTCGGCCAGCGCGGCGCCGTGGCGGGAGATGTCCAGCAGTCGCACGGTCAGACGGCCTTCCGGCGCCTCCACCGTGCAGGGGGCATCGACCCGGTAACGCGGCAGGCTCCGGCGGTCGACATCCTCCGTCGCCGTGCGCACCGCCCGAACCAGCACATGCATCAACTCGTCGATGCTGTGGGTGACCTCCGATGCGCCGGCCCGCAGCAGGTCGGCGCGCTCCTCCGTCACCTTTGCCTCGCGCGACACCTCGTCGATGCGGGTCGACACGTCTGTGGCGGCGCTGGCGGTCTGGCCGACATTGCGCGAGATTTCCTGGGTTGCGGACGCCTGCTGTTCGACCGCCGCGGCAACCGTGCCGGAGATGGCGTCGATCTCGCCGATGGTGCGGCTGATGTTGCGCACCTCCTCCACGCTGCGGGCGGTAACGGACTGGATCTCCGTGATCAGGCGAGAGATTTCCTCGGTGGAACGCGAGGTCTGGTTGGCCAGATTCTTCACCTCGTTGGCGACGACGGCGAAGCCCTTTCCCGCCTCCCCTGCCCGCGCCGCCTCGATGGTCGCGTTGAGCGCCAGCAGGTTGGTCTGGGCGGCGATCCCCTGGATCAGTTCCGCCACGTCGCCGATGCGGCCGACGGCGGAGGACAGCGATTCGATGGTGCTCTCGGTCTGGTCGCTGGCGGCCACGGCGGCACGGGTGACGCTGGCGGCGTGGCCGACCTGATTTCCGATCTCCTCGATCGAGACCGTCAACTGCGCCGCGGCCGATGCGACCGCCTGGGCGTTGCTGAGGGCCTGGGCCGCGGCGGCGGCGACGTTCTGGGCGTTGGAGCCGACCAACCCTGCCGAATTCGCCATGGCACCGGCGTTGCGGTCCATCTCCTGGGTGCGCGCGGCGACACGCTCCACCGCGCCGCGGCTTTCCTGCTCCACCGTATCGGCCATCGACTGCAGGGCCTTGCGCTTTTGCGCCTCTCCCTGGACCCGCTGATGTTCCTGCTCGGCGCGCAGCCGCTCCGCCTCGGCCATGCCATCGCGGAAGACCAGGACGGAGCGCGACATCGCGCCGATCTCGTCCAGCCGCTTCGCACCCGCCACCTCGGCGGTCAAATCCCCGGAGGACAGCGCCGTCATCACCCGGCTGAGCTGGCCCAGCGGACGCAGCAGCCGACGCGACACCAGATATCCCGGCACCGCAAGCACGACGGCGCACAGCACGACCAGCATCGTCGCGAAGCGCATGCTGTCGTCGAAGGTCTTGAACACCTCCGCCTTCTTGATGCCGACATAGAGGATGCCGACCGGCTTGCCGGCCTTGTCCTTGATCGGGTCATAGGCGGCGTAATAGGGCTCGCCGAGAATATCGACCATGCCGCGGAAGGGGGAGCCCTGGCGCAGCACCGATTCGTAGGCGGGACCCTGGGCCAGCGTTGTGCCGACGGCGCGGCTGCCGTCGGCGTTCATCACGTTGGTGGCAATTCGGCGATCGCCCAGGAACAGGGTCGCGGTCCCCCCGGTGATGCGCTTGATCTTGTCGACCACGACGTTGTTGTCGTTCATGACGACACCGTCGAGCAGCAGCTTGCCATCGGCGACGGTGAAGCTGCCGCCACGCTCGTTCAGCGATGACCAAGCGATGTCCATGCTGAGACGCTGCATCTCGATAGCCTGCCGTTCCAGGTCACGGACGATCACCTGCCCGATCGCGAACAGAATCGCCGTGCTGAGGATCAGCATGCCGAAGAGGTTCAACACCGTGACTTTCGTGGAAATCGAAAGCCGGCCGACAAAGGCGCGCAGGGCGTCCATGAGTGCCATCCACCAGGAAACAGTTTGCAAGTGCGAGTTCACAGTCGCGCGCACTATGCCATCCTGGTTTAGACTGCATTCATTTAAAATACATATGAGCCCTGCGACCACTTGTCGCGATAATTACCAACAATTCTTGCAACCACAAAGGGTTTCTTTTGGACCCATAGGGTTTTCGAATCTGTCGCCATCAGAACAGGCGGGCACCATCCGGCACCGCATGGTCAGGCCCCACCAGCACCACCGCACCCTCGGCATCGGGCAGGCCCAGGCACAGCACCTCGCTGGTGAAGGGGCCGATGCGTTTGGGCGGAAAATTCACCACCGCCAACACTTGGCGGCCTACCAGCGCATCAGCAGCGTAATGGCTGGTGATCTGCGCGGAACTGCGCTTGGTCCCTATGTCGCCGCCGAAATCGATGGTCAGCTTGTAGGCGGGCTTGCGCGCCTCCGGGAAGGGATCGACCGCAAGGATGGTGCCGACGCGGATGTCGACCTTGGCGAAATCGTCGTAGGTGATGGTCATGACTATCCCGATCCTGTGGAGTAGGGACGCCAAGGTAGCGCGCCGGCCTCGATCACGGAACCGGGAAGCAGGAACCCGGAAGCCTGGGGCCGGAAATGGAAAAGGGGCCGCCGATGGCGACCCCTCTTCGCAGAACCCGGCGGACCGGAGGCTGGATCAGCCCTTGGTCTTGGCGATGGCGGCCTTGACCTCGTCCAGGCTGTCCGACACGCGCTTGGTCAGGATCTCGGCGGCTTCGGTGTTCGACTTGGCAATCATCTCGCTCAGTTCGCGGATGTTCGACAGCGACTTCTCGAAGGCGGCCTTGACCAGATCGGCCTGCTTGGCGGCCTTCTCTTCCGGGGTGCCGGCGGCCGACAGCTCACCGACGGCGCGGTTCACGTCCTCGGCGACGGTGCGCAGCACCTCGGCCTGACGACGGACGATGGCCTGGAAGCCTTCGAAGGCGAGCTGGTTGGCGGCGGTCACCGCCTCGATGTTGCGACGCTGGCTGGCGATGATGGACTCGACGTCCACACCCGGAACCTTCAGGTCGCCCATCAGCTTGGACGGATCGAATTCGAGGAAGGGGTTACCGCTCATCTTGGCCATGTTTCTCATCCCAGCATCAGTGTTTGCTGCCCGCATCGGAATACGGACATGTTGCGACGCAACATTGATAGGCCGACTATGCAGAGTGCCGAAAAGTTAGTCAATGCGGATTTTGCGGCGCAGCATAACCTTGGCGGGTAAAAATACCGTACCGCCCTACCCTCCGCATGACCAACATTGTCTAAACCGTTGATGCCATGGAATCCGGCCCGGTTCCCCGGCCAAGCGGCCCCCGGCGGCCGGTCCAGCGGCAGAACGTCGCGCCCCAGCGCTCCGCCCCGCGCAACGCATTGTCCAACGCCGCCATGGTGCGCGACAGGTCGGCGGTGTCGTCGTTCAGGAAGACCCGCATCACCCGCGCATGCACGGTGCCGAGTCCGGCGACAAGGGCCGCCCCGCCCCGCTGGTCGGGATCGATTCCGGCGGCGCGCAGCATCCAGGCCATGGAGCGGCCGAAGGCGCAGGAAAAGGCCAGCGCGGTCGCCGGATCGGCCGGCAGATCGCGCACCACGGCGCGCAGGCCGTCCCGGAAGGGGCGCAGCGCGTCGAACCGGCGCATCATCACGTCGAACAAACGGTCGCGCGCCGGTTCGGTCGGATCGGCGGCGACATCCCCGGCCAACACCGTGGCGTCGGCAACGCGCGACACCGCCGCCAGCACGTCAGCGCGCCCGCGATAGTGGTGATGGAACCGGGACAGCGGGATGCCGGCGGCGTGCGCGACCTCCAGCAGCCCGACACGGCGCCACCCCTTCTCGGCGGCCAGCCTCATCGCCGCCGCGGCTACGGCGCGATCAAGAGAGTCCGGGTCGGTAGGATCGGAGCGGAAGCTGTTGTCTTCAGGCTTGTCGGACGACATGTCGGACATGGCACCACCTCCAGGCGACAGGGATCGCGTCATAAGGTGGTGCGCGGACGGCCAAACGTCACCCGTCCCCCGAAATCGTCACGCCTTGCGCACCGTCTCCACCCGTCCGCCGGTCATGCTGACCAGATCGGCGGGGGTCAGGCGGAAGACGGCGTTGGGCGTTCCGGCGGCGGCCCATATGGCTTCCAGCCGCAGCAGGTCGTCGTCGATCACCACCAGCGGCGGGACGGCGTGGCCGATGGGCGGAACGCCACCGATGGCGAATCCGGTCGATTCGCGGACGAACTCCGGGTCGGCACGCTCGATCTTCTCGCCGATCAGCCGGCCGACCGCCTTCTCGTCCACCCGGTTGGCGCCGCTGGCGACGACCAGGACAGGGCGCCCGGTCTCCTTGGTGCGGAAGATCAGCGACTTGGCGATCTGCGCCACCTCGCAGCCGACGGAGTTCGCGGCGTCCTCCGAGGTGCGGGTGCTGCCTTCATGCTCGATCACGCGATGGCCGAGGCCGATGCTGTCCAACAGGGCCTGGACGCGGGCGGCGGAGGGGCTGAGCGCTGTCACCATGTCCTCCCCCGTCAGCCGGCCAGTTCGCGCGACCGCCGGGCGGCGGCATCGATGGCGGCGTTCATCACCGGCTGCATTCCTTCCGGCGCCATCAGCACCTCCAGCGCAGCTTGAGTGGTGCCGTTGGGGCTGGTCACCGCCTTGCGCAGATCGGCGGCTTCCTGCTGCGGCGAGGCGTCGAGCAGGGCGCCGGCGCCCGACACCGTGGCGCGGGCGAGCCGCATCGCCAGGTCGGCGGGCAGCCCGGCGGCCTCGCCGGCCTTGGCCATCGCCTCGACCATGAAGAAGACATAGGCCGGACCGCTGCCGGACACGGCAGTGACCGGATCCAGCAGCCCTTCATCCTCGACCCAGGCGACATCGCCGACGGCGCGCAGCAGCCGGTCGGAGAGTTCGCGCTGGGCGGCGCTGACATGGGCGTTGGGAACGGCCACGGTCATGCCGCGACCGATCGCGGCCGGGGTGTTGGGCATGGAGCGGACGACCACCGCCCCCTCCCCCAGCAGACGTTCGAAATAGGCGATGGTCTTGCCGGCGGCGATCGACAGGAAGACCGTGCCGGGACGGACCAGCGCGCGGTAGGCCGGCAGCGCCTCTTCCATCACCTGCGGCTTGACCGCCAGCACCACGACGTCGGGAACGAAGCCGTCCGGCAGCGCGTCCGCGCCGGACGCCAGCGAGACGCGCGCGTCACCGGCAAGCCGCTCCGGCAGACCGGCCCGGTCGACCACCACGACGCGCGAAGCGGTTCCGGCGGCAAGCCAGCCGTCCAGCATCGCCCCGCCCATCTTCCCGCAACCGACCAGCAGCAGCGACGCACCCTTTTCCGCCGTCATGACCCCGTCGTTCCCCCTGTTCATGCCAATGCTAAGGCTTACGCTTCGCCCATGGTGTCGAGAATGGCGGCGGACACCGCCTCCGGCGCGGATTTCCCGCCCCAGATCACGAACTGGAAGGCCGGGTAGAAGCGCTCGCACTCCGATAGGGCGATCTCCACCAGATCCTCCAGCTGTTCCACCGCGGCACCCCGCGAGCCGCGCAGCAGCATGGTCTGGCGGAACATCGGCGTATGCTCTTCCGAGCAGACGTCGAAATGGCCCAGCCACATGCGGCCGTTCACCTCTGCCAGCAGTTCGGCGACGGCAGTGCGGCGGGCCGCCTGGACCTTCATGTCGAACTGGCAGGAGAACTGCATCGCGCTGACATCGGGCTGCCAGACGAAATAGAGCCGGTAATCGCACCAGCGGCCGCCGATCTCGACGACGAGTTCGTCCTCGGTGGCGCGATCGAAGGGCCACTCGTTGGCGGTTACGATCTCCTCGACCACGTCGAGCGGGTTGTGGGCGGGAGTGGTGGTTTCGACGGCTACTGCCGACATGTCAGCGTCCTCCTGTGAAGGCGCAATGGGCGGTACCGTTCACCCGGACCAGAAGACGCGCCTGTCAAATTGCGCGGGTCCGGGCCAATACCCCGAAGGTGATGAAAAGATGAGCATCGGCACACAGCGTCCGCCCATATCGGCGCCCGGTCAGCGTTCGGACCGGCCGACGTTCGGGTCGTCAACCGGCCAATACCCGGCCAAGCCGCCGATGGCGACACAATCCGGAACGATGACGTGAGGGGCGCCGGGTGGTGCGGCTGCGCGGATGCTCAGGACGCCGTGGGCCCTGTGCCGGCGGCATCCGCGGCGGGCTTCGCCGCCACTGGGCCCGCCGGCGGCGTCACCGGATCGGTGTCGACCACCGCCGGAACGCCGGCCGGCTCGACCACGACCGGCAGCGGGGCCTGCCCGGCGGTCAGCGTCGCGACGGTGGCCTCCAGCGCGGCAAGCCGCTCGGCCATCGCCTCTTGCTCCTCGCGGGCCTTGGCGGCCATGGCGCGGACGGCCTCGTATTCCTCTCGGCTGACCACGTCCATCCGCGACAGAACACGTTCGAGCTGAGCGCGCAGCTGACCTTCGGCCTCTTCGCGCAAGGACGAGAAGGCGCCGAGAGCGCCACCCGCCACACGGGCGAGATCGTCCAAAATCCTATTGTCCACCTGCATCGGCTCTGACTTCCGGTTACCGTTCGTTCATTATGGACGCCGCGCGCCGCGACTTCAACGCCCTTGGCCCATCACACGCATACCACGGCGCGCAGCCGTGGCATGCGGCGGATCTCACGGCCGGACCGCGGGATCGGCCGGGGACGCCGCATTGAAGCGGTCACGCAGAGCCTTCAGGTCCAGAGTCTGGGACGGAGCGTCCCAGGGGCCGGCGATGCGCAGGGTCAGCGGCGGCAGGTCGCCGTCGGCCTTCACCTTAAGGGTCAACCCCAAATCCACCCGCTCGTCGGGCAGCGAGACCGTACCGGCCAGCGTGCCGTCGGCGGGAGCGGTGGTCAGGCGGGCATCGTCGGCGCGAATCACCCCGTTCTCGATAACGAAGCGGACATCCAGCCGTTCCAGCTTGGTCTCCCCGCCCTGCAGGGCACCGGCGACGGCACCGAGCACCTCCTGCGTACGCTCGACCCCGGCCAGCCGGCTGCGCAGGGCGGCGAGATCGACCCCGTGCAGCACGCCGCCCGACGCAACCGCCCGGCCGCGGCCGGCCAGGCTGCGCACGAGCGCGTCGCCATGGCCGCTGCCGGAAAAGGTCATGTCCAGATCCACGGCCCCGCCGCCGAGCCCCAGCCCGCCGAATCCGGACAGCGCGGTCCCGAGGTCGGCCTTGATGACGGTGATGTCGGCGTCGAGCTTCGGCTCCTGCCCCGGAACGGCGGCGACACGGCCGCTGACGCCGATCTGGCCGCCCTGCCATTCGCCGTCCAGCTGCTCCAGGGTCGCGGTCCCGCCGGAGAGCGTCGCCCTCAGCGCCGGCTGCACGATGCGCTGTCCGCCCAGCGTCAGCGAGGTGGAGGTCAGCGCGAGGCGGCCGTCCGTCGATTGCATCCAGTCGAGATCCGCCAGCGGATCGGCGGGGGCGAGGGCAGCCGGATCGCCGGCGGATGCCCCCGCGTTGCGGCCGGCCCCATCGCCCACCAGCGGCGCGTTGCGCAGCCGGTCTAGGTCGAGATCGCCGGACTGCAGGTCGGCCTGGAAGGCGGGCCGCGCCGGCTTGCGGTCGAGGACCAGCTTGCCGCGCACCGGCACACCGGCGACCAGCCCCTGGAGGTTGTTCAGCACCGGCGATGTCGCATTTCCCGTCAGTTCGCCATAAAGGTCCAGCGGACCGAGGGCGCGGGCCAGCCCGCGGTCGGCGAACAGCGCCGCGACGCGCCCCATCTCCGGATGGGTCACCCGCAGCTTCAGGTCGGCGCTGGGCGTGCGGTCGAGCCCCAGGACGGCACCGCCGGCTTCCAACGTGCCGCCCAGCATGCCGGCGGATGCCTCGACCGCTAGCCGCTCCCCGTCGCCGGCCAGCCGGGCCTTGGCACTGACCGAGCCCAGCCGTTCCGGCGCCGGCAAACCGGACGGCCAGGCGACGGCGCTGGGCAGCCCGCCGAGCGACTTGGCCTCCGCCGCCAGGGCGAGGTTCACCCCGCGCAACGGCATCAGGCTGGCGACCTGCCCATCCACCCGCGCGGTCAGTCCGGCGATGTTGTCCACCTTGGCTTCGCGCACCGTCAGCGCGCCGGAAGCGACCGTCGCATCCAGATGAAGCCCCTGGACCGGCAAGCCGCCCACGGTCAACTGCCCGATCCGCAGGTCGAGGTTGGCGTCGGCAAGGCCGAGAAGCCGTTGCGGCATCGGCGCCGAGCCGGTGGAGCCGGCCCGCGGTCCGAGGGCGCGCGGCGCGGCCGGCTGGGCCGAGTTAGGGGCGGCCGGCTGGACCGGCAAGGGTTCGGCCGGCAGATAGCCGTCCAGGTAGAGGCGATCGAGTTCGAGGCGGGCGCCGAAGGCGGGGCGGCCACGGTCGACATAGGCGACCGCACCACTCAGCCGGCTGCTGTCGAAGCGGAAATCGATGCCGGACATCTCGAAGCGGTCGGCATGGCCCTGCAGCCGGGCGGCCAGGGAAGCGCGGCGCAGCCGGTCGGCGGGAACGGATCGGACATCCAGCTTCGCCCACTCCAGCAGGGCGCGCAGGTTGTCGGCATTCGCCTCCATCCGCATGTCGAGCGTCGGCTGGCCACCCGGCGTGGTCACCTCCCCCGCCGCGACGAAATCCGACCCGCCGGGCAGCAGGGCACTGATACGGTCGATGTTCAGCCGGCCGTCGGTCAGGCTCGCCTCGACCCGGCCCTGCCGCACCACCCCGCCATTGTAGCTCATGGCATCGACGGCCACGTCCAGCTTGGCCTCCACCCCGATCGGCAGGGCGAAGGACAGGCCCGACTGCTTGGCGCCGCCGGCCGCGGAGTTCGCCGGAGCCGTGGTGGCGGATCCGCCCGCCGTACCGCCCTGCCCGCCCCGCGCCAGCCAGGAATCCAGGTCCAGCCGATTGACGGCGAGCGTGAGTTCGGTGCGCGGCGCCTCGCGCTTGGCAGGGTCGCCGGCCCGCAGGGTGGCATTTCCGGTGGCGCGGGTGTCGCCCAGCTGGGCTTCCAGGCTGGAGAAGGTCGCGAGGCTGGTCCCCGCCTCCACCGTCGCGCGCAGGTTGAAGGGTTGGGCCAGCGCCGCAGGCCGGCGCGCGTCCACCAGCTTGGCGAAGTCGCTGCCCTCGGCGCGGAGGTCGCCCTGCACCTTCGATCCGCCGCCGCCGGTCAGGATGCCGGCGAAGCGGAGGGTCGCATCGGTATGGGGCATCGACAGGGTTGCCCGCACCGGCACCGCCGCCCCTTCGGTGAAGCGGCCGGCGGTCGCCTCGCCATGAAGGGGCAGGCCGCGGAAACGGAAATCGCCCTGGATCTGGAAGGGACCGTTCAGACTGCCGGCGGCGATGCGGGCGCTCAGCCCCTCCACCCGCTCGGTCCGGCCATTGCGGTCGTCGCGGTAGATCACGGTGCCGTTGTCGATCAGCACCTGATCGAAGCTGACGGCTGACACCAGCCCTTCGGCGGCGCCCAGCCCGTCGCCGGGCCTGCTGCCGGTGGTGGACAGGTCCCAGTTGATCCGGCCGTCCATCAGGACTTCCACCACGAAGGTCGGCTCGACCAGCGTGATGCTCTCCACCTGGATGCGGCCGCTCAGCAGGGGGCCGAGCGCGACGCGGGCATCCAGCTTCTTCAGCCGCACCATGTCGGGCTCGGCCGCACCGGATGCGTTGGCGAGCCGGGCGTCGCGCACCGTCAGCGCCGGCGACGGCAGCAGGGTGAAGCCGACGTCGCCCCGCAATTCCACCTGGCGCCCGGTCGCCTGCGACACACGCTCGGCGATGCTGCCCTTGTAGGCATTCCAATCGATCAGGCTCGGCGCTGCCAACAGGATTCCGGCCAGAACCACCAGTCCGGCCAGTGCAGCGATCAGGATCTTCTTCACCGGGTGTCCGCCTTCCCTGCGCCGGCCTTATCCTCGGCCGTGCCCCTTTGCCACGTCATTGTTACCACGTCGCCGCCATCGACCGGCACCGGCCTGTCCCCGCATTAGGATACGAACCGACGCGCGCTTGCCTTCGCTGTCCCTCACCCTCCGCGCCGGTCGGGACCCGATGGCGGCTTCCGATGAGGACAGTCCTTCGGTAAGCTAGCGCCCGCAGAAGAAACAAGCAATTTGGGCAATCCCACGGCCAAGTTGGGGCCTGTCCGATTTTTTCCCCAGGAATTCTCCGCGCGCCGCCGGCCCATCCGGCCGCGCCGGACCCGAAACCCCAGATTCAGCCGCCGGAGACCGTGCCATGGGCGACGTGGTCAACCTCAACCGCTTCCGCAAAACCCGCGAACGGGCCGAACGGGCGAAGGAAGCCGAAGCGAATCGGACCCGATTCGGACGCACGAAGGCCGAGAAGGAGCGCGACCGCAAGGAGGCCGAGCGGCGTACTCAGACTTTGGATGGACATAAGCTTGAGGACGAAACCTGACCCGCTCGTCCGAAAGCACGGTAAAGACCAAGCTTTGCACTGGGAATAACCTCAGCACCTTTGTTACTATTGGATATACCGATAGTTCCCTATTGCGACTATCGGGCCGATCATGTGACAGTGCCTGCCAAGGGCGCCGACGGGCGCGCTCCTTGGCTGTTGGGGAGGGCCGTCATCATGGTCGACATGACGTCGTTTCGCGGATCCGTTCAAACGCCTCAGACGCACAATTCGGCCCACAATTCGGCTTGGCTGCCGCCGATCCGGACGGTGGAAATCGACCGCCCCTGGGTCTGGCTGGCGTCGGCTTGGCAGGACATGATGGCGGCCCCCGCCATCAGCTTCGCCTATGGCGCGCTGGCGGTGATCTCCAGCTTCGTCCTCGTGGTCGGATTGGCCCTGCTGGACATGGAATACCTGCTGCTGCCGATGGGGGCCGGCTTCATGCTGGTCGGCCCGCTCCTGGCGGTCGGGCTGTACGAGACCAGCCGGCTGCTGGAGCTTGGCGAACGGCCGACCTTCGGCAAGGTTGCCGCCGCCTATCGCCGCAACGGGGTGCAGATCGCCGGGATCGGGCTGGTCCTGATGCTGGCCATGCTGGCCTGGATCCGCATCGCCTTCCTGATCTTCGCCCTATTCTTCTCGGGCGAGCCGCCGGCGCTGGACCAGTTGGTCGACCGCATCTTCTTCTCGGCCGACACCATTCCGTTCCTGTTGACCGGCACGCTGTTCGGCGGGGTCATCGCGACCGCTGTCTTCTCCGTCGCCGTGGTGTCGATCCCGATGCTGCTGGACCGCGATACCGACGTCTTCACCGCCATGGCGACCAGCATCGCCGTGGTGCGGGCAAACATTCGGCCGATGATCGCCTGGGGCTTCCTGATCGCCCTGTTCATGAGCGCCGGAATGGTCACCGCCTTCATCGGTCTGGCGATCGCGCTGCCGGTGATCGGTCATGCCTCCTGGCACTGCTACCGCGATCTGGTCGGCCCGGGACGGTGACGCGCCGATATTTCTGAAAAAGCCCTCTCCCGCCCGCGGGGGAGGGCTTTTTCGTCAGCCCTTCCTGAAGAACGCCTCGGCCGCCGATTTCTGCGCCTGCTTCGCCGCGATGGCGGCGCGGGCGCGTTCGACCTCCGCCTGCAGCGTGGCGATGTAGGCCTCGAGCTCGGCCACACCCATCACGGTGAGGTCCTTCGGCGCAGGCTTGGCCTTTCGCGGCTCCAGATCCTCGAAACGGTCGTCGATGGCCATGGCTTGGTTCCCTTCCCTGCCGCGTGTTTCGCCTTCGCCTTGTCAGGCCGGTCGGTCAAATCTACCTTTCGAGCCGGACAATTCCAATGCACCGGTGCCGGCAAACGCCTGCCCGACCACGGATAAGAAGGGAAGAACGCCATGGGCCTCGCCTTGCCCGACAGCATGCGCTGCGTCGAGATCACCGAGCCCGGAGGGCCGGAGGTGCTGCGCCCTACCCGCCGCCCGGCCCCGGTGCCGGGTCCCGGCGAGATCCTGGTGGAGGTCGCCGCCGCGGGCGTGAACCGTCCCGACACGCTGCAGCGCCAGGGCCGCTACGACCCGCCGCCGGGCGCCTCCGACCTGCCTGGGCTGGAGCTGTCCGGCACGGTCATCGCCATCGGCGAGGGTGTGGAGAGCTGGGCCAGCGGCGATCGCGTCTGCGCGCTGGTGGCCGGCGGCGGCTATGCCGAGTATTGCGTGGTGCCGGCGGTGCAGGCCCTGCCGGTGCCCGGACCTCTGTCGATGGTCGAAGCGGCGGCGGTGCCCGAGACCTTCTTCACCGTCTGGACCAACGTGTTCGAACGCGGCGCCCTGAAGCGCGGCGAGACGCTGCTGATCCATGGCGGATCCAGCGGCATCGGCACCACGGCGATCCAGTTGGCGAAGGCCTTCGGCGCCACCGTCTTCACCACCGCCGGCAGCGACGACAAGTGCCGCGCCTGCGAACAGCTCGGCGCCGACCGGGCCATCAACTACAAGACCGAGGATTTCGTCGCCGTGATCCGCGAGGCGACCGGCGGGCGCGGCGTCGACGTGGTCCTGGACATGGTCGGCGGCGACTACATCGCCCGCGACATCGACATCATGGCGGTCGACGGCCGCCACGTCTCGATCGCCTTTCTGCAGGGGGCGAAGGTGTCGCTGAACATGGCGCCGGTGATGACCAAGCGGCTGACGCTGACCGGATCGACCCTGCGTGTCCGCCCGGTGCCGGAGAAGGGCCGCATCGCCGCCGCCCTGCGCGAGCATGTCTGGCCGCTGCTGGAGTCCGGCAGCATCAAGCCGCAGATCCACTGCACCTTCCCGCTGGAAGAGGCGGCCGAGGCCCATCGCCTGATGGAAAGCAGCACACATATCGGCAAAATCGTGCTGACGGTCGGGCCGGACGCGGCCTGAGCAGCCGGCCCGAGCAGCCGGACGGGGCGGTCCGGGACGCAAAACCGGACCGCATTTTGCGCTTTCTTCGTCGATACGGCGCCGTCGGGCTTGCCTTGGGCAGCCAAGACGGGTTAGCAGAGGCGAGCGGGCGGCCGGGATTTCCCGGTGCGCCTGCGCAAGCATGCTTACGCGGACCGGTATTCGCCCTATATCGTGGTGACGAGAATGGGGCAACCGCCCCCGGGTCGCGGAACCGCTCCGGCGCCGCATAACGAATTCGAACGGCCGGCCGCACCACCCGCCAGCGGGTGCGGCCGGTGAAGAGTTGTCAGGAGGGATGATGGCACTGCCCTTGATGCCGAAAGCGACGGCCGTTTGGCTGGTCGAGAACACGTCCTTGTCCTTCGAGCAGATCGCCGCCTTCTGCGGCATGCATTCGCTGGAAGTCCAGGCCATCGCCGACGGCGAGGTCGCGGTCGGCATGGTGGGGCTCGACCCCATCGCCAACGGCCAGCTGACCAAGCAGGAGATCGAGCGCTGCGAGAAGAACCAGGATCTGCGCCTGAAGCTGCTGGTCGCCGACCTGCCGCAGGTCGCCTCCCGGTCCAAGGGTCCGCGCTACACCCCGATCACCAAGCGCGGCGACAAGCCCGACGCCATCGCATGGCTGCTGAAGCATCATCCGGAACTGTCGGACGCCCAGGTCTGCCGCCTGATCGGCACCACCAAGCCGACCATCGCCGCGGTGCGCGACCGTACCCACTGGAACGTCGCCAACATCAAGCCACGCAGCCCGGTCATGCTGGGCCTCTGCTCCGGCCGTGAGCTGGAAGAGGCGCTGGCGCTGGCCATCCGCCGCGGCGGCGTGCCGCGCGCGCCGGAGGATGCCGGAGAGGACTTCTACGGCGAGAACCGCGACGACGACCGCTATTCCGAACAGGAAGACGCCCATTGATGCCATCCCTCTCCCCGTCGGGGGGAGGGCACGAAAGCCCGCGATGACCGACCGCAACACACCTCCGCCCCGGCTCGTCGTCGGCATCAGCGGCGCATCGGGGGTGATTTACGGTATCCGCATGCTGCAGACGCTGCGGCGGATCGGCGTCGAATCGCATCTGGTCGTCAGCCGGTCCGCCGAGGTGACGCTGGCGCATGAAACCGCCATGAAGGTGGCGGAGCTGCGGGCGATGGCCGACGTCAGCTATTCCGCGGCCGATATCGGGGCGGCGATCTCCAGTGGCAGCTTCCGCACGCTGGGCATGGTGGTCGCCCCCTGTTCGGTCCGCACGATGAGCGAAATCGCCAGCGGCGTCACCTCCACCCTGCTGACCCGCGCGGCCGATGTCGCATTGAAGGAGCGGCGGCGGCTGGTTCTGATGGTGCGGGAGACACCGTTGCATCTGGGCCATCTGCGCACGATGACTGCGCTGGCGGAGATGGGGGCGGTGATCGCGCCGCCGGTGCCCGCCTTCTATGCGCGGCCCGACAGCATCGACGATCTGGTGGACCATTCGGTGGGACGGGTGCTGGACCTTTTCGGGCTGGACGCCGGCAATCTGCGCCGATGGGGTGAGCATCCGGTGGAGGGCTGACCCGCGCTGCGATGCCGCAACAGGCGGCTTGGACCACGGGCGCAATGCCGTTATACCGCTGCCAATGCAAAATGATGCGGAGCCGGCGCCGCCGCCGGCCGACAGTAACGGGGACAAGCCGATCATGCCCTTCAGCAGTCAACCGAGCGATCCCATCCGCCAGCTTCTGGCCGGCATCAGAGCGTTCCGCGCCCGCTATTACGAACGCCGACCCGACAGCATGCGCCAGTTGGCGACCGAAGGTCAGCATCCGGAAGTCCTGCTGATCGGCTGTTCCGACAGCCGCGTCGACCCCGCCCTGCTGACCATGGCCGAGCCCGGCGAGCTGTTCGTCGTGCGCAACGTCGCCAACCTCGTCCCGCCCTATCAGCCCGACGGCGCCTATCACGGCACTTCGGCCGCCATTGAATATGCGGTCAAGTCGCTGAAGGTGTCGGAGATCATCGTGCTGGGTCACGCCCAGTGCGGCGGCATCCAGGGTCTGATCCGGCTGCGCGCCGGCCAGAAGTCGGAGGATGATTTCGTGTCCCCCTGGGTGTCGATCGCCGGCTCGGCGCTCGACCCCTATGTCGGGCCGGAAGGTTCGGAACAGGCGCGGGCCGATGCGGAGAAGCTGCAGAACACCCCGGCAGTGATCGAACGGGCAGCGGTTCGCGCGTCGGTCGACAATCTGATGACCTTCCCCTTCGTGCGTGAACGGGTGGAAGCCGGAACGCTGAACATCCATGGCTGGTGGTTCGACATCCAGTCGGGCGAGATGTGGGCGATCAACCCCGCCACCCGTCTGTTCCAGCCGGTCGAGTAAGAAACCGCGCAAACGCCGTACCCAAGCGCGAGCACGGGAATTTCCGGGCGCCCTATCCTGTTGAGAGCGAGGGAAAGAGGTTTTCTTCACTCCGACAAGAGGTAGGGAACGCCATGAAGACTGCACTTCCACTTGTGATCCTGGTCGCGGCTCCCCTTGCGCTGGCCGCCTGCAACCAGACGGGCAACAGCGGCAGCAGCGGCGGTGGGCTGTTCGGCGGCAGCGGCGGCGGCCTGTTCGGGTCGGGCAGCTCCGACTCGTCCTATGCGCGCAACGGCCGCTGCGACGACCCGCGCTACAACACCTCCAACGGTGGCCGGGCAGAGGCCGGGACCGACGATTACGACTGCTCGCGCTATGGCGACGGCTTGAAGCGCTGAACCAGCGCCGCAAGTTCGGCGGCCATGCGCCCGGCGACTGAACGCCAGTCGCCGGGCGTCGGCTGCCGGAACAGGCGGGCGGTCGGATACCATGGGCTGTCGTCGCGGCCGGTCATCCAGCGCCAATCCGCGGATAATGGCAGCGCCACCCATAGCGGCACGCCGAGCGCCCCGGCCAGATGCGCCGGTCCGGTGCAGGACGACACCACCAAATCCAGATTCGCCATGATCGCCGCCGTATCGGCGAAATCGGCGATCTCCGGCGCCACATCGGTGAAGCCCTCGGGCATGACCGCGTCAGTGAGGTCGGCCCGCCCCGGTCCCATCTGCAACCCGTGGAAGCGGCAGCCCGGCACATCAAGCAGCCCGCGCAAGCCGGCCAGCCGGGGAGAGCGCTGGTCGTCGCCGGGAAAACGCGGGTTGCCCGCCCAGACGAGTCCGACCCGCAGCCCCTCTCCTGTCGCAAGGCGCTCGCGCCAGAGTGCGACGCGCGCCGGATCGGCCCGCAGATAGGGAACGGTCGCCGGCACGTCGTTCACAACCGTGCCGAAGGCGCGCGGCAGGCTCATCAGCGGGCATTCCAGATCGAAGGGAGGCAGCGGATCACCGCGCGCGATCACCTGCGCCGGCCCGACCACCCCCGCCATCAGGGGCAGCAGCGATGGCTGAACCTCCAGAACCACGCGGCCGCCGCGAGCGGCCACCAGCGGGACGTAGCGCAGGAACTGCAGCGTGTCGCCCAGTCCCTGTTCCGCATAGAGGAGGATGGTCCGGCCCTCCAACGCCTCCCCCCGCCAAGTCGGCTGGGAGAAGCGACGCCAGGGCGGCTCAGCACGGTCGTCGTGGCGTCGCCAGTCGAACTCCGGCCAGCCGCCGGCATAATCGCCGGCCATCAGCCGGGCGAATCCGAGGTTCCAGTGCAGCCCGGCGTCCTGCGGCCGGTCGGCCAGCGCGCGCTCGAAATCGGCGGCGGCCTCATCAGGCCGATCCATGGCGATCAGCGCGGTGCCGCGGGCCGCCCACAACGATGGGCCGGGCCGCAGCCGCGCAGCATTGGCGAAGGCGTCCAGCGATTCGGGGAAGCGCCCGAGCTTCGCCAGCACCGCGCCCAACACCTCCCATGCCTCGCCGAGGTTGCGGTCGGCCATGAGCGAGTCGCGGGCCGCCGCTTCGGCATCGATCCATCGGCGTTGCGCGGCGAGAGCGGCGGCCAAGGTTGCGTGAGCCACGGCTGACCGTCCGTTCAGGCGCAGCGACCGGCGTGCGCAGGATTCCGACGCCAGGGACTCGCCGTGCGACAGAAGCGCCGCCGCCCGGTTGGCAAGCGCGTCGGCATGATCCGGCACCAGACACAATGCCTGACCGGCCGCCGCCAGCGCCGAATCGTGCCGGCCAAGCCTGCACAGAGCCGCGGACCGGCTGGCATGGGCATCGGCCAACTCCGGAATCAGGCACAGAGCACGGCAATAAAGGCGCACGGCCCGCTCCACGGCGCCCGCCGACTGCTCGGCCCCGGCAAGATTGGACCAGCCGCCGGCGGAGTCGGGACGCAACGCCACCGCAAGCCGAAGCCGCCGCACCGCCGCGTCCATTTGCCCTGTCTGTGCGGCCAGAACGCCCAGAAGCTGCATGGCATCGGCATATTCCGGGTCGGCGCCAAGGATGCGGCGGTAGATATCCTCCGCCTCCGCCACCCGGCCGGCCTGATGGTGGTCGAGTGCGATCAGCAGGGCCTGCGACAAAGTGACCATCGGGACTCTTGCGGGTTGGCGGGGGTCGGCGGTGTTTCGGATCATGCGCCGCGGCGCCAGCGACAGTCCAGTCGGGCACCGTCGCCAATCGTCGCAAACGGTCACAGAATCGGGATTTTCCCTGGATTGTCATGAGACTGACGCATCGCTATTGTCCGCCCCGTTTCCCAAAGGAGCGGATCATGACCTCGCGCCCAGCCCGGGCCTTTTCCAGACACGGCGCCTGCCGGACAGTCCTTCTTGCCGCCGCGGTCCTCATGCTCCCGCTGTCCGTCGGAACGGCACCTGCGATTGCCGCCGAAGGCGCGAAGCCGAACGGCTGCCCGTGGGCGCAGGACATCACGCTGGAAATCAACGGCAAGACCCTGACCCTGAAGCAGGAGGCCTTCACCGTCGTGACCTCCGAGCCGATCGAGATCGATCAGTTCAAGGTGTTTCCGCTGATCGACCAGCTGAAGCTGCGCATCATCGGTCCCAAGGGCCGCGAGTGGGAGGCAGCGCTGACCCGTCTGGTCAGCGGCAAGCGCTGCAGCGCCTTCTACGCCGGCAAACCCGCCCTGGTGTCGGACACGGTGCGCGATCCGAACGAGCTGATCCTGAACCGGTAGGACGCCGGGGCAGCCGCTCAGCAGCCGGCCAGCACCCCCGCAAGCTTGTCCAGCGCGGGATCGCCGCCCGCCACCAGCAGCGTCATGTTGCGGACGGCCAGATCCGCACTGCCACCAGGCCGCGGCATGAAGCCGGCGGCGGCGAACAGCCGATCCTGCTGGACTCGCTCGGCTTCCAGTTCCGCGGCCTTCATGCGGCGGTAGAATGCGTCGTCCTCGTCCTTGGCGCGGCGGCGCAGGGCGCGCAACGGGCGCACGACCTCCTCCCGCCAGCCGGAAATGGCCGAATCGATGCGGGCCAGTTCGGCCTCGGACAGGCGGACGCCGCACTCCAGCCCCGCCCAGGCGGCGAACAGCAGCACATTGACGTCCACCCCGCGCCGGTCCTGCAGGGACAGGCAAAGGGCCGGAACCCCCGGCCGCCCGTAGACGGCCAGGGAAAAGTCCCAGAACGGGTTCACCGTCCCGCTCAATCGCCGAAGCTGATGTTCAGGCCGCGGGCGGTCTTGACCAGCGCCCCGTCCAGCTCGACGCAGGAGTAATGCTCGATCGCCTCGGTGATCGGCACATCGATGACGCTGCGGTTCGACCAGGCGACCATCCGGTTGAACTTGCCCTCCGCGATCAGGTCGACGGCGTGGACGCCGAAGGCGGACGCGATCAGCCGGTCGCGCGGGCTGGGCATGCTGCCGCGCTGGACATGGCCCAGAACGGTGACGCGGGTCTCGGCCCCGGTGGCGTCGGCGATCTTCTCGCCGATATAATCGCCGATGCCGCCATAGCGCTTCTCGCCGCCCTGCAGCACCTTCTTGACGCCGGTGCCCTCCAGCGTCTTCACCGCCTCCGACACCACGACAAGGGCGAAGTTGCGGCCGGTGTTGCGGACATCCTGGATCTTGGCCGCGATGCTCTCGATGGAATAGGCGATTTCCGGGATCAGGATCACGTCGGCCCCGCCGGCAATGCCGGCCGCCAGCGCGATGTGGCCGGCATCGCGGCCCATCACCTCCAGCACCATGACGCGGTGGTGGCTGGCCGCGGTGGGCTGCAGGCGGTCGAGCGCCTCCACCGCCACGGCGACGGCGGTGTCGTAGCCGACCGACACCTCGGTCTTGCCCAGGTCGTTGTCGATGGTCTTGGGCACGCCCACCATCGGGAAGCCGCCCTTCTGCGCCAGCTTGTGCAGGATGGCGAAGCTGCCGTCGCCGCCGATGCCGATCAGGGCGTCCAGGCCGAGTTCGCGGTAGCCGCCGATGATCTCGTCAGACCGGTCCTTCAGCGTGCCGTCGGGCATCGGATAGGCGAAGGGGTCGCCGCGGTTGGTCGTGCCCAGGATGGTGCCGCCCTGACGCATCATGTGGCCGTCGACGGAGCCGAGGTCGAGCGTCTGGTACTGCACCGGCCGCTGCAGCAGGCCCTGGGTGCCTTCCTTGATGCCCAGCACCTGCCAGCCATAGCCGGTGGCGCGGTGGACCACCGCACGGATGACGGCGTTCAGCCCGGCGCAGTCGCCGCCGCTGGTCAGGATGCCGATGCGCTTGCCGGCTTTCTTTGGGGCAGTCATTGAGGGGTTCCCGTCCCGTTCGCCTGTTTGTTGAAATGAACCACCATGTTACCGGAACAGGCATTTCCCGCAATCGTTGCCCGCATCCGCAAAGGTGGAATGCCGCCGCCGAAGGATCGCGGCGCTCCTCAAGGCCGAAGGACGAAACCGGTGGTTTGACGGTGCCGTCCCGCCGGAAATCTGGTATAGTGCGGCCCGCCCAGCCAAAGGGCCACCCGCAAGAGCACCCCCGACCCACCCGGGGCAACGGCCACTTCCTACGGGCGCGATGAACGAGCAAGAGATTTTGAAGGAAAAGCTGGCGAGCTTGCGCAGCGAGCACCGCGACCTGGACGACGTCATCGCCCGGCTCGCCGAACGCGCGCCCTATGATCAGTTGCAGATGCAGCGGCTGAAGAAGCGCAAGCTGATGCTGAAGGACCAGATCATGGTCCTGGAAAGCCGGCTCCTGCCGGATATCATCGCGTAGGCATGCCCTCCCCCACTGGGGATGAGGGCATCGGCGCGGTCGTCAGCCCTTCTTCGGCACCGTGAAGAACTGGATGCCCATCTGGAAGCTGCGGGCGATGTTTTCCGCCTTGCCGATCAGGAAGGCAGCGCCGTCGGGCGGGAAGAGTTCGTGGGCGGTCTCGCGGAACAAGCCCAGCCAGCGCTCGAAATGCTGCGGCTCCAGCCCCAGCGAGATGTGGACCGGCATCGGGCGGCCGTCGTAGCGCTGGGTCAACAGGGCGATGGACGACCAGAAATCCATCATTTTGCGCAGATGCGGCTCCCAATCGGTGATGGCCCGGCCGAAGATGGGGCCTAGAACGTCATCCTTCATAATCTTGCCGTAGAAGGTCCGCACGAGCTTTTCGATCGACGCCTCGTCAATGCCGACGGTGGCCATCCGTTCCTCCGCCATGGCGGTGCGGATGTCGCGGTGCTCGTTGCGCTGGTCTTCGCTGGGAACGGTGTCGGTCATGTGATGGGTCCGGTCCGGAATTGCCTAGGGTCTATCCTGTTCATATAGGACGGCACCATAAGTGGAACCATGTTCCACCGGAAGGGCCGGGATGTCGCAGCGGAGGGGACGGATTCGCCATGCGACCGGCCGCGGGCCGGCGCCGGCTCTGGACAGCGGCCCGACTCCACCTATAATGCGCCGCTTTCCGGACCTTGAGGAAAGCGCCACGCCGTGTCCGCCGAACACTCCCCGAACAGCGCCGTTCCGGCCAACGACATCGCGGCCGAAGGCGTTCAGCCGCTGGTCGGCATCATCATGGGCAGCCAGTCTGACTGGACCACCATGAAGCACGCCGCCGATACCCTCGCCGCGCTGGGCATCCCGCACGAGGTCCGCATCGTTTCCGCCCATCGCACGCCTCATCGGCTGGTCGAGTACGCCACCACCGCCAAGGCGCGCGGGTTGAAGGTGGTGATCGCCGGGGCCGGCGGCGCCGCCCACCTGCCGGGCATGGCCGCGTCCATGACGCCACTGCCGGTCTTCGGCGTTCCGGTCGAAAGCCACGCGCTGAAGGGCATGGACAGCCTGCTGTCGATCGTCCAGATGCCGGGCGGCGTTCCGGTCGGCACTCTGGCCATCGGCAAGGCCGGCGCGATCAATGCCGCGCTGCTGGCCGGCTCGGTCATCGCGCTGATGGACCCGGCGGTGGCCGACGCGCTGGACGGCTGGCGCGCGCGCCAGACCGCGGCGGTGGCCGACGCGCCCGTCGACGACCCGACCTGACAGCGAGAAGGCCCTACCGCCATGACCGGCAATCAAAGGGGCGCCGCCCTGCCCCGTCTCGCCCCCGGTTCCACCATCGGCATGCTGGGTGCCGGGCAGCTCGGCCGGATGACGGCGCTGGCCGCGGCCCGGCTGGGCTACAAGACCCATGTCTATGCCCCCGATGCGGCGGACAGCCCTGCGGCGCAGGTCAGCGCCGCGGCGACCGTCGCCGGTTGGGACGACCTGGACGCGCTGGAACGCTTCGCCCGCTCCGTCGACGTGGTGACTTTGGAGTGGGAAAATGTCCCCGTGGCGACGGCGGAGCATCTGCGCCGCTTCACCAACCTGCATCCCGGCCCCGACGTGCTGTCGGTTGCACAGGACCGCATTGCGGAAAAGAGCTTCGTCAATCGGTTGGGCATCGCGACGGCGCCCTGGCGCGCCGCCAACGGCGCCGACGAGGTCGCCCGCGCGGTGGCGGAGATCGGGCCGCGCTGCGTCCTGAAGTCCACCCGTCTCGGCTATGACGGCAAGGGGCAGGCGCGACTGGACGCCGGCAGCGACCC
This sequence comes from Azospirillum sp. BE72, assembly GCF_031455875.1. NCBI lineage: Bacteria > Pseudomonadati > Pseudomonadota > Alphaproteobacteria > Rhodospirillales > Azospirillaceae > Azospirillum > Azospirillum sp. BE72. The sequence goes on from NZ_JAVDTO010000002.1 coordinate 461,722, forward strand.
GGCGGCGGCGTGGAGCGCCATCGGCGGCGGGAAGCCCGGTGTCGAGGGCGTCGTCGAGGGCTTCGTCACCTTCGCCTGCGAGGTGTCGGTGATCGTCGCCCGCGGTGCCGACGGTGCGATGGTCGCCTATCCGGCAGTGGAGAACCGCCACAAGGACGGCATTCTCGACGTCACCATCGCCCCCGCCACTCCGGACAAGGTGTCGGCGGCGACGGCGGCGGAGGCCGACCGCATCGCCCGGCGCATCGCCGAAGCGCTGGATCTCGTCGGCGTCCTGGCGGTGGAGATGTTCGTCACCGCCGACGGAGCCGTCCTGGTCAACGAGATGGCGCCGCGACCGCACAATTCCGGACACTGGACCATGGATGCCTGCGCCACCTGCCAGTTCGAGCAGCTGGTGCGCGCGGTCTGCGGCCTGCCGCTGGGGTCGGTGGAGCGCGTCGCCGATGCCGAGATGACCAACCTGATCGGCGACGACGTGCTGCGCTGGCCGGACCTGCTGGCGGAGCCCGGCGCCCGCCTGCACCTGTACGGCAAGGCGGAAGCCCGGCCCGGCCGCAAGATGGGCCACGTCAACCGGCTTTTCCCGCGCCGCTGACGTCCCTTTCACCGGATTGATCAAAGCCCCGCGACCCCACGGTCTGCGGGGCTTTTTTCTTTTGCCTGCGGCGATCCCCTGCCCACTCCGCCTATTCGTTGCGTTTCCGGAATGAATACCCGCATTTGCGCGGGAGATAACTCAACTTTTTAAATGAAGGATGAGTGTCGATGCCGGTTTACTCATGATCGCAATAGAGATGTCACAAATTGTCGCGCACCCATGTGCCGAAGGTCATCCGCCACCGATGGGCTTTCAACCCATGTCGACATTGGTTACTCTACGTCACATTCCCGCCGAAAATCTCTAAACTTTGATGCAATTTCTAACCGCATGACGATGCCCCTGGCGCAGGACAATGCAGGACGCTCCACCCCGGTGATCGGCCCGGTCGTGACCCCGGTGGCCGGTCCGCTCGGGCCGCGTCGGCCCCAGTCCGGGCGCGACCGGGACCGTTTCGTCGGCTTTGCCTTCGCCGCCGCCGATCTGCTGATCGAGACGGATGCTCAAGGCAACATCCTGTTTTCCGCCGGCGCCCGCTGCCGCCTGACCAAGGGCGAGGTCGGCGGGCTGGTGGGCAGCAACCTGATGGAGGTCGTGGCCCCCGGCGACCGCAAATACGTCCATGTCCTGTTCGAGCGCATCCGGGACAAGGCGCGGATCAAGCCGTCGCGCGTTCTGTTCCAGGCCTTCGACGGGCAGCAGTTCCCGGCCCTCCTGGGCGGTTGCCGGCTCGATTCCTGTCCGGGCTCCCTGTTCCTGACCATACTGCTGACCGTGCCGCCGCGAACCGGCTCGGCTGGACCTGCGGTGCAGGGTGAACTGCTCGACCAGACCGGCTTCGCTGGCATCCTTGAGGAGCGGCTTCTTGCAGCCCGCGAGAAGGGGATGGACCAGGGACTGACGCTGCTGCTGGTCGAAGGGCTGCAGGCGATGGTCGACGCCATGCCGGAGGGGGCGGCGGCCGAGGTGCGCGACGGCATCGACGCCTATCTGCGCGGCATCTCCGCCGATGGGGACAGCGCAGGCCAGCTGGGCGGCGACCGCTACGGCATCGTCCATGCCGCGGACATCGACGGGCACGAGGTGCAGGGCCACATCGCCCAGATCATCGAGGCGGCAGGGGGTGCCCTGCCCGGCGGCATCCGGTCCTGGACCCTGGACATGGCCGACGACCGGCTGGACCCCGCCGACGCCGCCCGCGCCCTGGTCTATACCGTGCAGGCCTTCGCCTCCGCCCAGGGCGGGGAGTTCACCATCTCCAGCCTGGAGGACGGCGCCAACCGCCTGATGGCGGGTGCGGTGGAACGGATCGGACAGCTGCGCGCCACCATCGACAACCGCGATTTCATCGTCGTTTATCAGCCCATCGTCGATATCGCCACCGGCGCCGTCCACCACCTGGAGGCGCTGACCCGCGTGGAGGGAACGAATTCTCCGGCCGACTTCATCACCTTCGCCGAGGATGTCGGGCTGATCTATGATTTCGACCTGCTGCTGACCCAGACGGTGCTCGACACGCTGAAGGAATTCCACAAGGAACCGAAGCTGCCGGACGTGGCGATCAACCTGTCGGCCAAGACGCTGATGAGCCCGATCTTCCTCAAGCAGTTCCAGTCGGTCGTCGCCCCTTATGGCGATCTCGCCGCAAAACTGCTGATCGAGGTGACGGAAACCGTGGTCGTCACCGACATCGCCAAGCTGAACGACGTTTTGCAGAAGCTGCGCCAAGTTGGGTTCCGCATCTGCCTGGACGATGTCGGGGCCGGATCGACCAGCTTCCAGTCGCTCTACGGCATCCAGGCCGACTACGCCAAGATCGACGGCAAGTTCGTCCGCGGCGCGGTCAACAGCCCACGCGACATGGCGATGCTGCGCTCCATGGTGGATGTCTGCCGCCAGCTGGGGCTGGAACTGATCGGCGAGCAGGTGGAGGAACCGGTGCATGCAGGCCTGCTGACCGACCTCGGCGTGGCGCTGGCCCAGGGTTTTCTGTTCAGCCGGCCATCGCGCGACTTCGCTTATTTTGCCAAGGATTGGTCCCGGGTGCGCAGCGGCGGAAAGATTCTGCTGAAAGGGTGACACCAGCAGTCGCTGACGATGACCGCCGGTGTCTTCCGCTGGCCGCGCCGGGCGGCCAAGCGGCGTCTCAGGCCGGCAGCGGAACCCGGCAGCTGGAGCAGTTGTCCAGGATGTCCAGGGCGTCCATTCCCGCGATGCTATGGACCTGTTCGAGACGGCGGCGGGCGGCGTCCAGAAGTTCACGGTTGCGGGCAAGCATATCGTTGCCCGCATAGCCATCGCGCAGCCGCATGCGGCGCAACAGATCCTCCGCCTGATCCAGTGATTCCATGATGCTCATTGCGGTACTGGCGTCCATCGTCGCCCTCATCTTCCTCTTCACCGCCCCGGCGTTCGCGGCGCGATCCGTCACATGGCGGTAACACTAACCACCGCAACTCGCTGCCAGGTAGAGGATATTTGGTCGCACGCCGCCAAAACAGAGAAGCTTTTTATTTGTTATTTTCAATTGATTGAATCGTTTCTCTTCAACCAGTCGGTTTGAATGCGGATCACCTTCTCCGTGGCGGAAAATGCCTGACGGCGGGTAAGAACCAGAATGACGCCGCTGCTGGCCGCGATCAGGGGAATTGGCCCGATGATCCAGGCGAGGGCCGCCAGCGCGAAGTAATAGGCACGCATGCCGCCGTTCAGTGCGGTGATGGCCAGGGTCAACGCCTCGCCGATGGTCTCGGCAATGGCCTTGCGGTCCTCGGGGCGAACCGGCGGCATCGGCGCCGAGCCGATCAGGGCGCAGCAGTAATTGTACTGGCGCAGCGCCCAGGTGAACTTGAAGAAGCCGAAGGTGAAGATCACCACCATCAGCAGCATCTTGATCTCAAACAGCTGATGCGAGGTCTGGACGGTGAAGGACAGGTTTGACACCAGCTGCTGCGCCCGCTCCGCCGCACCGAAGGACCCGATCAGGCCGGCCAGCACCAGCATGTTGGTGGAGGCGAAGAAGGTGCAGCTGTGCATGGTGTGGCCGACCAGCTGCGAATCCATGATGCGGTTCTCGCGTTCCAGCATCCGCTCGATCCAGTGACGGCGCACGATCTTCAGATGCTGGTTGACCACGTTGCGGCCAAACAGCAGGTGATCCTGGATGACGGTGAAGCCGACCCAGGAGCCGACGAACCAGACGAAGGCGATGATGTCGAGGGTGGAGGCATCGGGCGGCATGATGGCGGCATCGCGTCAGGTGGCGGAAAGCCCGCACCGTGTACGCCCGCCGCGCGCGGGTGTCCATTGGAGGATACCGGGACTCATGCCGCCGGCGTCATCCCTCCCCCGGCCCGCGGCCCTGCACCGCTTTCAACACATGGACGCGGATCGCGCTGGACAGGTTGCCGGTGCGCGTCTGGTCGATTTCCTCGATCAGGGCATTCACCGACAGGCCGCGCGCCTGCGCCACCGACTTCAGGGCGTCCCAAAATTCTTCTTCAAGGGAAACGCTTGTGGGATGGCCGGCAATCAGTACCGAACGCTTCTTCATGGTCACGCACGCATCGGTTTGCAGGATGGGGGTGGTCAGAGGAAGGCCGGAACGGCCGGGATGGACACCCCCACCCTAACCCCAAGCTTAGCCGGGACCAACCATCCGTTCGGGGCGAACCCATTGATCGAATTGCTCATCCGTCAGGAGTCCGAGTTCCCGCCCGGCCTCCTTTAGGCTTGTCCCTTCCTTGTGGGCCTTCTTGGCGATCTTCGCCGCATTGTCATAGCCGATATGCGGGTTCAGCGCGGTCACCAGCATCAGGCTGTCGGACACCAGCTTGGCGATCCGGTCGCGGTTGGCTTCGATCCCGATGACGCAGTTGTCGGTGAAGCTCATCGCCGCGTCGCTCAGCAGTCGGATCGACTGCAGGACGTTGTAGGCGATCACCGGCTTGAACACGTTCAGCTCGAAATGGCCGGTGGCGCCGGCCACGGTGACCGTGGTGTGGTTGCCCATCACCTGGGCGCAGACCATGGTCATCGCTTCCGACTGGGTCGGGTTGACCTTGCCGGGCATGATGGAGGAGCCGGGCTCGTTCTCCGGCAGGGAAAGCTCGCCGATGCCCGACCGCGGGCCGGAGCCAAGCAACCGGATGTCGTTGGCAATCTTCATCAGCGACACCGCCAGCGTGTTCAGATGGCCGTGAACGTCGACCAGCGAGTCATGCGTCGCCAGCGCCTCGAACTTGTTTTCCGCCGTGACGAAGGGAAGGCCGGTGAAGGCCGCGACCTCCTCCGCGAAGGATTCGGCGAAGCCCGGCTTGGCGTTCAGTCCGGTGCCGACCGCCGTACCGCCCTGGGCCAGCCGGTAGAGCTGCGGCAGCGCTCCCTTCACCCGGCCGATGCCGTAGGACACCTGCGCCGCATAGCCGGAGAATTCCTGCCCCAGCGTCAGCGGCGTCGCGTCTTGCAGATGGGTGCGGCCGATCTTGACGATGTCCTGGAAGGCGTCGGCCTTGGCGTCCAGCGCGGTGCGCAGATGCTCCAGCGCGGGGATCAGGCTGCGGACGATCTCGTCGGCGGCTGCAATGTGCATGGCGGTGGGGAAGCTGTCGTTGGACGACTGCCCCATGTTGACGTGATCGTTGGGGTGAATCGGCGTTTTCGACCCCATGGTGCCGCCGAGTTGCTCGATGGCACGATTGGCGATCACCTCGTTGGCGTTCATGTTGGTCTGGGTGCCGGAGCCGGTCTGCCAGACCACAAGCGGGAAGTGATCGGCCAACCGGCCGTCGATCACCTCGTCGGCCGCAGCCATGATGGCCGCACCCAGCTTCGGGTCGAGAACGCCCAGCTTCATGTTGGCCGCCGCCGCGGCACGCTTCTGGATGCCCAGCGCGCGGACCAGCGCGGCCGGCATGCGCTCCCCGCCGATGCGGAAATTCTGGAGGGAGCGCTGGGTCTGCGCGCCCCAGTAACGGTCGGCCGGAACTTCGATGGGGCCGAAGCTGTCGGTTTCGGTGCGGACGCCACTCATGGCTGGACCTTTCCTGATCGCCGCTTTTGGTCACGGGTGGGACGGGTTGCAATCGCCGCCGCCCCGCCTGATCTTTGAGGCGATGGCCCCGACGGCAAGGGACGCCGAGGGCATAGCAAGCATGAGCGTGAGCGACTCGGCGGAAATCCTCGCTCTTTCCCCGAATTTGTTCTTGTTGCGTTCGCGTTTCTTCCGTACGCTTTCCTGGTGAACCGAAGGGCCGCCGTAAAGCCGGCCATCAAAGCGAATGGGGGACGGAATGGACGATCTTGCACCGGACCATGTCCGCGCGTTCATTGCCCGGACGCGCGTTGCGGAGATGAAGAGCCGCGGCTGGCGCGTTCTCGGCCCGGGGGAGGAAGGATCCATCCTGATGGAAGGACCGATGCTCGCCAGCCGGACGGCGGTGCTTGACGCGCCGATCGGCGGATTGTTCGACGATCTTGTTGCCCGTGCGCTGGAGCGCGCCGACGCCCGCGACCGGATGGTTGCCCGGCGCGCCGCCTGAGCCCGTCCGCTCAGGTTGAAACATCTGCTTACCCATTGATCCGGCTGCGGATTATTTGATTTCTCCGCAGCCGGAGGAGAGCAGATTCACCCCATCTGTATCCTGTCGACCATCTCCCGATGATGCCAGCGGCAAAGGAAGCATCAGCATTTTCAGAGGGTTGAGCCTATCCTATCAGGTTGCGAGGAATGCACCCTTTGGTAGTTCCTCCCTCTAAATCCCCGAGCGCTCTGAGAAACCGGACATAGCGTCGCGTGTTGTCATGGGACACGGCACGCGCCGGGACATCAAGCAGGGAGCCAAAGCCGCAGATTTCAGGCCATCAGCCGACACCTTCGGGGTAACTCATTGGAATGGTCATAGCATCATTACCAAAGATCGGAAGTACCCCCGAAGATACGACCTGCAGCATAGCCCTGTTAGGAAGTCCTTAACCGGCCCGACGGCTTAATAAGTCCATCGGGAACGCTCAGGCCAAGGGAGATTTACATGATCGGCGCCGTCAACTCGAAGAAGATCAACGCATCCTCTGCGGCTCACATCGCGCTTCTCGACCAGTTCATTCGGTTGACCCAAGACACCATCGTGGAACAGGACGATGCGTTCGTCCGCGACAGTCTTGTCGATCTTCTGTCCAACCTGCGCAATGAACGCGCCGACTATGCCGAGATCATCGGCGCGTCCGCACTGAACCGCGCCGCCTGATCCCTGGTCATTCCGGACGGCCCCTCCCGTCCGGTCGGTCAGGCCTCAGCGTCCCCTTCTGCCGCCAGCGCCGACAGCGCGTCGCCGGTCAGCCGGTAGGGAAGCCATTCCTTCATCTGGCGGAAGCCCACCCGGTCGTAGAAGCCACGCGCCGGGTTCCAGTCCAGGACACTCAGATCCACACGACGGTAGCCGCGCTCCACCGCGCGTTGGGCCACCGCGGCCAACAGCTTGCGGCCGACGCCATAGCGGCGGGCATCCGGCGTGACGTAGAGGTCCTCGACATACAGGCCGGGCCGCCCTTCCCAGGTGGAGAAATTCCGGAAGGTCAGGGCGAATCCGACCGGCGCACCGTCCAATTCGGCGATCAGCGCCTCGAACAGCGGCTGCTCTCCCCAGCCGTCCCGGCGGAAATCCTCCTCCGTGGCCTTGACCGCGTCGGCCTCGCGCTCGAACTCGGCCAGTTCGCGGACGAACCGCAGGATGGTGGCGCAATCGGCCTCGACGGCGGAGCGGATGGTGACGGTCGGCATCGGCGGCAGGTTCCCCGGTTGGGACAAAGATAAGGGAGCGGACCATAGCCCGCTCCCCGTCTTTCCGCATCCCCATAGCTGCTGCTCCGTGGCCGCCGCCTGGCAGGTCAGTCGTCGCCGCCGCCCTTCAGGTCCAGGATGCTGCGCAGTTCCTGCACTCGCCTCTCGGCGCTGTGTTCGGCCAGCACCCGCTTACGTGCCCGCCGGCCCAGGTCGGTCAGGTGGTTGCGCGGCAGCATCATCGCCGTGGTCACGTCGTCGGTCTGGGCGGCGACCAGAATCTCCCGGCCGGGCTCGAAGAAGCTGTCCAGCCCCTCCCACTGGTCGGCGACGATGGCGGCACCGCAGGCGGCGGCCAGGAACAGCCGGTCGGAGGGGCACCAGCCGATCCTGCGCTCGTCATCGCGCGCCAGCGTCAGCGCCAGACTGGCGGAAGCCAGGACATTGGCATGCTCTGCCGGATCGAGGTCCGGGAAGGTCAGGATGTTGGAAGCGCGCGGCACCCCGTCCGGCAGGTCGGTGCCCACCAGCACGAAGCGCCGCCGGGTCAGCCGTTGCGCCGGATCGATGAAGAAGTTGCCCAACCCCTCACGAATGCCGTCGGGGCCGGCGACGATGCAGCAGAGGTCGCCCAGATATTCCCGTTTGAAGTCGCCGGGCCTGTCCGCTTCCGGCACGATCCAGGGATAGAGCGGAACCACCGCCTCCGCACCCGCCTTGGCCCGGTAACGCTCCAGCGCCGGCCCGCCGCAGGAGGCGAGGACCATGTCGAAGCCGCCCAGCCCGTCCGCCGGCAGATGGTCCACAGTCTCCCCGGCCTCCAGCGCCGTCAGGCTGACCGGAGCCTCCGGATCGTAGAGCGCGCGGCGCACGGCCTTGGAGTTGCGGACGAGATTGGCAGCGGCGCGGGCATCCGGCCCGTGCGCCACCACCAGCGCCACGCCGGCATCGTCGGCCTGTGCCGCCGCGTCCACCGCCACGGCATCCCAATCGGCATAGGACAGCACGTCGCCGCCGGGAATGGTCCAGGGCGTCGCCGCGGCGGGACCGGTCCGTTCGACCGCGACCACCCGATGGCCGCGGATCGCCAGCGCCTGGATCAGCGCTCGCCACCGCACCATGTGGCCGCCGTCGTGGCGATACCCGTTGGTCAAGCCGAAGATCACGATTTTCATGGCGTCGGCACCTTTGGCGTTCCGTGGCAGAAGGCGGCCCCTTCATGGAAGCGGCAGCTAATCAACGCGGCTGATCGGGGCGGGTTCCGGCATGTGCTCCGGGTGCCGCCTCCCAACGCGAAAGCGGTATCAAAGGACGAAGACCCGCCGGGCGAGGGCCGCGAAGCTGTGGGTACGAAAAGAGATATGGACCGCGCCGCTCCCCGTGCAAGCAGGGCCGCGGACCGGTCGCGATGCAAACCGGGGCATCGTCCCCGGTGACGGTGAATTGGCGGTTGAGCGGCGGGGCCGGGCGTCCTAGGGTCACGCTCCGCCTTTCCCTTCCGATCACGGTCGAGCGCATGCGACTTCCGTTCCGTCATCCCGCCCGCCTCCTTCTCGCCACCCTGCTGATGGCCGGCTGCCAGAGCACCGGCGCCACCGCCCCGGTTGCGGGCGGCCCGGCCGCCACCGGCGCCTCGGCACCGCCTGCCGTCCAGGCGCAGGCCAGCGTCCAGCAGTCCGTCTCCTTTGCCGAATGGCTGGCGGCGTTGCGCGCGGAGGCGCTGTCGCAGGGCATTCGTCCGCAGACCTTCGACCGCGCGTTCCAGCGTGTGAAGCTGTCCGACCGCGTCGTGGAACTCGATTCGTCCCAGCCCGAGTTCACCCGGCAAGTCTGGCAGTATTTGGACAGCGCCGTGAATGAAAAGCGCGTCCAGGACGGCCGGCGGAGGTTGCAGGAGCAAGCGGCGTTGCTTTCCCGCATCACCCGCCGCACCGGCGTTCCGGGCGAGATCCTGGTCGCCTTCTGGGGCGTGGAATCCGATTTCGGCAAGTCGACCGGCAACTTCTCGGTCATCGACGCACTGACGACGCTGGCCTTCGAGGGCCGCCGCGCCGCCTATTTCCGCTCGGAACTTCTGGCGGCGTTGCGCATCCTCGATTCTGGCGACATCGCGCCGGAGCGGATGACCGGCTCCTGGGCCGGCGCCATGGGCCAGACCCAGTTCATGCCGACCGTCTTCCTGCGCAACGCGGTGGACGAGGACGGCGACGGTCACCGCGACATCTGGGGAAGCATGCCGGACGTGCTGGCCTCCACCGCCAAATTCGTTCTCGCCAATGGCTGGAAGCAGGGCGAGCCCTGGGGCCAGGAGGTGCGGCTTCCGGACGGCTTCCCTTACGACCAGGCCGAGTTGAGCATCACCAAACCGCTGTCGGAATGGCGCAGGCTGGGCGTGGCGCCGCTGGACGGCACCGAGTTGGCGGGCGACGCGCCGGCGGCGGTCCTGGTGCTCGCCGGCCATCGCGGCCCGGCCTTCCTGGTGCGCGACAATTTCCGGGCGATCATGCGCTACAACCCGTCGACCAGCTATTCGCTGGCCGTCGCCCTGTTGGCCGACCGCATGACCGGCAAACCCGGCGTCCAGGGCGGCTGGCCGCGCGAGGAACAGGCGCTGAGCCGCGACGAGCGCATCGACCTGCAGCAGCGTCTGGCGTCGCTGGGCATGGAACCGGGCGCGGCGGACGGCATCGTGGGAGCGAACACGCGCAACGCGGTGCGCCGCTTCCAGGCGTCGATCGGTGCGATCCCGGACGGCTTCGCGACCAAAGTGCTGCTGGAGCGGTTGCGGCAGCGGTCGTGAGCGGGGGGTGCTGGGTGGGGGTTTAGTGCATCCGGGCGGACCCGCCCTCACCCACCATCCCACCCCGCACCAATCCCCAAGCCGCCGGCAGCAGCATCGCCGCCACGCCGGCGCCCACCAGCGCGTCGGGCGCGCCGTCCAGCAGAAGCCAACTCGCCGCCAGCCCGATCAACCCGGCACCCAGCGGCAACACATCCTTGCGCGCGCACAGCCAGATCGCCCGCAGGGTCAGCGTGCCGCTCCGGCCAGCGAACAGCAGGGTCGCGGCCGTCACCGTCACGCCGATCGCAAACAGCAGGGCAAGGCTGGCGAGCGGTACGTCGGGCAACGCCATGACGGCGATGCTGCGTCCGGCGACGACCACCAGCGCCACCGCGGCGCCCGCCAGTGCCGCACCCTGCAGGGCCGACAGCCGTGCCCGCCATTCCGGGGCATGGCCCATGCCCGCCAGCGCCACCCCATTGGTCGCCGCATGGTTCAGTACCAGCAGCCCCGCCGCCCACAGGGAAACCGCCTGCGTCGCATCGGCAGCGGCAAGCAGCAGGGCGCCGAGCAACCCATGCACCACCATCGACATCCGCATGGTGTGCTTCAGGTCGCCCGCCCCGCCTGTTGGCCGGGGGGATCCGCCGCCACAGGAACCGCCACAGCATCCGCCGTCCATCGTACCGCCCTTTCACAATCGACCAGGAAACCGGATCATAGGAGCGGTCCGGCGGCCCGTCCATTCCCATCAGCGTATTCTCATATAAATGCCGCCCGGGAGAGACCGGCATCGAAAGGGGTGCGTGCTCCGCGAGGCAACCCTTTCGAAGAGCGGCAGGGATAACCGTGGCTGCCGAAGGGTGCAGGCGACGTCTCATTGGTCGGTTACCCGTCCCCCTCCATGAAATCGGGTCCGGCGAGGCGGATATGGGGAAGACACAGCCGCATCATTGGAACCGCTCCATGACGAAGCGCCCCGCCTCTCCCATCAAAATCCTGATTGTCGACGACAATCCGCTGCTCCAGCGGGCGTTGAAGGACATGCTGGGGCTTTGGGGAGTGGGCCATATCACCGCGGTCGCCAACGGCCAGGAGGCCAAGGATGCACTGCGCCGCGAGGTCTTCGACCTTATGGTTACGGATTGGGTCATGGAACCGGTGGGCGGCGCCCAGTTGATCCAGTGGGTGCGCCAGTCCGCGAACAGCATGCGTCCCGCCATGCCGATTATCGTGCTAACCGCAAATGCCGACCTCGCCACCGTGCGCAGCGCCTGGGATGCCGGGGCGGATTCCGTTCTGGCGAAGCCGGTTCCCGCCGCGACGCTGGCCCGTCGCATCGACGCGGTGCTGAACCGCCGCGAAACGGCGCCTCGCAGCCATAGCGGCAGTTCGGGCGGTGCGGAAACACGAAACGAAGGCCGCACCGACGGCTCCGGCCCATCCTCTCCCCAGCCCGCCGCTTTGCGGCCGGCATCGGGGGGCGCGGCGCAACTGCCGCCGCCGGCCTCATCATCCCTTCCCCCCGCGGCAACGCCGCCGGACCCCGGCGCTGCAACACTGCGCAGCAACGATCCCAAGCGGGTCCGGCTGATGCTGGCGCTCGACAAGCTGGAGGCGGCGATCGACCGCCCCGACCCCATCGGCAGCCGGCTGCGCCATGCACTGTCCGACCTGCAGCTGGCCGCCGCCGGCGATTCCGCCGCGTCGTCGATCGTCGCGTCGCTGTCCACCTGCGTCACCTGGGTAGAACCGGATGTGGAGGGCTATGTCGACGCCCTGCAGGCCCATGCCGCGGCGCTGCGCTGGCTGGTGGGCTCCGACGGCGGCACACAGGCGATGGCGGTGGCGTTGTGCCTGATCCGCACGCTGCGCGCCAGCGTCCGCACCCTGGCCGCCCGCGGCCACACCGACTTCGGCAATTGGCCGGAGGGCGGCAGCCCGACGCCTCCGGGCAAGTCCCCCCTGACGGGACGCTGAGTCCGCTCCCATATCGTCTGGAGAGGGTCTGGGCGAGAGGGAGCGGAGCAGGAAATTCCACAAGGCAGGGCTTTCCATACGCTCCGTTACGGAATACCGCCGGTTGCCGCGCCGTTCCTTGCTTTTTGCAAGAAGGCCGGCAGCAGGCGTTGCGATATAAGACAGCCTTCATTACCTTTTTGCCCAGCGAACAAATCGGCGCCCCAGCACTCCGCCATGGAGTTTGCCAGGCTGCCGACCGATGGGAGGAAATGAAGAATGGCGGCCTCAACCGTATCGCTGGCAACTGTCTCGCTTGAAGACAAGTACGCGCTCGAACAGGGCCGCGTGTATCTCACCGGCACCCAGGCGCTGGTGCGCCTGCCGATGATGCAGCGCCAGCGCGACCTCGCCGCCGGGCTGAACACCGGCTGCTTCATCTCCGGCTATCGCGGCTCGCCGCTGGGCGGGTTCGACCAAAATCTGTGGAACGCCCGCAAGTTCCTGGAAAAGAACCACATCCAGTTCCAGCCTGGCGTGAACGAGGAACTGGGCGCCACCGCCGTCTGGGGCAGCCAGCAGGTCGGCATGTTCAAGGGCGCCAAATATGACGGCGTCTTCGCCATGTGGTACGGCAAGGGCCCTGGCGTCGACCGCTCCGGCGACGTGTTCAAGCATGCCAACGCCGCCGGCACGTCGAAGCATGGCGGCGTGCTGGTGCTGACCGGCGACGACCACAACTGCAAATCCTCCACCTTCCCGCATCAGTCCGAACACGCCTACATGCACGCCATGATCCCGGTGCTGAACCCCTCGGGGGTGCAGGAGATCCTGGATTACGGCCTGATCGGCTGGCAGATGAGCCGCTATTCCGGCTGCTGGATCGCCATGAAGACGATTGCGGAGACGGTGGACACCTCGGCGTCGGTCTACATCGATCCGCATCGCGTCTCCCCCGTCATCCCTTCCGAATTCCAGATGCCGGCCGGTGGGCTGAACATCCGCTGGCCCGACCCGCCGCTGGAGCAGGAATACCGGTTGATGAAGCACAAGCTGTACGCCGCCCTGGCGTTCGCGCGTGCCAACAAGCTGGATCGGGTGGTGATGGAAAGCCCGCGTCCGCGCTTCGGCATCGTCACCACCGGCAAGAGCTATCTCGATGTCCGTCAGGCATTCGACGAACTTGGCATCACCGAGGAGATGGCGGCCGACTGGGGCATCACCGTCTACAAGGTCGGCATGCCCTGGCCGCTGGAGCGTGACGGCGTCCGCCACTTCGCCGAGGGTCTGGAAGAGATCATCGTGGTGGAGGAGAAGCGCGCGGTCATCGAGAACCAGCTGAAGGAACAGCTGTACAACTGGAACCCCGACGTCCGCCCGAAGGTGATCGGCAAGTTCGACGAGCAGGGCGAGTGGATCCTGCCCAGCGCAGGCGAACTGACGCCGGCCCAGATCGCGGTGGTGATCGGCCGCCGCCTGCAGCGCTTCATCGAGAACGAGAACCTCGTCCGCCGCATCGCCTTCCTCGACGCGCAGGAGAAGCAGAAGGCCCATGTGGCGCGCGTGGTGCGCAAGCCGACCTTCTGCTCCGGCTGTCCCCACAACACCTCCACCGTCGTGCCGGAGGGCAGCCGGGCGCTCGGCGGCATCGGCTGCCACTATATGGCGACGTGGCTCGACCGCTCGACCGACACCTTCACCCAGATGGGCGGCGAAGGCGTGCCATGGGTCGGTCAGGCCGCCTTCACCGAGGAAAAGCACATCTTCGCCAACCTCGGCGACGGCACCTATTTCCATTCCGGCATCCTGGCGATCCGTCAGGCCATCGCCGCCAAGGTGAACATTACCTACAAGATCCTGTTCAACGACGCGGTCGCCATGACCGGCGGCCAGCCCTTCGACGGCACGCTGACGGTGCAGTCCATCGCCAATGTCCTGCGGGCGGAGGGCGTCCAGCGCATCACGGTCGTCTCCGACGAGCCGGAGAAATACGGCATCAACAACGGCCTGCCGCAATACAGCAACGTCGAGCATCGCGACGACCTCGACCGCGTGCAGAAGGAGATGCGCGAGGTCCCCGGCGTCAGCGTCCTGATCTATGACCAGACCTGTGCCACCGAGAAGCGCCGCCGCCGCAAGCGCGGCAAGATGGTCGACCCGGCCAAGCGCGTGGTGATCAACGAGCTGGTCTGCGAGGGCTGCGGCGACTGCTCCGCCAAGTCGTCCTGCGTGTCGGTGATTCCGCAGGAGACCGAGTTCGGCCGCAAGCGCCAGATCGACCAGTCCAGCTGCAACAAGGACTATTCCTGCACCAAGGGCTTCTGCCCCAGCTTCGTGACGGTGGAAGGCGGGCAGTTGCGCAAGCCGAAGCCGGCCGCCGCGAAGTCGGCCGACGCCACCACCCTGCCCACCCCCGCTCTCCCCGCCTTTGACAAGACGTGGGGCCTCTACGTCACCGGCGTCGGCGGCACCGGCGTCGTCACCATCGGCGCTCTGCTGGGCATGGCCGCCCATATCGAGGGCAAGGGCGTCGGCGTGCTCGACATGACCGGTCTCGCCCAAAAGGGCGGCGCGGTCACCAGCCACATCCGCATCGCCAACACGCCGGAGGACATCCACTCAGTCCGCATCGCCGCCGGCGGGGCCGACGCGGTGCTGGGCTGCGACCTGATCGTCGCGGCGGCGGGCGACGGCCTGTCGAAGATGACCGCCGGCCGCACCCGCGCCGTCATCAACACTCACGACAGCATCACCGCCGACTTCATCAAGAAGCCGGACATGGTGATCCCGGTGCGCGATCTGGTCGGCGACATCAAGAAGGCCTGCGGCGAGTCCAACGTCGATGCCTTCGATGCGACGAAGCTCGCCACCGCGCTGCTGGGCGACAGCATCTACGCCAACCCGTTCCTGATGGGCTATGCCTGGCAGAAGGGCCTGGTCCCGCTCAGCGAGGAGTCGATCCTGAAGGCCATCGAGCTGAACGGCGTGTCGGTGAAGCTGAACCTCGACGCCTTCCAGTGGGGCCGCCGCGCCGCCGTCGATTTGGCAGCCGTGGAGACCGCCGCCAAGCCCCAGGAGCCGGTGCAGACCGCACCGTCGCTGCTGCTCGACCAGCGCCGCCAGTCGGGCAGCCTGGAGGAGGTGATCGACCGCCGCCACCGCTTCCTGGTCGATTACCAGGATGCCGCCTATGCCGCCCGCTTCCATGCGCTGGTCGACTGGACCCGCCGAATCGAGCAGCAGAAGATCCCCGGCTCCACCGTGCTGACCGAGACGGTCGCCCGCTCCCACTTCAAGCTGATGGCCTACAAGGACGAGTATGAGGTGGCGCGCCTCTACACCGACACCGGCTTCGTCGAGAATGTGGCGCGCATGTTCGAAGGCGACTGGAAGCTGACCTTCCACATGGCCCCGCCGGTGTTGGGCGAAGCCGAAGCGGACGGGGCTGAGCCGAAGAAGAAGACCTTCGGCCCGTGGATGCTGCACGCCCTGCGCCTGCTGGCCAAGGGCAAGCGCCTGCGCGGAACCCAGTTCGACCCGTTCGGCCGCACCGCCGAGCGCCGCCAGGAACGCCAGCTGATCGCCGACTATGAGGCGGTGATGGGCGAGGTCCTGCACGGCCTGACCCGCGAGAAGCTGGATCTGGCGGTGGAGATCGCCAAGCTGCCGATGGAGATGCGCGGCTACGGTCCTGTGAAGGCCCGCAACGTGTCGGTGGCGAAGGCGAAGGAAGCCAAGCTGCTTGAGGCCTACCGCGCGCCGGTCGCCGCCCCGCAGCCGCTGGCGGCGGAGTGAGAAGGCTGCATCGGGTCCCGGTGAGGTGAAATGACACGAAAGCGCCCTCCCCACTCATGGTGGGGAGGGCGCCTTTCCGTTCATCAGGTCCGCCCTGTTCGGAGCTACTTGGCTCCGGCAGTCATCATCCAGATCGCCACGAAATACAGCGCGGTGCCGAGCAGTGCCGCATAGAGGATGATGCTCGGGTGGAAGATGAAGCCGATGGGCAGGATCAGCAGCATCGCCGCTGCAGCGACCAACCCGAGCAGAAAGATGCCGAGGTTGAACTGCTCATAGACGGGGGCGTTCAGGTCGGTATGGGTTGCCATGAGGTATGCTCCATTCCGGTGCCGCGATGCGCGGCGGTGGTCTTGTGTATGAGCACAGCCTAATGATTGGTTGGGTGGGTGGCATTGCGAATTCGCAAGGAATTTGCAGATTCCAACCTATTCGCTGCGACATCCCAGCGGAATCTCCCAACCCGGCGCCACTGAATGCGGACGTGATGGGCGGATGGCATGGCCGCTCCCCTGTCCGGCCCCTCCCTACCCCACCGGAAACCGCAGCACGAAGCGCGTTCCCTTCCCCTCGCCATCCTCCAGCGCGATGCTGCCGCGCATGGTGCCGGTCATGATGTTGGCGCAGATGCTCAGGCCCAGGCCGCTGGCGCCCATGCCGCGCTTGGTGGTGAAGAAGGGCTCAAAGATGCGGGGACGGATGTCGGCTGGGATGCCCTTGCCGTCGTCGGCATAGTGCATCTCGATCCAGCCGGCCGGCTGCTCGCGGGCGGCCAGCAGGATGCGGCCGGTTTCGCCCTCGTCATAGGCATGGACCAGGGCGTTGATGATCAGGTTCGACAGCACCTGCGCGAAGGCGCCGGGATAGCCGTCGACGATCAGGCCGGTAGGGATGTCCAGTTCCACCGTCACCCGCGTGCGGCGCAGGCGGGGCCGCAGGCTCAGCAGCACCTCGTCGACATAGGCGGCGAGGTCGAAGGGACGGCGCTCGCCGCTCGCCTGGTCGGAGGCGACCTGCTTGAAGCTCTGGATCAGGCCGGTGGCGCGCTCCACGTTCGACAGGATCATCCGGGTCGATTCCCACGCAACGTCCAGGAACTCCTGAAAATCGCTGCGGCGGATGCGGTTCTCCTCGAACAGGGTGCGGATGCGGCCGACCTCCTCGCCAAGGTGGGAGATGGCGGTCAGGGTGACGCCGATCGGCGTGTTCACCTCATGCGCCACGCCGGCGACCAGCTGGGCCAGGGAGGCCAGCTTTTCCGCCTGGATCAGGCTGGCCTGGGCGTCGCGCAGTTCGGCCTCGGCGCGCTTGCGGGCGGTGATGTCCAGCGCCACGGTGACGATGTGGGTCACATCGCCACCCTCGTCGGTCAGCGGCATCTTGGTGGTCAGCCAGTCGCGCATGGCGCCATCGCCGTCGGGTGCACGGTCCTCGTGGAAGGGAACGCCCTGGCCGCTCTCCACCACCAGCCGGTCCAGCGCGGCGGCGCGGTCGGCAGGCGGACCGGGAGGCGGGATTTCGGCCGGACCATAGATCTCGCGATAGAAGCGGTTGGTCAGCCGGACGGTGCCGTCGCGGTCCTTCACGTCGATCAGCGCGGGAATGGCGTCGATGACGCCGGTCAGGATCTCCCGGCTCTGGCGAACGGCCTCGTCGGCGATGACCCGGTCGGTGATGTCGGTGAAGGTGCGAACCTGCCCGCCGTCGGGAAGCGGCACCACCCGCACCTCGATGAAGCGGCCATCGCCCTGGGGCCGGGCATAGACGAACTCGCGCTCCGGCCGGCCGATCCGCTCCATCAGATAAGCCGTCTTGGCTTCCAGATCGTCGCCGAAATCGGGGGAGCCGGCCGGCATTTCCACCAGCCGGCTGGCGATCTGGTGGCGCATCACGTCCTGCAGACGCGGCCTGCCGCGCATCACGTCCTCCGGCACGCCCAGTATGTCAAGCGCAAGGCCGTTCCAGGCAATGTAGCGCAGGTCGCGGTCCAGCAGGACGATGCCCTGCCCCATGTTCTCCAGCGTCAGACGAAGCAGGTGGCGTTGCTTCGCAAGATCGTCCTCCGCCCGGCGCCGCTCGGTGACGTCCGTGTAGGTTCGGATGAAGCCCCCGCCGGAGGTGCGCCGCGTCCGAACCTCCAGCACCCGGCCATCGGGCCGGCGATGCTCATACAAGGGCGGATCGGCCCGCAGTGCCCGCTCCAGATGGCGGGCGGCGATGGCTTCGGGATCACCCGGGCCATATTCGCCGTTGCGCGCCAGGAATTGGATCATCTGGGCGCAGTCGGCCCCGGGCATAAATCCCCTCGGCAGGCCGAACAGTTCATAGAGCGGGCCGTTGATCACCTTCACGGTCAGGTCGGCATCGACCAGGATCACGCCCTGATCCATCTGCTCCAGCGCCAGCGCCGACAGATCGTCGCCGATGGACGGATCCGGCCCGATGGTCCGGGTGGTGACGGAGAGGTTCGTCGGAAGATCGGGGATCTGGGCTGGCAAGGTCGGCGCGCCATCCGTCGTTACGCGGGTCCGCAATCGAACGAGCCACTGTAACAGCCGGTTCCGGTCCTGCCGAGCATTCGTCGATGTCAGGGTGTCGCAACGTCGGGACATTTAATGGACATTTTAAGCATTTCGGAACATTTGCCCCACTACCCTGTTTCGAATCGCGTGTGGTTTGTGCAAGATCGAAACGGCCCCATGGCCGCCGTGACCATGCCGCCGCCCGCCTTCCCGCCCCCTGAGGTTTCCACCCCTTGTCCGGACTGGCCGCCCTCCCCGCACCGACCAGCGCGATGCCCACCTCGGGCGTTGCGAAGCTGCGTCAGATGCTGGCGAGCGATGCCGCGGCCGTTCAGCCGATCCGCCGGATTCCCGGCGAGGACGAGCGCAAGCGGAACAAGGAAGGGACCGAGGCCACCGGCGATGCGCTGCAGGGAAGCGGCCGTGCCGATGGCGACTCGACGGCTTCACGCAGCCGCGGCACCGGTGGGTCGGCAGGCGCCTTCACCATCGGTTCCGCCACCGACGACTCCAGCCCGGTCAGTGGCGGTCCCGTTCCGCTGACCGCCCTTCCCAATGCCGGCTATGTCGCGCAGAGCATCCACCAGGAAGCGATGGGCAGCGGACTGACCATCGAACCCTGGTCCGATGCCATCGAAGCCTATCGACGCGCCGACGCCGGGGTGAACACGCCGCTGGTCACGCAGATTGCTGTGTAGCAGGAGTCCGGACCGGCCCCTCCCGCCGAGAGGCCGGCCTCGGTCACGGACTCAGAGATAGCGCTGTTCCAGATGCCGCTTGAACACCGACGAGTCGAGCGGCCGGCCGGTCGCCGCGGTCAGCAGTTCGTCGCCCGAGGCATGGAAGCAGCCGGTCTCGTGCACATTCACCCGCAACCATGCCACCAGCGGCGCGAACTCGCCGCGTGACAGGGCGGGCACGATCTCCGGATCGGCGGTGCGCGCGGCGTCGAACAGCTGGGCCGCGGTCATGGCGCCAAGTGTGTAGCTCGGGAAATAGCCCCAGCCGCCGCCCGGCCAGTGGATGTCCTGCAGACAGCCCAGACGGTCGTTCGGAGGGACGACGCCCACCAGCTCCGCCATGC
This sequence comes from Azospirillum sp. BE72, assembly GCF_031455875.1. Classification (NCBI taxonomy): domain Bacteria; kingdom Pseudomonadati; phylum Pseudomonadota; class Alphaproteobacteria; order Rhodospirillales; family Azospirillaceae; genus Azospirillum; species Azospirillum sp. BE72. The sequence continues at coordinate 481,243 of NZ_JAVDTO010000002.1, forward strand.
CGTCGTTCCAGGCGCCCGGCAGGTCCGGCAAGGTCAGGTCGCCGGCGATCAGCGCCTTTTCCAGGCGATAGCGCAGGATGATGTGGGCCGGATAGGTGACCTCGTCGGCATTGACGCGGATGAAGCCTCGCTCGACCCGGCTGTAGAGCCGGCGCAGATTGTCGGCCTCCCAGGCCGGCCCCTCGCCGCCGAAGGTCTCGCGCACCACAGGCGCCAGCCAAGTGATGAACTCCGGCGAGCGGCAGGCCTGCATCTCCATCAGCAGAGACTGGCTCTCATGCACAGCCATGCCGCGCGATTGGCCCACCGGCTGGCCCAGCCACGCGCGCGGACGGTTCTGCTCGTACAGGGCATGGCCGGTCTCGTGCAGAATGCCCATCAGCGCGTCGGTGAAGTTCGCCTCGTCATAGCGGGTGGTGATGCGGACATCGCCGGTCGCCCCGCCGCAGAAGGGATGGAGCGACACGTCCAGCCGGCCGCGGCTGAAATCGAAGCCCAGCCGCTCCATCATCCGCACGCCCAGTTCGCGCTGCTTCTCAACCGGGAACGGCCCCTGCGGGTCGACCGCTGCCGGGGCGGCGGCCTGACGGTCGAGCACGCGGCCGATCAGGTCGGGCAGGAAGGTGGAGAGGTCGGCGAACAGCGCGTCGATCCGCTCCGCCCGCGCACCGGGGTCATGGCTGTCGAGCAGCGCGTCATAGGCGCTGATGCCCATGACGGAGCCCATCGCGTCGGCGCCCTCGCGCACGCGGGCCAGCACCTCGGTCAGCGAGGGCAGCAGCTTGGCGAAGTCGCTTTCGGCCCGCGCGGCGCGCCACGTCATCTCGCAGACCGACACGGCCTTGCTGGTCGCCTCCACCAGATCGGCGGGGATGGCGGTGGACTGGATGTGGTGGCGGCGCATCTCCCGCAGGTTGGCGCGCTGCCAGGCATCGAGGCTGGTGTCGGCCTCCGCTTCGTCCAACAGGTCGACCATGCGGGGATCGGTCGCCAATTCGTGCGCGATCACCGACAGGGTGGCGGTCTGCTCCGCCCGGCCGTCGTTGGCACCCTCCGGCATGATCGTCTGGGTGTCCCAGCCGAGAATGCCCAGCGCGTCGCCGATGGCGGCGATGCGGGCATGGCGGCGTTCAAGCTCCTGATATGCGGTCATCGGATCGTCCGTCGGTTCCGGTGTCGGCGCGCTTGCGCTGCGACAGCACGTAGATTCCGGCGAGCGTTACCGCAAGCCCGTACCAGGTCAAGGCATACTGCAGATGGTTGTTCGGCAGGTCCACGCGCGGTTCGATCCCCGCCAAGGTGCCGGCCGGTGTGCCGGTCAAGCCGGCGTTCTGGCCCCCGAAGGTTTGGCCGGGCAGCATCTCCACCACCACGGGCGCCACGCGGTCCAGCGACAGCGCCGCCGCCATGGCGGGCGGATCGGGCCGCATCCAGGCGGACCCCGGCTGCGGCATGCCGTTGCCGGGCTGGAACAGGCCGGGCTGCTGCGGCAGGCGGACGATGCCCTTGACGCCGACATCCCCCTTCACCTGACCGGCGGGGCGGGAGGCGGGATCGCGCAGGTCCATGGGGATGAAGCCGCGGTTGACCAGCACGATGCCGGCACCGTCCGCCCGCTGGAACGGCACCAGAAGCTCGTAACCGACCCGCCCCTGGTGCGGACGGGCGATCAGAAGCAATTCCTTGTCGTTGAGGAAATGGCCCGAGAGCGTGACGGGCCGGAATTCCCAGGCCGCGGGATCGTCGATGCGGGAAGGCAGCGACACCGGCGGCTCGGCAATTTGGCTGGCGATCCGGGCGACCAGATCGGTCTTCCACTGCAGCCGCTCCAGCTGCCAGGTGCCGAGGCCGATGGCCACCGCAAGCCCGAGGACCGTGACCAGGGTGGCGCCCAGCGACGGGCGGAAGCGGCGGCGCTCCCGCGATCCGGCGCCACTTCCCGCCGCCCCTGTTCCGGTGGTTGCGGCCTTCATGATCCCTTCTCGACCTCGCTGCGGCGGTAGCGGTACTGCAGGGCGATGACATAGGCCTTGGCCGGCCGCAGCATGCCAAGCGTCAGGGCCAGCACCACGATGCTCCAGACGATGGCGTGCAGCCACAGCGGCCATTCGACGGTCATCGAAACCCACAGCGCCACCGGCACCACGAGGAATCCCAGGATGAAGATCAGGAAGACGGCAGGGCCGTCGCCGCTGTCCACCTGGGACAAGTCGAGGCCGCAGACGTTGCAGCGTTCCGCCACCGTCAGATAGCCGGCGAACAGCCGCCCCTGCCCGCAGCGCGGGCAGACGCAGCGCATGCCCGCGGACATCGGGGGAACTCTGGGGTAATGGTCGCTCACGCTGAAACCTCCCGTTCGGACCGTTCCGGCAGAGGGTGAAGGCTGCCGGAACGGCTCGGCGCCGGTGGCGTCAGTGGCTGGCGATCACGCCGCCATAGCCACCCCACCAGTAGACCGATACGAACAGGAACAACCAGACCACGTCGACGAAGTGCCAATACCAGGCCGCCGCCTCGAAGCCGAAATGGCTTTCGGGGGTGAAATGGCCCTTCACCGTGCGGACCCAGCAGACCGCCAGGAAGATCGTGCCGACCAGCACATGGAAGCCGTGGAATCCGGTCGCCATGTAGAAGGTCGACGGGAAGATGCCGTCGGTGAACTTGAACGAGGCATAGACATATTCATAGGCCTGGAAGAAGGAGAACAGCACGCCCAGCAGCACGGTCAGGCCCAGCGCCTTCGCCGCCTCGCGGTTGCGCCCCTCCAGGATCGCATGGTGGGCCCAGGTCACGGTGACGCCCGACAGCAGCAGGGTAATCGTCATCATCAGCGGCATGTCGAACGGGTCGATGACATGCACGTTGGGCGGCGGCCAGATGGCGTCGGGGTTGATGGGCGAGGCCTTCGGATCCAGGGCGGCGTGGAAGAAGGCCCAGAAGAAGGCGGAGAAGAACATCACCTCCGACGCGATGAACAACGCCATGCCGTAACGCAGGCCGATCTTCACCACCGGGGTGTGGGCATGCTCCACCACCGATTCCCGGATCACGGAACGCCACCAGCCGAACATGGTGACCAGGATGGCCAGCACCCCCAGGATCATCAGGAAGGAGCCGCCGTCATGCATGAAGACGACCAGACCGGTCGCCAGCAGCCCGCCGGAGAAGGCGCCGATCAGCGGCCAGGGGCTGGGCTTCAGCAGATGATAGGGATGCGGGATGCCGGCGCCCGGTTCATGGGCTGACGGTTCGGCGTGCGGCATTTGCCCGTGGGTGATGTCGGCCATCGTCTCACTACCCCATATTGTTCAGTTTGTGGCGGTCGCCCCCGGCTCCGCCTTTTGTTTGCTTGCTTCCGCCCCGCCGGACGGGGCTGGGGTCGCGGCATGCTGGGCAAGCCGGGACTCGCTGTCCTTGGCGCGGAAGAAGGTGTAGGACAGCGTGATGGTGGTCACGTCGTCCATGTTCGGGTCGTCGGCCATCGACGGGTCGACGAAGAAGGTCACCGGCATGTCCACGGCTTGGCCGGGCTCCAGGATCTGCTCGGTGAAGCAGAAGCACTGCATCTTGTTGAAATAGGCGCCCGCCTTGTCCGGCGAGACGTTGTAGACCGCGGTGCCGACGGTGGGCTTGACCCCGCGGTTCTCCGCCCGGTAGGCGGCGAACCCGGTCTCTCCCAGCTTCAGCACCAGTTCCTTCTGCTCCGGCTTGAAGGACCAGGGCAGCGCGGTGTTGGTGTCGGCGTTGAAGCGGATGGTGACCTTGCGGTCGACGACCCGGTTCGCGGCCTGCTCGGCCCGCTGGGTCGTGCCGCCGAAGCCGGTGACGGCGCAGAACAGGTTGTAGAGCGGGACGGACGCGTAGGTCAGCCCGATCATCCCCGCCACCAGCCCGAACAGGGAGCCCAGGACGAGCCGGTTGCGGCGGCGCAGCCTGTCGTCGCGCTTGGTCATCTCGCCGCTCTTGGCCATCAGTGCGCCCCGCCCATCCGCACGACGGTGATGGCGTAGAACAGGGCAACCAGCGTCAGCAGCGCCGCCAGAACGGCCAGATTGCGGCCGCGCAGCTTCCGGGCCCGCAGGGCGGCCTCCTGCCGCTTCTGCTCCTCCACCGAGGCGCGGGTATCGATCGGGGTATCGTGTTCCATCACCGTCATGCCCACCCTCCAAGGATCAGCCGCTCCGCCATCATCACGGCGAACAGCAGGAACAGGTACAGGATCGAGAAACCGAACATCTTCTTGGCCGGCTTGTCGTCGGTCGCGCGCAGGACGCGGACGGCATGCCCGACAAACATCAGGCCGAGGATGGCCGACACCGCCAGATAGGCCGGCCCGGCGATCCCGACGAAGGACGGCGCCGCGGCCACCGGCAGCAGGATCAGCGTATAGGCCAGCATCTGGCGCTTGGTCGCCGCCTCTCCCGCCACCACCGGCATCATCGGCACGCCGGCGCGGGTGTAGTCGCCGTTGCGGAACAGAGCCAGCGCCCAGAAATGCGGCGGCGTCCACAGGAAGATCAGCAGGAACAGCAGGATCGACGGCAGATCGGCGCTGCCGGTCACCGCGGCCCAGCCGATCATCGGCGGGAAGGCGCCGGCGGCCCCGCCGATCACGATGTTCTGCGGGGTCCGGCGCTTCAGCCACATGGTGTAGACGAAGACGTAGAAGCCGATGGTCAGCGCCAGCAGCGACGCCGCCGCCCAGTTAACCGCCAGCCCCATCACCACGACCGACAGCACCGACAGGGTGACGCCGAAACCCAGCGCCTCCGACGGCTCGACGCGACCCGACGGGATCGGGCGCTTGACCGTGCGGGCCATCACCGCGTCGATGTCGCGGTCGTACCACATGTTGATGGCGCCCGACGCGCCGGCGCCGACGGCAATGCACAGGACGGCGACCAGAGCCAGGAAGGGGTGGATGTGGCCGGGGGCCAGGACGATGCCGGCCAGTCCGGTGAAGACCACAAGCGACATGACCCGCGGTTTCAGCAACTCGATGAAGTCACCGGCCGACGCCCCTCCGGTCTGATTGAGCGTCAGTTCGTTCGTCACGTCCGTCATGTCATGTCCTTGTCGTCTTCTAACCCCGGGTCCGTCGCCCCGGCGCCCGTCCTGCCGGTGCCCATTGTTCGGGCTTTCCGGCGATAGCTTTCGCAGTGGCGGGCGCTGCAGTGCGGCAACGCCCGCCCGTTAGCATGCTTACTTCACCTGGGGCAACGTCTCGAACGCGTGGAACGGAGGCGGAGAGCTGACCGACCATTCCAGCGTGCCGGCCTGCGGGCCCCAATAGGCGCCCGGCACCCGCTCGCCGCTGCGCAGCGTCTTCCAGGCGATCCACACGAACAGCAGCGTGGAGGCGAAGGACAGATAGGCGCCCAGCGAGGAGATCATGTTCCAGCCCCAGAAGGCATCCGGGTAGTCGGGGATGCGGCGCGGCATGCCCGACAGGCCCAGGAAGTGCTGCGGGAAGAACACCAGGTTGACGCCGACGAAGGTGGTGTAGAAATGGACCTTGCCCCAGAACTCCGGATACTGGCGGCCGGACATCTTGCCGATCCAGTAATACCAGCCGGCGAAGATGGAGAACACCGCGCCCAGCGACAGCACATAGTGGAAGTGCGCCACAACGTAGTAGGTGTCGTGCATGTAGTTGTCGAGGCCGCCGTTCGCCAGCACCACGCCGGTCACACCGCCGACGGTGAACAGGAAGATGAAGCCCAGCGCCCACAGCATCGGCACCCGGAACTCGATCGACCCGCCCCACATGGTGGCGATCCAGGAGAAGATCTTCACGCCGGTGGGCACCGCGATGATCATCGTGGCGGCGGTGAAGTAGGCCTTGGTGTCGACGTCGAGGCCGACCGTGTACATGTGGTGCGCCCACACGACGAAGCCGACCACGCCGATGGCGACCATGGCGTAGGCCATGCCGAGATAGCCGAACACCGGCTTCTTGGAGAAGGTCGACACGATGTGGCTAATGATGCCGAAGGCCGGCAGGATCATGATGTAGACTTCGGGGTGGCCGAAGAACCAGAACAGATGCTGGAACAGGATCGGGTCGCCGCCGCCTTCGGGGTTGAAGAAGGTGGTGCCGAAATTGCGGTCGGTCAGCAGCATGGTGATGGCGCCGCCCAGCACCGGCACGGCCAGCAGCAGCAGGAAGGCCGTCACCAGCATCGCCCAGACGAACAGCGGCATCTTGTGCAGCGTCATGCCGGGGGCGCGCATGTTGAAGATGGTGGTGATGAAGTTCACCGCACCGAGGATCGAGCTGGCGCCGGCCAGATGCAGGGCGAAGATCGCCATGTCGACGGACGGCCCGCTGTGTCCCAGCTGTGCCGACAGCGGCGGATAGATGGTCCAGCCGGTGCCGGCGCCGGTGCCGACGAAGGCCGAGCCCAGCAGCAGCAGGAAGGCCGGCACGATCAGCCAGAAGCTGATGTTGTTCATGCGCGGGAAGGCCATGTCGGGCGCGCCGATCATGAGCGGTACGAACCAGTTGCCGAAGCCGCCGATCAACGCCGGCATCACCACGAAGAACACCATGATCAGGCCGTGCGCCGTGATCAGCATGTTCCACACCTGGCCGTCGGCGACGAACTGCAGGCCCGGCGACTGAAGCTCCGCACGCATGATCACGGAGAACAGGCCGCCGATCAGCCCTGCGATCACCGAGAAGATCAGATAGAGCGTGCCGATGTCCTTATGGTTGGTCGAATAGAACCAGCGCTGCACGAAGCCGGGCATGTGGTGATCGTCATGCCCGTGCTCATGCCCATGTTCATGCCCGGGGGCATGACCCTGTCCCGGTGTGGCGTTTGCCATGTCTCTACCCTTTGTCGCTGTCCCTGGCCGCCGCGCCGCCCGTTCTTCAGCGGACCGGCGGCGGCTGGGTATGTTCTTCTTATCGCGGCGTCCCTAGGCCGGGCCGTGCGAAGTCCGCGGGTCCGGCCGGCATCCTCATTCGACCAGCGTTCCGGTCGGACGCGCCGCCACGTCGCGGGTCGGGTCCTTCGGCGCGGAGGCCGACTTGGTCTTGGCCACCCAGGCGTCGAACGCCTCGCGGGACACCACCTCGACCGCGATCGGCATGTATCCGTGGTTGGTGCCGCAGATTTCGGAGCACTGGCCGTAATAAACGCCTTCGCGTTCTGCCTTGAACCAGGTCTCGTTGATGCGGCCGGGCACGCCATCCTTCTTGATGCCGAAGGCCGGCATCGCCCAGGAATGGATGACGTCGCCGGCGGTCACCATCAGCCGGACGGTGGTGTTGACCGGCACGACGACCCGGTTGTCGACCTCCAAGAGGCGGCGCTGGCCGGGCTTGATCTCCGATTCCGGGACCATGTAGCTGGAGAAGGCGATGTTGCCGTGGTCGGGATACTCATAGTCCCAGTACCACTGGCGGCCGGTGACCTTAACGGTCATCTCGGCCTCGGGAATGCGTTCCGCGGCATAGAGCAGCTTGAAGGACGGCACCGCGATCACGATCAGGATGATCACCGGCACCACGGTCCAGGCGACCTCAAGCACCGTGTGGTGCGAGGTCTTGGACGGAACCGGGTTCTTCTTCGCATCGAACCGGATGACGCAATAGGCCATCAGCGCCGCGACGAAAATGACGATCAGCGTGATAATGATGGTCAGCAGGTCGTTGAACGAGGTCATCAGGTGCTTGACCGGGGAGGCGGAGGGCTGCATGCCCATCTCCCACGGCTTCGGCTCGTTCGCCAGGGCGGCACCCCACCCCATCATCGTCGGCCCGACCATCGACAGGACCGCCGCCAGGCCGGCGGTGTACAGGCTTTGCCTTCTCATCCCCAACCCCTTCTTAGCCGCGACGCTCGTCATGGCACGCGGTCGTCTCTTCCCGCCGACGCCCCCTCCGCCCTCTTGTCCGTTGGTCCGCCACCCGTTCGTGCGGTCCATAGTTGGGCTTATCAGCGAACGCCAGTTTATGCAGGGATCACGCCATCTTAGCGCGACATATACCCGCATCCGGAGCTTATCCCCACGCCACGCTGGGTTACAAGCCTTTCCTCTCTCCCACCGATTGCATAGACTTTTCCTCACATTCAGCTGCGCCATGGGTACAAAGGTTGAGCGCGCACAGGGGTCAAACCATGCGACATTCCGTCGCAGTCCGTTGGGATAGCGGATTTTTGTGAGGATGGGTGCTGGAAAGGATGTGTGGGGTCGCGCCGACCGACGCGCAGGATTGTTGCGGCGCTTGGACGCGACTCAGGAATTAACGATGGGGCAGGTTTTGGCTTCGGGCCAGATGCGCGAAGGTGATAGGCGCTGGCCCCCCACCTTAATCCTCCCCCGCTGGGCGGGGGAGGAGACTGCCGCTGAACGCCGACTAAGCTCCAATCCCTCCCCCGCCCAGCGGGGGAGGATAGGTGGGGGTCTAACTTGCCCCTTCAAAAACGAACCAATACCGCCAACGCGCCCCTCAATGCTCGCCGACCAGCACCTTGCGGATCCGCCGCACCCCCGACCAGACGAAGGCGATGACGATGGGGATCATCACCCCCACCAGCAGGTCGGGATCGACCTTGAGCCCGAAGCCCTTCAGCCCCTTCGCCGCATAGCCGACGATACCGACGAGGTAGTAGCTGATCGCCACCACCGACAGCCCTTCCACCGTCTCCTGCAGGCGCAGCTGCAGCTGGGCGCGGCGGTCCATCGACTGGAGAAGCTCGGCATTCTGCCCTTCCACCGCGATCTCCACGCGGGTGCGAAGCAATGTGCTGGCCCGCGCGACCCGCTGCGACAGCGACTCGAGCCGCTGCTCCACCGCCTCGCAGGTGCGGATTGCCGGGGTCAGGCGGCGGTCCATGAACTCCTGGACGGTCTGCAGTCCCTCGATCCGGATCTCGCGCAGTTCCTCGATTCGCCGCTCCACCAGCTCGTAATAGGCGCGGGCGGCGCCGAACCGGTAGGCGGTCTCGGCCGAGATCTGCTCGGTCTGCGCCGCCAACAGGGTCAACCGGTCGAGCAGATCACGCTCGTCCTGCAAGCCGCGCAGGCCGGCGATCCGGTTGGTGACCTCGGCAACGCCGGCTTCGATCGGACCGATGCGAGGCAGCACGCCGCGCGCCATCGGCAGCGCCAGCAAGGCCAGCACCCGGTAGGTCTCGATCTCAAGCAGGCGCTGCAACACCCGCCCGGTCTGGCGCGGCGTCATCGAATGGTCGGCGACCAGCATGCGCGAGAAGCCGTCGCCATGGATGCGGAAATCGGTCCATGCCGTTGCCGACCGGCCGGCGATGCGCGAGCCTACATAGCTCTCCGACCCGAACATCGCCGCCATCATGGACGGCGACGGCTCCGGCGTGTCGGCGTCGAGCACGGCGACATGGATGCCGACCAGCAATTCACCCGGCAGACCGGCCAGCCAGTCCCGCGGAAGGGCATGCAGCGCCGGCTCCAGGAAGGGATCGACCAGGGCGCCCGCCGGCATGGCGCTGGGGCGGAAGACGGTCCAGGTCGAGAATTCGGTATGCCGCTCCCACTTCAGATGAAAGCTGCCGAAGGACGCGCTGTGGTGGGTGGCGCCCTGCGGCGGCCGGACGACGCCAGCCCAGTCGCACAGCGCCTCCAGATGACGTCGGTCGGCCTCGGTAGCCCCCTCCCCCGACAGCATCGCCAGCATCGTGGCGCGGACCGGCGCCGCCACGGATTCCGGCGGACGGGCATGGACCTCGTTGGTCAGGACCTGACGCAGCGGGTGGTCGCGCAAGGGGCGCGGGCCGACCATGGCGCCGGCCGCGCCATCACGATTGAGCGTGTCCATGGTCGCCCGCACCGCATTGTCGGTCATGATGTCCCCTTTTCTGCACCGCACCCGGCCCTGCACGACCGCCGGCATCGCCAAACCTTGCCGGATGGCGCGCGCGTCGCCACACTATAGTCTGTCCGTTAGAACACATCGCACGGCGCGGCGCGACAACGCCCGCTATGATGCTGTGTCCTACCATGGAACGAGGCCGGCACAAGCCATCAGGCCGGGCAGACCGGGTTCCGCCCCATCACAGGTTCGGAGTTTTCATGAGCGCGCTTGCCGTCACCGACGATCTCTTCTTCAACCGCGCCGGCATGGACCGCGCCCGCGTGGAAGGCGTCGTGCAGGACGCCCTGCACAGTGCCGACGATGGGGAGCTTTACCTCGAATACGCTCAGAGCGAATCGCTGGGCTGGGACGACGGGAAGCTGAAGTCCGCCAGCTTCGACACGACCCAGGGCTTTGGCCTGCGCTCCATCGCCGGCGAGGCGACCGGCTACGCCCATGCCAGCAACCTGTCGGAAGAGGCCATCCGCCGCGCGGCCGCCACCGTGCGTGCCGTGCAGGCCGGCCACACCGGCACGCTGGCGGAGCCGCCGGCCGGCACCAACCGCGCCCTCTACATCCCCGACAATCCCCTGCACCTCGTCCCCTTCGAGGAGAAGGTGAAGCTGCTGGCCGACATCGACGCCTATGCCCGCGCCAAGGACGAGCGGGTGCGGCAGGTCAGCTGCTCGATCAGCGGCGAATGGCAGGCGGTGCAGATTATGCGCGCCGACGGCGTCCGCGTCGCCGACCTGCGCCCGCTGGTGCGCCTGAACGTCTCCGTCGTGGTGGCCGAGGGCGACCGGATGGAGACCGGCGGCTATGGCGGCGGCGGCCGCGTCACCTACGAACACTACATCCAGCCGGAAACCTGGCGCGGCTTCGTCGACGAGGCGCTGCGGCAGGCGCTGGTCAACCTGTCCTCCGTCCCCGCCCCGGCCGGCGAGATGACGGTGGTGCTCGGCAGCGGCTGGCCCGGCATCCTGTTGCACGAGGCCATCGGCCACGGGTTGGAGGGTGACTTCAACCGCAAGAAGACCTCCGCCTTCTCCGGGCTGTTGGGCCAGCGCATCGCCGCCCCCGGCGTGACCATCGTTGATGACGGCACCATCGAGAACTCGCGCGGCTCCATCAGCGTGGACGACGAGGGCACGCCCGGCCAGTGCACCACGCTGATCGAGGACGGCATCCTGGTCGGCTTCATGCAGGACCGCATGAACGCCCGCCTGATGGGCATGCGCCCGACCGGCAACGGCCGGCGCCAGAGCTTCGCCTACAACCCGATGCCGCGCATGACCAACACGGTGATGCGCAACGGCAACCACACGCCGGACGAGATCATCGCCTCGGTCAAGAAGGGCATCTACGCCAAGAACTTCGGCGGCGGCCAGGTGGACATCACCAACGGCAAGTTCGTCTTCTCCGCCAGCGAGGCCTACCTGATCGAGGACGGCAAGCTCGGCCCCGCCGTGAAGGGCGCCACCCTGATCGGCAACGGCCCGGACAGCCTGACCAAGGTGTCGATGATCGGCAACGACTGCCGCCTCGATCCCGGTGTCGGCACCTGCGGCAAGGACGGCCAGGGCGTGCCGGTCGGCGTCGGCCAGCCGACGCTGAAGCTGGAAGGGCTGACGGTCGGCGGCACCGCCGCCTGACGGCGCACCACGTTACAGGGCATGCGATGAGGGGGCCGGACCATGGCATGGTCCGGCCCCTTTCGCATTCGGGGCTTGGACCGGTCAATTGCGTGGGTATCGTTTTTCCGGAGTTTTTCAATTTTCCGGATTGGACGATAACCGATGCGCTCTTTTTCCAACGTTGTCCGGCAGGCGGCACTCGCATTTTTCCTGACCGTGGGCTTGACCCTGGCTGCCGCACTTCCGGGGCAGGCCCAGACCGCCCCAACGGCGGAGCAGGTGGCCGTCGCCAAAGCCGCCGGCTCCAGCGCCGACCAGTTGAACGCCCGTGTGGTGGTGGCGAGCTATTTCTACGCATCGACCGATCTCACCTCGGCCCGATACGGCGACGACTCCAAGGGGATCGATTTCTCCAAGCCGCTGGAGGTGATCGACATCCCGGCAGGCACCACCTGGTTCCAGTATGTCCGCACCGGGTACGACACCGTCCGATTCGGGAACTTCTTCTCTCCCGTCGTCACCGCGACACCCGATTGCCTGGGCATTTCCGGCACCGGCCGGGCGGAGTACAAGGCGGTGCTGCCGTCGGGTCAGGGCTTGCAGTCGGTCGCCGCTCCCATCGTCGACAACTGGACCACGCCCGGCACCAGCGTGCAGACCAAAGGCGGCTGTGCCCAGGTGGTGGTGCCGAACAGCGTCAAATCCGGCGTGACCAGCGGCGGCCTCGCCCAATAACATCGCGACCTTCGGCTCCGTTTCCCTGTTCTCCGGCTGACGGCGGACGGTCAGACTGGCCGTTCGCCGTCCACAGGAGAGCCCGCCATGACCGACATCACCACCACCGACGAGCTGCGCCGACGCATCGCACGCGCCTCCGCCGGAGTTGCGGCACTGGTTGGACGGGAGCCGGACAACAGCTGGCTGACCAGCATCCAGCGCCAGCTCGACTATGTGGACGGTGCGGCACGGGATGGCGCCAAGCGGCTGGACCGTGCCGACGACCTGAATTTCGGCCTGCTCGCCTCCCACTATGTCGACGACGTCGACCCGGCGCTGGCGGCGGAGCTTCACGCCATCAGCGCCGCCACCCGCCGCCTGTTCGGCAGTTGAACGCCATTTTGTGCTGGCGTTCCAGGCACCCCGCTTCGATGATCGCGCATCCGGACGGCACGGCCGAACCCGTGCCCGCGAAGAAAACCGACACGGGAGATGTGCGATGGCGACGGAATCGACTGCCGGACTTGCCCTGGTTTCCACCTTTTGCCCCGACCGGGTCGGGCTGGTTTCCGGCATCACCAGCCACCTGTTCGAACAGGGCATAAACCTGCGCGACGCCACCTTCGCCTCGCTCGGCACCGGTGCCGAGTTCTCCGCCGTCTGCGAGCTGCCGGCCGGTCTGACGGTTGCGGAGGTTCAGGCCAGCCTGTCGTCCCTGCCCGTGCTGTCCGGCGCCGAGGTGAAGGTCACACCCTTCGCCTTCGATCCCCAGCCGGGTCCGCAGGCCATGGTCACCCACCGCGTCGAGGTGTCGGGCGGCGACCAACCGGGCCTCGTGGCGCGTCTGTCAGAGATCTTCACCCAGTTCGACGCCAACATCGTGCGCCTGGATGCGCAGACCCTCCCCGACCGTGCGGGCGAGCGCTATGTCCTGCGCTTCTCGGTGTCGATCCCGGCGGAGCGGGCGGAGATTTGCCTGTCGGCGGTGGCGAACACGGCGGAGACGCTTGGGCTGAACTGCCGGACGGAAGAGGTTTAAGGGGGGCTGTAACGGGTAAGCTAGACCCCCACCTAGCCTCCCCCGCTGGGCGGGGGAGGGACTGCCGGCCCCTCCCCCGAACAAGCACCAATCCCCTCCCCCGCCCAGCGGGGGAGGGTTAGGGTGGGGGCAAGTGAGTGCCAGATTCCCTCACCCGTGCAGAACCTTCAGCCCCACGATCCCCCCGACGATCGCCGCGATGCACAGCAGCCGCAGGGCTCCGGCGGGTTCGCCGAACAGCCACATGCCCAGCACCGCGGTGCCGACCGTGCCGATCCCTGTCCACACCGCATAAGCCGTGCCCAATGGCAGAGTCTTCAATGCGGCTCCCAGCAGCAGGATGCTCACCAGCATAGCCGCGGCGGTCAGGACGCTAGGAACCAGACGAGTGAAACCTTCGGTGTACTTCAGGCCGACGGCCCAACCGATTTCGAAAAGACCGGCGAAGAACAGCGTGACCCACGCCATGACGGTACCTCCGTCTTGGAATGGCGGGGTCGTCCCCACCCGGTAACCCTCTCTCGATGGCGGGGTCGTCCCCGCGGGCCAGTGGGCAGATAGGACATCCGCCTCCCATGGTCAAGATGGAGGCCGTCAAGGCAGGCAGCCGAGGTTGCATCGCGGCGTCCGCCCGTGCAGGATGGGGTTCCTGAATGGTTCCCCCTTCGCCGCTGGAGGCGCTGGGGGTTTTCGACGTTGGACAGCAATGACCGAAAACGGCACCCCCCCGGCTTCCGAGACGCCGGCTCCCGAGAAGGCCGAGTCGCTTGAGAACCGGCGCAAGCGGCTGCGCTTCCGCTCCTGGCATCGCGGCACGCGCGAGATGGATCTGCTGATGGGCAGCTTCGCCGACGCCCATGTCGGCGAGTTCGACCATGCCATGCTCGACCGGTTCGAAGCGCTGCTGGAGCTTGGAGATCCCGACCTCTACGACTGGATGTCGGGACGGGAGCAGGTTCCCGCCGAACATGACAGCGACGTGATGCGCCTGTTGACGGCGTTCCGTTACACACCACGTCAAGGCTCCTGACGGAGCCGGTCAAGGCTCTCTCGAAAGCACTTCCCTTCTCCGAGGCATCCTCCTTTGGTCAGTTACGATCTCCAGCCCGGCCGCGCCGGCCGTCTCCTGATCGGCGGCGCGCCCGAGGGTCATGACGCCCGCATCCTGGCGGAGCTCGCGCAGAAGGCCGGGGCTTACGGCCTGCTGCATGTGGCGCTGGACGACACACGCTGCGCGTTGCTGGCGGAGGCGCTGGCCTTCTTCGCGCCGAAGCTGGAGGTGCTGACCTTCCCGGCCTGGGACTGCCTGCCCTACGACCGCGTGTCGCCGAATGGTGGCATCGTCGCCCGCCGCATCGACACGCTGACCCGGCTCATCGCAAGGCGCGAGGCGGCGTCGAACCGCGACGGGCTGGCTCCGCTGATCGTGCTGACCACCGTCAACGCCGTGGTGCAGAAGGTGCCGCCGCGCAGCGCCTTCAAGAACGCGGTGTTCTCGGCCAAGCTGCGCGACCGCATCGATCTGGAGAAGCTTCAGCGCTACCTTGCGGGCAACGGCTATACCCGCGCCCAGACCGTGCGAGAGCCGGGCGAATTCGCGGTGCGCGGCGGCATCGTCGACCTGTTCCCGCCCGGCACGGAGGAGCCTCTCCGCCTCGACCTGTTCGGCGATGAGCTGGAGGGAGTGCGCGCCTTCGATCCCATGACCCAGCGCACCACCGACAAGCGCGACAGCGTCGAGCTGAAGCCGATGTCGGAGGTCTTCCTGGACGAGGCGGGGATCGCCCGTTTCCGCTCCGGCTACCGCGAGCTGTTCGGCGCGGTGACCGACGACGATCCGCTCTATGAGGCGATCTCAGCCGGCCGGTCCTATGGCGGGATGGAACACTGGCTTCCGCTGTTCCACGAGAGCATGGACACCGTGCTGGATTACCTGCCGCGCGGCATCGTCAGCCTGGACCATCAGGCCAACGAGTCGCGCGACGCCCGCATCGCCCAGGTGGTCGATTTCCACGCCTCGCGCGATTCGATGATGAGCATCGAAAAGCGGACGGGGTCGCCGGTCTACAAGCCGGTGCCGGTCTCCTCGATGTTCATCGACGCCACCGTCTGGGACGCGCTGATGGCGGAGCGCGCGGTGGCGCAGCTTCAGATCTTCTCCACGCCCCCCGGCATCAAGGGGACGGTGGATGCCGGCGGCAAGCGCGGCCACGACTTCGCGGAGGAGCGCAACCGCCCCGACGTGAACGTCTTCGACGCGGTGAAGGACCATATCCGGGCGCTGCGTGCCGACGGGCGCCGGGTGCTGATCGCGGGATATTCCGCCGGCTCGCGCGACCGCCTGTCCAACGTGCTGGCCGACCACGGCATTCCGGGGCTGGAGCCGGCGGAAAGCATCGAGGATGTCCGCCGTTTCGACCGCGGCATCATCGGCACCATCGTGCTGGGGATGGAGCATGGCTTCACCTCCGCCGATCTCGCCGTCATCACCGAACAGGACATACTGGGCGACCGTCTGGTCCGCCCGGCCAAGAAGAAGCGCAAGGCCGCCAACTTCATCGCCGAGCATTCGGCCCTGCATGAGGGCGACATCGTCGTCCACATGGACCACGGCATCGGCCGCTATGACGGGCTGGAGACGCTGGAAGTCACCGGCGCCCCGCACGACTGCCTGCGCCTGATCTACGAGGGCGGCGACAAACTCTACGTCCCGGTCGAGAACATCGAGGTGCTGTCGCGCTACGGATCCGAGGACGCCAACGTCCAACTCGATAAGCTGGGCGGCGCCGGCTGGCAGGGCCGCAAGGCGCGGGTCAAGAAGCGCCTGAAGGACATGGCCGAAGCCCTGCTGAAGATCGCGGCGGAACGGATGCTGAAGAAGGCCGATCCGGTGCTGACCCCGGAAGGCGTCTATCAGGAATTCGCCGCCCGCTTCCCCTACCCCGAGACCGACGACCAGCTTAAGGCGATCGAGGATATCTTCACCGACCTCGGCAGCGGCCGTCCGATGGACCGCTTGGTTTGCGGCGACGTCGGCTTCGGCAAGACCGAAGTCGCCCTGCGCGCCGCCTTCATAGTGGCGATGAGCGGCAAGCAGGTCGCCGTCGTCGTGCCCACCACCCTGCTGGCGCGCCAGCATTTCAAGACCTTCTCCACCCGGTTCAATGGGCTGCCGGTGCGCGTCGTCCAGTTGTCCCGCATGGTCACCGCCCGCGAACAGACTCTGGTGAAGAAGGAACTGGCGGAGGGCACCGCCGATATCGTCGTCGGCACCCATGCGCTGCTGGCCAAGGGCCTCGACTTCAAGCGGCTCGGCATGGTCATCGTCGACGAGGAGCAGCATTTCGGCGTGAAGCAGAAGGAACGGCTGAAGGAACTGCGCGCCGACATCCACGTCCTGACGCTGACCGCCACGCCGATTCCGCGCACCCTGCAAATGGCGCTGTCCGGCGTGCGCGAGCTGTCGCTGATCGCGACACCTCCGGTCGACCGTCTGGCGGTGCGCACCTTCGTTCTGCCTTACGACCCGGTGGTGATCCGCGAGGCGATCCTGCGCGAGCATTACCGCGGCGGCCAGAGCTTCTACGTCTGCCCGCGGGTGGAGGATCTGGCGAAGGTCGCCGAGCGGGTGCGCGAACTGGTGCCGGAGGTCAAGATCGTCACCGCCCATGGCCAGATGGCGGCCAGCGAGCTGGAAGACGTGATGACCGCCTTCGACGAGGGCAAGTTCGAGGTACTGCTCGCCACCAACATCATCGAGAGCGGCCTGGATATCCCCAACGCCAACACGCTCATCGTCCACCGCGCCGACCTGTTCGGGCTTGCCCAGCTCTATCAGATCCGCGGCCGCGTCGGCCGGTCGAAGAAGCGCGGCTATGCCTATCTGACCTACGCCCCCAACAAGCCGCTGAGCAGCACCGCGCAACAGCGCCTGCACGTCATCGAGACCTTGGACAGCCTGGGTGCCGGCTTCCAGCTTGCCAGCCACGACATGGACATCCGCGGCGCCGGCAATCTGCTGGGCGAGGAGCAGTCGGGTCAGGTGCGTGAGGTCGGCGTCGAGCTTTACCAGCAGATGCTGGAGGAGGCCGTCGCCAACGCCCGCGCGGCGATGCAGGAAGGGGCGGTCGCCGCCGCAGCAGCGCAGGAGTGGGTACCGCAGATCAACCTCGGCACGCCGGTGCTGATCCCGGAAAGCTATGTCCCCGACCTGACCGTGCGCCTGTCGCTCTACCGCCGCATCGCCGATCTGGTCGACCGGGCGGAGGTGGACGGCTTCGCCGCCGAACTGATCGACCGCTTCGGCAAGCTGCCGGAGGAGGTGGAGAACCTGCTGGACGTCGTCACCATCAAGCGCTGGTGCAAACAGGCGAACATCGACCGAGTCGACGCCGGGCCGAAGGGTCTGGTCCTGGCCTTCCACGACAATTTCTATGCCGAGCCTGCCAAGCTGCTGACCTACATCGCCCAGCATCTGACGCTGATGAAGCTGCGGCCGGACCACAAGCTGGTCTACAGCCGCGAATGGCCCGATCCGCAGGCCCGCGTCCGCAGCGTTCAGAAGCTGGTGAAGGATCTGGCGGAAATGGCGTCGGGCGGCGGAGTGCCGCGCGGCGAAACTCCGCCGCCGCCCCCACCCCCGCCGCCGCCCAAGCCGACCGGCGCCAAGGTGGCGTCGCGCTTCGGCACGCCGTCCCGCTTCGGCCGTCCGACCGGGCGGCGCTGAGATGGACGACCTGAGCCGCAATGCGTCGCTCGCCCGCCGGCTGGCGCGCGGAGACCGGCGGTCGGTGGGCGACGCGCCCTCCGTCGCCGACGAGGTCTCCGCCGACCGTGGCAAACTGGCGGAACTGGTCGGCTGCCTGTTCGACCAGGATGCGAGCGTCCGCATGCGCGCCGCCGACGCACTCGAACGTGTGTCGCGCGGCAATCCCGGCTGGCTCGATCCTTATGTGGACCATCTGCTGACCGACGCCGTCGCCATCGAACAGGCGGAGGTGCGCTGGCACATCGCCCAGATCGTCCCCCGCCTGTCGATGGACGACGAGCAGCGCCACCGTGCCGCCGTCCTGCTGGCCGACTGGTTCGAGAACAGTCCAAGCCGCATCGTCCAGACCAGCGCGCTGCAGGCCGTGGTCGATCTGGCCGAATCGGACGCCAATCTGCGCGCCACCTCAGCCGAGATGCTCGGCCGCGCGATGCGCTCCGGCGTGCCGTCGCTGGCCGCCCGCGCCCGGCGCATCCTGAAGCCTTTCGAGGTGGACGAGGCGACCTTGACAGCGGCCTTGGTGCGGGAGCAGAGCGGCCTGACCCTGTCCGTGCTGCCCGACCGTCTGGCGGTGGCCCAGTTGCCGCCCGGCAGCGGCCTGCCCGACTGGCTGGACTGGAGCGACCCACTGGTCGGCGCCACCCGCACGGGGGAGGAGTTGTCGATCCTCTGCCGCGAGGATCGCGTTCCCGATGGGGTCAAGGTCGAGCGTGGCTGGCGCGCCTTCCGGGTGGAGGGGGTGGTCGATTTCTCGCTGTTCGGCATCCTGGCCCGCATCGCGGTTCCGCTGGCCCAAGCCCATGTGCCGATCTTTGCGATCTCCACCTACAACACCGACTATGTGCTGGTCCGCGCCGACGACCTCGACAAGGCGGCGGACGTCCTGGCGCTGAGCTGCACGGTGAAGCGGTAGAGGCGGATTGCCCCCACCCTCCCACGCTGTCGCGTGGGTCCCTCCCTCCCCCGCTTCGCAAGGGAGGGTGATTGCTTGCAGCAGCATTTCCCTCCCGCGCCCAGATCTCGCACAAAGCTATGCTTTGTGCTGACGCGGCAGGCGGACCATAGGTCCGCTGAGAGCGGGGGAGGGTCAGGGTGGGGGTAAGTGTTTTAAGCCCCACCTCCCTCGCGCTGGCTCTGTTCGATGATCTCCTCGCGCTCGCCCATCTCCTCCCATTTCTTCTGAACGGGCTTGTCGGGATCGCCGGAGGCCTTGCCGGTCTTGTCGACCAGCTTGTCCTCGATTCGCTGGGCGGCGTCCGACGGCGCGTCGGAGGTCACGGATTTGGAACGGTCCTGATCGGCCATGGCGGCGGTCTCCCTTAAAGCTGGTTGACCACAGCAACACTTCCGGCACGGCAAAGTTCACGCGTCTCCCCGCAATGCCTCCGCCAGCCGGTCGACCAGCGCCGCGGCCTCCGCCGGCTCGTAGGGCCGGGCATGGCCGGAGCCCCAAACCGGGCCGGGCCAGGCCGGATCACCCCGCGTCCGGCCGATCACATGGACGTGCAGTTGCGGCACCATATTGCCCAGAGCCCCGACATTCATCTTGTCCGGCGCGAACAGCCGCTCGACCACGCGGGAGGCGAGCACGATCTCCCGCATCAGAGCCCCCTGATCGCCCTCGTCCAGCCGGTGGATTTCCACCGCCTCCTCACGCATCGGCACCAGGATCAGCCAAGGCCACAGCGCGTTGTTCATCAGCAACACCCGGCAAAGATCCAGATCGACCACATGACGGGTGTTGGCCTGTAGCCGTTCGTTAAGGGAAAACATGCTTCACTCCTTCCTGGCGCTCGGCAGAGGCACCGCCTGGGAATAAACCGGACGCTGCTCTGTTATAGCCGGCAGTGGCGGGGCAACCGCGAAGCTTGTATAGAAGGCCGTGCGCGCCGGCCATACGGCGCAGCGGCATTCGTTGGACGATTATAGAGTTCGGTCCGAGGAGATGGTCGGGGCGGCAATTGTCGCTTTGCGCCATTTTCACGGGCCGTATCCATGTTTTCTGGTGCGGCGAGCGGGAACGACCCACATGCGCAAATCAGCCTTCGCGGTTCTGATTCTGGTGATCCTCGGCAACGTCGCCCTCTGGGCGCTGTGGAACCGCCCGGTGGACGAACGGTCCTGGGCCGGCGCCATCACCGGCGTCGCCTATACCCCGTTCCACGCGGACAAGAGCCCGTCGAAGGGCGACAAGGCGACCGCAGAGGACATCGAAAAGGACATGGCCGCGCTGCAAGGCGCGGTGAAGGCAGTCCGCACCTATTCCACCACCGACGGCTCCGAAATGGTGGCGGCCATCGCCGCCAAGCACGGGCTGCCGGTCACCGCCGGCGCCTGGACCGCCGGCAAGCCAGAGATCGACGAGCCCGAACTGGCCGGCCTGATCAAGCTGGCGCGCGCCAACAGCAACGTGCGCCGCGTGCTGGTCGGCAACGAGGCGATCCTGCGCGCCGACCTGACCGTTCCGCAGGCCATCGAGTACGTCAAGCGGGTGAAGAAGAAGGTCAACGTTCCGGTTTCCATCGCCGAGCCGTGGCACGTCTGGCTGAAGAACCCGGAACTGGCCGACGCCGTGGACTTCCTCGCCGTCCACCTGCTGCCCTATTGGGAGGGCGTTCCGGTCGACCAGTCGGTCGACTACGCCATGTTCCGCTACAACGAGCTGAAGCAGAAGTTTCCGAACAAGCACATCCTGATCGGCGAGATCGGCTGGCCGGCC
This sequence comes from Azospirillum sp. BE72, assembly GCF_031455875.1. Classification (NCBI taxonomy): domain Bacteria; kingdom Pseudomonadati; phylum Pseudomonadota; class Alphaproteobacteria; order Rhodospirillales; family Azospirillaceae; genus Azospirillum; species Azospirillum sp. BE72. The sequence goes on from NZ_JAVDTO010000002.1 coordinate 501,961, forward strand.
GACGGCCCGTGGCGCCGGGGCGCCGAAGCCAGCCAGGTCAACCAGGCCAAGTTCATCCGCAACTTCCTGAACGTCGCCGCGCAGAACAAGCTCGACTACTTCATCATGGAAGCCTTCGACCAGCCCTGGAAGCGGGAGATCGAGGGCACGGCCGGCACCAGCTGGGGCCTGTGGGACTACCAGCGCAACCCGAAATTCCCGATGATCGGCGGGGTGAACGAGGTCCGCAACTGGGAGGTCAAGTGCGCCACCGCCGTGGCGCTGGGCTTCCTGCCGCTGGTGTTCTTCCTGTGGCGCCGCAGCGACCTGAAGATCGGCGGACAGATCTTCTACGGTGCGCTGATCCAGGCGGTGGCCTCCGTCCTGGTCTTCACCGTCAGCGCGGCGTCGGCCGCCGGCCTCGCGCTCACAACCGAGATCGCCTGGGGCCTGCTGATCTTCTGCCAGTTGGTGCTGTTCGCGGTCATGCTGATCGACGGCATGGAGCTGACGGAGGTCGTCTGGCAGCACAAGTTCAAGCGCAAGTTCGTCCCCTGCTCGGCCGCGCCGCTGCCGAACGCGGCGAAGGTGTCGATCCATGTGCCCTGCTACAACGAGCCGCCCCACATGGTCATGGAGACGCTGGACGCGCTGGCCCGGTTGGACTACCCGAACTACGAAGTCCTGCTGCTGGACAACAACACCAAGGATCCGGCGGTCTGGCGCCCGATCGAGGAATATTGCAAGAAACTGGGGCCGAAGTTCCGCTTCTTCCATCTCGACAATTGGCCGGGCTTCAAGGCCGGCGCGCTGAATTTCGGTCTGGCGCAGACCGCCCCCGATGCCGAGCACATCGCCGTCATCGACAGTGACTATCAGGTTCATCCCGACTGGCTGAAGGCGACCATCCCGCACTTCAACCGGCCGGAGGTCGGCTTCGTCCAGTCGCCGCAGGACTATCGCGAGTGGGAACACGACCTGTTCCAGCGCATGACCAACTGGGAATATGCCGGCTTCTTCCACATCGGCATGATCCAGCGGAACGAGCGCAACGCGATCATCCAGCACGGGACCATGACCATCATCCGCAAGTCGGCCCTGGAAAAGGTCGGCCGCTGGGGCGAGTGGTGCATCACCGAGGACGCCGACCTCGGCCTGCGCCTGTTCGAGCATGGCTATGAGGCCGTCTACATGCCGGAGAGCTACGGCAAGGGTCTCGTCCCCGACAGCTTCTCCGCCTACAAGACGCAGCGCTTCCGCTGGGCCTATGGCGCAGTGCAGATCCTGAAGCATCACTGGCGGCAGCTGTCGCCGGGCGCCAAGGAGCTGACGGCCGGCCAGAAGTACCATTTCATCACCGGCTGGCTGCCCTGGTTCGCCGATGCCGCCCATATGATCTTTGGCATCGCCGGCATCCTGTGGTCGATCGGCCTGATGGCCTTCCCGAAATATTTCGAGTTCCCGCCCAACGTCTTCATGATCCCGACGCTCAGCGTCTTCGCCTTCAAGGTCGGCGCGTCGCTCTGGCTCTACGAGGCACGGGTGAAGTGCGGCTTCTGGGACAAGGTCGGCGCGGCGGTGGCCGGCATGGCCCTGACCCACACGGTCGGCCGAGCCATGTGGCTGGGCATCTTCACCTCCGGGCGCCCCTTCGTCCGCACGCCCAAATGCGAGAACCAGCCGGCGCTGATGCAGGCCTTCCTCATGGCGCGTGAGGAGCTGGTGCTGCTGGTGTCCTTGTGGGGTGCGGCGCTGGCCATCGTCATGGTCTTCGGCCACGAGAACCGCGACGCCTTCATGTGGTCGGGCCTGCTGGTGGTGCAGTCGCTGCCCTATCTGGCGGCCTTCATCACCGCGCTGATCAACGTCTTCCCCACCATCGGCTTCGGCAAGAGCAAGCCGGGCGCCGCCGACGACGCGGTTAGCGCCGGGGCCGGCGACTGACGCAAGAAAGCCGGCGCTTTCACGTTGACGAAAGCGCCGGCTCTGCCAGACTCGATCGCCAGGGGATAGATGTCCCGGGAGGCGGCTCATGTCCGGCAATCTCACATCCGGCCGCGGCATTGGTCCGCCCGAATTCAGCGTCCGCACCACCGCGGGCGTCGAGCGGAGCGGCAGCGCCACCGACCGCAACAGCCGCCGCAACTCCCGCCAGGAACGGCACGACCGCGAGCAGGAACGGCGTGACCATAGCCCGCCCAATCCGCAACGGCGGCGCCTGTACGATCTTCTGTTCGATGAGGTCGATCGGTTCGACGGGCTGGACGAGCGTCAGCGGGCGCGGCTGAAAGACAATCTGCGCAGCCATCTGTCCCGGCGCGCCCCGCCAGCGCCGGCGACACCGCCCCCGGTCCATCATGATGAAGAGGCGCTGGCCGAAGCGTTGCTGAAGGACCCGGCCGCCCCGCTTCCCGTCGGTCCCGAGCATATCGTCGAAGCCGTCACCGCCGCCGAACCGGAACTGGACGCGGAAACCGCCCGGCTGGCCGAACAACTGCGCGACTGCCTGTCCCGCAACACCGATCGTGCGCGAAAGGTGGCCGTCTACCTGCACCTGCTGCTGACGCTGGAAGGAGCATTCCGGCCGCATATGGTGGTGGATGTGTGAGGGCTTGCTTCGGGGAATGTCGGCTTCGATGCCCCAACCTGACCTCCCCGCTCTCACCCCTTCGGTCGTTCCGCCCGCGCGTAGTTGCTGAAGTGCCCCTCTTTCGCCGCCATCCGGCGGGCCGACTGGACGATGGCGCCGGACTTTCCCTCCGGCGCTACGTTCGACAGTTGGCGGCTCAGGTCGGCGCTTCCGCAGGACGGGCAGGCCGGCGCTTCTCCGGAGCGCACCAGGGTCTCGAATCCATGGTCGCAGGCTTTGCAGCGGTAGGAATAGAGCGGCATCGGGACCTCCAGGCACGAATCGCGTCGGCCCGAGTATCCCGCAATATCCACAATCTGAAAACGGTTTTGTTGCGCCGCACCAGAAACGGCGCATCAGACACGGCGCACCGGGTCGGCGTCAGGCCGCGGCACCGCCGAAATCGAAGCCCGCGGCTTCCACCGCCTGCCGCACCACCTCCGCCGGGATGCCGCCGTCCACCAGCACGGTGCCGGTCGCGAGATCGACGGTCACGGCGGCATCGGGCGCCGCCTTGGTGATCGCGTTGGACACGGAGCGGGCGCAGCCGCCGCAGGTCATCCCATCCACCTTGTATGCATCGGCCATCGTCACGGGGCTCCCCTCACGCTCGGATCAGCCGCCGGCATGGTGCGTCCGCACCACCGCGCTGACCGGGACAAGTACGAAGCCACGCTTTTGCACCTCCGGCAACCAGGACGCCAGAGCGTCGATTGTCGCATCATGCGGGTGGCCGATGGCGACGGCGTAGCCCTGCCGCTTCGCCACCTGTTCCGTCTTCGCCAGCTGGGCCTTCACCGCCGCAACCGATTCCACGTTGTCGAGGAAGATGTCGCGGCCGACCCAGGGCATCTTCATCTCCCGCGCCAGCCCGATGCCTGCGCTGTTGGGTGTGGTCCGGCTGTCCAGCCACAGCAGGCCGCGGCGATGCAGTTCGGCCAGCACAGGCGCCAGCGCGGCCCGGTCGGCGGTGAATCGGCTTCCCATGTGGTTGTTGACCCCGACATAGCCATCGAAACTGTCCAGTGCCGCACGCGCCCGCTTCACGATCTCCCCCCGGTCGAGCGAGACCAGCAGAGCATTCGGTCCCGGATCGGCCTTCACGCTGGGTTCCATCGGCATGTGCAACATCAACTCGTGCCCATTGGCCCGCGCCGCCTTGGCCTGGACCTGCAGGTCGCGGGCATAGGGCAGCCAGGACAAGGTCAGCGGACCATGCAGCCCCGCCATCCGGGTCGAGCGCTTCCGGTCCAGCCCCATGTCGTCGATGACGATGGCGATGATCGGCTTTCCCTGGGGCACCTCCGCCGGCAGGGCGTTCTTGCGCCACAGCGCGGCGTTGCCCGATGGCGCCTGCACCGGCGGCTGGGCGGGCGGAGCGGGCGGCGGCAGCATCGCCACCGTCGTGGCCGGTGGTCGGGACTCGGCCTGCGCCGGCTTCTCCACCGCCGCTTGGCCCGCGCCTTCCGTGCTCGCCTGCGCGGCTGGCTGCGAGGTTGCGGCAGGCGGCTCCAGTTTTGCCGGCGGCACGGGCGGCGGCTGCACCGCCTGCTGCCCGCCGGCTTGCGGTCCACCCTGCTGCTGGGCAGCCTGCTGGACCGGCGCCGGCTTGGCCGCCTCACCGCCGGACCCTCCACCGGCCCTTCCACCGGCCCCTCCACCGCTCAGTGTCGCCACCCCCATCGCCACGGCGAACACCGCGGCGACGGCCGCCAGCGCCAGGACGAAGGGGTTGGAAAGGAAGGGGGGAAGCGGAGACTTGCGGGCTTTCGAAGGCGCCTTGCGGGCCATGGTGACGACGTCCATCCTGCGACCGGGGCGCCGCACAGTGGCACCCTGCCGCCGTGACCGCAATCGCCCAATCGGTGCAAAAGGCCGTCACGGCATCACCTGCCCCGCCCGGCCGAGCCCATCCTGTAGAGTCCTCCAGATGCGTCCCATCTTTGTCATCGCCGCCCTGCTTTCGACCGTCGCCGCGACACCGGCGCCGGCCGCCAACGGGCTGGATTGCCCAACCAGCCTGACGGTCCAAGCGCAGCCCGACGCCCCCGGCGGCTGGTCGCCCTACCCCGGCCGCGACAGCCACGGCTTCGCCGGCATTTCCATCATCGAGGGCGACCGCGCCAGCCAGATGACCTCGGCCGCGCCCGCGACGCTCGCCCCCGACCGCGAGGTGCGGCGCGGGCGCAGCATCGTCCAGGTCTGGGAGTTCCCAGGTTCGCGGCGGGAGAACGTCTTCCTCGTCTGCCGCTACCGCAACACCCAGGCGACGCTCGCCGCCGACCTGCCACGCCAGATCCGCCGCTGCACCCTGACGCTGGAAACCGACATCCGCGGCGCCGTGCTGGACGATCCGAAGACCCTGCCGCAGCTCGACTGCCGCTGATGCCGCGGAGTTCTGCGCGGAGGCTGGAAATCCGCCCCCTCAGCGGCTAGGGTGTCGGTCGTTGGAACAGGGGCGGAACGGCCCCGACGATCCGGGCGAAGGTGGAAGGCGGAAGGCGCATGCTGCTGCTCATCGATAACTACGACAGCTTTACCTACAACCTCGTCCACTACCTGGGCGAGCTTGGCGCCGACGTGCAGGTCCGCCGCAACGACGCCCTGACGGTCGAGGAGGCGATGGCCCTCCGTCCCGAGGGCATCGTGCTGTCCCCCGGCCCCTGCGATCCCGACCGCGCCGGCATCTGTCTTCCCCTGATCGACGCCGCGGCCAAGGCCCGCCTGCCGCTGATGGGCGTCTGCCTGGGCCACCAGTCGATCGGACAAGCCTTCGGCGGCCGGGTGATCCGCGCGCCGGTTCCCATGCACGGCAAGGTCGACAGCATCCGGCACAAGGGCCGCGGCGTGCTCGCCGGCCTGCCCAGCCCGTTCCGCGCCACCCGTTACCACTCGCTGATCGTCGAGCGCGACACGCTGCCCGCCTGCCTGGAGGTGACCGGCGAGACCGCCGACGGCCTGATCATGGCGCTGGCCCACCGCGAGCTTCCGATCCACGGCGTGCAGTTCCATCCCGAGAGCATCGAGAGCGAGCACGGCCACAAGATCCTGCAGAACTTCCTGGACCTGACCCGTCCCCGGCCGGAAACCGCGGCCCTGGAGAGCGCAGCATGAGCGGCGATCTGTCCGATATGAAGGCCATTCTGGGCAAGGTCGCCACCGGCGCCGCCCTGACCGAGGCCGAGGCCGGCTTCGCCTTCGACATCATCATGTCCGGCAATGCCACCCCGTCGCAGATGGGCGGCTTCCTGATGGCTCTGCGCGTGCGCGGCGAGACGGTGGACGAGATCACCGGCGCCGCCCGCGTCATGCGCGCCAAGGCGATCCCGGTCGAAGCGCCTCCCGGCACCATCGACACCTGCGGCACCGGCGGCGACGGGGTCGGCACCTACAACATCTCCACCGCCGCGGCGCTGGTGGTGTCGTCCTGCGGCGTGCCGGTGGCCAAGCACGGCAACCGCGCCATCTCGTCGAAATCCGGTGCCGCCGACGTGCTGGGCTCCCTCGGCGTCAACCTCGACTGCGACTTCGCGCTGGTGCGCAAGGCGCTGTGGGATGCCGGCATCGCCTTCCTGATGGCGCCGCGTCACCACCTCGCCATGCGCAACGTCGGCCCGACCCGCGTCGAACTCGGCACCCGCACGGTCTTCAACCTGCTGGGTCCGCTCGCCAACCCGGCGACCGCCCGGCGGCAGGTGCTGGGCGTCTTCTCCAAGCAGTGGGTGGAGCCGCTGGCCCATGTGCTGAAGCGTCTGGGATCCGAAACGGCCTGGGTCGTCCATGGCTCCGACGGGCTGGACGAGATCACCACCACCGGCCCCACCACCGTCGCCCAGTTGAAGGACAGCGAGGTGACGGTGTTCGAGGTGACGCCGGAGGATGCCGGCCTGCCCCGCGCCCGCATCGAGGACCTCAAGGGCGGCGACGCCCAGGTCAACGCCGAGGCGATCCATGCCCTGTTCGACGGGGTGCGCAGCCCCTACCGCGACATCGTGCTGCTGAACGCCGCCGCCGCCCTGCTGGTGGCCGGCAAGGCCGCGACGCTGAAGGAGGGCGTGGCGATGGCCGCCGACGCCATCGACAGCGGCGGCGCCCGCGACCGCCTGCGCCGGCTGGTCGCCATCACCAACGAGGCGGTGGCCTGATGAGCGACGTTCTGACCCGCATCAACGACGACAAGCGCGCTCTGGTCGCCTCCCGCAAGGCCGCCCGCCCCTTGTCGGAAGTGGAGGCCGCGGCCAAGGCCGCCAACGAGACCAACCCGCCGCGCGGCTTCATCCGGGCGCTGAGCGCCGCGGTGGAGGCCGGGCGCTACGGCCTGATCGCCGAGATCAAGAAGGCCAGCCCGTCCAAGGGCCTGATCCGCGCCGATTTCGATCCGCCGGCGCTGGCCCGTGCCTACCGCGACGGCGGGGCCAGCTGCCTGTCGGTCCTGACTGACGAGCCCTATTTCCAGGGCAAGGACGAGTATCTGGTCGCCGCCCGCGCCGCTGTCGATCTGCCGGTGCTGCGCAAGGACTTCATGGTCGATCCCTATCAGATCGTGGAGGCCCGCGCGCTGGGTGCCGACTGCATCCTCATCATCATGGCATCGCTGTCCGACGCCCAAGCGGCGGAAATCGAGGACGCCGCCCTCGCCCAGGGGCTGGACGTGCTGGTGGAGGTGCATGACCGCGCCGAACTGGACCGCGCGCTGCTGCTGCGGACGCCGCTGCTGGGCGTCAACAACCGCAACCTAAAGACGCTCGCGGTCGACATCGCGACGACTGAGGAACTTGCGGCCAACGTGCCGGCCGACCGCATGCTGGTCGCGGAGAGCGGGCTCTACAGCCCGGCCGATCTGGCGCGCATGGCCAAGGTCGGGGCACGCTGCTTCCTGGTGGGTGAATCGCTGATGCGGCAGGCCGACGTGACTGCCGCCACCCGCGCCCTGCTGGCTCCGGTCTAAGCCCATGCCGGACATCACCATCGCCACGGAAAGCCCGCGCCAGGATCAGGTTGTCGCGCTGGTCGCCGCGCTGGACCGCTATCTGCTGGAGCTCTATCCGGCCGACACCTGCCACCTCCTCGACATCGCGGAACTGGAGGCGCCGGACCTGCGCTTCTTCGTCGCCCGCAAGGACGGCGTTCCGGTCGGCTGTGCCGCGCTGCGCGTCGATCCCTCGGGCTATGGCGAGGTCAAGCGGATGTTCGTCGATCCCGCCACCCGCGGCCACCGCATCGGCGAACGGCTGCTGGCCCGCCTGGAGGAGCAGGCGCGGGCGGAGGGGCTGACCGCCCTGCTGTTGGAATCCGGCATCCATCAGCCCGAGGCGCTGGGGCTCTACCGCAAGGCCGGCTTCTCCGACCGCGGCCCCTACGCCTGCTACGAAGAGAACGGCGTCAGCGTCTTCATGGAGAAACCCTTGCGGGAGACCGTCGCATGAGCGGCTTCACCCATTTCGACGCCGAGGGCAAGGCGGTGATGGTCGATGTCTCCGACAAGGCGGACACCGAACGCACCGCCACCGCCGCGGCCACCGTGCTGATGCAGCCGGAAACCCTGGCGCTCATCATGCAGGGCGGGGTGAAGAAGGGCGACGTGCTGTCGGTCGCCCGGCTGGCCGGCATCATGGGGGCCAAGCGCACGCCGGACCTGATTCCGCTGTGCCATCCGCTGATGCTGACCTCCGTCAAGGTCGACCTCTCCTGCGACCCGGCCCGCAACGCGGTGGACGTCACCGCCACCTGCAAGCTGAAGGGCCAGACCGGCGTGGAGATGGAGGCGCTGACCGCCGTCACCATCGCGGCCCTGACCGTCTACGACATGTGCAAGGCGGTGGACCGCGGCATGACCATTACGGACGTTCGCCTGCTGCACAAGGCTGGCGGCAAGAGCGGCGAATGGGGCACTGCCGCAACCGCGCCATCGGCCGGAGCCTGACGCCATGATCTCCGTCGCAGAGGCGCGCGCCCGCATCCTGTCGGCCTTCGCCCCTCTGCCGGCGGAGACGGTGGCTCTGCCCGACGCGCTCGGCCGCGTGCTGGCCGAACCGGTGGTCGCCCGGCTGACCCAGCCACCCTTCCACGCTGCCGCCATGGATGGCTGGGCGGTCCGCTCCGCCGACATCGCCGCCGCCGCTGCCGACTCTCCCATCTCCCTGCGCCGTATCGGCGAATCCTCCGCCGGCCATGCCTTTGCCGGCAGCGTCGGTCCCGGCGAAGCGGTGCGCATCTTCACCGGCGCCCCCCTGCCCGATGGCGCCGACGCCGTGGTGATGCAGGAGGATTGCAGCGCCGACGACGCGACGGTTCGGATCGGCCGGGCCGTAGCCGCCGGACGGTTCGTCCGTCAGGCCGGCTTCGACTTCACTCTTGGTGAGGAACTTCTGCCGAAGGGCCGCCGTTTGACCGCCCGCGACATCGCGCTGGCCGCCGGTGGGAATGTACCTTGGCTTTCGGTCCACCGCCGGCCGCGCATCGCCATCCTCGCCACCGGGGACGAGATCGCCCTGCCCGGCGATCCGCTGGGGCCGAGCCAGATCGTCAGCACCAACGCGCTCGGCCTCTGCGCGCTCGTCGCCGCCCAGGGCGGGCTCGCCCATAATCTGGGCGTCGCCAAGGATACGCCCGACAGCGTCGCCGCCATGGCGAAGGGGGCCGTCGGCTGCGACCTGCTGGTCACCACCGGCGGTGCCGCCCATGGCGACTACGACCTCGTGCGCGACGTGCTGGCCGACCGAGGGATGGCTCTGGAGGTGCAGACGGTGGCGATGCGGCCGGGCAAGGCGCTGATGTTCGGCCGCGCCGGCGGGGTGCCGCTGCTGGGCCTACCCGGCAATCCTGTATCGACGGGGGTCACCGCCGTCCTGTTCCTGCGCCCTGTTCTGCGCCTGCTGCAGGGATTGCCGCCCGAAGACGACCGCCTGCCCCTGCGCGCCCGGTTGACCGTCGCGCTGAAGGCCAACGACCGGCGCGAGGAATATCTGCGCGCCACCCTCGCCGCCGGCCCCGACGGCGTCCTCACCGCCACGCCCTTCGCCCGGCAGGACAGCGCCATCACCACGCTCTACGCCCAGGCCGACTGCCTGATCCCGCGCCCGCCCAACGCCGACCCGGAGCCGGCCGGCGCCATGGTGACCGTGCTGCCTTTGACCGATGGAGCACTCAGCATCTAGACTTGAACACAGCGCTTGGACGACGGATTGAACAGTTGAACATCACCCGGGAAACTGTTCCACGGCGTTCCGAATGTTCCACTCAAGTTCTAAAAGAAGCCGATGGGGGGCTTGACGGACGGCAGGAACCAAACTAGAACATGGAGCAACGTTTAGTTTTTGTTCCATCTTCAGTCTGGCGACGGCCGGGAGGCATCCATGCTCACGCGCAAGCAGCACGAATTGCTGCTGTTCATCCACGAACGGCTCGGCCAGGGCGGTGTCTCGCCGTCGTTCGACGAGATGAAGGACGCCCTGGGGCTGAAGTCCAAGTCAGGCATCCACCGCCTCATCACCGGTCTCGAGGAACGCGGCTTCATCCGCCGCCTGCCCCACCGCGCCCGCGCGCTGGAGGTTCTCCGCCTCCCCGAAGGCCTGGACGCCGCCCGCGCCCACACCGCGCCCAAGCCGAAATTCCAGCCCAACGTCATCAAGGGCGATTTCGCCTTCGCTGGCCGCGACACCGCGCCGCCCGCCCCCACCCCGGCCGCCGCGAACGAGACGGTGCAGCTCCCGCTCTATGGCCGCATCGCTGCCGGCACGCCGATCGAGGCGCTGCGCGACAACAGCGCCTTCGTCGACATCCCCGCCTCGATGCTGACCGCCGGCGACCATTACGCGCTGGAGGTTTCCGGCGACTCGATGGTGGAGGCCGGCATCCTCGACCACGACACCATCATCATCCAGCGCTGCGACGCGGCGGAGAACGGCACCATCGTCGTCGCCCTGGTCGACGAAGGCGAAGTGACGCTGAAGCGCCTGCGCCGCAAGGGCAACACCATCGCCCTGGAGCCCGCCAACGCCGCCTATGAAACCCGCATCTTCGGCGCTGACCGCGTCCGCGTGCAGGGCAAGCTGGTCGGTCTGGTGCGGAAGTACTGAGGCCTTTCCCGCCAGACTCCAATCCCCTCCCCCGCCCAGCTCTCGCACAAAGCTTCGCTTTGTGCTGACGCGGCAGGCGGACCATAGGTCCGCTGAGAGCGGGGGAGGGTTAGGGTGGGGGCATAACCTCGGCCGCCCCCTCACCTCCCCCCGGTCCAAGGCCGATCCCCCCTGATCCCCCGCACCGTCTCCACCTCTATTCCGTCCTCCGTCACCCTCAGCGCATGCGCCCCCTCGTGCCGCAGCGCCCAGCGGTCGATCGCGACCCCGGCCCGGCATCCCCGCGCCACCGCCGCCGTCACCACTGCATCGGCCGCCCCGCAATCCTCGTCCAGCGCATCCGGCAACCGCGGCAGGGCGACAGTCCTTCCCTTGACCCGGTACAGACACCCCAGCGCATCGCAGTTCAGCGACCGCTCTCCCTCGCTCCATCCCCCCGCCGCCGGCCATGGATCGGCTCCCGAGCGCTCGCCATCGCGCTCCCGCCATGTCTCGATCACCCGGCCCCCAGTCTTGCTCGAAGCGCTGAGGCGACCGTCCGGCATCCGCACCGCCATCACAGTCCCATCCCCCGCGACCAGCACGTCCGGCCGCGTCACCAGCGCCGGCGAAGCCAGCCCTGCCAGAACCGGCAGCAGCCCCAGCCAGCGCCACCGCCGGGTCCAGACGCACAGCCAGATGCCGCCCAGCACCAACGCTACGAACCCCTCAACCGGCATCGCCGGCATGGTCAGGGAGGCCCCGGGAAGACGGCCGAAGAACTCCGCGGTCCAGATCACCGCCCTGTCGCCCCAGTTCATCGCGATCAGCGCCGGCGCCTCCAGCCTGAAGGGCATCAGCGCGTAGGCGATCAAGCTCCACGGCATGACCCAGAAGGATGTGATCGGAATGGCAATCAGGTTGGACAGCACGCCATAGAAGGCGATCTGCTGGAAGTGGAAGAGTGCGAACGGCAGTGTCGCCAGCGTCGCCACCACACTGGTCAGCAGGATGCCGCCGACATAGAGCAGGCCGCGCAGAAACCACCCCGCCTCGCTGCGCCATTCCGCCAGTCGCGGACTGCCGCGCTCGAAGGCGGCGATCAGCGCCACCACCGCCGCGAAGGACATCTGGAAACTGGGGCCGAGCATCCCCTCCGGGTCCATGGCGATGGTGACCAGCCCGGCGAAGGCGACCAACCGCATGCTCAACGGGTGGCGGTCCAGCATGATCGCGCCCATCACCATGCCGGTCATCAACACCGACCGCACGGTCGGCAGCGGCGCCCCGACCAGCAGCGTATAGGCCAAGGCCGACAGAATGCCGAACAGCGCCGCGATCTTTTTGATCGGCCAACGCAGGGCGATGGCTGGCACCAGCGCCAGCAAGGCCCTGACCACATAGAACAGGATGCCGGCGGCAATGCCCACATGGAGGCCGGAGATCGACAGCAGGTGCGCCAGCCCGCTGTTCCGGAAATCCTCCAATGTCTCGTCCGGGATGCCGAACTGCTCCCCATTCAGCAACGCCGTGGTGACCCTCGCCTCCACCGGATCGCCGATGGTCGCGGCCACCCGCTCGGCGATCACGCCGCGCGCCCGCTCGAAGGCCACCGTCACCACCTGCCAGCCCGTGACCGGCGGGACCTCGATCAATTCCACCGCACCGGTGGCGAAACCGGTCCCGCCCAGCCCCATGAACCAGGCCCGCCGCTGAAAGTCGAAGGCGCCCGGTTCGGCCGGTGCCCGGGGCGGCAGCAGCGTGGCACGCAGCCGCACCACCGATCCGGGATCGGGCGCCGCATGGCGGTCCGGCAGGCGGATACGCAACGCGGCTGGCGTCTGTTCGGGCGGCAGCCGGCTGACCGTCGGTTCCCGCACCGTGATGCGGGTGGCACCCGGCCGCCGTTCCACTGCCATCACACGGCCGGTGATGGTCGCACCCGTGACGACGCGGGTCAGCACCGGCGCCGCCACCCGTGCGCTGTGCCCCTGCGCCACCAGGAACCCCGCCGCCACCATCAGCAGCGCCATCGCCGCGCCGAACAGCGCGAACCAGCGCCGCAGGACCAGAAGCAGCACGGCACACGCCCCGCAGGCCGTTGGCCCAATCCACCAGTCCGGCTCCGACATCAGGCCGAAATACAGCGACACTCCTGCCCCGAAGGCGACGGGAAGCCACAGGATCCAGCGGCCCCCCTCCGCCTCCGCCAGGGACGCGAGTCGCCTCCCGATGCGAATCCACTGGCGCCGCCACCGCCCACCGGACCCAACTGGACCGTCCGTCTCCTCCTCCGGCCAGCCGGCGACAGTCACAGGCGACGGCCTCCCAACGCAGCGATGCCGCCCGCGCCCCCCTTTACGACCGTCCATGCGCGCATCGCATTGCCCCCCAGCCCGGTGGCTGTGTTAAACCACGGTGTCGAACCACCGGCGCATCATACCAGCGCCGAACCGGAAATTGAGAGACCGATGACCGTCGTCACCCGCTTCGCTCCGTCGCCGACCGGCTTTCTGCACATCGGCGGTGGCCGCACCGCCTTGTTCAACTGGCTGTACGCCCGCAACACCGGCGGCAAGTTCCTGCTGCGGATCGAAGACACCGACCGGCAACGGTCGACCCAGGCGGCGGTCGACGCCATCCTGGACGGGCTGCAATGGCTGGGCCTGGATTGGGACGGCGACGCGGTCAGCCAGTTCGAGCGCAAGGACCGCCATGCCGAGGTGGCACACCAGATGCTGGCCGCCGGCAAGGCCTACCGCTGCTACTGCAGCCCGGAAGAGCTGGAGGAGATGCGCGCCGCCCAGAAGGCCGCCGGACAGCCGATGCGCTATGACGGCCGCTGGCGCGATCGCCCCGAATCCGACGCGCCTCCCGGCGTCGCCCCGGTGATCCGCCTGAAGGCGCCGCAGGAAGGCCAGACGGTCCTGAACGACCTCGTCCAGGGCGAGGTCACGGTCCAGAACGCCCAGCTGGACGACCTGATCCTGCTGCGCGCCGATGGCACGCCGACCTATCTGCTGGCGGTGGTGGTGGACGACCACGACATGGACGTGACCCACGTCATCCGCGGCGACGACCATCTGACCAACACCTTCCGGCAAATCCAGATCTTCCACGCCATGGGCTGGGAGCTGCCGCGCTTCGGCCATATCCCGCTGATCCACGGGCCGGACGGCGCCAAGCTGTCCAAACGTCACGGTGCGCTGGGCGTCGATGCCTACCGCGACATGGGCTATCTGCCGGAGGCGGTGCGCAACTACCTGCTGCGGCTCGGCTGGTCGCATGGCGACGACGAGATCATCTCGACCGAACAGGCGATCGAGTGGTTCAACCTGGAGAGCATCGGCCGCTCGCCCTCGCGCTTCGATTTCGCCAAGCTGGAGAATCTCAACGCCCACTATATGCGTCTGGCCGACGATACCCGGCTTCTCGGGCTGATCGCCCCGCGGCTGGAGGCCGACCTCGGCCGCAGCCTGACCGACGCGGATCGCGACCTTCTGACGCGGGCGATGAACGGCCTGAAGCAGCGGGCCCGTACGGTCGTCGATCTGGCGCAGAGCGCCCGCTTCTATGTCGCGGCGCAGCCGCTCAGCTATGACGAAAAAGCATCCGCGCTGCTTGACGAAAGGGGCCGCGGACTGTTGAAGGAACTGGCCGAAGCCTTTGCCGGCGAACCGGATTTCACCGCCGCGGCGCTGGAGGCGCAGGTCCGTGCCTTCGCCGAGGCACGGGGCGAAAAGCTGGGCAAGGTGGCACAGCCGCTGCGGGCAGCGCTGACCGGTTCGACGGTGTCGCCGCCGATCTTCGAGGTGGCCGAACTGCTGGGTCGGGAAGCGACGCTTTCTCGCATCCGCGATGCAGCGGGTGCAGCATAATGGTCATTTCCGTGCGTTGCCATCAGGCTGCCATGGAACTATGCTGCGCCGACGAAAAAAGGGCGCCTAAGCCCCACCCTCAACGATAAGGACGTGCCGAGATGACCCAGACCGAGGACGGCAAGGACACCGTTACCCTCATCGACAATAAGACGGGCAAGCAGGTCACGATGCCGATCCTGCACGGCAGCGTCGGGCCGAGCGTGATCGACATCCGCAAGCTCTACGCCGCGACCGGCTATTTCACCTACGATCCGGGCTTCACCTCCACGGGCAGCTGCGAGTCGGGCATCACCTACATCGACGGTGACGAGGGTGTCCTGCTGCACCGCGGCTATGCCATCGACGAACTGGCCGAGAACTCCACTTTCCCGGAAGTCTGCTTCCTCCTGCTCAACAACCACCTGCCGACCGCGGCAGAGCGCACGGATTTCGAAAACATCCTGCGCCGCCATTCGATGGTGCATGAGCAGCTGACCAAGTTCTACAGCGGCTTCCGCCGTGACGCCCACCCGATGGCGATCATGTGCGGCGTCGTCGGCGCCCTGTCGGCCTTCTACCACGACTCGCTGGACATCAACGATCTCGTCGAGCGCAAGATCGCCGCGCACCGCCTGATCGCCAAGATGCCGACGATCGCGGCGATGGCCTACAAGTATTCGACCGGCCAGCCCTTCATGTATCCGCGCAACGACCTGTCGTATGCGGAGAACTTCCTCTACATGACCTTCGGCACGCCCTGCGAGCCGTTCAAGGTCAACCCGATCCTGTCCAAGGCGATGGACAAGATCTTCATCCTGCATGCCGACCACGAGCAGAACGCCTCTACCTCGACCGTCCGTCTGGCCGGTTCGTCGGGCGCCAACCCGTTCGCCTGCATCGCCGCCGGCATCGCCTCGCTGTGGGGTCCGGCCCACGGTGGTGCGAACGAAGCCGTGCTGAAGATGCTGGAGGAGATCGGCTCGGTGGATCGCATCCCCGAGTTCGTCCGCCGCGCCAAGGACAAGAACGACAACTTCCGCCTGATGGGCTTCGGTCACCGGGTCTACAAGAACTACGACCCGCGCGCCCAGGTCATGCGCCAGACCTGCCACGAGGTCCTCGGCGAACTCGGCATCAAGGACGAGCCGCTGCTGGACATCGCGATGGAGCTGGAAAAGATCGCCTTGTCGGACGAGTACTTCATCGAGAAGAAACTCTATCCGAACGTCGATTTCTATTCGGGCATCATCCTGAAGGCGATGGGCTTCCCG
This sequence comes from Azospirillum sp. BE72, assembly GCF_031455875.1. Lineage (NCBI taxonomy): Bacteria > Pseudomonadati > Pseudomonadota > Alphaproteobacteria > Rhodospirillales > Azospirillaceae > Azospirillum > Azospirillum sp. BE72. Next base: position 517,757 of record NZ_JAVDTO010000002.1, read on the forward strand.
ACCAGCATGTTCACCGTGCTGTTCGCGCTGGCCCGCACCGTCGGCTGGATCAGCCAGTGGAAGGAGATGATCGAGGACCCGGTGCAGAAGATCGGCCGTCCGCGTCAGCTCTACACCGGCCACACCAAGCGGCCGTTCGTGCCGCTGGCCGAGCGTGGCTAACCGGCCAACAGCACATGTGGGAATGGGCGGCTCCAACGGAGCTGCCCAGGACCCGACTGCGTACATCGTTCCGGCCCGGCGTGTGCGCCTGCGCTCGCCGGCCAACGACAACCGGGCACCGCTTGGCTGGCGGGTTCGCCGGATGATCGTCTATTTGCTGATCCTGGCCCTGGTCGCCGGGATCGCCTTTATCTGAGGCAGTCGCTCAGCTCCCGCTGTCCAACGCGAAGCCCTCGTCGATCCAGCCCGTTATGCCGCCGATCATCAGCTTGACCGGACGCCCGATCCGCGCCAGCCGCAAGGCCGCGCGATCCGCACCGTTGCAGTGCGGGCCTGCGCAACAGACGACGAACAGCGTGCCCTCCGGCCACTCCATCATCCGCCGTTCGGTGATCTTGCCATGCGGCAGGTTCAGCGCCCCCGGCACATGCCCTTTGGCGAAGGCCGCCGGACCGCGCACGTCGAGCAGGACGAAGTCGGGACTGCCGGATTTCAGTGATTCATGCACATCCCAGCAATCGGTCTCCAACGACAGCTTGCGGGCAAAATGGATCGCGGCATCTGCCGACGATGCGGCCGGAATGTCGGTGACGGGACTGGCCATGGAACTCTCCTGATCGGTTGCCGGCCACATCATTCCAATCGCCGCTTCCGCTGGAAAGTGGCACGACTGCCGGCTATCGTACAGATCATGCCAAATGCCATGCCCCCGCTCGCCGTCGCGCTCGCCTATGACGGTCTGTGCACCTTCGAGTTCGGCGTGGCCGTCGAGGTGTTCGGTCTCCCACGTCCTGAGCTTGGCCCCGATTGGTATCGCTTCTCCGTCGCCGCCCTCGATTCCGGCCCATTGCGGGCGATGGGCGGAATCCGCATCGAGGCCGATGGCGGGCTCGATCTGCTCGACCAAGCCGACATCATCGTCATTCCCGGCTGGCGCGGCGCTCGCGAACCGGTGCCTGTCCAACTAATGGAGGCGCTGCGCCGGGCCGACGCCCGGGGATCGCGCATCCTCTCGATCTGCTCCGGTGCCTTCGTGCTAGCCGCCGCCGGCCTGCTGAAGGGCCGCCGCGCGACCACCCACTGGCGCTATGCCGCAACCCTTGGGGAGCTTTATCCAGACATCCGCGTGGTGCCTGACGTTCTCTATGTGGATGAGGGCAACATCCTGACCTCTGCCGGCAGCGCGGCCGGCATCGACCTCTGCCTTCATCTGGTGCGCCGCGATTTCGGACCCGAGGCCGCCAACAGCGTCGCCCGCCGGCTGGTGGTCCAGCCTCACCGCGAGGGCGGGCAGGCTCAGTTCATCGAGGCTCCGGTGCCCATCGCCCGCGAGGGCGCCCGTCTGGGACCGCTGCTCGACCATTTGCGGGAAACTCTGGCGGAGGATCACAGCCTGTCAAGGATGGCCTCGCACGTCGGCATGAGCCTGCGCACTTTCCTGCGCCGGTTCCAGGCGCTGACCGGCACCACGCCCGGCGAATGGCTGGCCACGGAGCGGCTGAACCGCGCCCGTGATCTGCTGGAACGCGGAAGCCTGCCGGTGGAAGAGGTCGCGACCCTCGCCGGCTTCGGCTCCGCCGCCACCTTGCGGCATCACTTCCGCCAGCGTCTGGGGATCAGCCCGGCCACGTACCGGGCGCACTTCCGCCGCGATCCGGCTCCCGCCACATACACCAAGGGCGCAGCCGCTACCGGCCGCGCCCCTGTTGAAAACGGTTAACCGGCAAAACGGTCACTTAGTCTCGATCAGCTCGACCTTGTACCCGTCGGGATCCTCGATGAAGGCGATCACGGTGGTGCCGTGCTTCATCGGGCCGGGCGGACGCGGGATCTTGACGCGTTCGGCAGCCAACTTCTCGCAGGTGCCGTAGATATCGGGAACGCCGAGCGCGATGTGACCATAGGCGGTGCCGATCTCGTACGGCTCCTTCTGGTCCCAGTTGTGGGTCAGTTCCAGGACGGCGGTATCGGATTCCTCGCCATAGCCGACGAAGGCCAGGGTGAAACGGCCACCCTCGTAGTCATTGCGGCGCAGCAGCTTCATGCCGAGCAGACGGGTGTAGAAGTCCAAAGACTTCTCCAGATCCAGTACGCGCAGCATCGTATGCAGCAGACGGAATTCGCTCATGGTCTCTATTCTCCCGCTTGGCGGTTAACTGGGCGGTTGTTCAGCTGTCCTGGAGCGGCGTTCTTGAACGACGTCCAGGATGGTGCGGGCAGCGCGTTCACTGGGCGGAGTATCCCCCTGCCCCAGCCAGCGGGCCACCTCGGCAACTCCGTCGATCTGCGCCTGGCGCGCCGCCGGATCGTCGAGCAAACGCCTCAACTCGGCCGCCAGTCTATCGGGCCGGCAGTCCCGCTGCAGCAGTTCCGGAACCAGCATCCGATCGAGCATCAGGTTGACGAGATTGACGTACTTCACCCGGATCAGCCGGCGATAGAGCGCGACGGTGATCGGATTCAACCGGTAGGCGATGACAGTCGGAAGCCGCGCGAGCGCCAGTTCCAACGCGACGGTTCCCGATGCGGCGAGCGCCGCCTCCGCCGCCGCGAAGGCATCGTACTTCTCGGCGTCTCCCTCCACCAGCAGGGCACGGACCGGCCAGTCGGCGATGGTGGCGGCGACGCGGTCGCGCACTGTCGCCACGGTCGGCACAACCGCCACCAGATTGGGATGGATTGGACGCAACAGGTCCAGCGTCGCACGAAAATCGGGCAGCAGACGCGATACCTCTCCCTTGCGGCTGCCCGGGAGCACGGCGACGATCCGCTCGTCCAGCGCGATGCCATGCCGCTCGCGGAATGCCGCACCGTCACCTTTCCCCGCCCCACCCTCGACGACCGAATGGCCAACGAAAGTGCAGGCCAGCCCCTCTTTCTCGAAATAGGGAGGCTCGAAGGGCAAAACAGCGAGGAGGTGATCATAGATGGCGGCATATTTGGCCGCCCGCTTGGGCTTCCAGGCCCACACCGTAGGCGCCACATAGTGGATCAGCGGAATGGCGGGCGCCGCGGCCCGCACCTTCTTTGCCACGCGCACAGTGAAGCCGGGCGAATCGATGCCCACCACGGCGTCGGGGCGCAGCCGGACGATCTCGGCAACCGTTTGGTCGATGCGGCGGATCAGGTTGGGCAAATGCGGCAGCAGTTCGAAGATGCCAAACAGGGTCAGTTCGCCCATGGGAAACAGGCTGACCAGCCCCTCCGCCGTCATCTTCTCGCCGCCGATGCCCACGAAGCGCACCTTGCCGCCGGTCAGCCGCTTTGCCGCCGCCATCAGCCGTGCGCCCAGCGCGTCGCCCGACGGCTCACCGGCGATCAGAAACAGGGTCGGGCCGTCATCGGCCGCCACATCGGTCGCCGGGTTGACGTTCATTGCGGAATCTCGATGCCGGTGACGAACAGGCCGAGCCGGTCGGCCGCTTCCGCCACTGCCGCACGGTCGACCAACAGACTGCCGCCCGCTTCCACCGCGATACCGCGCAGCCCGGCTGCGGCAGCCTTCTCGACCGTCGTGACGCCCATGGTCGGCAAATCGATGCGTCGGTCCTGTTTCGGCTTCTTCACCTTGACCAGCACGCCGCCGGGGCCGGGCCGTGACAGACCGGCACAGCGGTCGAGCATGGCATCTGTGCCCTCGATGGCCTCGACCGCAAGCACGATGCCTTGCTGGACCACCGCACCCTGCCCGACATCAAGCGCACCCAACGCACGGGCGACCTCCACCGCGCGGGCGATGTCGCGCTCCGCCTCAGCATCCGGGGCGAGACGACCGACCGGGCCAGGCGTGGTCAGCAAATCCATCAACAGGTCATGCAGGCCAACGACGCGGAAGCCATCCTCTTCCACCTCGCGGACCACGGCGCGCAGCAGCCCATCGTCGCCGAGTGCCCTCGTTCCGACGCGGGCAAGGAAGCGAGCGGTGCGCCAGTCCGGCATCAGTTCGGTGAAGGACGGTCGCTTCACTGGCCCTGCGAGGACGACCTCGCCGACACCTTCCTCATGGAGGCGGCGCAGGATGCTGCCCGCGGCGCCGAAGCGGCTCCACACATGCGGAAGCCCAACGACCGTTTCAGGATCGGTATGGCCATCGAACGCCACGACGAAGACCGCACGCCCCTGCCCGCGCACCGCGCTGGCGATGCGGGCCGGCAGCGTGCCGCCACCGGCCAGGATCGCCAGCTTGGCACCGGCAGCCTGATGAATATCGGCCATCGGCCGGCGGCCTCAGCTCTCGCGCGGCTGGCAGAGGGAGCGCGCTTCCTTGGCGCGGATGAAGGACAGCACGTCCGAGATCAGCGCACGCTCGCCGAAATCGCGACCGACCTCATCCACCCGCTCGGCGAAGGTCCCCTCCGGACCGAACAGCATGCGGTAGGCCGCACGCAGGGCGTGGATGTCGTCCTTCTTGAAGCCGCGCCGCTCCAGCCCGACGAGGTTCAGGCCGGCAAGGCGGGCACGGTCGCCCATCACCAGACCGAAGGGAATCACGTCGTTCTCGACGCCCGACATGCCGCCGATCATGGCGTGCGAACCGATGCGCACGAACTGGCGCACAGCCGAAAGCCCGCCGATGATGACGTAGTCGCCCAGTGTCACATGGCCGCCCAGCGTGGCGTTGTTCGCCATGATCACATGGTCGCCGACGATGCAGTCATGCGCCACATGCGATCCCATCATGAACAGTCCGTCGTCTCCGACGCGCGTGATCATGCCGCCACCTTCGGTGCCGGGATTCATCGTCACATGCTCGCGGATCTGGTTGCGGGCACCGATGACGAGTTCGGACGGTTCACCATGGAACTTCAGGTCCTGCGGGCGGTGGCCGATGGACGCGAAGGGATAGATGACGGTTTCGGCGCCGATGCTGGTGCGCCCGTCGACAGCCACATGCGAAACCAGCCGAACGCCGTCGCCCAGCGTGACGTCGGGGCCGACGACGCAGAAGGGACCGATGTCGACCCCCTCGCCCAGCTTGGCCGCGGGATCGACGATGGCGGACGGATGGATGGTGACGGTCATTTTTCGTCCAGGATCATGGCGGAATAGATGGCTTCGGCGACGAGGACGCCGTTGACCTTGGCCTCGCCCTTGAACTTCCACACGTTGGCGCGCTGACGCTGCTTGGTGACATGAATGTGGATGGTGTCACCGGGGGTGACCGGGCGGCGGAAACGCGCCTCGTCCACGGTCATGAAATAGACCAGTTTGCCTTCGGCATCGGGCCCAAGTGTGGCGACCACCAGCACGGCGGAGGTCTGCGCCATCGCCTCGATGATCAGCACGCCGGGCATCACCGGACGCGACGGGAAATGGCCCTGGAAGAAGGGCTCGTTGATCGTGACGTTCTTCACGCCGGTGGCGCCTTCGCCCAGCGTCACATCGATCACCCGGTCGATCATCAGGATCGGGTAGCGATGCGGGATCATCTTCATGATCCGCGTGATGTCGATGTCGTCGATCTTTTTGCTTTGCGCGTTGTTGTCCGCCGTCACGTCCATTGTCCGGCCGCCCGCCTTTCCACCAACCGATAGGGTTCACCATTCCCCGTTCCCGGAGAACGGGCGCCACCGCCCCAACAGGAAACGCCGGCGCCTTTTTGTTTGCTCCGCCTTCTTGCCCCATTTCCGCGGCGACCGCAACCGCCGAACCCGGAAACGCAACAGGGCCGTCACCTTCCCGGTCGGGACGGCGACGGCCCTGCTCAGAAAGGCATTACTGCTTGGGAACGTTCAACGCAACCTGCGGGAGCTTCTTGTTCACGCGCTCCATCACGGTGTCGGTGACGTCGAGCTGGGTGTCGACCAGAACGAATTGCTGGCGGGCGAGGACGAGGTTCGCGCCCCGCTCACGCGAGATTTCGGCGACCACATCGACCATCGTCTTGTGAACGACGGCCATCGCTTCGTTCAGGCTCGTTTCCAGCGCGCGCTTCCGGTTCTGGACCGTCTTCTGGACGTCGGCGACCTGCTTCTCGAAATCGCGGCGCTTGGTGGCGAGCGCTTCCGGCGACAGGACGGTCTGCTGCTTGCGCAGTTCGTCCTCGGTCTTGCGGAGCTTGTCCTCCAGCGCAGAAATTTCCTTCTGATAAGAATCGCGCAGCGATTCGAAGGACTTGGTGATGCCCTTCGACGCGGTGGATTCCTGCATGATCTTCTGGACGTCGATCACCGCGATGACCGGCGCCTTCAGCTCCGCACCGGGAGCCGGAGGCGTGGCCGTCGCCGTCGCCGCCTTGGGGGCTTCGGCCTTCGGCTGGGTTTGGGCCTGTGCCGACGTGGCGGTGAACAGGAGGCCGGCGACCGTGACGGCCGACAGGACGGCGACGCGGAACGGCGCCTTCGACTGGGTGAATTGCATCTTAGAACCTAGTTCCGAAGCTGAAGCGGATGAGCTCTTTCTTGTCGTAGCCTTCCTTGCGGATCGGCAGTGCGACATCGAGCCGGATGGGCCCGAACGGCGACTTCCACGACACGCCGGTGCCGATGGAGACGCGGATGGTCTCGTCATCCTTCACGTTCGGATCACTGATGTCGACCTTGCCGAGCGTACCGACATCGGTGAAGGCGTGGCCGAGCAGGCCGAACTCCTCCGGCAGGCCGAAGGGGAAGCTCATTTCCACCGACGCACGGGCATAGCGCGTGCCGCCCAGCGCGTCGCCGGTGGAGACGTCGCGCGGACCGATGCCCGCGGTGTTGAAGCCGCGCAGCGTGTCGCCGCCGATAAAGAAGCGGTCGCCCAACTGCACCTTCTGGCCGAGACCGTGGATGTAGCCGATCTCGCCCGTGGTGCTCAGCACCCACTGGTCCTCGCCGAGAGGGATGTAATAGCCGGCGGCCAGCTTGTTCCGCAGGAAGCGCACCGAACCGCCGAGGCCGGCGATGTCGTTGGTCAGGCGGATGAAGTAACCCTCGGTCGGCGTCAGCTTGCTGTTGCGGACGTCGTAGGTCAGTTCCTGGCCGATCAGCGAGGTCAGGCGCTCGCCGCGCTGCTCCTGGATGTACTTCGACGCGGTGGTCGGCACTTCCTCGATCAGCGTGTCCTGCAGCTGGTAGTAGACGCGCTGGCGCATGCGCTCGGTCAGCGGATAGCCCAGGCGCAGGGCGAAGCCGGTGTTCTTCTCGTTGAACGAGCTTTCGTCCTGGTAGTTGTAGCGCGTCCGGAAAATGTCGACGCCGGCCGACAGGTCCCGGTCCATGAAGTACGGCTCCGTGAAGGAGATGTCGTACAGCTGGCGACGGCCCGACAGCGTGGCGCCCAGGCGCAGGTCCTGGCCGCGGCCGAGCAGGTTGCGCTCGCGGATCGAGAAGTCGCCCAGGGGACCGTCTGAGGTCGAGAAGCCGGCACCGATGGAGATTTCACCGGTCGACTGCTCGGCCACATCGACGTTCACCACGGTGCGGTCGGGCGCGCTGCTCTCGGCGGTGGTGATGTTCACACGCTCGAAGAAACCCAGATCCTTGATGCGCTGCTCGGACCGCTTCAGCTTGGACGCGTTGAAGGGGTCGCCTTCGGACAGCAGCATCTCGCGGCGCACCACCTTGTCCAGCGTGCGGACATTGCCGGTGATGTCGATGCGGTCGACGAAGGTGCGCGGCCCCTCGTTGATCTCATAGATGATGTCGATGGTACGGTTCTCGCGGTTGCGCGAAATCCGCGGCCGGACATCCACGAATGCATATTGCAGGTCGCCGACGGCGTTCGTCAGCTTCGTGATGGTGTCTTCCACCTTCTGGGCGTTGTACCAATCGCCCTCGGTGGTGGTGACGCTGTTCTGCAGGACCGTTGGGTCGAGCTGCTTCAGCGAGGTGTTGATGTCCACCTTGCCGAACTTGTAGCGCTCGCCTTCCTCGATCGTGAAGGTGATGAAGAAGTCCGACTTGTCGGGCGTCAGCTCCGCCACGGCCGAGACCACGCGGAAGTCGGCGTAGCCTTCCTTCAGGTAGAAGCGGCGCAGCAGGTCGCGGTCGTAGTTCAGACGGTCCGGATCATAGTTGTCGTCGGACGACAGGAAGCGCCACCAGGCGGATTCCTTGGTCTGAACCGACTCGCGCAGAGTACCGTCGGAAAAATGCTCGTTCCCGATGAAGGTGATGCCGCGCACGCCTGTGCGCACGCCTTCATTGATCTCATAGACCAGATCGACGCGATTCTGGTCGAGCTGAATGATCTTCGGCTCCACCGTCGCGGCGAATCGGCCCTGGCGGCGGTAGATTTCCTGGATGCGCTGAACATCGGTCTGGACGCGGGTGCGCGTGTAGACGACGCGGGGACGCAGCTGGATTTCCTTCTCCAGCGTCTCCTTGTCGATGCGCCGGTTCCCCTCGAACGCGATGCGGTTGATGATGGGGTTTTCGGCCACCGTCACAACCAGCGCATCGCCCTCGCGCTTCAGCACCACGTCGGCGAACAGGCCGGTGTTGAACAGCGCCTTCAGCGACTGGTCGATCCGGTCGGGATCGAACTGGTCGCCGGGCTGAATCGTCAGGTAGGAGCGGACCGTGGACGGTTCGATTCGCTGGGTGCCTTCGACCCGGATATCGCGCACCGTACCGCCGCTGAACACCTGGGCGACCATTGACCCGGAACCCGCAGGCGCCCGTCCGGGCGAGGCGGCGGTTTGGGCGTGGGCGACAGACACCGTCGTCATGGCGCAGCCGGCCAGCAGGCCCGCCACCAGAACTTTGCTCGACACCGGCAAATCACGCTCCCTGGCAAGGGGCTGGCTTTAGGAGACCAGTCCCCGGAAGAAATCGACCACGCGCAGTTGAACCAGGTCGTTCCACGTGGCGAAGACCATGAGCGTTAATACCAAGGCCAATCCAATTCGGAAACCGTATTCTTGCGCTCTCGCTCCGAGCGGCCGCCCGCGCAGCTTTTCGAAGGCGTAGAACAGCAGGTGGCCACCGTCCAGCATCGGCACCGGGAAGAGGTTGATCAGCCCCAGGTTCACCGACAGGAAGGTCATGAACCAGATCAGCGGATACCAGCCGGATTGCGCCACCTCGCCCGACATCTGGGCGATGCGCAGCGGCCCCCCCAGCTCTTCCGTCCCCCGCGATCCCTGGACCATCTGGCCCAGCGCGGTGAAGGTGCCGGTGATCATGCCTGCGACTTCTCGTCCCGCCTGCCAGACCGCGGTCAGCGGGTCGTGGCGCATCATTCCGACGCTGCCGCGGCTGATGCCGAGCAGGCCGATCTGATGGCTGTTGCCGAGTCGGTCGGTGACGGACTGCGAATCCGGTGTCGCGGTGACCGTCATCAGCCGGTCGTCGCGCTTCAGTTCGATCGCGAGCGGCTGACCCGGCCGGATGGAAACGATCTGCCGGATTTCCTCGAACCGCTGAACGCTCGTCCCGTCGACCGACAGGATCAGGTCACCCGGCTGGATGCCGGCGCGCTCGGCGGCGCTGCCGGGCTGGATGCCGCCGACGTCGGGCGGGGTGAAGGACTGCCCCGCCGTCATGAACAGCACGGCCAGCACGACGACGGAGAACAGGAAGTTGGCGATCGGCCCGGCGGCGACGATGGCGGCGCGCTGCCCCACCCGCTTGTGGTGGAAGGAAACCGCCCGCTCGTCCTCCGACATGCCCGTGAGGTGGGCACCGGGCGTGCTGGCTGGGTCGGCGTCGCCGAACATCTTGACGTAGCCGCCGAGCGGCAGCGCGCTGAACTTCCAGCGAGTGCCGGCGCGGTCGGTGAAGCCGAACAGCTCCGGCCCGAAGCCGATGGAGAAGGTCTCGATCCGCACGCCGTTGCGCCGCGCGATCAGATAGTGACCAAGCTCGTGCACGAAGACGAGCACGGTGAGGACCAGCAGGAAAGCCAGCACTGAGGTCCAGAAACCGCCGATTACGTCCATTTCAACCCTTGCGCCTTCCAGCGCCTCGAACGCGGATCATCGGCTGCCAACCGCCGTCGCACCTGTGGCCTGAATGCGGCCGGCGGCAATCCGCCTGGCGTCCGCGTCGGCCTCCCGCACGGCGGCGAGATCGCGCAGCGGGCGGTGGGGCAACGCCGTCAACGTCTCCTCGACGATCCGTTCGATGTCGAGGAAGCCGATCCGGCGGTCGAGAAACGCCTGAACAGCCACCTCGTTGGCGGCACTGAGTATAGTAGGAGCGCCCCCACCGCTTTGCAAGGCGGCCCGGGCAAGCCGAAGTGCCGGGAATCGCACGGGATCCGGCGCCTCGAAGGTCAGCGTCGCGGCCTTGACCAAATCCAGCCGCTCCGCCGGGGTGGCGATGCGGGCGGGCCAGCCAAGCGCATAGGCGATGGGCGTGCGCATGTCCGGCGTGCCGAGCTGCGCCAGCACCGAGCCGTCGACATACTCGACCAGCGAATGGATGACGGACTGCGGATGGACCAGGACGTCGATCCGTTCCTCCGGGATGCCGAACAGGAAATGGGCCTCGATCAGCTCCAATCCCTTGTTCATCATCGTGGCGCTGTCGACCGATATCTTGGCGCCCATGTCCCAGGTCGGATGCGCCACCGCCTGCTCCCGCGTCGCCGCCGCCATGAAGGCGCGGTCCCTGGTGCGGAACGGGCCACCCGACGCGGTAAGGATCAGGCGCGCGACACTGTCGGTCCGCTCGAAGTCGAAGACCTGATAGATGGCGGAATGCTCGCTGTCGACCGGCAGCAGCGTGGCGCCATGCGCCTTCACCTCCTCCATCATCAGGGAGCCGGCGCAGACCAGCGTCTCCTTGTTGGCGAAGGCGACGATGGCGCCCCGGCGCACCGCGGCGAGCGTCGGCTCCAGCCCCGCCGCGCCGACGATCGCAGACATCACCCAGTCGGCCGGACGCTCGGCGGCGGCCGCCACCGCCTCGGCACCGGCGGCGACCTCGATGCCGGTGCCGGACAGCAGACCCTTCAGCTCGGCATAGGCGGCGGGATCCGCGACGACGGCAAGACGGGCCTTGAGGTCGCGAGCCTGCTTTGCCAGCAGGGCGACGTTGCGGTTGGCGGTCAGCGCCTCAACCGGGAAGCGCTCGGGATCGCGGGCGACGAGGTCCACGGTCTGCGTGCCGACCGAACCTGTGGAACCGAGGATCGTCACGCTGCGCGGCGCACCCGGCGCCGCCTCCGCCTTCACCACCATGAGAGAACCGTTCCAACGGCCGCGTGGAACAAGGCCAGCACCGGGGCCGCGGCCAGAAGCCCGTCGATGCGGTCAAGGATGCCGCCATGCCCAGGAATGAGTTGGCCGCTGTCCTTTACATTGTACCGCCGCTTGACCGCCGATTCGAACAGGTCGCCGGCCTGCCCCACCACCGCGACCGCGGCACCCACCAGAACTGCGATGTCCGGACGCGCGGTGCCGAAGGCAAGGGCCACCAGCCAGCCGAACAGGGCGGAAGACAGCATGCCGCCGATCAGGCCGGCCCAGGTCTTCTTCGGGCTGATGCGGGGCGCCAGTTTCGGACCGCCGATGCTGCGGCCGGCGGCATAGGCGCCGATGTCGGTCGCCCAGATGGCGAACAGGACGAAGAGGAACAGCGAGAGCCCGACCTCCGGCAGGTCGCGCAGCCAGATCAGCCCGGCCATGCCGGCGGCGACATAGAAGACGCCGAACCCGAGCAGGTTGCGGTCACTGCCGCCGCCGACGATGGCCGTCAGAACGGAGAAGGCCGCGGCCACGCCCAGTCCCGCGGCAGGTCCTGCCGCGATCTGGGCCATCAGCGCGACGGCAATGCCGATTGCCGCCATCAGCCGGGCGGGCAGGCGGCGGGCGCTGGGGACGATGTTGGTCCATTCGGAAACGGCCACCACCGATCCGAAGGCGATGAGCGCATGGAATACCCAGCCGCCCAGCCAGACGGCCCCCAGCACCACAGGCGCCATGACAAGCGCCGACAGGGCGCGGACCTTCAGGTCCCCCGTCCTGGAAGGCTTCACCGGCGGAGTGGCCGAAGCCGCAGCCTGGGCGTCAGCGGGACCCGGCGGTGGTGGCGCCGAAGCGGCGTTCCCGTCGGTGGAACTCTTCAATCGCCGCCTCCAGATCGCGCTTGGTGAAATCGGGCCAGAGTGTGTCCACGAAGACCAGCTCGGCATAGGCCGCCTGCCACAGCAGGAAATTGCTGATCCGCTTCTCGCCGCTGGTGCGGATGATCAGGTCGGGGTCGGGAATGTCGGCGGTGTAGAGCCGGGCCGACAGCGCGTCCTCGTCGATGGCGTCGGGCGACAGGCGCCCCGCCGCCACTTCTTCCGCCAGCCGGCGCGCCGCATGGACGATCTCCAGCCGCGAGCCGTAGCTGAGGGCGACGACCAGCGTCATCACCCGGTTGTCGCGCGTCATCTCTTCCGCGTTGGCGATCAAACGGTTGATGTCGTCCGACAGCCGCTTGCGGTCGCCGATCACCCGCAGGCGGATGCCCGCCCGGTGCAGTTCGGCGACCTCGCTGCGCAGATAGAAGCGCAGCAGACCCATCAGGTCGCTGATCTCCTCTTCCGGCCGGCGCCAGTTCTCCGAGGAGAAGCTGAAGATCGTCAGAGTGCCGATGCCAAGTTCGCGCGCCGCTTCCACGGTGCGGCGGACGGCGTCCACGCCCTTCTTGTGACCGGCGGTGCGCGGCAGGCCGCGCGCCTTGGCCCAACGCCCGTTGCCATCCATGATGATGGCGACGTGCCCGGGGGCCGTGTTGGACCGGTTGTCGTCCGCTTCGCGCATTCCGGATCAGACCTGCATGATTTCCTTTTCTTTTTGCGCAAGCGAATCGTCGACCATCTTGATGTGCTGGTCGGTCAGAACCTGCACCTTGTCCGATTGGACCTTGTGCTCGTCCTGGGTGATTTCGCTGGCCTTCTCGGCCTTCTTCAAGCCGTCCATGCCGTCGCGGCGGATGTTGCGGATGGCGACGCGGCACTGCTCGGCGTACTTGTGGGCGACCTTCGCCAACTCGGCGCGGCGCTCCTGCGTCAGGTCGGGCAGCGGCACGCGGATGACCTGGCCCTCGGCCTGCGGATTCAGGCCCAGGCCGCTGTCGCGGATGGCCTTCTCGACCGCCTTGGTCATGCCGCGGTCCCACACCTGCACGGAGATCAGGCGCGGCTCCGGAACGGAGACGGTCGCCACCTCGCGCAGGTGCATGCGGCTGCCGTAGGCCTCCACCATCACCGGTTCCAGCAGGTTGGACGAGGCGCGGCCGGTGCGCAGACCGCCCAGTTCCTTGCGAAACGATTCAAGCGCGCCTTCCATGCGGCGCTTCAGATCCGATAGGTCGGGCGCAGCCACGGGCCTACTCCCTTTCTTCCGTTATGATGGTGTGCTTGCCACGGCCCTGCATCACTTCGGCGAAGGCGCCGGGCGTGTGGATCGAGAAAACCAGAATGGGGATATGGTTCTCGCGCGACAGCGCGATCGCCGAAGCGTCCATCACCTGCAGTTCCTTGGTCAGGACATCCATGTAGGTGAGGCGTTCGTAATGCTGGGCCGACGGATCCTTCTTCGGATCGGCGGTGTAGACGCCGTCGACCTGCGTGCCCTTCAGCAGACCGTCGCAGCCCATTTCCGAGGCGCGCAGCGCCGCGGCGGTGTCGGTCGTGAAGAAGGGGTTGCCGGTCCCGGCGGCGAAGATCACCACCCGGCCCTTTTCCATGTGACGGACGGCGCGGCGCCGGATATAGGGCTCGCAGACCGTCGACATGGGAATGGCCGACTGCACGCGGGTGCTGACGCCCATCCGTTCGAGCGCGCTCTGCATCGAGAGCGCGTTCATCACGGTGGCGAGCATGCCGATGTAGTCGGCGGAGGCGCGCTCCATGCCGCTCGCCGCACCCTTGACACCCCGGAAGATGTTCCCCCCGCCGATGACCAGACTGACCTGGACGCCGAGTGCGATGACCGCCTTCACCTCGCTGGCGATGCGGTTCACCATCTCCGGGTCCAGACCATAGTCGCGCTGACCCATCAGCGCCTCGCCCGACACCTTGAGGAGGACGCGCTTGTAGCGGACGCCCTCTGTCGGTGCGGTGGTCCCGGTGGTTTCGACCATGGGGGGAACGCTCCCTTGCTGTTTCGGAATGCGGCGTGCGGACCTAAGCGTTCGACCTTACCGGTCTCAGCCCTGACCGCCGGCGGCGGCGGCGACCTCGGCGGCGAAGTCCGTCTGGGCCTTCTCGATACCCTCGCCCAGCGCGAAGCGGGTGAAGGCCGTGACCTTGACCGGAGCGCCGATGTCCTTGGCGGCGTTCTCCACCACCTTGCGGACCTTCGTCTCGCCGTCGATCACGTAGGTCTGCTCCAGCAGGCAGACTTCCTCGTAGTACTTGCGGACGCGGCCTTCGACCATCTTCTCGATGATGGCTTCCGGCTTGCCCGAAGCGCGGGCCTGCTCGGCCAGCACGTTGCGCTCACGCTCCAGCGACGAGCTGTCGACGTCGGCGATGTCCAGCGCGTCCGGACGGGCGGCGGCGATGTGCATGGCGATCTGCTTGCCCAGATCGGCCAGCTTGGCGGCATCGCCGGTGGACTCCAGGGCGACCAGAACGCCGATCTTGCCGAGGCCCGGCGCGATGGCCGAGTGGACGTAGCTGACGACGACACCGGCCGAGACCGACAGGGTGGCGGCGCGGCGCAGGTTCATGTTCTCGCCGACGGTGGCGATCAGGCTGGTCAGCTCGTCCTGGGCGGTGTGCGAGGTGCCCGGATAGGTGGCGGCCTTCAGGGCCTCGACGTCGCCGGCGCTGGTCAGGGCCAGTTCGGCCGACTTGGCGGCGAAAGCCTGGAACTTGTCGTTGCGGGCGACGAAATCGGTCTCGGCGTTCACCTCGACGACGGCACCCTTGGTGCCGGCGGTGGCGACGGCGACCAGACCCTCGGCGGCGACGCGGCCCGACTTCTTGGCGGCGGCGGCGAGGCCCTTCTTGCGCAGCCAGTCGACGGCGCCCTCGAGGTCGCCCTGCGTCTCGTTCAGCGCCTTCTTGCAGTCCATCATGCCCGCGCCGGTCTTCTCGCGCAGTTCCTTGACGAGCGAGGCGGTAATCTCGGCCATGTTGCGCCCTCTTCCTTCCAAGCGATCCGGCTGGCGGATCGGATTGAGTCACAAAGTCAAAACGGGTGGCAACCCATAAAAAAGGCAGCCGGGCCATAGGTCATAAGGCCCGGCTGCCCTTGAACCGTCAGGGTCAGGCCTGGGCGGTCTCGGCGGTGGTCTCTTCCTCCGGCAGCTGCTCGGCCGGGGCGTCCTCGGCGGCACCGACGTCGATGCCGGCGGCGCTCATCTCGGCCTGCAGGCCGTCGAGCACGGCGCCGACCGTCAGGTCGCAGTACATCTCGATGGCGCGCAGCGCGTCGTCGTTGCCGGGGATCGGGAAGGCCACACCGTCCGGATCGGAGTTGCTGTCGAGGACCGCGATGACCGGGATGCCCAGCTTGTTGGCTTCCTTGACCGCGATCGACTCTTTGTTGGTGTCGATGATGAAGATGACGTCCGGCAGGCCGCCCATCTCCTTGATG
The DNA here is from genome assembly GCF_031455875.1 of Azospirillum sp. BE72. Lineage (NCBI taxonomy): Bacteria > Pseudomonadati > Pseudomonadota > Alphaproteobacteria > Rhodospirillales > Azospirillaceae > Azospirillum > Azospirillum sp. BE72. The sequence goes on from NZ_JAVDTO010000002.1 coordinate 533,382, forward strand.
CCGCCCAGCGCACGCTCCAGCTTGTCGCGCTCGCGGGTCAGCTCCAGAACTTCGCGCTTGGTCAGGCCCGAGGTGTCGCCGCCCAGACGCTCTTCCATCTCGCGCAGGCGCTTGATCGACTGGGAGATCGTCTTCCAGTTGGTCAGCATGCCGCCGAGCCAGCGGTGGTTGACGTAGTACTGGCCGCACTTGGCGGCAGCCTCGGCGATACGCTCCTGCGCCTGGCGCTTGGTGCCGACGAACAGGACGCGGCCGCCGCCGGCGACGACGTCACGCACGGCCTGCAGGGCGCGGTGCAGCATCGGGACGGTCTGCTCGAGATCGATGATGTGCACGCCATTGCGGACGCCGAAGATGTACTGGTTCATCTTCGGGTTCCAGCGGCGGGTGTGGTGGCCGAAGTGGACACCGGCTTCCAGCAGCTGGCGCATGGTGAAGGTGGGCATGGTCATGTGGAAAAAATCCCTTTTTCCGGTTGCTCCGCCGCGGGCATTGTCGAGAGCGCATGGAAACCATGGCTGACGACACCGGATCGGGCCATCGGGGTAAAACCGAGGGTCCGCCAGCCCGCGTGAGGTTTTGACGACGGCGCTTACATAGCCCCGCGCGCGTATGTTGACAAGGAAAAAGGCCACCCGGACCTGCGTCCGGATGGCCTTTTCAGCAAACCGCCAAGGACTGGCGAAAGTTCCTTTACGCCTGCGGCGCTGACGGCGCGGCGACCTTCGGCTTGGGCAGGTCGAGCTTCAGGTGAAGCTCGCGCAGACGGGCAGTGTCCACCGGCGCCGGGGCTTGCATCAAAAGGTCTTCCGCACGCTGGTTCAGCGGGAAGGCGATGACTTCGCGGATGTTCGGCTCGTCGGCCAGCAGCATGACGATGCGGTCGATGCCCGGGGCCGAGCCGCCGTGCGGCGGGGCACCCAGCTTGAACGCGCTCAGCATGCCGCCGAATCGGGCTTCCAGTTCCTCCGGCGGATAGCCGGCGATCTCGAAGGCCTTGTACATCACTTCCGGCAGATGGTTGCGGATGGCGCCGGACGACAGCTCCACGCCATTGCACACGATGTCGTACTGATAGGCCTTGATGTCGAGCGGGTTCATCGTCTCCAAAGCCTTCAGGCCGCCCTGGGGCATGGAGAACGGGTTGTGGCTGAAGATGACCTTGTTGGTCTCCTCGTCCAACTCGTACATCGGGAAGTCGACGATCCAGCAGAAGCGGAAGGCGTTCTTCTCGATCAGGTCCAGTTCCTCGCCGATGCGGGTGCGGGCGAAGCCGGCCAGCTTGGCCGCCGGGCCCGGCTGATCGCAGACGAAGAAGATCGCGTCGCCGTCTTCCAGGCCGGCCAGTTCACGCAGCTGGGCTTGCGCCGCCTCCGGCACGAACTTGGCGATCGGACCCTTGCCGCCGCCGGCCTCCATGACGATGTAGCCGAGGCCGGGAGCGCCCAGACCGCGCGCCCAGTCGTTCAGCTTGTCGAAGAAGCTGCGCGGACGGTCGGAAACCTTCGGCGCGCGGATGGCGCGGACGACACCGCCCTTCTCCAGCGTCTGCTTGAAGGCGCGGAATTCGACGTCGTCGCGCTTGAACACCTCGGTCACGTCGGTGATGACCAGGGGATTGCGCAGGTCCGGCTTGTCGTTGCCGTATTTCAGCATCGACTCGGCGAAGGAGATGCGGCGGAAGGGCAGGCCGTCGATGGCCGGCTTCGAGTCGCGGCGGAAGCCGCCGAACTCGTCGAAGATGCCGTGCAGCACCGGCTCGATAGCGGCGAAGACGTCTTCCTGGGTGACGAAGGACATCTCGAAATCGAGCTGGTAGAACTCGCCCGGGCTGCGGTCGGCGCGGGCATCCTCGTCGCGGAAGCAGGGGGCGATCTGGAAGTAGCGGTCGAAGCCGGCGACCATCAGCAGCTGCTTGAACTGCTGCGGCGCCTGCGGCAGGGCGTAGAACTTGCCGGGATGGTTGCGGCTGGGCACCAGATAGTCGCGCGCACCCTCCGGCGAAGACGCGGTGAGGATCGGCGTCTGGAACTCGGTGAAGCCCTGGTCGATCATGCGGCGGCGCGCCGAGGCGATCACGCGCGAACGCAGCATGATGTTCTCGTGGATGCGCTCGCGGCGCAGGTCGAGGAAGCGGTAGCGCAGGCGCACGTCCTCGCCGGCATCGGTGTCCTGGTTGACCTGCAGCGGGATCTGCTCCGCCTCGCCTTCGACGGTGAGTTCGGCGATCTGCAGCTCGATGCGGCCGGTGGGCAGCTTGTCGTTGATGGTCTCGGCCGTACGCTTCACCACCTTGCCGGTGACGGTGATGACCGATTCCAGCTTCAGCCGGTTCGCGACCTCGAAGGCCGGGTTGGAGGTATCGACCACGCACTGCGTCAGGCCGTAATGGTCGCGCAGGTCGATGAACAGCAGCTGTCCATGGTCGCGCTTCCGGTTCATCCAGCCCGACAGGCGGACGGTCTCACCGGCATTCTCTTCACGAAGCTGGCCGCAGGTGTGCGTGCGGTAGGGGTGCATGGGTCGAAACACCTTGAAAAGGGCGGATTCCGGCGGAAAAAGCGGTCCGACACACCACACCGGACGCGCGCGAAAGTCAAGCCGCGATAGGGTGGAGCGTGCGTCCGCGGCTGTCGAAATGGAACGTTTGAAACGCCGTGAAACGCTTTCCGATGCCCTGTTCACCTGTTCAACACCCCCTTCCCGGCCGCCGCACCGTGCAGTCGGTCACAGTTTAGCACCGCCGCCGCGCGGCAATAAGCGCGAGAGGAAAATCCGCCCGCCCCCCCCTGCCCTGCCGCCCGCGCGTCCCTTTTTCAGCGCGTGGCGGCCCGGCGCTTCGGCGGACTTTCAAGCACCCGTTCGGTCGTGTATGAAGCAACCATGACGCTCATCACGACAACCGACGCCCTCCAGGCCTTCTGTCAGTCGCTGGCCGGGGCCGAGTACATCACGGTCGACACCGAGTTCCTGCGGGAAAAGACCTATTGGCCGCAATTGTGCCTCGTGCAGGTCGGCGGACCCGACGGCGCGGTCGCCATCGACCCGCTGGCCGAGGGCATCGACCTTGGGCCGCTGTTCGCGCTGATGAGCGACCCGTCGGTGCTGAAGGTGTTCCACGCCGCCCGCCAGGACGTGGAGATCTTCTGGCACCTGTCCGGCCAGATCCCGCATCCGCTGTTCGACACGCAGGTCGCGGCGATGGTCTGCGGCTTCGGCGAGAGCGTCGGCTACGAGACGCTGGTGACCAAGCTGGCCGGCGCCCGCATCGACAAGTCCAGCCGATTCACCGACTGGTCCCACCGCCCGCTGACCGAGCGGCAGCTGACCTACGCCCTGTCCGACGTGATCCACCTGCGCCCGGCCTATGAGAAGCTGAAGCGCCGCCTCGCCCGCTCCGGCCGCTCACACTGGCTGGAGGAGGAGATGGCGATCCTCACCGATCCGGCGACCTATCAGGTCGACCCGGAAAGCTCGTACATGCGGCTGAAGGTGCGGACCAACAAGCCGCGCTTCATGGCGATCCTCAAGGAACTGGCGGCGTGGCGTGAGCGCGAGGCCCAGCGCCGCGACCAGCCGCGCTCCCGCGTGCTGCGCGACGAAGCGCTTCTGGAGATCGCCGCCCACGCCCCCACCACCGTCGACGATCTCGCCCGCACCCGCGGGCTGGGCCGCGGCTTCGCGGAGGGTCGCCAGGGGACCGACGTGCTGGCCGCGGTGCAGGCCGGGCTGGACCTGCCGGACAGCGCCCTGCCGCGGGTCGAACCGCGCGAGGAACCGCCGCCCGGCCTGCAACCGATCGTCGAGCTTCTGCGCGTGCTGCTGAAGATGAAGTGCGACGAGAACAATGTCGCGGCGAAGCTGGTGGCCTCGTCTGCCGAGTTGGAGGCTCTGGCCGCCGATGACGCCGCGGACATTCCGGCGATGCACGGATGGCGGCGCGAGCTGTTCGGCAATGATGCGCTTGCCCTGAAGCACGGAAAGATCGGACTTGCGGTCATAGACCGTCGCGTCCGCATCGTTCCTGCCGGAGAACCGCTTCCTTCGGCCGCGTCTGTCGATTCGGAAACTTGACCTTTCCGGATGGCGTCGCTTCGATGATTGCCGCGCCCCATAGGCGCCCCTCAGGGCGCTTTTGGGGCTCTTTGCCAAGGTCCGGACCCTTCCGCGTCCGGACTTTGGCCTTAAGAGCTTTTTAAAGAAAGTTACCGTTAAAATCCGTTCGGCTACGCAGGATTCGCCGGGTTCCCGGCGCTTGCGGGGCCGCGGTTCCGGCCGGGCACAAGGCGCCGGACCGGACATGAAGGCTGCCGAACAACGAGCGGCCGTCGATACGGGTGGTTGGCAGGCGTGACGCTTGTTGTGGGAGTGAGCATCGTATGAGCAGGTTTGGCGGCAGACCACCGGTTGGACGGGACCGTGTCCGGCTTTCCACAACGGAAAAGCAGGCCGCCGTCGCCGCCGCCAAGGACCAGAAGCCGGATTTCGACAACGACAAGCTCCTGAATCTGCTGCGGTCGGCGAAGAACGAGCTGCAGGGCATGCGGCTGATCCACATGCACCTGTCGCTGCTGAAGGACCGCGACCCGACCAGCCAGATGATGGTGCGCTCCATCATCCAGGAACTGGCGACCAAGGCGTCCTACCTGCAATCCTTCAACATCTCCAACGGCGACGTCATCATCCTCTACAAGGGGCTGAAGCTGACCGGCGTCACCGACGTCTGCCAGACGGTCGAGCAGGTCTTCCTGTCCAAGACGACGCTGACCGGCCCGAACCCCTACAAGGAATATTCCCTCTACTCGATCATGGAACTGGCGTTGAACTTCATCAACGTCATCCGCTTCATCGAGGAACTTCAGGCGAACGAGACCGGTAGCCACGTCACCGAAACCAAGCCGCCGATCACGCTGGAGGAGTTGGGCAAGCTCGAACGCTCGATGCAGATGTTCGATTTGTCGCCCTTCCTGTTCAACCAGGGCATCGCCAATATCGGCAGCAGCGAAGCGGAGATGGAGTATTACGAGCTCTACATCTCGATCAAGCTTCTCCAGGAACGGCTCTGCCCGGATTACGACATCACCGCCAACAAGTGGCTGTTCAACTATTTCACTGCCAACCTCGACCAGTCGGTGCTGCGGGCGCTGAACCATGGGCTCAGCTTCATGCGGGGGCGGCGGATCGGCATCAACATCAACCTGTCCACCGTCATCTCCACCGGCTTCGTGAAGTTCGACGAACGCCTGCCCATCGATTTCCGCGGGCAGGTGGTGCTGGAGGTGTCGAAGGGCGACCTGATCGAAAACCTGCCGCTGTTCAACGAGGTGGTGGAGTTCGCCCAGGACCGCCGTTACCAGATCGCGGTGGACGGGCTGAATCCGTTCTGGGTGACGAATTTCGATCTCGAATACCTGAACGCGGACTACGCGAAGATCTTCTGGTCGAACGACATGCTGGAGATGGATCCGTCGTTCGAGAAGTTCTTCCGCGATCGCATCGCCGAACAGGACCGCTGCAAGTTCATCCTGGCCCGTTGCGACAGCGTGTCCAGCCTGGTCTATGCCCACAAGATGGGCATCAATCTGGTCCAGGGCCGGGCGGTGGACAACATCATGCGCAAGGGCGTCAGCGTCCGCGAGGCAATCGCCCACGCCAAGGTGGATTGAGGACTACGCTCACGGCTTGCGCGGGGCCTGCCGCAGCAGCCCGTCGGTCCAGGACGGCGGCAGCAGCGCCAGCAGCCAGACCGCGGCCATCATCGGCCAGGGGAAAGCAATGCGGGCCGCGTTGCGCTCCAACCCTCGGCGGATGACACGGGCGGCGGCATCGGTCTCCATCAGGAAGGGCATGGGGAAGCGGTTCACCGCCGTCATGCGGCTTTTGACGAAGCCGGGGCAGATGACCGAGACGCCGATCCCCTCCCCCGCCAGATCGCCGCGCAGTGCCTCGCCATAGACCCGCACCATCGCTTTGCTGGCGCAATAGGCCGGTGCGCCGGGAAGGCCGCGGAAGCCGGCCAGCGACGCCATCACGGCGATTTGGCCGCGCCGCCGCGCCCGCATCGCCGGAAGCAGCGGATGGATGCTGTTCAGAACGCCGTCGATGTTGACCGCCAGGATGCGCCGGGCCTGTTCCTCCGTCTCGCCGCCATCGCCGGTGCCGGCCGACATCCCGGCATTGGCTATCAGCAGATCGACCGGTTCGGCGGCATCGACCCGCGCCAGCCACTCCGCCATCGCCGCCCGGTCCGCCACGTCGATTACTGCCGTGTCCACGCGGGCGCCGGCGGTACGGCAGCGCTGCGCCACCGATTCCAGCCTTGCGGAGTCGCGGCCGGTCAGGGCCAGCGCCACGCCGGGGGCGGCATAGAGGAGCGCCAGAGCCTCGCCGATGCCGCTGGACGCGCCGGTGATGACGATGGACCGGGGGGTGGAACGCGGCTGCTTCATGGAATCTCCGCCTTGCTTGTCGGTGCAAATCCGGCGCCGGAGCTTGTTGTGGGGTGTCGTCGAGTTTATAAGCACGACACCAACCGACACCGCTTTTCAAGTGAGGCCGCCTTTGCCCGCCCATCGCCCCGTCATTGCCAGCATGACCGGTTTCGCACGCGTCGACGGGCACGGCGACGGCTATTCCTGGACCTTCGAGGCCAAGAGCGTCAATGGCCGCAGCCTGGACCTGCGTTGCCGCCTGCCGTCGGGCTTCGACAGCATCGAGGCGGTGGCCCGTGCCGAGCTGCCGAAGCGGCTCGCACGCGGCAACGTCAACCTGACGCTGACCGTCAACCGCGCCCAGGCGGTGTCGCAGCTGCGCATCAATCGGGAGCTTCTGGCCCAGGTGCTGGACCTTGCCCGCGAGATCGAGGGGGCCGGCGCCGCTCCGCCGCGGCTGGATTCGCTGCTGGCCGTCCGCGGCATCATCGAACCGGTGGAGGAGGATGAGACCGAATCGCGCGAGCGCGTCGAATCGGCGCTGAAGTCCGACCTCGCCAAGCTGATCGACCAGCTGGTGGTCAACCGCCTCGCCGAGGGTGCCCGCATCGCCGAGGTGCTGAACGGCCATCTGGACGAGATCGCCCGTCTGGTCGACGCCGCCTCGGCCTGCGCCTCCACCCAGCCGGAGGCCCTTCGCGAGAAGCTGCGCGCCCAGGTCGCCGCCATCCTCGGCTCCTTCCCGGCCTTGTCGGAGGACCGGCTGGCCCAGGAGGCCGCCATCCTGATCGGTAAGGCCGACGTGCGCGAGGAGCTGGACCGCCTGCGCGCCCACATCCAGGCGGCGCGCGACCTGATGGCGGAAGGCGGGGCCATCGGCCGCCGGTACGACTTCCTGTGCCAGGAGTTCAACCGCGAGGCCAACACGCTGTGCTCCAAATCGGCGGACGTCGAACTGACCCGCATCGGCCTGTCGCTGAAAGCCTCGATCGAGCAGCTTCGCGAGCAGGTCCAGAATATCGAGTAATCGCCAACAGCGAGTGAGCCCCATGGCTGCGACCAACACCCCCCTGATCCACCGGCGCGGCCTGATGCTGGTGCTGTCCTCCCCCTCGGGCGCCGGCAAGACGACCATCGCCCGCGGCCTGCTGGAGCGCGATGCCGGCATCACCATGTCGGTGTCGGTGACCACGCGGGCGATGCGCCCCGGCGAGGCCGAAGGGCTGGATTATTACTTCATCGACCAGCAACGCTTCGACCGCATGGCAGAGACCGGCGACCTGCTGGAGCATGCCCGCGTTTTCGGCAACTGCTATGGCACGCCGCGCGTGGCGGTGGAGGATGCGCTGGGCGCCGGCCGCGACGTGCTGTTCGCCATCGACTGGCAGGGCGCGCAGCAGCTGGCGCAGAACGCCCGCGACGATCTGGTCAGCGTCTTCGTCCTGCCGCCGACGGTCAGCGAGCTGGAGCGCCGCCTGCGCGGCCGCGGTCAGGATTCGGAAGAGGTCATCGCCAACCGCATGGCCAAGGCCTCCAACGAGATCAGCCACTGGCCGGAGTACGACTACGTCATCGTCAACCACGACGTGGACGAGAGCATCGCCGCGGTCTTGTCGATCCTGCGCGCCGAACGGCTGCGCCGCCGCCGCCAGGTCGGGCTGCCGGAATTCGTGCGCAGCATCCAGGACACGCTGTAATTATTCGATAGGAAACGGCTTCGCCCGCACCTTGATCTCATGGTCGGGCGGGCCGTCACTGCCGTCCGGCCTCTTGCCGCGGTAATAGCCCTTCTGCCAGCGTTCCTGCGCCGCCGAGCTGCCGGGGGTCTGCAGGTCGGCGTTGAACTGGCTGCGCGAGGCTGCCCACGCGCGGTATTGCGCCGCCGTTTCCGGATCGCTGTCGAGATCGCGGATCTCCGGTTCCAGGCTTTCCACCAGCCCACGCTGGATCGGCATCAGATGGGCGAACGGCTCGCCCTTCTCCCAGGTCACAGGCAGGCCGGGCGCCGTGAACCGCCAATTCATGGTGAAGGGATAGGGCGACCAGTCGGTCTCGATGATGCCGGACAGGCCGAGAATGCCGTGCTTCGGGTGGTTCAGCGGCCCGGTGACCATCAGGTTGACGCCCGGCGGCGTCCGGAACAGGGCCGCGACATGGAAGGTCAGCACGCCGCTGCCGAAATGGCTGGCCGGCAGCAGCGGGTGCGGTTCCTCGGCCGTGACGGCGATGGCATCCAGACCGACGCCGCCATCCCACACCGCGGTCACCCGCACCGGGCAGCAGACCTCCCACCCATGCATGCTGGCGATGTTCAGCGGCAGGCAGCGGTAGCCGTACTGCTCCGGCAGGGAGTCGATCCAGTCGCGCGTCGCGCGCGCCGGGCGGATGTCGGGCATGGCCCCGGACAGCGGATAGGCGATCAGTGTCATAGTGCCGCATCCTGCCAGATTTCCCGCCCGGCGTAACCCGCCACCGTAACCCGGCGGATCGCGAAGATCACAACCTGTTACGCCTCTATCAGGATTATCCCTATACCTCCGTTAGGGATTGCATCAACGCCCAATACTCCAGTATGAATGGCGCATTCCATTAGGGACTGATCATTTAAGCGGGCCGCGATGCGCCGGTGCGTTCCGGCGGCGGAGTCGCGCGTTTGGGGTGGAACAAGGCGATGATCGACAAACTTCACAGCATCAAGGCAAAGCTCCTGATTCTTCTGGGGCTGTTCCTCGTCACCATCCTGGTGGCCGGCATCTGGTCCGCGACGTCCAAGCGCGAGACCATGGTGGAGGGATATCGCAACTCGATCCAAGCGGTGGTGCAGACCTCGCTGTCGATCATCAAGTCCTACGACGCCCGCGCCGCCAAGGGCGAGTTCAGCCGGGAAGAGGCGCAGACGCAGGCCAAGGCCGCCCTGCGCGCGCTGCGCTTCTTCGGCAGCGAGTACATGTTCGGTTACGAGTTCGACGGAACCAACGTCTTCCACGGCGTGCGCGCCGATCTGGAAGGCACCCGCAAGCTGGCCGACTTCAAGGACAGCAACGGCGTCCTGGTGATCCGCGGGCTGATCGAGTCGGCGAAGGCCGGTGACGGCTTCCTGATCTACAACTTCCCCAAGGCCAGCGGCGGCGATCCCGTGCCGAAGCTGGCCTTCGCCGCGATCTACGAGCCCTGGGGCTGGATGATCGGCACCGGCGTCTACATCGACGATGTCGATGCCGCCTTCCGCCGCACGCTGCTGGAAACGCTGGTGGTCACGCTGGTCGCGTCGGTCCTGCTCGGGCTGTTCGGCTTCCGTCTGGTGTCGCGCATTTCCAAGGGACTGGACGGCATCAGCACCGCGACCGGCCGTATCGCCAAGGGCGATCTCGCCACACAGGTCGGCGGGACGGAACGCCGCGACGAGGTGGGCGCGCTCGCCCGCTCGGTCGAGACGCTGCGGCTCAGCGCCGTCGAGGCGGAGGACCTGCGCCGCCGCCATGCAGCCTTGGAGCAGGAAGCCGAGCAGGCCCGTCGCGCCACCATGCTTCGTTTCGCCGACGAGTTCGAAAGCACGGTCGGCGGGCTGGTCCGTTCGGTCGCCGACTCTGCCGGCCAGCTGACCCACACTTCCGGCGCGATGAGCAGCGGGGCGGAGCAGACCACCCGCCTGATGGACGGCGCCGCCCGCTCGGCGCAGACCACGTCGGGCAACGTCCAGGCGGTGGCCGGCGCGACCGAAGAACTGGCCGCCTCGATCCGCGAGATCGCACAGCAGATCGCCGAATCGACGACCGGCTCCGCCCGCGCGGTGGAGGACGTCCGCCGCACCTACGCCCTGATCGAACAGCTGGACGGCGTCGCCAAGCGCACGGTGGAGGTGGTCGACCTGATCCGCTCCATCGCCGAGCAGACCAACCTGCTGGCGTTGAACGCGACCATCGAGGCCGCCCGCGCCGGCGAAGCCGGCAAGGGCTTCGCCGTCGTCGCCAGCGAAGTGAAGAATCTCGCCAACCAGACGGCCAAGGCCACCGACGACGTGCAGGCGCAGATCGCCGCCATGACCGACGCCACCTCGTCGGTGGTGGAGGCGATGCGCGGGGTCGGCGGCGCCATCGAGACTGTGAACAACGTCGCCTCCAGCATCTCCGCCGCCATCGAGGAGCAGGGGGCCGCCACCCGCGACATCAGCCAGAACGTCAACGAGGCGGCGCAGGGCGTCAGCTCGGTGTCCGACAGCCTGAACCTCGTCTGCAGCCACGCCACCGCCACCGGTCAGGCCTCCACCGAGGTGGCTGCCGCCGCCCGTGCCGTGGGAGAGCGCGCCGACCGCATGCTCAGCGAGGTCTCGGCCTTCGTCGCCCGCATCCGCCAGGGCTGAACGGCCGCAAGGCGCGCGTCCGGGGGAGGCGCGCGCCGGATGCAATCCGCGACAATCCGCGCTATGGATTGAGTCCTGCGAAGCGCTGCCACACGGGACCTCATGACCTCCCCCACCCCCGCCGCCTCCCACTCCACCGCCGCCCGGCGCGGCTGGCTCGACGAGGCGCTGCGGCGAATCGAGGCGGACGTGAACCGGTCCGCCGACACCCATCTGCTGCGCCTGCCGATCCCGTCGGCGCCTGGGATCACGCTGTATCTGAAGGACGAATCGACCCACCCGACCGGCAGCCTGAAGCACCGGCTGGCGCGATCGCTGTTCCTCTATGCGATCTGCAACGGCTGGGTGCGCGAGGGCACCACGGTGATCGAGGCGTCGTCGGGCTCCACCGCCGTATCGGAGGCCTATTTCGCCCAGCTGCTCGACCTGCCCTTCGTAGCCGTGGTGCCGCGCAACACCTCCCCGGCCAAGATCGCGCAGATCGAATTCTACGGCGGCCGTTGCCACATGGTGGAGCGTGCGTCGGAGGTGTGTGCCGAGGCGCAGCGGTTGGCCCAGGCCTGCAACGGCCATTTCATGGACCAGTTCACCTATGCGGAGCGCGCGACCGACTGGCGCGGCAACAACAACATCGCCCAGTCGATCTTCGAACAGCTGGCGCAGGAGCCGCATCCGGTGCCGGACTGGATCGTCTGCGGCGCCGGCACCGGCGGCACCTCCGCCACCTTCGGGCGCTATGTCCGCTACCGCCGTCTGCCGACCCGCATCTGCGTCGCCGATCCCGAACATTCGGCCTTCTTCGAGGGCTTCCGCGACGACAACCCGAAGGCAGATGTCGGCCGTGGGTCCGGCATCGAGGGCATCGGGAGGCCGACGGTCGAGCCCTCCTTCCAGCCGACCGTGATCGACCGCATGATCCGCGTGCCCGACGCCGCCAGCATCGCCGCGATCTGGGTGCTGCGGGACCGGCTGGGCCGGGCCTGCGGCGGCTCCACCGGCACCAATCTGGTGGGCTCCATCGACCTGATCGCCGGAATGATGCGAGACGGTCGGCAGGGCAGTGTCGCCACCCTGATCTGCGACCCCGGCGACCGCTATATGGGCACCTACTTCAACCGCGACTGGCTGGTTTCGGCCGGGCTGGACATCGCCCCGTGGTGCGAGCGCATCGACGGCTTCTTTCGCACCGGCGCCTGGAGCGGCGACGGGATCGAGACCGCCGAGCGGTGACGGGAGAATCGCGGCAATGACGCGCATGCGGATCCGCATCGACTTCGACAGCGGCGGCTCCATCGGTCCCGGCAAGATCGCGCTGCTGGAACGGATCCGCGAGACCGGCTCGATCTCCGCCGCCGGGCGGGCGCTGGGCATGTCCTACCGCCGGGCCTGGCTGCTGGTGGATGACCTCAACCGCATCTTCCGCGAACCGGTGGTCAGCGCCGCGGTGGGCGGAAAGCATGGCGGCGGCACCGTGCTGACCGCCTTCGGCGCGGAGGTCATCGACCATTACCGCGCCGTCGAACGCGAAGCCCGCGTGGCGACCGCCCACCGGCTGACGGCGCTGGCCGCCGGGATCAACCCGGATTACGGAGCGGACAAGCAGGCCGACGACGGCAGCTTCGCCAACGATCCGGGGCTGAAGCCGGGATGCGGGGCGGAGTGACAGCGCCCCTCCCTCAGTAGTCCTTCTCGTAGACCAACCCGAACTGCGTGTCGGAATTGCCGCCGACCGAGGCGGTGCCCTTCAGGTTCTTGGTGATGTCCACCTCGACCTTCGCCCGGCTCTGGTTGGCGCCGATGCCCTGTTCGACGCCGACATAGACGCGATCGCTGACATAGCGGCCGGCCTGCACCGCGCCGCCCTTGCCGTTCTCGCCCTGGGTGAAGTCGAGCCGGTCCACGCCGATGCTGCGGCGCACACGGTCCAGGATGCCTCCGCCTCCACCCCCGACGCCGGCCAGCGCCGCCGCCGACTGGGCAAGCTGCACCGCCTCCGCCGCGCTCAGGTCGCCCACCGACTTGCCGAACAGCACGCCGGCCAGAACCTCGTCCTGCGGCAGTCCCTGGGGCGAAGTCAGCTCGATCTTCGGCTGGCGGGGGGTGCCGCTGACCACCACCTGCGCGGTGATGCCGTTGGCCGTCGCTTCGGCCAGCAGGTCGAGCCGGGGATCGAGACCGCCGTCGAAGTCGAAGATGCCGCGCTTGAACTCGAAGTTGCGGGCCAGCAGGTTCAGGCTGCCCTTCAGGATGGTGAAGCGGCCGGTCAGCTCGGGCGCCGCCGCGGTGCCGCCGACCCGCAGGTTGCCGCCAAGCTCCGCATCCAGCCCGCGGCCGCGCACGAAGATCTGGTTCGGCGCGTTCACCGTCATGTCCAGCGCCAGCACGAAGGGCGTTGCCGCAGGCGGCGCCTCCTCCGGCTGCGGGATGCGCCGGGTGCCGCCGGCCGTGGAGACCTGGGTGGTGCCGCGGGCGCGGCCCTTGCCGACCTCCGTCACCTTCAGGTCGACGACGCTGGCCGGCATGCGGTCGGGGATCTGGATCTCGGCCCGGCGGATATCGACCGGCCCGGCCAGACGCGCATTGGCGAAGCCGCCGGTCAGCGTCAGGTTCGCCCCGATCTCCGCCGTCGCGATGTCCAGTTCCACCAACCGTGCGTTGTCGGCCTTCAATGCGATGTCCAACTGCCGGTCGGCCGGAGCCGCCGGGCGGATGACGCCGCTGGCGCTGATGGCGCCGCCGTTGTGGGTCCGGCCCTGGAAGCTCTGGATGGTGAAGACGTCGCCGTCGCCGACCAGACGCGCCTGGATGTTGGTGATGACCGCACCCGACGCCCGGTTCTCGTAGCGCCCGTTCGCCAGCACCACGGAGCCGCCGAGCGACGGCTTCTCCACCGTGCCGCCGGCCCGCACGTCGAGCTGCAGCGACCCGCGCGCCCGGTCGCCCGACGACGCCAGAATGTCGTTCGCCAGCGACAGGTCGAGCGTGCCGTTGACCGCCGCCTCCAGCGCGCCGTTCGGCGGCAGGCTGACGGAATAGCTGTCGGGGTCCATCACCAGCGGCACGGCGGCGTTGGCGGTCAGGGTGCCGGCATTCTTCGGCATGGCGATGCGGCTGGTCATCGACAGGCGGCGGTCGCGCCACTGCGCGTCCACGGTGGCGTCGATGCCCGGCAGGCCGGCCTGCGTCGTCTGCTGCGCCTTCAGCCCGCTGACGCGCAGGGTGGCGTCGGCGCGCGGGCTGCGCAACGTCCCGCCCAGCGAGGCGCGCGCGTTGGCGACGCCGTCCAGCCGCAGGGTAGGGCTGGCGAGCTTTGCCAGGGCCAGCGGCAGGCGGTCGATGGTCAACTCGCCGCTCAGCCGGTCGCCGTTCAGGCCCAGGTCGGCGGCCAGCCGGGCATTGCCCGACGACAGCCGCAGTTCCTTCACCTCGTAGCGGCGCTCGGCCAGCAGGATGGTGGCGGGGGCGGTCATCCGCAGATCCTCCCCGGCATAGCGCGCCTGCAGGCGGTCGAGCCGGATACGGGTCGCCTCCCCCTCCCGCGTCAGATTGCCGGCGAGATCGAGGGCGATTGGCTGGGCCCCGGCGCCCGCGGCGTTGGCCCCAGTAGCATTGGCCTGGAAGGAGGCCTTCGCCAGCGAGCCGTCGACCGAGGCGGTTACACTGCGCAGGTCGTTGCCGGCGGCGTTTCCGTCGGTCATCTCCACCCGCGCCTTGCCGCTGGGGGTGCCGAGCGCATCGGCGACATCGGCCCGCGCCGTCAGGCGGCGGGCGGTCAGCAGCGGGCCGCCTTCCCCCTCCACCCGCAGGTTGGTGGCGTCGGCGGTCAGGTTGGCCGCCTGCTTGCCGCCCTTGCCGTCGAGCGCCAGGGCGAAGGTCGCCCCGCCGCCGAGCGGCATGCCGGCCAGTTCCGACAGGCCGTTCAGGTTGGGCAGCGCGCCCTCCAGCCGTCCGGTGGCGAGCAGGGTGTCGAGCGCCACCTGGGCCTGACCGGTGATGCGGTTCGACCCGTTGGCGATGGTCAGCCCATCCAGCCCCAGCGTCTGCTCGCGCAGCGCATAGCGTCCGTCGAGCGCCAGCGGCGTCTTGTCCAGGTTGGTGCGGGCCGACACCGTGCCGTTCGGCGTCGTGGGCAAGCCGGATGCCGTGGCCTGCACCTCCGTGGCGCCAAGTCGGCGGCCTTGGACCACGAGGTCGCGGGCGTTCAGCTTCGCCTGCGCCTCGATCGCGTCGAGCGGGCCGCGGGCGGTGGCCTCCAGCGTCGCCGAGCCTTCCATCGGGGTGCCGAGCGCGCCGCCCAGCGGCTCCAGCTTCGCCACCGTCAGGGTGGTGCGGGCATCGACCTGATTGTTCGCCAGCGCGGCGTTGCCGGTCAGCTTGCCGTTGCGGCCGTCGATCGTCAGGTCGGTCAGGCGCATGGCGCCGTCCGGCTCCATCCGCGCCGCCAGCGCCAGCGTCGCCTTGTCGCCCAGCACCGCGTCGGCCGGCGTGCCGGTGGCGAGACGGTCGAGGCTGCCGGTCAACTCGGTGGTCAGCACGCCGTCGGCACCGCGCCGCACCGGGCCGGAGAGAGCGACCGCCCCCGCCAATGGACGGCCGGCGAGGTCCGACAGCGGGGCGAGGTCGTCGGCGCTTGCGGACAGGGTCAGGTCAGCGGTCTGGCCCCAGCCGCCGAGCGTTCCCTTCGCCTCCGCCCGCGCGGCGGCGGCATTCAGCGCCAGCGTTTCCAGGCCAACCTGTCCGCTGCCGACGTCGATCCGCGCGCGGGCGGCGAGCGTCGTCTCCGGTCCGGTCAGGCGGGACAGAGCCGGATCATCGGCGGCGAGGTCGCGCAGCGTGGCGTTGACCGCGACGTTCAGCGCGTTCAGCGCGCCTTCGGCCGAGCCCTCCACCACGCCCTCGCGCCAGGACAGCGGCACCAGCGGATGCAGGGTGGAGTCCGGGCCGGCCTGTAGGGTCCAGCGCAGGTTCAGGCTGTTGTAGTCGGCGGCGATGTCGCCGTTCACCGTCGCGGTCGCGGCGGCGACGGTCAGGTCCAGCGGCCGGATGGTGATGGCACCGCTCGGCGCCCGCAGCACGCTGGCGTTCAAGGTGGGGGTGGGGCCGATCAGCGGCGTCACCGTCTCCCCCGCCAGCCCGGCGATCAGCGGGGCGAAGTTGCCGCCGGCCGCCAGCGTCAGGGCGTGGCCCTCCGGCACCTTCTTAATGGTGGCATCGGCGTTCAGGGTTCCGACGGGGGCTGCGGCCTCGCCCGCCATGGCGGTGAGCTTGCCGGCCCAGTCGTCCAGCGTGCCGTCGCCCTTCAGCGTCACCTGCACCGGCGGCAGGCCGGGGATGGACAGGGCGCGCGCCATGACGCCGCCCGAGGGTTCCGACGCGTCGACCGAGAGGGTCAGCGTGTTCTCGTCCGGCTTGTAGGCGGCGGCGATATCGGCCTTGCCGGGCTTGTCGTCGATGCGCGCCACCGACAGGGTGGTGTCCAGCGCCCCGCCGCTGTGCTCCAGCAGCATGGCGCCGGCGATGCGCAGCACCGCCTGTTCGCCAAGCAGCGCGGGCGCCAGTTCCAGTTGCTCCACCACCAGCTTCTTCAGGTCGATGTCCACCGGCAGGCTCGGCAGCAGCGAAGCGTTCGGGTCGGAGGGCGTGGCCGGTTGGGTGCTGACCGGTGCGCGGGTGACCACGACGGACGCCGCTTCCAGAGCATCGATCTTGGCGCTGCGCAGGAACAGGGCCGACGGCGACAGCACCACATGCAGCCGGTCGATGGTCAGCCAGACGCCCTGGCTGTCGGCGAGCGTGACGGTCGCGATGGTGAAGTCGGTGGGAAAGCCGCCCTCGATGGCGCCGAGCTTCAGATGCATGTCGGGCGATTCGACCGCACCCTCGATCTTCTCCGTCAGCCACTCGCGGGTGGAATCGCCGAACAGCGACAAGGCCCTTGCGGGCTGCGGACCGGCCAGCAGGCCGGCCAGGATCGTCAGACCGACCAGGAATATGCGAACCGTCACACCACGCCCTTTCACCAGCACGGCCACCCCAACAGGGCCAACTTTGTCTCAACCGCAATAGACGGTCATCGTCCCGAAGGATTGGGACGATTTTGCGCCATCAGAATGCCTGCCCCAGGCTGAGATACAGCTGCCAGCGCGCATCGCCGCTCGCCGGATTGAGGGGAACGCCGACATCCACCCGCAGCGGACCGAAGTCGGTGTAATAGCGCAGGCCCAGGCCGGCGCCGACGCGCAGCGGCTCGCTGAAATCGGGATAGGCCGAATCATAGACCGTGCCGGCATCGACGAAGGGCACGACGCCGATGCTCTCCGTCACCTTGATGCGCAGCTCCGCCCCGATCTCGAACAGCGACCGTCCGCCGACAGGGTCGTCGTAGCGGTCGCGCGGCCCCGCCTTCTGGAAGCCGTAGCCACGCACCGACCCGCCGCCACCGGCATAGAAGCGGTGGTCGGGCGGGATGTCGGTCAGCGATGTGCCCAGGATGCTGCCCAGCCCGATCCGCGCCGCGGCGACATAGCGCCCGTCGTTGCCGAGATCGTAATAGGTGGAGCCGTTCAGCAGGATCGAGGTGAAGGGCGACTTGGTGTCGCCGCCCACCGGAAACCACGGCGTCACCTGCAGCGACGCCCGCTGGCCGGAGGTGGGGTTCAGCAGGTTGTCGGTGCCGTTCCAGGCGGCGCCCAGCGGCACGCCGATGAAGGCGGTCTGGTAGGTGGTGTCCTCCGTCTTCACCCGTCCGCGCTCGCCGGTCACGCCGTAGCTGACGGTCAGCTGGTCGGTCAGCGGACGTTCGAGCTTGACCGTCAGCTCCGACGCGACGCGGCTGTAGGCCGGCGGCTGGTCGTTGACCACGGCGAAATTGACCACCAGCGACTGCTTCACCGCCAGGAAGTCGGGCTTGCGGAAGTTGACGCTGAAGCGCAGGTCCGGCAGGTCGTTGCCGGTGCTTGAACTGCCGCCGGAGGACCCGGCGACTCGGCCGACATCGACACCGAGGCGCAGTTGCTCTGCCCCGCCGAACAGGTTGCGGTGACCCCAATAAGCGTTGGTGCCAAGCCCGTCCTCGGTCGAGAAGGTGACGCCGCCGCCGATGAAGCGGCGCTTGCGCTCGCCCACCGTGACGATCACCGGCGTCACGCCGTCCGGCCCCGGCTCATCCGCCATCCGCACGCGGACGGTGTCGAAAACCTGGAGGGCTGCGATGTCCTGCCGTGCCCGGTCGGTGGCGCCGGGGTCGTAGACCTGCCCCTCCTTCCAGGCCAGCCGTCCGCGCACCAGATCCTCGTCGACTTTCTCCAGCCCTTCGATCCGGGTGGAGCCGTAGCGGGTCAGCGGGCCGGGATCGACGGTGTAGGTGACGTCCATCGTCCGGTCGGAATGATCGACCACAACCTCGCGGTCGGACGCCTTGGCAAAGGCGTAGCCGCGCTTTGCCAGCCGGCCGATCAGTTCCGATTCGGCATCGAGCACCCGCTGCGCCACCGCCGGCGCCCCGGCGGCGAGGCCGAGGTCGTCGGTCGCGATCTCCCCCGGCAGGGTGGAGCCGCCAGTGGAGCCGCCAGCTGTAGTGGTGGCACCCCGCACCGTCACAGTCTTGAAGTGGTAGAGCGGACCCGGTGTCACCGCGATCGTGACCTTGACCGGCGGCGCCTCCCCACCCGCAGGCAGGGTGCCGGTTGCCGCCGGATCCACGATGCGGATGTCCAACTGCGCGTCGTAGTAGCCGGCGGAGCGCAGAGCCGTCTGCAGCCGGTCGCGGTCGCTGTCCGCCCGCCGCTCCAGCCCGATCAGCGAAGGCGGCGTATCCCCCTTCAACTCCACCAGCGTCGAGGCGTCGTTGAGCGTGCCGCGCAGCCCGTCATCCTCGACGCCGGTGATCTCGACGTCGTAGCGGATGCCGGCCGGCCGCGCCTCTTCCTCCGCCGCGGCATCGGGCTGGGCGCCGCCTGGAGGGTTGGCGGGAGGACCGGCGGGGACTGCGCCGGGAATGCCGTCCGCCGGCGAATCCTGGGCGTGGCCGGCGCCGGACGGCCCCAGCAGCAGCAGGGCGGCGACCAGCGGAACGGCGATGGGGGCCTTGAGCGGTGCTGCGGCAAATCGCGTTGCGGCGGCCGCCCGGCGGCAGGAAGCGGAAGCGAAGCGGATCATCGTCACCAATGTAGGTGCCAAGGACGCATGGCTCCATCCCGGAAATTCGCGTTAGACCAAAGGGCACGGGACTTGCGTTTTGGCCGCAGTCCCATATATTGCGCCGCAACAGTTTCCCCGACAGCGCCCACGGATTAATCTTCGTCGGGCCTTTTTGTTGTTTGTGGCATGACGCTGCTGCGTGTCGGGGGTGCCCTTGCGAGACCGAAGGCTCCATGAATCTCCGTAACGTCGCCATCATCGCCCACGTCGACCACGGCAAGACCACGCTGGTCGATCAACTTCTCAAGCAGGCCGGCTCGTTCCGCGAGAACCAGCAGGTGGCCGAACGCGCCATGGACTCCAACGACCTGGAGCGCGAGCGCGGCATCACCATCCTGGCCAAGTGCACGTCGGTCCTGTGGAACGACCTGCGCATCAACATCGTCGACACCCCGGGCCACGCCGATTTCGGCGGCGAGGTGGAGCGCATCCTCTCCATGGTCGACGGCGTGGTGCTGCTCTGCGACGCGGCCGAAGGCCCGCTGCCGCAGACCAAGTTCGTGCTGGGCAAGGCGCTGAAGCTGGGTCTGCGCCCGATCGTCGTCATCAACAAGGTGGACCGTCCCGACGGCCGTCCGCACGAGGTGCATGACGAGGTGTTCGACCTGTTCGCCTCGCTCGACGCCTCGAACGAGCAGCTGGACTTCCCGACCCTGTTCGCCTCGGGCCGCAACGGCTGGGCGACCACGGACCTGGAGAACGGCGCCCGCGAGACGCTGACTCCGCTGTTCGAGCTGATCCGCGACCACGTCCCGGCCCCGAAGGTCGAGGAAGACCTGCCCTTCACCATGCTGGCGACCACGCTGGAAGCGAACCCGTATCTGGGCCGCATCCTGACCGGCCGCATCCAGACGGGTTCGGTCAAGGTCAACATGGCCGTCAAGTCGATGAGCCGCGACGGCAAGCTGGTCGAGAATGCCCGCATCAGCAAGGTGCTGGCCTTCCGCGGCCTGGAGCGCGTTCCGGTGGAAGAGGCGCATGCCGGCGACATCGTCGCGCTGGCCGGCCTGACCAACACCACCGTGGCCGACACCATCTGCGCGCCGGAAGTGGCCGAGCCGCTGGCCGCCCAGCCGATCGACCCGCCGACCCTGGCGATGACCTTCTCGGTCAACGACAGCCCGTTGGCCGGCCGCGAAGGCGACAAGGTCACCAGCCGCATGATCCGCGACCGCCTGTTCCGCGAAGCGGAAGGCAACGTGGCTCTGCGCATCGCCGACACCGAGGGCGGCGACGCCTTCGAGGTGGCCGGCCGCGGCGAACTGCAGCTGGGCATCCTGATCGAGACCATGCGCCGCGAGGGGTATGAGCTGGCGATCAGCCGTCCGCGCGTGCTGTTCAAAACCGATCCGCTGAACGGTCAGCGCCTGGAGCCGATCGAGGAAGTCGTCGTCGATGTCGACGAGGAGTTCTCGGGCACCGTCGTCCAGAAGATGTCGGAGCGCAAGGCCGACCTCATCGAGATGCGTCCCAGCGGCGGCAACAAGACCCGCATCGTCTTCCACGCCCCGTCGCGCGGCCTGATCGGCTATCAGGGCGAGTTCCTGACCGACACCCGCGGCACCGGCATCATGAACCGGCTGTTCCACGGCTACGCTCCGTTCAAGGGCGCCATCGCGGCCCGCCGCACCGGCGTTCTGATCTCCAACAGCGACGGCACCGCGGTGGCCTATGCGCTTTGGAACCTGGAGGATCGCGGCCCGATGCTGATCGATCCGGGCGTTCCGGTCTATCAGGGCATGATCATCGGCGAGCACACCCGCGGCAACGACCTCGAGGTCAACGTCATCAAGGGCAAGCAGCTGACGAACATCCGCACCACCAGCAAGGACGAGGCAGTCCGCCTGACCCCGCCGATCCAGATGACCCTGGAAAAGGCGCTGTCCTACATCTCCGATGACGAGCTGGTGGAGGTGACGCCCAAGTCCATCCGCCTGCGCAAGCGCTACCTCGACCCGAACGAGCGCAAGCGTCACCAGCGCGCTGCCGAAGCCAGCTGATCGGGTCGGGCGTTTTAGAGTAGAGTACTGGAGGCGATTGCCCCCACCCTAACCCTCCCCCGCTTCGCAGGGGAGGGAACTCCGCCGTCCCGCGACAGACTCCCTTCCCCGCGCAGCGGGGGAGGGTCGGGGTGGGGGCAAGTGCTTCTTAACTGACACCACCCGCGAGGACACCCCCGCATGGCGATGGCGACCGACGCGAAGTCTTCCGGCTCCCCGTCCTTCTCTCCTCGCCGATTGTGGTCGCGGGTCGGCCCGACCGGGCTGTTCGCCCTGATCCTCGCCTTGCTGATCGCCTTGCCGATCCTCGCCGTCTTCGTCCAGGCGGGCGGCGTCTCCACCGATCTGTGGGGACACATGGCGCGGACGGTGCTTCCCGGCTACATCCTCAACACCCTGATCCTGCTGGGAATCGTCGGCGTCGTCACGCTGGTGACCGGCGTCGCATGCGCCTGGGCCGTCACCATGCACGACTTCCGCGGGCGTGGGGTGCTGCAATGGCTGCTGCTGCTGCCGCTGGCCATGCCGGCCTATGTGCTGGCCTACACCTACACCGATTTCCTGCAATTCGCCGGCCCGCTGCAGTCCTTCCTGCGCGCCACCTTCGGCTGGCGCCGCGGCGACTACTGGTTTCCGGAGATCCACACCGCCTGGGGCGCCGGGCTGGTGCTGTCGTCGGTGCTGTACCCTTACGTCTATGTGCTGACCCGCGCCGCCTTCCTCGAACAGTCTGTCTGCGTGCTGGAAGCCAGCCGCACGCTGGGCTGCACCCAGTTCGGCGCCTTCCGCCGCGTGGCGCTGCCGCTGGCGCGCCCGGCGCTGGTGGCCGGCGTCGGCTATGCGCTGATGGAGACGCTGGCCGATTTCGGCGCGGTGCGCTACTTCGGCATCGACACCTTCACCGTCGGCATCTACCGCACTTGGTTCGCGCTGGGCGACCCGTCCGCCGCGGCGCAGCTGGCCGCGGTTCTGCTGCTGGTGGTGCTGGCTCTGGTCGGGCTGGAGCGGCTGTCACGCGGGAAGATGCGGTTCCACCAGACCACCGGCCGCTACCGCGCCCTGCCCGCCCCGCGCCTGTCGCCGCGCGGTACGGTGGTCGCCTGGATCGTCTGCCTGACTCCGATACTGTTCGGCTTCCTGCTGCCGGGCGCGGTGCTGATCCGCATGATCCTGCGCGGCGGCACGGAGCTGACGCTCGCCCGCTTCACCGACCTGACGGTCAACACCTTCATCCTCGGCGCCAGCGGCGCCGCGCTGGTCGTCGCCGTGGCGCTGCTGGTGATCCATGGCGTGCGCCACGACCGCAGCGGCCTTGCCACCGGCGCCGCGCGCCTCGCCTCGCTCGGCTACGCCACGCCGGGCACGGTGATCGCGGTGGGCATCCTGATCACCGTCGGGCTGACGCGCGATTGGACCGGCTGGCCGGTCGGTGCCATCCTCGGCGCCACCATCGCCGGCATCCTCTACGGCTATCTGATCCGCTTCTTCGTGGTGGCCTATGGGCCGCTCGAATCCGGCTTCGCCAAGATCGGCCCGAATCTGGAAGGGGCGGCGCGCTCACTCGGCCACACGCCGCTGCAGGTGCTGCGCCGGGTCCATCTGCCGCTGCTGCGCCCCAGCCTCCTGAGCGCCGCCATGCTGGTGTTCGTGGACATCACCAAGGAGCTGCCGGCGACGATGATCCTGCGGCCGTTCAACTTCGACACGCTGGCGATCGAAGCCTTCCGCATGGCCTCCACCGAGCGGCTGGACGACGCCGCCCTGCCCGCCCTGGTGATCGTTCTGGTCGGCCTCGCCCCGGTCATCTATCTGAGCCGCACCATCGCCTCGTCGCGCCCCGGCCATCGCGGGTAACGCCGCTCACGCCTCGTTGCGGGTTTCCACCCTCTCATCGCGCGTCGGCTCCGCCACAGGCAGGGGAGCCGCCAGCCGCCGGGACCGCAGCCTCTCTCGCTCCTTCCAGCGGCGGAAGGCGTGCTCGTTCCACCAGCCGCGCAGCCGCCCATGGATGTCGGTGACGCGCTGGTAGAGCGGCCGGCGCCGGCTGGTGACGCGGACGGGCTCCAACGCCAGACCGACCGAGGTGATGGTGTCCTCGTCCATGTCGCGCACGATCAGTTCGACACCGCCCATGCGCACCCGGTCGCCTAGTTCGCAGGAGCCGCCGAACTCGTTGCGCAGCAGGTCGCTCAGCGTCAGCCGGGCGTTGGGCAGCGACAGCGGCAGGCCATACATCTCGGCGATCTGCTCCACCGTCGCATCGGGGCTCAGCACCAGATCGCCGTAGAACTCGCGGTCGGACTGGTCGAGCGCCCGGCTGCCGCCATAGAGCTTGTCGATCAGCGGCAGGCGGTGCTGCGGCGTGAACAGGTAGACATGGTCGCCGGGCTGCAGCGGCTTGGCCTTGTGCAGCGGCACCACCGCGCCCGAGCGGATGACCAGCGACGGCCTGGCCCAGCGCGGCATGCGTTGTCCTCGTGCCGCCGGGCTCTTGCCATGGACGGTGTAGGCGACAAGCTCCTGGTCGGCATTGCCGGGAAGCTCCAACTCCACGCGGTCCACCGGGCCACGGCGGGGCGGGACGATCAGTTCCAGCACACGGGCCATGGTGCCGATGGTCCAGCCCTGCACCAGCAGCGAGACGACCACGACGACAAAGGCGGTATTGAAGATCAGCTGCCCGTTCTCCAGCCCGCCCAGCACCGGAACCAGCGCCAGCAGGAGCGACACCGCGCCGCGCAAGCCCACCCAGGCGATGAAGCTGGTCTCCCGCACGGAGAAGCGGTAGGGCAGCAGGCACATCCACACCGCCAGCGGCCGGGCGACGACGATCAGCACCAGCGCGATCCCCAGCGCCGGCAACAGCATGCCCGCGAACTCCCGCGGGGTGGCGAGCAGGCCGAGCATGACGAACATGACGATCTGGCTGAGCCAAGTCAGACCGGAATGGAAGCGCCGCAGTTCCAGCGCGCCGCGCAGCTTGACGTTCCCGGCATAGAGCCCGGCGGCATAGACGGCCAGATAGCCGCTGCCGCCCAGCACGTTGGTGGCGGCGAAGATGAACAGGGCGAAGGTCAGCGTCACCACCGGGTTCAGCCCGGTCTCGAAGTTCGCCTTGTTGATGAAGGCCACCAGCAGCCAGCCGCCGGCCAGCCCCATCACCCCGCCCAGCGCGAAGGCCAGCACCAGTTCGCCGACGATGGCCACTGGCGACGCAAGACCATGGGTCGCCGCCTCAACCAGCAGGATGGTCAGCATGATGGCGACCGGGTCGTTGCTGCCCGATTCGATTTCCAGCGTCGAACGCACGCGGTCGCGCAAGGTGATGCCGCCCACCCGCAACAGGAAGAAGACCGCCGCCGCGTCGGTGGAACTGCAGGCGGCGCCGACCAGCAACGCCTCCCCCCACCCGAGATTCATCAGGTAGTGGGCCGCCACGCCGACGACGCCGGTGGTTACGGCGACGCCGACCGTCGCCAGCGTCATCGCCGGCCAGGCGGCGGCACGGTAGCTGGCGAGCTTGGTGTCGAATCCGCTTTCGAACAGGATCACCGCCAGCGCCATCGACCCGATCAGGAAGGCGGAGCCGGCATCGTTGAAGGCGATGTGGCCGATGCCGTCCTCCCCCGCCAGCAGGCCGATGCCGAGGAAGATGAGAAGCAGCGGAGCGCCGATGCGCAAGGCGAGGTAGCTGGTCAGCACGCTGACGATCAGCAGCGTGGACCCGATGAGAATGATGTAGCTGACCGCCTCCATAAGCCCCACACGCCGTTGGCATCAGGCCGCCCCTTGGCGGAACCCCTTGATTTTGACGGCAACCCTGCACATCCGCAAGGCGTAGAAGCCGGAGGCGGTCATTCGGAAAGGCTGTACGCTTACGATACCAGCTTCCAGCTTCCGTCAGCCTGTCGGCAGGCGGTGCCGCGCGCGACCTCGGTCTTGCCGTCGATCACCACGGTATGGTTGTAGTCGCGGCAGGTCTGGCCGCTGTTGCCCTGATAGGTGCGCACCGGCTGGATGGTGCCGCTGTTGCCGGATTGCGGGTTGTTCCAGGTGATGGTCTGGTTGTTGGCGACCGCACGCTCCTCCGCGTCCGACGCCCGGTTCTGGTCGGCCGGCGTGAACTGGCGGGCCAACTGCTGGCCGGCATAGGCGCCGAGCAGCGTGCCGATGGCCGTGGTCGCCAACTTGCCCGCCCCGCCGCCGAAGCGCGAGCCGAGCAGGCCGCCGGCAACGGCGCCGCCCAGCGTTCCGACGGTCTCCGTGGTGTTCATCCCGCCGATGCCGCCGCTGTTGCCGGTCTGGCAGGCGGCCAGCGACAGCGCCGCGGTCGCGGCGATGGCGGTTGCGCGCAGGCGGTTGGTGATGCGCCGCATGGTCGTTCCCCCGTATCAACGTTGCACTGTCAAAGTCCGGTCAACGCTTGTGGGGTTAAGAGGTTCCCCTCGAAAGAGTCAGAACCAAAAGATCAGGAGGCGATGGAAGCAAAATGCGGTTCCGCGTGTTTAGACATCGAACAGTCAACACGAGGAGGGTTGCATGATGTCCCGTTTGCGTCTGATCGGTGCCGTGTTCGCGCTTCTTTCCCTCACCGCCTGCTCGACTGGCGGCGTGGTCGGCGGTGCGGCCGGCGCGGCCGGCGGTTACGCGGTGGACGGCACCCGCGGCGCCGTAATCGGCGGCCTGGGCGGTGCGGCGCTTGGCACGGCCATCGATCACTAGGACAGGCCAGTAAAGGCCAACCGGTTATCCGCGCACCGGCTCACGGGAGGATTCCCGCGGGCCGGTCGCGAAGACGGCGAGCGCGTCGTGCAGTTCCGGCAAGACGCGCTCCACCGCCGCTTCTCCCTCGCGGATGCAGTCGTCCGCCCGGTCGAACTCGGTCAGGCCGATATGGCCCAGCCTGGGTACGATGTGGACGTCCGGCGGGTCGCCGGCCAGTCGCGAGCGGGTGATGCGGTCGGTGACGATGCCCAGCGACGACACCATCACGCCGAACAGGCTCGGCCCCTCATAATCGCGGCGGAAGATGCGGCGGGTCAGCGCCCCGATCCCGCTCGGCGGGCGGTGTTCCGGCGTCTCGCCCTCCACCAGCCGCAGCAGGTCGAACCCGGCGGCCGTCGGCACGTTGGCACCGGGCTTGCGCGCCTTGCCCAGAATGTCGCCGGCCAGATTGACGGCGATCACCATCTGCGCCCCCAGCGCCCGGCAGGCCGACACCGGCACCGGATTGACCAGCGCGCCGTCGATCATCCAGCGCCCGTCGATCATCACCGGCGGAAACACCCCCGGCAGCGAGAAGGACGCCCGCATGGCATCGACCAGTTCGCCGCGCTGCAGCCACACCTCGTGCCCGGTCACCAGATCGGTGGTGATGGCGGCGTAGGGACAGGGCAACTCCTCGATCCGCTGGTCGCCCAGATGCAGGCGAAGCTCGGCCAACAGCCGGTCGCCACTGATCAGCCCACCGCCCTGGCGCAACCGCAAGTCAAGATAGCCGACGATCTTCAGCCGGGTCAGTTCGCGCGCCCACTCTTCCAGCGCGTCGAGCTTTCCCGCCAGATGGAGGCCGCCGACCAGCGCCCCCACCGAGGCGCCGCAGACGATGTCGGCCTCGATGCCATAGCGTTTCAGCGCCCGCAGCACCCCGATATGCGCCCAGCCGCGCGCCACCCCGCCGCCCAACGCAAGGCCGATGCGCGGACGCCGCGCGCCGCCGTCACGCCCATTGGCACCATTCCCGTTTGGGCCGTTCCCATTCGCCATGGGGTTCCCCTTCGCCAGCCGCACGGACGTTCGCCATGCCGATCTTCCACAGTCTGGCACGAAAGCGGTAAAGGAAGCCTGTAATCACCGCCAGGGTTGCCACGCCGACCGGTGGACAAAGCCGAAGCCCATGGGCTAAGCCATCCGCAACGGACAAGAGATCGGATGCGACCGTGACGAACAAGAGCGGCAAGCCCCTGCGCCTGGATGCGGCGACCGAACGGTTGGTGGCGCGGATGTGGCGCGAGTGGGTGCGGCCCTACCGCGGCAAGCTGATGCTGTCCTTCCTGCTGATGGCGGTGGTGGCGGCGGCCACCGGCGCCTATCCGCTGCTGATCGACCGGTCCTATGCCATGTTCTCCGCCCAGGACCGCGGCATGCTGCTGGCGATCCCCTTGGCGATCGTCGCGGTGACGGTGATCAAGGGGACGTCGCTCTACTCCCAGACCGTGGTGACCAGCGACATCGTCCAGCGCGTCATCGCCGACGTCCGCCTGTCGATGTTCACGCATCTGCAGACCGCCGACATGGCCCAGCTGCACGCCACCCCGACCGGGTCGCTGACCTCGCGCTTCATCAACGACGTCGACCTGATCCGCAACGCGCTGACCCGCACGCTGACCGGTCTGGTGCGCGACATCCTGACGGTGATCGCGCTGGTCGGGTCGATGTTCTACCTGGACTGGTTCCTGTCGCTGATCGTCTTCATCATCTATCCCATCGCGGCGGTGCCGATCGTGCGCATCGGCAAGCGCCTGCGCCGCGTGTCGCGCGATACCCAGGCCCAGATGGGCGACATGACCTCGCTGCTGACCGAAAGCCTGTCGGGCGCGCGCATGGTCAAGACCTACAATCTGGAGGATTACGAACGCGCCCGCGCCGGCCGCGCCTTTCACGAGAATTACCAACTGACCATGAAGGCGGTGCGCGCCCGTTCCCGCATCGACCCGATGATGGAGATGCTGGGCGGCGTCGCGGTGGCGGGGGTGATCGCTTTCGCCGGCTACCGCATGACGATGGGCGAGGGTTCGGTCGGCGCCTTTTCCGGCTTCGTCGGCGCGCTGCTGATGGCGGCCCAGCCGGTGCGCGCCATCGGCACGCTGAACGCCGCCCTGCAGGAAGGGTTGGCTGCCGCCCAGCGCATCTTCGAACTGCTGGACCAGCAGCCGACCATCCTGGAGCGGCCGGACGCCAAGCCGCTCACCGTGACCGAGGGTGCGGTCGCCCTGCGTGGCGTCCGGTTCTCCTATGAAGCTGGGGGCGACACGCTGAAGGGCATCGACCTCGACGTGCCGGCCGGCAGCACGGTGGCGCTGGTCGGGCGCAGCGGCGCCGGCAAATCGACCGTCTTCAACCTGATCCCGCGCCTCTACGACGTGACGGGGGGCGAGGTTCTGGTCGACGGCCAGGACGTGCGCGGTGCCACCCTGCGCAGCCTGCGCGGTGCGGTGTCGATCGTCAGCCAGGACACCGTGCTGTTCAACGACACAGTGCGGGCGAACATCGGCTTCGGCCGGCTGGATGCCGGAATGGAGGAGATCGTCGCCGCCGCCAAGGCCGCCGCCGCCCATGATTTCATATCGCGGCTGCCGGAGGGCTACGACACGGTGATCGGCGACCGCGGCGTGAAGCTGTCGGGTGGCGAACGCCAGCGGTTGGCGCTGGCCCGTGCCTTCCTGAAGGACGCGCCGATCCTGCTGCTGGACGAGGCGACCAGCGCGCTGGACAGCGAGTCGGAACGCTTGGTGCAGGCGGCGCTGGAGCGGCTGACGGAGGGGCGCACGACGCTGGTGATCGCCCACCGTCTGGCGACCGTGCGCAACGCCGACCGCATCGTGGTTATGGAAGGCGGACGCATCATCGAACAAGGCACGCACGAGGCCCTGCTGGCCGCCGACGGCGCCTATGCGCGGCTGTGCCGGCTGCAGTTCGGCGAGGATGAGGTTCGGGCGGGGGCGTGAGGGGTCTTGCACCGACTGCCCCCACCCTAACCCTCCCCCGCTGGGCGGGGGAGGGGATCAAGCGCCTGTTCGAAAAAGCAGCGGCAGTCCCTCCCCCGCCCAGCGGGGGAGGTCAGGTGGGGGTCTATAACTCAGCCCCTCACTCCGCTGGAAACACCATCACCCGTTCGGCCGCCATCGCAGCGGAAAGTTCCTCTCCGGCACGCACATCCACATGTCCCGGCAGCCGGGCATGGATCTCCGACACACCGCCCGGCAAATCCAGGCACACCCGCGTCGCCGGACCAAGGAAGCTGGAGTGGCGGACTCGCACCGGCACCGCGTCCGGACGGGCGCCAAGCGGCACCAGTTCCAGATCCTCGACGCGGCAGGCGACCTCCACCCTGGTTCCGCCGGGCAGGTGCGGCGCCTGGATGCGGCCGAGCGGCGTGACGATCTGGCCGTCGCGCACCGTCGATTCGAAGCGGTTGACCTCGCCGAACAGGCGGGCGACGAAGCTGTTGGCCGGGCGCTGGTAGAGGTTCACCGGCGTGTCGGCCTGGACGATGCGGCCGGCCTCCATCACCACGACGCGGTTGCCCATCTCCATCGCCTCTTCCGGGTCGTGGGTGACGACGATGGTGGCGATGCCGCAGGAGCGGATGATCCGCACCACCTCTTCCCGGACGGAGCGGCGAAGCTGCTCGTCAAGGGCGGAGAAGGGTTCGTCAAGCAGAAGGACCTTGGGGTCGCGCGCCATGGCGCGGGCCAACGCCACCCGCTGCTGCTGCCCGCCCGACAGGGTGTGCGGGTAGGCCTCGGCGTAGCGGGTGAGCGCCATGGTTTCGAGCAGTTCGGCCACCCGGCGCTTGCGCTCGGCGCGCGGGCGGTCGGTCTGGCCGAAGGCGATGTTGCCCGCCACCGTCAGGTGCGGGAACAGCGCGAAATCCTGGAACATCATGCCGACCGGCCGCTTTTCAGGCGGCAGGGAACGGTCGGCGGTGGCGAGCGGCACCCCGTCCACCGTGATCGTGCCGGCCTGGACCGTCTCCAACCCGCTGATCAGGCGCAGCAGGGTCGATTTGCCGCAGCCCGACGGGCCGACGATGCAGACCACCTCCCGCGGGGCGACCGACAGCGACACGTCGTCGACGGCGGTCAGCGGCCCGTAGCGGTGGGTGATGCCCGTCAGGACGACAGACGACGGAGAGGGGGCGGACGATGTCGCGGTGAACGGGGCGTCGGTCATCTTACTTCCAGCCGGCACGGTCCATGATGCGCAGCGCCTGCGGGGTGTAGGCGGCGAAGGCGGCGGCGTTGACGTCGGCGGCCTTGAAGGTGCCGAGCTTCACCAGCTCCGGATGCGGCTGGACCGCCGGGTTCACCGGATACTCCATGTTGCCGTCGGCGAACAGCCGCTGCGCCTCGGGGCTCAGCAGATATTCCAGCAGCTTGCGGGCGTTCTCCTGGTTCTTGGAGGTCTTCACCACGCCGGCGCCGCTGAGGTTCACATGGGTGCCGCGGTTGTCCTGGTTGGGGAAGATCACGCCGATCTTGGAGGCGACCTCTCGGTCCTCCTGCTTGGCCGAGGTGATCAGCTTGCCGACGTAATAGGTGTTGGCGATGGCGACATCGCCCTCGCCAACGGCGACCGCCCGGATCTGGTCGGTGTCGCCGCCCTGCGGCGGACGGGCGAGGTTGGCGACCAGCCCCTTCACCCACTCCTCGGTCTTCTCCTCGCCCTGCGCTTCGATGATCGAGGCGGTCAGGGCCAGGCTGTAGGGATGGGTGCCGCTGCGGGTCAGGACGCGGCCCTTCCATTCCGGCTTGGCGAGGTCCTCGTAGTTCTTGATCTGGTCCGGCTTCACCCGGTCGCGCGCATAGACGACGATGCGGGCGCGGCTGGACAGGCCCCACCAGGCGCCGTTCGGGTCCCGCAGGTTGGCCGGGACCTTGATGGCATCGAGCGTCGGCGAGGTGACCGGGGCGAGCAGCCCTTCCTTCGCCGCGGCGGCCAGACGGCCGGCATCCACGGTGATGAACAGGTCGGCCGGGCTGCTGGCGCCCTCCGACTTCATCCGCTGGATCAGTTCATCGTGGTTGCCTTCGATGATGTTGACCTTGATGCCGGTCGACTTCGTGAAGGTCTCGTAGATGACGCGGTCGGTATTATAATGTCGCGAGTTGTAGATATTCACTTCCTGGGCCTGGACGGAGAAGGCGGTCAAGGCACCAACGGCAAAAGCGATCCCGGCAAATTTGTCGACGAACATTCTACACTCCCGAACTGCGAATGACTCTCAAGGTCGTGAGAATGGATATCAGTTGCAGCTGATGCTGTCGAGACGGGAATCACCCTAAGGTGAGTGCCGCCTGCGCCCGCAGCATGTCGGCCAGCGCGGCGGGCGCCATCGGCCGTCCGAAGAAATAGCCCTGCATCATGTCGCAGCCGACCGACACCAGGAAATCGCGCTGCTCCGCCGTCTCCACCCCCTCGGCGACGGTGGTCAGTCCCAGGCCGTGCGCCATGCCGACGGCGGCGCGGACCAGCGCGTTGTTCTTCGGGTTGTCCGGAACGTCGATGATGAAGGCGCGGTCGATCTTCAGCTTCGCCACCGGCAGCTGCTGCACGTAGCTGAGCGAGGAATAGCCGGAGCCGAAATCGTCGATGGCCGCCTGGATGCCGAGGTCGGCAAGCTCCCCCAACGTGCGCACCGCCACCTTCAGATCGCGCACCGCCGCCTGTTCGGTGATCTCCAGCCCCAGATGGCTGCGCAGCGACGGATGCCGGCCCAGCAACTCCTCCAGCCGCAGCGTCAGGTTGCCGCGCAGGAATTGCTGGCCCGAGATGTTGAGGAACACGCGATCGGGCAGCACGCCCTCCTCCTCCCACTTCGACATCTGGGCGATGGCGGTGGACAGCACCCAGTCGGTGATGGGGACGATCAGCCCGCTTTCCTCCGCCACCGGAATGAACTCCCCCGGCGAGACCGGTCCCAGGGCATGATGGTTCCAGCGCAGCAGCGCCTCCGCCGACCGGACGCGGCCATGGCAGTCAACGATGGGCTGATAGACCAGATGCAGCTCGTTGCGTTCGATGGCGTGGGTCAGATGCATGGTCAGCATCATCCGCCGCGTCGCCGCCGCCGCCATTTCCGGCGTGTAGAAGCAGACGGCGTTGCCGCCATTGTGCTGCACCGCCTGCAGGGCCAGCTTCGCCTTGGCGTTCAGATCCTCCAGCGTGCTGACCGAGTCGTCCTGTACCGCCGCCCCGACCGACAGGCGCAGCCGCACCCAATGGCGGTCGGCATAGATGGAGGCGGTCAGCCGGTCGTGCAGAACCCCGGCCAGCGTGCGCGCATGCTCGCCATCGGTCACCCGTGACAGCGCCGCGAATTCATCGGCGGCGATGCGGCAGACGATGGTGTTGGGCGGCAGAACTTCCATCACCCGGCTGACCATGGCCTTCAGTGCGGCGTCGCCGACATGGAAGCCGAAGGCCTCGTTCACGTCGCTGAACTGATCGACATCGAGGGAGAAGAGCGCGAACAGCCCCTCGCCCGCCGCTTCGCCGTCCGCCGTGCCGTGGCCGGCGAACAGCGCCTCGCAATCCTCCAGGAAGGCGGTGCGGGTGAGGACGCCGGTCAGCGGGTCGTGCCGCGCCAGATATGTGGCGCGCTGTTCGGCGGCCAGACGTTCGGAGATGTCGCGGATGATGCCGACGAAGGTCGCCTCCTCCCCCAGCCGCGCCTGGCCGACGCTGAGATGGATGGGAAAGACGGTGCCGTCCTTGCGCTGGCCCAGCGTGTCGCGGCCGATGCCGATGATCTTGGCCCGGTCCGTCTTCATATAGGTGTCGATGTAGCGGTTGTGGTCGCGCGAGAAGGGCGGCGGCATCAGGATGGTCATGTTCCGCCCGAGCAGCTCGCCCTCCTCGTACCCGAACAGCTGGCAGCAGGCGCGATTGATGGAGCGGATGATGCCGCTGCGGTCGGACACGATGATGCCGTCCACCGCGGCGTCCAGCAGGGTCGCGATGAAGGTGTCGCGGCAGGTCACGAATTCCGCGATGCGGTCGGGATCGCCGGTCTGGTGGAAGGTGCCGAGATACCCCACCGTCTCGCCCGCAGCGTCGCGGTGGGCCAGCACGCTGCCGCTGAGAATCGAGCGGCGGCCGTCGCAGCCGGCCGTCAGGCAATCGAGCGGCGCCGAAGACCGCGACGGCGACTGGCCGACCGTCGCGATGGCCGTCCTCAGCGCTGCGATCGTCGGATGATCGAAGTCGGCAAGCGGATGGCCGACGAGATCCGCCGGATCGGCATCCAGCACGGCGGCGAAACGCGGGTCGACATGGCGGAGCACGCGGTCGCGGTCGACATAAACCAGCACCGCCCCGCCACGGTCGAGGGGATTGGAGTCCAGCAGGCTCGCGGCCAGCGAAGCCAGGAAGGCCGGATCGCGCGGCAGGGCGGCGGCACCGCCTTCCCGGGCGGAAGCATCGCCGCCGGGACCGCTGATTTCGGAGCCGTTCATCTGATCCGCCAGTTGTAGGTTCACGAAGTGATCCGTCTTCTCTGCAGGTCTCTGTCTGCCGGCCTGCCGAAACAGGATTGGGCAACCCATATTATCAATCGAACACCCGACGGAGGTATTATGACCCCGATCGGCGAGTTTTCCAACGTTCGGCCAAGCTGCGGCATACCGATGATTCGCGTGGCCGCCGGACCGTGATGCATTTGCACTCTAACGGTTGAAGTCGGATGCGCGATTGACATGGTTCAATGCGCGGTACGGTTCCCGGGAATAATCGACCGCCGCCCGACGCACCACCACAGCTTTTGCGCGTGTGATCTGCGACAATTCGGTGGCATTGCCCACTTGCACCTGGACCTGCGGCAGTGTTCACCGCAGGATATTCGCGGACGGGAGGGTGCCGGCCGGAACGGCTGCAAGGCGCCTCTCCCCAGTGGCTTTCGACCCGCGTGCATTCGATGGAGGAATAAACCGGACCTTGCGGGCGTTCGTCCGATACCGGCATCGGCAATGGCTGCCGCCGTCACACATCGGGAAAGCCGGCGGTCCGCCGCTCAAGAAATGGATAGGGAGCACCGTGACATGACCAACGCATTCAGCCAGATCCGCCATGCCGACGGCCGTGCATACTACCAGGGCACCCCACTGTCCCTGGCTGAAGCGCAGATCATGCTCAACGACGACATCCTGCGTGGCAGGGTGCGCGTCGGGGCGTATCTGCAGGTGGATGGGGGGCGTCTGGTCCTGGTGAACGGCCCCGCCCTGCGGCGGTCGGTCAACCGGCCGGTCCCGCCCGCCCTCAACCCGCGCGGGGACCAGCGAGGATAATCGCCGCCCCGGCAAGACAGAGCAGCGCGCCGGCCGCGTCCCAGCGGTCCGGCCGCGCTCCCTCGACCAGCCAGAGCCACAGCAGCGACGCGGCAATGTAGACGCCGCCGTAGGCCGCATAGGCCCGGCCGGCGAAATCCGCGTCCGCCCGCGTCAGCAGCCAGGCGAACAGGCACAGGCTGGTCACTCCCGGCAGCGTCCACCACAGGCTGCGCCCCAGCCGCGCCCAGGCCCAGAAGGCGAAACAGCCGCCGATTTCCGCCAGCGCCGCCGCTCCGTACAAGGCCAGCGTCGGCCACACCGCCCGCTCCATCCATCCTCCGCATCGCCGCCGGCAATCGGTCGATCGGTCGATCGGTCGATCGGTCGATCGGTCGATCGGTCGATCGGTCGATCGGTCGATCGGTCACGGCGATGCTGCGGCGCGCCCGGAGCTGCGTCAATGGCCTGATGCCGATCCCGCAACGCCGAATCGTTGCGTCGCGGCGAAATGCGCCACAGCTCGTTTCAATTTGCACCGCTAATATTACAGGCTGTTCATGGACTTGTCCGTGGGCACGGCATAGATTTTTCGGGAGTGGAGGCCTAGCGAAATGTTCATAGACGCATCCAATCCCATGCAGGACGCTTTGGAGACCATCCGGGCCACCGATGTGATCTCCGACGCGAAGAAGCATGCGTTGCGCCAGGGATTGGAGGCGCTGCGCCGCCAGCACTGCCCGCAGCATCTCCAGGCGACCGGCTGCTGTGACGACTGCGTAACCCGTCGCCGTTGTTTGACGGCGGTTCTCGACCTGCTCGGTTCCTGAGCATCGTGACGAAGGCATGCCGATGAGCCTCCCGCCCGGCAAGCGCCCGCCCGACGCCAACATGCTTGAAGACGAAACCGCGCTCTGCTCCATCGAAATACTGGCGGAAGCGGTGGAAATGGCATTCGTACCGGGCATCCTGGAACTGCGCACCCTGCGCGACGCATTGCAGGATGCACGACGGACCCGCTCCCCGGCAGCCGTACAACTGGCCTACAGCGCCTTCAGCCGTGTGGACCCGGAGTTCCGTAACCGCATCAGCCATCACGCGCTGACGCTGGCCACGATGCGGCGCCGCAACGCCGGCCCGATGCCTGTCGCAGCCCAGTCGTCGGAGCGGTCGGCCGGCCGCGGTATCGACGGGCCACGTCGGGCCTGACCGCCGGCTCTGCCCAGTCTTGCCTTTCGTGTACTAATTTTAATGGAGCCTTTCTCCTTCCGGTCTGTTGTCCAGGCATAACCAATTCACAGGAGGTTGCCACCATGGACAAGGATCGCATCGAGGGCGCCGCCCGCTCCGCCAAGGGCTCGATCAAGGAAGCCGCCGGCAAGCTGACCGGCGACAAGAAGACCGAGACCGAGGGCCAGGCCGACAAGGCCGCCGGCAAGGTTCAGAACACGATCGGCGGCGCCAAGGATGCCGCCCGTGACGCTCTGAAGTAAGCATAGGGCCTGAACGACCGGAAGCCCCGGCGCCGCATCGGATGCGGCGCCGGGGCTTTGCCGTGCGAAAAGGCCGCCCACAAATCCACTTCGCGGAAATCGACCGCGCGGAAAAGGGCTGTTGCCGCCCCACCCTGCCCTATCTATGATGCGCCGCCCCGGCCGGATGGCCGAACGACGCGCTTAGATTCGGGTCCCATGCTCCAGTTCATCCGCAATTTCGCCGGCTCCTGGGTCGTCAAGATCCTGTTCGTGCTGTTGATCCTCAGCTTCGGCGTTTGGGGCATCGGCGACGTGTTCCGTGCCTCCACGCCCACCACCGTCGCCGAAGTCGGCAAGGTGGAGATCGGGCAGCAGACGCTGGACCAGGAATTCCGCCGGCAGATGGAACGGCTGCGCCCGATGCTGGGCGGCACCCTGACCACCGAGCAGGCCAAGCGCTTCGGCCTTCTGGACCAGTCGCTGCAGTCGCTGATCCAGCGCACGCTGTTCGATCTCGCCGCGACCGACATGGGAATTTCCGTCGGTCCGGAGGTGGTCCGGCTGCGCATCGCCGACGAGCCGGCCTTCCGCAACCAGCAAGGCCAGTTCGATCCCAACATCTTCCGTTCGGCGCTGCGCAACGCCCAACTGACCGAGGATGGCTATGTCGCGATGATCCAGCGCGAGACGGCGCGGCAGCTGGTCGCCGGCGCTGTCGCCGCCGGCCTGACGCCGCCGCAGCCGCTGGTGCAGGATCTCTACCGCTTCCGCGGCGAAAAGCGCGTGGCGGAGATCGTGACACTGCCCAACGCCGCCATCGGCGATGTCGGGGTGCCCGACGACGTGGCGATCAAGCAGGCCTATGAAGACCATCAGGTCCGCTTCACCGCCCCGGAATACCGGTCGCTGACCGTCGCCCGCCTGTCGCCCGATGCGCTGGCCAAGGACATCAAGATCGACGACGCTCAACTGCGCAAAGCGTATGAGGAGCGGGCAAGCGAGTTCGGCGCGCCGGAAAAGCGCACCGTCCAGATGCTGGTCGTCGATGACGAGGCGAAGGCGAAGCAGATCGCCGAAGCCGCCAAGACCAAAGGTCTGGCCGAAGCCGCCAAGGACGCCGGCCAGGAGCCGGTGACCCTCGACAACATCGCCAGCGCCGACCTGCCGGAGATCGGCGACGCCGCCTTCGCGCTGGAGCCGGGCAAGACCTCCGACGCGGTGAAGAGCTCGCTCGGCTGGCACGTGATGACCGTCACCGGCGTGACCCCGGCGACCACCCGCAGCTTCGAGGATGTGCGCGACCAGCTGGCGAACGACCTGAAGAAAGAGCAGGCGCTCGATTCCGTCTTCTCCATCGCCAACCGCGTCGAGGACCAGCTCGCCAGCGGCGCGTCGCTGGACGAGGTGGCGCAGGCCCAGGGGCTGGCCCTGACCAAGGTCGCCGCCATCGACAGCACCGGCAAGGCGCCGGACGGCAAGGACGCCGCTCCGGACCTGCCCAGCCTGAAGGCACTGCTGCCGAGCGCCTTCCAACTGAAGACCGGCGCCACCTCCAACCTGACCGAGGGTGAGGGCAGCGTCTTCACCGCCGTCCGCGTCGACAGCGTGATCCCCGCCGCGGTCCGCCCGCTGGCCGACGTGCGCGATCAGGTCATCGCCGACTGGCAGCAGGAACAGCGCGCCGAGCGCGCCGCCAAGAAGGCGGAGGAGATCGCCGCCCGCCTGAAGCAGGGCGCTGAGGCCGCGGCCCAGGACGTCGCCACCCAGGCCGGCGCCAGCTTCGCCATGACGGCGCCCTTCACCCGCGATGCCCAGTCGGTCCAGGGCCTGCCGGGCGACATGGTCGGCAAGCTGTTTGCCGCCAAGCCGAACGAGGTGGTCAGCGGCAACACTGCCGACGCCCAGGTCGTCGCCCGCCTCCGGGAAGTCATTCCCGCCGATCCCAAGGCTGCCGACGCCGATCTGGCACCGGTCCGCGCCTCGGTCGAGCAGGGGCTGGAAAACGATCTGTTGGCCGAGTTCACCAACGCGCTGCGCGACAAGTACCCGGTGCGGATCTACCGCCAGCGCATCGACCAGTTCTTCGCCAGCAACTGAGGCTCCGGCTTAGCCGACAGCCAAGCAAGAGGTCTCGTGCCGTGAAGGTCCAGCCCGATATCGCCAGCTTCGATGCCGCTTACGCCGCCGGCCGG
The DNA here is from genome assembly GCF_031455875.1 of Azospirillum sp. BE72. Taxonomy (NCBI): domain Bacteria; kingdom Pseudomonadati; phylum Pseudomonadota; class Alphaproteobacteria; order Rhodospirillales; family Azospirillaceae; genus Azospirillum; species Azospirillum sp. BE72. Next base: position 571,085 of record NZ_JAVDTO010000002.1, read on the forward strand.
CCGCAGGTGGTATGGACCACGCTGGTCAGCGACCTGGAGACTCCGGTCTCCGCCTATATGAAGCTGGCGGACGGGCGTCCCTTCGGCTTCCTGCTGGAATCGGCGGAACGCGGGGCCGGCTCGCGCCGCGACCGCTATTCGGTGATCGGCTTCAAGCCGGACGTGGTGTGGCGGTCGCGGGGCAACAGGGCGGAGATCAACCGCGACGCCCTGCATGACCGCGACGCCTTCCAGCCGCTCGAGTCCGCACCTCTCGACGCCCTGCGCACGCTGATCAACGAGAGCCGGATCGAACTGCCGGAGGAACTGCCGCCGATGGCCGCCGGGCTGTTCGGCTACATGACCTACGACATGGTGCGGCTGATGGAACGGCTGCCGGACGACAATCCGGACGAGCTGAACATCCCGGATGCGATCCTGACCCGGCCCAGCATCGTCGCCATCTTCGACAGCCACACCGATTCGATCACGCTGGTGACGCCGGTCTGGCCGAAGGCGGGGAAGGATGCCGCCACGGCCTATGCCGACGCGCGGGAACGGCTGACCGACGCGCTGGCCGACCTGGAGCGCCCCCTGCCCTACCGGCGCGAACCGCGGACCGAGAACGGACTGCCGCTGGCCTGGACCTCCAACACGACGCGCGAGGAGTATCACGCGATCGTGGAGAAGGCGAAGGAGTACATCCGCGCCGGCGACATCTTCCAGGTCGTGCCGTCGCAGCGCATCCGCTTCCCCTTCAAGCCTTCGCCGCTGTCGCTGTACCGCACGCTGCGCCGTCTGAACCCGTCGCCCTTCCTGTTCCACTGCGATTTCGGTGATCTCACCATCGTCGGCTCCAGCCCGGAAATCCTGGTGCGCGTACGCGACGGCAAGGTCACGGTCCGCCCGATCGCCGGCACCCGCAAGCGCGGCGCCACCACGGCGGAGGACGAGGCGCTGGCCGCCGATCTTCTGAGCGATCCGAAGGAACTGGCCGAGCATCTGATGCTGCTCGACCTCGGCCGCAATGACGTGGGCCGGGTGGCGAAGGTCGGCACCGTCAAGGTGACCGCCAAGATGATCGTGGAGCTCTACAGCCACGTCATGCACATCGTCTCCAACGTCGAGGGCGAGTTGGATCCGAAGTTCGATGCGCTCGACGCGCTGGTCGCCGGCTTCCCCGCCGGCACGGTGTCCGGCGCGCCCAAGGTCCGCGCCATGGAGATCATCGACGAGTTGGAGAAGGCCCGCCGCGGCGTCTATGCCGGCTGCATCGGCTATTTCGGCGCGTCGGGTGCCATGGACACCTGCATCGCGCTACGCACCGCCGTGCTGAAGGACGGCATGATGTATGTCCAGGCCGGCGGCGGCGTGGTCGCGGACAGCGATCCCGAGGCCGAGTACCAGGAGACCGTCAACAAGTCGATGGCCCTGATCCGCGCCGCGGAAGAGACGCTGCGCACGACCGCGCGCGGGTAAGCGTCTCTCACATGCCAATCAAAAAGGCCGCTGACGAAGCGGCCTTTTTCATGTCTGGGTGGCGGATCTCTGCTGATCCTCTTATGGAAACGGGATTATCCACAAGATTTTGCAAGCGGGAAACGTAAGCCGGCGCACACATCTGCAACCATGTGGGTATAGTGGCCGGGTGCGGACGGGGTGGCGGATAGGCCGCCACCCCGTCCGCACACCAAGGGAGAGAAGAGGATGGACAAAATCCTCACACTCCTGATCCTGCTGTTGCAGATCATCAAGGCGTGCCTTGATCTTCTGAACCGCTGATCGGATGGGCGTATCGGGGTCTAGCCACCCCGGTACGCCTGTCCCTAAAGATAAGCCATTTCCCGCGTCCCGCAAGATGCTTCTGCACGTGGGACGATCATGCGCTCAGTCGTCGCCGCCGGCCGCCATCGGGCCGTGGGGCAGTTCGGCCTTGCCGCCGCGGTGGAACAGGTTGCCGACGAAGCGGCCGAAATCCTCCATGTAGAGGTAGAGCGAGGGCGTGATGTAGAGCGTCAGCACCTGCGACACGCACAGGCCGCCGACGACGGCGAGGCCAAGCGGCTGGCGCAGCTCGGCGGCGGCGCCATGGGCGATGGCGATGGGCAGCGTGCCCATGATGGCGGCCATGGTGGTCATCATGATCGGGCGAAAGCGCAGGATGCAGGCCTGCTCGATGGCGTCATGCGCGGACATGCCGTTGCGGCGCGCCTCCACTGCGAAGTCGATCATCATGATCGCGTTCTTCTTCACGATGCCGATCAGCATCAGGATGCCGATGATGGCGATCATGCTCAGTTCGGTGTCGAACAGCATCAGCGTGCCCAGCGCGCCGATCACCGCCGACGGCAGGCCGGACAGGATGGTCAGCGGGTGGACGAAGCTCTCGTACAGCACGCCCAGCACGATGTAGATCACCAGCACCGCAGCCGACAGCAGCAGCGCCTGACCGGCCTGGGCATCCTGGAACACCTGGGCGGTTCCGGCGAAGCCGGTTGTGATCGTGGGCGGCAGGCCCAACTCGCGCTCCGACTCGCGGATCATGTCCACCGCCTGCCCCAACGAGGCGCCGGGCGCCAGGTTGAAGGACAGGGTGACCGCCGGAAGCTGGCCCTGGTGCGCCACCGCCAGCGGACCGGCCGTACGCTCCACCCGGGCGAAGGCGTCGAGCGGCACCAGCTTGCCCGACGTGGTGGAGCGGACATAGATGCGTGACAGCGAACTGTCGTCGCCCTGGTATTTCGGCTCCAGCTCGATCAGCACCTGATAGTCGTTGCTGGGGGTGTAGATGGTCGAGACCTGCCGCTGGCCGAAGGCGCTGTAGAGGGTGGAGCGCACCTGATCGACACCGATGCCCAGAGTCGCGGCCTTCTCGCGGTCGATGTGGACATAGGCCTGCGGATTGTTCAGCTGAAGGTCGCTGGTGACATCCTGCAGGATGGGAATGCCGTGCAGGGTCTGCTCCAGCCGGCCCGACCACTGGTACAGCTCGTCCAGGTCCAGGCCCTGGATGGTGTACTGGTACAGGCTCTTGGACGCCCGGCCGCCGATGCGCAGGTTCTGCACCGGCTGCATGTAGACGGCCATGCCGGGAATGCCGTTGACCTGCCGGCGCAGCTGCTGGATCACCTCGGTCGCCGAGGGGCGCTCCTCGCGCGGCTTCAGCGTGAGGAACATGCGGCCCTGGTTGCCGGTGCTGCCGCCGACTCCGACGGAGGAGATGACGTCCACCACCGCGGGGTTGGCCTTCATGATGGCGGCGACCTGCTGCTGGCGCTCCGCCATCGACGGAAAGGCGATGTCGGCCCGCGCCTCCGTCGTCACCTGGATCTGGCCGATGTCTTCGGTCGGGAAGAAGCCCTTGGGGATCGCCTGATAAAGCACCGCGGTGCCGACGACGGTGGCGATCATCACCACCCCCATCAGCGGCCGGTGGCGCAGCGTCCAGCGCAGGGTGCGGGCATAACCATTGAGAAGGGCCGAGAAACCGCCTTCCAGCACACGGCCGAACCATCCCTCCTTCTCGCCATGCGCATTGTGGACGAGGAAGCGGGAGCACATCATCGGCGTCAGCGTCAGCGACACGAAGGCCGACGCGGCGATCGCCATGGTCACGACCAGCGCGAATTCATGGAACAGCCGGCCGACCACGCCGCCCATCAGCAGGATCGGAATGAAGACCGCGACCAGCGACAGGGTGATCGACAGGATGGTGAAGCCGATCTCGCGCGAGCCCTTGATGGCGGCCTCGAACGGCTTCATCCCCTCTTCGACGTAGCGGACGATGTTCTCCATCATCACGATGGCGTCGTCCACCACGAGGCCGACGGCCAAGGTCAGCGCCATCAGCGAGATGTTGTCGACCGAAAATCCCATCAGGTGCATGCCGCCCGCCGTCGCGATCAGCGAAATCGGCACGGCCAGCGCCGGGATCAGGGTGGCGGATAGCCGGCGCAGGAACAGGAAGATCACCAGCACGACCAGCACGATGGTCAGGGCCAGGGTGAACTGCACGTCCTCCACCGCCTGACGAATCGATTGCGAGCGGTCGTTGACGATCTGGATTGCGGCGGAGGCCGGAAGCTGGGCCTGGAACACCGGCACCAGTTCGCGCACCCGGTCCACCACGTCGACCGTGTTGGCGTCGGGCTGGCGCTGGACCGCCAGCATGATGCTGCGCGTGCCGTTCAGCCAGCTGGCGGTGCGGTTGTTCTCGACGCTGTCCAGCACCTGCGCCACGTCGCCCAGCCGCACCGGCGCGTTGTTGCGGTAGGCGACGATCAGCTCGCGGAAGGCGGCGGCGTCGGGAAGCTGCGGGTTGGCCGCGATCACCAGCTGTTGCTGCTGACCGGTCAGCGTGCCGACCGGGGTGTTGGCGTTGGCGGCGGCCAGCGCCTTCTGCAATTCGTCGATGCCGATGCCGCGGAGCGACAGCGCGTTGGGGTCGACCTGCACCCGCACGGCGTATTTCTGCGAGCCGTAGATCTGCACCTGGGCCACGCCCGGCAAGGTCGCGACCTTGGGCTGGATCAGCGTTTCGGCGATGTCGTTCAGCCTCGCCAGCGGCAGGGTCGGTGAGTTCAGCGACAGGAACAGGATCGGCTGGTCGGCCGGGTTGACCTTGCGGTAGCTGGGCGGCGTGGTCATGTCGGCCGGCAGCCGACGCTGGGTGCGGGCGATCGCCGCCTGCACGTCGGCCGCAGCCGCGTCGATGTCGCGCTCCAGCACGAACTGGATGGTGATGTTGGTGTTGCCGAGCGTGCTGTTCGAGGTCAGCGTGTCGATGCCGGCGATGGTGGAGAATTCCCGCTCCAGCGGGCTGGCGACGGAGGCCGCCATCGTCTCCGGCGAAGCGCCGGGCAGCGTGGCGGTGACGCTGACCACCGGGAAATCGACCCGCGGCAGCGCCGCGGTGGGCAGTTGGCGATAGGCGGCCAGACCACCCAGAACCAGCGCCGCCGTCAGGAGAATGGTCATCACCGGACGGCGGATGCAGAGTTCGGAGAGGTTCATGTCGCACCCCCGCCTGACTTGTCCTGGGTCAGGACGCTGCGGCCGGCCTCATCCTGTGCGGCGGAACCCTGCTGGCGGCCGCCCTCAGCGGTCTCGCCGGACGAGGTTCCGGCAGGTTTGTCGCCGGGCCGCTCGGTAACCTTGGCGCCGGGGGAGAGGCGCGACTGGCCATCGACCACCACCCGTTCACCGGCCTGCAGACCGGACGCGATGATGCTGAGCCCGCCATGGGTCCGCTCGACCGTGACCGGGCGGACCTCCACCGTCTCGTCGGCCTTGACGACATAAACGTAGCGGCCCCTCTGGCCGGTCTGCACCGCAAGGTCGGGGATGGTCAGGGCGTCGGGCTCCACCCGCAGGGTCAGCACGGTGTCGACGAACTGGCCCGGCCACAGCCGGGTATCGGCGTTCGGGAACTCGCCCTTCACCAGGATGGTGCCGGTCTGCTGGTCGACCTGGCTGTCGACGAAGGACAGCTTGCCCTCCGCCGTCTCGCCGCGGCTGCCGGCGATGGAGGCGGTGACCGGCAATCTTCCAGTCGCCATTGCGGCGCGGATCGCCGGCAGATGCCTTTCCGGGACGTTGAAGGAGACGTTGATCGGCCGCAGCTGGGTCAGGGTAACCAACGGGTTGGTGTCGGCGGCGCGGACCATGGTGCCGACCTTCGCATTCACCGTGCCGGTGCGTCCATCCATCGGCGCGGTGATGCGGGTGAAGCTGAGCGACACCTTCGCCGCCTCGATCGCCGCGAGATCGGCCTTCACCGTGCCCTCCAACGCATCGGCGGTGGCGACGGCGGCATCATAGGTGGTGCGGGAGATGGCGCTGGTGCGCACCAGCTCCGCATAGCGCTTCACGTCCCCCTTGGCCTTTTCCAGATTGGCGCGGTCGCGTTCCAGATTGGCCTGGGCCTGACGCAGCTGGGCCTCCAGCGCCCGGCTGTCTAGGGTGAACAGCGTGTCTCCCGTCTTCACCTCCTGCCCTTCGGTGAAGTTCACCGTCTCGACCACGCTGTCGACGCGGGCCTTGATGGCGATGGCGGCAATGGGCTGGACGCTGCCGATGGTGACGATCTGCTCCGGCACGGCCTGGACCGCCACCTTCCGGGTCACCACCGGAACCGCACGGGTTCCCGCCGGTGCGGCGTCGGCCTTGGCGGTCTGGGACTGGCCCCCGGCATGGCGGGTCTCATACCAGTAATACCCGCCGCCGCCGAGCAGTGCCGCGACCAGCAGGGCCAGGAAAAGCCGTCTCATCCGTTGGGACTCCAAACGCCGGTGGCCGGCTTGCGCTTATATGAAAGGAGGCAGATTGGTCAGGCCGGACATCAGGAAGTCGATGACGGAGCGCTCCAGCGCCTCGCGCGGGCGTTCATCCATCTGCATGATTCCGCCGCGCACCATGCCGATCACCAGAAGCGGGACGATTTCCAGATCGATCTTGCGGAACTCGCCCGACGCCATGCCGTCTGCCATGACCTGCTGCAGGGCGGTCGCGGTGCGCTCGCTTCGGCGGCCGATGATCCGGCGCGTGCGGTCGGCAAGGTCCGACTGGTCGCCGCCCAGCCGCTTCAGCGTCTGCAATTGTTCGCTCAACGTGCCGACCAGGGCGGAAACCATCGCCGACAGCCGGACGGAGGCGGGAACCTGCTGCGGGGCGATTTCGGCGTTCAGCTTCTGCTCCAGCCCGCCGAGCGCCCGTTCCAGCGACTCCAGATAAAGCTCCTCCTTGGAGGGGAAGTAGCGGTACAGCGTCGCCTTGCCGACGCCGGCCCGCTTCGCCACCTCCTCGACCTGGACGGAGGCATAATCGCGGCCGGCGAACAGCTCCGCCGCGGCGTTGAGGATCACCTCGCGCCGCCGAGCCCGCCAGTCAGGTATCTCTTCCGCATCGAGAGGCATGAATGGAACCCACGGGTTTCAAAAAATGACGATAGTGGAGTTCCTTAGAGTGTCAAGGAACCGCTCTCCAGTAAAAATGAAATCGGCGTCATCGTTGGAAGCCCATCCCGGCCAAGGGTTTGACCTCCCCGCGGGACCACCACCATGCGTTGTGCCGATGGCGCGGCCGGAGCATTCAAGCGCGAAGGGCGCGGACTCCGGAGTCCCGAGGCGGCGCTGCCTGGGAAGCCGGAACCCGCGCCCATATAGGAGCTTCGCCGCTGTGGGACACGCACCCTTGCGGCCGTGGCAGGTCAGCTCCGCGTGGTGGAGGATCGGCTGGTGCCGGTGGCGCCGGTGACGCCGGTGGCGCCGGTGGTGGAGCCGGTCATCGACCCGGTGCCGGCGGAGGCGCCGGCAGGACCGCCGCTGGTCCCGGCCCCGGTGCCGGTGGAGGCGCCGATACCGGCATTGGTGCCGACCGTGGTGTCGCCCCCCTGCAGTCCGCCCGACGTCCCGCCCATGGCGGAGGCGGTGGTGCCGGAACTGATGCCGGTGGAGGCACCGGAAGCCGAACCGGTCCCGGTGCCGCTCCCCGCATTCGCCATGGCGGACGCGCCGGCCCCGGTGGAACTGCCCCAGCCGGAGCCGCCCTGGTTGCCGGTCTGGCTGCGGACGCGCAGGTTGTTCTGCACATGGGTCACGCCGGACACCGCTTCGGCGACATCCTCGGCACGGCGCTTGGTGTGGCGGTCGGGGACCATTCCGGTCAGAGTCACCTCGCCGCCGCTGACCGCCACCTCGATGTCGGACGCGTCGACATAGGCGTCATCGGTCAGGCGGTCGCTGACGTCCTCGCGCACCCGCTCGTCGGAGCGGCTGTAGCCGCGCGGACCACGGCCTCGATGTTGGGAAGCGCGGTGTTCATCCTCGTGCCGGCGGCGTTCGGCATCGTCGTCGCCGAACCAGGACGCGATCTCGTCGCCGGCCTGCTCCCAGAAGCCGCGCTGCTGCGTGCGGCCACGGTCTTCGCCCCAACGCTCGGTCCGGCCCCCGCCATAGCCCCCCCGAGCCTCCTGCGCGCGGTACATCCCGCCGCGATCCTCGCCCCAGGAGCGGTCGCGACCCTCGTCGCGCTGATAGCTGCCGCCGTAACTGGTCGATGAACTGCCACCGAAATCACGCCGGCTCGAACCGCCGCGTTCCCACTCCCCACGGTCGCGGCCGGATTCGTAACCGCCGCCATAGCCGCTCCCGTAACCACCCTGCGACCCGTAACTGCGGTTGCGGTAGTCAGGGCTGCCATAGTTGCGGTCGCCGGTCTCGCGCTCGCCATAGCCGAGGGAGCCGCGGCCGCGGACGACCTGCTCGCCTTCGCCATAAGGGCGGACGCCGTAATCGCGGTCGCGATACTCGCTGCTGCCGACATCGCGGCTGGTGTAGTTGCCTTCGGTTCCGGCATTGCCGGCGCCGGCATATCCGCCATAGCCGCTCGACCCGGACCGTCCGCCATAGCCGGCGCCATAGCCGCCGCGGCTCATGTCGCGCCCGCCGCCGAAGCTGCGGTCATAGACACGCTCCATCTCGCGGGAATTGTCGCGGCGGTTGTCGCCACGGTCCATATTGGGATCGCGGCCGTAGCCGCCGGATTCGTTGCCGACCTGTCCTCTGTATCCGGGATCGCGGTAGAGATGTCCGCGCTCGTCCTGGTGAAGATGCGCCTGCGGTCGATACATGTTTTCACGGTCGTTGGACCGGTAATCGTCGGGATCGTAGACGCCGGCGTGCTTGGCCTCGCCCCAATCCCGGTGCCGGTTCGGTTCGCGGTCGTCGTCGCGCCAGTCGCGGCCCTCACCGCGCCACCGATTCTCGTTCTGCGCCATCGCGGTCGGCTCCCTCTTGCTGGATTCTTGGAACCGCGGTCGGCACGGCGCGATTGGCATCGGCCACCGGCGCCCATGCGCCCGCGTTTCCCGAACAACAGGAGGGACCAAATGGCGTTCCGGATTTTTCTCGGCCGCCGACGGTCCAGTGGGTGATTTTTGGCACGATGCTTGCGTGGTAAAAAGCGGTTGGTTCCACGCATCACTTGCGGCTTCGGCGCTTCTTGCACCGAAGCCGCTTTCTTTTACGCCCTATTATTGGGCAGAGACTTCAAACTGCTTAATTGGCAAGCGGCTGATCGAGCAGACGGGCAACCGCAGCCCCCAACTCTTCGTTGAGGAAGGGTTTGTAGATGATCTCATCCGCATTGAACATGCGCGTCATCTTCAGCAGATAGCCCGCCGGCATGTTCGGAGCGCCGCCGGACATGGCGAGGATCTTCACGTCGGGCTGGGCGGTGCGCGCCGCCTTGATCAGTTCGATCCCGTCCACCTCCGGCATCAACACGTCGGTGACGATCAGGTCGAAGCTGCGGCGGTCCAACGCGCGAATGGCGGCACGGCCGTTCTCTGCCTCGGTCACGTCGAAACCGCGACCTTCCAGATAGCCGGCCACGGACAGCCGTACGGCCGGCGAGTCTTCAACAACCAGGATGTTGGGCCGAATGGCACTTCCCATCACACACCCGGCCCCCTTTCGGGAACCGCCTTATCGCAAGGCCGGCCGCAGCCGGCTGAAAACGCCCCCGGTGTCCTGACCGCCCGCTGTCATCCGCCGAGCGCCGCCACGGCCGCAGCCGCATCGGCATGGATTTCGAACAGCGACGAGAAGCCGCTGACGTCGAACACCTCGCGGATGTGCGGCGCCATGGCCGACAGGGCGATGGCTCCGCGCTTCGCCCGGGCCGCCTTGGCGGCGACCAGCAGGCAGCGAAGCCCGGCAGAACTGATGTAGGAAAGCTGTTCCATGTCGACAACAAGTCGCGTGCCCTCGGCGCCGATGACCGACAGCAGTGCCGCTTCGAACTGGGCGGCGTTGCCGCTGTCGATGCGACCGTCCGCGCGCAGCACGGTGACGCCGTTGACCGACTGTTCGGTAATATTCATCCCCTGCCCTCGCCTTGCCTTAGCTGGATATTGCCCGATTCTTTCCTACCCCGTGGTTATAGCACGCCCTCGCCGGTCCGACGATGCATTCGCAGTACGACCGGACAGCTACCGCCATCGATTTTTTTTCAGTGTCAGGCTACGGGGTCGGCCAACTGCGCCATGGTGGCGGCCGGTGCGTCCGCCGCCCCACGCCAGCGCAGGACCAGACAGGTGATGTCGTCGGACTGCGGCGCCCCGGCGGTGAAACGGGCGACATCGGTCAGCACCCCGTCCAGCCCGTCGCGCGCCGAAGCGTTGGTCTGCCCGGCGACTGCGGCAACAAGCCGCGGGTCGCCATACATCACGTCTTCACCGTTGAAGGCCTCGGTCACGCCGTCGGTGAACAAAACGACCATGTCGCCGGTGTCCAGCGTCACGGTCTTCTCGCCGAAGGGCATGTCGGGCATGGCGGCCAGCGCGATGCCGGGGGTGCGCTCCAGATCCTTCACCGCGCCTGACGCGGTCATGCGCAGCGGCGGGTTGTGGCCGCCGTTGGAGAAGGCCAGCACACCGGTGCGCAGGTCCAACTCGCCGTAGAAGACGGTGACGAACATCATCTGTTCGTTTTCCGCGGCAAGCAGGTTGTTGACCCGGCGCATGGTCTCCGCCGGGCCGACGCCGGATTCGGCGATGGCGCGCAGCATGGTGCGGGTGATCAGCATGAAGAAGGCGGCCGGGATGCCCTTGCCCGACACGTCGGCGATGACCAGCGCCACCTTGTGCTCGGAAATCGGGAAGAAATCGTAGAAATCGCCGCCGACCTCCTTCGCCGGGACCATCCGCGCGGCGATGTCCAGCTCCGGCAGATCGGGAAAGACCTGCGGCAGGATGGTCAGCTGCATGGTGCGGGCGATCTCCAGCTCCTGCTGCAGGCTGATCAGACGCCGCTTGTCGTCCAGCGCCTCGCGCAGGTCGCGCACCATCTGGGTCAGCTGCACCTGCTGCGTGCTGACCCGCGTCGCCAGCCGCGAGAAGCCCAGCGCCAACAGGCCCAACTCGTCGCCGACCCCCTTGGACTGGGCGGACTGGGCATCGTGGGTCTCCGCCTCGATCTGGCGCAGTTCCTCCAGCAGGTTCTGGCGGGCATCCTCCTCCAGGGTGACGGCCAGCGCCTCCATCTGGCGGCGGATGAAGCGCTGCTGGCGGCGCAGGCGCCGTTCGCGCTGGCCGGCACTGCGCTCGATCTCGCGCATCACGCCGCGGAAGACCTCCACGGCACCGGCGATGCGGCCGATCTCGTCGTTGCCGGCCGGCAGCTCGACATAGCCCATGGCGCGCCCGCGGGAGAGGTCCTGCAAAGCCTTCACCGCGCCATCGAGCGTGGAGAAGTTCCGCCGCAGGAAGCCGTAGAGCAGGCCAAGCGCGCCCAGCAGCACCAGCCCGACCGCCGCGACATAGGCGACCGACCACAGCGCCTGTTCCTCCACCGCCTGGGTGACGTCGGTGGCGATCAGCACGGTGGCGACGCGCCCGCCGGCGAGGTCGGCGACCGGCAGGCTGGCCAGCGCATAGCGGCGCCCGCCGCCGGCGATGGTGGCGATGCTACGCACCGCCGGACGGACCAGCGGCTGGACGGCCGGCCACAGCGGATCGCTTTGCCCGTCGAAGGCCGTGCCGTTGCGGGTCACGGCGAAGACGCGCCCGCCGGTGGTCCGCCGCAGCACGTCCAGCGCGGCGACGAAATCCAGCCCGGCGACGGCGGCACCGGTGACGCCGGCCCCGCTGCCCGCCCCGCCGCCGGCCCCGGTCCCGGCATAGATCGGCACGCCGGCCACCACGACCAGCCGCTCGCCGTCCACCAGACGGACGCCGCGCGCCAGCTTCTGACCCGACAGGATGGCATCCAGCGCGCCGCGGTTCAGCAGCGGCTCCGGCTCCAGCGCCGGGTCGGTGCTGTAGAGCAGTTCCCCCGACTTCGACAGCAGGTTCACGTCGGTGATCCCGCCGGTGGCGGGCGCGGCGACGATGCCGAGCGTCCCGACGCGCCGGTCCAGGGCGCCGCGATCCTCCGCCTCCACCGCGCGGGCGATCTCGGCGTCGCCCGCCAGCCGGCCCAGCCCCTGGTCGATGCGCCCGACGGCACCCGACACGGCAAGCTGCCAGGAGGTTTCCAGACGGGCCAGTTCCAGCTCGCTCGCACGGCGGTCGAGGGCATCCTCGCGCAGCGCGGCAAAGCCGAGGAGAAGGCCGGCCACCACGGTGACGGTGGCCAGCACGAACAGGATGATGCGGGTCTGAAGCAGCATAGGGGCCTCTCAGCTCCGCGGAACGACGATGGGACGGGCCAGCAGCGCAGCCAAGGCGGCCGGCAAAAGCGACGTTGCCGCGAGCATACCGCCGTCCCAGCCGACCGCCGCCGCCCACAGCAGGGCCGCGACGATCCCGGAGGCCAGCGCCCGCAGCAGCGAGAACTGCCCGCCGCCCGCCGCCTGACGGCGCACATAGGACAGCGCCAGCCCGGCGGCGAAACCGCCGGCCAACCCACCGGCCAATCCGGCCGGCAACGCGGTACCGCCGAGCAGCAGCACGGCCGCCGCCGACAACAGCGCCAGTGCGCTCAGCACCGCCGCGACACGGCGCCAGCCGGGCGGAACGACATAGCCGGCGATGGCACCGACCAATGCAGCGGCCATTGCCGGACCGGCCAAGGAAAGGCTGCCGGCGAGAACCAGCATGGACGCCGCGGCGGCCGACAGCAGGGCGAAGGCAAGGACATCGTCGGATCGGGAATCGATCTCGCGCCGCGGTGCCGCCTCCAGTCCTGAGCCGAGAGCGGTCAGCGCCGACAGTCGGGTATTTTCGACGGCGGAGGCCACCTCCGGATCGAAGACGGCGGCGCGCACCTCGTCGGCATGGGCGGCAAAGCGCTGGCGGCGGTCGTGCAGACCGAAGACGACGGCGTTGAAGGCGAACAGCAGCCGGCCGACCTGATCGCGCGGACGCCGGCCCAGCAGGGTGGCGAAGCGCCCGTCCACCGCCTCCGCCATCGCCACGGCGAGGCTGCGCAGCGGCGCGCGGAAGCTGGCGCGGACCAGTACACCGGCCAGTTCGGCCAGCAGCAGCAGAACCGCCAGCCCCCCCAGCGCCACGGTCGCCAATTCCTCGGCGATCTGGCCGCGCACCTGCTGCGGCTGGACGCCGACCAGCACATGTCCGGCCGGCGGCTGGCCCACTCCGCCGCCGCCACCTTCCGACGACAGGCGGCCGATCCGCACAGGCACCCTCAGGATCAGCAGACCGTCGCGGTCGATCGGCTGGAGGGTCGCGGCACGGGTCTCCGGCGTCGCCAGGCCGTGCAGGCCGGCGGTCAGCGCCTGCAACCCGGCAGCGTCGATGCCGCCGCCGGCATTGACCGCGCCTTGCAGTAGCACCCCGTCGCCGCCGGTCAGCGCCAGGAAGCCCAGGTCGGGGTTGCGTCCGGCAACACCCTGGAGATAAGCCCCCACCCCTTCGATCCGCGGCAGGGGAATGCCGTAGGCGATGGCGCGTTCCAGGTCGTGCTGAACCGCCTCCGCCACCGCGGCGGCCTTGGCGGCGCGCGCCTCCCCCAACTGGTCCTGCGCCAGCCAGGTGCCGAGCAGCCCGACGCCGGCCATCGCCAGGGCGGCCGCCAGCAGGATGACGGCCGGAATGCCGACCATGAACAGGCGATGGCCGCGGTAAAGGCTGGGAGAGGCGCTGCGGGTCGTCATGCGAGTTCGTCCAGGCGTGCGACTTCGCGCTCCGCCTCGTCCAGGATGGTCAGGCGCCGGCGCACCGCGTCGGTGAAGGCGGCGGCCGGCAGCCCCAGTGTCTGTTGCGGCGATTGCGCCGGCAGTTCGGCGCGCGAACGCCCACCCTCCCCCAGCCCTTCGAGGGTGGTCGCGAGATCGGCCAGCGAGCGGCGCGGTCCGGCGGCAAGCCGCAGGCCGGCCAGCCAGCCCAGCAGGGCCAGCGGAAGCACGATCAGCACGGCGCCGATGGAAAGGGTCAGGGCGTAATGGCGCATCGGCTCGGCCATCGCGCCGGCCGGCATGCGGACCAGCAGGCTGCCGGCCACCGTGTCGAAACTGGTGGCGAGCCCGACGCCGTAGACCCGTTCGTCCCCGCGTTCCTCCGACCAGAAGCCGCTGACACCGCCATTCTGATCGGCAGAGGTCCGGATGGGCAGAAGCTCGCCCACCTCGACCGCGTTGGTCGAAAACAGAACGGTGCCGGTCTCGTCAAGAACGGTGACCGACTGGATGCCGGGAAGGGCGACGCGGGCACGTGCCAGCAGCCCGTCAACCTGCGGCAGGTCGCCCAGCGCGAGGCCGAGGTTCAGCTGGGTCTCGAGCGACGCCTTGGCCTCGCTCAGCACGAAGCCGACCTGGGAGGTCACCGCCTCGTCCAGGCGGCGCGCCTGTTCGCGCGTCCACAGCACGACGGCGGAGAGGGCGGAGACGAACACCGCCACCGCCACGAACGCCGCCAGCCGCGCCCCAAAACTCCCCGATCCCATCCCGGCCATCCCCCTTCAGCCGGCCGCGCGCCTCAGCGCCCGCCCGGCCCCGTCCCGTCATGCTCCAGAGGAGCCTTTTCCCGGCCGCACAGCGCGTACCAGCGCCGCGCGGCACCGTCGCCCGCAGCGACGCGGCCCCAGACATGGCCGCGCTCGAACACGTCCCAGCGCCCGGCCAGCTCCTCCACCGCCACCAGCTCGGCGCTGGCGGTGTCGAAGATCGGATCGGCGGTGAAGTCGCGGTGGACCAGCAGCCGGACCAGATCGCCGCCGACGCGGACCAGCCGCTTCGGATAGATGCCGTGGCCGGCGAGATGGCCCCAGCTGCGGTGGTTGCGGGTGCTGACGGTGGTGATCAGGTGCCGGCGGCCCAGCGCCTCCGCCACCTCGATCCGCCAGTCGATCAGCCGGTGATGCAGGCCACGCCCGCGCTCGGACGGATCGACCATCGCCGACGACATGTGCGCCACCCAGGGCAGTTCCGCCTCCGGCAGGTCGAGGTCGCGGCCCCGGTTGGGATCGTCGCCGGACGGCAGGCCCAGCGCGCCATAGGCGACCAGGCGGCCGCCGGATTTCTCGTTCCCGCGCCCCTCGTGCCGGAAGATGCCGGCGGTCAGCCCTTTCTCGCCCAGATGGTCGGCGACGAAGTTCCCGACCTCGCCGGCCATGCGGTAATGGTCGGGATCCTCCAGCGTCGCCACCACGCGGACCCGGAAGTCGGCCAGCAGGTTGGAATCGTCCAGGTCCATCATGCGGGCGGTCAGCCCGTCCGGCAGATCGGCGGCCAGCGCCCGCAGTCGGACGGCGGCCACCGCGCGAGCGGCCTCACCACACAGGGGGGTTCCGCCGAACGGCAGGGTCATGGGGATGCGGGCGCTCATGATTCGATGATTTCCGCGAAATTCAGGAGGCCGATGGGCGGGTAGTACTCCAGCGCCCGGACGGTGGCCATGTTGATGATGACGGAAAAGCGCTTCAGCGTTTCCACGGGAATTTCGGCAGGATTGACGCCGTCCACCAGGATCTGCGCCGCCTTGAAGGCGGTGAAGCGGCCGATGCCGTAGGCGCTGCTCGCCAGCGCCAGCATGGCCTTGTCGGTGCGCACGATCAGCTCGGTCACCGAGAAGGTCGGCAGGCCCAGGCGCAACGCCTCCGCCGCCACGACGGTGCGGTTGTGGAAGGCGATGAAGGTGTCGGGGCCGATATAGAGGACCTCGCCGCCTCGCCTTGCCACCCGGGCCAGCGCGTCGGGCACCGCGGCGGAGATCGGCTCGCCGCGGTCGTTCAGGGGGACCGGCTCCTCGATCAGTTCCAGCCCGCGCAGCGCCGTCTCGGCCCGCAGCCCTTCCACCGTGAGGACAGAGTTGCGTTCCTGCGGGTTGTAGACCACGCCCAGCCGCTTGATCGGGCGGTAGGCCTGGATGGTGTTCAGCTGCACCGCGATCGGCGCGATGTGGATGGTGCCGGTGACGTTGCGCCCCGACCGGGCGAGGTCGGGCACGATCTTCGCGTCCACCGGGGCGGCGACGAAGGTGAAGACCACGGGGATGTCGGTGACGTGCTTGCGCGGATCCGCCGCGTCATGGGGGCCGACCAGCGCGCGGGTCTGCGGCGTGCCCCAGCTGTAGACGAGGTCGGGACGGGTGTCCTTGATCTCCTGGATGATGCCCGGCAGCTTGGCGGTGTCGCCACCGGTGTTGCGGATGGTGTAGTCCACCTTCAGGCCGCGCCGGGCCAGATAATCCTTGAAGCCGAACTCGTTGTCGCTCTCGCCGCGACCCAGCACCATGGTGATGCGGAAGGTCTTGTCGGGCACCGTCGCGGCCAACGCCGACCCGATCAGCGAGTTACCGGCAAACGGCAGTCCGGGCAGGGCCAGCCCGCCGGCGGCGGCAAGGCGCAGCAGCGAGCGGCGGCGGATGCGGAGGAGATCGCTTTCGTCGATTCTCATCGCGGTCAAGCCTCCTGTGGCCGGGCGGCGGGGGATGCCGGGCGCCCGGTGCGGAAAAGGATCCAGAACAGAAGCGCGCTCACCCCGCACAGCAGGCCGATGCCCAGCATCGCCTCGCGGTAGGAGGTGGCGACCGCCACCGCCATCGCGGTGACGGGGCCGAGCGCACCGCCCAGACGTTCGATCAGCCGGTACCAGCCGATGGCCGCGGTCTCCGGAAGGCCGCCGTCGCGGGCGATCTGCGAGACCAGCGTCAGCTGCGGGGCACCGACCAGCGCCTGCGACAGGCCGAACAGGGCGATGGCCAGCGGCGGCCCCCACAGCGCCTGGGTGGCGATGATGGGCAGGCAGCTCGCCAGCGTGCCGATCCCGCCGGCGGCGATGAAGCCGCGCCGCGCCTGCCAGCGGTCGGACAGGCTGGCGGCCAGCGGCGACACCAGGATGAAGGCGACGAAATACATCATCTGCACCCGCCCGATCTCCGCCTTCGACGCGCCGTCGGCGGTCAGCAGCAGCGGCACGAGGCAGAAGAGGAAGGCGGTGGACGCGATCTTCGTCGGGATGGCGCTCAGCACCATCAGGGCGGAGAAGCGGAAGTCGCGGAACAGCGGCAAGGCGCTGCCCATCGCCGGCCGGGATGCCGCACCGGCAGCGGCGCCGGCGCCGCAGGGGGACTGCGCCGCACCACGGCCGCGCAGCAGAAGCAGGCTGACCGACAGGCCGGAGCCCAGCGCCAGAAGCGCGCCCAGCAGGAAGGTGGCGCGGAAGCCGATCTGGTCGGCGATGATGCCGCCGCTGACCGGACCGCAGACACCGGCTGCCAGCAGCGCGCCGATGAACATCGCCATGCCGGCGGCGCGGTTGCGCGGACTGGTGTGGTCGATGACGATGCCCTGCGCGGTGATCAGCACCAGCCCATAGCCGAGCGCCGTCAGGCAGCGCCACAGCATCAGCTCCGCCAGCGACCCGGCGAAGGCGGTCAGCGCGAGGCTGACGGAACCCAGCAGAGCGCCGATGGTGAAGGCGCGCGAGCGGCCCCAGCGTTCGGAGAAGCGGGCGCCGCCCGGCTGGGACAGCGCCCAGATCAGCATGAACAGCGTGATCGGCAGGCTGACCACCATGTCCGGTGTCAGCCACGGCACCTCGCCCGCGAAGGACTTGGCGTAGGCCGGCAGGAAGGGGCGCGACAGCTCTTCCGACAGGCAGAACAGGAAGACCGGCAGCCGCAGGAAGACGAGGTTCAGCGGCGTCGGCGGCGGACGCGCGGAGTCGGGATCGCGGAAGCGGAAGCGGCGGACGAGCGCCGACAGCCCGGCTTCCGCCCGGCCGACCCGCGGATCGTCGCCGCCCAGCCGGCGGCGAAGCTCCGCAACCCGCGCGGCGAGGCCGACATAGCGGGCGTTCACGCTGTCGAGCGCGGCGCACACGCCGCCTTCCAGCGCACGGTCTTCCGTCGCCGCCAGCGGCCCCGGGATCTCGGGCAGGGTGGCGCGGAAATCCCCCTCCTCCGCCCGGTCGGCCAGCAGCCGCAGGGTCAGCACCCGCCGCATGGCGAGATTCACCACCAGCTGCAGCACTTCGAAGATCAGCAGGACGGAAACGATGACCACCGACAGCACGTCCAGCGCCAGATCAGTGGAAGCCTTTGCAAGAAAGGCGCTGTCGACGCCGACATGCAGTGCGCCGGCCGGACTGGCGGTGTCGCCCAGCGGGCGCTGGACGTCGACGAAGCCGCGGGCCAGCCGGCCGTCGGCGGGGCCGGTCAGCCGGTCCGGCGACAGCGCCGTGATGCCGGCCAGCGGTCCGCCCGCCGCGGCGACGATGCGCCCGTCAGGGCCGGTCACCGCGATGTAGGCGATGTCGTCGTGGCGCTCGACCTCCGCCGTCAGCAGGGCATCGAGGCCGGCCATGCGGTCCAGCGGAATGCGGACGCCAAGCCCGCGGTCGATCTGCGCGCCCATCAGGTCGCCGACCGTCTGCGCCTTGCGCGCCAGTTCCGGCTGGAACAGCGGGTCGAAACTGCGCAGCGACAGCCAGGAAGCCGCGCCGGCCGCCAGCAGCAGGACCGCCACCGTGACGATGGTCAGCCGCAGCACCAGCGCGCTGATCGGGTCGCGCCGCTTGGCCGGCTTGGCGGCGGATTTGGCGTAAACGTTGCGGGCCGGATCGCTCATGTCACCGCGCCCTTCACTGGGAGTGGTCCGGGGGCATTCGGCGCCATGGCATCCAATTCGCGTTCCAGATCTTCCATGGCGTGATCGGCGTCGGCGATGCCGTGGTTCAGGCGATCGCGCACCATGCCCAGCGGCGCGGTGCCGTCCGCCAATCCGCTGCGTCCGCCGCGTTGCCGCACAACGGCGAAGACGGCGGCCAGAGTCACCAGTGCGGCGACACCCACCAGCGCCAGGATGTTGCCGCGCAATCCCTCCTCGACCGCCGCGACCCGCGCCTTCAGCCCGGTCAGGGAGGAGCGCAGGATCACCTGCCCCACCGTCTGCCCGAAGCTGTTGCGCACGTCCGAGCCGAGGATCAGGACATCGCCCTCGATCTGCCGGCGCAGGGTTCCGGCCGAAGCGTCATCATTCCAGCGAACCGGCGTAGGCTGCCCTACGGCGTTGCGGTCGGCGGCGAACAGAACGATGCCGCGGTCATCGACCACCTCGACGCCGAGGATTTCCTCGCCGGAAGCGGCGCGCTCGGCCTGGGCCTGCAGATCGACCAGCTCGGACAGGTCGAGGCCCAGCGTCAGGCCGTATTCGACCCGGCGCCGCATCTCGTCCGCCACCACCGCAAGGCGGGAGCCGGTGACCTCGCGCAGCTTCTGTTCGAACTTCAGTCCGGACAGCGCGACCGACAACAGCACGGCGGTCGCGACCGTCGCCGCGATCACGGCGCCGGTGCGCAGGGCCAGCACCCCGCCCAGCCTCATGGTGTCCCTACAACAGGAAAAGGTGATGCATCAGCCACGGATCGCCCAAAGCTCCATCGCCACCTGGGGGAAATCACCCGCTAGATGAACCGCGATTCCGCCTGATGTTGCAAGCTGTTTCCAAATAGGGCTACCGCGTTCGAGTTCGAAATACACGGCACCGGCATGGTAGGGCAGCTGGCGTGGAGCGACGGGCAGCGGCCTTACTCGGATTCCGGGCAACTGTACATTGACCAGTTCGCGGATTTGCTCCACCGGGCCGATCTTGACCAGTGCAGGGAAGTTGCGGCGCAACGCCTCGCCCGGCATATCCGCCCGCACCGCCAGCACGAAGGTCGCGGTGGTGATCAACGAACGGTCGGCGATAGTGCCGACGCGGATGCCGTATTTGCGTTCCTGCAGGTCGATCGGAATGGCGGTCTGTTCCAGCACCGCGCTCAGCGAGCGGCGTATCTCCGCCATCACCGGTTCGAGCGTTCCCTGCAGATCCTCGTGCCGGTAGGGCGGGAAGCTGGGCGGACGCTTGTTGACGGCGGTGAAGGTCGCCAGTTCGCCGGCCAGCCCCAGCATCATTCCGTGCAGCCGTTCCGGATGGATGTCGGGCATGCGGGCGATGTTGGCGAACAGCGGTTCGGACCGGTTGGCGACCTGCAGCATCAGGAAGTCGGCCATCTCGCCGGCGCCGCGCCCGTTGGAACCGCCGACGCGGGCGGCCAGCGCCTCCGACCGGCTGTTCAGCAGGCCCTGGATCTCGGTGACGAAGCCGGCCAGCGGGGCCAGCGCCTGGACGTTCAGGGCCGGCGGGATGTAGCGCTCGTCCAGCGAGGCGTGGCGGTCCGACCGCACTTCCTGGATGCGGGCGAGGCCCAGGCAGTGGTAGCCGGCGCGCTCCTGCCGCTCCAGACGGTAGCGCAGGCGCAGACGCCCGGTGCGGATGCGCGACACGCTGGCCGACCCGGCGATGGCGTCGACCGTCTCCGTCTCCTCGCCGACATAGCGGGTGGCGGCGTCGGCGCTCTCGCCCACCTCGAACTCCACGCCGCCGCGCTGGCGGACCGGCAGGGCGAGGTAGACGACGCTGTTCGCCAGCGTTTCCGGCAGGTCCAGCGGCGGCGGCGGATCGTCGTCGTCGGGGATGTTGATCGGCGTCCCGTCCTCCAGGATGCCCTTGCAGCGCAGGACGGCGAACTTGCCGACGGCCAGAAGCTCGCGGTTGATGGTGAGTTCGCTGATGCCCCAGGCGAAGGGACGGATGCCGGCGACGCGGCCGCGCACCAGCCGCTCGACATAGCGATCCTGCTGCTGGAAATGCTGCGCCCGCAGGAACATGCCTTCGGACCAGATGACCTTGTCGTCCCAACTCATGGGCGCTTTCCCTCTTGCAGGCTGATGGTCGTTGCCATGGTTCCCCGTCCTCCCGTCAGCCGCCCAGCGCGTGGCGGTGGATCGGCAGGAGCCGGCGGTACAGCGCCGCCAGCCGGGTGCCGCCGTCGGCGGTCTCCCCGGTCAGCTCGCGCACTGCGGCCAGCAGGGCCGACTGGTGGGCCGCACCGTCGGACACCGCCGCCTGCAGCAATGCCTCCGCCTCGGCGGGTGGCAGGGCGCGCAGGCGGGCGAGCGCGTCGTCGGCATCCACGGCGCGGCGCAGGATCGACTCCCCCTGCGCCATCGTCTCGTCCGGGTCGAGGCCGAGCAGAGCCTCCAGCGCCGCCTGCCGCCGCACCAGCGACAGCACGACATCGACCAGCGCGCGATTGAGGGCATCGGAGGCCGGGTCGGCGGCAGCAGTGGCGAAGGGCGACGGACGCGCACCGAAGGCCGGCGGGACCAGCGGCTCGTCGGCCCAATCGTCGGGCGGGATGGCGGGCGGGGTGGCCGGCTGCGCCGCGAAGGGCTGGGCGGGGGGCGGGCTGGACGGCTGGGCGGAGGGCGTCAGCTCGACAGGATCATCCAGCCAATCGTCTGGGATCGACGTACCGCCATTGCCCTTGTCAAAGCCTGCATCGAAGCCGGCATTGGAGCTGGCGTTGCCGAACCCCGCCTGCTCGGTCGACACCCGGATGGTGCCGAGGCTGTCCGGCGAGAAGTCAGTCTGTGTGGAGCCCGGCCAATCGGGATCGCCGCCGGACGCGTTCCCCGCCGCGGTCTGCTGCCAGCCGCCGCCCTGCTTCCCGCTCCAGCGTTCGTCCGGCTGTTGAAGGTCGCCGAACAGGTCGTCGTCCTCCGGGATCGGCATCACCGACACCGGTCCACGGCCGAAGGCCGGCAGGGCGAAAGGATCGTCCCCGGGCGAGGCCGCCGGCGACTGCGCCGGTTCGTCGGAGCCGCGCAGCACGGCCAGGAAGGGGTCGTTGGCGGACGGCGCCTCCTCTGCGGCGAAGCCGGCGCGCATGACGAAGCCGCCCATCCGCAGCCGGTCGCCCTCGCCCACCACGGCGGAGTTGCCACGGCCGATCGGGGTCGGCGCGTCGTTCAGGAAGACGCCGTTGGTGGAACTGTCGATGACGATGTAAACGCCGCCCTTGAACTCCACCATGCAGTGGATTTTGGACAGCATCCGCTCCGGATCGTTCAGCACCCAGTCGCAGTCGGGACCGCGGCCGATCACCAGCCGTCCGGTGCCGAGATCGCGGGCGATGTCGCCGCCCTGCGCGGGCGGGCATTGGATCAGGGTCAGGCGCAGCTTCATCGGATCACGCCGCCCCCACCTTGCCGCTGCCGCCGTTGGCGATGTCCAACGCCTGGACCAGCGACGCGCGATGGCGGGCCGTGATCTCCTTCGGCACCGCCGCCGCGGCGATCAGCACCGCGGCGGCGGCGGCCGTTCCGGTCAGCCCGTCGCCCGGCGGCACCACCACCGCCGCGTCGGGCGGGGCGAGGCTGCCGCCCGACCAGAAGGCGGCCATGGCGGCATAGGCGCAGGCGGTCTCGAAATTCATCGCCTCGGCCGGCGCGAAGCAGGCGCGGCGGTTCTCCTCCGTCGGGCGGTAGACCCAGGCCTCCGCCGCCTCCAGCGCCGCGACGTCCGCCGGTGCCGGTTCGGCCGAAAGCGCGCCGCGGGCGGACAGGCAGCCCCACCACACGGCCTCGCGCCGCGGCAGGGCCATGCCCAGCAGCCGGATGGCATCCGCATGCAATTCGGCGTCGATCAGCGCCTTCAGGAACGCCGCCGTCGGAGCGTTCGGCGCGTACAGCGCCTTCGCTTCCGGCGACAGGTCCAGCCCCGCGACCGCTTCGGCCGCGCGGGCAAAGCGCAACTTCGGCAAAAGCCCGATGTCCACCGTCCCAACCCCGCTTGAAAATCCGTCCCAGTGTGGACGGCGTTCGTCAATTGATGGTTACCACGCCGCCCTGGATCTTAACCATCGCGTCGCCGTTCACCTGCGTCATCGCGCCCTTGATCTGCACCTGCATGTCGCCGGTGACCTTGACCATGCTGCCCTTGATGGTGACGCCCATCTGGTCGATCTTGATGCTGTTGCCGCCGACCTTCAGCTCGATGCCGGTCGCGGCCTGCATGGTGATCTGCCCGGCGGACGCCTTTACCGAAACGTCGCCCAGGCCGAGCTTCAGGGCGTAATCGCCCTGCTTGACGTCGACCGTCATGTCGCCCTGCTTGACGGTCAGGCTGTCGTTGCCCTGCCCGACTTCGACCGTCCGGTTGCCCTCGCCGACCGTGTGGGTGTCGTTGCCCTTGCTGACGGTGACGGTCCGATTGCCCTTCCCGACAGTCAGGCTCTGGTTGCCCTCGGTCACCTCGTGGGTGTCGTTGCCCTTAGACACGGTGACGGTG
This sequence comes from Azospirillum sp. BE72, assembly GCF_031455875.1. Classification (NCBI taxonomy): domain Bacteria; kingdom Pseudomonadati; phylum Pseudomonadota; class Alphaproteobacteria; order Rhodospirillales; family Azospirillaceae; genus Azospirillum; species Azospirillum sp. BE72. The sequence continues at coordinate 594,142 of NZ_JAVDTO010000002.1, forward strand.
CGGTTGCCCTTGGCGATGGTGACCGCCTCGTTGCCTTCCGACACCGTTTCGGTACGGTCGTTCTTGATGGTGATGGTCTGGTCGTGATCGACGGTCAGCTTGTCGTCGTTCTCCACCATCCGGGTGAAGTCCTTCTGGGCGTGGAAATAGATCTCTTCCGCGTCCTTCTTGTCCTCGAAACGCAGCTCGTTGAAGGTCGCCGCGTCGCCGCCCTTGCTGGAGCGGGTCTTGATGCCGCTCTGCGTCTTGTTGTCGGGCAGCGCGTAGGGCGGCATGTTCTCGGCGTTGTAGACGCAGCCGACGATCAGCGGCCGGTCGGGGTCGCCGCCGATGTAGTCGACCAGCACCTCCATGCCCACGCGCGGGGTGAAGATGGTGCCCCAGTTCTTGCCGGCCATGGTCTGGGCGACGCGCAGCCAGACGAAGCTCTTCTCATCCTTGGCGCCCTTGCGGTCCCAATGGAACTGCACCCGGACGCGACCATACTTGTCGCAGTAGATTTCCTCGCCGCTGGGACCGACGACGGTGGCGGTGTCGGGACCGTGGGTGCGCGGGCGCGGCACCGGTGGCGGGCGGAACACGGTGGCCTCGGGGATCGCGGCGAAGCGGCAGGAGAATTGCGGTGGGATGCCGCCATTGCCGAGATGGCTTTCGTCCTGCGCGCTCAGCGCCAGATCGGTGACGACATAGCCCTTGCCGACCTCCGCCGACACCGCATGGCCGGCCATGGAGATCTTGCCGCCGGCGGACAGGCCGCGGTAGGTCGCCGTGCCCTCCACCCGCTCATAGCCGGTCTCCGTCTCCTCCATGCGCAGGCGGGACAGGGTGGTGCCGTCCGCCTTGACCATGTGGCCGCCGGGATAATCGAACATCTCGTGCGACTTGAAGGCGGAAACGCCGAGCACCGTCGTGGTGCTGGCGGACAGGTCGGTGCTGGGCGTCTCGAAATTATAGTCCTTCAGCGTCCATTTGCCGGATACGTAGGACTGGGAGTGCGACCAGCCGTCGATGGCGAGCGTGTTACCCTGCGACGCGGCGGCGTGGTTGACGTCCTTGTCCAGGCAGTCGGTGTAGCCCGACGCGCTGTCGCTCAGCACCAGCGTGTGCTTGCCGGCCTCGTGCTGGAAATAGAAATAGATGCCCTCGTCCTGCAGCAGGCGGGCGATGAAGTCGTAATGGGTCTCGCGGTACTGCACGCAGACCGGGCGGGCATTGTGGGTGCCGGACAGTCCCTGCTTCTTCACCTCGGTCACGCCGCAATCGGACAGCATGGCGTCGACGATCTGCACGACGCTCTTGTCCTGGAACACCTGGCAGTCGGAGCGCAGGGTCGCGAGCCACAGGGACGGCACGATCTCCGCCGTGTAGCGGCGGTAGCCGCGCAGAGCCAGCGGCCCGGCGGAAAAACTCTTCACGATGCCGTTGATGACGCGGGGACTGCCGCCCTGGCGCGCGACGGATAGCGTCAGCGACTTTCCCAGGATGTCGGCCGGCGCGATGGTCATCCGCGGCGAGATCATCGAAATGGTGTAGCGGAACAGGCGCGACAGCCCTTCCTCTCCCTCGACGGCAACCGGGATCAGCACGTCCGCGCCGAGCGGCGAGGTCAGCGACAGAAGCCGGCCGGTCTGCGAGATGGTGGGCGCATCCGACATGCGGGCTTGGTCCTATGTGTTGGGAAGCAATGGTCGAGGAAGGTCTTGCCCCCACCCCTACCCTCCCCCGCCCTCGGCCGGCCAAAGGCCGGTCCGATCGCAGGGGAGGGAGATATCCCCTCCCCCGCCCAGCGGGGGAGGGTTAGGGTGGGGGCAAGCGCAGCCGAACTTAGGCGCTCTTGGTCGTCGACAGGTCGTAGGAGACCGAGATCGGCGTGCCGGCCTTGTTCTTGTCGTCGTACGGAATGAACTTGTACTCCATCTTGGTGAAGCTGATGGAGATCGACTCCGACGGACGGTCACCGCCCGACGACATCGAGTAGGCCGAGACCAGGGCGTTGGTCAGGGTGTACTCGGCATAGGTGTTGCCCGGGCTGCCGGTGGTGACGAGGTGGATCTGCACCTTCTTGCCGATGGCGCCGGTGCAGGATTCGACGAAGAACTTCGGCGAAGAGCTGTCCATCAGCTTGGTGATGGTCACTTCCGACACCGACGGCTCCGACGCTTCGCGGTTGGCGGTCGAGCCCGACGGGGTGCTGATGGCGCGGCCGACGCCCCACTGCAGCGAACCGACGTCCAGCCACTTCTTGTGGGTCTCGTGCGTGGCCTCGCCGTCGATGCCGTCGTACTTGATGTAGATCGCCATGGTTGTCTCCTCGCTCTCTTGAAGTCGGTCTTAACGGGTGAAGCTTGGTCTGTGCTGTATGGTTACGAAAGAATTGAGGCGGGTGCTGTGACGGTCGTCACCGCCCGTCGCTTTTCTGCGCGCCCGCCCCGGTCCTCCCGTTTCCATGGCCTCAGGCGATGTCGTAGACGAAGCGGTCTTCGCCATCGACCGAGACGTGGACGCGGGTGATCGGCTCGCCGTCGCCCATGCGGGCGAGGATGCGGGACGAAATCTCCGGCAGAAGCGTGCGGCTCAGGATCGTCTCGATGTTGCGGGCGCCGCTGGAGACCTCCTGGCACCGGTTGACGATGCTCTGGACCAGATCGTCGGAGTAGGAGAAGGCGGCCTTGTAGTTCTGAACCACCCGCTTGGAGATGCGGTTCAACTGCAGGACCACGATCTTCGCCAGATTTTCGTCCGACAGCTGGAAGTACGGGATGACCGTGCAGCGGCCGAGGAAGGCCGGCTTGAAGCTCTTCTGCAGCTCAGGATGCAGGGCCTCCAGCAGCCCCTCGGCGTCGGGCGCGGTCTCCGGGTCGGCGCACAGCTTGTGGATCAGGTCGGTGCCGGCGTTCGACGTCATGATGATGACGGTGTTCTTGAAGTCGATGTCGCGGCCTTCGCCGTCCTTGATCGTGCCCTTGTCGAACACCTGGAAGAAGATGTCCTGCACGCCGGGATGGGCCTTCTCCAGCTCGTCCAGCAGGACGACGCTGTAGGGCCGGCGGCGCACCGCCTCGGTCAGGACGCCGCCTTCGCCGAAGCCGACATAGCCGGGAGGCGAACCGAGCAGGAGCGAGACCTTATGCTCCTCCTTGTACTCGGTCATGTTGATGGTGGTGACGTTCTGCTCGCCGCCATAGATCAGGTCGGCAAGAGTCAGCGCCGTCTCGGTCTTGCCGACGCCGGACGTGCCGACCATCAGGAAGACGCCGATCGGCTTGCGCGGGTCGGTCAGCTTGGCCCGGCTGGTCCACATCGCCTGGGCGATGGCGTCCAGCGCGTGGTCCTGGCCGATGATGCGTTCCTTCATCCGGTCGGCGAGCGACAGAATCGTCTTGATCTCGTTGGAGACCATGCGGCCGACCGGCACGCCGGTCCAGTTGGCGACCACCTCGGCCACCGCCTGCCCGTCCACCGCGACCTTGACCAGCGGATCCTCGCCCTGCAGCGCGGTCAGTTCGGCGGTCAGAGCCGACAGCTTGGCGTTCAGCGCGTCGGCGTCGAGCGGCTCGGCAGGCGCCGTGCCCCCAGTTGCGCCCACTGCGGCCGGGGCCTTCGACTGTTCATGCGCGGCGACCAGCTGGTCGCGCGTCTCGTTGATGGCGCGGACCAGTTCCAGTTCCTTGGTCCAGCGGGCTTCGAGCGCCACCAGATCGGCCTGGGTGGCGGCGATCTTGTCCTTCAGCGCGGCGAGCAGTTCGGCATGGTCGATGCCGATGGCCTCCTCGCGCTCCAGGATCGCGACCTCGGTCTCGGTCAGCTGGATGGTGCGGCGGCGGTCCTCGATGGCCGGCGGCGTCGCGGTCTGGCTCATCGCCACGCGGGCACAGGCGGTATCCAGCAGGCTGACCGCCTTGTCGGGAAGCTGGCGCGCCGGGATGTAGCGGCTGGACAGGCGGACCGATTCGATCAGCCCCTCGGTCACGATGCGGACCTTGTGGTGCTTCTCCAGTGTGGCGGTGAGGCCGCGCATCATGTCGACGGCGACCGGCTCCGCCGGCTCCTCCACCTTCACCACCTGGAAGCGGCGGGTCAGCGCCGGGTCCTTCTCGAAATACTTCTTGTATTCGGCCCAGGTGGTGGCGGCGACGGTGCGCATCTCGCCGCGCGCCAGCGCCGGCTTCAGCAGGTTGGCGGCGTCGTTCTGGCCGGCCTGCCCGCCGGCGCCGATCAGGGTGTGCGCCTCGTCGATGAACATGACGATGGGCTGGCTGGAGCCCTTCACCTCGTCGATCACGCCCTTCAGGCGGTTCTCGAACTCGCCCTTCATGCCGGCGCCGGCCTGCAGCAGGCCGAGGTCGAGCGACAGCAGGCGAACGTTGCGCAGATCCGGCGGCACGTCGCCGGCGGCGATGCGCAGTGCGAAGCCTTCGACCACCGCCGTCTTGCCGACGCCGGCCTCGCCGGTCAGGATCGGGTTGTTCTGGCGGCGGCGGGTCAGCACGTCGATGATCTGGCGGATCTCGGCGTCGCGGCCCAGCACCGGATCGATCTTGCCGTTCTTGGCACGGTCGGTCAGGTCGATGGTGTACTGGTCGAGGTTGGGGGTCGCCCCGCCGACCTTCGGCGCGCCGCCCGCGGCGGCCCCGCCGGCAGCACCGCCCGCCGCTGCGACCGGCGCGCTGGTGCGCGCCTCCGCCGTCTCGGCGACGATCTTGGGCAGATCGCGGCGCAGCACGTCCGCGGTGATCTTCGCGAACTGGCCGGACATGTCGCGCGCCTGGGCCGACAGCGATTCGTCGGACAGCAGGGCCGCCAGCAGATGGCCGGAGCGCACCGCCCCCTCGCCATATTGCAGCGAGGCCAGCACCCATGCCTCGCGCATCAGCTGCACCAGATTGGGCGACAGGGCCGGCGCCCGGCTGTTGCCGGTCTTCAGCTTGTCCAGCACCCGCGTCAGGTCGGCCGACAGCCGGCCGGCGTCGATCTCATAGACACGCAGTATGGCGGAGATGTCGCCGTCGGCGGCACCGATCAGCTGAAGAAGCCAGTGCTCGATCTCGCAATTGTAATGCGTGCGCGACAGCGTCTGTCCGGCCGCAGCCTCCAGCGCCCGCCGGCACAGAGGATTCAGCCGCGAAATCATGCTCTGCAGATCGACCGCCACCATGGCTCCACCCCCTTCGTGTGACTTGCGTGTCTTCAACCCATGCGGGCAGAGCGCCTGCGGCGCCCGCACCAACTCAACCGACCGGCCGGTTCGTCCTGTGGCTGTGCCGCGGACTTTGACCAAGCCATTTCGAAAAATCCACTGCTATGCTTCGCAATAAGACTGAAACTTCTTCGCTTCCTTCGCGATTTATGCACGTAACATCATCAGATGCGTTCTATATTGCATGATGGCGCGGTCATGCATCCGAACCGTCCAAGAAATATCGCTCGGCTCCCCCAAAAGCTGCAGGCGCTCGACCGATTGCGGGTGGGCGCCCGGCGTCAGCAGCCGCGCCAGCACGGCCTCGCAACGGCCGGCATCGTCGCCGCGCTGCGAATGGCCGCCCAGCCAGGCTTCGACCGGCGTCGCCTGCGTCGACCAGTCGAAAGGCGTCGCCAGCACCGCGCCGCCGCCGTCCGCCACCATGCCGTCGATGGCGCGCAGCAGGGCCGGCGGCGAGGCGACGCAGTCCAGCACGTTCATCGCCGCGACCAGGGCGAAGCCGCGCGGGGCGAAGGGCGGGAACAGCGCGTCGCCGATCCAGAAATCCACCCGCTCCGTCCCGGCGAACCGCGCCTCGATCCGCTGCCGGTCATAGGCGATGCCGGACCGGCGCAGCGGGAACACAGCCTCCCCCCGCTCCATCACCCGCCGCGCCAGCATCAGCAGCGGCCAATGCAGATCGAGGCCGAGCACCAGATCCTCCCCCCGCGCCGCCAGCTCGAAGCTGGTCCGTCCGGCGCCGCAGCCGAGATCCAGCGCCGGGCCGGCCGGCAGCGGACCCAGCCGCTCCAGCCCGGCGGCGAGGCAGCGGACGATCGATCCGGCCTGCCCGTCCGGCGTGGCGGGATCGAGGTCGCCGTAATGGTCCCAGCCATAGCTGGACAGATGCTGACGGGTGGCGTTGAAGGCGCTGTCGGGACCGAACCCGTCACCCAGCACCCCTTCCATCGCCGCCGGGATGTCGGTGCGCGTGGTCAGCAGATGCCCGTTCGCCGCCATCCAGCCGCGCAGGTCCGGCACCAGGATCGGAGCGCCGTCGACGATGGGGTATTCCATCGCGCAAGCGTCGTCGCCGCAGACCAGCGTTCCCCAGCGCACGGCGTCGGCGCCGGCCGCCTCCACGATGCCGAGCGCCAGCGGCACCGCCACGCCGCGGGTGGCGAGGCAGCGCGGACAGACCGGGCGCAGACGCTCGAAATGGGAAAGGCGCATGCGGTCAGCCGCCGATGATGACGGTCGGACAGCCGGGCGGCATCACCTTGCCCACCGGGGCGGGGATCGGCGCGACGCAGCTCACATGGGCGGTCATGTCGTTGATGCGCGCCGCCGGCAGGTTGTTGATCAGCACCGTAGCCGATCCTTGAGAGATCATGCCCGGCCCGGCCGGAACGCAGCCCGGCAGCACGCAGGGGGCGGAGATGTCGGTCAGCCGCGCGGCCGGCATTTTTCCGATCAGCACCGTCGGGCTGCCCAGCACGATCGCCAGCGGCAAGCCGGGATGCGGCGCCGGCGCCGGCACCGGGGCCGGCGGGTGGATCGGTGCGTGGCAGTGCGGCGTGTCCTGCTTGATCAGGTCGCCGAGGCGGGCGGCGGGCGGCATCTGGTGTCTCCGGCCGGTCAGAACGGCGATTCACCCGACGCCACCGGGGCGCCGAGCAGCGAGGACGCGGGATCATACCCGGGCGGCGGCAGGACCTGTTTGCCGGCGCGGAACAGCGTCCGCGCAACCACCGTCTCCCCATCCTCAGCAAAGAAGAGGCAGGGCCCCTCCAGCATCCCGTCGGCGATGCCGACCCGCGCGACCAAGCGGCCGGACGGATCGCGCCTTTCAATCAGAACGGGAGAAACGCCTCCAAGGCTTTCCACCGGAACGGCAGCGATGCCCGAGGTTGCAGATGGAATGGCGTCAGGAGTCATTGCAAATGGGGTCCCGGGAAGGGTTCATTCCGACGTCAGGCGAACAGCATTCATCCGCAATTGCGTTTCGTCAAGCTCATAGGGGTAGCCCGGGCGCTGATTTGTTACGCAACTGCAATATTCTATTCGGCAGCCCCCGAAATGACGAATAGCCTTGTCGAACCATCGGAAGTAACGCTATCAATTTCCCGGCACGAACGCTTACCCCCTAATCGGCGGGCTCCGCTACCTGCGGCTCTGACCTTCTTCATATGAATGTGGAAAGGGTGCTTTCCTTCATGCCGACACCGCAGATTTTCGACATCGAAGAGCTTTTGCAGCCGATCGAGGGCGATTCCGAATGTGGAATCGACCTGCGCGAGAATGCCTCGGCCGACTACTACACCGTCAAGGATGCCCGCAGCGCCGCCCGCGCCGCCGAACGGTCCATGGATGTGGAGGACGACGCCGGCGGCCTTCTGCCGGAATGGCGCACCATTTTGGAGGTCAGCCCGCGGATCCTGCGCACCCAGGCGAAGGATCTGGAGGTCACCGCCTGGTTCATCGAGGCGCTGCTGCGGGCGGAGGGTTACGCCGGACTGCGCGACGGCTTCGCCCTGGCCCGCGGACTGGTGGAGCGGTTCTGGGACAACCTGTACCCGGCCCCGGACGAAGACGGCATCGCCACCCGCGTCGGCCCGCTGACCGGCCTGAACGGCGAATCGGCAGACGGCACGCTGATCCAGCCGGTCCGCAAGGTGCCGCTGACCTTGGGCGACATTCCCTATTCGCTCTGGCAGTACGAACAGGCCATCGAACTGGCGAAGATCACCGACGAGGCGCGCCGTCAGGCGCGCATCGACAACGGCGCCGTCACCTGGGAACAGTTCGAGCAGAGCGTCCGGGAGACGCCGGCCTCCGAATTCAAGACTCTGCTGGAGGACATCCAGGGCGCCATCGACGAGTTCGAGGCGCTGGGCAAAATCCTCTACGACAAGGCCGGCTATGACGCGCCGCCGGCCGGCAACATCCGCAACGTCCTGACGGCGGCGCTCGACGCGGTGAACTACGCCGCGCGCGACCGCTTGGCGACGCTGGGCGGCGACGAGCCCGCCGCGGCGGAGGCCGCCTCCACGTCCACCGAACTGGTCGCGACCGGCGGCGCGATCGTGGCGGCCGGCGCCAAGGCACAGGCGAGCGGGGCTGTGACAACGCGCGAGGAGGCCTTCAAGGTCCTCTTGCAGGTCGCCGATTTCTTCCGCAAGACGGAACCCCATTCCCCCATCTCCTACACGTTGGAGGAGGTGGTCCGCCGCGGCCGCATGTCGTTGCAGGAACTCCTGATGGAGCTCATCACCGACGAGGAAACACGGCGGCAGTTCTTCATCGCGTCCGGCGCCAAGGCGCCGCCGCCGGCAGAGCAATCAGGGTATTGACGATCACCGCCTATCCTACGGCGTGAGCAGGGAGGTCCGATAACATGGCGAGTATCCACCAGAAGCTGGATCGCGTGCGCAAGCCCCGCGTCCACATCACCTACGACGTCGAGACCGAAGGCGCGACCGTCGTCAAGGAGCTGCCCTTCGTCGTGGGCGTGCTCGGCGACTTCTCGGGCGACCCGACGGAACCGCTGAAGCCCCTGAAGGACCGCAAGTTCATTCAGATCGACCGCGACAACTTCAACGACGTCATGGCCCGCATGACGCCCGGCCTGAAGATGAAGGTCGACAACACGCTCGCCGACGACGGCACCCAGCTGTCGGTCGATCTCGCCTTCAAGTCGATGGAGGATTTCGAGCCGGGCCGCGTCGTGCAGCAGGTCGAGCCGCTGCGCAAGCTGCTGGAGACCCGCAACCAGCTGCGCGACCTGCTGAGCAAGGCCGACCGCTCGGAAGAGCTGGAAGGCCTGCTGGAGCGCGTGCTGCAGAACACCGACGAGCTGGCCGCGCTGAGCGGCGAGCTCGGCACCGAGAAGAAGGAGGGTTGATCCGATGAGCGACGCTCAGACCCAGGGCTCGGCCGCCGCCGGCGCCGTTGCCGAAGGCACCGGCCTCTCGATTCTCGACCAGGCCATCGCCGCCACCAAGCAGACCGAGCCGGACCGCGCGCAGGAGCTGCTGCGCACCCTGACCCAGGAAGCGCTGGCCGGCACGGTCACCTTCAACAAGAACCTGGGCCAGACGATCAACAAGGCGATCGCCGCGATCGACGCCAAGATCAGCAAGCAGCTCAACGCCATCATGCACCACGAGAAGTTCCAGAAGCTGGAAGGCTCGTGGCGCGGCCTGAACTATCTGGTCATGAACTCGGAGACGGGCTCCACGCTCAAGATCCGCGTCATGAACTGCCCGAAGAAGGACCTGTACAAGGACATCTCGAAGGCGGTCGAGTTCGACCAGAGCAACCTGTTCAAGAAGATCTACGAGAACGAGTTCGGCATCGCCGGCGGCGAACCCTACGGCGCCCTGATCGGCGACTACGAGTTCACCAACCACCCCGACGACATGGAGCTGCTGACCGGCGTCTCCAACGTCGCGGCGGCCGCCTTCGCGCCCTTCATCTCGGCCGCCAGCCCGAAGCTGTTCGGCTTCGAGGACATGACCGAGCTGTCGAAGCCGCGCGACCTGGAGAAGATCTTCGACAGCGTCGAGTACACCAAGTGGCGCAGCTTCCGTGAGAGCGACGACAGCCGCTTCGTCACGCTGACCATGCCGCGCGTGCTCGCCCGCATGCCCTACGGCGCCAACACCAAGCCGATCGAGGAGTTCGAGTACGAGGAGGCTCCGTACGAAGGCGGTATCGCCCGGCCGATGGCCCACAACGATTACTGCTGGATGAACGCCTCCTACGCGATGGGCCAGCGCCTGACCAACGCCTTCTCGCAGTATGGCTGGTGCACGGCCATCCGCGGCGCCGAAGGCGGCGGCAAGGTGGAGAACCTCCCCTTCCACACCTTCACCTCCGACGACGGCGACAGCGACGCCAAGTGCCCGACCGAGATCGGCATCACCGACCGCCGCGAGGCCGAGCTGTCGAAGCTGGGCTTCCTGCCGCTCTGCCACTACAAGAACCAGGACTACGCCGTCTTCTTCGGCGCCCAGACCACGCAGAAGCCCAAGAAGTACGACCGGCCGGAGGCGACCGCGAACGCCGCGATCTCCGCCCGCCTGCCCTACATCATGGCGACCTCGCGTTTCGCCCATTACCTGAAGATCATGGCGCGCGACAAGATCGGCTCCTTCATGGAGGCGAGCGACTGCGAGGCGTGGCTGAACCGCTGGATCCTGAACTACGTCAACGGCAACGAAGCCGCGGGCCAGGAGATGAAGGCGAAGTACCCGCTGGCCGAGGCCAAGGTGCAGGTGAAGGAGATCCCGGGCAAGCCCGGCTCCTACAACGCCGTCGCCTGGATGCGCCCGTGGCTGCAGATGGAGGAACTGACCACCTCCATGCGCATGGTCGCCCGCATCCCGCAGGCCGGCTGATAGCCGCATGACCGGGCACGCGGCCGAAATTCATGCCGACGATGCGGAGGCGACGGTCCTTGAACGGCCGTTGCGTCTGCGGGCTGTCGACATGGCGCTCGGCCGCGACGATGCCGGCCCGCTCGACGCCTTCCTGGCGGCCAATGGCCCTGGGGAGGCGCTGCGGCTGTGGTTCGGCATCACGCTTCCCGTTCATGACAGCCTGGACAAGCTGCGCGCCGCGCTCGACCGCGACATCGCGGCGATCGATGCGCTGCTGTCCGAACAGGTCAACGCTATCCTGCACCACAAGCGCTTCCAGTCGCTGGAAGGCTCGTGGCGCGGGGTGCGCACGCTGGTGAAGCAGGCGCAGAACGCCGAGACGGTGGTGCTGCGCCTGCTCAGCCTGACCTGGCCCGAACTGTGCCGCGACCAGGAACGCGCCATCGAGTTCGACCAGAGCCAGCTGTTCAACAAGGTCTACAGCGACGAGTTCGGCATGCCCGGCGGCCGTCCCTTCGGCGTCCTGCTGTGCGATTATGCCGTCCAGCACCGCCCGACCAAAGAGCGGCCGACCGACGACGTATCCGGCCTCAAGGGGCTGGCGCAGGTCGCCGCCGCCGCCTTCGCGCCGGCCATCGTCGGCGCGGCGCCGGAGCTGTTCGGCCTGGAGACCTTTCACGAGCTCGGCCTGCCGCTCGATCTCAAGTCGGTGCTGCGGCAGACGGAATACCAGCGCTGGCAGCGCTTCCAGGAAACCGAGGATTCGCGGTTCGTCGGCGTGGCCTTGCCGCGCGTGCTGATGCGCGAACCCTATGGCGACGATCCGCAGGCCCGCCACGGCTTCCGCTTCCGCGAGGAATCGGTGGGCGGCGAGGGAGGAATGCGGCTGGAGGACCATTGCTGGGGCAATGCCGTCTACGCCTTCGGCACCGTGCTGATCCGCTCCTTCCTGCAGCATGGCTGGTTCGCCGACATCCGCGGCGCCCAGCGCGACGTGGTGGGCGGCGGGCTGGTGACCGAGCTGGTCGTGCCGGATTTCGCCACCGACAGCATCAAGGTGGCGCAGAAATTCTCGGTCGAGGTCTCGATCTCCGACCAGCTGGAGCGCGATCTCGACGACCTGGGCTTCATCCCGGTCAGCCGCTGCAAGGACACACCCTATCTGGTCTTCTACGGCAACCAGTCGGTCCAGCGGGTCGGCCAGTTCACCACCACGACGGCGACGGCCAACGCCCGGCTGTCGGCGATGCTGCGCTACATGTTCTGCGTCGCGCGCTTCGCCCATTTCCTGAAGGTGATGGTGCGCGACCGCGTCGGCTCCTTCGTCACGCCGGAGGAATGCGAGCGCGACCTACAGAGCTGGCTGCACGGCTACTGCCTGGGCAACGACGACGCCAGCCTGGACCAGAAGGCCCGCTATCCCCTGCGCGAGGGCAGCATCCAGGTCCGCGCCATTCCGGGCAAGCCCGGCAACTACCAATGCGTCATCCATCTTCGGCCGCACTTCCAGCTGGATCAGGTCTTCTCGACCTTCAAGCTGGTGACGGAGCTGGCCCAAACCGGCGGCGCGGCCTGACCCGACCGTCAACCGAAGTCAGGCGCTCCATCCAGGGAGAGATACAGACCATGAGCGAAACCGCAGCCCAGCTGTTCCAGGCGGGCCGCCTCGACGAGGCGATCACCACGCTGAACGGCGAGATCAAGAAGAAGCCGACCGATCTCGACCGCCGCGTCTTCCTGGCCGAGTTGCTGAGCTTCGCCGGCAATCTGGAGCGCGCCGACCTGCAGCTCGACACCATCGGCACGCAGGAGCCGCAGGTGGCCGTCACCATGGCGCTGTTCCGCCAACTGGTGCGGGCCGAGCAGGCCCGGCGCCAACTGTTCGCCGACGGCCGCGTTCCGGAATTCATCGACCAGCCGGCCGATCATCTGCGCCTGCATCTGGAGGCCCTGGTCGCACTGCGGTCCGGCGACACCGCCGACGCGGTGGCGAAGCTGGCCCAGGCCGAAGAGATGCGCCCGCCGGTGTCCGGCAGCCATGACGGCACGCCCTTCGACGATTTCCGTGACCTGGACGACCTGACCGGCGGCTTTTTCGAGGTCTACACCAGCACCGGCAAGTATTTCTGGATCGCCACCGAGACCGTGGAGCAGGTCGAGTTCCGCGCGCCCCAGCGCCCGCGCGACCTGCTGTGGCGCCCGGCCCACATGGTGGTGCGCGGCGGCCCGGACGGCGAGGTCTATCTGCCCACGCTCTACGGCGGCGCCCCGGCCGATGCCGAGGATGCGCTCAAGCTGGGCCGGGCGACGGAGTGGTCGGAGGACGCGCCGGTGCGCGGGATCGGCCAGCGCTGCTTCCTCGTCGGCGAGGAGAGCGTGCCGATGCTGCAGCTGGGCACGCTGGAGTTCTCGGGGGCGGTGTAAAGCCTTTCCCGCCGGTGCCCCCACCTAACCTCCCCCGCTCTCAGCGGACCTACGGTCCGCCTGCCGCGTCAGCACAAAGCATAGCTTTGTGCGAGAGCTGGGCGGGGGAGGGACTGCCGTCGCTCTCCCGCATCAGCACCTATCCCCTCCCCCGCCCAGCGGGGGAGGGTTAGGGTGGGGGCAAGCACTTAAGTGCCATCCAAAGGTCACCATGGATCGCAACCAGTCCATCACCCTGTCCGTCCTGGACCGTCTGCTCGACGACACGCCGGAGCATGTGGCGCCGCGGCCGCACACCGTGGCGGACCTGCGGGCGGCGATCCGGCGCGACCTGGAGAACCTGCTGAACACCCGGCGGCGGGTGCTGGGCTGGCCGGACGACCTGACGGAGCTGGCGGATTCGATCCTCGGCTATGGCTGCCACGACCTGCTGGTGGAGAATGTCGCCACCGAATCCCGCCGGCGCGAGGTGGTGGCGCAGATCGAGGCGGCGATCCGCCGGTGGGAGCCGCGCTTCGCCCATCTGGCGGTGAGCATGGTCGAGAACAGCGATCCGGCCGACCGCACGCTGCGCTTCCGGATCGAGGCGCTGATCCATGCCGATCCGGCGCCCGAGCCGATGGTCTTCGATTCGGTGGTCGATCCCACATCCAACATGGTCACCGTGACGAGCAAGGCCCGTGGCTGACGAACTCCTCCCATACTACAACCGCGAGCTGACCTATCTGCGCCGCATGGCGGCGGAGTTCTCGGAGGCGCATCCGAAGATCGCCGGCCGCCTGCGGCTCAGCGCCGATGCGGTGGAGGACCCGCATGTCGCCCGGCTGCTGGAGGGCGTCGCCTTCCTCAACGCCCGCATCAGCCGCAAGCTGGACGACGAGTATCCGGAGTTGGTGGACACGCTGCTCGACGTGCTCTACCCGCATTATCTGGCGCCGATCCCGTCGATGGCGGTGGTGCAGATGAAGAGCAGCGCGGACCTGACCGGCTCGCACACCGTACCCAAGGGGACGGAACTGGAGACGGAGGCGCTGCGCGGGGAGACCTGCCGCTTCCGCACCGTCTATCCCGCGACCCTGTGGCCGATCGAGCTGGACCAGGCGGTGCTCGCCGGCCGGCCGCTGGTGGCGCCGCCCAACCCACGGGCGGGCGACGCGGTGGCCTCGCTGCGCCTCACTCTGCGCTGCCGCGTGCCGGAGATGACCTTCACGGAACTGGCGCCGGACACCCTGCGCTTCTTCCTGCGCGGCCAGCCGCAGCAGGTCTATGCCCTGCACGAGTTGATCTTCAACAACGCCGTCTCGGTGGCGCTGGCCGACGACCCGCAGGATCCGAACGCGGTGATCCTCGGCCCCGACGCCATCCGCCCGGTGGGATTCCGCGACGAGGAGGGCATGCTGCCCTACCCCGCCCGCTCCCATGGCGGCTATCGGCTGCTGACCGAATATTTCGCCTTCCCGGAGAAGTTCCTCTTCTTCGACCTGCATGTATCGCCGAAGGTGCTGCGCCGCGCCGGCAACACGCTGGAGATCTTCATCTACCTGAACACCACCGACGGCGACCTGGAGCGCGCGGTGTCGAAGGACAATTTCGCGCTGGGCTGCACCCCGGTGGTCAACCTGTTCCGCCAGCGGGCGGAGCCGGTCGCCCTGACCCAGACCCAGCACGACCACCGCGTCGTCCCCGATGCCCGCCGACCCGGCGCGCTGGAGGTCTATTCGGTCGACAGCGTGCTGGCCACCGATCCCGACGGCAAGCAGCGGCGCTTCCTGCCCTTCTACGGCCTGCGCCACGGCGGCGTCGAAGCGGTCAGCCGCACCTACTACACCGCCAGCCGCCGCCCGGCGGGTGGACGCGATCCCGGCACCGAGGTGCATCTGGCGCTGGTCGATCTCGACTTCGACCCGTCGAGCCCGGCGGAGTCCGTGCTGTCGGTGGAGACGACCTGCCTCAACCGCGATCTGCCGGGGCAACTGCCCTATGGCGGCGGTCACCCGCATCTGAAGCTGACGGAGGGGATGGCGGCGGTCGCCGGTCTGTCCTGCCTGACGCCGCCGACGCCGACCCTGCGCATCGCCGAACGCAAGGGCCATCGCTGGCGCCTCGTCTCACACCTGCTGCTGAACCACCTGTCGATCTCCGGCGGGGCGGAGGGGACGGAGGCGTTGCGCGAGATCCTGCGGCTCTACGATTTCCGCGATTCGGCCGAGACCCGCGGCATCGCCGACGGCATCGTCAGGGTGACGACCAAGCGCGGCACCGCGCGGGCACCGTCCCGGCCGGGCGATGTCGCCTGGGGCGACGCCATGTGCCGCGGCATCGATGTCGGCATCGAATTCGACCCGCAACGCTTCAGCGGCAGCGGCATGTTCCTGCTGGCGATGATCCTCGACCATTTCCTGGGGCTGTACTGCTCGATCAATTCCTTCACGCGGCTGACCGCTACGGTCAAGGGCCGCACCGGAGTGCTCCGCACATGGCCCGCCCGCGCCGGCAACCGCCCGCTTCTGTAATCGACCGGCTGTTCCGCGCCCCCCACCGCTTCGACTTCTTCCAGGCGGTGCGGGTGCTGGAATGGCAGGCCCGCCGCGATGCGCGCGACCCGCGCAACACCCGCCGCCATGCCGTGGGCCACGACCATGACCCGCGCGAGGAGGTGGTGCGCCTGCGCGCCGAGACCTCGCTGACCTTCCCCGGCAACCAGGTGGCGGGGGCGGAACCCGGAGTTGACGGCCGGCCGCCGACACTGGTCGGCGCCTTCCTGGGGCTGGTCGGGCCGCTGGGCGTTCTGCCGCAGCATTATACCGAACTGATGATCCGCAGCTTGCGCGAGCGGAACCGGGCGCTGCGCGATTTCTTCGACGTCTTCCATCACCGCAGTTTCTCGCTGTTCTACCGCGCCTGGGCGAAGTACCGGCTGCCGGTGTCCTTCGAGCGCGGCCAGGGATTGCGCGAACCCGATCCGGTCAGCACCACGCTGTCCAGCTTCGTCGGCATCGGCCAGCCGTCGCTGACCAAGCGGCTGCTGGTGGAGGACGAGACCCTTCTGCACTATTCCGGCCTGATGTCGCGCGGAACGCGCTCAGCCAACGACCTGCAGGAGATGCTGTCCGATTTCCTCGGCCGGCCGGTGACGGTGGAGAGCTTCGTCGGCGGCTGGCTGCCCATCGCGCCGGACGGCCAGACCCGCCTGCCCAGCCTGTCGGACCCCGAGGGCCAGCATTGCCGGCTGGGGATCGACGCGCTGGCCGGCGACCGCGCCTGGGATGTCCAGGGGAAGTTCCGCCTGCGCATCGGCCCGCTGAACCACGACCAGTTCCGCGACTTCATGCCGGAAGGCCGCGAGTTCCGGAAGCTGCAGGATCTGGTCCGCATGTATGTCGGGCCGGAACTGGATTTCGAGCTTCAGGTGAGCCTGCTGGCCGCCGAGGTGCCCGCCGCCCGGCTGGGCGCCGGCGAGAACGATGCCGACGGCACGCGGCTCGGCTGGAACGGCTGGGTGCTGCACGCGCCGAGCCCGGTCGAGCGCAAGGACGCGGTTTTTCCGATGCAGGATTTGTGAGTGGTTGCCCGCGTGCCCCCACCCTCCCGCTTCGCGGGTCCCTCCCTCCCCCGCTTCGCAAGGGAGGGACAATTTGCCCCCTCCCCCGCCCAGCGGGGGAGGGTTGGGGTGGGGGCCGACGGCTTGAGCTGAAACGAGGACCCAATGAGCGACTGGAGCGCCGGCTATGTGTCGGACATCGAATATCTGCCGGGCTTCTACCGTGAACAGGGGCCGGCGCATCTGACGCTGAGCTGCCTGATCAACGGCATCGCCCCGCCCTCCACGGCCAACGGGTTCGACTATTGCGAACTCGGCTGCGGCCACGGCACGACGGTGTCGCTGTTCGCGGCGGCCAACCCGCAGGGGCGGTTCCATGCGGTGGACTTCCACCCCGCCCACATCGCCCGCGCCCGCGACGCGGCCGAGGCGGCCGGCCTGACCAACATCAGCTTCCATGAGGCGAGCTTCGCCGAGATGGCCGATGGCGAGGGGCCGGACCTGCCGGAGTTCGACTTCGTCACGCTGCACGGCGTCTACAGCTGGGTCAGCCCGATGAACCGCGGCGCCATCGCGCGCTTCCTGGCGAAGAAGCTGAAGCCGGGCGGGCTGGTCTATGTCAGCTACAACGCCATGCCCGGCTGGGCGCCGATGATGCCGCTGCAGCGCCTGCTGTACGAGTATTCGGGGCTGGTTCACCAGCGCAGCGACGTGCAGGTGAAGGCCGGCCTGGACTTCGCCGAACAGCTCTACAAGGCCGGCGCCAAGATCCTCGGCGACGAGGCGATGTTCGGCAAGCTGCGCGGCGAGACCAAGGCCAAGAACAACGCCGAGCAGTCGGTCTATCTGGCGCATGAATACCTGAACGGAAGCTGGCAGCCGCTCTACCACGTCGATGTCGCGCGCGAGCTGGGCGAAGCGAAGCTGACCTATGCCGGCTCGGCAACCCTGTTCGAGAACTATCCCGACCTGTCGCTGACGCCCGACCAGCGCACGGCACTGGACAGCATCGGCGTGCCCAGCCTGCGAGAGACCTTCAAGGATTACTGCGTCGGCCGCCCCTTCCGCCGCGACGTGTTCGTCCGCGGCGCCCGGCGCATCAGCGTGGCAAAGCGCGACGCGATGCTGATGGACATGGCGATGGCGATGATCATCCCGCGCGCCGACGCCCGCACCACCATCCAGGTGCCGCTGGGCGAGGCGACGCTGGAGGCCAAGCATTACGAGCCGATCTTCGACGCGCTGGCCGAGGGCCCCCGCCGCATCGGCGATCTGATGGAGCTGCCGGAAATCCGGCGGGCCGGCGGCAACCTTTCGGCGGTGGAGATCGCCGGCATGCTGACCGGCTCCAGCCAAGCCATTCCAGTTCCGAACCCGCCGGAAACGGTGACGCCGCTGCCCGGCGTGCTGGCCCACAACCGCGCCGCCGCCAATGAACTCGCCACCAGCGAGGGACGCAAGAGCACCGCGCTGGCCGCATCGATCGGCGGCGCCGGCCTGCATGTCAGCACGATGGAGGCGCTGCTCTATGACGGCCTCGGCGAAGGCGTGCCGGAGACGCTGGACGCGCTGGTCGCCCACGCCATGCGCCGCCTGGATGCGCCGGAGAATGCCGACGAGACCAGCCGCAAGGCCATCGCCGACAGCATGGGCTGGTGCATGGCCAACAGCCTGCCGGTCTGGCGCAAGCTGGGCATGATCGGATGAGGCGTCCCGCATACGCCGGGCGTCAGCCCGGCGGCATCGCTCCGGCATGGGCGCCCTGCATGGGGCGCCGTTCCGCCTGATGCTGCCAGCCGATCGCCTCCTCCTCCCAGCCCTCGCCATCCTCGGCGGCCGGATCGGATGCCGCGCGCAGGTCGGCGAGCGCCGCCAGCGCATCGCGGTCGCCGGCGGCCGCGGCGGCCTGCATCCACAGCGCGGCTTCGGCCGGGTCGCGCCCGGTGCCGACCCCCTCGCGCAGGCACAGGGCGAGGCGGTATTGCGCGGCGGGGTGCCCTTGTCCGGCGGCGGCGCGCAGCCAATGAACGGCTTCCGCCTCGTCCCGGTCCACCCCGCGGCCGTCGAGCAGAAGCAGGGCGAGGTTGACCTGGGCGGCGGCCGACTGCTGCAGGGCGGCAAGCCGGTACCACAGCGCCGCCTTGGCCGGGTTGCACGGCACGCCGGCGCCATGTTCATGCATGTAGCCGAGGTTGTTCTGCGCCCCGACATCGCCCTTCGCAGCGGCGCGGCGGTACCAGGACACCGCCCGGCCCGGATCGGGCGGCACGCCGATGCCGTTGGCGAGCAGGAAGGCCAGCATGGTCTGGGCGGCGACATGGCCCTGGCGGGCCGCGCGCCGATACCAGGGAATCGCGGCGGCGACATCGCCCGACCGCAGCGATTCGGCGAGCTGGTACTGCGCCTCGCTGTCGCCCAGTTCGGCTTTCATCCGGGTCCAGAGCGTGGGCATGGCAAGCTTGGACATGGCGCTGGCACCTTCGACAATTGTCCCCCGAGCTCTCGCTCCACCAACAGCGCGCGAACGGATTTTATTCCATTCGCTTCACAGTTGCGGAACAGCCCCTGCGCCCGAGTCTGTCCCCCCGGCGCGCGGCGTTCAACCTCCCCAGCCGGCGGTCGAGGAATTGTCACGCAGGCGCCTTTGGTTAAGGATGACCATCCATTCGTGCCCTGCTATACCCGTTCGTATAAGGGGAAAGGTGTGGTGATGCTGAGGATTGCCGGCTGGATGCGGATCCGGAAGACGATTTGGTCCGCTGCCGTCCTGGCCGCAATGCCGGCGCTTGCCGCCTGCTCCTCTGCCCCACCGCCTCCCCCGCCGCCGACCACGATCCAATTGACGGTCGTGGGGGCCAAGGCGCTGAACCCCGATCCCAACGGCCGGCCGTCGCCGGTGATGCTGCGGCTCTATCAGCTCGGCCCCAGCGACGCCTTCGCCAATGCCGATTTCTTCCAGGTCATCGACCAGGACAAGGCGACTCTCGGCCCCACCCTGCTCGACCGGCAGGAACTGGCTGTGCCGCCCGACAGCCGGCAGACCGTGACCGTCCAGCCCAAGCCGGACGTGAAGACCCTGGCCGTCGCCGCCGCCTTCCGCGCCTACGAGGAAGCGGGCTGGCGCGCCATGCAGCCGATCCAGCCGAACAAGACCAACAGCTTCGTCCTGACCGCCACCGCCAGCACCATCACGCTCGTCCCCGGCGACGGCGCGAACGCCGGCACCGACACCCCGGCGGACGCCAAGACGGAGGGTGCGAAGACCGGGGAGGCCAAGCCGGAAGCCGGAAAGCCCGATGCGGAAAAGCCGAACGCCGAAAAGCCGAATGCTGAGAAGCCGGCCACAGAGAAGCCGGACGCCGCGCCGAATCCCGCTGCCGACCAGCCACCCGCGGCAACGCACAACCTGATCCTGAAGGGGGCGTCATGACCGTCCGGCCGCCGCCCGACAAGAACCCGTTCGAGGAGCCGGACGACATCGACGCCACGGTGATGCAGCCGATGGCGTTCCAGCGCCCGGCCGCGCCCCCTGCCGCTCCCAATGCCGCCCCTGCTTCTCCGCCGCCCTTCTCCGGCGGGTCGGCCGGGCTGGTGCCGCCGGCCTTCGGCCAGAGCGCGCAGCCCTTCTCCGCCCCCTCCGCCTTCTCGCCCGCCGCCTTCAACACGCCGAAGCCGGCAGCCCCGCAAACGTCGGCACCCGCGCCCGCGATGTCGGCGCCGCTCTCGCCCGGCTTCCGTCCGCTCGACGACGCGGCGCTGACGGCGCTGACGGCGGTCAGCGACAATCCGCTGGTCACCGCGGCGGCTCCCATCCTGGCGATGGTGGTGCGGGTGCGCGAGCTGACGCAGCACCGCGACGTGGAATCCCTGCGCGAGCGGGTCATCGCCGAAATGCAGCGCTTCGAGGCGGCCACCGTCCGGGCCGGCCTGTCCGCCACCCAGATCCGCAATGCCGGCTACGCGCTGTGCGCGACGGTGGACGACGTGGTGCTGGCGACCTCCTGGGGCAACCAGAGCCTGTGGGCGCACAAAAGCCTCGTCTCCACCATCCAGAAGGAGACCTGGGGCGGCGAGCGCTTCTTCGACCTGCTCGACCAGATGGCGGAGGTGCCGGATCGCCACCTGATGGAATTGGAGCTGTTCTATCTCTGCCTGTCGCTGGGTTTCGAGGGCAAGTTCAGGGTTTCGCAGCGCGGCTACAGCGAACTGGCGAAGCTGCGCGACCGGCTCTACCGCGTCATCCGCAAGCAGCGCGGCGAGGCGGAGCGCGACCTGTCGCCCCACTGGCGCGGACAGGCCGACGGCTTCCGCCCGCTGGCGGCGGCGGTGCCGCTGTGGCTGCCGGCCGTACTGATCGCGGCGCTGCTGGCTGCGCTCTACGCCTGGTTCGTGTTCGCGCTGTCCGACCAGTCCGACGCCGCCTATCGCCGGCTGGCCGCGGTGATCCCCGATCAGCCGGTGCAGATCGCCCGCATCGCGCCGCCGGTCACCCTCCCCACCCCGCCACCCCGGCAAACCGTGGCCGACCGCGTCGCCCTGGCGCTTGCCGCCGACATCAAGGCCGGTCTGGTCGAGGTCAGCGGCGGCACCGACGGACGCGTGCTGGTACGCACCCGCCTGAACGTCTTCGCGTCGGGCAGCGACCGGATCGAGCCGCGCTATGTCGAGGTGTTCAGGCATGTCGCCGAGGCGCTGCGCAAGGAGCCGGGCCGCATCGCCGTGATCGGCAACACCGACAACGTCGCCATCCGCTCGTTGCGCTATCCCTCCAATCAGGAATTGTCGGAGGCACGGGCCTCCCGGGTGCAACAGCTGATGACCGAGATCCTGGCAGGCGACGCCGCCAACCGTTTGAGCGCCGAAGGGCGCGGCGACACCGATCCGATCGCCCCCAACACGACGGCGGAGGGCCGGCAGGCCAACCGGCGCGTCGACATCGTGCTGGCGCCCTGACCGATGCGGAACCACCGATGCTGAAATCCATCCTGTCCGCCCTGACCTCCCGCTGGTTCCTGACGCTGGTCGCGGCCCTTTGCCTGGGCGCCATCGTCTGGTTCCTGGGGCCGCTCGTCGCCGTGTCGGGCGCCTTCCCGCTGGAGGACGCCACCATCCGGCTGGCCGTGGTCTTCGTCATCCTGCTGGTCTGGGCGCTGGCGATGCAATGGTCGCTCTATCGCCATCGCAGCGCGAACGACCGCATGGTGCAGGCGCTTGCCAAGGCGACGCCGGCCGCAAAGGGCGACCCGGATTCGGAAGCCGTCGGCCAAGAGACCGACCTGCTGCGCGGCCGGCTGCGCGAGGCGCTGGACCAGCTGCGCAAGGCGCGCTTTGGCGGCACCTGGGGGCAGCGCTATCTCTACCAGCTGCCCTGGTATCTGCTGATCGGCGCACCGGGCGCCGGCAAGACGACGGCGCTGGCCAATTCCGGCCTGCGCTTCCCGCTCGCCGCCGAGATGGGCCGGTCGGCGCTGCGTGACGTCGGCGGCACCCGCAACTGCGATTGGTGGTTTACCGACGAAGCGGTGCTGATCGACACGGCAGGGCGCTACATCACCCAGGACAGCCAGCCGGCCATCGACGGCAAGGTCTGGAAGAACTTCATCGCCCTGCTGAAGCGCCACCGCCCGCGCCAGCCCGTCAACGGGATCCTGCTGGCCGTCAGCCTCGCCGACCTCGCTGTGTGGAGCGAGCCGGAGCGCAAGGGACATGCCGAACAGCTGAAGCTGCGGCTGAAGGAACTGCGCGGACAGGTCGGGTCGCGCGTGCCGGTCTATGTGCTGCTGACCAAGGCCGACCTGATTGCCGGCTTCGCTGAGTTCTTCGACGATCTCAGCCGGGAGGAGCGCGAGCAGGTCTGGGGCGTCACCTTCCCGCTGGATGACGGCAAGAGCGGCGACGACGCGCCGGTCTACCGCTTCGGCGCGGAGTTCGACGCGCTGACCGGGCGCATCGCCCGCCGGGTGCTCGACCGCGTGCATGGCGAATCCGACATCCAGCGCCGCTCGCTCGACACCCTGTTCCCGGCTCAGATCGCCGCGCTCAAGCCGGCCATCGCCGACCTGCTGATGGTCATCTTCGAGCCCAACCGCTACGAGGAACGGGCGCTGCTGCGCGGCGTCTACCTGACCAGCGGCACCCAGGACGGTGCGCCGGTCGACCGTTTGTCGGAAATGGTGGCGGGGTCCTTCGGGCTCGACCGTCCGGTCCTGCCGGCGGCCAGCGGCGGGCGCAGCTTCTTCCTGACCCGCACCCTGCGCGAGGTGGTCTTCGCCGAGGCCGGGATGGTCGGCACCAATTCCGGGCTGGAGCGGCGGCGGCGCCTGCTGCGCGGCGGGGCGATGGTGGCGATGCTGCTGGCCGGGCTGGGGATCGCCGCCTTCTGGGCCAACAGCTTCACCGGCAACGCCGCGCTGGTCGCCGGGGTCGATGCAGCCGCCGCCAAGGCGCAGGCCGAGCTGGCACCGCTCGCCACCGCGCCGCGGTCGCTGGCCAAGGTCGACGACACCGATTTCATCACCATCGTGCCGCCGTTGAACACGCTGCGCGCCATTCCGGCCGGCTGGACCGATCCGGCGCCGCTGGAGATGACCGGCGGCCTCTATCAGGGCGGCCGGCTGGGACGGCAGAGCGAGACCGTCTATGACCGCGCTTTGCGCACCGTCCTGCTGCCGCGCGTCTTCCTGCGGGTGGAGGAGCAGCTGCGCCGCGAGCGCGGCCGGCCGGAATACCTGTTCCAGGCGCTCAAGGTCTATCTGATGCTGTCCGGCAAGGGACCGCTCGACAAGGGGCTGGTGTCGGATTGGATGGCGCTCGACTGGATGGCCTCGCTGCCCGGCCCGGCCTATGACGGCGTGCGGCGCGACCTGCGCATCCACCTCGACGCCATGCTGGCCGCGCCTCTCTCATCCATGGAGCCGGACGAGGCTCTGGTGGAGGAAGCGCGGCAGAGCCTGACGCGCTATCCGCTGGCCGAACGCGGTTTCGCCATCCTGCGCGACCGGCCGGAGATCCAGGCGCTGGCCGACTGGCGGCTGGTCGATCATGCCGGTCCGCTGGCGGGCCGCGTGCTGATCCGCCCATCGGGCAAGCCTTTGTCGGAAGGGGTGCCCGGCCTCTACAGCTATGACGGCTTCCACAAGGCGGTGCTGCCGGCGCTGCCGAAGGTCGCCAAGGCCCTGGTGGACGAGAACTGGGTGCTGGGCCAGCCAAGCAGCGGTCCGCAGGCGGTCGCCAGCGCGCAACGGCTGGAGAAGGGCATCCTCGCCGTCTATCTCGACCGTTACGCCCGCCAGTGGGACGAGTTGCTGGGCGACGTGGTGGTCGTGCCGCTGCGCAGCCTGAACCAGGCCGCCGACGTGCTGAACACCCTGTCCGGTCCGCAATCGCCGCTGAAGCTGTGGCTGACCGCCATGGTGCGCGAGACGACGCTGGCGCCCGGCCCCAATGACAAGCCTGCCGACGGCAAGGGTCCGGTTGCCGGCGGTCCGCTGGCCGGGATCGCCCAGCAGGCGCAGGCGGGTGAGAAGGCGGTGGAGTCCACCGGCACCAACGCCGCCTATCTGGCGCGGCTGGCCGGCGTCTCGCTGCAGCCGGACGGCCCACCGCCGGGCCAGCCGATCAACGACCATTTCAAGGCTTTGCGCGACCTCGTCCAGGGCGAAGGGGGGGCTCCGCCCAAGCTGGACGAATCGCTGAAGCTGCTGGGCGAGCTGTATCAGCAGATCGCCCGCGCGGCGAACGCGCCCGACCAGAACGGCGCGTTGCTGGCCGGGCTGGCCGGCGGTGCCGACAAGGGGGCGGTGGCGGCGCAGCTGCGCAACCTCGCCCGCGACCTGCCCGACCCGGTCGGCGGCACGGTCGCCACTGTGGCGCAGAGTGCGGCCACCGTCAGCGCCGGGGGCGCCCGGACGCAGATCAACAAGGCGTGGCAATCCACCGTCTTGCCCTTTTGCCGGGCAGCGCTGGACAACCGCTTCCCGATGGTGCCGAACAGTCAGGTCGATGTGACGGCTGCCGATTTCGCCAAGCTGTTCGCGCCGGGCGGCATGATCGACCAGTTCTTCAACACCAACCTGCGCCCCTTCGTCGACATGACGGTCAGCCCCTGGGCCTGGCAGAAGGTCGATCAGGTCGATCTCGGCATTCCGCCCGCGGTGCTAGACCAGTTCGAGCGGGCGGCGCGCATCCGCGACAGCCTGTTCCCGGCCGGCGCCGCTACCGCCAAGGTGGTGTTCGAGATCACGCCGGTGGAGCTGGACGCCAAAGCGACCCAGGTGGCACTCGACATCGACGGCCAGACGCTGATCTACCAGCACGGCCCGCCCCGCCCGCAGGTGATGAAGTGGCCGGGCGCTGAAGGCACCAGCAGCGTGCGTCTCGGCTTCGGCCCGCCGCTGCCGGGCGAGCCGGCCGGCATCTCGCGCCAGGGTCCCTGGGCCCTGTTCCATTTCCTCGCCGACGGCAAGCTGGAGTCCACGCCGCAGCCCGACCGCTTCACCTTCGCGGTGACGGTGGGCACCCGCAAGGCGGTCTTCGCCCTGCGGGCCGACAGCGTGAACAACCCCTTCGGCAAGAACCTGCTGGAGAGTTTCCGATGCCCGATGGCACTGTAGGCGGCGTGCTTCCCGGTCCCATCGGCCCCTACCGGGTCGAAGGGGTGCTGGGTCAGGGCGCCATGAGCGTGGTCTACCGCGCGACCGATGGGCGGACCGGGCAGCCGGTGGCGCTGAAGCTGCTGCGCGGCGAATTGCTGGCGGCGGCGGAGCGCAACGCCGTGCTCGCCCGCTTCGGGCGCGAGGCGGAGATCGGGCTGAAACTGGACCACCGCAACATCGTGCGGGTGCACGACTACGGCATGCTGGACGCCGCCCATGGCGGGGCGCCCTACCTTGCCATGGAACTGATCCAGGGCAAGGAGTTGAAGCACTACCTGGAGGCCGACACGCCGCTGTCGGTCCAGCAGGGCGGCGAGTTGATGGCGGCGGTGCTGGACGCGCTGGCCTTCGCGCACGCCCGCAACGTCATCCACCGCGACATCAAGCCGGCCAACATCGTGGTCGAGGACAACCTGACGCCGAAGCTGGCCGATTTCGGCATCGCGCAGATCTCCTCCTCCGACCTGACCCAGGCCGGCGACCTGCTGGGCACCCCCGCCTACATGGCGCCGGAGGTGCTGCGCGGGGAGAAGGCCGACGCGCGTAGCGACCTGTTCTCCGCCGGGGTGGTGCTCTACTACCTGCTGGCCCAGCGGCGGCCCTTCTCCGGCTCCGTCGCCACGGTGATGCAGCAGATCCTGTTCGTCGAGCCGCCGCCGCCCTCCCACGGCAATCCGGAGCTGCCGCCGCCCTTCGACACGGTGATCCTAAAGGCGCTGGCGAAGGCGCCGGCCGACCGCTATGCCAGCGCCGCTGAGTTCGCCGAGTCGCTGCGCCACGCGCTGGCCGTTGCCGGCACCATGCGGGGAGCCATGCCCTCCGCCGAACTGACCCTGTTCAATGCGGAGCTTCCGGTCGCTGCGGCACCAGCGCGCGACCGCGACGCCCTGGCCACGGCGCTGGAGACGGCATTGCGCGCCATCCCCGGCCAGCCGGTCGACGCCCGCAAGCTGACCGAGCTGCTCGACATCCTGGCGGAGTGGCAGGCGGGGTCCGGCGGCGATGCGCAGCGTTGGCAGTCGGCGCTGCTCGGCGCCGGGATCGAGCCGCTGGCCGAGCTGATCGTCGCGGCCACCCCCGCCCCGCGCGCCGCCCCGGCGAGCCAACGGCGTGACTGGATGCCGCTGGTCCGGCTGTTCGCTGCGATGAACCGTGCGCTCGCCGGGACGCCGGCCGCCGACCGGGCGAAGATGTCGGCGGCGCGCATCGCCTTCGATCTGTCCGGCCGCTTCTTCCTCTATTCCGGCGAACTGAACCGGGTGCTGATGGACGGCGACAATCCGGACATCCAGATGCTGTCGCTCGACTTCCTGCGGTTGGAAATCCTGCAGCACGCCCTGGAGGAATTCGGGGCGGAGGCCGAACTGGCGCAGAGCCGTAGCGCCATGCTGATGTTCGCCGTGCAGGTCATCCGCAAGGTGACGCAGATCCTGCGCGCCTGCACCGACGGCAATGACGGGCTGGCCCGCTTCGGCGTCGCCATCATCCTCGCCAACATCGAGGAGCTGATCGTGATGGCCCAGCGCCTGTTCGAAACCGGCGGCCAGGCCACCGGCGGACTGCCCCAGGATGCGGTGGCGGAGTTCATCGCCGCCGCCGGCCGCTTCGCCACCCTATCGGTGGAGGAGCTGCGCGGCGAGGTCGCGACCGGAGCCGGGACGCCAGAGAGCTTCAGCGCCCGCCTGCGCGGCGTCGGCCAGCTCTACCTGTTCGCCACCCGCCTGACCGCTCCGGACTGCGCGCCGCTGATGCACAGCCTGTCGACCATGCTCTACGGCCTCGTCGCCGGGCTGACCGCCGACCTCGGCAACGCGCCGGTCGGCGACACCGGCGCCCGCACACGGCTGGTGGCCCTGGCCGAAATGGCGAGCGGACTGGGCTGGAGCGAGGTAGAGCGGATCGCCGTGAGCGCGTTGCGCCGCTGGGCCGTCGTCGGTGCGGCGGCCTGACACGCGCGCTGTAATGCTGGAAAAATGTAACCGGGCCAACGGATATGGGGGATCGGCGCATGGATGAGCGGATTGACGGTGCCGTGACGAACCGCCTGGACATGCTCCTGCGCAACGACCTGTCCGAGTTGGGACGGCTGGCCGAAGCGGTGGACGAGTTCATCGAACGCAACCAGCTGCCGCCCGATCTCGCCTTCAAGTTCAATCTCTGCTTCGACGAGCTGATCACCAACACCGTTTCCTACGGCTATGACGATGCCGGTCCGCACGAGATCCGGGTGCGGATGGAAGCGGACGCCGCGGAACTGCGGGCGGAGGTGGAGGACGACGCCGCCGCCTTCGATCCCTTCGCCGACGCCCCGCCGCCCGACCTGACCAGCGAGGTGGATGACCGCCGCGTCGGCGGACTTGGCGTGTTCCTGGTCAAGAAGACGATGGACCGCGCCAGCTACCGGCGCGAGGGCGACCGCAATCTGGTCCTGCTCGCCAAGAACTTCGGCTGACCGCAACCTTTGGCAGCGGATGGCGCTCCGGCAATCCCTTGAAAAATTAGGGGATATGACCTCTGGACTATCGGGAGCACAGCGTCTCCTCTCCGCCACGCCGGATAAGTCCCCAACAGTAGCAAGGTCAAATCGATTAGCTCGCGAACTTTATGCACCTCTTGCCGGTCGTCTGCCGCTTGTCTTCCATGACAATCCGGCAAAGCAGAGCATTCCGCTTTGCAACAAACCGACACATGACAAGCTTCGCCGTTTACAGCATTATTAACGCTGACCATCGGTCCTCGGGCGGGCGATCATTGTCCGACAGGGACCGGGACATGGAAGGCGAACGCTAACGTGTGGAGTCGACGCATCATGACCGGGACGCAGTGCCAAGAGGCACGCCTGCGCCTTGGCTGGTCGACACGGATGCTGGCGAACAAGGCCGGTGTGCCGTGGTACGCCGTGATGAATCTCGATTACGGAACGGGCGAGGTCGACCCGGCCATCGTCGATGCCCTCGCCCGCGCCTTCAAACAGGCGGGTCTGGAACTGCGCTGAGCATTCCGCAGGCGCCTGAACTTTTCACTTCTTCTTCCCGGCCTTGCCCTTTTCCGCCGGGCGGTCGATGTGCTTCGCCGATTCGGTGTCGATGGTGATCGGCTTGCCGGTGTCGGAGACCGCCTTTGCCGCTTCGAGCGGGTCGGCGATGTCGCGGTCCGGCTCGTTGGACAGGGCGTGGCCTTCGTTCGCTGTCTTATCTGCCATGGGA
This sequence comes from Azospirillum sp. BE72, assembly GCF_031455875.1. Classification (NCBI taxonomy): domain Bacteria; kingdom Pseudomonadati; phylum Pseudomonadota; class Alphaproteobacteria; order Rhodospirillales; family Azospirillaceae; genus Azospirillum; species Azospirillum sp. BE72. The sequence goes on from NZ_JAVDTO010000002.1 coordinate 622,530, forward strand.
CGGCTCCTTTCATAGGGTCTCCGCACAACAACAGCCCGGCCGCCCTCTCGTCCCCGAATCGGCCCCCTATTCCCCGATCCCCTTCTGAGCCAGGACCAGGAAAACCTTCTCCTCCAATTGGTCGGGCGTGAAGGGCTTGGCGATATAGCCGCTGACCTGATGGGCCAGCGCCTTCTTCACCGCTTCCAGCGTGGCGAGAGCGGTGACCATCAGGAAAGGCAGGTCGCTGCGCGTCTCGCGCACATGCTTCAGCAGGTCCAGCCCGCTCAGCCGCGGCATCATCCAGTCGCAGACGATCAGGTCGTAGGCGGCCCCATCCGCCTGAAAGCGCTGCAGCGCATCCTGACCGTCGACCGCGGTGTCGACCTGCCCGATGCCCAGTTCACGAAGGACCGAGGTGACGAAGGCACGCGGTCCGTCTTCGTCATCGACCACCAGCACCCGCTGCGCGGCGAGGTCGATGAAGGGCACGCCGACCATCGCCAGGGACTGGCGCAGCCAGCCGGCCCGCGCCGCCCGTTCCTTCGAGCCCGGCGCGTTCAGCAGCACATGGCGGACGAAGCGCGGCCGGTGGCAGTGGCGGTAGAGGACGCGGGCAACCGCCAGCCGGCTCTTGCCGCTGCAGAAGGCCCCCTCCCCCGCCAGACGGACGATGTCCAGCACGGCGTCCGCCGGCGGGTCGTCCTTCGCCTGGATCAGCGGCGCCAGCACGCGCTGGGTGCGCAGGAAGGCGTTCTGGATGTCGTCCATCTGACCGGCGAGATACTCGCGCTCCTCCTCCGGAAAGGCGCTGGACTGCACCATGCGCTGGACTTCCGCCAGTCCCTTCAGCTTCTCGTTGCGGTCCTTCCAGCAATCCAGCAGCCGACCGGCGAAGTCGCGGCTGTCGAAGAAGCTCTTCAGGTAATCGGTGACCGCCTTCGCCGCGGTGGGCGACAGTGGCATCTTCTGCAGAACGAACAGGATGCGCAGCTTCTGCATGAAGTTGCGGCCGCGCGTGATCTCAGGAACCGTGTCCTCGTTGACCAGCAGGGCGGTGCGCCGCTGCAGCGCCGCTTCGGTCCGGGCGCCGCCGGCATAGTTGCCCTCGCGGTCGCGCAGGCGGGCGGACAGGTCGCTCAGCGCCAGGATCTCGCGCTGCACCGCCTCGATGCCGAACATGTCGCCGGCGCTGGCGATGGTGAAACAGGCGGGCTTGGCCATCTCGCGGCGGAAGGCGGCGGTCAGCGCCTCGCGCAGGGCCGGCATCGGCACCCGCCGCATCAGCGTGTCCAGCCGGCGGAAGACCGGCGGAGCGTCGTCGGGCATCGACCGGTCGGCGGCGATCAGCGTCACGATCAGGTCGATCAGCGTGACGAAGGGCGCATCGCGCGCGCAGGACGCGGTGCCGGCATCGCTCAGCATGATCTCGCCCAACAGCCGCTCCAGCGGAACCAGCGCGTCGGGATGCTCGGTGGTCGCGGCCAGTTCCAGCAGGGATTCCGCCTTTTCGGCGAAGTTGCGGCCGGTGGCGATGTGCTGCGTGATGGCGGCGTCGAGCAGGAAGCGGCCGAGGAAGCCCCCGTTGGACAGAAGCTCCGCAGCCGTGCCGGGATAGGCGTCGGGCAGGAAATCGGGTGGTGGATTCTCCTTCAGCCTTTCCCGCGTCAACCGGGCGATCTCGTTGACCAGCGGGGTCAATGCGCCCTTCTGACCGCCGGGCCTCTCCATCGCCCGTTCCGCCTGGGTCAGGATGGCGACGAAGGTGGCGGTGTTGGACAGGGAGATCTGGTGGCGCGGGTGGTGCAGCAGCTCCGTCGCCGTCAGCGCATTCTCGTCGAGGAAGCGGCGGCAGAAGCGGCCGACGCTGTCCCGCCCGGCCGCCGCATAGAAATCCGCAGGCTCCCGGCAGACGTCGGGAGCGGACCCGTCGGCCTCGTCCGGCGCGGCGGGAGGGGCCGGGTCGGCGCGGTCGTCGTGGCGGGAGGCCTCCATCACGGTCCTCACAAGGCAAGAAGGTCGCGCAGAGCGTGGAGCAGCCGCTCCGGCGCCACCGGCTTCATCACGATCTGCCGCCCTTCCTGGGCCGTCAGCCCTGCCGCCGTCTCGCGCGAGGCGTAGCCGGTCAGGAACAGGATGGGCAGAAGCTGGTTGCGCGTCTCCAGGGCGCGGGCAAGCTCAAGCCCATTCATCCGCGGCATCGACACGTCGCTGACCACCGCGTCGAACAGGCCGCCGGCGTCGTCATAGCGCTCCAGCGCCTCCTGCCCGTCCGACGCCTCGACCACCGTGCAGCCGGCCTCCTCCAGCACGAGGCGGAGATAGCGGCGCACCGAGTCCTCGTCGTCCACCAGCAGGATGACGGCCCCCTCCCCCTCCGCCACATGCAGCGGGTCGAGTCCGGCGGGGGCGGCCGGTGGATCGACCGCCGGCAGGAACAGGGCGAAGATGGCGCCGCGTCCCTCTTCCCCTTCCAGTTCCACGGCGCCGCCGGCCTGCTGGGCCGTGCCATAGACCATCCACAGGCCGAGCCCGGTGCCCTTGCCCGGCTCCTTCGTGGTGAAGAAGGGCTCCCAGATGCGGTCGCGAATCGCCGCCGGAACGCCGCCGCCCTGGTCGGTCACGCGTATCGCGACATAGCGGCCGGGCTTCAGCCCGCGGTGGCGGGCGAAAAAGGCGTCGTCGGGCGTCTCCACCGTCAGGGCGATGGTCAGGGTGCCGCCGTGCGGCATGGCGTCCCGCCCGTTCAGCGCCAGATTCAGCAGCGCCTGGTTCAGCGTGACCGGGTTGACCAGCGCATAAGCCTCCTGCGGCGCGTCCTCGTCCCCGGCCTGGATCGCCACGTCGATGCCGGCGCTCAGCAGCGGCTTCAGGAAGACCCGCAGGTCGCGCACCAGCGGCGCGATCGCCACCACCTCCCGCTCGTCCGTCACCCGGCGGTGGGAGAAGTCGAGCAACTGGCCGGTCAACGCCGCCGCCCGTTCGGACGCCTTGGCGATTTCCTGCACGCAGGTCAGGACGCGGTCGGGATCGGCGGGATTGCGCTCCGCCAGCCGGGCGAATCCGCCGATGGCGGTCAGCATGTTGTTGAACTCGTGCGCGATGCCGCCGGCCATGCGGCCGACCGCCTCCATCTTCTGCGCACGCTGCAGCTCGCCCTCCACACGGCGGCGGTCGGTGATGTCGTTCAGCACCAGCAGGACCGCCGGTCCGCCGCCATGGATCGCCGGGCTGGCCCCAACCTCAAGCCGGCGGCGTTCGCCGTCCGGGCGCAGGGCATTGCATTCCAGCCGCGGCTGCTCCCCCTCCGCCGCGGTGGCGAAGGTCGCCTCCAGCGCGTCGCCATCCTCCAGGAAGCTTGCCAGGGACAGGCCTTCCAGCGCATCGGCGGTGAGGCCCAGGATCGCGGCGGCGGCGCCGTTGGCGAATCGGATGGCGCTGCGGTCCCAGATGACGATGCCGTAGGGCGCCAGTTCCACCAGTTGGCGGTAGCGCAGCTCGCTTTCCCTGAGCGCGGTCACGCTCTGCTTCAGCCGGGCAGTCTGGCCGGCCAGCTCCTCCTCCCGCGTCTTCAGCTCGGTGATGTCCATCAGGATCTTCACCACGCCGCCGGTGCCGGTCGCATGCTCGCTGATGCGGTACCAGCGCCCATCTGACAGCCGGCCGTCCACCGGGGCGGAGTGCTGGAGGTGGCGGGTCAGCCGCTGTTCCACCCAGGCTCCGATGTCGCCCTCGCCCTCATAGCCGCCGCGTTCCGCCGCCGCCCGCAGGATCTCGGCAAAGCTGCGGCCGGGGGTCAGCAGGTCGGCGATGGTGGGATAGGCGCGGCGGTACTGCTCGTTGCAGATCAGCAGCCGCCCGTCGGCGCTGAACAGCACGAAGCCCTCCGACACGCTGTCGATGGCGTCATGCACCACCGCCTGCATGAAGCGCGCTTCCACCAGCGCCAGGGTTTCGGCGGTGGCGTCGATGCCGCAGCCGCGATAGCCGTGGAAGCGCCCATCGGCGTCGCGCACCGGCACGGCGCTGAGCCGCAGCACGAGGTCGCGGCCGTCGACCCCTTCGAAACTCACCTCCAAGTCGCGAAAGGGCCGGCCCGCCTCGATGTCGGCGCGGTACTCGCCCCAGGTCGCCTCGTCATCGACCAGAGCCCCCAGGTCGAGCAGCGATTCGCCGAACACGCTGCCGGGGTCGCAGCGCAGCAGAATCCCCAGCCGGTCGGACAGGGTGAGATAGCGATGATCGGCCCCCGTCTCCCAGAACCAGCCGGGAGAGGCTGCGGTGAAATCGCGGGCACGGGCACGCATCCAAGCCAGTTCACTCTGTGCCTGCCGCAACGCCGCTTCCGACCGCGCCAGCGCCGCAGCGTTGTCGCCGGCCCGCCGGGCGCTCCACAGCGCCAGCCCGCCGGCAAGGGTCAAGGCGCCGGCCGCCGGCAATGCGGCTTGCCCGGTCGCCATCAGACCCGCCAGGGTGCCGAAGCCGGCCAGCCCGGCGAGAAGCCCGGGAAACGAAGCGGAAAGACGGGAGCGACCGGCAACCGGTTCGACGGCACCCGCAGTGCGGAGCGGATGGTCGGTGTCTGCAACGTCCACGGTGCCCCCGCCGGTCCGAAGGGTGATTGCCCGACGCTGTCGCGTCCAACCCTATCGTCTTAGAAGGTCAGGCGTTAACAGCTGGTTTCGAGGCTAAGCTTTCCTTCAGGATGCGACATCTCAATTCATTTCAGCCCATCTGCGGACTACCGCACCGCATCAGGAAGCCCGAAGAACTTTCGTTCACCAGACCCTGCTTTTCAGGTGGATGTTCTTACGGTCAGTCATGACCCTATCCGAAATCTCCCGGCTTGGATGGAGATCCGGACAGCGCCGATGCGCGTATCAACCGGTTGCCATCGCAGGAAAGGGACCCGGCATGCCCAAGGCAGACGTCGTCACATGGAGCGATCTCCCGGCCCAGACGGACGGAGAAGTTGAGCGGCGCGAGTTCCTTGGTGCAGGTGCATCGCTGAAGCATCTGGTCATCAAGGCGGGAACCTCCGCCCCGCGCCACAGCCACGCCCATGAACAGTTCGTCTTGGTCGTGGAGGGGCGCGTCCTGCTGACCTGCGAGGCCGGGCCGGTGGACCTGCGTCCGGGGATGGTCATCCGTTTCGACCCCGACGCGTGGCACAGCTCGGATTTCGTCGAGGACACGGTGCTGGTCGAAGTGAACCTGCCCCCGGCAGGTTGACGCCGCGGGGACACAGGCCGTCGCAGGCGTCGATTTCGCTTCTCAGACGTCGATTTCGAGGTCGTCGTCTTCCGGCGTACGGCCGAGCAGCAGGTCGGCGGCGTCCAGGGTCAGCGCCTCCACCTCCTCGTGGCGGTCCTCCTCCGGAAGGCGCAGCGCATGCATCACCTGGGTCGCCAGATGGATCAGCATGGCGCGGACGCAATCATCCTCCGGATACTCCAGAGCCACCATCTCCTTCAGGAAGGCGCCGAGTTGCTCCGGCGAGTTCCAGGGATGGGTGATGACGGTCTCGAAGCCGCTGGTGCCGAGGAAGACGGCGTTCAGCGCGGTCGCCTGCCGGTTGATGCCGTCCACCGCCTCGTCCTGGTCGAGCTTGCCCAGCAGGACCTGATTGAAGGCGTCGAGGCTGAGGTCGATGAACTGGCGGGCCAGCAGCCGCACCACCGTCTCGTCCGCCAGATCGTTGCGGGCCTGCGGCTGGGTCAGAATCGGCAGCGGTTGCAGCAGCGCCGCGATGATCGGCTTTGCGGATTGGGATTCCATCGCGGGCACTCCTGTCGGATTCGGCCCCGGCGCTTGCGGGGCAAAAGGTCTATGGCCCCCGATACTGCCAGAGCCTGATGCAAAACGCAAAAAAGGCCGCCCCCTTGCGGAGGCGGCCCTTTTCCCGGCCGGCCGGGCTTCATGCCCGACCCGGCAGGATCAGCCCACCAGCTCGATGCCGGCGAAGAAGAAGGCGATCTCCTGGGCGGCCGTCTCCGGGGCGTCCGAACCGTGGACCGAGTTCGCCTCGATCGATTCGGCGAACTCCTTGCGGATGGTGCCCTCGGCGGCGTTGGCCGGGTTGGTGGCGCCCATGATCTCGCGGTTGCGGGCGATGGCGTTCTCGCCTTCCAGGACCTGCAGGACCACCGGGCCGGAGATCATGAAGGACACCAGGTCGTTGAAGAACGGACGCTCGCGGTGCACGCCGTAGAACTGCTCGGCCTGGGCCTTCGACAGCTGGACGCGCTTCTGGGCGACGATGCGCAGGCCACCGTCCTCGAACTTGGCGTTGATCTTGCCGGTCAGGTTGCGGCGGGTGGCATCGGGCTTGATGATCGAGAGGGTCCGTTCGACGGCCATGGTGGTGACTCCTGCAGGTAAGGCTTTTCGCCGATTAAAAAGCATGCAGGCGCCACCGGTTGAACCGGGGCGCCGATGGGCCGCTTTATAGAGGCGCTTTGGCGGCGCGGCAAGGCGTTCGTTGGAGAATGCGGCGGCACCGCCAACGGACTTGCGCCATCGGCCTTGCCCCATCGGGCTTGCATGGAACGCTTCCAAGTCTATGGTGGGACCGCCTCCGGTGCCCCGTGCAACGACCTCAACGGCCGAGACGCCCGACCATGACCGAGACCGCCGCCCGCCCCGCAACGCCTGCTGCAGCCGCCCCCGACGATGTCCCGCCGGTCTTCACCCACCAGGAGATCCTGCGCGTGTTCAGCGGGGTCGCGCTGGCGATGCTGATGGCGGCGATGGACCAGACCATCGTCGCCACGGCGCTGCCGACGATGGCGAGCCAGTTCGGCGGGCTGGAGATGCTGCCCTGGGTGGTCACCGCCTATCTGCTGACCTCCACCACAACCACGCCGATCTACGGCAAGCTGTCCGACCTCTATGGCCGCAAGCGCGTGCTGCAGACGGCAATCCTGCTGTTCCTCGTCGGCTCCGTCCTGTGCGCCGCGGCGCAGAGCATGACGCAGCTGATCCTGTTCCGCGGCCTGCAAGGGCTGGGCGGCGGCGGGCTGATGTCGCTGGCCTTCACCATCATCGGCGACGTCGTGGCCCCGCGCGAGCGCGGACGCTACCAGGGCATGATCGGCGGCGTCTTCGCGCTGGCCAGCGTCGCCGGACCGCTCTTGGGCGGCATCTTCACCGAGACGATCGGCTGGCACTGGATTTTCCTGATCAACCTGCCGCTGGGGGTCGCGGCCTTCGCCATGACCCGCAGCTCCCTGTCGCGCCTGCCCGCCGGCCGGGCCAAGCCGCGCATCGACGTGGCCGGCGCGGCGCTGCTGACCGGGGCGGTCACTTGCCTGCTGGTCTATGCCACCCGCGGCGAGTCGATGGGCTGGGGCAGCCCGGCGGCCCTCGGCCTGCTGGCGGCGGGTCTTGCCATGCTGGCGGTCTTCCTGTGGCACGAGCGCCGGATCGAGGAGCCGATCCTGCCGCTGCACCTGTTCCGCCGCCCGGTGGTCGCGGTGGCGACGCCCGTGGTCGCGGTTTCGGCGATGGTGCTGTTCGCCGGCATCGTCTATCTGCCGCTACATCTCCAACTGGTGCAGGGCGCCAGCGCCACCGTGTCCGGCCTGCTGCTTCTGCCGTTGGTACTGGGCATGACCTTCGGGTCGGTCGGCGGCGGCCGGCTGATCGCGCGGACCGGGCGCTACAAGGCCTTCCCGCTGGTCGGGCTGGCACTGTCGGGAGTGATGTACGCGCTGCTCGGCACCCTGCCGGAACTGGCCGCCAGCGGTCTGTGGTCGACCCTGATCCTGGTGCCGCTGGGCATGGGGCTGGGGCTTGTGATGCCCGTGATGACGGTCGCCGTCCAGAACGCGGTGGAGCAGCGCGACCTGGGGGCGGCCACCGCCTCGGTCGGATTCTTCCGCTCGCTCGGCGGTTCGGTCGGCGTGGCGGTGTTCGGCGCCGTGTTCAACGCCGTGGTGTCCGAGCGGCTGGAAGGGGCCGGCCTGTCCGGCCGGGCGGTGCTGGACCATGGCGCCGCCGCGCTGGCCGACCTGCCCCCGGCCGTCCGCGGCGGGGTGGTGGCGACGCTGGAGCACGGCTTCGCCACCCTTTTCCTGCTGGCCGCCGCGCTGGCGGTCGTCTCCTTCGCCATGACCCTGTTCCTGAAGGAACTGCCGCTGCGCTCCTCCCGCACGGACCGGGGCGAGGCCGCTCCGGCTGCCGAGGGCTGACGCATCAGGACTCGTTGTTGGGAAAATGCCGGGGCTGGCCCAGCTTGTCCTCGATGTAGAGCAGGTTGACCAGCACCAGCACGACCACGGCGATCGGCGTCGCCAGGAACATGCCGATGAGGCCGAACAGCACGCCGCCGGCGGCGATGGCGCCGATGGTGATCACCGGAGGCAGATCGACCACCCGCTTCTGCAGCAGGGGGGTGACGAGGTTCCCCTCCACCTGCTGGATGACCAGATAGAGCCCGGCGACCCACAGCGCATCCTGTGGCGACTGGGCGAAGGCGATCAACAGCGCCGGGATGGCCGCCAGGAAGGGGCCGACCAGCGGAATGAACTCCAGCAGACCGGCCACCAGCCCCAGAGCCAACGCCGAGGGAATGTCCAGCAGCCAAAGCCCGACCGCGGTCAGCGTGCCCACCGCGGCCATCGCCACCATCTGGCCGATCAGCCATTTCCACAGGCTGTCGCCGGCCACGTTCATCACCTCCCAGGCCCGCTCCTGCCCCTGCGGCGGCACCAGCAGCACCACGCCGCGCCGATAGACGCCGGGCGAGGCCGCCAGATAAAGCGCGGCGAACATCACCACCACCGCGTCGCCGATGACATAGACGAGGCCGCTGGCGAAGCTGCTCAGCTGGTTCATCCAGGGCCAATCCTTGCCCTGGTCCATGATGCGCTGGCGCCACTCGTCGGGCAGCATGGCCATGGCCTTGGTCACCTGCTCCTGCAGCTGGCCGATCTGCGCCGTCATCGAGGTGCCCATCAGCCAGCCGCCGCCGCCGACGACCAGCACCAGCGCCACCAGCACGATTGCCAGCGCCCAGCCATGCCCCAGCCCGGTCGCCTGCCGCACATAGCCGGTCAGCCGCTGCAGCAGGATGGCGAACAGCACGCCGGTGAAGATCAGCAGCAGCGTGCCCGACACCTTCCACAGGAACAGCGTCAGCGCGGCCACCCCGGCGACGATCAGCACCTTCCAGGTGAAGACGGCCAGTTCGCCCCGCGCGGCCCGCGCCGGCGGCTCGTCCTGCGTTGCCCCGCTGCCGGTGCGGCCGGGCGGGACGGCACCCGGGGAAGCGGTCTGGTGGGCGGTTGGGCGGCTGGGTATCGCCATCTCTCGGAACTCCCGCGCTTGCGGCCGCCGGACGGACGGCCCTGGGGGAGAACGCTCAAGCCCACCGGACGTTGCGGAAAGTCAGCAGGCTAGGCCGTCGGCGGTAGTCCGAAGATGGGTCTGGAAGCCGGTCGGCGCCGGCCCATATCAGAAGGGACGCCAAGGAGTCATTCTCGCTGATGTCACTTTTAAAGCCCGCCGCATGGCGGGCTTTTTTTTGGCGATGAAGACGCCTCCGACCCCCTAGCGCCGCGCTTCCGGCGCGAACACCAGGCTGACCCGCAAGCCCGGCGCATTGTCGTCCAGTTCCAGACGTGCGCCATGCAACGTCGCCACCGCATCGACAAGGCTCAGCCCCAGCCCGTTGCCGGGCGATGCGCGGGCGGTGTCCAGCCGGACGAAGCGCTGCAGCACCTTGTCGCGCATCTCCGCCGGGATGCCGGGACCGCTGTCGGCCACGGAGATGCAGGCAGCGCGGCCGGGCGCCGGGCCTTCCAGCACCAGCGAGATGGTGCCGCCTTCCGGCGTGTATTTGATGGCGTTGTCCAGCAGGTTCGACACGGCCTGGGCCAGAAGCTGGCCGTTGCCGCGCACGGTCGGCTTGCTCCGGACATCCACGCTCAGCCGCTGGCCGCGCTCGTCCGCCACCGGCTCGTAGAGGTCGGCGGCCATCTCGACCACTTCGGCCAGATCGACCGGCGTGAAATCCTGCCGCTTGGCACCCGATTCGGCCTCCGCGATCGACAGCAGGGCGCTGAAGGTGGCGAGCAGCCGGTCGGCTTCGGCGATCGTGTCCTGCAGGACGGTCCGGTAGACCTCCGGGTCCTCGGTCTCGTGCAGCAGAGCCAGCTCGATGCGGGAGCGCAGGCGGGTCAGCGGCGTGCGCAGGTCGTGGGCGACGCTGTCGGTCACTTGCCGCATCCCGGTCATCAGCCGCTCGATCCGGTCGAGCATGGCATTGAGGTTGCCGGCCAGCCGGTCCATCTCGTCGCCGCCGCCGAAGCGCGGCACCCGGTCGCTCAGGTCACCGCTCATGATCTGGCGGGTGGTGCGGTTGATCGCCTCGATCCGCCGCATGGCGCCGCGGCTCATCAGCAGCCCGCCCCCCAGCCCCAGCAAGGCGGTGGAACCCAGGATCCAGCCGAGCGAGCGGAACATGCGGGTGCGCAGCTGGTCGATCTCGCTCATGTCGCGGCCGACCAGCAGGCGGAATTGTCCAGGCAGGGTGAAGGTCACGGCTTGCGCGGTCGACGGCCGGTCGGTGACCCCGCCATAGTCGGCGACCTTGAAATGGGTCCAGCCGCTGGCATTGGGCACCGCCGCCGGCCAGCCCGACAGGTTGCCGGCCAGGATCACCCCGGCGGAGGTGGTCAGCAGATAGATGGAGTTGTTGTTGGGAACCGCGCTGCGCGCCCGCACCACGTCCACCAGACCGGGCAGCCCGTGGATGCGGTAATGGTCCTGAAGCCCGGCGACCTCCAGCGCGATGGTCTCGCCGATCTCCTGCTCCAGGAAACCGGCCGTGGTGCGGTATACGACACCCAGGATCAGCCCGACCGACAGCACGAACATCGCCAGATAGAGCAGCGCCAGCCGGAACGCCGTGGTCCGAACCAGCCGCAGGCCCGCGGCAAGGAAGCCGTGCAGGCCGCCGGCCGCGCCTTCATGCTTCATACGTCACGCATCGTCAAACGCTCACCCCTCCGCCACGCGCAAACTGTATCCGGCGCCGCGCACGGTGTGGATCAGGGGGGTGGGGAAATCCTTGTCGATCTTCTGGCGCAGACGGGCGATGTGCACGTCGATGACATTGGTCTGGGGATCGAAGTGATAGTCCCAGACATTCTCCAGCATCATGGTGCGGGTCACCACGCTGCCGGCGTTGCGCATCAGATATTCCAGCAGCGAGAACTCGCGCGGCAGCAGGTCGATGGCCTTGCCGGCACGCTTCACGCTGCGCGACAGCAGGTCCAGTTCCAGGTCGCCCACCACCAGCCGGGTCTGCGGCTGGGCCGCGCCGCGCCGGCGCACCAGCACCTCGATCCGGGCGAGAAGCTCGGAGAAGGCGAATGGCTTGGTCAGGTAATCGTCGCCGCCGGCCTTCAACCCCTTCACCCGGTCGTCGACGCTGCCCAGCGCCGACAGGAACAGGACCGGCGTGTCGTTGCCGGCCGCCCTCAGCACCTGGACCAGAGACAGCCCGTCGCGGCCGGGCAGCATGCGGTCGACGATCATCACGTCGTAATGCTCGGCACCGGCCAGGAACAGGCCTTCCTTCCCGTCATTGGCGACGTCCACCACATGGCCCGCCTCCTTCAGCCCCTTGGCGAGGTAGCTGGCGGCCTGGCGATCATCTTCAATGACGAGAATCTTCATGAGCACGAGTGTAGCCTCCCAAAACAGCCCGGCCAAGCGCGAGCGTGCCGCGCCCGGCCGGACTTCCGTCACACAGGCGGCGAACCGCCTCAGGCCTTCAGCTTCAGCGCGACGAAGGACTCGTTGCCCTGACGGTTGATCAGCATCAGCAGCGCCTTCTGGCCGGCCTTCTCGGCTTCGGTCACATGGTGGCGGACGTCGGCCGGACTCTTCACCTCGGCGTCGCCGATCCGCTCGATCACGTCGCCGGGACGGATCGGCACGTCGACGCTGCCCGACAGTCCGACCACCACCACGCCCTGGACATCGTCGGCGATGCCCAGACGCTTGCGCGCCGCCTGATCCAGCGGGGCGAGCTTCAGCCCCTTGACCGGTGCGGCCTCGGCCTGAGGGCCGGTGCCGGTCCCGCCGTCGGTGTCGGCCGACGCGACCTGCGGCTGCTCGCTCAGGCGGTCGATGCGGACCTGCACCGCCGTCTCACGGCCGCCGCGCAGGACCTTCAGTTCGACGGTGTCGCCGGGCTTGGTGTCGGCGACGTTGCGGGTCAGGTCGCGCAGGCTGTTGACCGGCTTGCCGGCATAGCTCAGCACCACGTCGCCCTGGCGCAACCCGGCGCGCTGGGCCGGGCTGTCGGCGGTAACGTCGGCCACCAGGGCACCCTTGGCGGCGGGCAGGCCGACGCTGTCGGCGATGTCCGGCGTCACCTCCTGGATCTTCACGCCGAGCCAGCCGCGCTCGACCTTGCCGGACTCCTTCAACTGGGCCACCACGTCCTTGGCGAGGTTGGACGGGATGGCGAAGCCGATGCCGACCGAGCCGCCATTGGGGGAGTAGATGGCGGTGTTGATGCCGATCACCCGGCCGGCGAGGTCGAAGGTCGGACCGCCGGAATTGCCGCGGTTGATGGCGGCGTCGAGCTGGAAGTAGTCGTCATACGGACCGCTGTGGATGTCGCGACCGCGGGCCGACACGATGCCCTTGGTGACGGTGCCGCCCAGCCCGAACGGATTGCCGACCGCCATCACCCAGTCGCCGACGCGGGTCTTGTCGCTGTCGGCCCAGTCGACCGACGGCAGCGGCTTCTTCGGCTCCACCTTCAGCAGGGCGATGTCGGTCTTGGCGTCGCGGCCGATCACCTTGGCCGGCATGGCGGTGCCGTCCTGCAGGGTGACGGTGATCTCGCTGGCGCCGTCGATGACGTGGTTGTTGGTCACGACGAAGCCGGCCGGATCGATGATGAAGCCGGAGCCGAGCGCCCCGCTCTTGCCGCGCGGTCCCGGGCTCTGGTCATCCTGACCGCCGTCCTGACCGCCGTCCGGGCCGCCGTTCCGACCCATCTGGTCCTGGAACTGGCGGAAGAACTCCTCGAAGGGCGAGCCCGGCGGGAAGCCGGGGATGCCGGGGCCGCGCTGCGCCCGCGGTTCGGCCTTGGCCTCCTGCGTCGCGGCGATGTTGACGACGGCCGGGCTGACCTTGGCGGCGAGATCGGCGAAGGTGGAGGGCGTGTCCTGCAGCATCGTCACGGCGGGCGGCGTGGCCGCCTGCTGGGCATGCGATGCCGCCCATCCGGCCAGCGCCGGTCCCGTCAGCACCGTGGAGCCCAGCAGCAGGGCGGCGACGGTGCGGCGCAGGCGGTTCGCACGGTTCGGCGTGGTGGAGGGAATGGTGGTCATGACGACGACGCTCCAGTGATGCGGTTCCGGCTGTCCGGTGTTGTCCGCAATCTAGGGTGCCGCCGTTGACCGGCGCCTTGCGACGGGATGAAAGATATTTCAGACGGACTGCCCGTTCCTCTCCCCCAACCGCCTCAGTCCCCCAGCAGGTGCAGGGCGATCTCGCGCCGGTGCGGCCGCGCACGGTGTTCGAACAGGTAGATGCCCTGCCAGGTGCCCAGCACCGGCTCCCCTTCCATCACCGGGATCGACAGGCTGACGCCGGTCAGCGCGGAGCGGATATGGGCTGGCATGTCGTCCGGCCCCTCGGTGGTGTGTTCGTAGAGCGACGGATCCTCCGCCACCAGCCGGCGGAAGAAGCGAAGCAGGTCGGCCTGCACGTCGGGATCGGCATTCTCCTGGATGGTCAGGGAGGCCGAGGTATGGCGGCAGAAGACCGTCAGCAGGCCGGTGACCATCCCCTGCTCCGCCACCCAGCGCCGCACCGGGGCCGTCACCTCGACCAGTCCGGTGCCGCGGGTGGCGATCGTCAGCATCGTGGCGGCTTGTCGCATGGGATCCGTCCTCCTGGTGGCGTTCAGCGGCTTGGTTCCGGCCGCAATCAATACCAGATGTGTCTGCCCGGCCGTTGCGCCGGGATTGCGAACCTGCGGGAATGCGAAAGAGGAAGACGGCGCATGGACATCACCGGTACCCACAGCGTCCCCGGGCCGCGCGACCGCGTGTTCGCGGCGCTCTGCGACCCGGCGGTGCTGATGCGCTGCATCCCCGTGCTGGAAGAGATGGAGCGGCTTTCCCCCACCGACTACGCCGCGCGGGTGCGGACCACGCTGGGGCCGATGAAGGCGCGCTTCTCCGGCCGGCTGAAACTGGAGCCGGAGGATGGCCTCCACCGCTACCGGCTGATCGCCCAGGGCAACGGCGGGCTGGCCGGCGCCGTGAAGGGCGAGGCGCTGGTGATCCTGGTGGAGGATGGCGGCGGACGCACCCTGCTGACCTACAGCCTGACGGTTGCGCTGGGCGGGGCCGTCGGCCGGCTGGCGGCGAAGCTGGTGCAGGCCAAGACCGACCGGGTGCTGGCCGCCTTCTTCGAACGCTTCGCCGAGGAGATTCACGCCCGTCTCGACTGAGGCGATGGCCCGACTGGGATGATGCCCGGAAGGATGCGGCGCAATGCCGCAGGCCGCCGGCCCGGGGAGCGCCTTTCGCACATGCAGCATCCTGGGTCAGGATAGCAGGCGTCGCGGGTGCTCACAGCCGGTGGAGATGGACATGTCCAAGCTCTCAGCCCATTCGCCTGCCTGCGCTCCGGATTGCACGGACCCAGACGATCCCGCCGCCGACCGCATGATCTTCGGCCGCATCCTGGCGCTTGCCGCCGCGGATAGGGCTCGGACGATGCCCCAGACGCTCGCCCTGACCAAGGCCGACCTTGCGGAGATGGCGGCCCGCCACGCCCCGCATTTCGCCGCCGCCGTCGCATCCCTCCCCATTGAGGCGGATGCCGGCGAGGATGCCATCGAGGAGGCCGACCTGCGCGCTTTCCTGATCGACCATGGCGCGCGCGGCACGGATGAGGAGCGCTGGCTGGCCGCCATCCTGGCCCGCCGGTCGCTGGAGCCGAACCATCTGTGGCAGGACATGGGGTTCCACGACCGGGGCGAACTGAACACGATGTTCCGCCGCCATTTCCCGGCGCTGGTGGCACTGAATGCCGGCGACATGAAGTGGAAGAAGTTCTTCTACCGGCAGCTTTGCGAGCGCGAGGGGCTGATGCTGTGCAAGTCGCCCAACTGCGAGGTGTGCGACGACGTGGAGGTCTGCTTCGGCGAGGAGACCGGCGATCCGCTGGCGACCCTGTCGCGCCTCGCCCGCGGCGGCTGAAGGGCTTCAGCGCGGCTGGGCGCCGAGATCCTCGAAGGCCATTCCCTTGTCGGTGCGGCGGAAGCGCCCCTTGCCGTTGACGGTCAGCGGCTGCTGCCCGGACTGCGGCACGAAGGTGGCGGCATAATAGCAGTCATACTGCCCGCTGCCATCCTGCCCGTTCTTCAGCTTCGCTTCGACGCAGCCCTGCTTGCGGAAATTGTCGAAGGCGCGGAAGCCGGCATTCCCCTGCCGCTCCAGCGTGCGGCGGGTGTGCGTCTCCACCAGCTTGCGCATGTCGCCTTCCGACGGCTCTCCCGAGCAGGCCGCCAGGACAAGCGCAAGCGTCAGAATGCCCGCACGGAGCCTCACCGTCCCCCCAGCAGCCTGTCCATCCGCTCCTTCAGCGCGGCGAAGGATGGGGGTTTGACCACGAAGCCGTTGACGCCCAGCGCCATCGCCTGTTTCACGATCTCGGATTCGGTGTGGTTGGTCAGGAAGACCACCGGGGCCCGCGGGTTGGCAGCCTCGGTGCTGGCGCGCAGATGGGCCAGGAATTGAAGGCCGGAGACCGGCTTCATGTCGATGTCGCAGACGATCAGGTCGGGGTTGACGCGGATGCACTCGTACATCGCCGACTCGCCATTGTCGGCCTCGGCGACGTCGCGGAAGCCGATCTGGCCCAGGATCTGGACGATGGTGCGGCGGACGAAGGGCTGGTCCTCGACGACCAGGATGCGGTGCCGGGAGTAGTCGATCGTCTGCATATCCATCCCCCGATCCTCCAGCCAATTCGCCGCTTTCCACTGATACCGTCCGAATCGGCGGCGGGCAACCGAAGGCCGGTTACCGTCAGGTGGAATATGGTTTTAGGTCTGTAAAATTTTCGACAATCTGTATCGGGCCAACATCAGCCACGCGGCGCGACTCGGCCGGGGAACAGGCGCTCCAGCACGGCGCCCAACCGATCCATGGTCAGCGGCTTGTGCAGGCAATCGTCCATTCCGGCGGCGCGGCACTGGGCGTCATCCTCGGCATCCGTGCCGGCGGTCAGAGCCACGATCGGCACACGGCCCGCCTCGCCCGGCAGCGCACGGATGGCGCGCGATGCCTCATGGCCATCCATCACCGGCATCTGCACGTCCATCACGATCAGGTCGAACCGCCGTTCGGTCGCCGCGGCGACGCCCTGGGCTCCGTCCTCCGCCGTCGTCACCGCATGGCCCAGCGCCTTGAAGAAGCCGGCGGCGACCAGCCGGCCGATCGGGTTGTCCTCCACCAGCAGGACCGAAAGGGCGGCCGGCGGCGCAGCGGGACGGGCCGGCAACTGCACGGGGATTAGGGCGGTCAGCCATTCCCCGGCACCGCCATCCGCAACTGCGCCAGCCGCGCCGTCTGCAAGCAGGCGCCCTCCCAGCCGCCGGACTTGCGGTCCGGCCACCGCCAGCGCCAGCGGGCGCAGCCGCGGCACGCCCCGGCGGCGGAGGAACAGCTCGGTCGCCTCCCCCGCCGGCTGAAGAGACAGCGACAGCTCCGCCCCCGTCTCCGCCGTCAGGAGGACCAGCAGGGAGCGCAACCCGCCCGCATCGCCGATGAACCGTTGGTCGGCGTCCCCATCCACCGCGACCGCCTTCGCACCGGCCGCCAGATCGCCGAGGGTCAGCATCTCCGCCGCCGCGGTTTCCGGCTTCGCCGGACGCAGGGCCGACAGCGCGGTGCGCAGGGTGGATCCCGCCGCCCGGACACCGGTCAGCCGGTCCTGCTGGCTCGGCAGCAGAGGCGATTCCAGCGCAGCGGCGGTCAGCGCCAGTATGGGATCGAGCGCCGCCTCCACCGCGGCGGCGGTGGCGTCGAACAGCGACGCCGCCTCACCCCCTGCCCGCTCCGCCCCGGCCAGAGCCGCACGCAGGCGGTTTTCCCGTGCCTGACGCCGACGGGCGGCGGCGATGGCGCGGCGCAGGGCGGCTGCATCACCGGCCGGCAGCGCATCCTGCGCGCCGGCCGCGATGAAGGATGCCGCGGCCTCTTCATGCCCATCCGGCAACAGCACCAGCACGGCGGGGACCCGGTCCAGCCGGACCAGCGCCTCGACCGCGGCATGACCGGGGGCGACATCGGCAACACTGCCGGCGGCGTCGATCACGACCACGCCGTCGCCTGGCGCTGCACCGCCGCGCAGACGGTCCAGCGCCGCTTCGACCGTATCCACCCGCGGGGGAATGCCGCCCAGCGCCATGGCGAGCTGCCGTATGCGCAACGCGTCGCCGGAGACTAGCAGCACCCCGTCCTGGCCGGAGGTGTCCGTCATCATTCCTTCGGCCATTTTTCCTCTGACATGCCGTCAGCTCGCGATGGAGGTGGGGATGGATGCGGTGGCGAAGGCCGGGCCGGGATAGCCGTCGCTGACGACGACGCGGTTGCGACCCAGCGATTTCGCCTCGTACAGCGCGCGGTCGGCGCGGCCCAATGCGCGCTCGATGCTGGCGTCCTCGTCACCGCACATGGCGACGCCGATGCTGACCGTCATGCGCAGCGTCCCGCCGCCGGATTGGCCGCCTGTCTGCAGCGCTACGTCAGCCACGGCCAGACGCTGGCGCAGCCGTTCCGCCACCTCGGTCGCCGACTCCAGCGGGGTTTCGGGCAGGATGATCGCGAACTCCTCTCCGCCCACCCGGCCGACATGGTCGGTGTCGCGCAATTCGGCGCGGCAGACCTCCGCCAGCCGGACCAGCGCCCGGTCCCCGACGGCATGGCCATGGGTGTCGTTGATCGCCTTGAAGCGGTCGATGTCCAGCATCAGCACCGACACCGGCCGGCCATAGCGGCGCAGCCGCGCCATCTCGACCTCCGCCAGTTCCATGAAGCGGCGGCGGTTGTTCAGCCCGGTCAGCGGATCGGTGGTCGCCATGCGGCGAAGCTCGCTCTCCACCCGCATGCGCTCCGACACGTCGCGGATGACGGCGGTGAACAGCAGGCCGCGGGCATGGTGCAGCTTGGCGATCGACACCTCGGCCGGGAACTCCCGTCCGTCGGCGGTCAGCCCCTGCACCTCGCGCCGGTTGGTCATCACCTGCGCCTGCATCTCCGACGCGGCGAATCCGGCGATGTGGACCTCGTGGTCGGGGCGGAAGCGTTCGGGGATCAGCAGCGACAGCGGCCGCCCCAGGATGTCGTCGGCATCGTAGCCGAACAGGCTTTCCGCCGCCCGGTTGAACAGGGTGATGTTCAGGTTCTCGTCGGTGGTCAGGATGGCGTCCTGCGCCAGCCCGATGATGCCCTGCAGCCGCTCTTCCGACAGGCGCAGCTCCTCCTCCAGCCGCTTGCGGGCCATGGCGTGCTGAACGGCGCGCCACATCAGCGGCCCGTCGGTCTGCCCCTTCACCAGATAGTCCTGAGCGCCGTGGGCCAGGATTTCCAGCGCGAAATCCTCGTCGTCATAGCCGGTCAGCACCACCAGCGGCAGCGACGGCGCGTCGGCATGCAGGCGGGTCACCGTCTCCAGCCCGAAGCTGTCGGGCAGCGACAGGTCGAGCAGCACGACATCGCAGGCATTGCGGTGCAGCCAGGCCCGCGCCTCCTTCAGCGAGGTGGCTCGCGCCACGGTGGAGCGGCGGGCATAGGGCGTCAGCGAGCGGGTCACCAGACGCGCATCGGCGTCGTCATCCTCGACCAGCAGGATGGCGGTGCGTCCCTCCTCCGGCTCGGGGCTGTGGGACTGGGCGGGCTTGGCCGGTAAGGCGATGGACATGTCTGGCCTCCTTCACCGTGGCAGCCGGACGACGCGGAACCAGTATTCCTCGATGCTCTTCACCGCGTCGAAGAAGGCGTCCATGTCCATCGGTTTGGTGATGAAGCTGTTGGCACCCAGCAGATAGCTGGCGTTCACGTCGCGGTCGACGTCGGAGGTGGTGAGGATCACCACCGGAATGGTCTTCAACTCCTCGTCCGCCTTCAGCTCCTGCAGGACCTCGCGGCCGTCCATTCGCGGCATGTTCAGGTCCAGCAGGATCAGATCGGGCCGGGTGGCGCCGGCGAACGGGCCTTGGCGGCGCAGATACTCCATCGCCTCCACGCCGTCGCGGACATGGCCGACGTTGCACAGGATGCGGCCGTCGCGCAGCGCACGCTTGGCGAGGCCGGCGTCGGCCGGGTCGTCCTCGACCAGCAGGATCTCGAAGGGAGTCGTCAGGTCCTGCATCAGGGGAATCCTCGGAAGGCGGGATGGGGCAGATGGATGGAAAAGGTGCTGCCGACGCCGGGGCTGGAGACGACGGTGATCCGGCCGCCCAGCCGCTCCACCATCTTGCGGGCGATTGCGAGCCCCATGCCGGTGCCGGGATGCTCGTCGCGCGAATGCAGGCGGCGGAACACCTCGAAGATCTGGTCGCGGTAGCGCGGCTCGATGCCGATGCCGTTGTCGCGCACGTCGATCACGTCATAGCCGTCGATCCGCCGGCCGGAGACATGCACCTCCGCCGCGCGGTAGGGGTGGCGGTATTCGACCGCATTGGCGATCAGCACGATGAAGATCTCGCGCAGGCGCCGCTCGTCCGCCTGCACCGCCGGCAGTTCGCCCACGGTGACGGTGGCGCCGGCATCGGCGATGCGCCGTTTCAGCGCGGTCAGCGCCGCCTGCAGCGCGTCCCCGGCCGCGACCGTGCCGCAGCCGAGCGGCACCCGGTCCTCCGCCAGGAACAGCTGGACGTCGCGCAGCAGCATCTTCAGCCGCCCCGCCCCGTCGACGATCTCGCGGATGAAGCCGGCGCTCTCCTCGTCCAGCTTGCCCCTCTGCTGCTTCTCCAGAAGCTGGGCATAGCTGGCGATGGCGCGCAACGGCTCCTGCAGATCGTGGGCGGTGGCGTAGGCGAACTGCTCCAGCTCGTTCTTGGCCCGTCCCAACTCGGCGGTGCGCAGGTCGACCTGCCGTTCCAGCGTGTAGCGGCGGCTGACCGCCATGAAGGTCAGCGCCTCGATCAGCAGGGCCAGCAGCAGGAAGGCCGCCTGGAATCCGCGGAAGGTCGGGTCGGCATAGGCGAGACCCTCCCAGCTGGTGCGCGGGGCCAGCGCCAGTTCCCAATGGCCGTCCGGCAGGTTGATCCGCTCCACCAGCGGATCGCCCTTCAGCGCCAGCGCGTCGCCCGCCACCTGCTGGCCGATGTCGGTCACGATGGCGAAGCCCAGATGCGGCGGCACCCGGTCGAAGCGCACCTCGCCGAGGATGGCGCCGACATCGAACACCAGTCCGACCGCTCCCCAGGGTTTGCCCGGCCCGTAGACGATCTGCCGGGCGATCAGCCCCTGCCCGCCCTGGAGCAGGGCGACGGGACCGTGGATGGTCACGTCGCGGCTGATGATGGCGCGCTGCACCGTTTCGGCGAATCCGGGCCGCGCGTCCTTCAGCAGATCGTTGCCCAGCACCTTCTCGTTGCCTTCGACCGGATAGACGATGCGGACGACGAAGTCGGGGGCGGCGGAGATGTTGCGCACCCCCACCACCGAACGCCGCAGCCCCTCCGCATACCGCGGGAACTGATCGGTGAGGCTGCCGGCCGCGGCCGCCACTTCGACGAAGGCGGTCAGGCCACGGACCAGCGCCAGACGCTCGTTCAGCGCGCTGGACAGTGTGCTGGCCATCGACGAGGCGGTGAGCGCCGCATTCGCCCGGTGTTCGGCCACCAGGACGCGGATGTAGACGTCGCCCATCCACAGATAGGCCAGCGCAAGCACCAGCGTCACCGCGGCCTGGACGGCGGCGGCTTTCCAAATCCGCTGGCCGCCCGCGATCAGGCGGCGCAGGACGGCCGGCACCGGCGGGCGCGGCGCGATCAGGGGCTCCGCCGTCATCGCCGGTCCCGTGCCTCCCCATTCGCGTCCGCCGGGGCCGCCGGAGACGCCATGGCCGGCAGGACCATGCGGAACAGGCTTCCGCAGGGCCGCCCGTCCGCATCGCGCAGGTCGTCGTCCGGCGGGCCTTCCACCCACAGCTGGCCGCCGTGATGCTCGACCACCTTCTTGCAGACGGCCAGCCCGACGCCCGTGCCCTCATACTCGTCGCGGCGGTGCAGCCGCTGGAAGATGCCGAAGACGCGGTCGCGGTCCTCCGCGGCGATGCCGATGCCGTTGTCGCGAATGTCGATGCGCACCACCGGCGCACCGCCCTGCCGGCCCAAAGACCGGCCAGAAGCCACGGTGACGCGCACCACCGGCGGGCGGCCGGGCTCGCGGTACTTCACCGCATTGCCGATCAGGTTCTGGAACAGCCGCATCAACTCGTTGTCGTCGCCGGCCACCACCGGAAGCGCGGCACCGTCCTGCCCGCCCACCGTGACCGTGGCCCCGGCATCCTGGACCGCGACCTCCAGGTTCAGCAGAGCCAGCCGCAGCGGTTCGTCCAGCGGCACCGGCCGGAAGGGCTTGGCCTTGCGCCCGACCCGCGAGTACTCCAGCAGGTCGACGATCAGCCGGTCCATGCGCTGGGCGCCGTCGCGGGCGAAGTCGATGCACTCCCGGCCCTCCTCGTCCAGCGACTTGGCCAAGCCCCGCTCCAGCAGGGTCAGGTAGCTGGTTATGACGCGCAGCGGCTGGCGCAGGTCGTGGGAGGCGACATAGGCGAAGGCCTCCAGTTCGGCGTTGGATCGCTCCAACTCGCTGGTCTTGCCGCGCAGAGCCTCCTCCGCGATGCAGCGTTCGGTGATGTCGTGGATCAGCGACATCAGCAGCGTGCGGCCATGGACAATGATGTTGCTGATATAGACCTCGACGTCGCGGACGTCGCCGGAGGCCAGCCGGTGGCGGAACTGGAAATGCTTGCGTTCGGCGTTGTGGGCCTGTTGCAGTTCCCGCTCCACCTCCCCGCGCGGCGCCACGTTGATGTCGTGGATGTGCATGCTGCGCAGCCGGTCGAGCGGATGGCCGTAGAACTCCGCCGCCGCCGGGTTGGCATCGACGATCCTTCCGTCCGCCGGGTCGACCAGCAGCTTCACCGCACAGCTGGCGACGAAGATCTGCTCGAACAGCTGCTGGCGCTCCAGCAGTGCCTGCTCGGCATGCTTGCGCTCGCTGATGTCCATCACCGCGCCGACGATGCCGGCCGGCTTGCCGCCGGTGCGGCAATAGACGGCTTTGGAGAACAGCACGTCGCGCAGCGTTCCGTCGGCACAGCGCAGCTGGGTTTCGTAGCTCTGCGGCTTCTGGTCGGCCAGCAGCGCCTTGTCGACCGCCTCGTCGGCCTCGGCGACGTGCGGCGGGGCCAGGTCGAAGACGGTGCGGCCGAAAAGGGCCTGCCGGTCGATGCCCATCCAGCGTTCGAAGGCGTCGTTGGCGTCCACGTAATGGCCCATGACGTCCTGGACGAAGATCGGCACCGGCACCGTGTCCAGCAGCACGCGCTGGAATCCGGCGCGGTCGTTCAGCGCCTGTTCGGCGCGCCAGCGCACCGTAACGTCCTCCACCACCCAGACGAAACCGCGTGCCGGGTCGCCCGTCTTCACCGGCCGGCCGATCAGGCGGCAGCGGATGTCGGCGCCGTCGGCCCGGCGCATCGCCACCTCCTCGTCGAACTGGCCGCCCGACTGCATCCGCGGATAGGCGCGCCGGCCCACATCCTCGAACACCCCGTCATCGCCGTAGATGATGCGGGAGCTGCAGCCTACGATGTCCTCCATCCGGTACCGGAAGGTGGCGGCCGCCGCCTTGTTGACCCGGCGAATCACCCGGTCGCCGTCGACCAGCAGCACGCCGACCGGGGCATTGTCGAGGATGGCGTCAAGCTGCAGCCGGCTTTCGGCAAGCTCCTCCTCCATCCGCTTGCGGGCGGTGACGTCGACATGGGTCCCGATCATGCGGCGCGGCCGGCCCTCCGCATCCCAGGACACCACCCGTCCGCGGTCGAGGATCCACAGCCAGTCCCCCGATTTGGCGCGGACACGGTGCTCGCACTCGTAGAATGGCCGTTCGCCGGAAAAATGCGCCTGGAGCGCCGCCTGGGCCAGCGGCAGGTCTTCGGGATGGACGCGGGAACACCAGAAATCGAGATGCGGCGTCACCTCGCCCGGCGAGAAGCCCAGCATCGTCTGCCAACCCGGACTGTACCAGACCGCATCAGTCGCGAGATCCCAATCCCAGATCCCGTCGCCGGCGGCGTCGGTCGCCAGATGCAGGCGCGGCACCGCCGTGGCCAGCCTGCCGCGACGCCATTTCAGGCGGGTGCGGAGCGTCGGCGCGGCGGTGCCGGCCGTCGCGCCGGCGTCCGGGAGGGCGCGCAGCGTGGTTGCTTCGAGTGTGGTTGCTTCGACCATGGTTGCGGTCGGACCTCGTTTCCATTCACCCGGAAGAAGTTGCGGAAAAACGCGCATCCCCCGGCAGTACGGCAAGCATACTCCTTCAACCTCGAAGCAATCCCTTGCGAAATTGTCACAGGGCTTCAGTCTTCACTGGGCAGGAAGAAGAAGATGCTTAACCATTACCAACGCTGAATGATGGGATGTCGCTGAATAGTTCAGGCGGCCACATCGACGGGTGCGCGATCCTTGGTGGCGATTTCCACCGCACGGCTGAAGTCCCGCGACATGCTATCCGCCTCGAAGGCCAGATGGATGCGGTTGTGTTCCACCGCCTTGACCACGACCGCCGCCTCCGCCCCGTAGCGGTCGAGGCGCAGATGGCCGATGGTGCCGGCGAGCGAACGGCCGTCGGTCGCGGTCACCGGGTCGATCATGGCGCCGCCGATGGACAGGTTGCGGACGGTCACCGCCAGACGGTCGCTGCCGATCAGAAGCGTTCCCGTCTCTTCCACCTGATAGCGCGGCTTGCGCCGGCGGTCGGCGTCGCCGGTGGAGGTGCGGACGATGCGCACCAGGACCTGCCGCAGGGACTCGATGGAGCGGGCGACATCGCCGGAACCGTTCTTGACGTGGGTGGCCTGTTCGCCGGTGCGGTCGGCTTCCTCGGACACCGCGGCGATGCGGAACGAAACCTCTTGCGCGGCGGTCGAGGTCTCAACCACATTGCGGCTGATTTCCTGGGTGGCGGCCGACTGCTCCTCCATCGCGGCGGCGATGGACCCGGAGATGTGGTCGATCTCGGCGATGGTGTGGCCGATCTCCTCCACCGCCTTCACGGCCTCGTCGGTCACGGCCTGGATGGCGGTGATCTGACGGGTGATCTCCTCGGTCGAGGACGCGGTCTGGTTGGCGAGGTTCTTCACCTCCTGCGCCACGACGGCAAAGCCCTTTCCGGCCTCCCCCGCCCGCGCCGCCTCGATGGTGGCGTTCAGCGCCAGCAGGTTGGTCTGGCCGGCGATGGACTGGATCAGGTTCACCACGTCGCCCACCTTTGCCACCGTTTCCGAGAGCGAGCGGATGGTGGTCTGGGTGTGGTGGCCGCTTTCCACCGCGCGGCGGGTTACCGCGCTGGAATGGGCGATCTGCGACGAGATTTCGCGGATCGACGCGGCCAGTTGCTCGCTGGCGGCGGCGACGGTCTGCGCATTGGCCAGCGCCTGACCGGCGGCGGACGCCACGGTCTGGGCGTTGATGCTGACCCGCTCGGCGGAACCGGACATGCCTTCGGCTTCGTTGGCCATGGCGCCGGTTCGCTGGGCTACCTCCTCCACCGCGCGGCCGGCCTCGCGCTCCACGGTGGAGGCCATGGCCTCCAGCGCCCGGCGCCGCTCCTCGTCCGCCTGCCGCGCGCGCTCGACACGCTCCTGCACCGCGTAGCAGAGCCGGGCCTTCAGCCCGCGCAACTGGCCGGCGACGGGATGGAACTCGGCCGCCGCCGGCAGGTCGATGATGTGGGTCTGGTCGTTGCGGGCGATGGCGTCGAAATCACCGGAGAAGTCGGCCAACGGCCGGCGCACCGTGCGCAGAAGCAGAAGCCCGCACAACACCGCCGCCGCCAGCACGCCCATCCCGGCGGCCACGGCGAACACCAGATGCCAGCGGAAGTCCTCCAGAGCGCCTTCATACTCCGCCTTCGCCACGGTCAGCTGCAACTGCAGCAGCTCCTTGTTGGTCTGGAAGGCGGCCTGGAACAGCGGTTCGACCCGGTCGCGCACCAGCACCTCCAGCCGCAGCGAATCGCCCTGGCGCGCCAGTTCCACCGCCGGCTTCAGCCCGTCGTTCAGGAAGGCGGCGCGCTGCTTGGCGAAACGGTCAACCAGCGCCGCCTCTTCCGGCGTCAGATAGGTGGTGAGATAATCCGCCCACAGCCGGTCGATGGTGGCGACGTTGCCGGTGATCCGCGCCTCGCGCCCCGCCGTCACCTTGGCGTCGGTGCCGTCGCGGGTGTCGATGATCAGGCGCTGCAGCGTTTGCACATTGTCGCGCATGTGGTCCAGAATCTCGCCGATCTGCACCGCCGGCACTGTCCGATCCTCATACACCGTCTTCAGCGAGGCGTTGCTGTCGGCCATGCCGCGCAGGGTGACGCCGCCGACCGCAAGCATCGCCAGGATCATGAAGGCGAAGATCAGGGTCAGCCGGCCGGTCACGCTCGCCGTCCAGCGCCGGAACGCCGCACCGGCGCCACGGCCCACCGCCTGCCCGTCGCGCACCGTCAGATGACGCGCCCGGCCCTCGCGGATGTCGGCATAGAGCCGCTCCGTCGCCGCCACCTGATCGCGCGATGGCTTGGTGCGGATGGAGATGAAGCCGGTCACCTTGCCGTCCTCGATCACCGGCGTGACGTTGGCACGCACCCAGTAGAAGTCGCCGGACTTGGTGCGGTTCTTCACCAGCCCTTCCCACGGCCGCCCGTCCTTGATCGTCGCCCACAAATCGGCGAAGGCCTCCTTCGGCATGTGGGGGTGGCGGATCAGGTTGTGCGGCGCCCCGATCAGTTCGGCCTCCGTATAGCCGCTGATGTCGACAAAGGCCTTGTTGACGAAGGTGATGCGCCCGCCGGTGTCGGTACGCGACACCAGCAGGACGCCGTCCTCCATCACGATTTCGCGGTCGGTGATCGGTTCGTTCACGCGCATGGACGGAGCCTCGTCGAACAAAGGGCTTGAGACAGGGGGGCACGAACAGGACGGCGCGACACCGCCGGACCGGGCGATTGCTGGGTACGGAGAGCGGGGAGCCTGTTCATCTACCCTGGGTGGATACCGGTCCGCACTGACCCAGATCAAAAGAGCAAGTGGCGTGCCATGTACACCAGCCTGGCCGGTAAACGGCCTTCGGGGAAAACCCTCATGAACTCCAAGGGCCGGACGGCGGCGGGCATGCACCGGCACTCGCCGGGAAATGCAGCCGGCGTCGCAGTTTGCGAATAAAAACGCGAGAGATCGGCCGGATTCCTAAAATGCAAACTATCAACCCGGCACCAAGGGTGACGGCTCTCTTTCAAAAGAAGGTGCTTATAAAGAAAAAGCCCCTCTCTCGACTTGAGGGAGGGGCTTCAGAACCGCGGCGCATTGTCGCAGCGTCTATCACTATACAGCCGGAGCCGACGGTTGATCAGGACTTGGCCATCAGTTGTTCCAGCCAATGGATGTCGTAATTGCCGTCGATGAAGGCCTGCTGGGCGATGATGCGGTCATGCAGCGGCAGCGTGGTCTGGATGCCGCCGATCACGTACTCCTCGATCGAACGGCGCAGCCGCATCAGGCACTCGTTGCGGGTGGTGCCGTGGACGACCAGCTTGGCGATCAGGCTGTCGTAATGCGACGGCACGCGGTAGCCGTCATAAAGCGCCGAATCGACGCGCACGCCCAGGCCGCCCGGCGCGTGGTAGCCGTCGATCTTGCCCGGCGACGGCATGAAGGTCTCCGGATTCTCGGCGTTCACGCGGCACTCGATGGCGTGGCCTTCGAAACGGATGTCCGACTGGCCGTAGCCCAGCGGTGCACCGGCGGCGACGCGGATCTGCTCGCGGACCAGATCGATGCCGGTGATCATCTCGGTGATGGTGTGTTCCACCTGCAGGCGGGTGTTCATTTCGATGAAATAGAACTGCCCATCCTCGAACAGGAACTCCATCGTGCCGACGCCGCGGTAGCCGATGGCCGCCGCGGTCTTGGCCGCCAGGGCGCCGATATACTCGCGCTGCTCGGCGTTCAGGGCCGGGCTCGGCGCCTCCTCGATCACCTTCTGGTGCCGGCGCTGGACGGAGCAGTCGCGCTCGCCGAAATGCACGCAGGCGCCGTGGGTGTCGCCCAGGAGTTGGATCTCGATGTGCCGCGGATGGCCGAGATACTTCTCCAGATAGACCTCGTCGTTGCCGAAGGCGGCGCGCGCCTCGCCACGGGCCAGCTGATAGGCTTCCTTCAACTGGTCGGGGTTGCGGGCGACCTTCATGCCCTTCCCGCCGCCGCCGGCCGCCGCCTTGATCAGCACCGGATAGCCGGTCTCGTGAGCGACCTTCTCGGCCTCTTCCAGCGTCGTCACCGGGCCGTCGGAGCCGGGAACCACCGGCAAACCCTGCTCCATCACCGTCTTCTTGGCGGTGACCTTGTCGCCCATGATCCGGATATGCTCCGGCGTCGGGCCGATGAAGGTGAAGCCATGCTCCTCCACCATCTCCGCGAACTGGGCGTTTTCGGACAGGAAGCCGATGCCGGGATGGATGGCGTCGGCATTGGTGATCGACGCCGCCGACAGGATGGCCGGGATGTTGAGGTAGCTCTCGCGCGCAGACGCCGGACCGATGCACACGCTCTCGTCGGCGAGGCGGACGTGCATGGCGTCGGCGTCGGCGGTGGAATGCACCGCCACGGTCTGGATCCCCATCTCGCGGCAGGCGCGGTGGATGCGCAGAGCGATCTCACCACGGTTCGCGATCAGGACCTTTTCGAACATCGCCAAGGGAATGCCCCGCTTACTCGATGATGAGGAGAACTTCGCCGAATTCGACCGGCTGGGCGTCGGACACCAGCACCTCGGCGACGGTGCCGCCGCGCGGGGCCTTGATCGGGTTCATGACCTTCATCGCCTCGATGATCATGATGGTCTGGCCGGCCTTGACCACGTCGCCCGGACGGACGAAGGGCGTGCCGCCCGGCTCGGCCGCCAGATAGGCGGTGCCGACCATCGGCGAGGTCACCGCACCCGGATGGCTCACCGGCTTGCCCGCCGGAGCCGCCGCGGCGGCGACCGGGGCGGCCGCCAGGACCGGGGCGGCCTGGACGGCGACCGTCTGGGCGGCGGTCGGGCGGGTGACGCGGATGCGCTTTTCGCCCTCGGCGAACTCGATCTCGCTCAAGCCCGTCTCACGCAGGAGGTCCGCCAGCTTGCGGACCAGATCGCCGTCGATGTCGAAGCTCGCCATGATGTCAGTCGTTCCCGTTTCCTTAATCGCGGTCGATGATGTTCGCGATGGCGTCCAGCGCCAGAAGATACCCGTGCGGCCCGAACCCGCAGATCATCCCCCTCGCCACCGGCGAGATGTAGGAGTGATGGCGGACCGGCTCGCGCTTGAAGATGTTCGACAGATGGACCTCGATCACCGGCAGTTCCGACAGGATCAGACTGTCCATGATCGCGACCGAGGTGTGGGTGTAGGCGCCGGCGTTGATGACGATGCCGTCATTCTCCGTGCGGGCCTGCTGAATCCACGAGACCAGTTCACCTTCGTGGTTGGATTGCCGGAAATCCACGGTCAGACCCAGCTGGTCGGCACGCTCGTGGCAGGCGGCCTCCAGATCGTCCAGGGTCATCGACCCGTAGATTTGCGGCTCCCGCACGCCCAGCATGTTGAGGTTCGGCCCGTTGAGGACCAGAATCGACGCGTCGATGGCCACGGCCCGCGCCCCTTTTCCCATGATCGAAACCGCGCGTTTATAGCACGAAGCACCGTCCTGTCCATGGCGACGCGGGCCTTGGGCGCGGAAAAGCGTGGCACAGGCCCCCGCCCCGCCTGGCGCCCATCCCGTCCGCGCCGGCAAGCCGCCGGGGCTCAGGGGGGTGGCGGAATGGTGTGGCCGGACAGCAATTCGCGGTAGACGCCCTGCGCCTTCAACACCTTGAGCCCGTCGTTGAAGGCGGCGAGCGTCGTCTCGGCTCCCGGCGTGGCACGCCCGATCACCAGATGGAAGGTGACGACGGCAAAGGGGTGGTCCGAAACCCGGATGTCGTCCGCCAGCCCGGATCGGGCGATGGCGGCGGCGGCGCTGTACTCGTCGATGACGAGGGCATCGGCCCGCCCGGTCGCCACCATGCGCACGCAGGCCCCCAGGTCGGACGGGGTCTGCCGCGCCAGCTGCCCCTGCCCGACCAGCGCCTCCAACTCCGGCGGCAGGGCATAGCCCACCGCTTGGCAGACGGTCCGGCCGCGGAACCCCTCCAGGCCGCGTGGGCCGCGCACCAACCGCCCATCAAAGGTCATTGCCGTACGGTTCGACATGTAGACGAACTGCCGCACCTCGATCACCGGGTCGGAGAACAGCACCTCCTGCTCGCGTTCCGGCGTGCGGACATAGGGAAAGGTGGCCAGGAAGCGGCCGGCGACCACCCCGTCATATCCGCGCTTCCACGGCATGAACCGAACATCGTACTGGCGGCCGGACACCGCAAAGGCCCGGCGGGCCAGATCGGTCACCAGCCCGCCGCCCGGCAGTTCCTCCCCCGTATAGGGCGCGTAGTCGCCGCCGGTCACCAGGTCGAGGCCGGTGTAGGGAGCCGGAGCAGGCTCGGCACCGGATTCGAGCGCCTGCCCGGCGGTCGGCACGGCGAGCAGCAGCACCACAGCCGGAACGACGGCCAGCATCAGGGCCAGCAGGGCAGCGCCGGCCCTCTCCGCGACCTTTCCGCCCGCCAATCGAACGCCCATTCCTGCCCTCTCCCGCCCCGTCGCGGACCGTTGATCATCGCCCGCAGGGTCCAGGGATCTAACGGCCTTCCCGTGACCCTGTAAAGAGCGGCCGGCGTTCCCCGGTCACTCCGCGGCGGTGGCGGGGGTGGAAGCAGCCTCCCGGGCGCGGCGGCCGGCCGGGTCGGTGTAGAGGTCGTTGATGCGCTGGACATGCACCGCCGTCGCTTCGCGGATGGCGAAGATCGCCTTGCGCGCCCTGCCGCCCCAGCCCGCCGGTTGCTTGGCGAAGATCGACCGGAAGAAGCGGGTGTTGGCGAGGAAGGCCTGCCGCAGGTTCAGGTCGACGTCGCCGAACCGTTCGTCCAAGCCCGCGGCGACGCGGCCGGCGAAGAATTGCCGGATTTTGAAGTGGCCGGCCAGGAACAGCCCGCCCAGCAGCAGGACGGTGCCGACCAGGCGCAGCGGCACGCCGCCGTCGGGATTGTCGAATAGCCAGCCGAGCAAGGCGCCGACTCCACCGCCCATCGTCTGCACGATGGCTCCCAGCAGCACCAGAAGAAGCACGCCCCACACCGCGTCGCCGATCAGCACCCGCCGGCGCCATGCCGCCATCGCCTCGCGCAGCTTGGGAACTACCTCGCCCTCCAGTTCCTTGGTCAGGCTGTCGATGGAGCCGATGATGCGGTAGGCCCGCGCGACCTCCACCTCGTTGATGCGGGTGTGGAGTTCGGCAAGGTCATGGTCGCGCCGCGCCTCGTAGCGGGCCCGGCGGCCGTCATCCTCGATGGCTACGGCGGAGCGCTGGTCGTAGATGGCGTAGAAGCGGCCCGACACCAGCCCGGCCTGGGCGATCGCCCGCTGCCAGGCGCCGAACACCGCCTCCAGATTGTCTTCCTTGGCCGTGGTGTCGACCTGGTTCAGGATGTAGCAGACCTTGCGGGCATCGGCGCGGTTCACCGTCTTGGCGACCAGATGTCGCAGCGTGTCCTGCATGGCGCCCGGTTCGGGATGGCGGGCGTCGAAGAAGACCAGCACGAGGTCCGACAGCTCGACGATATGGTCGACCAGCCGCAGGACGGAGCGGCGCTGGTCGTCGGCGT
The DNA here is from genome assembly GCF_031455875.1 of Azospirillum sp. BE72. Taxonomy (NCBI): domain Bacteria; kingdom Pseudomonadati; phylum Pseudomonadota; class Alphaproteobacteria; order Rhodospirillales; family Azospirillaceae; genus Azospirillum; species Azospirillum sp. BE72. The sequence goes on from NZ_JAVDTO010000002.1 coordinate 653,581, forward strand.
CGAAACCGGGCGAATCGATGAAGATCTTGCCCTTGGTGCGCGGTCCGGCCAGCGTCTTCAGCTGCAGGTAATTGTCGATCCGCTTGCCTTCGCCGGCCGCCACCTTCTCGATCTCGTCGGCGATGCGGTAGAAGGGAAAGCGCGGGTCCGCGTTCAGCGCGGTGCCCGGCAGCGCCTCCTTCCGTGTCTCCGGCCCGTGGCAGATGACGGTGAACTTGTCGTCGACCGCCTGGTTGCCGGTGTTCTGCAGGACCTCGCCGAGATAGCCGTTGAGAAAGGTCGACTTGCCGGCCGAGAAGGTGCCGAGCACCGCGACCATCGGCCACCAGGGAATGCGGGTGGTCAGCGATTCATGACGGTCTATCAGACCCAGCCCGGCCAGGATCCGGTCGAAGGCACGGAAGGTCGGAAGGACCGGCAGCAGGTTGGGGTTTTCCGCGCGCAGATGGGCATCCAGGGCCGCAAGGCGCTGCTGAAGGGCTTGCCGGGGGGTCATGGTCGGTCTGATTCCACAATGGCACGGGGCACAAGACTCTGGCCGGATGCGGCGGGGCGCCGGCCCGGTTCAGTCCGGCTCTGTCTAGCACGGGCGGGGTGGCGCCCGGACATGAAATCTCCCTCATACTCCATGCGGGAGACCATCCGTGGGGCCGCATGGAAGAGCGGCATCGGTGGAACAGGAAGCGGAAGCGGAACGTTGTCCTTGAATGGACAACGACGGCGGCATCGACGATCCCCCATCCGCCTCTCCCCTCCCCGCACCGGAGGAGGAGCAGCGGCTGACCGCGGAAGAACTCGCCTTCCTGCTGCGCGATCCGGCGGCGAGAGCGCGCGAGGCCGAGCGCGCCGTACGCTCCAACCGCAACCGCACCGAACGCCGCGCGGCTGATCCCGCCTATGCCGAGCGGCTGCGCGCCGGCGACCGCGAGCGCCAGCGCCGACGCCGTCTGCGCGAGTCCATAGGCCGTCCCGAACCGCCCGGCTCCCCTGCGGTTCCCCTGCCCGACCTGACCGAGGCCGAGGCCGCCCGGCGCCTGACGCTTCATCTGGAACGGAGCACCGACGCGCAGGCCGTGCAGTTGCGCCGCAGGCCTGAACGTATCCGGCTCTATGGCGAGGCCTTCGTCGTATATCGCACCCTCTCGGCCGGCGGCGACCGGCCGACACGCGGCGCGCTCGCGGCCTTGTTGAAGTCGCGCTTCGGCCGCAGCGTCACGCCTTCCCAGGTCCAGAAGCTGCGCGACCATGTGGAGGCGTTCGCCGTCCCCGGCGGGCCTTGGGCACCCGGCATTGCCGCTGCGCCGACACCTGTCCGAAGGAAGGACGCCGTCAAGGCCGATACGGATAGTCACGCATCACGGCCGGAACGCCGGTGAATCCAGAACCGGAACCCTATCCGCAGTGCCGTTTGATATGGTTAATTATCTATTAACGCTTCCCTGACCAACGATTCCGCCCTTTGCCCTGAGCACGACGGCGCGTGACGTCTTGTATCGGCCTGACTCATATGAAAGATTGCTTTGCTTGTGCATGATTATTTGCCGCAACCAGAAGGTTTGCCATCACCATTTGTAGCAGTTCTAATCCCGTCTGGTTTCGAACGGTTGACGGCTGAATTTCGTAAGCTATCGATCCAACCACTGGGTGAGTCGAAAGACACGGAGATTTCCGCAAAGGGATGGGTGTAGGGTGTGGACAAAGCGCTTGCGGAATTGACTCTGGCAACGCCGGAAATAATTCAAACCTGTAACAAAGCAACTCCTGCGAATGTTTCTATACCACCGATACCTATCGGAATATGGCGCCCATATACCAATATTCAAAAGTTTTCTCTTGAAAATGGGAAAAGAACGTGCAAACAATCTTTTCATTCTCGCAAAGAGAGGCGATGGAAGACTGGCTATCGGAGACCAATGGACATGAGTGAGCCGACGGCGCGCAAAAGAGGACGACGCGGATCGCCGGAGTCCTGGTCTGTGGATGCCCATGTCGGGCAGCGCGTGCGGATGCGCCGGACCTTGCTGGGGATGAGCCAGGAAAAGCTGGGCGAGGCAATCGGCCTGACCTTTCAGCAGGTCCAGAAATACGAACGCGGTTCCAACCGCATTTCCGCCGGAACTCTTTATCGCCTGGGCCAAGTTCTGGACGTTCCGGTCAGCTTCTTCTTCGACACCTACAACGATCCCGATGCATCACGCCGCCGCCGCGGCTTCGAGGAATCCAACGACAACGACACGCAGATCAGCCGGCGCGAGGCGCGACTGCTGCGCCTGTGGCGCGCCGCTCCCTCTCATGTATCGGACGAGCTGCTGTCGCTGCTCTCTGCCCTTTCCCCTGAAATCAAGGAACCACCGGAGGGATCCGGCGAGGATGGCGACGATGATGGGGAACCGCCGTCCTTCGATGGCGCTCCGCCGTCCGGCGACACCGGCCAGGGTGATGGCTGGAGCAGCGCGACCACAGGCACGATGATCGAGGCGGATGGAACCCGCGCCTCGACCCGGGCGGTCCGCAGTGACACGCCGCGGATCAAAGCGGCCGGATCGGCCGATGCATCGGGCAAAAACAAGGGGAAGCGCCGCCGCCATGGCGCGGTGTGGGATCCGACCGACATCCTCCGCGCGTCCAAGCCGTCGCCCCGCAGTTGACGAAGGTGGGCCGTTTCCAGTTTCGCCAATGCGGTGAGTTTTCGCAGTCGCCCTATACGAAAAGCCCCGCATCGCCTGATGCGGGGCTTTTCAGTTCGACTGTTCGCAATCGGCAGGACGCGAGCGCTGGCGCGCGACCTTACCAGCTGCGCACGGGGCCGACGTCGAGGTGGACGAAACCACTGCGCGGATAAAAGCCGACGCCGCCACCCTGCATGGCCTTCGCCGTCTCGGAGATTGCGCGCAGCTGTGTGTCGGGCAGGCGGATGTCGATGGCCATGCCGCGGGTATGGTAGCTTTCCTTCGCCACCCCGCGCGACCGGCGGCGCGCCATCGCATTGGTACGGCGGGAGCGGAAGCCGCAGATCACTTCGAAGGGATCGTCGGACCCGACGCTCTGGTGCACGCGGGCGAGCAAATCGAACAGGCGCGGGTCGTAATGGCAGACTTGCTTGGCACGGTGGTCCCGCAGGAGCACGTCCAGCTTGCGCAGGGCATCGGGCTTGTAATGGCCGTCGGCCCAATAGACGCCGTCGAAGCGCTCGTTGGTGTTGATGTTGTGAAGGCTGAGGCGCCGGACACCGCCGGCCAGAGGCGCCGCTTCGGCCGAACCCGATCCCAGAAGGACCGGAGCCGCGGTTACGCCGCTCACCACGCCACCCGTCACGACCCTGGCCGCGACGCTCGTCACCATCCCCGATGCGACCGGAACGGCCGCAGACACCGCCGCGGCGGCAAAACCCAGGAACCCGCGCCGCCCCATGGCCGGAGCGGCACGCTCGTCATCCCCCAAAAGCATCCCCGAACCTCGTCGTTTTGCGTTTTGGCCGTTCTACGATGTGGCCGTTTGGCGTCTGGCGGGTCGCTTGGCGCCCACGTTAGGTGTAAACCTTGTAACCAACGCTGGTGCGGAGCGCTCCGTCTGGCGGGAAACGTCTCCGAACGGCTATTCGTATAGGGAAGGTCATCGGCCTAGGCAATCAAAAAATTTTGCACTGTGACCTTATTGCATAGACGAGGTCATAGGACGGCGACGGGAAAGCCACACTGGACGAGTGTTCGCCGAGATTTCGCGCCGTACGCCTCGCCTTCCATTATTGCGTTGCATAAATTGATCATAAGGGCCGCGCCGCACCCCTTCCGATGCAACAGGCCCGCCGCGACAGAGGGTTCCGACATGACCGTATCCGCAGACCTCCGCAAGCCCCGCAAGCTGGCCGTCCTGGCCATGGCTGCCGCAACGGCGCTGGCGCTGCTCGGACCGGCGGCGGCGGACGCCCTGCCCTACCGCGACACGCTGACCCAATGGGCCGACCGGCTGGACGGCGCCGCTACGGAACTTGACCGCGCTCCCGCCCAGGTCTCCACCCGCATCGGCGAAGGCGGGACGATCAAGCTGGGAAGCCGAGGGGAGCGGGTCGCCCGCCTGTCCCAGCGGCTGTTGGAACTCGGCTTGCTGCCGGCAGACAAGCTGTCCGACACCTTCACGACGGACGTCGACCATGCGGTGAAGGCCTTCCAGCTTTCGCAGCGGATGAAGCCGGACGGGCTGGTCGGCGCCGGTACCCGTGCCGCGCTGGACCGCACGCCGGCCGAGGCGGCAAGCCTGATGCGGCAGAGCGCGGCGGCCATGCGCAGCTTCCGCGACACCGCTCCGGACGATGTGCTGGTGGTGAACCTGACCGACCAGACCACCACGCTGGTCCGCGGCGGAGAGGAGGAGTTGACGATGCGCGCCATCGTCGGCCGGCCGTCGCGCGAGACGCCGCTGCTGACCGATCGCATCACCCACATCATCGTCAATCCGACCTGGACCGTGCCGCCCACCATCCTGAAGGAAGACAAGCTGCCGATGCTGCGGGCCAAGGGGGTTCCCGGCATCCAGAACGCCATCGTCTATCTCGACGGTCAGGAGGTGGCTCCGGAGACGGTCGACTGGTACGGCGTCACTCCCGGACGGGTCCGCATCGTCCAGCAGCCGGGCGACCACAATGCGCTGGGCCGCTTCCGCTTCAACCTGACCAACCCCTACGACATCTATCTGCACGGCACCAACGAGCCGCGCCTGTTCTCGCGGGAACTTCGCTCGATCAGCTCCGGCTGTGTCCGGCTGGAGGACCCGCGACGTCTCGCCGAGCTGTTGCTGCAGGGCACCACGGTGACGCCCGCGCGGATCGACCGCATGCTGGATAGAATGCAGCCGCAATGGGTGAAGCTGGCGACGCCGATGCCGGTCCAGTTCGTCTATTGGATCGCGACCGTCGAAGCCGACGGCGCCGTCCGCCTGCATCCGGACATCTACGACCGGCTGGACGACGCGCCGGCCACCGCGTCGGCTCCCTCGTCCGCACCCGATCCGGCGGCGCCGGCCATCGCGCCCGCGGCCGCTCCGGCGCAGGTACCGGAAACCCAACCGGCCGACACCGGCCGCGCAGCCGCTCAGGTGGACAAGTCAGGCACGGCCGAAGGCGGGCCGGCTGCAACGGAGAAGTCCCCGGCCTGACGGCCGGGGCATCCGATCGGACGGTGATGGCTACGCCCGGCGACGAGTCTTCTTGCTGCGGTTCGGCGGCACCGCGGTAGAGGCCGCTTCCTCCGGCGTGGGCCAGGCATCGCGGTCGCCGCGCATGGGCAGGCCGAACTCGTCGCCCTGATCGGCCAGCCCCGGCTGTTCGCCCTGGTTGGCGACGGCCAGCACCGGCTCCACCGGTTCGGTCCGCATCGCCGTCGCCTCCGGCCCGCCGGCCGGGTTGGGCTTCAGCGTATCCAGGTAATTGTCCTGGATTGCGATCTCTTCGCTGGCCAGCTCCCAATTTGCTTCGGCGCGGCCCTCCGGCCGGCCTTCGCGTTCCCAAATCTCATGCGCGCGCCGACGGATGCGGCTTTCCAAATCCTCGGCCATACGGGTCCTCTCCTTCACGGCTGGGGTTTCCCCTAATGAACCCCGCCACGGCCCTGCCGGTTCCGGTGCCGTCTTTGCGCGCCGGTCGCGCCGCGTGGCCGGCTGCATGGCATCCCACCGTTTCCGAATGGCAACGCCTGCCCGAAATCCGCCCGAATTGCCCCAATTCGGCCGCTTGTCGTTTGAATTAATACCTTTGGGATGATATTGCACCGCGATCAACCGGCGGTCCCGCAAATTGTGGCTGGGCCAAGCGACGGGACCGATATGTTGCGCATCTTTTGGCCGAACGCCGTCTCCACCGCCTCCCCCGTTCGGGTAGCCGGCGCCGTCCGCGGCCTTGGCGCCGCTTCGGCCGCCGGGCTCCGGGCCGGCCGTTCCGGCGGCGGCCTGATGAGCGCCGCGCTGCTGGCCTGCGTTCTCAGCCTGCCTGCCCTGCCTGCCGCCGCCGCGCCCGACACCCGTCCCCAGCGCCCGCCCGTCGCCAAGGCGGAGCCGGAGAAATCCAGTGCCGCGCCCGCGAAGGCGGAAGACAAGCCGGCCAACGGACCGGTTCTGCAACTCGGCATCTATTCCCGTGACGGCGACGCGTGGTGGAGTTGGAAGAGCCTGCAGCAGCGTCAGCCCGAACTGGCCGCGGGCCTGACCGCGACCGTCACGCTGCTGGACGGCAAGAGCGAGGCCGGGGGGGTGGCGCTCTACGCCCAGGTGGCCAACGGGACCGATCCGAAGGTGCTGTGCCGCCGCATCGTCGGTGCCGGCTTCGGCTGCCTCATCGTCGACCGTCCGCCGGCCTCGGCAACACCCGCTCAGGCAACACCCGTCCCGGCCGCCACCGCCAAGGCCGCTTCCGCCAGCGCCACTTCCGATGCCAAGGCTCCGGCCGCTGCCATGGTCACCGCACCGGCCCCTGCGGCGACCGAAGCGCCCAAGCCGCCGGCCGTGACCGTAGCCGTGGCGCCGCCCGCCCCGGCACCCGCCGAGGCGAAGCCGCAGCCTTCGGCCAAGCCGGAAGCGCCGTCCGGAACGACCACCTCCGTCCTGGCGCCGATCGGCTCAGCCGCCGCCGCGCCGCTGGCGCCCCCGCCCCCGGCGGTCGCCGCCGCCACCCCGCCGGCCGAAGGGCTGATCATCTACAACGAGGAAGACGCCCGCACGATGGCGGACATCGAGCAGCACAGCCGCCGCAAGGGCCGGCTGCGCTCGGTGATGCCGGATTCGCGCTATGACGTGATGCCGGCGACGCTGAAGAAGGAAAACTGGAACCTCTGCGCCCTGACCTTCGATGATGGGCCGCACCGCACGGTGACCCGGCAGGTTCTGGACATCCTGAACCGGGAGGGCGTGCGCGCCACCTATTTCCCGGTCGGCCGCATCGCCGAACGACAGGGCGAATTGATCCAGGATTTCGTCGCCGGCGGGCACGAGATCGGCAACCACAGCCTGACCCACTCCGACCTGCGCAAGATGGACGCGGTGGCCGCACGGTACGAGATCGCCGAGACCAACCGCATCCTGCGGGAATTCGGCGCCAATCCGGTGCTGTTCCGCCCGCCCTATGGCCGATATTCGGAGGAGCTTCTGACCGTCGTGCGCGAGGAGCGCATGGGGTCGGTCCTGTGGTCGGTCGATACGCGCGACTGGCAGGTGCGCAACGCCGACAAGATCGTCAGCCAGATCAAGCTGGGCGGCATGCCGGGCAACGTCTTCCTGATGCACTCGACCTATCCCAGCACCGCGCAGGCTCTGCCGCGCGTGATCGCGGAGTTGCGGGCCAAGGGGTGCGAGTTCGTCACATTGTCGGAATGGTTGGATCGCGCCCGCAATCTGGCCCTGCCGAAGATCATCAACGCCGGCATGCCGGCGCCCGCCGGCGGCACCCCGGCCGACCGCCAGTAAGCAGCGGGAGCGCCCTGCCCGGCGCCCCTATCGGGCGCTCTTGGCATCCTGCTGCTTGCGGTTCTGGGCATATTGCCGGATCGCCCCGTCCACCTCCGGCGGCAGGATCGCCCAGGTAGCGCCGAAGGTGGGTCCCTTCACCTCCACCACCGCGACGGTCGCGGCAAAGGCGAATTTGCCGGCCGGATCGTCGACGCGCACCGACACCCGAGCATTCTGTCCGACGATCAGCGATCCGTCGAAGCCACGGGCGACGAAACCCTTGGGCGTCAGCGACACGATGGGAAAGCTCTTGCCGTCGCACTCTACGACGCTGACCGCCATGCGGCCGGCCGGCTTGGCCGGCTTCTGATCCTTCACCGTGACCTTCAGGAAGTCGAAAAGCCCCATCCCGCGCCCCCAGAAAACCGTCTCGCACAGCCAGGGAACGGGCGAGTGCCGCCCATTTGCCATCCACCTGCCGTCCATGCCCGCGATTAAACGCGGGCACGATGCCGGGGGCAATCGATTCCTGCCTTTGGGGTAATCCGTTCAGGCAAAACCCTGAGCGGGCGGACGCTCAGCGGCGCAACGCACCTTGCATGTCCGCCCAGGCGCGATGCGCCCGCCTGACCGACAGCAGAGCGAAGGGCAGCAGGGTGACGAGGACCATCGCCATTCCGGCCATGATCGACAGCGCTCCCAACGCGTCGGAGGCGGGAAGCCGCGCCGCCAGACCGGCCAGCAGATGCAGGATCAGCGCACCCAGCACCGACGCCGCCAGCAACGGGCCCATGAGGGTGGTCAGCAGGGCCATGGCACCCGCCTGCCGGGGCCGCCCGGCATCCTCGCCACCGCTCTTCGGCCAATCGGCCCCAACAGTCGCAGACCGAACAGCCGCAGACCGGATTGCCGCAGACCGGATTGCCGCAGACCGGACCGCCGGGTACGGCATGCCGGCGACGCCTCGCACAACGCTCCGCATGGGCACCTCCGTTCTGGCTGTTCTTCCACATGCCCCTTCGACCGCACCCGACCGGCCATCCCACCGTATTGCCAACTGGATTGCTCGGGGTACCGAAGGAACCGGTGCGGGAACTATAGGATGCTTTTTCCGGCTTGGCTAAAATCCAAACCGATTACCCCCTTGCGCATGTCCCGCGCTGCTTGTCTGCCTAAAGTACAGGCATCGAAGGTATGGGTTCGGTGTGTGGGCACGCCATAAGCCATGGCCGCCGGCAGAACCCGCGGTCTCCACAGAGGCTGTGGATAACTGTGTGGGCAAGCCGTGGGCAGCCCCGATTCGCACTAGGCGATTCAAGGCTCCCGTGGTGTTTGCCCAAAAATCAGGCATTCCTGTTAAGATATTGATCTTTAACGATAAACTTCCATTCGGAGCCCCAGGGGCTTGGCCGGCGTGTCAACCGAAATCTGTCACATTCCGCAACACCCCTGGATTTCACACCCGGTTGTGCCCTGTTGACAACTGCCTCCAAGGGCATTGCACCATCGTTACGGGTGGAGCGACCTTGGTCCGCCGCCCTATGACCTTGGTAGAGAAGCGGCTCCGCAACCTTTCTCCCGCCTAGCCGTCGGTCTTCACCCAACAGCGCAGCACCTCCGCCACGCTCCAGGCCTGGGATATGCAGCCCCGTGGGGTGAAGGGGGGTTCCGCATCGAAGATCTCGCTGATGGTTCCGATGCCAGCCTCGTCCAGATGCGGCAGGAAGCCCTCCAGCAGCCGGCGCGCTCCCTCCTTGTCCTGCGGGTGCAGCTTCAGCCACGCATCGACGTAGGGGCCGATCAGCCAGCCCCAGACGGTCCCCTGGTGATAGGCGGCGTCGCGCGCCCGCAAGTCGCCGAAATACTTCGCCTTGTAGTCGCGGCAGCCGGGTGCCAGCGACCGCAGCCCGACCGGCGTCAGCAGGTGCTTCCGCACCGTCTCCACCACCGGCTCCCACCGCTCGCGCTCCAGCACCGGATGGTCGAGCGAGACGGCGAAGATCTGGTTGGGACGGCAGGCGATGTCGTCGCCGTGCTCGCCATCCACCACGTCGAACAGGTGCCCCGCCGACGGACACCAGAACCGCGCGTTGAAGGACGCGCGTGCCTGGTCGGCCAACTCCTCCAGCGGGCGGGCGGCGGCCTCGCCGTCCTCCTCGCGCAGCCAGTCGGTCATCAGGCGCAGGGCGTTGTGCCACAGCGCGTTGATCTCCACCGCCTTTCCCCGCCGCGGCGTGACGACCCAGTCGTCCACCTTGGCGTCCATCCAGGTCAGTTGGTAGCCCTCCTGCCCCTGGCGCAGCAGCCCGTCCCTGGGATCGACGCCGATGCCGAAGCGGGTGCCGCGGCGGTGGAAGTCGATCACCTCGCGCAGCTTGGGCAGCAGCAGGCGCAACGTGTCGCGGTCGCCGGTGACGCTCAGATAGCGGTGCAGCGCATGGAAGAACCACAGCGTCGCGTCGGCGGTGTGGTACAGCCCGCGATCCTTGCCGTCAGGGAACATGTTGGGGATCAGGCCGTCGCGGATGTAGTGGCCGAACGTGTGCAGGATCCAGCCCGCCTCCATGTGGCGGCCGGTGGCCAGCGTCAGACCCTCTAGCGCGATCATGGTGTCGCGGCCCCAGTCGGTGAACCAGTGGTAGCCGGCGATCACCGTCCGCACCTCATCCCCCTCGGCCCGTGCCCGCATCTGGTCGGCGACGCGGCCGGCCGGCACGAACAGGAAGCTGTCGGCGGACAGCACCAGCTCCGCCATCGCGCCGTACCGCAGGCTGGGGTGGGCGTTCTGGATGATGCGGCGGCGGCGTTCGGTCTCGAACCCCAGCACGTCGGTCGGCGGCAGCGCCTCCAGCCGCCACCACTCCTCGGTCGCGGCGGCGAAGGTGATGCTCTGTCCGGCCCCGACCTCGCCGCTGAAATAGCCGGGCGTCCACAGCGAGCCGCGGGCCTGGTAGCCGCGCTCGTCCTCCACCCGGTAGTAGACCTCGCTGCGACCACCGCCGTCGAGCGTCATGGGGAAGTCGCCGCCCTCGATCGCCATGCGCAGAACCGGCAGGTCGGGACCGGCCGACACCTCGTAGCGCTGGCCCGCCGCGGTGATGCGGTAGGCTCCGGCCAAGGGCTGGTCCACCGCCGATTCCAGCGTGCGGAAGGCCAGAACGGGCCGCAGCCGCAGCTGCACGGGCTCTTTGGCCTCCAGCACGCGGTAGGTGACATGGACGATGTTCTGGCCATGCGGCAGGACGACCTGCTTCTCGATAACCGCACCACCGGCCCGGAAACGCCAGACGGGAAGTCCCGCCTCCATGCGGAATTCCTGCAAGGCGGCGGTCTGCGCATCCTCCCGCGGGTCGCCGTTCGCCTCGCGGCTGCTCAGCCAGTATTCATGCCCGTCGGCATCGACGACGACGTCGCTCAGCTGGCTCAACATCAGCACCCGGCCCAGCGGAGCCGGCAGCGCCGCGATCAGAAGCCCGTGGTATCGCCGGGTCACGGCCCCCGACACAGCGCCCGAGGCATAGCCGCCGAGGCCGTTTGCGACGAGCCATTCCCGGGTTCCCGTACTGTCGGGGCCGGTGGCCAGCACGTCGTGCGACAGGGTGCGAACGAAATCAGCCATGGTGAGCCTACGATCTGCTTTCGGTTTCCTACCCTTTGGAAACCACGATGACGGGGGTTGTGTTGCCCCCGGTGCCGTCGCTTTTCGTCAGAAAATCGCGCGCCGGGCCCAAAACCAGCGCGGCTTGCCCCGGCAGTCGCCACGCACCGCCCGGCTGTTCCACCGGCCCCGTGCCGCAGCCGCCGTAGAGCGGCTCCTCGCTCGACCACAGAACCGTCCAGGCACCGTCCCGCGGCGGCGCGACCAGCGGCTCCGCCAGAACACTCAGGGTCAGGTCGCGCCCCAGATTGACCAGCAGCAGCCGGTCGTCGCCCTCCTCCTCACCGAAGATGCGCAGGACGAAGGCCTCCTCCCCCAGAACGGCTCCGTCCAGCCCGCCGACGCGCTGGGCGGCGAAGACCCGGTCCTCCCGGCGCAGGCGCAGAAGGTCGCGGTGCAGCGCCCAGACATGGGCGTTCGTCTCCCGCTCCCCATGGTCCAGCTTGCAGCGGATGAAGCTCTCCTCCGCATGCGGCTTGGGCAGTCCGTCGCGCATCGGCGAGGACGCGATGCTGGGAAACTGGGCCAGGAACTCCGCCCGTCCGTTCTCCACCAGACCGGCCAGTTCCGGCTTGTGGTCGGCGAAATAGAGGAAAGGCGTGCCGGCCGCGAACTCCTGCCCCTGGAACAGCATCGGCGTGCCGGGGCCCAGCAGGGTGAGCGCCGTCATCGCGCGCAGCCGGCCCGGCGAGGTCAGCGCGTGCACGCGCAGCCCGCGGGCGGAATTGGCGATCTGGTCGTGGTTCTGCAGGAAGGTGACGAAGGCCGGCCGCGGCAGGCCGAAGGCCGGCATGCCGCGCCGCTTGCCCTGCCAGCGATACCACTGCCCCTGATAGAGGAAACCGTGCTTCATCGCCGACACGAATTCCTGCGGCGTGCCGCGATAGTCGGTGTAGTAGGCCTCCATCCGGCCGGTCAGCGCCACCATGGCCGAATGATGGAAATCGTCGTTCCAGATGGCGCAGAGCCCGCAGCCGCCCTCGTCGGCCTGCTTCACCATGCTGGCATGCTGCGGCTCGTTCTCCCCCACCAGGATGGCGGCGCGGTCGCCGGCGGCCTTGCGCACGGTGCGGGAGATTTCCGTCAGGATATGCGGTTCACCGCTGTCGAAGATCGACTGGGTCGCGTCCAGCCGCAGCCCATCCAGATGATATTCCTCGATCCAGTAGGCGGCGTTCGACAGGAAGAACTCCCGCACCGGCCCGGAATCGGGACCGTCGAAATTGATCGCCTCGCCCCAGTCGTTCTTGTAGCGGTCGGTGAAATACTCGTCGGCGAAGCATTTCAGGTAATTGCCGTCGGGTCCAAAATGGTTGTAGACGACGTCCAGAATGACCGCGAGCCCAAGCCGGTGCGCCCCGTCCACGAAGCGGCGCATGGCGTCGGGGTCGCCATAGAGCCGGGTCGGCGCGAACAGGTTCACCCCGTCATAGCCCCAGCCGAAGCGGCCGGGAAACTCCGATACCGGCATCAACTCCAGCACCGTGACGCCGAGTTCGGCCAGCGCCGGCAGTTCCCGCAGCGCCGCGTCCCAGCTGCCTTCCGGCGTGAAGGTGCCGATGTGCATCTCGTAGATCACCTGGCCCTTGATGGACCGGCCGCGCCAATCCCGGTCGGTCCAGTCGAACCGGTGCGGATCGACCAGTTGCGAGGGACCATGCGGCCCATCGGGCTGAAAGCGCGACATCGGGTCGGGATAGAGCGTCCCGCCGCCATCGAGCCGGAATCGGTAGAGCCCGCCGGCCTCCAGCCCCGTCACGGCGCCGGAGAAATAGCCGTTCCCTTCGTCATCCAGCACCGTCACCGGCCCGTCCGGCTCCACCACCAGTTCGACCCGCTTCGCCTTCGGTGCCCAGACCCGTGCATGGGCACCGCCGGGCAGCGGTTCGACACCGATGGGCCAGCCCCTTTCGACGGTGGACTGCGCCTGCTCGACAGGCGGTACTGCGGCGGACATCTTCACTGCGACTGGCCCCCGGTGAGTGATGCGGACTTGCCTTACGGTCATGGTCAACAGGAACTGGGCGGTGTGGTCACGGCGGTAAGGGGGAAATTGTTTCGGAAGCTAAGGATTTTGGGAGCGTGTCGGCTTCGAATGCCCTCTCCCTACCCCTCCCCCGCTGGGCAGGGGAGGGAATTGGAGCTTTGTCGACGTGCGGCGGCAGTCCCTCCCCCACCCAGTGGGGGAGGATAGGTGGGGGTTTAACTTCGCAAGGGGGCAACCGCCGCCCCCCTCAAACCCGCTCGCCGAAGCTTCCTGCGGCGGCGTCGATCACCAGCGGGTGGGCGCGGAGCGCGGTCAGCGCCGCTTTCACCTTGTCCTCGGCGACCTCCAGCGTCACAAAAACGTCGGTGCGATCGCCGCGTTCGGCATCGCGCTCCTCCCGCCCCGTCTGCACGACGGCGCCGAAGCGGTCGCGCAGGCTGCCGAGGATCTCGGCCTCCACACCCCGGCCGCGTTCGGCGGGATAGGCGTAGACCAGTTCCATCGCGCTCTCCCTTCTCTGCTATCCTTGCAGGGCGAAGACGACGCGCATGCAACTGTCGGTCTTCTCCTTGAACATGCGGTAGCCTTGCGGTCCTTCGTCCAGCGGCATCCGGTGCGTCAGCAGGTATGACGGGTCCAGATCGCCCTTGCGGATGTGCTCGAACAGCCGCTCGGCATAGCGCTGGCCGTTCTGCTGGCCCATGCGGAAGGTCAGGCCCTTGTTCATCGCCGCCCCCATCGGGAACTTGTCGATCAGCCCGCCATAGACGCCGACGATCGACAGGGTGCCTCCCTTGCGGCAACTCTCGATCATCTGACGCAGCACAGCCGGCCGGTCGGTCTGCAGCCCGACCGCCTGCTTGGCCCGGTCATAGAGATCCTCCACCGGGTTGGACGCGCTGTCGGCCTCCATGCCGACGGCGTCGATGCAGACATCGGGACCGCGCCCGCCGGTCATCGCCTGCAGCGCGTCGAAGATGTCGACACGGCTGTAGTCCAGCGTCTCCGCCCCGGCCTTCATCTGGGCGGCGCGCAGCCGGTCGGGGAAGCGGTCGATGCCGATCACCCGCTCCGCCCCCAGCAGCAGCGCACTGCGGATCGCCATCTGGCCGACGCCGCCACAGCCCCACACCGCCACCACGTCGCCCGGCTTGATGCCGGCCATGTCGGCGGCCATGTAGCCGGTCGGCACCGCGTCGGACACGAACAGCGCCTTCTCGTCGCTCACCCCGTCGGGCACGCGGACGGCGTTGAAGTCGGCATAGGGCACCCGGACATACTCGGCATGGCTGCCGGCATAGCCGCCGAAGGCGTGGCTGTAGCCGAAGATGCCGGCGCCGCAATGGCCGTAGGCGGTGCGGGCATAGTCAGGGTTGGGGTTGGAGTTGTCACACAGCGAGCTTTCGCCATGCTGGCAATGGCCGCAATGGCCGCAGCCGATCACCGAGATGGTGATGACCCGGTCGCCCCGGTTGAGGTAGCGGACCTCCGGCCCCTTCTCGACGATCTCGCCCAGGAATTCGTGGCCGATGATGTCGCCGGGCCGCATGGTGGGGACATAGCCGTCGATCAGATGCAGGTCGGACCCGCAGACCGACGACAGCGCCACCTTGACGATCACGTCATGCGGATTGACCAGCACCGGGTCGGGCACGCGCTCCACCCGCAGGTCGTTGGTTCCGTTCCAACAGAGCGCCTTCATTCCATCGCCTCCCGGAACGAGCCGTTGGCCGCTCCATTCCCACTGCCGTTCCCGCGGGGCTGGCGGTCGATGGTGGACAGCTCTCCCGTCTCCACCCGCTGCTTCAGCCGGCGCAGCGCTTCCTCCGCCTGCGCTTCCGGGGTGATGCCCAGACGCGCCGCGACCTCCGTGGCCGGGACGCGATAGACCAGCGTCAGCCGGACCTCCGTCCCGCGATCGCCCGGTGCCGGGGTCAGCATCAGCGACGCGCGGTGCGGCAGCGCCGTCTCGCCCACCGTGTGCCAAGTCAGCAAGCGGTCCTCGTCGACACGGTCGAGCACGCAGCGCCAGCTCAGCGCCTCCCCGCCCGGCGCCCCCCCGGGCATGGCGATCCATCGGCTTTCGGTGGCCGACAGCACATCGACCCGCTCCAACTGCGGCATCAGCTTCGGCAGGTTGGCGAAGTTGCGCCAGAAGCGGAAGACCGTCCCCGGTTCCGATGCGATGGTCACGACCGCCTGCGTGCGTTCCGGCGTCAGCGACCGGCGGCGCGACGCCGGATCGTGGCTGCGCCAGGTGCCGGGATCGGGTGCCGCCCGCAAGGCGCGGTCGCCGAAGGGCCGCAGACCCAAGGCACCCGCGGCGAACAGGCCGGCGCCGCCCAGCGCCAGCATCGCTCCGCCCCAACCCGAGCGCCGGAGACCAAGCACACCCAGCGCGGTGCCGCCCACCATGGCGAGCCAGCGGCCGCCGGTCGCGGCATCGCCCGACCCGATCAGGCTCATGCCCGACCGCAGGAGGTCCGGCTGGGGCCAGCGGCCCTGCCCGGTCAAACTGTTCGACGCCATCGCCGCTCCTTTCCCGTCTGTGCAATGCCTGTGGACAGAGAACAGCCGGGTTGCGGCTTCGTTGCCTTACGCATGACCTGATGCGCGGCAACCCTGCGACGTTCCAATTGTTACCATCAGCAGCAAAGATCGGAAGGGAGAACGGCCGTGCCACTTCTGGACGCCACCGTGGGTATCGCCGACGCCGAAGGGTTCCGGCCGGCATCCTTGGAAACCGACCGCGGGCCGGTGGAGGCGCGGTATTACCCGGTTCCGAACGGGGAGTTGGCGGTGCTGTGGGTCGGCGGGGTCGGCGGCGGCTTCGACACGCCGGCGCGCGGGCTCTATCCGCGGCTGGCCGCCGACCTGACCGCCGACGGCATCGCGTCGCTGCGGCTGCGGTTCCGCGATCCTCGCGACCTGGAACAGGCGGTGTACGACGTGCTGTGCGGGCTGAGCTTCCTCGGCCGCCAGGGCATCCACCATGTGGCGCTGGTCGGCCATTCCTTCGGCGGCGCCGTGGTCATCCAGGCTGCGGCCTCCAACCGCGGCGCCGTCTGCACCGTGGTGACGCTGGCGACCCAGGGTTACGGCACCGATCCGGTGACCGACCTGGCCTGTCCCATCCTGCTGGTCCACGGCGAGGCGGACGAGATCCTCTCGCCCAGCTGCTCAATGCACGTCCACCGCAAGGCGCGGGAACCGAAGAAGCTGGTCCTGGTCCCCGGCACCGGCCATGCGATGGAGGAGGCCTCCGAAGCGGTCTGCCGCGAGGTGCGCGACTGGCTGAAAGCGTATCTGCTGAAACGGTAAGGGGGCGCCCGAGACGCCCCCCACCCCTCAGCTTTCCTTCGGCTTGTGCGTGTCGCTGACCGGCTGCACGCCTGCCGGCTGCTCCTGCTGCTGCGGCTGGGGTTGTTGCTGTTGCTGCTGGTCGGACGGCGGCTCGCGGCGCGGCGGGCCGGCCTTGACATCCTGGTAGACGGCCTTGGCGATCTCCAGCAACTCCTCCTTCGACAGTCGGCCGGCCAGTGCATAGGCCAGCTGCCCTTCCACCCAGTAGAAGGTGGCGACGTCGCCGTTCTGGGTGAAGCTGAAGCTGGACTGGTTGCCGCTCTGCGGAGCGCCGACGAACAGGGTGATCCGCTTGTTGGCGTCGTTGGCGTACATGTACTGCGCGCCGGCGCCCATGTCGGTCGGCAGCGACCGGCCGCCGATCAGCCGGTAGCCGACGCGGCCCAGATCGGGACCGAACACGTCGCGGCCGACCCGCTTGGACAGCCAGCCGTTCAACTCGTCCTGATTGTCGGCGCCAAGCTCCACCTGGAAGCGTTCATCCGAGGTGTAGAAGCGGTGTGCCTGGGTGGCTTCCTGGGCGAAGGTGGCGAGCGTCTGGCGCTGCTGGGCGACGGGGGCACCGGCCTGCTGTTCGGCGCCGCGGCCCATCCAGCCGCCGGCCGCACCGGCGACCACCAGCATCACCGCAGCGGCGAACCGGACCAGCGGGCGGGCGTGCCAGGCCGGGCGGTTGTCGTTGAAGGCGATGCGCCCCTTCAGCTTGTCGGACAGTTCCTGAACCGTATCGCTCGGCGGCTCGCGCAGGACGGTGTCGAACATCTCGTGCAGAAGCATCGCCTGGGCGCGGTAATCATCCGCCCGGCGCGCCGCGTCGGGATCCTCAGCCAGCCATCGTTCCACCGCCAGACGGCGGCTGCCGTCCAGTTGTCCGTCCACGTATGCGTGGAGTTCGTCCTCGGTGACCCGCCCTATGCCTTGATGCGCGTTCATCACTTCACCCGCCGGAGGGTGACGCCACCCTCGTTCGCCAGTTTCGCCCGCACCGCCTCGCGCGCCCGTGACAGGCGCGACATGACGGTCCCGATCGGCACGCCGAGCATGTCGGCGACCTCGTCGTATTTCAGGCCCTCCAGCGCCACCAGAAGCAGCACCTTGCGCTGTTCCTCCGGCAACTCGTCGACCGCACGCAACATCTCGCGCAGCTCGACACGCTCTTCCTGCCGGGCCGGGGTGACCAGCTTCGATTCGACGTCGTCGACGTCGACCTCCTGCGGCCGGGCGGCCTTGGAACGGACCTGATTGACGTGGACGTTGTGCAGGATGGTGAAAAGCCATGCCCGCAGGTTCGTCCCCGCCTGGAAGCTGTCGGCGCGCGCCACCGCGCGCGTCAGCGCTTCCTGCACCAGATCCTCCGCATCGGCGCTGTTGCGCATCAGCGCACGCGCGTAGCGCCGCAAGGACGCGATGTGGACTTCCAGATCGACCCCGAATTTGCTCAACCGCGCACCCGATCCTTACCGATCACGCCACGGCTCACGCCATGGCCTCACCCTCCAGCCGCAAGGCCGGACGGGACGACACGGCGTCGCATGTCCAGGGCCGGGCCGGCCCGTTCGGCCTTTCAACCGAAGCGGAGACCCGATGCATATGGGTGCGAACGCGCGCCGCGCATCCTTTATTCCAGACTTTCTCAGGCTTGCAGCAAAATTTATGGCGAACCGCCAAGCTTGTGCCGAAAAGGCTTCAGGCAGGCCGGATCGATGATCTCATGCGACACCGTTCGCGGTATCAGTCCCCGGGACTGCGCGCGTGCACCACGATGGCGGAGGATTCAGCTGGAAGGAAGAGGTGGTGGGCCCGGCCGGATTCGAACCGACGACAACACCGTTATGAGCGGCGCGTTCTAACCGCTGAACTACAGGCCCTACCGCGGGGCGCACTTTGCGACAAAGCTTTGGGGAAATGCAACCCCTCGTTCATCGTTCCGACGCATAAGTCCGAAAACGAAAACGGGGGCCTTTCGGCCCCCGCTACGTCTCGAACGCTACGGCTTCCGGATCAGGTGTCCCAATCAAGTGTCCAGGAAGCTGCGCAGCTTGCGCGACCGCGACGGGTGCTTCAGCTTGCGCAGCGCCTTCGCCTCGATCTGGCGGATACGCTCGCGGGTCACGTTGAACTGCTGGCCGACCTCTTCCAGCGTGTGATCGGTGTTCATGCCGATGCCGAAGCGCATGCGCAGCACACGCTCCTCACGCGGCGTCAGCGAGGCGAGCACGCGAGTCGTCGTCTCGCGCAGGTTCGCCTGGATGGCGGCGTCCAGCGGCAGGACCGCGTTCTTGTCCTCGATGAAATCGCCGAGATGCGAATCCTCCTCGTCGCCGATCGGCGTTTCGAGGGAGATCGGCTCCTTGGCGATCTTCAGGACCTTGCGCACCTTCTCCAGCGGCATCATCAGACGTTCGGCCAGTTCCTCCGGGGTCGGCTCGCGGCCGATCTCGTGCAGCATCTGGCGGCTGGTGCGGACCAGCTTGTTGATCGTCTCGATCATGTGGACCGGGATGCGGATGGTCCGCGCCTGGTCCGCGATGGAACGGGTGATGGCCTGGCGAATCCACCAGGTGGCGTAAGTCGAGAACTTGTAGCCGCGCCGGTACTCGAACTTGTCCACCGCCTTCATCAGGCCGATGTTGCCCTCCTGGATCAGGTCCAGGAACTGCAGGCCGCGGTTCGTGTACTTCTTGGCGATGGAGATCACGAGACGAAGGTTGGCCTCGACCATCTCCTTCTTCGCGCGGCTCGCTTCCTTCTCGCCCTTCTGGACGGTGGAGACGATGCGGCGGAACTCGTTGATCGGCAGGCGGGCCTCTTCAGCCACCTGGGCGATCGACTCGCGCGTCTTGCGGATGTCGCCGTCGTACTTCTCGGCGAACTTGCCCCAGGTCTTGGGGTTCAGGCCGCGGATGCGCTCCTGCCAGTTCGGGTCCAGCTCGTGGCCAAAATACTGGTTCAGGAAGTCCTCGCGCTTCACGCGGCAGTCGGTCGCCATGCGCAGCAGGCGGCCTTCGAAACCGGTCAGCTTGCGGTTCAGGCCATAAAGCTGCTCGACCAGTTGCTCGATGCGCTGGTTGTTCAGGCGGACGGTGTTCATCAGCTCGACCATCTCGGTCTTGAGCTTTTCGTACTTCTTGTCCGTCTGCTTGCCCATGTCCTCGCCGCGCTGCATCGCGGCCATGCGGGTCTCGTGCAGCTTGTGCAGCTTGTCGTAGGTCGCCTTGATGTTCTCGAAGGTCTCGATGACCTGCGGCTTCAGCGCGGCTTCCATCGCGGACAGCGACAGGCTGTTGTCGCCCTCGTCGCCCTCGTCGCCTTCCTCGCCCTCGCCTTCGGCGCGCGGCGGACGCGGCTCGTCGCCGTCCTCGCCGACAGGCGCATCGGCGGCGGGCGCAGCCGCGGGTCCGGTGCCGGCGGCTTCCACCACCTCGGCCAGGCCTTCCGGTATCTCCTCGCCGTCCGGGCCGCCGCCATAGGTGGCGTCCAGGTCGATGATGTCGCGCAGCAGCATCTTCCCTTCCATAAGGGAATCATGCCACTCCAGAATGGCGCGGATGGTCAGGGGCGATTCGCAGATCGCGCCGATCATCATCTCGCGGCCGGCTTCGATCCGCTTGGCGATGGCGATTTCGCCTTCGCGCGACAGCAGCTCGACCGACCCCATCTCGCGCAGGTACATGCGAACCGGGTCGTCGGTACGGCCGATGTCGTCGTCGTCGAGATTGCCCGACGAACGGCCTTCGCCTTCGCCTGCCCCCTCGCCGCTGTTCTCCGAATCCTGCTCTTCCGATTCGACGATGTTGATGCCCATCTCGGACAGCATCGCCATCGTGTCTTCGATCTGCTCGGACGAGGACGAATCCTGCGGCAGCGCTGCGTTCAGCTCGTCATAGGTGACATACCCGCGCTCCTTGCCGCGGGCGATCATCTTCTTGACGGCCAAACCCATGCCGTCCATCAGAGGACCGTCTGCGGATTCCTCCCGCGTTTCGGAAACTTCCACGCTGTTCGCAGCTTTCGTGGCCATGCGTTCGGTGCCCCCGCATTACCCCATTGAAAAAGACGAAAGGAGCGCCCGGTCCCGGTTGCCCGGCCCGTCCGCCCCACCCCCAACCATGTATCTACCCAGAACCCGCCATCACAGAAACTGTCATGCGGCCCTGTCCTGTCGACTGCTTCCTGTCAATTCCGTGCCTCATCAACCGATGCCTTGCAGCCGACGACACAAGCCATCAACCGTCAGACATCGTCAAAGTCACCATCATCCGTCATACCCAGCCCGGACTTTATGACCTCCTGCTGAAGAGCCACGACCCTCGCGAAGTTCGCCTCGCTGTTGTCACGGGTCAAAGCCGCCTTCGCTTCCCTAAGATCGTCGAGCACCCGCTCTTGATGCAGATGCCGCCACGCAGGCCACCATCCCTTCCGGGCATCCTCCGTGGAGGCATCCGGACGGGCGAAGCCGGCATGGACATAGGTCGACTCGCCTAGCAAAGCACCGACCATCGTCTCATGGCCGGCGGATGACAAGTGGCGACAAAGCGCAGCGGCGTCAAGTGTCGAGTCGTGGTTACGATCGTCCGAAAGACATTCGATCACCGCCCAGCGCAGTTTTTCGAGCTCCGGGTCACCGAACGGCAACATCCCCAACGGCTCGGCCAATTCGGCGAACAGCTCGGGATGGTTGATGATCGTCGCCAACAGGATCCGCTCCCGCATCGAGGCAAGGCGGGAGGCGCGGCCGCGCCCCTCCCCCACCGGCTTGGAGGTCAGGCGACCGGGCACGCCCGGCACATGACGACGCGGCGGTTCGCCGAAACGCCCCCGCCCCTGCCCCGGCACCCAGGGGCCACGGTTGTAGGCCGGCCGCGCGGGCGCGAAGGCCTCGTCGACGCGGCGGCGCATCTCGCTCCGGTAGAAGCCCTGCACGTCGCGGTCGGCGATGGTGGCGACGCGGGCCTCCAGCGCCGCCTTCACCGCCGCCTTGGCCTCCGGCGTGTCGGTCGGCCGGCCTTCGCTCTCCATCCGCCACAGGGCATCGGACAGCGGGATGGCGGCCTCCAGCACCGCGCCCATCGCCTTGGCGCCTTGCGCGCGGATCAGGCTGTCGGGATCCTCGCCCTCGGGCAGGAAGGCGACGCGGGCCGACTGGCCGGGGGCGAGGTGCGGCAGGATGCGCTCCACGGCTCGCCACGCCGCGCGCCGGCCGGCATTGTCGCCGTCGAAGCACAGGAACGGCACCTTCTCCGCCGCCGGGATCAGCTTCCACAGCTCCTGCACCTGGGTTTCGGTCAGCGCGGTGCCCAGCGGCGCCACCGCACCCTCGAAGCCGGCGCGGACCAGGGCGATCACGTCCATATAGCCTTCGGCGACGATCACCGGCTTGCCGTCCGCCGCCGCCTGCCGCGCCCGCGACAGGCCGTAAAGCAGCGTGCCCTTATGGAAGAGCGGCGTGTCGGCGGTGTTGACGTATTTCGGCCCGTCGCCCTCCAGGATTCGCCCGCCGAAGGCCACCACCTGCCCGCGCCGGTCGGTGACCGGGAACATCACCCTGTTGCGGAAGAAGCTGTAGGGCGACCTGCCGTCGTCCGGCCGCTTCAGCAGCCCGGCATTGACCATGTCCTCGTCGGAAAAACCCTGCTTGCCGAGATAAGTGCGCAACGCATTCGAGTCGCCGGGCGCGTAGCCCAGCCGGAATCGCGCGATGGTATCGCCGTCCAGACCGCGCCGCATGAAATAATCCAGCCCCGCCCGTCCGGCCGGCGCGTGCAACTGCTGCTCGAACCAGCGGGCCGCTTGCTCGACGAGGTCGTGCAGGGTCTTACGCCGCTCGTAGCGCTGCCGGTCCTCTTCCGTCGGGCGCGGCACCGGCAGTCCGGCCTCGCCGGCCAAATGCTCGACCGCCTCGGGGAAGCCGAGATTGTCATGACGCATGACGAAACCGATGACGTCGCCGTGGGCGCCGCAACCGAAGCAATGGAAGAAGCCCTTCTGGTCGTTGACGTAGAAGGACGGCGACTTCTCATTGTGGAACGGACAGGGGGCCTTGTACTCGCGGCCGGCGCGGATCAGGCGCAGACGCTTGGAGACCACTTCCGATAGGGCCAGCCGGCTGCGCAGTTCTTCCAGGAATTGGGGCGGGAAGGCCATGGTCGAACGGTCACCGGGGAACGAAGGAGGGGCGCGATGGGCGCGAGGCTATAGCAGAGGCATAGTATGGGAACCAGCACCGCCGGCCCCAAGGGGGCAATCGTCGCCGACCGGGTGCGGCGTCGGTCCAACTCCCGATCGAACCGAACGTCATCCGCACCTGTCGCTTACCTGCCCGGCCGCTTACTTCCCCGAAAGCCGCGCCTTCACCAGACCGCCGGCCTTGGCGAAGTCCATCTGGCCGGCATGGCGGGCCTTCAGCTCGGCCATCACCTTGCCCATATCCTTGATGCTGGAAGCGCCGAGCTCGGCCACGATGGCGTCGATGGCGCCGGCGGACTCCTCGTCGGTCATCTGCTTGGGCAGGAAGCGTTCGATGACCGCGATCTCCTCGCGCTCCTGCTGGGCCAGCTCGGGACGGCCGCCCTGCTCGTACATCCCCGCCGATTCGTTGCGCTGCTTTACCATCCCTTGCAGCATCGACAGGATGCTCGCCTCGTCGATGCCATCGGTCACGCCGCGGCTTCGGGCATCGATGTCGCGATTCTTCAGCTCGGTCAGAATCAAGCGCAGGGTTGACACCGCGCGCTGGTCCTTCGCGCGCATCGCATCCTTCAGGGAGTCGTTGAACTGCGTGCGCAGAGTCATGTCCTGTCTTCCTTGTTCATCGTGTCCGGCATCCGGCCGAACTGGGCGACTATCCGGAAAGCGTCTGCCGATTTCCATACAAAAGCCCTGACAAAAGCCCTGCAAGCCGCCGCCGGCCGACTTTGCCACCGGTTCAGGGCCGCCTTGCAAAGCTATTGCTGGAAATCCGGCATCCAATCGTCATATAGGATGTCCGGCCCACCCGATAAGCCCACTCGATCCCGCGTCACCGCCCGTACCGGCGGAGGTGGGGTGCGAGCGGTTCCGTGTGCGCGCCCGGCGGGACGCTAGGCCGTCGCCGTTCCGCCGATCAGCCGATCCGTCGCCGGCCGCGGTTTTTGGGAAGGTACACAGGAATGACTCTCGCCACTCCCCCCTCCGACAATGCGGTTCACACCGGCGTGCTTGTTCTGGCCGACGGCACCGTGTTCCGCGGCCGAGGCATCGGCGCCACGGGGGATTCGGTGGGCGAGGTGTGCTTCAACACCTCCATGACCGGCTATCAGGAGATCCTGACCGATCCCAGCTATGCCGGCCAGATCATCACCTTCACCTTCCCGCACATCGGCAACACCGGCGCCAACACCGAAGATATCGAGACGATCACCCCGGCCGCCCGCGGCCTGATCCTGCGCGCCGACATCACCGACCCGTCGAACTGGCGCGCCACCCGCCATCTGGACGACTGGCTGAAGAGCTACGGCCTCGTCGGTCTGGCCGGCGTCGACACCCGCCGCCTGACCCGCCGCATCCGCGACCTGGGCGCGCCGAACGGCGTCGTCGCCCATGCGCCGGACGGCAAGTTCGACATCGAGGCGCTGATCGCCAAGGCCAAGGGCTGGCCGGGTCTGGAGGGCATGGATCTGTCCAAGGACGTGTCCTGCCGCCAGACCTATGACTGGACCGAGGCCGGCTGGACCATCGGCGGCGGCTACGCCACCCAGGACAAGCCGCAGTACCATGTGGTCGCCATCGACTATGGCGCCAAGCGCAACATCCTGCGCTGCCTCGCTGCGGCCGGCTGCAAGGTGACGGTGGTGCCGTCGACCGCCACGGTCGAGGATGTGATGCGCCACCAGCCGGACGGCGTCTTCCTGTCCAACGGCCCCGGCGATCCCGCCGCCACCGGCGAGTACGCCGTCCCGACCATCAAGGGCCTGCTCGACACCGGCGTGCCGATGTTCGGCATCTGCCTCGGCCATCAGATGCTGTCGCTGGCGCTGGGCGCCAAGACCACCAAGATGCAGCAGGGCCATCGCGGCGCCAACCATCCGGTGAAGGATCTGGCCTCCGGCCGGGTCGAGATCACCAGCCAGAACCACGGCTTCGTCGTGGTGCCGGAGACTCTGCCGACCGACGCCGAGGTCACCCATGTCAGCCTGTTCGACGGCACCAACGAGGGCATCCGCCTGAAGGGCAAGCCTGTCTTCTCGGTGCAGTACCACCCGGAAGCCTCGCCCGGCCCGCAGGACAGCCATTATCTGTTCGACCGCTTCGTCCAACTGATCGCCGAGAAGAAGGCGGCCTGACGGTCGCGCGGAACCAACCCGCTGAAGAGGGCGTCCCGGTGGGGCGCCCTTTTTGCTGATGCCCCCTTTAAAGGGAACGCCGGATCATGGCCCGGTCCACCGATCTGCTGCTGACCGCCATCGCGCCGGCGATCTGGGGCAGCACTTACATCGTCACCACCGAACTGCTGCCGCAGGGCTACCCGATGACGGTGGCGCTGCTGCGCGCCCTGCCGGCCGGACTTCTGCTGTTGCTGCTGGTGCGCCGGCTGCCCTGGGGATGCTGGTGGGGACGCTCGCTGGTGCTGGGAGCGCTGAACTTCTCCTTTTTCTGGGCGATGTTGTTCGTGTCGGCCTACCGCCTGCCCGGTGGGGTCGCCGCCACGGTGGGGGCGGTGCAGCCGCTGATCGTCATTGCCCTGTCGCGCCCGCTGTTGGGCACGCCGATCCGCCCGTTGGCAGTCGCCGCCGCGCTGGCCGGCATCGGCGGAGTCGCCCTGCTGGTGCTGAAGCCCAGCGCCACGCTGGACGGCATCGGCGTACTTGCGGCGCTGGCCGGCGCCGGATCGATGGCCGCGGGCACGGTGCTGAGCCGGCGCTGGCGCCCGCCGGTCTCGCCACTGACCTTCACGGCCTGGCAGCTGACCGCGGGCGGGGTGCTGCTGGTGCCGGTGGCGCTGCTTCTGGAACCGGCGCTGCCGGTGCCGACGGCGGCCAATCTGATGGGCTTCGTCTATCTTGGCCTGATCGGCGCGGCGCTGACCTACATCCTGTGGTTCCGCGGCCTGTCGCGGCTGGAGCCGTCCGCAGTGGCGCCGCTGGGTTTCCTCAGCCCGGTCACGGCGGTGGTTCTGGGCTGGGCGCTGCTCGGCCAATCGCTGACCGGCTATCAGATCGCCGGGATCGTGCTGGCGCTCGGCAGCGTCTGGGTCGGCCAGCGGGCGCAGGCTGCACCCGTCGCCCCAACGGCCGCGACGGCCGGCGCAGGGAATTGAAGGCGGCTTTTCCGGCGTCGGTACCGCGCCATATCATCCAGGACACCTATCATCCAGGCCACCGGCACGCCCCGCCCCCTGCCCCGGACCTCATGCGCCGTCTGCCGCCCCCGCCGATCGCCATCCCCGCCGCCCCACAGGAGGAGCGCACCGCCTGCCCGCTCTGCGGCCGGGCGATGGTCCCCGGCGCCAGCCTGAACGAACACCATCTGGTCCCGCGAACCTATGGCGGACGGGAGACGGTGACGATGCACCGCATCTGCCACGCCAAGATCCACGCGGTGCTGACCGAGCAGCAACTGCGCGACCACTACCACGAGATCGAAGCCCTGCGCGGCCATCCCGACATCGCCGCCTTCATCCGCTGGGTCCGCCGCAAGCCGCCGGAGTTCACCGACGGCCATGCCACCGACCGGCGGCGGCGCAAGCGCTGAAAGTGTCTTACCCCCGGCGCACGGTCTGGCGCTGGGCGGGTTTCGGCAGATAGTTGCGGGCCTCGCCGTTGCAGACGCGGCTGACGCGCTCATACTCCTCGACCGTATCGACCTGCGCCTGCCGGCGGTCGCGCTCGCGGCCGAACTCCTGCATGATCCGCCGCATCGCCGATTCGAGAGGCCGGCGAATCGCCGCCATCGCCTGGGCCTGACTGCGCGAGCGCACCGGCGCCATGCCCTCCAGCACCTGATCCAGCCGGATGCGGATCATCGGCATCATCTCGCGCAGCAACGCCTCGTCCACCGCGACATGGCGCATCTCATGGGCCAGCACCTCGCCATGCAGGCAGGAGTTCACCGGGATTTCGCTGGCGACATGGACGATGCGCTGCTGGAAGCCGAAGCTGATGGTCACCGTGCTGGCCGACGCGCAATAGGTGCCATCGCCCATGGTCCTGAACAGGGCGGAGACCTGCGACTGCTCGCCATAGCGGGCCAGGGTCAGCCCCAGCACATGGCCGCCGGCACTCCCGGCCGGTCCCGGCGTGCGTCCCGGCAGCCGGGTGAGTTGCACGATCGACAACCCGTCGTCGCGCTGGATCGGCGCCAGCACGCTGTCGAACACGAGCTTCGTCGGCGGAAATCCGCTGCAGCCATTGGACTGAGCGGCGGCCGGCGAAGCGGCCGGCAGGGCGACGAGCAGCATGCCCGAAAGGAAGAGGAACAGGAGGCGAACGTTCATCCCGATAGAGATATCAGGAAACCGTCCGCGGACAAGAGACATGGAGGGGAAGATCGGGGTGACAGCGAAGGACCGTCGCCGTCACCCCACTCCCTCACTGATGCGCCGGGAACAGGAAGCGGGCCTTCAGCGTGCCTTCGATAGCGCGCAGGTCGTTGACGACCTCCAGTTCCTCGACGTCGCCGTTGACGTCGACCACCACATAGCCCAGCTCCGGATCGGTCTGGAGATACTGGGCGGCGATGTTCAGGTCGCGGCCGGAGAACACCTCGTTCACCTTGCGCAGGATGCCGGGCCGGTTCTCGTGGACGTGCAGGAAGCGGGTGCAGCCGGCCTGAACCGGCAGCGCCACCTGCGGGAAGTTGACCGCGCCCACGGTGGAGCCGTTGTCCGAATACTCTAGCAGCTTCTGCGCCACCTCGGTGCCGATGTTGGCCTGCGCCTCCATCGTCGAACCGCCGATGTGCGGAGTCAGGATGGCGGTCTTGATGCCGCGCAGCGCGCTCTGGAACTCTTCCTTGTCCGAGCCGGGCTCGACCGGGAAGACGTCGATGGCGGCACCGATGATGTGGCCGCTGTTCATCGCGGCGGCCAGCGCCTCGATGTCCACCACTTGGCCGCGGGCGGCGTTGATCAGGTGGCTGCCTTTCTTCATGGTTGCCAGTTCGCGCTCGCCGATCATGTCGCGGGTCTGCGGGGTGTCCGGCACATGCAGGGTCACCACGTCGGACACCGACAGCAGTTCCTCCAGCGAATCGCAGGCGCGGGCGTTGCCGAGCGCCAGCTTGCGCACGACGTCGTAGAAGCGGACCTGCATGCCCATCGCCTCGGCCAGGATCGACACCTGCGTGCCGATATGGCCATAGCCGACGATGCCCAGCGTCTTGCCGCGGATCTCGTAGGAGTCCTTCGCCGACTTCATCCAGCCGCCGCCATGGACCAGCTGCGACTTCTCGAAGATGCCGCGCATCAGCATGATGATCTCGCCGATCACCAGTTCCGCCACCGACCGGGTGTTGGAATAGGGGGCGTTGAACACCGGGACGCCGGTGCGGCGCGCCGCCTTCAGGTCGACCTGATTGGTGCCGATGCAGAAGCAGCCGACGGTGATCAGCTTGTTGGCCGCCTCGAACACCTTGGCCGTCAGATGGGTGCGCGACCGGATGCCCAGGATGTGGACGGACCCGATGCGCTCCAGCAGCTCATCCTCGTCCAGGGCGCGCGGCAGCCGCTCGACCGAGGCGTAGCCGCCGCGGGCCAGCTCGTCGATGGCGTTGTCGTGGACACCTTCCAGAAGAAGGATGTTGATCTTGTCCTTGGAGAGCGAGAGCTTGGTCACGGCCGGCATCCGTATCTGGGCATCGGGACTGATCGGCAGCCCGCCTGCCGGAAACGGCGCAACGGGCCACGGAAAAGCGAGCGCGCAAAATAATACCAAAGGCAGCCCTTGTCACCTGACGGATGTTGCGCCGCCACAGAGCTTTCCGCATGCCGGATTGGCGCGGGGCGCGGGTTGGGTGTATCAGTCGGATCGACCTTCCAATTTGGAAACCCGCCATGAGCGACGTGACGATCTACCACAACCCGCGCTGCAGCAAATCGCGCGAGACGCTGGAACTCCTGCGCTCCCGCGGCGTCGAGCCGGCGGTGATCGAGTATCTGAAGACGCCGCCCTCCCCGGCGGAACTGTCCGCCATCCTCGCCAAGCTGGGCAAGGGTCCGCGCGACATCACCCGCGCCAAGGAGGCGGCGGAGGCCGGCTTGCCCAAGGATCTGGACGGCGAGGCGCTGATCGCCGCGCTGTCCGCCAACCCGTCCGCCATCGAGCGCCCCATCGTGGTGAAGGGTGACCGCGCCCGCGTCGGCCGGCCGCCGGAGTCGGTGCTGGACCTTCTCTGACCCCATTCCCGTCCCTGACCGGAGCCTGCCGCCCGTGACTGCCAAGCACACCACCGCCGCCGCCGCGGCCGAGTTGTCGACCATCCGCGATTTCCTGCGCTACGGCGTCAGCCGCTTCAACGAGGCCGAACTCGATTACGGCCACGGCACCACCACGGCCTTCGACGAGGCGGTGTTCCTGGTGCTGGAGACGCTGCACCTGCCGGTCGACCAGCTCGACCCCTATCTCGACGCCCGGCTGACCGCGGCGGAGCGCGAGGCGGTGGCCGGCATCCTCCATGCCCGCATCGACACCCGCAAGCCGGCGCCCTACCTGCTGAACAAGGCCTACATCCAGGGCATCCCCTTCTATGTGGACGAGCGGGTGATCGTCCCGCGCTCCTACATCGGGGAGTTGCTGTTCTCCGACCTGTTCGGCGGCGACGATTTCACGCTGGTCGAGGACCCGACCTCGGTGGAGCGGGTGCTGGATCTGTGCACCGGTTCCGGCTGCCTCGCCATCCTGGCGGCGCGCATCTTCCCGGAAGCGCAGGTGGACGCGGTCGACCTGTCGCCCGACGCGCTGGAGGTGGCCAAGCGCAACGTCGCCGACAGCGGGTTCGAGGACCGCATCGCCCTGCACCAGGGCGACCTGTTCGCGCCGCTGAAGACGCGGAAATACGACGTCATCATCACCAATCCGCCCTATGTCGACGCCGAGGCGATGGACGCCCTGCCGCCCGAGTTCCGGGCGGAGCCGGAAATGGCGCTGGCCGGCGGTGACGACGGGCTGGACATCGTCCGCCGCATCCTGAAGGAAGCCCCCAAGCATCTGACGCCGGACGGCGGCCTGCTCTGCGAGTTCGGCACCGGCCGCGAGATCCTGGAGGCGGAATATCCCCACCTTGACTTCCTGTGGCTGCAGACCGCCAACAGCTTCGGCGAGGTGTTCTGGCTGACGCGGGAGCAGTTGAAGGCGGGGAAGTGAGGGGATAACGCCCCCACCTCCAGGGAACCCTTCCCCCGTCCCCCGGTTGTCCTCTCGACGATGCTGCATCGCAGCAGCCGCTTGAGAGGACAACCGCCATGACCGACCGCCAATCCACCATCCTCAAGACCCTGGGCATCACCGCGCTGGCCTTGGGCGGGCTGGCCGTCGCCAACACGCTGGCGGCCCGTGCGGCGGAGCGGCGCTATCCACCCGACGGGCGCTTCGTGACCGTCGACGGCGTCCGGCTGCACTATATGGAAGCCGGCGAAGGGCCGCCGGTCGTGCTGCTGCACGGAAATGTCTCCGCCCTCGGCGATTGGCTGGCGAGCGGGCTGTTCGACCGGCTGGCACAGAACCACCGCGTCATCGCGTTCGACCGCCCCGGCATGGGCCACAGCGACCGCCCCCGCGACCGCGCCTGGACGCCGGAGGATCAGGCGGATGTGCTGGCCGAAGCCTTCGCTGTCTTGGGGATCGAGAACGCGGTGGTCGCCGGACATTCCTATGCGACACTGGTGGCGCTGGCCCTGGCGCTGGACCATCCGCGGACGGTGAAGGGGCTGGCGCTGATCGCAGGCTATTACTTCCCGACCAAGCGGGTGGACGCGGTGATGGTGGCGCCGGTTGCGGCGCCGGTCTTGGGCGACCTGCTGCGCCACACGGTCTCGCCGCCCTTCTCCAAGGCAGTGATGCCGCTGATGATCAAGACGCTGTTCTCGCCCCGCCCGGTCCCCGAGCATCTGACGGAGACCTTCCCAGCCGCCCTGACCACCCGCCCCGGCCAGCTGCGCGCCAACGCCCAGGACGGCGTCACCATGGCACCGGCCGCCGACCGGCTGCAGCACCGCTACGCCGACGTAGCCGTCCCGGTGGCGATCTTCGCCGGCCATGAGGACCGCATCGTTTCGCAGGAGGATCAGAGCGGCCGCCTGCATCACGTGCTGCCGAACAGCACCCTGCACTGGGTGCCGGACTGTGGGCATATGGTGCATCACGCCGACCCGGACCTGGTGGTGCGCCGCATCGACGAGCTGTCAGCAGAAGGCGCGCCGCTGCGGGTCGCCGCTCAGAGATAGCGCCGCATCAGAACGCTGCCGCCCTGGTGCGGCAGGCGGGGGTGCCAGGGGATATCGGCGCGGCCGATCTCCTCGAACCCCTCGCCGGCATAAAGACGACGGGCCGGATCGTTGTCGGCCCAGACATGCAGCGTGACACGGTCGAATCCGCCGGTCCGCGCCCGTTCGTAGAACCAGCCGAGCAACCGCCCGGCAATGCCGTGGCGCCGCTGCTCCGGATCGACCGCCAGGGCCGACAGGAAATAGCTGCCCCAGTCCAGCGTTTCGGAGAATGCGGCCATATGGGCGATGCGGTCGGGCGGCAGACCGCTGTAATCCTCCGTCCGGATCCAATCGGTGGGATAGCCGTGGGCAACGCCGACGACCCGCCCATCCAGTTCGGCGACCCCGCTCTGCCGGTGCGACAGCGAACCGCTACGCCCGGCAAGGCCCGGCATCAGCATTTCCGCCGCCGTCAGCCCCGGCATCAGCCCGTCCAGCAGAAAGCCGTAGACCCCGCCGCCGGCAATGTCGATCAGCCGGGCGAGGTCCGGTGCGTCGTCGGCATCGGCCGCACGGATGCGGAGACGGTCGTCGATGAAATGAGGAGTCACGGCAGGCACCTTCCTTCCGGGGAGCGGCCGGATAGGAAAGGCCGTCCGGCCGCCGATTTCCAGCCCCTTTCGACGGTGCCGGATCAGTTGTGGTCAGCAGCCCGGTTCAGATCGTCGCGCAGCTTCAGCAACGCCTCGCGCAGCGAGGCCAGTTCCTCGACCGAACAGCCGGCAGCGGCAGCGATGTGGGTCGGCAGGCATGCGGCCTTGCCGCGCAACGCCGCCCCTTCAGAAGTCAGGCGAATGCGGACAAGCCGTTCATCCTGCGGATCGCGGGCGCGGGTGACCAGCCCCTGCCCTTCCATCCGCTTCAGCAGCGGGGTGAGCGTGCCGCTGTCCAGCCCCAGCCTTTCGCCCAGCGCCTTCATCGACTGCCCGTCCTCCTCCCACAGCAGCAACATCGCCAGATACTGTGGGTAGGTCAGGCCGAGCGATTCCAGCAGCGGACGATAGACACGGGTCATCGCCAAATTCGCCGAGTAGAGGGCGAAGCAGGCTTGGTTGGAGAGCAGAAGCGGATCGTTCCTGTCGGCAGTCATGGCTTTGCGGAACCTTCAAAACGGCGCGCACCGCCGGGCTGCGGCGCGCCGATCGATCATGCGTTCGGCACAATCGCGCGCAACAGCCCGGCGGCGCAATCCTGAAGGCGTTTCGCTTCAGGCAATCACCCTATGAACAACCTTGGGCAAGCGCCTCAGGCAACTGTCGTGGTGACCGGGATGTTGCCCTTGGTGGCGTGGCTGTAGGGGCAGACCTTGTGGGCGCGGGCCAGCAGATCCTCCGCCGCAGCCTTGTCCATGCCCGGCAGCGACACGACGAAATCCACCGTCAGGCCGAAGCCCTCGCCGTCGTCGCGGGCACCGATGCCCACCGTGGCCGTCACCGACAGGTCGGCCGAAACGGCAATCTTGTCGCGGTTGCCGACGAACTTGATGGCGCCGATGAAGCAGGCGGAATAGCCGGCGGCGAACAGCTGCTCGGGGTTGGTGGCCCCACCCTGCCCGCCCAACTCCTTCGGCGCGGCCAGAGCGACCGACAGCAGCCCGTCCTCGCTGACGGCCTTGCCGTCACGGCCACCGGTGGCGGACACCTTCGTCGAATACAGGGTCTTCATGGTGCGCTCTCCTTGCACTGGATATCGGGGTTTGTTTGGTGGGGCGGCGGGGGGAACCGCCGTTCATTTCGTGAGACCAAACATCGCTCACAATTCCATTGCGCGCAATGTATTTAGTTATGTGCAATTTAATTGCGTGCAATGCTTTCAGCGCATGGCGCTTCGCACCACTACCGGTCGGCTTCGGAGACGGGGCAAATCGCGCGCAATAAAAAAGCCCCGAAGTCCAAGGACTTCGAGGCTTCTTCTACCTTCCGGAACTGGTCGGAGCGACAGGATTCGAACCTGCGACCCCCAGACCCCCAGTCTGATGCGCTACCAGGCTGCGCTACGCTCCGTCAACTTCACCGCAGTGCTTGCGGCTTGGCTCCGGAAGGGAACGGGACTATAGCCGCGGACTTTTGCCGATGCAACATCTCCCGTGATGCTTTTTCAGCTTTTTTTGTCCCCGATTTCGGACAGGCGCGACAACACCGACCGCAGCGATTTCAGCTCGTCCACCACCATGGTGATCTCGTGCCGCAGGGCGGCGGACAGAGGCGGCTGCGCCCCATAGTCCGGCCCGTCTTCCACGCCGCCGCCCTCGATGCCGTCGTCAAACGTGTCACCACCCCCTGGTCCGCCGCCGGAATCGCCGGGCTCATCGGCATCCTCGGGCAACGGTGGCGTCGGGTCGGACATGCGCCCTTCCTTCAGCAGGCGCTGCACGCCCTTGATGGTATAGCGGTCCTCATACAGCAGCGCCTGGATGCGGCGCAGAAGCTCCACATCCTCCGGCCGGTAATAGCGCCGGCCGCCGCCACGCTTCAGCGGGCGGATCTGGGGGAACTTCGTCTCCCAGAAACGCAGCACATGCTGGGGCACGTTCAGGTCGGTCGACACCTCGCTGATGGTGCGATAGGCCGTGGCGGATTTCATGACGGGATCAGGCCGCCACCCGGCAGTGACCGGATGCGACGATCCGCCGACAGGCACGGCACGGCGTTGGACGGGGTGCCCATTCCACTGAAAGCGGCGTCATCACGGACGGCCGGCGTCAGGAGAGAGCCCGCGCGGGCGTCGGCGCCCCACCCTCCTGGACATCGTTGATGCGGTTCTTCAGCACATGGCTGGCACGGAAGACCAGCACCCGCCGCGGCAGGATCGGCACCTCTTCCCCGGTCTTGGGGTTCCGGCCGACTCGCTCGCCCTTCTGGCGAACCTGGAAACTGCCGAAGGAGGATATCTTCACCATCTCCCCCCGGGCGAGCGCGTCGGAAATCTCATCCAGGACGGTTTCGACCAGATCGGCCGATTCGTTGCGCGAAAGACCGACTTCCTGGTAGACGGCCTCGCTCAATTGGGCGCGCGTGACGGTGTTCTGAGACATGGTTCGACCTCCCCCCGCAACCATTGCGAAGACGGTAATCCGGGGAAAGAAGGTCCGTCAATTCAAAAGCTTGGCAGCCGCATACAGCCCGGCCGAAGCCGGGTGGGGCGTGCGGTGCAGCATTGAAGCAGGCGCGGAAAAAGGAGGGACCGCTTACCAGCGGATCAGCGCCGAACCCCAGGTCAGGCCGCCGCCGATGGCTTCCATCAGGATCAGGTCGCCGCGCTTGACCCGGCCGTCGGCCACCGCCTCGCCCAGCGCCAGCGGGATCGACGCAGCCGACGTGTTGCCGTGGCGGTCCACCGTCAGCACGACCTTTTCCGGCGACAACTTCATCTTGCGGGCCAACCCGTCGATGATGCGCCGGTTCGCCTGGTGCGGAACCATCCAGTCGATGTCGGTGGACTCCAGACCGTTGGCGACCAAAGCCTCCTCCACCACCGCCGACAGCTTGGAGATGGCATGGCGGAAGATCTCCTGCCCGTGCATGCGGACATGGCCGATGGTGCCGGTCGAGGAAGCGCCGCCGTCGACATAGAGCAGGTCGTATTGGCTGCCGTCGGAATGCAGATGGGTGGACAGCACGCCGCGATCGGTCGAATCGCCCTTGGCCTCATAGGCCTCCATCACGATGGCACCGGCGCCGTCGCCGAACAACACGCAGGTGGTGCGGTCGCTCCAGTCCAGCAGGCGGGAGAATGTCTCCGCCCCGATCACCAGGGCGCGGCGCGCCTGACCGTTGCGCAGGAAATTGTCGGCGACCGCCATGGCATAGACGAACCCGGCGCAGACCGCCTGGATGTCCATGGCAAAGCCCCTGGTCCCCAGCGCCGCCTGCACCTTGGTCGCCGTAGCCGGGAAGGTGTTGTCCGGGGTGGTGGTGGCCAGGATGATGCAGTCGATGCTGTCGGCCGGCACGCCGGCATGCTCAAGCGCGCGGGTCGCCGCGGCGATGGCGAGGTCGGAGGTCTTCTCCCCCTCCGCCGCGATGTGGCGCGACTTGATGCCGGTGCGCTGGACGATCCACTCGTCCGACG
Source organism: Azospirillum sp. BE72 (assembly GCF_031455875.1). Taxonomy (NCBI): domain Bacteria; kingdom Pseudomonadati; phylum Pseudomonadota; class Alphaproteobacteria; order Rhodospirillales; family Azospirillaceae; genus Azospirillum; species Azospirillum sp. BE72. The sequence goes on from NZ_JAVDTO010000002.1 coordinate 688,549, forward strand.
TGTCGACCCGCTGTTCCAGATCCTGGTTGGTGACGATGTTGGCCGGCAGGAAGGTACCGCAACCAAGAACTCGGGAACGCATGACCATTGTTCAGCCCGCCGCCGCCTTCGTGTCGGGAAGAGGGTTCGCGTCGGCTATGCGCCCCATCTCTTCCTTGATGCGCTCGTTGAAACCGTGCGTCGCCAGATTGATGGCGACCGCGACGGCATTGGCGAATCCGACCGGGTCGGTCCCGCCATGGCTCTTCACGCAGACGCCGCGCAGGCCCAGGAACATCGCGCCGTTGTAGCGCCGCGGGTCGATCCGCTCGCGGAAGCGCTTGAAGGCGCCGCGTGCCAGCAGATAGCCGATCCGTGCCAGGAAGGACGTCGCGAAGGTGCGGCGCAGGAACTCGGAGAACAGCTTGGCCGTCCCCTCCGCCGTCTTCAGCGCGACATTGCCGGTGAAGCCGTCGGTGACGATGACGTCCACCGTGCCCAGCCCGATATCGGTGCCTTCGACGAAGCCGTGGAAGCGGCCGGGCAGCGGCATGTCGCGCAGGCTGGCCGCCGCGGCACGCACCACCTCGTTGCCCTTCATGTCTTCCGAGCCGATGTTCAGCACGCCGATCGACGGCTCCGGCAGGCCCAGGATGGCGCGCGCGAAGACCGCCCCCATCACGGCGAACTGGACGAGGTTTTCCGGCTGGCATTCGGCGTTGGCGCCGAGGTCCAGCATCACGCTCTCGCCCCGTTGCGTCGGGAAGAAGGACGCCATCGCCGGCCGGTCGATGCCCGGCAGCGTCTTCAACACGAACTTCGCCATTGCCATCAGGGCGCCGGTGTTGCCGGCCGAGACCACGCAGGCGGCCTCGCCCGACGCCACGGCGTCGATGGCCAGCCTCATGCTGGACTGGCGTCCGGCGCGCAGCGCCACCGCAGGCTTGGCGTCCCCGGCCACGAAGTCGGCGGTATGGCGGATCTCCGCCACCGCCTTCAACGCGGGCCGCTGGCTCAGCAGCGGTTCGATACGCTCCCGGTCGCCATACAGCAGAAAACGCACATCGGGATGGCGCTCCCGCGCGATCTCCGCCCCGGCAATGACCATGTCGGGACCGAGATCGCCACCCATGGCATCCAGGGCGATGGTCAGGCGCTGGCTCACCGCGAACAGGCTCCCCGGCTAGGACCCCGGCAGGGGCGAGAAACGCCCCTGATCATCGGGACCTCAGACAACGCGATCGGGATCAAGCGGCCGCGGTGCCGCTCTGAACCACTTCGCGCTGGTCGTACTGGCCGCAAGACCCGCAGACGTGGTGCGGGCGCTTCAGCTCACCGCAGCTCGGGCACTCGTTGTAGGCCGAGGTCGGCAGAGCGTGGTGCGAACGCCGCATGTTGCGCCGCGACTTGGAGGTCTTCTTCTTCGGAACAGCCATGACCGTAAACTCTCTTCATTGGAAAGGGCGGCCCGAACAGGGGCCGCCCAGCGCGAGCGGCATTCAATAAGGCAAATGCCCCCAAAGGGCAAGCCCGAACAACCCCCATTTCGCAACCCCGCGCCGCTCATTGGAGGGGGTGGAAACGCCGGCCCTTATACAAGGAACCGAGGGGGACGCAAGACCGCAGTCACTTCTGCTGCTTCAATTGTTGCAGAACGGCGAACGGGTTCGGCTTTTCCGGCTCCTCCGCCACGTCTTCTTCGACGTGATCCCCGTCAACACCCTCGTCATAGCCCTCGAATTCCACGCCCTCGGCATGCGGATAGGGGTCGAGGCCCAGCGACAGGTGCTGCGCGGTCAGCTCGCCGATGTCGATTCGGTTGTTCTCCATCGGCTCGGGAATGTCCTCGTCCGACAAAGAGGGGTCGAAATCGATCTCCAGCCCCTGGTCCTCGACCATCGAGGACGGGGCGAACAGCGCCTCGAAACTCTCGCTGACATGGGCCGGCACCGGCTCCAGCGTGACGACGCAGGTCTGGACCACATCGGCTTCCAGCTTGCCGGACACGCGGATCATCTGGCCGCCGCGCACTGCGCGCAGCTTCACCGTGGCGGTCAGGCTGCCGATCGCCTCCAGCTCCAGCCGCTCGGCGAGCGCGCGGCGCTCCGTCTCCGTCGCCTCGATGGTCTCGGTCACGTCGGCACGGCGCACCGCGTCGGCATTGACGATGCGCGAGAATTCCGGGGCCGGCAGGGCACCGTTCACAGGACTCATGGCGAAAGACTCTCTGATGAAACCAAGGCGGCGGTCGAAACGGACGGACAGGCGGGAACAACAGGCGCCCGCCCGCACCTGAGTCACATGCAGCCGCCGGCCGCGAAAGGCAAGCCCTCTGCGATGCCCCCGGCCCGTCAGGCGCAGTATATATAGTGCGCCCTCAGGCGGGAGCAGGGGCGAAGCGCAGCTCGCCGCGCATCAGCGACTCCAGCGGCTGGGCATCGAGCGCCGCGGTGCAGGCACGCACATAGGCGGCCATGGCGGGGAGCGCCCCGTCCGGCACCGGATCGACCGTGCCGTACAGGTTGTTGTCCAACGCCACTTCCAGCCGGCCGTCATCGGATTCGGCCAGCGCCTCGTCATAGGCGCGGATTCGCCCGGCCATGCCGCGCGCCATCGTCTTCACGCGCCGGGCAATGCCGCTGTCGCCGGCCCCCAACTCCATGATCGACTTCTCGAAATCGTCGACCATCGTCTCGTAGAGGCGCTGCGACAGTTTGGCAGCCGCCGCCCCCTGCCCCTTCAGCCGGCGCATGACCAGGAACAGGTGCAGCGCCACCATCTCGAACCGGCCGTCCAGAGTGTCCGGCACGCCCAGTGCGGCGTAGAAGCCCGGCTGGCGGGCCTGGGCGACGATGCCGGTGAACAGCCCGCCCACCGCCTCGGCATTTCGGGCGCGCGCGCCGCCGCCCAGGCCATTCAGCAGAGGACCCAGCAGACGATCCATGAAGCTCTCAGACACGAACGGCAGCCCTTCCCCGAATCGGAGTCTCGTTGACAGGGCGAAGCGCCCGGTGCGATTGTCCCGCCTTAGAGACTATCCGCGTCAGCGGGCAGTCCCATGCCCCGCCGGCTCCATCATAGCCCGAGCACCATGACCAGATCGAACTTTTCCGCCCCGCGCGCCGTCATTCGCACCGCCCTTCTGGGAAGCGTCCTGTTCGCCGGCCTCGCCGCGACCGGCTGCTCCCCCGTCGTCGCCACCCGCGGCAACCTGACGGACCCGCAGCTGGTGGCGGAGCTGCAGCCCGGCCAGAGCCGGCGCGATGACGTCGCCGCGGTTCTGGGCACGCCGACCTCGGTGGGCACCTTCGATCAGAATGTCTGGTACTATATCGGACAGAAGACTGAGAAGACCGCCTTCTTCGAGCCGGAGGTGACGGAGCGCCGCGTCGTCATCGCCCGCTTCGACGATGCCGGCGTCCTGCGCGAGATCAAGACGCTGGACAAGTCGAACGGCCAGGACATCGATCTGGTCGAGCGCTCGACGCCCACCGCCGGCCGCGAGATGGGCTTCCTGGAACAGATGATGGGCAACGTCGGCCGCTTCTCGGCCAAGGACGCCAAGGGCAAGGGCCCCGGCAGCTGATCGCCTGACTGTTACCGTGTCCGTTTCACCCGACACCGACCTGCGCCATATGCAAGCCGCCCTGTCGCTCGCTGCGCGCGGGCTGGGGCGGACATGGCCCAATCCGGCGGTCGGCTGCGTGCTGGTCCGCGATCGCGCCGTCATCGGCCGCGGCTGGACCCAGCCCGGCGGTCGTCCCCATGCCGAGACGGAAGCACTGGCCCGCGCCCGCACCCTCTCCGGCGGGACCGAGGGCGCCACCGCTTACGTCACGCTCGAACCCTGCAACCATTATGGCAAGACGCCGCCCTGCGCCCTGGCGCTGGTGGAGGCGAAGGTGGCGCGCGTCGTCGTCGCTTGCCAGGACCCGGACCCGCGGGTTGCCGGCGGTGGGCTGGCCCGTCTGCGCGACGCCGGGATCGAGGTGGTCACCGGCGTTTGCGAGGCCGAGGCGCTGGCCCTCAACGAGGGCTTCTTCAACCGCATCACGCTGGGCCGCCCGCTGGTCACGCTGAAAGTCGCCAGCACGCTGGACGGCCGCATCGCCACCTGTACCGGCGAGTCGCAATGGATCACCGGCCCGACCGCCCGCGCCTGGGGCCACCGTCTGCGCGCCGGCCATGATGCGATCCTGGTCGGCATCGGCACCGCGTTGGCCGACGACCCCGAACTGACCTGCCGCCTGCCCGGCCTCGGCGACCGCAGCCCGGTGCGCGTGGTGGTGGACAGCAGCCTGCGCCTCCCCCCCGCGGCGAAGCTCGCGACCAGCGCCAAGCGCATTCCGACCTGGGTCGTCACCGGCCCCACCCCGGACCCCGCAAGCTCGCAGGCGTTGACCGCGCTCGGCGTGGAGATACTTCCGGTCGCAGCCACCCCCGACGGTCGCGTCGATCCCGCCGCCGCCCTCTCCGCCCTCGCCTCCCGCGGCATCACCCGCGTCCTCGTGGAAGGTGGCGCGACGATGGCCGGCGCCCTTCTGCGTGCCGGGCTGGTCGACAGGCTGGAGTGGTTCCGCGCCCCGTCGCTGATCGGCGGCGACGGGCTGCCGGCGGTTGCCGGCTTCGGAGTCGAGGCGCTGACCGAAATGGCGCGCTTCGAACGCACCGCCGTCCGCAGTGCCGGCGCCGATCTCGCCGAGAGCTATCGCCGCATTTCGTCCTGACCGTCGGTTTCGCCACCGGTCCAGACCACGCAACAGACCGTTGCGTTGCTTGCGGTGTCGCGCGCGCTTCCCCTGGCCGCGAAACCTGCTAAATTCGCCGCCATGTTCACCGGAATCATCACCGATGTCGGGCGCGTCCGGGCCGTGGAGCGGCAGGGCGACACCCGGTTCACCATCGAGACCGCCTTCGACACGGAGACGATCGCGATCGGGGCGTCCATCGCCCACAACGGCGTCTGTCTGACGGTCATCGAAAAGGGGCCGGGGACCTACGTCATCCAGGCGTCGGGGGAAACCCTGTCGAAGACGACGCTCGGCGGGTGGGAGCCCGGCACGCGCGTCAACCTGGAACGCGCGCTGAAGGTCGGCGACGAGCTGGGCGGGCACATCGTGTCCGGCCATGTCGACGGCGTCGGCCGGCTGCTGTCGATCCGCCCCGAAGGCGAATCGCTGCGCCTGACCTTCGAGGCGCCGGCCACTCTCGCCAAATACATCGCGCCCAAGGGCTCGGTCGCCATCGACGGCGTGTCGCTGACCGTCAACGAGGTCGAGGGCAACCGCTTCGGCGTCAACATCATCCCCCACACCCAGACCGCCACCACTTTCGGCGGGCTGAAGGAGGGCGATCCGGTCAATCTCGAAATCGATATGCTGGCGCGCTATGTCGCCCGGCTCGCGGGGCAGGAATGACGTCCGAGTTTCACAAGTACCTGTCGACGGCCGAAGAGATCATCGAAGAGGCGCGTCAGGGCAGAATGTTCATCCTGGTCGACGACGAGGACCGGGAGAACGAGGGCGATCTGGTGATCCCCGCCTCCTGCGCCACGCCGGAAGCGGTGAACTTCATGGCCAAGCATGGGCGCGGCCTGATCTGCCTCACCATGGACCGGCCGAACATCGAACGGCTGCGCCTGCCGCTGATGGCGCAGCAGAACGCATCGCGCCACCAGACCGCCTTCACCGTCTCGATCGAGGCGCGCGAGGGGGTGACCACCGGCATCTCCGCCGCCGACCGCGCCCGCACCATCGCGGTCGCCATCGACCCGGCGTCCGGCCCGCATGACCTCGCCACCCCCGGCCATATCTTCCCGCTGCTGGCGCGTGACGGCGGCGTGCTGGTCCGCGCCGGCCATACCGAGGCGTCGGTCGACATCGCCCGGCTGTCCGGCCATTCCTCCTCCGCCGTGATCTGCGAGATCATGAACGACGACGGCAGCATGGCCCGCCTGCCGGATCTGGTGCAGTTCGCCCAGTTCCACGGGCTGAAGGTGGGCACCATCGCCGACCTGATCGCCTACCGCCGCCGCACCGAGACCATCGTCGAGCAGGTGCTGGCCGGCACGCTGGACAGCCGCTTCGGCGGCCGCTTCCAGTCCTACGTCTACATCAACAAGATCCAGTATGCCGAGCACATTGCGCTGGTGCGCGGCGACATCTCCGGCGACGAGCCGGTGCTGGTGCGCATGCATGCCCAGTCGGTGCTGGACGACGTGCTGGGCGACCGCAACTCCGGCCGCGACGCCGACCTCCATGCCTCGATGGAGCTGATCGCCAAGGAAGGCCGCGGCGTCGTCGTGCTGCTGCGCGAGCCGAACCCCAACGGCCTGTCCACCGTGCTCAAGGCCCGGCTGGAAGGCCAGTCCGGCAGCGCGCCGGAACTGCGCGACTACGGCATCGGCGCGCAGATCCTGCTGGATCTCGGCGTCCGCAAGATGGTGCTGCTGTCCAACCGCAAGAAGCCGATCATCGGGCTGGAGGGCTACGGCCTGACCGTGGTCGGCCACCGCGCCATCACGCCGGGCGGCACAGACCCGGGCGACGATTGAACAAGGGACTGGTCTCCGCCGGATGACCGACACGCCCCATATCATGGTCGTGGACGCCCGCGTCCACGAGGACATCGCCGATGAGTTGGCGCGTGGCGCCGTCGCGGAACTCGACCGCGCCGGCGCCACCCACATCCGCTACGGCGTGCCCGGCTGTCTGGAGCTTCCGGCGGCGATTATGTACGCCATCCGCTCCATGGACTTCTTCACTGCCCGCAAGCGCTTCGACGGCTACGTGGCGCTGGGCTGCGTGATCCGGGGCGAGACGACGCGGTACGAAACGATCTGTGCCGAAAGCGCCCGCGGCCTGCAGGATCTTGCCCTGCGCTACAGTCTGGCGGTTGGAAACGGCATCCTGACGGTGGAAAACCGCGAGCAGGCCTGGGCGCGCGCCAATGTCGGATCGGTCAATATGGGGGGCCGCGCCGCGCGGGCCTGTCTTGACATGATTGACCTGAAGCGCAAATTCCGCCTCTATCCGCGCTGACCCCGACATCTCCTCTCTTTTAGCGACTGCAGATCATGAGCAACGACGACGCGGGCCGCCCCGTGACACCCGATCACGCCCCCAAGGGCGGCGACTCCAAGGGCAAATCGAAGTCCCGCAAGAACAAGACCGGCGGCGGCTCCGCCAAGGCGCGCCGCAAGGCCGCCCGCCTGGCCGCGACCCAGGCGCTGTACCAGATCGATCTGGCCCAGGCCCCGGTCGAGAATGTCGTCGGCGAGTTCGTCGCCCACCGGCTGGGCGAGGAGATCGACGGCGACAAGTTCGTTTCCGGCGATCCGCAGCTGTTCGCTGACATCGTCCGTGGCGCGATCCATCGCCGGGCCGAGGTGGACGGGGTGCTGGGCGCCGCGCTCGATCCGCGCTTCCCGCTCGACCGGCTGGAGCTGCTGCTGCGCGCCATCCTGCGCGCCGGCGCCTATGAGATCGCGGTCCATATGGACACCCACCCGCGCATCCTCATCAGCGAGTATGTCGACGTCGCCCGCGCCTTCTTCTCCGGCCGCGAGCCGGCGATGGTGAACGGCGTGCTCGACCATGTCGCCCGCGCGCTGCGCGCCGACGACCTCGCCAAGCCCGACCCAGGCCGCGGCCCGGCCGAGGAGTGAGAATGCACCTCCCCCCGCGCTTCCGCCTCTCCCCCCCGGGGAGAGGTCGGACGGCGATAGCCGTCCGGGTGAGGGGGGCGGTTCCTCGCCTGCTTGCGGGAGAGGGTGGCTGCGCCAGCAGCCGGGTGAGGGAACGGGCGTTTGCCAAGTGGTTTTCTCTCGATAAGGCCACGCTTTCCATCCCCCTCACCCTCTCCCCGGGGGGGAGAGGGGATTTCGGTCGTTTTGCAGAATGACCACCCCCAAGCCCCTCGGCGAGTTCGGGCGCATCACCCGTTTCTTCAAGCCGCTGGCTGCCGGGTTTCCCGGTGCCCGCGGCCTGCGGGACGATGCCGCCGTGTTCGGCGTGCCGGAGGGGCGGGAACTGGTGGTCACCACCGATGCCATGGTGGCCGGGGTGCATTTCTTCCCCGACGATTCGCCGGCCGACATCGCGGCCAAGCTGATGCGCAGCAACCTGTCCGACCTCGCCGCCATGGGGGCGGAACCGCTGGCCTACACGCTGGTGACCGCCCTGCCCCGCGGGCTGGACGAGTCCTGGCTGGAGGGCTTCGCCGCCGGGTTGGGCGAGGACCAGCGGCAATTCGGCATCGCGCTGGCCGGTGGCGATTCGGTCTCCACCACCGGCCCGATCACCCTGTCGGTGACCGCCTTCGGTCTGGTGCCCGCCGGGCGCGCCCTGCCGCGCTGGGGTGGGCGTCCGGGCGATCGCGTCTTCGTCACCGGAACCATCGGCGACGCCGCCCTGGGGCTGGAGATCGCCTATGGCCGGCTCGACATCCCGGATCAGCAAACCCGCGCCCACCTGCTGCGCCGCATGCGCCGGCCGGACCCGCGCATGAGCGTCGGGCCGCGCCTGATCGGGCTCGCCAACGGAGCCATGGACGTGTCGGACGGGCTGGTCGCCGACCTGGGCCATCTCTGTGAGGAGTCGGGCTGCGCCGCCCTGCTGCGGGCCGCCACGGTCCCACTGTCGGACGCGGCGCGTGGCGCCATCGACGGCGATCCCGTCTGTCTGGCCCTGGCCATTACCGGCGGCGACGATTACGAGCTTCTGTTCACCGCCCCGCCGTCGGCCCGCGATGCGCTCGCCGCCCTGGCCGCGGACAGCGGAGTCGCCATCACCGAGATCGGCGAACTCAACCCCGGCCCGCCTGGCGAGGTCACGGTGCTGGACGCCGCCGGAGCTGCCCTGCCGCTGGCCCGCCGCGGCTGGGACCACTTCTGACCGGGTTTCCACCCCCTGCCCTTAAGACAATTGAAAGCATGACCGGCGCAGGGTGCGGCGGTTCGGTGTCTGCGAAGGTGTGCTGCGGTGGTCAAGGCCCTGATCGTTCTCGTCCTGGGCATCGTGCTGCTGGGCGGCGCCAGCTTCGGCGGCTGGTTCGTCTATCAGAAATACTTCACCGAACATCCGGACGCGCCGCCGAAGAAGGTGGAGCCGCCACCGAAGCCGCCCACCGCCTTCGTCCGCCTGCCGCCGCTGGTGGTGCCGATGATCGGCCCATCCCGAGTCGAGCAGTTCGTGACCGTCGTCGTCGCGGTCGAGGTGGTTCTGGACAAGCAGCCGCTGGCCCAGGCCAACCAGCCGCGCCTGACCGATGCCTTCCTGACCGCGCTTTACGGGGGCATCGCCGACCAGTCGATCCTCAACGGCGCTTTGGTCAATATTCCTGCCGTAAAGGCCAAATTGGTCGAGGCAGCCGGCAAAATCATCGGCAAGGACGCCGTACAGGACGTTCTGGTTCAGGCGGTTACGCAGCGCAATCTCTGATCTCCCGCCTATTTGCCTGAAATCCCCGCTTATTGTGCAGCGCAGAAGACCGGCACTACCCACAAAGGACAGGGTACCCCACGGCCATTTCGCCGCGCCGCGTCCGGCCGGCCGGCGGTTGCAAAGCGGCGGCACCGGGAGCATGCTTTTTCCGGGAATACTTGCGCCCGACTTCTCCCCCATTTGACTACGGTTGGGAGACAGCCTTTCCTGGGCGCGACCTTGAAATCAATCGGGGGATGCGATGGCTTTAGCGTTCATCGTCATCATCGCCGCCGGCCTGCTCGCGCTGGCCTACGGTTTTCGCACCGGAAAAGAAGTCATGGCCGCTTCGCCGGGGTCGGAGCGGATGCAGGCCATCGCCGCAGCGGTGCAGGAAGGGGCGCGTGCCTATCTGAACCGCCAATACACCACCATCGCCATCGCCGGCGTCGTCCTGCTGGTCATCCTGTGGGTGACGCTGGGCTTTCCGGTGGCCTTGGGCTTCTTGATCGGCGCCGTGCTATCGGGCAGCGCCGGCTATGTCGGCATGAACGTGTCGGTCCGCGCCAACGTCCGCACGGCGCAGGCCGCGACCAACGGTTTGGCCCCGGCGCTGGACATCGCCTTCAAGTCGGGGGCGATCACCGGCATGCTGGTGGTCGGGCTGGGACTGCTGGGCGTCGGCGGCTATTTCGGCGTCCTGACGCTGATCTATCGGGTCAACGACCCGGTGGAGGTCCGCACGATCCTGGAGGCGCTCGTGGCGCTCAGCTTCGGCGCGTCGCTGATCTCCATCTTCGCGCGGCTGGGCGGCGGCATCTTCACCAAGGGGGCGGACGTCGGCGCCGACCTCGTCGGCAAGGTGGAGGCGGGCATCCCGGAGGACGACCCACGTAACCCCGCGGTCATCGCGGACAATGTCGGAGACAATGTCGGCGACTGTGCCGGTATGGCCGCCGACCTGTTCGAAACCTACGCCGTCACGATCGTCGCCACCATGCTGTTGGCGGCGATTTTCTTTTCCGGGGGCGTGTTGCGGCTGATGCTGGTCTATCCGCTGCTGATCGGCGCGGTGTGCATCCTGGCCTCGGTCGCCGGCACCTTCGCGGTGAAGCTCGGTGCCGACAACGCCATCATGAAGGCGCTGTACAAGGGTCTGATCGTCGCGGCCGGGCTGTCGCTGGTGCTGATCCTGATCGTCACCGCGATCCTGTTCGGCTTCACCCGCGCGATCCCCATGTCTGACGGCACCTCGATCACCGGGTTCAACCTGTTGGTCTCCGCCCTGGTCGGGCTGGGCGTCACCGGGCTGCTGGTCTGGATCACCGAATACTACACCTCCACCGCTTTCCGCCCGGTGCGCAGCGTCGCCAAGGCGTCTGAGACGGGACACGGCACCAACGTCATCCAGGGTCTGGCCGTTTCCATGGAGTCGACCGCCCTGCCGGTGATCGTCATCTGCGCCGGCATCCTGATCGCCCATGGCCAGGCCGGCGTCTTCGGCATCGGCATCGCCGCGACGACGATGCTGGCGCTGGCCGGCATGGTGGTGGCGCTCGACGCCTATGGCCCTGTCACCGACAATGCCGGCGGCATCGCCGAGATGTCGGACATGCCCGCCAACATCCGCGTCACCACCGATGCGCTGGACGCCGTCGGCAACACCACCAAGGCGGTGACCAAGGGTTACGCCATCGGTTCCGCCGGACTGGCGGCGCTGGTCCTGTTCGCGGCCTATGTCCAGGATCTGGGCCATTACTTCCCGAATGTGCCGGTGGAGTTCCGGCTGAACGACCCCTATGTCGTCGTCGGCCTGCTGGTGGGCGGTCTTCTGCCCTACCTGTTCGGCGCCATGGGCATGACCGCCGTCGGCCGCGCCGCCGGGTCGGTGGTGGTGGAGGTGCGCCGCCAGTTCCGCGAGATCCCCGGCATCATGGAGGGTACCGCCAAGCCCGATTACGGCCGGGCGGTGGACATGCTGACCCGCGCGGCGATCAAGGAGATGGTGATCCCCTCGCTGCTGCCGGTGTTGGCCCCGGTGGTTCTGTATTTCGTCATCGCCGCCATCGGCGGTCAGGCGGCGGGCTTCGCCTCGCTGGGCGCGATGCTGCTGGGCACCATCGTCACCGGCATCTTCGTTGCGATTTCGATGACGTCCGGCGGCGGCGCCTGGGACAATGCCAAGAAGTACATCGAGGAAGGCAACCACGGCGGCAAGGGCTCCGACGCGCACAAGGCGGCGGTGACCGGCGACACCGTCGGCGACCCCTACAAGGACACCGCCGGCCCGGCGGTGAACCCGATGATCAAGATCACCAACATCGTGGCGATCCTGCTGCTGGCGATCCTGGCCCAGTTCGGGTGATGAGCGATTGAGGGGGCGTGCTGTTGCCCCCTCCCCGACCCTCCCCCGCCCTCGGCCGACCAAAGGTCGCTCCGATCACGGTGGAGGGGGTAGGAGCTTTGCGGGAGTGCGGCGGCAGTCCCCTCTCCCGCCGAAGCTCTCGCACAAAGCTTTGCTTTGTGCTGACGCGACAGGCGGACCGTAGGTCCGCTGAGAGCGGGGGAGGGTTAGGGAGGGGGCGATAGCACGCCCCTTCCCCGCAGCATCTCAAATCCCCGGCGAAGCTTCCGGCGCCAGCTGCTCCACGAACTCGTTGAAGTCCGACGCTTCGCGGAAGTCCTTGTAGACGGAGGCGTAGCGGATATACGCCACCTGATCCATCGTCTGCAGCGCCTCCATGATCTTCTCGCCGATCTGCTTCGACGGGATCTCGCTTTCGCCGGAGGACTCCAGCTGACGGACCATGCTGTTCACCACCCGGTCGATGCGGTCGGCATCGATCGGGCGCTTGCGCAGCGCGATGCGCATCGACCGCAGGAGCTTTTCGCGGTCGAAGGCTTCGCGCTGGCCATTGCTCTTCACCACCGTCAACTCGCGCAGCTGCACGCGTTCGAAGGTGGTGAAGCGGGCGCTGCAACTGGGACAGAAGCGCCGCCGGCGGATTGCCGAGTTGTCTTCGGTCGGGCGCGAGTCCTTGACCTGGGTATCCTCGTTTCCGCAGAACGGGCAGCGCATCTGTCGATCACCTTGGTCGGAGCAAAAGGTCTGATCAGAGAGTCGGATAGATCGGGAACTGACGGCACAGGCCGCGCACGCGCTCGCGCATCGCCGCTTCCACCGCCGTGTTGTCGCCGGAGTTGCTGGCGGCCAGCCCGTCCAGCGTCTCGACGATCATCTCGCCGACCTGTTTGAACTCGGCGGTGCCGAAACCGCGGGTGGTCGCCGCCGGGCTGCCCAGACGGACGCCGGAGGTGATCATCGGCTTCTGCGGGTCGAACGGCACGCCGTTCTTGTTGCAGGTCATGCCGGCATGCTCCAGGCTGGCTTCCGCCGCCTTGCCGGTCAGGTTCTTCGGACGCAGGTCGACCAGCACGATGTGGCTGTCGGTGCCGCCCGACACGATGTCCAGCCCGCCGGCGATCAGCGTCTTGGCCAGGATCTGGGCGTTGTCGACCACCGCCTGGGCGTAGGTCTTGAACTCCGGACGCAGCGCCTCGGCGAAGGCCACCGCCTTGGCGGCGATGACATGCATCAGCGGGCCGCCCTGCAAGCCGGGGAACACCGCAGAGTTGATCTTCTTGGCGATGTCTTCCTTGTTGGTCAGCACCATGCCGCCGCGCGGGCCGCGCAGCGTCTTGTGGGTGGTGGTGGTGACGACGTCGGCGTAAGGGAACGGGTTCGGATAGACGCCGCCGGCGATCAGGCCGGCATAATGGGCGATGTCCACCATGAAGATGGCGCCGACCTCGTCCGCGATGGCGCGGAAACGCTCATAGTCGAGAACACGCGGATAGGCGGAGCCGCCGGCGATGATCAGCTTCGGCTTGTGCTCGCGGGCCAGCGCCTCGACCTGATCGAAGTCGATCAGGTGGTCGTCCTTGCGCACGCCATACTGCACGGCCTTGAACCACTTGCCCGACATGTTCGGTGCGGCGCCATGGGTCAGGTGGCCGCCGGCGGCCAACGACATGCCCAGCACGCAGTCGCCCGGCTGCAGCAGGGCCAGCATCACCGCCTGGTTGGCCTGGCTGCCGGAGTTGGGCTGCACGTTGGCGAACCCGCAGCCGAACAGCTTGCAGGCGCGCTCGATCGCCAGGTTCTCCGCCACGTCGACGAACTCGCAGCCGCCGTAGTAGCGCTTGCCCGGATAACCCTCGGCATACTTGTTGGTCAGGACCGAGCCCTGCGCCTCCAGCACCGCCTGCGAGACGATGTTCTCGGACGCGATCAGTTCGATCTGCTCCTGCTGGCGGACCAGCTCGTCGCGCACCGCGCGGGCCAGTTCGGGATCGGTCTCGGCAAGCGAGGCGGCGAAGAAGCGGCCGATCTCGGCGGTGTTGCTGCTGGTCATGGCGGAAGGTTCCTCATCGAAGGGCATGAAGCGGTCCGGGCGGCCCGGACTGGCGGCTTCCATACTGGTCGGTCCGGGTTCTGTCGCGCCCCGGTTGCGGGCCTCTGCGGCCGAATGCTGGGCCGGGACAGGGCGGCGCCAGCGGCGCGCTCAGCCCATCTTGGCGATGCGGCGGCTGTGCCGCTCACCGCCTTCGAATTCGGCCTTCAGGAAGGCGTCCACGCAATCCTTGGCGATTTCCGGCCCGATGATGCGGGCGCCCAGCGCGATCACATTGGCGTCGTTGTGCTCGCGCGACAGGCGCGCGGTGGTGACGTCATGGACCAGGGCGGCGCGGATGCCGGGATGGCGGTTGGCGGCGATGCTGATGCCGATGCCGCTGCCGCAGATCAGCACGCCACGCTGCGCCCGGCCGTCGGTGACGGCGGCTGCCAACGCCGCGGCGAAATCCGGGTAATCGACCGAAGCCGGACCGTCGGTGCCGAGATCGAGGACGGTGTAGCCGGCGGCCTCCAGTTGCCGGGCGATCTGAGCCTTCAGCTCGTAGCCGGCGTGATCGGAGGCGAGTGCCACAGTGCTGACGGTCATGACGACGGAAACTCCGGTGCGTGCGGTCGCGGATGCGGTGATGGGCGAAGCGGCGAAAGACGCCCGCACCCTACCAGATGTCGGTGCAAACCGCCACAGCCACACCATGACGTGGATGCATGGCTAGGATGGGGGCGGGATCCGGCCGGCTTGCCGGGACCTGTCGCACCGGCGCCGTCACATCCACGCCGAGGTCGATCGGCTCGGAACGACGCGACACCCCAACTCCCGCGAAAGTGTAGACTTGAATTTCACCCGTTCGTTGCCGAGCTGCCGAAGCAAGGGAGATAGCCGATTCGTTATAGGAGCGGGAAAACAACCAATTACCGGATCCCTATCGTCGGAAAATCGCAAGCCGGCGCTTACTAGACGCCCCCTAAAGCTGCGACACAGCCACGACGCGGGGACGGTTTTCAGCGAAAGCTGATTTGCACCTTGCTCCTTTGTTCTGACTGGCAAGAGCAACTAATTTGACGCTTGCCGGAATTATATTGACACCCAAATCACGGTATGCAACTTGGTTCCTACGGACAAATGAAAAGCCAGGACACAGTGCAATGAGCGACCAGCTTCGCGCCGATGTACCGGACAATGCGCTGCTGCGGATGACCGCCGACATCGTATCGGCGTATGTCAGCAAGAACGTGTTGCCTGCTCAGCAAATCCCCGACGTGATCAATACGGTCTACTCGTCGCTGACCGGACTGAATGGTCAGCCCCGCGAGGTCGCGGCGGAACCGCTGAAGCCGGCCGTTCCGATTCGCAAGTCGGTGACGCCCGAATACATCGTCTGCCTGGAAGACGGGAAGAAGTTGAAGATGCTGAAACGGCACCTTCGCTCGACCTACAACATGTCGCCGGACGAATACCGCGCCCGTTGGGGACTTCCGCCCGACTATCCGATGGTCGCGCCGAACTATGCGGCGCAGCGTTCGGAATTCGCCAAGCGCATCGGCCTGGGCCGCAGCTCCGGCCGCCAGACCCGCCGCAAGGCCGGCTGAACGAGTAAAGTCCGTATGCAGCACGGGCCGGACCCTCCCGGGATCCGGCCCGTGTGCGTGTCCGGCCGGTACAGGCCATATCGGATTGATTGAAGACGCGACCGGCTCTCACAGTCGCCGAAGGTCGACGTCAAGAACCGGCACAATGTTCGGGCCCGTCCGGCCAACGGGCGGCGCGCTTCAGTTGGCGCATCCCTTCCGGCCCGACAGGCGGCAGTTGAAGCGGTCGACATTGCGGCTCAACTCGCGTCCCGTGGCGATATTCTCGTCATTCAGGCAGGTCAGGTAGGCCATCGACTTGTCGACATACTCCTTCACCTCGCCCTGGCAGGACGACATCCTGTCGGCACTGAGGAAGGTGGCCTGATCGTCCATGCACAGCGGAACACCCGGCTTCACGCAGCCGGCGGCGGGCGTCGTCGGCTGGGGAGCAGTGGAAGGCGGCGCCGCGTTGGCCGGACCGGCCTGCTTGTCGCCGCCGGACCGCGGACCCGCCTGCCCGCCATGACCTTGACCGCCTTGTCCCTGGGCAGCGTGGGCGCCGGCATTCGGCCCGGCGGCAGTCGCCGCCTGGGAAGCCAGCAGGGTTGCCGCCAGCGCCGTCGACATGAGTGACACGCGCAGGAAAGCCGTCACACGAACCATGGCCTCGATCCTCTGGTGTTTCGGTCCCTTGCTCCGGAGAACAGCCGACCCCGCGTGGCCGGTCCGGAAGCGATCCGCCCAAATCCGCCGATCGCGATCCGAACGGACGGCGCGGAAGAACGCCCTTCTTATGCGCCATTCGTTCAGCGATGCGCGGTTCTACAAGCGTTACACCCCCTGCGCCAGTGCCAACGGGCAGGCATAGGTCTACTGTCGGGGTCGAGCGGTTCGCTCTACGACCGGCGGTCCGGCGTTACAGCTTGGGCCGTCGGCGGGGGCATGCCGGCGCTCACCATCAGCAAAGCCAGACTTCGATCCGCGCCGCCGGTCCCGACCGGCGGCGCGTTTTCTTGTCCCGATCGCCTTTTTCCGATCCCTGACCCAGGTCGAAGATCAGTAGAGCCCGCCCGGCCGCGTCTTGGTGCCCGGCTTCTGGTCCGGTGCCGCCTTGGCCTCCTTGTTCCGGGGCTCCTTGTTCTGGGCCCCCTTGTTCTGAACAAAGCGCAGTTTGTTGATCGCCGTCCGCCTCAGCAGTTCCTGGCTGCCGGTCGCCGGGCCGGCCACCGTCACCTCCACGCCGGTCTGGGCGTCGATGGCGGTGACCCGCAGATAGCTGCCGACGCGCTGAAACTCGAACAGGACCTCGCCATCCCCATTGCCTGCCGTCATATGAACCCTCCTTCGGCACCCATCCGTCAGCCCATTTGCCCGATGGTCAATCCCCGTTCGAGACTGCAACACC
This sequence comes from Azospirillum sp. BE72, assembly GCF_031455875.1. Classification (NCBI taxonomy): domain Bacteria; kingdom Pseudomonadati; phylum Pseudomonadota; class Alphaproteobacteria; order Rhodospirillales; family Azospirillaceae; genus Azospirillum; species Azospirillum sp. BE72. The sequence goes on from NZ_JAVDTO010000002.1 coordinate 705,341, forward strand.
CGGCCGTCACCGCTGTTGTCCACGCTGCCGATCCGGCGCGCAGGAGTTCCCCGCTCCGCAAACGCCCGCCGGACGGACATCCACAGCGAGGAAGGACCGTCACCATGGCTGCCAAGACGATGCAGGATCTGCTGATCGAGGATCTCCGCGACATTTACCACGCCGAGAAGCAGATCACGAAGGCCCTCCCCAAGATGATCAAGGCCGCCCATTCCGAACAGCTCCGCCAAGCCTTCGAAACCCACCTCGAACAGACCAACGGCCAGATCGAGCGGCTTCAGCAGGTCTTCGAGGAACTGGACACCCGCCCCCGTGGCAAGCATTGCGACGCGATGGAGGGGCTGATCAGCGAAGCCCAGGAAATCCTCGAAATGGGCCTCGCCCCGGAGGTGCAGGACGCCGCCCTGATCGCCGCCGCCCAGAAGGTGGAGCATTACGAGATCGCCAGCTACGGCACGCTGCACGCCTATGCCACCGCCTGCGGCCTGGACAAGGTCGCCCAGTTGCTGGACGAGACACTTCAGGAAGAGAAGGACACGGACTCGCTGCTGAACAAGCTGGCCATCGGCGACGTCAACAAGAAGGCCATCGCCGCCAGCGGCAAGAAGGCCGCCTGACGAACGCGGATATGCGCTGACCGGCCGCATCCGGGCCGACCCCAGGGGCACGGGTCAAGGTTGCAAGCACCGCGCCGGACCGGTAGGATTCAACACCTTCCGGTCCTTCGCGGTGTTCCTTGATGCGCAGCCTTCAGCCTGCCGATTTCCTTTCGAACAGCATGCCGGCCCGCTGCTTTTCCGGCGCCGCCCGCGCCGCCTTGGTCGGGGTGCTGTCGCTGGCGGGCGTCCTGACGGCCGCCTTGCCGGCGTCCGCGGCCGAAGGGGCGCCGGGCGCCCTGCCCCCGTCGGTGCGGATCAAGCCGCTGATGGTTCCGGTGGTGAATGCAGGCCGGATCGAGAAATACACCCAGGTCGAAGTGAACCTGGAGATCGGCGACGCTCTGCGGCTGGGCGAGGTGCAGTTGAGCATCCCCCGCCTGCACGACGCCGTGCTGACCGCCATCTACAAGGGCATCGACGAGGGCTGGATCGTCCGCGGCAACATCGCCAATGTCCCCGCCCTGCGCCGTCGCATCGACGAATCCGTGGTCGCCATGTTCGGCAAGGACGTGGTCACCCGCATCCTGATCACGCCGATCGCGCGCCAGTCGTCGCTGCAGTAACCCGCTTCCAGCCTTTTCCCCTCAAGAGGATCGAGTCGTCATGGCCGTCGTCTTCGTCGCGCGCAGCGCCGCCCTGACCAAATGGGCGTCCGACGTCGGACAGGGAAAGCACATCTTCAAGCTGGGCGTCGCAGAGGACGAGGCGGCGGTCAAATCCGCCGTAACCGCCGGCTGGGGCGGCGAGACCGACTGGAAGCTGATCGAGTCCAAGGAGATCGACGGGCTGGACGAGGAGACCGCGCTGGCCCGGCTCGGCCGGCGCGAGAAAGTGATCGACCCCACCTATTATCCGCGGCTGAAGGGTGCCGCCGGCGTCTTCCGCATCGCCCTGACCAATGTGCAGAACAGCCTGCTGGTCGCCAAGGCGATGACCGCCGACGAGCCGCTGACCGAGGTCAAGGTCAAGCCCAAGGACATCGCCGACTACATGATCCGCAACGCGATCGCCTGACCGGTACGCTCCCCCGATGCCACCCCCGCCCATCCGCCGCGTCGCCTTTGACGCGCTGAGCCTTCGCGAACTCCATGACCTGCTGGCCCTGCGCAGCCGGGTGTTCGTGGTCGAGCAGGCCTCCCCCTATCCCGACATCGACGGCCGCGATCCCGGCGCCTTGCACCTGATTGCCGCCGACGCGTCCGGCGCCGTCGTCGGCTGCGCCCGCTGTCTCGATCCCGAAGACAAAGGCCCGGATGCCCCGGTCTCCTTCGGGAGGCTGGCGGTCGATCCGTCGCAGCGTTCGACCGGACTGGGGCGCGCGCTCGTCGCCGAATCGCTGGCGGTGCTGGCGGAGCATTGGCCGGAGCGCGACGTGGTCATCGGCGCCCAGCAGCATCTGGAGCGTTTCTACGGCGGCTTCGGCTTCGTCCGGATCACCGAGCCCTACGACGATTTTGGGCTTGCCCACATCGACATGCGGCTGCGTCGCTGATACACGCCGTCGCCAAATCGATGCGACACTATGACCTATCCATACCCCTGTATCGCAAATAGCGCTTCTCCAGGCACTGGGAAGGCGCCGGAGCATTGCGGCCGCTTCATTTGGAAAACTGGTATAGTCTCTATGTAATAGACCGAAGATTTCGACATACGTAAAATTTTCGATGATCGGAATCAGGGCCGCCGCCGTATCAGACGGAACATTCGATCGGGTTGGCAACTCACCCGTTCGGGTCCAATTCCTCGGGCGAGGCGATTGTCCGCGCACGCAAGCAGCCCATTCGGTCACATGAGGCGCAATAAGATGTCCTGGTTCACCAACCTTCGTATCGGCGGCAAGCTTCTGGCCGCCTTTGCCGCCCTGATCGCCATCACCGGCATCATCAGCGTCGCCAATTATTCGACATTATCTTCGATCCAATCTTCGATCGGCTGGACGATCCACACCTATCGGGTGCTTCAGACGACCGACGCGGTGCTGGCGGCGATGATCGACCAGGAAACCGGCCTGCGCGGCTATCTGGTCAGTGGCGACGAGGCGTTCCTGGCCCCCTACCGCAAGGGCGGACAGGACTTCGACCGCACACTGGCCGAGGTGAAGTCGCTGACCGCCGACAATCCGCAGCAGCAGGCCCGGCTGGAGGAACTGCGCAAGCACGCCGACACCTGGCGCCGGACCGTGGCGGAAAAGGAAATCGCCCTGATGTCCAAGGCCGAAACGCGTGAGGAAGCCCGCGCGATGGAGGCAAAGGCCCTGGGCAAGTCGTCGATGGACGGTATCCGCTCGCTGGTGGTGCAGATCGAGGATGCCGAACGTGCGCTGTTGAGCGAGCGGAGTGCCGAACAGCGGTCCGCCTTCTCCACCGGCTACACCACCGCCATCGTCGGCGCGCTCGCCTCCGTTCTGGTTGCCATCGCTGCCGGCATGCTCCTGCGCGGCGCCATCGCCAGTCCGATCGTCGCCATGACCACCGCCATGAGCCGGCTGGCCGGCGGCGAGCGGTTGGTGGAGGTTCCCGGCGTCGGCCGCGGCGACGAGGTCGGCGCCATGGCCGAGGCCGTCGACGTGTTCAAGCGCAACGCCATCGAGGCCGACCGCCTCGCCGCCGCCCAGCGCGCCGATGAGGAGGCCAAGGCCCGCCGCGCCACCCGACTGGAAGAGCTGACCCGGGCCTTCGAAAGCAATGTGACCGCGGTGGTCCAGAGCCTGTCGGGTGCGGCCACCCAGATGCAGCAGTCGGCCGGCACGCTGACCTCCACCGCGGACGAGACCAACCGCCAGAGCACCACGGTGGCTTCGGCGGCCGAGCAGGCCTCCGCCAACGTCCAGACCGTCGCCGCTGCGGCGGAAGAGCTGTCCTCCTCCATCGCCGAGATCGGCCGCCAGGTGTCGCAATCGACCCGCGTCGCCGAACAGGCGGTCAGCGGCGCCGGTCGCGCCAACACCGTCGTCTCCAGCCTTGCCGAAGGCGCCCAGAAGATCGGCGAGGTGGTTGACCTCATCAACAACATCGCGGCGCAAACCAATCTGCTGGCGCTGAACGCGACCATCGAGGCGGCACGGGCCGGCGAGGCCGGCAAGGGCTTCGCCGTGGTGGCGAGCGAGGTGAAGAGCCTCGCCAACCAGACCGCCAAGGCGACCGAGGACATCACCGGCCAGATCGCCACCATTCAGGGCGCCACCCGCGAAGCCGTCACCGCCATCGACGAGATCGGCCGCATCATCACGGAGATCAGCCAGATCTCCGCGACCATCGCCTCGGCGGTGGAACAGCAGAGCGCCGCGACCCAGGAAATCAGCCGCAACGTCCAAGAGGCGGCGCAGGGCACCCAGCAGGTGACCAGCAACATCGTCGGCGTCACCCGCGCCGCCGGCGACACCGGCCGCGCCGCCGGAGAAGTCCGCAGCGTGGCCGACCACCTCAGCAGCGAATCGACCCGCCTGCGCCAGGAGGTGGAAAGCTTCCTGGGCGGGGTGAAGGCGGCGTGACGTGATGGGGGAGGACGGCGGGTTTTGCTCCCTCCCCCTCTTTTGCCTCCTCCCCATCCCTCCCCCGCCCTTGGCGGTGGAGGGGGCAGGACACTTGTCAGCGTGACGTATATGCCAATCCGGCGGCAGTCCCCTCTCCCTCGAAGAGGGGGAGGGTTAGGGAGGGGGCAAAACGAGCCCCTCCCGGAACGCTCAGTGCGACAGCAGCAGCGGCACCGGGCAGGTGCGCAGGACGTGCCGGGTCCCGCTGCCGCGGTGCAGGAACGGGAAGCCGTAGTGCCCGTGGGCGCCCATCACCAGCAGGTCGGCGCCGGTGTCCATGGCGCGGGCCAGCAGCGCGTCCATCGCGCCGATGTCGGTGACGGTGAAATGCGTCTGCTCCGCCGTCACGCCATGGAAGGCGAGATGGTCGAGGAGGCCGACCCGCGGCGCCTCGGCGGTGGAGCCCGAGGCCTGGGTCAGAACCGTGATCACCGTCACCTCGTCGGCCTTCTCCAGCATCGGCATGGCGTCGGACAGGGCGCGGGCGGCCTCGCGCTCGGCGTTCCAGGCGACGGCGACGCGCTTGCCAATCACCGGGAAGCGGCCGGCATAAGGAACGACCAGAGCCGGACGGCCGGAGTTCAGCACCACCTGCTCGTTCAGTTCCTCCGGCGCCGCCTGTGATCCAGCCTCGCGGTCGTACTGGCCCAGCACGGTCAGGTCGGCGAAACGCGACCAGATGATGACCTCGCGGATGACGTGGTTGTATTCGCCATGGGTCAGGCCGTGCCATTGGCCCTGCAGACCGGCCGCCGCCAGCTTCTCCCGGAAGAACGCCTCGCTGCGTGCCGCCGCTTCGACCAGATGGTCGCTCGACCGGCGGGCGATCACGCTGGTGGCGTTGCGGTCGCCCTGGGCGAACAGCCCGCGCAGGAAAGCGCCATGGCGCTGCGCCAGCGCGATGGCGGCATCGAGCCGCGCCTCGACATGCGGGCTGCTGTCGAGGTGAACGAGGATGTGCTTGTAGGTCATGCGGACCCTCCCGGAATGAAGTGCGATGTCTTTCGACGTCTGCCGTTCTCCACCGGACCGATCAGGGGTCTGGCGGATTGTTTCACATGCATCATGTTGAACCGCATGGCATTCGTCCAGCCTGCGGTGGACGGTCTGCGGTGAAAGGTCGCAACTGCCCGACCGGCCGGATGCTGTCCGGTCAGGCGTCTCGGAACCGTCCATAGGTGTAATGTGCGGCGCAGGCCCCCTCGGCCGAGACCATGCAGGAGCCCATCGGATTCTCCGGCGTGCAGACGGTGTCGAACAGCTTGCAGTCGACCGGCCGCTTCACGCCGCGCAGGATCGCGCCGCAATCGCAACCTTTGTGGTCGGGAACGCTGGCGCCTGAGATGGGGAAGCGCCGCTCGGCGTCGAAGGCGTCGTAGGCCTCGCGCAGCTTCAACCCGCTGTGCGGGATGCTGCCCAGACCGCGCCATTCGAAGGACGGCCGCGTCTCGAAGATTTCGGCCACCAGCGCCTGGGCCTTGCGGTTGCCGTCGGCGGTGACGGCGCGGGTGAACTGATTCTCCACCTCCGCCCGCCCATCGTTGATCTGGCGGACCAGCATCAGGATCGACTGCAGCACGTCCAGCGGCTCGAATCCGGAGATCACCACCGGCTTGCCATGCTCCGCCGCGGCCGGGGCGTAGGCATCGGAGCCGATGACGACCGAGACATGGGCCGGCCCGACGAAACCGTCCAGCGACAGCCCCTCCTCCGTTCCCGACAGGATGCCCTGGATGGCCGAGGGGGTCAGCACATGGTTGCAGAAGACGAAGAAGTTGGTCAGCCCCTGCGCCGCCGCGGCCCGCACCGCCAGCGCGGTGGGCGGGGTGGTCGTCTCGAAGCCGATGGCGAGGAACACCACCTGACGGCCCGGATTCTCCGCGGCGATGCGCACCGCGGCGTCGGCCGACACCACCATGCGGACGTCGGCGCCCTGCGCCTTGGCCTTCAAAAGGCTGAGTCGTCCCGATCCGGGCACGCGCATGACGTCGCCATAGGTGCACAGCGTCACCTCCGGACGGCGGGCCAGCGCGATGGCATCGTCGATCCGCCCCACCGGCAGAACGCACACCGGGCAGCCCGGCCCGTGGATCATGCGGACGTTGGCGGGCAGAAGATCGGGGATGCCGTAGCGGGAAATGGCATGGGTGTGCCCGCCGCAGAACTCCATCAGATGGTAGGAGCGGTCGGTCCGCACCTCCCGCGCGATGGCGGCGGCGACGTTGCGGGCAAGGACCGGATCACGGAACTCTTCGACATACTTCATGGTCGCTCCCTCTGCCCCGCCATTTCACCCGCAACACTGACCGTTTGCGTTGATACGGATCAAGGGGAGTGTCCGTCACGGCCGACCTTTCCCCGCCGTCCTCCTTCAGGCCTGGACCGTCTCCTGGTCCTTCAGCCGTTCCCAGATCGCATCGAATTCCGCATGGCGGGCGGCGAACAGGGCGAGCAGGCGGGGGTCGAAATGCACCTTGGGGTCCAGCCGGTCGTCGCCGTTCAGCAGGATGTCCACCGTCTTCTCATGGCTGAAGGACGGCTTGTAGGGTCGGGCGCTGCGCAGGGCGTCGTAGCAGTCGGCGATGGCCACGATGCGGGCGGCGAGCGGGATATCCTCTCCCTTCAAACCGCGGGGATAGCCGGTGCCGGCCCACTGCTCGTGATGGCACAACGCGATCTCGGCGGCCATCTTCAGCCGGTCGGATGCGACCAGAATGTCGTGCCCATAGACGGGATGGCGCTTCATCTCCGCCAGTTCGCGTTCGTCGAGCCGGCCCTTCTTGTGCAGGACCGCCTGATCGACGCTCATCTTGCCGACATCGTGCAGGGCGGCGGAAAAGCGGATTTCCGTGCAGAAGGCGCGGCTGCAGCCGGCCCAGCCGGCAAGCGCGTAGGAATATTCGTTGACGCGCAGGATGTGGTTGCCGGTGTCCTCGTCATGCACCTCGGCGGCGCGGGCCAGCAGGTTGACCGACACCATGAAGGCGCGCTCCGTCTCCACCTGGAGTTCGGCGACGCGGCGGCGTTCCCTGGTCAGGGCGCGGTTGCGCTCGGTAAGCCGCTCCAGCGTCGCGGCTCGCTCCAGGGCACGGCCGACGATGTGGTTGACCGGCGCGATCATCTGCTCGTGGTCGGGCATAAAGGTCGGCGGGCCCGCCTCCCCCGGCACCGGCCGGCGATTGATCAGCTGCACCACCCCGATGGGCCGGTCACGGGCCCCCTTCAGCGCAAAGGCCATGATCGAGCGGGTGCGGAAGCCGGTGCGCTGGTCGAAGGCAGGATTGAACCGGTAGGACCGATCCTCCGGAATCACGTAGGCGTCGTCAAGCAGCAGCGTCTCGCCGGTGGCCGCGACATAGCCGACGATGGAGGTCTGGTCCACCGGCATCGTGAACAAGGCGGATTTGGCGCGGATCACGTCGTTCTGGGCGCTGACCGCTTCCAGATGGCGGCTTCGCCCCTGTCCGCGCAGCATGAAGACCGTTCCGGCCTCCGCCCCGGTCACTTCGCGGCATTTGCGCAGTACGCGGTCGCTCAGCGCGCGAAGCGACTGATTCGGCGCGCTCTCGATGAACTCCATGAACTGGACGACCAAACTCACAGCGCGCCCTCCCCCCCCGGTGCGCGAAAAGATTACCCCAATTGTCGCAGCCCGAAGAAGAGGCTTGAAGTCCGAAAGATCACAAGTCGATCACAGCTTGATGATCACGGGGCCATCCAGCCGCCGGCCCAGAGCCAGACAGCCGCCACCGCCATCGACAGCAGCGCCATCGGCACGCCGCAACGGGCATGCTCGACGAAGCCCAGCCGGACGCCGGACGCCGCCGCCCGTTCCGCCACGATGATGTTGGCGAGGCTTCCCGGCAGCAGCAGGTTGCCGGCCAGCGTCGACAGCAGCGCCAGACCGTACAACGCCCCTTCCGGCGGGTTCGGCCAGGCGGCCAGCAGCAGGATCACCGCCGGCACGTTGCCGATGCTGTTGCTGCCGGCCAAGGCCAGCGGCACCATCACCGCCAGCCGGTCGGGCAGCCATCCCGCCGCCTGGAGGTCGCCGACCAGCGCCGCCGGAATGCCGGTCAGGCCCAGCGCATGGTTGACGGCGAACAGGGCCGCGAACAGGATCAGCAGGTGCCAGTCGACCATGCCCAGCATGTCGCGGCTGGCCATGCGCCGGCTGACCATCATCACGCCGGCAACCAGCAGAACCGAATGTTCCTGCGGGATGTCGCGGGTGAACAGCACCAGCAGCGCCAGCGTCGCCGCAACCGCCTTGCCCAGCTGCCAGCGGTCGAGCGGCACCGGCTCTACCTTCCTGCCCGCCTCCACCCCTTCGGGTTCGCCGAAGCGGCCACGCCAGACCAGCCAGACGGTGACATAGACGATGAGCATGGCGGCCAGCGCCGGACCGCCGCATACCGCCAGGAAGCGCCAGAAATCGAGATGCCCGACCTGCCCGATCAGGATGTTCTGCGGATTGCCGATCATCGTCGCCGCCGACCCGGCATTGGCGGCACCCGCCAGCGCGATCAGGTAGGGTCGCGGGTCCAGCTTGCGCGCCAGCAGGCCCAGGCACAGCATCGGCGTCATGGCGAAGACGACCACATCGTTCGCCAGCACCGCCGACAGCCCGCCGGCGACCAGCACGATCACCGCCAGCAGCCGCGCCGGCGACCGCGCCGCCTGCGCCACCTTCAGCGCGCACCAGTCGTAGAAGCCGCTGCCGGCATATTGCGCCGACAGGATCATCAGCCCCAGCAGGATGAAGATCGTCGGGAAATCGACCGCCGCCACCAGCTGGCCGGTGTCGAGCGCCCCGGTCGCCAGCAGCAGGATGGCGGCGACCAGCGCGATGCCGGTGCGGTCGATGCTGAGACCGGGAAAGCGGCCCAGCGCCATGCCCAGATAGGTGGCGCCGAACAGGATCAGGATTGTGGCCGTCATTCTATGGGGGGCATTCAGTCCGCAAGATCAATCCAGGGAGATCGTCGTGCCCTCGCGCGCGGCGAAGCAGTTGGGGAACTCCGCCTTCGCCGCGGCTTCGATCCGTTCCATGGTGGCGTCGTCGTGGTCGGGATCGTGGTGGAACAGGCCCAGCGTCTTCACATGGGCGGCGCGGGCGATCCGCACCGCTTCCATCCAGGTGGAATGGCCCCAGCCGACGCGTTGAGCCCACTCCTCGTCCGTATAGGTCGAATCGTAGAGCAACAGGTCGACCCCATCCACCAGGTTCAGGATGTTGCGGTCGGGATGGTCCGGCACATGTTCGGTGTCGGTGACATAGGCAAGCGAGCGCCCCTGATACTCGATGCGGTAGCCGGTGGCGCCGTCCGGGTGGTTCAGCGCCGCCGTGTGGATGCGCACCCCGCCCTCCAGCTTGAAGCTGTGGCCGGGCGGCACCTCCAGGAAGCTGAGGTCGCCGCCCATCGTGCGCAGCGGCACCGGGAACAGCGGCCGCTCCATCTGGCGCGCCATCACCGACTCGATGTCCGGGCTGCCGGTGAGATGGCCGGAGATCACCCGCAGGCTGAAGCCCTTGGTGTAGGCCGGCGCGAAGAAGGGAAAGCCGCTGATATGGTCCAAATGCGTGTGGCTCAGCAGCAGCGTGGCGCTGGTCACTCCCTCGGCCAGCAGCTTGCGCCCCAGCGCGCGCAGCCCGGTTCCCGCGTCGATGATGATGCACTGCTTGCCGGCCCGCACCTCGACGCAGGAGGTGTTGCCGCCGAAGCCCAGATGCGAGGACATCGGGCAGGGGATCGTGCCGCGCACGCCCCAGAAGGTAACCGTGAAGCCCATTCCCCCGCCTCCAGAGCGCCGGTTCGCGCCGTCTCAACCCCTTTGTCGGCCGAGTTTAGCGCGATTCACCGCTATGTACACGATGGTGCATGTTCGGGAGGAAGAGATGCGGGGGACGTGGCCTGAGGTCCCTCACACCTTGTAGGCCAGCCGCAGCCCGCCCCAATGGCGGCCGCGCACCGTGACGGGCGCGGAAACGTCCTTCATCAGGGCGAACTTCCCGCCGCCCATGTCGCGTCGGTAGGTCTGCAGCAGGAAGGGCTTGGTGTTGCGGCCGGCAGCCAAGCCGACGCGGTCGTTGAAGATGCGCCGGTTGCGGCAGTTGGCGGCGTTCCACACCGGGTCCCGCCCCTGCGGTTGGCTGAATTGCCGGTTGTGGGTGGGCAGATAGCCGTTGTCGTCCACCGCCACGCAGAAGACGATCCGGCCGCTGGAGGACAGCACCGGTTCCTGGATGCCGGGCAGCAGGCGGTCGCACAGCTGGGTGAAGCGGGTCATCACCTGCTGGGGCTCCGATCCGGCGACCGGCTGGTAGTTGCGGTCGAACAGATCGGCCTCGCTGATGTCGCCGCGGGCCAGCGCCTCCTCGAAGGCGGCGGACACCTTGGCGGCCGCGTCCTTCACCGCGGCGATGTAGGGGGTGTCGACCGTCTCGATGTTCAGCTCCGCGGTGACGCCGATCAGCCGCTCGCTCATGCCGACCAGATTGTTCACCCGGTCGCGGGCCTGGGCGAGGTTGTCGCTGGACAGCTTCACGCCGGCGGCCAGATCGGCGATCTCGTGCTCCAGTTCGCCGCAGTTGGCGCCGATCTCGGCGGAGGCGGCATCGATCTTGTCGGTCTCGCCGTTCAGCTCGCGCATGGCGCGGCCCACGGTCTCGATCACCGTGCCGATGGAGGTCGTGCCCTCGCTGACCGCACGGGCCTTGGCGGCGCTTGCGGCACTTTCAACCATCAGGCGCTGGGCCTGCTCGTTGAGGTATTTCAGCGTCGCGTCGATCTCCGTCGTCGCTTCGCTGGTCTTGGTGGACAGCGACTTCACCTCGTTGGCGACCACGGCGAAGCCGCGCCCGGCGTCGCCTGCCCGCGCCGCCTCGATGGTGGCGTTCAGAGCCAGCAGGTTGGTCTGCTTGGCGATGGTGAAGATCTCCTTGGCGACCTTGCCGACGCGATCCAGCGCGTCGCGCAGCCCGGCGATCTGACCCTCGATTCCTGTCACCGAGGACACCAGCGCATGAATGTCGGACAGCGACTGCTGCACCCGGTCATGCGAGCTGTCGACCTCCTGCCGGGCCTGCTCCGTCACCGACCGCGCGACCGCCGAAGCTTCCGAGATGCGCTGGGTGCTGCGCGACATCTTGGCGCCGGTGTCCCGCAGCTGCGTGAAGACCTCCGACTGGTGGGTGACGCGGGCGTTCACATCCTCGATGTGGCCGGCGATGTCCGCGATCTCGATGCCGAGATTGCCGGCTTCCGTCGCGATGTCCGCGATCAGATGCGGCCGAAGCGTAAAGCTTCCATCCATTATGCCCACCATTCTTGCTGTTTTGTAACCGAGCGCTTTCTCCCAAGCACTATTATTGCTCTTTTGAGACAAGTTCGCAACGAACCGGCGGTCCGAGACGGGCTCGGCACCCCCTGTCCTTTGGTAGGATACCTTTAGGAGAGGCTACGCCCGGCGATTGTGCACGATCGGATGATCGTCGCGAAATACGGGATTTCCCGCAATACGACACCGTATCACGAGTGCCCTCCCGCAACGGATCCCGGCAAGCCCGGAACGCTTGCGCTCAGCCGGCGATGCGGTTGTCCAGCCGGTCGTCGGCCAGCCCGGCGGGCTCCTGATGGACCAGAACCTCGGCGTTGACGAAGGCCTGCCGCAGCCTCAGCTCCACCCGGTCGGCGATCTCGTGCGCGGCGGTCAGGGTCAGGGTTCCGTCCAGTTCCAGATGCAGCTCGATGAAGCAGCCGGTGCCGGCATTGCGGGTGCGCAGGTCGTGCAGGCCGCGCACGCCCGGCTCGGCCCGGGCAAGCGCGGCGATGCGGTCGCGCTCCTCCTGCCCCAGTTCACGGTCCATCAGGACGTCCAGCGCGTCGCGCGCCACGCCGCGGGCACCGTTCAGCAGGAACAGGGCGATGCCGATGCCGAACAGCGGATCGACGATGGCGAGCCCGGTCGCTTCGGTCAGTAGGATGGCGGCGATGACGGCGCTGTTCATCAGCAGGTCGCCGGCGTAATGCAGCCGGTCGGCCCCGATGGCGACGGAGCCGGTGGTCGCCTGCACCCGGCGCTGGAAGGTGATGAGTCCGGCCGTCAGCACGATCGACAGCAGCATCACCGCGACGCCGATCGTCCCCTCGGCGATCGGCTCCGGCCGGAAAATGCGCCGCACCGCCTCGACGCTCAGCAGCACGGCCGAACCGGCGATGAAGGCTGCCTGGGCCAGTGCCGCCAGCGCCTCCGCCTTGCCATGGCCGTAGCGGTGGTTGGCGTCGGCCGGCCGCAAGGCCTGACGCACCGCCAGCAGGGTCACCAGCGACGCCATCAGGTCGGTGCTCGAATCGATCAGCGACGACAGGATGCTGACCGATTCGGTCAGCAGATAGGCCGCCAGCTTCGCCGCGATCAGGGTGGAGGCCACCGCCACGCTGGCATAGGTGGCGCGGCGGCGCAGGCGGTCCGCCAGAGCGCCGCTGTCCAGGTTTTCGCTCACGACCTGCCTTCCGTTCCGGACCTCTGTTCAGGGCCTCTGTTCAAGGCCATCGTTCAGGGATAAAGCCGCTCGGTCGTCCAGACCGGCGAGGTCGCGTCCGTCGCCTCCGCCGCCCGGCGGTAGACCAGCCGGTCGTGCAGGCGGAACGGCCGGTCGCGCCAGAACTCGATGCGCGACGGCAGAACGCGGAAGCCGGTCCAGTGCGGCGGCCGCGGCACGGTGCCGATGGCGTATTTCGCGGTGAACTGGGCCACGCGCTTTTCCAGCTCCCACCGGCCCTCCAGCGGGCGCGACTGCTGCGAGGCCCAGGCGCCGATGCGGCTTTCGCGCGCGCGGCTTTCGAAATAGGCGTCGGCCTCGGCGTCGGTCACGACCTCCACCGCCCCTTCCACCCGCACCTGCCGGCGCAGGGTCTTCCAATGGAAGCACAGGGCGGCGTTCCGATTCGCGAGCATCTGCTCGCCCTTCCGGCTCTCGGAGTTGGTGTAGAAGACGAAACCGCGCGGATCGATGCCCTTCAGCAGCACCATGCGCACCGACGGAATGCCGCCGGCATCGGCGGTCGCCAGCGCCATGGCGTTGGGGTCGTTGGGCTCGCTCTGCTCGGCTTCCTTCATCCATTCGGAGAAGAGTTCGTAAGGGTCGCGCTCGCTGCTGTCGGTCATGCCGGTGGATCCTGTCTCGATGGGTCCCGCACCACCCGCAGGCGGGGTGCGGGGGCTTTCCTTTGTGCAAAAGCGAAAGGGTCACAGCCTCATCACAATTCACAGCAAGGATAGGGTCGCTTATATCACTGTCCACCGCGAAGCTACCGATAAGGTGCCGCGGCAACCAACCTTTTCGAGGCGCAAGGATGTTCGTGAAGAAAGTCGTTCCGGCCGTGATCGTCGCGAGCCTGCTGGCAGGCTGCCAGCTGGGTGGCCAGAAGGAAACGATCGGCACGGCCGGCGGCGCGGTCGCCGGCGGCCTGATCGGATCGCAGATCGGCGGCGGAACGGGCAAGCTGGTGGCGACCGGCGTGGGCACTCTGCTGGGCGCCTTCATCGGCCGCGAGGTCGGCAGCTCTCTCGACAAGGCCGATGCCGGCTATGCCGAGACCGCGGCCCGTCAGGCCTATGCCGCCCCGGTCGGCGACCGCATCAACTGGAACAACCCGCAGTCGGGCAATTCCGGCACCATCGTCACCACCCGCGACGGCTACAGCAACACCGGCACCTACTGCCGCGAGTTCCAGCAGACCATCGTGGTCAAGGGCCGGACGGAGCAGGCGTACGGAACCGCTTGCAAACAGGCCGACGGTACGTGGAAGATCATCGGCAACTCGTAACACGTCCGACCTGCAACCCTTGAGCCCCCTTGGGGCGGGAATTCTCTGCCCGTGGCTACGCGCGATCCCTACAGCGTTCTCGGCGTCAGCCGGTCCGCCAGTGCCGACGACATCAAGAAGGCGTACCGCAAGCTCGCCAAGCTGCATCACCCGGACCTGAAGCCGGGCGATGCCGCCAACGAGGAGCGGTTCAAGGAAATCTCGGCCGCCTACACGCTGCTGTCGGATACCGAGAAGCGCGCCCGCTACGACCGGGGCGAGATCGACCCGTCCGGGCAGGACCGGCACGCGGGCTTCGGCACCCGCGGCCGGACCAGCCGGGGCAAGGCCTACAGCGGCACCGCCGACGACAGCTTCTTCGGCGGCAGTGACGACTGGTTCTCCGACCTGTTCGGCGGCGGCCGGCGCCGCCCCGGCGGGGCCGGGGCAGGAATGGGCGGTGGCTCCACCGGCGGCTCCACGGGGCCGAAGGTTCGTGGCAGCGACATCTCCTATTCCGTCACCGTCCCCTTCGTGGAGGCGGCGAACGGATCGAAGCGCCGCATCAACCTGTCCAACGGCAAGAGCATCGACGTCGCCATCCCGCCGGGGACGGAGAACGAGACGAAGCTTCGCCTGAAGGGCCAGGGCCTGCCCGGCATGGGCGGCATGCCCAACGGCGACGCCATCGTCGAGGTGCATGTCGAATCCCATCCCTTCTTCACCCGGCAGGACAGCGACATCCATGTCGAGGTGCCGATCACCCTGAACGAGGCGGTGCTTGGCGCCACCGTCAACGTCCCGACCATCAGCGGCAAGGTGGCGGTGAAGGTGCCGCCAGGCGCGAACACCGGCTCCGTCCTGCGGCTGCGCGGCAGGGGCGTGGTGAATCAGGCGACCAAGCAGCCGGGCGACCAGTATGTGAAGCTGAAGGTCGTCCTGCCGGACCCGCCTGATGCCGAACTGGTCAAGTTCGTGGGACAGTGGGCGAAAACCCGCAGCTACGACGTCCGCAAGAAGGCGGGGCTGGAGTAAGACAATGCAACCGGTCGCCGTGCATGCGGCGGCGTCAACATGCGGCCTGCCCTCCGGGGCGGGCCGTTTTCGTATGCGCCTGCCCCTGCTGCGCGGCACCACGCCGCAGCCGGGGCCGGCTTGCGTCGACTGAGAGTGTTGCACCGCACCGATTGCCCGCGGATCGTGACGTCATCAGGCTTTCCAATCGCGGCAGGCCATTCGCCGAGGTAGTGGACAATGAATTTCTTCGACGCCGTCAGGTCGGTGCTTTCTCAATATGTCGGGTTCTCCGGCCGCGCACTGCGATCCGAATATTGGTACTGGATCCTGTTCACTGTCCTGCTCAGCATCGTCACCAGCATCATCGACGTCGCCCTGTTTCCGTTCGAGGATTCCAGTCCCCTGAGCTCCATCACCAACCTGGCGCTTCTGCTGCCGGGTCTGGCTGTGTCGGTCCGCCGCCTGCACGATGTCGGGCGGTCCGGCTGGTGGTTGCTGCTGGCTCTGGTGCCACTGATCGGCTGGATCGTTCTGGTGATCTGGGCGGCGACCAAGGGCGATGCCGCGGCAAACCGGTTCGGCCCGCCGCAGCCGACCGCCGGTTCGCCCGCCGTCGCGTAACCGCTACTTCTTCACCGCCCGCAGCGGCACCGGCCCCGCCGCCCCTTGCCGATCCCCCTGCCTCTCCCCCTGCCCCGCCGGCTGCCCTTCCGGCGGCAGGTCATCGTTCAGCAGGGTTTTCAGCGGCACGCTCAGCAGGTCGCTCTGGCTGGATTCCGCGGCGTCCAGCAGGCGGGCGGTGCGCTCCTGCCAAGGCAGGTTCAGCCCGCCCAGCCCATGGACGGAGCCGCGCATGCCGATGCCCAGCGCCTTCATCAGGTCCAGCAGCGTCGCCTCGCCCATGTCGCGGGTCACCACCCAGGCGTCGCGCGTGGTGTGGGCGACCCAATGGGCGTCGCGCAGCTGTTCCAGGATGCCGTCGATCAGAAGTGTGCCAACCGGCACGCGGCCGACCAGCGTGCGGCGGCGCAGGCCTACGCCCAGCCGGCTCGCCTCCATCAGTTCGTGCAGGACGGCGAGCGCCAGCGCCAGCCGCTGGGCCGGCAGCAGCCCCTCCATGCCGCCGCGGGTGACCTTGCCCGCCCGCCATTCCGGCAGGGAGGCGGCGACCACCGCGCCGAACAGCACCGTCGACCACGCGATGTACAGCCAGAACAGGAAGATCGGCACGACGGACAGGGCGCCGTAGATGGTCTGGTAGGCCGGGTATTCGCGCATGTACCAGCCGAAGATCGCCTTCGAAACCTCCAGCAGGACCGATCCGATCGCCCCGCCGCACAGCGCGTCCAGCCAGAAGACGTCGCGGTTGGGGATGATCAGGTACAACAGCGAACAGCCGACCAGCTGCAGGACGAAGGGCAGCAGCATGCCGATGCCGGCCAGCGGATGGACCACGCCCTCCAGATGCGCCAGTTCCAGCGCGGTCCACAGCGTGCTGGACAGCGACAGGCTGGCGCCGGCGAACAGCGGCGTCAGCGACACCACCGCCCAGAAGGACAGAATGCGGGTGACGTAGGACCGCGGCTCCCGCACACGCCAGACGGTGGCGAAGGAGCCCTCGATGGTCCAGATCAGCAGCACCGCCGACATCGCCAGCCCGATCACGCCGAAGATCGGCATCTGGCCGGCATTCGCCATGAAGCGGCCGAGATATTCCAGGATGGCGTCGCCGATCTCCGGCACCAGATTCTTGATGACGGCGGTCTGGATCCGCATCTGCAGCGCGCTGAAGGCCGGAAAGGCCGAGAAGATGGCGAAGCCGATGGTCATGATCGGCACGATCGCCAGCAACGAGGTGTAGGTCAGCGCCGCCGCTGTCTGGAAGCAGTTGTCGTTGTAGAAGCGCAGCATAGAGTGGCCGAAGAAGCCACCCAGCTCCCTCATGCCGCCGAAAATGCGGCTGCGCTCCTCCTCCTCCGGGCGGGAACTGTCCTTAGGGAGAGACATGCGACGCCTCCTGCGGCAAGACCGCCCGCGTCGGTTTGACCGGTGGGCGCTTTCGTGTAGGATGCGCCGCACTTTTCGCGGCTGGAGCCGCAGCACATCCGTCGTTCACGAGGTTCCGATGTCCAATCCGATGCCGCTCATGGCCGGCAAGCGTGGCCTGATCATGGGCGTGGCCAACGATCGTTCGATCGCCTGGGGGATCGCCTCCACCCTGGCCCAGCACGGGGCGGAGCTTGCCTTCACCTATCAGGGCGATGCGCTGCTGAAGCGGGTGAAGCCGCTGGCCGAACAGGTCGGCGCCAAGCTGGTCCTGCCCTGCGACGTGACGGACGAGGCCAGCATCGATGCGACCTTTGCCGCCATCGAAAAGGAATGGGGCGGGCTGGACTTCGTGGTTCATGCCATCGCCTTTTCCGACAAGAACGAACTGGACGGGCTGTATCTGGACACGACGCGGGCCAACTTCCTGCGCACCATGGACATCTCCTGCTACTCCTTCACCGCGGTGGCGCAACGCGCCGTGCCGCTGATGAAGGACGGCGGCAGCCTGCTCACTCTATCCTATTACGGCGCCGAGCGCGTCATGCCCCATTACAATGTGATGGGTGTCGCCAAGGCTGCGCTGGAAGCCAGCGTGCGCTATCTGGCCGTCGATCTGGGTGGCCGCAACATCCGTGTCAACGCCATCTCCGCCGGTCCGATCAAGACGCTGGCCGCCAGCGGCATCGGCGACTTCCGCTACATCCTGAAGTGGAACGAGCTGAATGCCCCGCTGAAGCGCAACGTCACCATCCAGGAGGTCGGCGGCGCCGGCCTGTTCCTGATGTCCGACCTCGGCAGCGGCGTCACCGGCGAGGTGATGCATGTCGACAGCGGCTATCACACCGTCGGCATGGTCGCGGTGGACGAGGCGGCCGAGGTCGCCAGTCTGCTGGGCTCGCTGGGCGGCACGCCGAAGGCCGGCTGAGTCCCGCCCGGTTGAGCGGCGGCGCCGCGCCTGCAAGCGCTTGATGAAGAGAGGGATCGGCCTGCCGATCCCTCTTTGCGTTTGCGAATGCGGCGTTTATGATTTGCGCAATATTCGCGGATTTGGGTAATATTCATGCGCGCTCGCAAGAAAATGGACTCGGTTTCTCCGATCCTTGAGCAGATCCTTTACGGCGGCTCCAGCGTGTCGATGAATCTCATCGCCATCACGCGCGAGATCCCCGAAGAGCAGCGCATGTTCAAGGCCCAGGGCCTGAACAACTGCATCCTCTTCAAGTATCCGAACTTCGATGACCGCGACGACGACGGCGGCGATCCGATGGCGGAGGACGAGGACCTGGAGGGCGGCAGCCGGCCGGTCGAAACCGGCATCTACGTGCCGCACAACGCCAAGTCCCCCGAATCCGGTGGCGTCGCCGTCTATCTGCGCGGCCGCAACAGCGAGGCCCTGCTGGAAGAGCAGTTCGGCATCAAGCACGGGCCGCAGGAGAACGGCATCATCGGCGACATGAAGATGCTGCAGATGATCGACGAAGTCCCCTCGCTCGACGCCTTCCTGCTCAAGACCTGCTTCGAGGCGGAGAAGGTCAACGTCGATCCGCGCCACTGGCTGATCAGCAACGAGGAGGACCACCAGCTCCGCCGCCTGATCCGCGCCCGCATCGAGCCGATCGTCCGCAAGGCGCTGTCCGGCAGCCAGGGCAACGCCCAGAGCATCGAGCGCTTCCTGGAAGCGATCTGGAACCCCAACCTGGAAGAGGCCGGCCTGTTCGTTTCCGCCTTCGGCATCGAACGGTCGGAAGCCGACACCATCTTCAGCGCCTGGAAGGGCACCACCTTCTACGAATACCAGCTGCGCCGCATCGCCCCGCGCGCCCGCATCATCCTGACTTGGCTGAAGTCGCGGGAATGCATTCCGGTCGACATCCGCATGCACAAGCCCTACGAGACCCAGCTGCTGATGCACATCGAAAAGGTGGGCAAGCTGCTGGAGACGACGCTGATGGACATCCGCACCATCCTGTCGGACTACGAGACCGCCTTCAGCAGCTTCATGAACGGCCAGCCGGAGCCTTTCCGCGATTACCTGCGCAGCATCCGCTCACGTTACTGGCTGCTTGGCTATTGCGTTTCGGCGCTGACCAGCGTCGCCCATCTGGACGCCCGCTGCATGAAGAACACGCCGTCGCGCAAGCTCTACTTCGAAGGCATGCAGAAGCTGCTCCGCCAGTTCGACGTGGCTCTCGACCGCCGCCGCGAGCAGAAGGGCGCGTTCTGAAGGGGCGGCACCCGAGCCTGCCGGTTCGGTCTTCCTCACCCTAACAAGCACCCAAACGAAAAAGGCGGCGCCTGGCAGCGCCGCCTTCTTCATGTCGAAGTCTTCGAAGCCTTACGTACCCTGCGGCTCCGGACCCATGCCACCGCTTTCCTGCCCGCTGCTCGGCGGAACGGAGGAGCGGCGGCCGCCGGCGGTCGGGCGCGGCGGAGGAGCGGCGACCGTATCGCGGTCGTCGTCGCGCAGGATCGGTTCGCCGCGCAGCAGACGGTTGATCTCGTCGCCGCTCAGCGTCTCGTATTCCAGCAGGCCCTTGGCCAGGGTGTGCAACTGGTCGATGTTCTCGGTCAGGATCACCCGGGCGCGCTCGTAGCTCTCGTCCACGATGCGGCGGATCTCCTCGTCGACCAGCTGGGCGGTGCGGTCGGACATGTTCTTGTGCTGGGTCACGGAATGGCCCAGGAACACCTCCTGCGTCGGCTCGCCGTAGAGCAGCGGGCCGAGCTTTTCGCTCATGCCCCACTCCGTCACCATGCGGCGCGACATCTCGGTCGCCATCTTGATGTCGCCAGACGCGCCGGTGGTCACCCGTTCCTTGCCGAAGATCAGCTCCTCGGCGATGCGGCCGCCCATGGCGACGCACAGGTCGGCCAGCAGCTTGGCCTGCGACAGGCTGATGCGGTCGCCTTCCGGCAGGCGCATCACCATGCCCAGTGCACGGCCGCGCGGGATGATGGTGGCCTTGTGAACCGGGTCGCTGTCGGCGCAGTGGATGGCGCAGATGGCGTGGCCGGCCTCGTGGTAGGCGGTCAGCTTCTTCTCGTCCTCGGTCATCACCATGGAGCGGCGTTCCGCACCCATCATGACCTTGTCCTTGGCGTTCTCGAACTCGCTCATGCCGACGACGCGCTTGCCGATGCGGGCCGCGAGCAGCGCCGCCTCGTTGACCAGGTTGGCCAGATCGGCGCCGGAGAAGCCGGGCGTGCCGCGGGCGATGACCTTGGCGTCGACGTCCGGGGACAGCGGCACCTTGCGCATGTGGACCTTGAGGATCTTCTCGCGGCCCAGCACGTCGGGGTTCGGCACCACGACCTGACGGTCGAAGCGGCCCGGACGCAGCAGCGCGGGATCGAGAACGTCCGGACGGTTGGTCGCGGCGATCAGGATGACGCCCTCGTTCGCCTCGAAGCCGTCCATCTCGACCAGCAGCTGGTTGAGAGTCTGCTCACGCTCGTCGTTGCCACCGCCCAGGCCGGCACCGCGATGGCGGCCGACCGCGTCGATTTCGTCGATGAAGATGATGCAGGGGGCGTTCTTCTTGCCCTGTTCGAACATGTCGCGGACACGGGACGCACCCACGCCGACGAACATTTCGACGAAGTCCGAACCGGAAATGGTGAAGAACGGGACATTGGCTTCGCCGGCCACCGCGCGGGCGGTCAGCGTCTTGCCGGTACCCGGCGGGCCGACCAGAAGGCAACCCTTCGGGATCTTGCCGCCCAGCCGCTGGAACTTCTGCGGGTCCTTCAGGAACTCGACGATCTCCGTCAGTTCCTGCTTGGCCTCGTCGATGCCGGCGACGTCGTCGAAGGTCACGCGCCCGACCTTCTCGGTCAGCAGGCGGGCGCGGGACTTGCCGAAGCCCATCGCCTTGCCGCCGCCGGACTGCATCTGGCGCATGAAGAAGATCCAGACGCCGATCAGCAGCAGCATCGGGAACCAGGACAGCAGCACCGAGAACAGCGACGGCACGTTGCTGTCGTCCGGGACCGCGTTGATCCGGACGCTCTTGTTGGTCAGGCGCTCGACCAGCCCCGCTTCGGGCGGGACATAGGTGCTGAAGGAGCGGCCGTCCGAGAAATGGCCCGAAACCTGGTTGCCCTTGATCGTCACGTCGGCGACCTGGCCCCGGTCCACTTCGGCGAGAAGCTCGCTGAACGGAACGGTCGTTTGCGGGCTGCGGGTGGAGGAACTCTGGAACAGATTGAACAGGGCTACCAGGAGCAGCCCTATGATGATCCAGAGCGCGAGGTTCTTGCCGAAATTGTTCACGTCACACGCCTTTCTGCGAACCCATCGCCATGCGGTGCGCCGACAAGGCCGCACCCCGGACTCCTACGGGCACGTTCCCAGATTAAATAATGCCGCGTCGGTCCGAAACAACCGTAAAAGCTGGTCTTCCCAACGGCGAAATTGGACGGAAGTTCGCGCGATCCATCGGGGCCTGTCCATCCGCGTCGAACCCGTATGCGCCACCGATCGTCGGGATGGCAAGCATTTCCGTTCCCAACCAAAGGCTTGGCAGCGATTCGCGCACCGGAACCGGCAGGTCGGACAATCCCGAATGCCCACCCTGCCCCGCCCCTTTGCGCCACCCCGCGGCTCCAAGTGCCGCGACCTCGACGGGCCGTTCCCACCGGTGCGACACCTGCAGGTCGAAACGACCATCCCACAGAGCGCGACCTCCGGGCGGAACCAGCAGCCTTTCCACCGCAGCCGCCGGTTCACGCGCGACCATGACGGCACCGCGGCGCATCCGCACCACGCAGCCGCCCAAGGTCCCGCCCTGCCCGTCGGCCAGCGAGCCGAGCAGCCGCTCCAGCGCCTCGTCCCGCACCGGTCCTGCCCCGCCGACCGCCGCCAGCGCCTGCGCCAGCGCCCGCAGCGCGATCTCTTCCGGGGCAGCCATCACCGGGGCCGGGTCCAACGTGACCCAGCCTTCGGGATGGATGACCGCGGCCTGCGCCAGCAAATCCGCGGTCGCCTGCTCCAGCGCGGCACGGGCGCGACCGGCCCGGCGCGCGACCTCGCACAGCCGGTCGCCGTCCAGCCCCTCCCCGCCCAGCAGATCGCGGGCGGCGCGCAGCCGGGCACGGGCGAAGCGGGGATTGTGGTTGGAGGGATCCTCGACCCACTCCAGTCCGGCGGCGCGGCAGGTCGCCAGCAGCCGGCCATGGGAAAAGCCCAGCAGCGGACGGATCACCCGAACGGCGCCATCGGCGCGCACCGCCGCCATGCCGGCCAGCCCGTCGGTACCGGAGCCGCGGGCCAGCCGCAGCAGCACCGTCTCCGCCTGATCGTCGCGGTGATGGGCCAGCGCCAGATGCAGGATGCCGGCCTCGGCGCAGGCATCGGCCAGCAGCCGGTGTCGCGCCGTCCGTGCCGCCGCCTGCAGTCCGGCGGCCGGCTTGTCCCCCTGCCAACGAAGGATGCGGTGGGGAATGCCAAGGCGTGCCATCGCCGTTCCGACCGCCGCCGCCTCGTCGGTGGATCCGGCGCGCAGCCCATGATCGACGGTGAGAGCCAGCAGACTGCCGCCCCGCTCTGCGACCCAATGCCGCAGCAGCAGCACCAGCGCCAGACTGTCGCCGCCGCCGGACAGGCCGACCGCCACGGCAGGCGCCGGCTCGAAGCCGTCCAGCGCCGCCATCGCGCGGGCGAACTCCCCCGGCGTCACCGGGGCGGCGTCGCGGGTGTCAGGGTCGGCCATCAGGCCGGGCAATTGATGCGCTTGCGCTCCGTGTCGGCGCGGCGCTTCACGCTGGCCGAGGCTTCGGGGAACTTGGTCAGCAACTGGCTGAAGGCGGTGCAGGCATCCGACTTCTTGTTCATCTGCTGCAGCGTCATGCCCAGCTTCAGCAGGCTGTCCGCCGCCTTCGGGTTGGTGCGGTACTTGGACAGCACTTCCGCGAAGGCCTGGGCCGCTTCCGGATACTTGTTGCGGACGTAATAGCTCTCGCCCAGCCAGTATTGGGCATTGCCGGCATAGGCATGGCTCTTGTTCTTGACGATGAACTCCTGCAGCGCCTTCTCCGCCCGGTCATAGTCGGAGTTGCGCAGCAGTTCGAAGGCCTGCTCATACTGCTTTTCCGGCGACAGCCCCGCGGTGGACGGCGGGTTGGCGGCTGCGGTCTGCGCCGGCTTGTCGGCGGGCTTCTTGTCCTCCGCCTTCGCGGCGGCCTTGGGCGGAGCGGCGTCGGACATCGCGCCACCCATGGCGCCACCCATGGCGCCGCCGCCTTTCTCCAGGTCCTTCAGGCGGAAATCGATGTCGCCGTTGATCTTCTCCAGGCGCTCGCGCAGCTGGGTGATCTGGTAGGTCGACTCCTCGTACTTGCCGGTCAGCTCCTGCATCGAGCGTTCCAGGTTCTGCAGCCGGATCTCGAAATCCGCTGCGACGGAGGGAGACAGCTGCGCCACCTCCACCGGCCCGCCCAGTGCCGCGACCTGCGTTTCCAGCGATTGCAGCCGCTCGATCTGCCCCTTCGACTGGGCCAGTGCGGGGCTTGCCGCGAGCATGCCACCCAGCAGCAGGGCGGCGACGGGACGGATGTGGGTCATGCGCGTGGGATCCTGAGGAGATCTGAGGCCGGAGGGCGGAAGCACCCGCGGCGACCATGGCAAACGAAAAAGGCGACGCAATGGCCGCTGTTTAGCAGAAGTTTCGCGGCGGCGCAAAGAACCGCCGTCGTCCTATGTCTGTGCCGGGAAGCTCTGCCGCCAAAAGAAAAGGCGCCGCACCGGTTGCCCGGCGGCGGCGCCTTGTCTCCATTCCCCGTCAGGCGGGGACCGGCGTCATCAGTTGACGACGGTCACGCCACGGCGGTTCTGCGACCAGGCGGCCTCGTTCGAGCCAACCACCGCCGGACGCTCCTTGCCGTAGGACACGACATTGACGCGGTTCGGGGTGATGCCCTTGGCGGCCAGGTAGTTCTTCACCGAGTTGGCGCGGCGCTCACCGAGAGCCAGGTTGTACTCGCGGGTGCCGCGCTCGTCGGCATGGCCCTCGACGGTGACGGTGACCGAGCCGTAGGTCTGCAGCCACTTGGCCTGACGGTCCAGGGTGGCGCGAGCCTCCGGCGACAGGTCGTAGCGGTCCAGGCCGAAGAAGACGCGGTCGCCGACGTTGACGACGAAATCTTCCGCCGAGCCCGGGCGGACCGAGGTCTGCTGGGCACCGGTGTTCGCGCCGTTGGCGGCGTCGTTCGGAGTGGATTCGCAAGCGGCGAGCAGAGCGACCGCGGCGAGAGCGAGGAACTTCATACGCATGTTCAGGGACCCCTTGAACGAAACTTGTTGATTGGTCGGATTCTTAGTCAGCGCGAGAACCGCTTCTTTCCGCCAAGCCCCGACGAAAAGACGACGTCCGACCTATGTCTTGAGCATTGCTCTCGCGTGGCCGCAAAATAGGGCTACTCCACTAGGGAATCAAGGGCGACCACGCGGGGTCCGACGCGTCGACCGGGCTGCTGACGCGGCGCTCGTTGGCGCCGGTGATGTCGATGCTGTACAGCTTGGCATTGCGGCCACGGCCATCGCCCGACGGCAAGTCCTTGAAGAACATGAGAACACGGCCGTTCGGCGCCCAGGTCGGGCCTTCGACGTGGAACGACTCGGTCAGGATTCGTTCTCCCGTCCCATCCGGACGGATTACGCCGATTGCAAAGCTGCTACCACGCTGGCGCGTGAATGCGATCAGGTCGCCGCGCGGCGACCACACCGGCGTTCCGTACCGGCCCTCGCCGAAGGTCAGACGCTTCACGCCCGACCCGTCGGCGCTCATGGTGTAGAGCTGCTGCGTGCCGCCGCGGTCCGATTCGAAGACGATCCGCTGGCCGTCCGGCGAATAGCTGGGACCGGTGTCGATGCCGGGCGCATCGGTCAGCTGGGTCTGGCGGCGGGTGCGCAGGTCCAGCGTGTAGATGTCGGTGTTGCCGTTCTGGGCCATCGACATGATGACCTTGTTGCCGTCCGGCGAGAAGCGCGGGGCGAAGGTCATGCCGGGGAAGTCGCCCAGGACCTCCTGGCGGCCGGTGTCGATGTTGAACAGGTACACGCGCGGCTTCTTGTTGAAGTACGACATGTACGTGATTTCCTGCGACGTCGGCGAGAAGCGCGGCGTCAGGACGAGCGTCTGCCCATCGGTCAGGAACTGATGGTTGGCGCTGTCCTGGTCCATGATGGCCAGCTGCTTCTTGCGCGCGTTCGCCGGGCCGGATTCGGCGACATAGACGACGCGCGTGTCGAAATAGCCGTCCTCGCCGGTCAGGCGCTTGTAGATGGCGTCGGCCACGATGTGGGCGATGCGGCGCCATTCCTGCGGCGAGGCACTGTAGCTCAGCCCCTGCATGTACTGGCCGGCGGCGACGTCCCACAGGCGGAAATCGACCTTCATGCGGCCGTCGGCGCCCGTGGTGGTGTTGCCGGCGACCAGCGCCTGGGCGCCCAGCGCCTTCCAGTCCTGGTAGCGCGGCTCGCCGGTGCGCAGCTGGTCCGGGGTCTGCAGGAAGCCGCGCGGGTCCAGCGGCTTGAACAGGCCAGAGCGCTCCAGGTCGTCGGAGATGACCTTGGAGATGTCGGCGCCCATCTGCGCATCGCGCCCGCCGGAACCGGCGAAGCTGGTGATCGCGATGGGCAGCGGTTCGGACACGCCCCGCGTGATGTCGATGCGCAACTCGGCGCGCGCCTCCTGCGGAGCGGCAACGCCGAGGGAGAGGAGAAGCGCGCCGGTGGCCCCGGCCAGCTTCAACAGAAGCCTCGTCTTCGTCGTCATGGTCAGAACATGTCCCTCGGGTCGAAATTGAACACGATGAAGCGCCAGTCTTCATAAGTCTGCGGCGTGAACTCGCTGGCCAGCAGTTCCAGGGGGCTGGACCGCTTGACCGCGCGCACCGCCGCATCGGCCGACGCCCGGAAGGCGGCGTCCGACATGTAGCGCGACTTGTACTTGTCGTCGATCCAGGCGCGAACCACGCTGTGGTCGCGGCCGACCTCGACGTGGATCTCGATCTGCATCGACCCGGCGTCCTTGCGGCCGCTGTCGAAGTTCCAGTTCTTGCTCAGCTGCCCACGGATGGCGTCCAGCGCGCGGCCGGACGGCTTGAACGGCCGGTCGGGACCGGTCGTCGCCTTGGCCGCCCCGGCCGGAGCCGCCGAGGCGGTCTTCTGGCTGGGCTTGGCGTCGCTGTTGGCGCTGGCCGATGCCTTGCCGTCAGCCTTCGGGTTGTCCGACGGCTTGATCTTCCCGACATTCGACAGCAGGTCGGACAGCGGGTCGGTCTTGGCCGACGGCTTCTCCGGCTGCTTGGCGGGAGCGTCCGGCTTCTTCGGATCGGCCTTGGCGGCGTCCTTCGTCGGCTCGGCCTTCGCAACCTCCTTGGGCGGCTCCTTCGGCGGCTCCTTGTGCGGCTCCGGCTTTTTCGGCTCGACCTTCGGCGGTTCCGGTTTGGGCGGCTCCGGCTTCGGCGGCTCGGGCTTCTTCGGTTCCGGCTTGGGCGGCTCGGGCTTGGGCGGTTCCGGTTTCGGAGGCTCAGGCTTCGGCGGCTCCGGCGGCTTGGGAGTCGGCGACGGCGCCGGATCCGGGGGCGGAGGGGGTGGCGGCGGAGGCGGAGGCGGAGGGGGCGTCGGGGCCGGCTTGGGCGGCGGCGTCGGCTCGCGCGGGGGCGGCGGCACCTGGGCGACCTTCGGCGGCTCCGGCGTCTTGGCAGGCGGCGGGGGTGGAGGCGGCGGTTCGTCCTCCTCGTCCGGCGGTTCGGGAGCCGGCGGGGCCGGCTTCGCCTCGGGCACGGGCGGACGCGGCGCGGCGTTGGCGGCCGGCTTCGGTTCGCCCTTCTCGACGCGGGCGGCCTCGGTGACCTCGCCGACGTCGACGATCTCGATCGGGATCGAGGAGGCGATTTCGAGCTTGCGATCGCTGGGCGGCATGCCGAGCACCATCAGCGCGACCAGCGCGACGTGCAGCACCGCCGAGGCGATCAGGGGCTTGCGCATGGGAGTTCCGCCCGCCTCAACGCGCCGGCTTGGGTGCGCCGACCCGCGCGCTGGACGCGGTCGGGCCGTTCGGCATCTCGGCGACCAGACCGACCTTCTTGAAGCCGGCGGCGCTCATGGTGCCCATCACCTCCAGCATCTTGCCATAGGCGATCTTGGCGTCGCCGCGGACCAGGATGCGGGCTTCGGGGTTGTTGTTGGTCACCGCGATCAACAGCGGCACCATGTTGCCCAACTCGACCGGCGTCTCCTGCACGAAGACGCGGCCGTCGGTCTGTACGGTGACGAACAGCGGATCCTTCTGCTGCTCCAGCGGAGCGGCATTGGTCTTGGGCAGGTCGACCGGCACGCCGACGGTCAGCATCGGGGCGGCCACCATGAAGACGATCAGCAGGACCAGCATGACGTCGATGAACGGCGTCATGTTGATCTCGGCCATCGCGCGATAGCCCCGGCGCTTGCCGCGCCCGTGGGATTTGCCTGCGAGTTGTCCGGCCATGGTTCAGGCGGCTCCCCGCTCCTCGAGGTGGCGGGACAGGATCGCCGAGAACTCGCCCGAGAAGGTGTCCAGCCGGTCGGCGTAGCGGCCGAGGTCGGTGGAGAACTTGTTGTAGGAGAGCACCGCCGGGATGGCGGCCAGCAGGCCCATCGCGGTGGCGAACAGCGCCTCGGCGATGCCGGGCGCCACCACGGCGAGGCTGGTGTTGCCCGATCCGGCGATGGAGGTGAAGGAGTTCATGATGCCCCACACCGTGCCGAACAGCCCGATGAAGGGAGCCGTCGAACCCACCGAGGCCAGGAAGGTCATGTAGCGCTCGGCCCGCGCCATCTCGCGGCCGATGGTCACCGCCATCACCCGCTCCACCCGCTGCTGCAGCGAGCCCTTCATGGTGCCGGCGATGCCGCGGTCGGCGGCGTGGCGCCATTCGCGCATGCCGGCGGCGAAGGTCGCGGCCATCGGGTCGGCCGGCGACTGGCCGATGCGGTCGTACAGCGCGTCCAGCGAGCCGCCGGACCAAAATGCCTCCTCGAAGGCGTCGGCCTGGGCGTTCAGGCGGCGGATGCGCATCAGCTTCTCGATGATGATCGCCCAGCACCAGACCGAGGCGACGATGAGCATCAGCATCACGATCTTGACGACCGCATCCGCCTGCCAGAACAGGCCAAGGATGGTGATCTCATGTGCCGTCGTGGCGGCGGCGTTGCCGGCCAGTTGGGCGGTTTGCAGGGCGTCCATCGCAGTCAATCTCGCGTTTGCGCTGTTGGCACGGGGAGTGGAAGGGAAAGGGTCGAACGGTCAGGCAGGCAGTGAAGAGGATTGCTTTGCATGCAACGTCTCCATCGCCGCTTTCACCGGGTCCGGCAGGCGCACGGCCCGCCCGGCCCGGTTGATCGTCACCAGTTGCAGGTCGGCGCGCGCCAGCACGCGACCGTCGCGGCGGATGACTTGTGCAACTGCGAAGGAGGCACCGCGGATATCGACGATTCGGGTTTCCACTTCAAGGGTGTCCTCCAGCTTGGCAGGCGCGTCAAAATCGATGGTCAGACGCCGTACCGCAAATGACACACCTGTGACATCGCCCGAACCCTCCGCCATCTCCTTCTGACGGAAGCCCATCAGGTACAGCATCTCCGTCCGCGCCCGCTCCGCAAAGCGGAGGTAGTTGGCGTGATAAACGATGCCGCCCGCGTCGGTGTCCTCGTAATAGACCCGCAGCGGATAGCGGTGCGTGCCGTCCTCCGCGAACCAGCCGGAGAGGGAGGGGCCGGAGAGGGAGGCGGCTGCGTTACTCATCGCCATCCCCTTCCGTCGGATCCGGAACCCGGTCCAGCAGGTCGAGCTGCCGGATCGGCGCGTTCGGCGGGTTGAGGCCGAGATAGCGGAAGCCCTGGTCGGTCAGCATGCGCCCGCGCGGCGTGCGCTGCAGGAAGCCCTGCTGGATCAGGTAGGGCTCAACCACCTCCTCCAGAACGTCGCGCTGTTCGCCCAGCGCCGCGCCCAGCGTCTCCACCCCGACCGGCCCGCCGCCATAGTTGTTGGCGACCAGCCCCAAGTAGCGCCGGTCCATGCTGTCCAGCCCCAGCCGGTCGACCTCCAGCCGGGTCAGCGCGGCATCGGCGACGCGCTTGTCGACCTCCTCGACGCCCGCCACTGCGGCGAAATCACGCACCCGGCGCAGCAGGCGGCCCGACACGCGCGGCGTGCCGCGCGACCGGTTGGCGATCTCGCGCGCGCCCTCCGGCGTGATGCCCATGCCGAGCACACCGGCGGCACGGCGCACGATCAGTTCCAGCTCGTCCGGCTCATAGAATTGCAGGCGCACGGGAATGCCGAAGCGTTCGCGCAGGGGCCGCGTGATCAGGCCGCTGCGCGTCGTGGCGCCGACAAGGGTGAAGGGCGGCAGGTCGATCCGGATGGACCGCGCCGACGGGCCTTCGCCGATGATGAGGTCGAGCTGGAAATCCTCCATGGCGGGATAGAGCACCTCTTCCACGGCGGGATTAAGGCGATGAATCTCGTCGATGAAGAGGACGTCGTGCGGCTGCAGGTTGGTCAGCAGCGCCGCCAGATCGCCGGCCCGCGCGATGACCGGCCCGGAGGTGGCGCGGAAGCCCACCCCCAGCTCGCGCGCCACGATCTGCGCCAGCGTGGTCTTGCCCAGGCCGGGGGGCCCGAACAGCAGCACATGGTCCAGCGCCTCGTTGCGGGAGCGGGCGGCCTGGATGAAGATCGACAGGTTCTCGCGCGCCTGGCGCTGGCCGATGAACTCGGCGAGCGACAGCGGACGGATCGACGCCTCGGCCGAATCGCCGTGGCCCTGGCCCGGCTGGACCAGACGATCGTTTTGGGGGTCGCTCATTGGCTCAGTTCCTTGAGGCCCTGGCGGATCAGATCGGACACGCCGGCGTCATCGCCCAGCACCCGCCCGGCGGCGACGACCGCGCCGAAGGCCTCCGACCGGCCATAGCCGAGATTGACCAGCGCCGACACCGCGTCGGCCAGCGCCGGGCTGGCGCCCGGAACGGCGGCGGGGGCACCCTTGCCGGCCGGCGCACCCGCTGTCGCCGCGGGGCCGAGCGCCAGATTGCCGACCTTGTCCTTGAGTTCGTTGAGGATGCGCGCCGCCACCTTCGGCCCGACGCCGTCGGCGCGCACCAGCGCGGTCTTGTCCTGCGAGGCTATGGCGCGGGTCAGCTGGTCGGGGTCGAGCACGCCGAGGATCGACAGCGCCAGCCGGGCGCCGACGCCCTGGATGGTGGTCAGCAGCTTGAACCACTCCCGCTCCGCCTGATCGCCGAAGCCGTGCAGGACGATGCGCTCCTCGCGGATGAAGGTCTCGACCACCAGCGACGCCCGCTCCCCCACCGCCATGCGCGACAGCGTGCGGTTGGAGCAGGACAACAGGTAACCGACGCCGTTCACGTCGAGCACGACCCAGTCGGTGCCGGTGGAATCGACGATGCCGGTCAGCTTGGCGATCATGGATCAGGACTCCGAATCCCTCTCCCGCCCCGGGAGAGGTTGGCCCGCAGGGCCGGGTGAGGGGTTCGCCGCGGCGACCGGCCGCCGCAGGACGGAAGTTTCGTCCAGGCGCGCCTTGATCGTCGTCAGGACACCGTCGAGGTTGTCGCCGACATCATTGTTCCAGAACCGCATGATGCGAAAACCGGCCTGCTCCAACATCCTGGTGCGCCGCTCGTCATGGGCGGCGCGCTGCTCCGCATGCTGGCCGCCATCCAATTCGATGATGAGCCGGTGGTCGTGCGAGACGAAATCGACGGTAAAGCCGAATATAGGTTCCTGCCGCCGGAATTTCGCCCCCAGTTGGCCGTTCCGCAGCTTCTGCCACAGCATCTTTTCCACTTCCGTGGAGTCGCGGCGAAGCACGCGGGCGCGTTCGTTTTCCTGGGGTGTAGGGAGGCGCTTGGCGTGTTTGGCGAGCGGCGGAACGGACAGCCCCTCACCCTCCCCGCCTGCGGCGGGTCCCTTCCCTCTCCCGGGGCGGGAGAGGGCCTGTTGCGCCGGTGGCGAAACGCCCGCCCCCCGCCGCCACATCGTCCAGCTGGCGCGGTGGTGCGCGTGGCAGATCGCCACGGCCAGCGCGTCGGCGGCATCCGGGCTGCCGATCTCGCAACCCGGCAGCAGCAGGCGCACCATCGTCTGGACCTGCGCCTTCTCGGCGCGGCCCTGGCCGACAACCGCCTTCTTGACCATGTTGTTGGCGTATTCCGCCACCGCCAGCCCGGCCTGGGCCGGCACCAGCAGGGCCACGGCACGCGCCTGCCCCAGCTTCAGGGTCGAGACCGCGTTGCTGTTGACGAAGGTCTCCTCCACCGCCGCTTCGTCGGGGCGGTAGCGCTCCACCACCGCCGACAGCGCGTCGTGGAGCTGCACCAGCCGCTCGGCCAGCGGGCAGCGGTCGTCGGAATGCACCGCGCCGTCGGCGACGTGGCTCAGGCGGTTGCCCGCCACGTCGATGATGCCCCAGCCGGTGTGGCGCAGGCCGGGGTCGATCCCCAGCAGCCGCACCGGCGAAGGCACCGTCGCATCAGTCCGTCCGGGCCGTCCGGCATGGGCAAACACGGCACCCGTACTCCGCTCGCAAGACCCGCGTCGATGTTACGCGGTCAGCTTCTGCATCAGCTCGTCGGAGATGTCGAAGTTGCCTTCGACCACCTGGACGTCGTCGTTGTCCTCCAGCACGTCCAGCAGCTTCAGCAGGCTGGCTGCGGCATCCTCGGACGGCGCGACGGTGTTCAGCGGACGCCAGGTCAGCCGCGCGCTCTCCGCACCGCCGAACTTGGCCTCCAGCGCGTCGCGCACGGCGCCGAAGTTCTCGACGGTCGTGGTGACCTCATGCCCCTGTTCGTCGGATTCGACGTTGTCGGCACCGGCCTCCAGCGCCACCTCGAACACGGCGTCGGCATCCGCCGCGGCGGCCGGGTAATAGATCGCGCCGATGCGGCTGAACATGAAGCTGACCGAGTTGGTCTCACCCAGGCTGCCGCCGTACTTGGTGAAGCTGGAGCGCACTTCCGCGGCGGTGCGGTTGCGGTTGTCGGTCAGCGCCTCGACGATCAGGGCGACGCCGCCGGGACCATAGCCCTCGTACCGCACCTCTTCATAATTCGCGTCGTCGCCGCCACCGGGCGTGCCCTGCTTGATGGCGCGGTCGATGCGGTCGCGCGGCATGTTCTGCGCGCGTCCGGCCAGGATGGCGGCGCGCAGGCGCGGGTTGGCCGCCGGGTCCGGCAGGCCGCTCTTGGCGGCGACGGTGATCTCGCGGGCGAGCTTGTTGAAGATCTTGGACCGCTTGGCGTCCTGCGCGCCCTTGCGGTGCATGATGTTCTTGAACTGGGAATGACCGGCCATGGGTCGAACGAGCCTCGAAACGGAAGATGGTCAATCGGGCGGGGTGAGCGCACGACACATGTAACAGGTCTGCCGCCCCACCGCACCTTTTCGGCGCGGGAGACGACACCCACGGGATTAGAAAGTCAATATGGCGAGATTGCGGCGCGGCCGCGCCAGAGCTGCGACGCCCTACTGCATCCGCTCCGGCAAAGTCTGGCTCAGCCGTCCGCCGATGCGCAACGGTTCGATACGGACAGCCAACCCGCTGCGGTCGTCGGTCTCGACGTAGCAGCCGCAGACGGTGCCCTCCCCTTCTGCCGGGGACAGCCGCTCGGTCGGCAGCTTGCGCACCATCTTGGCCAGCGCCACCTCCTTCTTCATGCCGATGGCGCTGTCGTAATCGCCGCACATGCCAGCGTCCGACTGATAGGCGGTCCCCTTCGGCAGCACCATGTGGTCGGCCGTCGGCACATGGCTGTGGGTGCCCACCACCAGCGAGGCGCGGCCGTCGCAGAAATGGCCCATGATCATCTTCTCGCTGGTCGCCTCGCCATGCATGTCGACCAGCACGGCATCGACACCCCCCGGTCCCAGCCGGTGCGCCTTCAGCACCCGGTCGACCGCGGCGAAGGGGTCGTCCATCGGCTCCATGAACAGGCGAAGCAGCACGTTCACCACCAGCACCTTGCGCCCGCCGCGCGCCTGCAGCAGGACGAAGCCGCGGCCGGGCGTGCCCTCCGGGTAGTTCAGCGGGCGGATGATGCGCGGCTGCTGCTCGATGGTGCCGACCAGTTCCTTCTGGTCCCAGGTGTGGTTGCCCAGCGTCACCACGTCGATACCGGCGGCGAAGAACTCCTCGGCGATCTTGACGGTGACGCCATAGCCGCCGGCGGAATTCTCGCCGTTCACCACGGTCAGGTCGGGGTCCAGCCGCTCGCGCAGCATCGGCATGTGCGCCAGCACCGCATCGCGCCCGGCCCGGCCCACCACGTCGCCGAAGAACAGAATCCGCATCGCCCCAACCTTCCCGATAATCTCACTTATGAATGCGGAGCGTTTCCCGCTCCGTCACGATCCAGTCCAGCCGCTCGTCATGGCCGTCCACCGGCACCGCCGGCATTTCCTGCACCGCGAAGGCCACGCCCACCGCCAGAACCGCCCCACCCGCCCGCAGGCCGTCCAGCGTCCGGTCGTAATAGCCGGCGCCATAGCCCAGCCGGTGCCCGTCGCGGTCGAAGGCCAGCATCGGCACCAGCAGCAGCGACGGGCGCAGCACGGCACGACCCTCCGCCGGCTCCTGAATGCCGTAACGGCCGGCCGCCATCGGTACCTCCGGATCCCAATCCCGAAAGACCAGCGCGGTGCCGCGCGGCCCAGAGACCGGTAGCCCGACGGAGTGACCAAGGTGTTTAAGATGGAGCAAAGCCGGCCGCGCGTCGAGTTCGGAGCCGAGCGGCCAATATCCCCCGGCGTCGCCGCGCGGCAGATGACCGCCGCGCGCCAGTTCGGCGATGCGGTCGCGCACGGCGGCGGATGCTGAGGGGCGGTCGGTGTCGGCGATGGCGTCGCGCCGGGCGCGCGCCTCGCGTCGGGCGGCGTCCTTGGCTTGCGGATCGGTCATCGCGGACTGCGGGCGGGGAGAAGAAGGTGGAAGGTGCCGCCTTGGCCGGTGGCCATGTGCCTATCCTCCATGGCCTGCATGAGCAGGTGGGCGCCATATACCCGGCCCGATGGGCCGGACAGGGACAGCTCCCTAGAGATCAAGGTTATCGGCCCTGGGGATTATTGCAGCCTGTCGAACCAGGCAGCGGTCCTTCCGTGTACCAATCTAGGCGCGCTCGAGCCGCGCGGCAACCTCTTCGATGCGTTTTGCGACACGATCGAGTTCGCCGACCACCGCGACCTCGTCCACGGCGGGGGCGATCCCCTTGTTGGACATCACGTCCTGCAACTCGTCGGCCAGCACCAGGCAGGTCATCAGCATCATCTGCGCCTCCGACCCGCTGCGCCCGCCGCCGGTCAGACGGCGCAGCCGGTCGTCGACGTAAGCCGCCAGTTCCCGCAGCCTCGCCTCCTGCCCGTCCTCGCACAGCATGCGATAGAAACGGCCGTTCACTTCGATGTCGACCTGGGCCATGGCGTCAGCTCTCCAGCACTTGTTGCAGCCGGGCGATGGCGACCTCCAGCCGCTGGGACACCGCCTCTGCGGTGGCCTGGGCGGTCGCGCGATCGGCCCGCGCGGTTTCCAGCGCCTGCGACAGGTCCTGCTCGCGCCGGCCGACCCGCTCCTCGCGCGCCGCAGCGGCATGTTCCAGCCGGTCCACGGCACGGCCGAGACGGTCGAGAGCGGCTTTCAGGGAATCCATGGACGTCAACCTCGACCTGTGGGCACGTCATGTTCACTGGACATCGGTCCCGCCCCGGCTGTCCGCCAAGCCGAGCCGCTGCCGTTCGGAGCGCCTAGAGTTGGGCCGGCACGCCGACCTCGTCAACCGTCACGACGGACTCTTCCACCGAATGCCCATACGGAATACCGGGGCGTGACGGAAGGCCGCAGCGGACACTCTGGTGCAGCGACGGTATCCCGCCGGAAACATCTCACACGGAAGAAGGGCCTCTGCCATACCATTTCCTACCCCATTCCCATGTTGACCTGCGGACGGCGGTTCTGCATGGTGCGCCCGTTTCGCGGCGCCTCATCCGGCGACCGCGCCACACCCGTTGACTTGGCATCGTCGCCGACGCCGCAACCGCGCCCGACCCCGCAGGAAACGCCAGATGTCCGCTGCCTCCGCCCAGCCCTCCCTCCACACGATGGCCAGCGCGATCCGCGCGCTCTCCATGGACGCGGTCGAGGCCGCGAAGTCCGGCCACCCCGGCATGCCGATGGGCATGGCCGACGTCGCCACGGTCCTGTTCACCCAGTTCCTGAAGTTCGATCCGAAGAACCCGTCCTGGCCCGACCGCGACCGCTTCGTGCTGTCGGCCGGCCACGGGTCGATGCTGATCTACTCGCTGGCCTACCTGACCGGCTAC
Organism: Azospirillum sp. BE72; assembly: GCF_031455875.1. Classification (NCBI taxonomy): domain Bacteria; kingdom Pseudomonadati; phylum Pseudomonadota; class Alphaproteobacteria; order Rhodospirillales; family Azospirillaceae; genus Azospirillum; species Azospirillum sp. BE72. The sequence goes on from NZ_JAVDTO010000002.1 coordinate 740,793, forward strand.
GAGCGGATGACCATCGACGAGATCAAGCGCTTCCGCCAGCTGGGCAGCCTGACCCCCGGCCACCCGGAAGTCGATCCCAGCCTGGGCATCGAGATGACCACCGGCCCGCTGGGCCAGGGCGTCTCCACCGCCGTTGGCATGGCGCTGGCGGAGCGGATCACCAACGCCCGCTTCGGCGACGAGCTGATCGACCACTACACCTACGTCATCGCCTCGGACGGCGACCTGATGGAGGGCGTCAGCCACGAGGCCTGCTCGCTGGCCGGCCATCTCGGGCTGAACCGCCTGATCGTGCTGTGGGACGACAACCACATCTCCATCGACGGCTCGACCGACCTCAGCTTCACCGACGACACCCAGGCGCGCTTCCGCTCCTACGGCTGGAACACCATCGCCGTCGACGGCCACGACACCGACGCGGTGACCAAGGCCATCGCCCAGGCGAGGACCTCCACCGACAAGCCGACGCTGATCGCCTGCCGCACCATCATTGGCAAGGGCGCGCCGAACAAGGCCAACACCCACGGCTGCCACGGCTCGCCGCTGGGCGCCGACGAGGTCGCCGCGACCCGCGAGGCCATCGGCTGGACCCATGAGGCCTTCGTCGTTCCCGACGAGGTTCTGGCCGCCTGGCGCGCCGCCGGTACCCGCAGCACCGACGCGTACGCCGCCTGGACCGGCCGCCGCGCCGGCCTGACCGAGGCCGCCGGCAAGGCCTTCGACGAGGCCTTCGGCCGCGGCGTTCCCTCCGCCCTGACCGACGCCATCGTCGCGTTCAAGGAGAAGGTCAGCGCCGACAAGCCGAGCTGGGCGACCCGCGTCGCGTCGGGCAACACGCTGGAGGTCCTGGTCCCGGCGATCCCGGAGATGATCGGCGGCTCCGCCGACCTGACCCCGTCGAACAACACCAAGGTCAAGAACACCGCCGACGTGAAGGGCAAGGGCGAGTTCGCCGGCCGTTACGTCCGCTACGGCGTGCGCGAGCACGGCATGGCGACGCTGATGAACGGCATGGCGCTGCATGGCGGCGTTATCCCCTACGGCGGCACCTTCATGCAGTTCGCCGACTATTGCCGTCCGTCGATCCGTCTCGCCGCGCTGATGAAGCAGCGCTCGATCTTCGTGATGACCCACGATTCGATCGGTCTCGGCGAAGACGGCCCGACCCACCAGCCGGTGGAGCATCTGGCGGCGCTGCGCGCCATCCCGAACCTGCTGGTGCTGCGCCCGGCCGACGCAGTCGAGACCGCCGAGTGCTGGCAGATCGCACTGGAGGCCACCGGCGCCCCGTCGGTCCTGGCGCTGACCCGCCAGAACGTGCCCACCCTGCGCACCGAGCATACGGCTGAAAACCTGTCGGCCCGCGGCGCCTACGTCCTGGCCGAAGCCGAGGGCGAGCGCAAGGCGACCGTCCTCGCCACCGGTTCGGAAGTGTCGTTGGCGATGGAGGCCCGCAAGGCCCTGCAGGCCCAGGGCATCGGCACCGCCGTTGTGTCTATGCCGAGTTGGGAACTGTTCGAGCGCCAGGACGATGCGTACAAGGCATCGGTGCTCGGCACCGGCGTGCGCGTCGGCGTCGAGGCGGCGATCCGTCTGGGCTGGGACCGCTGGCTGGGCGCGAACGGCGCCTTCGTCGGCATGGCCGGCTTCGGCGAATCGGCGCCCTACCAGGAACTGTACAAGCACTTCGGCATCACCGCCGAAGCGGTCGTGGACGCCGTAAAGGCGCGTCTCTGAGAGAAGCCGAAGGGGCGTCCAGCCGAATTCGGGCGCCCCATATCCAACTGGAGGAAGTCATGGCTGTACGGGTAGCGATCAACGGTTTTGGCCGCATCGGCCGTCTGGTTCTGCGCGCCATCTACGAGAGCGGCCGCAAGGACGTGGAGGTCGTGGCGATCAACGACCTGGCCGATCTGAAGGCCAATGCGCACCTGCTGAAGTACGACAGCGTCCACGGCCGCTTCCCCGGCACCATCGAGACCGGCGACGGCGTCCTGATCGTCAACGGCCACTCCATCAAGGTCGTGCAGGAGCGTGACCCGGCCAAGCTGCCGTGGAAGGATCTGGGCGTCCAGATCGCCATGGAATGCTCGGGCATCTTCACCAAGCGCGCCGATGCCGCCAAGCATCTGGAAGCCGGCGCCGAGAAGGTGCTGATCTCCGCTCCGGCCACCGACGAGGACATCACCGTCGTCTACGGCGTCAACCACGACAAGCTGACGGCCGAGCACAAGATCGTCTCGAACGCGTCGTGCACCACCAACTGCCTGGCGCCCGTCGCCCATGTCCTCCACAACCTGGTGGGCATCGAGAAGGGCTTCATGACCACGATCCACTCCTACACGGGTGACCAGCGGATCGTCGACACCAACCACAAGGACCTGCACCGCGCCCGCGCGGCGGCCCTGAACATGATCCCGACCTCCACCGGTGCGGCCAAGGCCGTCGGCAAGGTGCTGCCGGAACTGAAGGGCAAGCTGGACGGCACCGCCATGCGCGTTCCGACCCCGAACGTGTCGGTCGTCGACTTCAAGTTCACCGCCGGCCGCGCCACCTCGGTCGAGGAGATCACCAAGGCGATCTCCGACGCCGCCAACGGCCCGCTGAAGGGCGTGCTGAGCGCCTACACCGAAGATCTGGTTTCGACCGACTTCAACCACGACCCGCACAGCTCGATCTTCGCGCTGAACGAGACCAAGGTCATCGACGGCAACTTCGTCCGCATCATGACCTGGTACGACAACGAGTGGGGCTTCTCCAACCGCATGAGCGACACCGCCGTCGCCATGGCCAACGCCAAGTAAGCCTCGCCGTACCAAGAAAAGGGCGCCTTCCGCAAGGGAGGCGCCCTTTTTGCTGGGTGGGGTTGAGCAAAGCCCCTCTCCCCCTGTGGGAGAGGGGTTGGGGTGAGGGGTGGCAATTCTCAGTCCCTATCGCGCGGCCTGCGGCCGCCCCCTCATCCCAACCCGCGGGTCGGCAAAACGCCGTTGGCGTTTGGCCGATCCCGCCCCGCGATGGGGAGAAGGGCTTTGTCAGCACTCTCACGCCGCCCGCACCGTCGCCAGGAAAGTGCCGACCTGGGCGTTCAGCCCGGCGGCCTCCTCCGACAGCTTGCCCAGCGCCTCCACCAACTCGCGGGCGGTGCGGCCGCTCTCGTCGGATGCGGCGGTGACGCCGGAGATGCTCGACGACACCTCCCCCGTTCCGGCCGCGGCCTGCTGGACCGAGCGGGAGATCTCCGCGGTGGCGGCGTTCTGCTGGTCCACCGCGGCGGAAATCGTCGTGGCGATGGTGCTCAGCCGCTCGATGACGGCGGACACCTTCTGGATCTCCGTCACCGCCAGACCGGTCACCGACTGGATGCCGTTCATCTGGCCGCCGATCTCGTCGGTCGCCTTCGCCGTCTGGTTGGCCAGCGCCTTCACCTCGCTGGCGACCACCGCGAAGCCCTTCCCCGCCTCGCCGGCCCGCGCCGCCTCGATGGTGGCGTTCAGCGCCAGCAGGTTGGTCTGGCCGGCGATGGAGTTGATCAGCCCGACCACGGTGCCGATCCGGTCCACCGCCTCGGCCAGGCTGCCGATGCGGCCGGTCGCCTCCTGTGCCATGCCGACGGCCTCGTTGGCGACGCGGCTGGCCTCCGACACCTGCCGTCCGATCTCGACGATGGAGCTGGACAGCTGTTCCGACGCCGCGGCCACGGTCTGCACGTTGGCGGCGGTGCCGTCGCTGGCGCTGGCCACCAGCCCGGCGAGCTGGCTGGTCTGCTCGGCCGCGTGCGACATGGCCTGCACCTTCTGCCCCAGCGCGTCGGTGGTGGTGGAGACCGAGCGGATCATGCCGCCGACCGTCCCTTCGAATCGGGCGGCCAGCCGGTCCATCGCCTGCCGCTTGTCTTCCTCCGCCCGGCGGGCGGCCTCGGCCTGTTCGGCCTCCAGGCGCCGGCTCGCCTCGGCGTTCAGCTTGAACACCTCCACGGCGCGGCCCATGTCGCCCAGTTCGTCGCGGCTGCCGGTCTCGGGAACGGCGGCCGACAGGTTGCCGTCGGCGAGGCTGCGCATGCTGTCGGACAGGCGGCGGATGCGGCGGCTGATGGAGTTGCCGACCAGCGCGATCAGCGCCACCACCGGCAGGGCCAGCCCGCCGACGATGGCCGCCATGGTCCACAGGCTGCGCATGAAGCGGACGTCGAGGTCGTCGATGTAGACGCCGGTGCCGATGATCACCTGCCACGGCTCGAACATCTTGACGTAGCTGAGCTTGGGCAGCGGCTGGTCGCCGCCGGCCTTGGGATAGCTGTAGCCGACGAAGCCCTCGCCCTTGTTGCGGGCGGTGTCGACCATCTCGCGCGAGAAGAAGACGCCGTTGGCATCCTTCATGTCACGCTGGTCCTTGCCGATCACGTCGGGGCGGACCGGGTGGATGACTGCCTGGTAAGCGGTGCCGAGGACGAAAATATAGTCCTTGCCGTTGTAGAACATCGTGTTGATGTTCGCCTTGAACCGCTCGAACGCCTGCTCGCGGGTCAGGCGTCCGGCCTTCACTTCGGCGTCGTAGCCGGCGGCGAGCCCATGGGCGGTCTGCACGACGGAGCGCAGCGTCTCCTTGCGGTCCTCCAGCGTGCTGCGCTGGTTCAGCCACAACGCCGAGGCGGCGAGCGCGATGCAGATGGCGCCGGCCAGCACGACCAGAGCCCAGAGCTTCGCCCGCAGGGTCAGTTTCAGTCCGCTCATAGCCAATCCCCTTCTTCCTTTGGGGAGATATGAGCAAGTGCAATGCCAGTTGGGCAAGAGGAACATACCCACGCATCGCAATGCATGCGCGCAGTCCCCACCCGCAGCCCGAATGCCAAAATGCCATGCGGCCGGACCGGCGCAGGCAATCGGCATCGCAATTTGCGAATTTTCAGCCCGCCTTCACCTTCGCCACTCCGGCCGCCCGCCCCAGGCATTCGGCGATCCAGGCGGAAAGGCTCTTGCCCTCGCGCGCGGCGCAGTCGGCGATGGCCCGGTGCAGGATGGGGTTGATGCGGATGGAGATACGGCCGGAAAAGGGCTGCTCCCCATCGCCGCCCATATCGCAGGACAGGTCGAGATAATCGTCCACCGCACGGCGGAAGGACTCGCGCAGTTCATCCACAGACCGGCCGGAAAAGGTGATGCCGTCGTGGGTGTTGATGACCTCGCCGACGAAGACGCCCGCGTCATTGTCGAAGTCGATCTGGGCCTTGTAACCCTTGTATTCCATCATCGCGGCATTCCCGGGGGATCGATTCCCATGAAACGGACCCGGCGCGCTGGCACCCTGTCCCCAGAGATTGGGTCCGATGTGACCGACCATACTCCGGGACCGCGATCATAGGGTTTGACCTGCCTCAATTCTCTCAACCGCAGGATCACGCCCGGCCGTATCTCCGATTCGCTCGTTCCGGACGCTGCCGGCCGCGGTTAAAGTGCGCTGCCCTCCCCCGCTGCCGCGACGTGCCGATGACCGTCCCTCCGCCCTTCCGCCCCATCCTGATTCGCGGCCTGGACGATGCGCGGGCCGCCGCCGCCGCCGCCGACCAGGCCGGGAAGCCTCTCGTGCTGATGGCACCCCCCGCGACCGGCGCCCTGTGGCTGCGCGGGGTGGTCGAACGGGTCCGCATGGCTCATCCCGGGCTGGAGATCGCCGGCCTGCTGGATTGCGGCGACCGCGCCGGCGAGGCACAGGGGGCGCTGGCGGCCGGGCTGCGGCTGGTCCTGTTCACCGGCCGAGCCGACGTGGCGGACCGGCTGGCCGCCATCGCCGCCGCCCGCGGCACGGCGCTGCTGACCCGCTGCCCGCCAACCCTCGACCTCGCCGCCCAGCCCACTGCCGCCCAATCCGCCGCCGCCCAATCCACCGCCAAAGGTCGGAGCCGGCACCGCGTGGCCGCGCTGGAGGCCCTATGCCGCGACTGGTTGGCACGCGACCAAGGTTAGGGCAGGACTACCGCTTTTTCGCACAGCGTCGCCGCGCAAAGGTGGTGTAGCGTCACGTAAGGATATTTTTGTGACACAGCACCCTCCCTCCGATGCCGGAAGACCCGCCCATGAGCATCACCTCCCTGACCACGCCGGAGTCGACGATCGCGCAACCTCTCCGTCCGGGGCACGCCGCAAGCGGCCGGCCGGCGGACCGAAGCGGGCTGGGGGCCGCCGGCCCCGGCGCCGGGCCGGAAAAGATGCGCGGCATTCGCCTGCTGGCGGTCTGGATCGGATTGACGGCGGGGGCCTGGGCGGTGCTGGGCGGTGCCGGCTATGGGTTGTACATCGCACTGCGCACCCTTCTGCCCTAACCCCTTGGTGGGTGCCGCACCCACCATGCGGGGCCGGCCCCTCCGCAGGCCCTAGGCCTTTCAGACGTGGCAAATGGCCGCTTTATGCCCCTCCCGCCGTTGCAAAGCGGCCGAATACGGGCTAAGACGGCGCCATTTCCAAGAATGCCCCAGGGGAAGAGCCACAATGAAGCTCACGCGCCGCGTCAAAGACATTCTCGCCAACTACGAGAGCGACAATCCCGGCACCAAGGCGAACCTCGCCCGCATCCTGATGGAAGGCAAGCTCGGCGGCACCGGCAAGCTGGTGATCCTGCCGGTCGACCAGGGCTTCGAGCACGGGCCCGCCCGCAGCTTCGGCCCGAACGATGCCGGCTATGACCCGCACTACCACTACCAGCTGGCCATCGACGCGGGCTGCAACGCCTACGCCGCCCCCCTGGGTTCGCTGGAAGCCGGCGCCGGCACCTTCGCCGGCTCGATCCCGCTGATCCTGAAGATGAACAGCGCCAACTCGCTGTCCACCCAGAAGGAAGCGGCCGACCAGGCCGTCACCGCCTCGGTCCAGGACGCGCTGCGCCTGGGCTGCTCGGCCATCGGCTTCACCATCTATCCCGGCTCCGACGCGATGTACTCCCAGTATGAGGAGTTCCGCGAGCTGTCGAAGGAGGCGAAGTCCTACGGCCTCGCCACCGTGCTGTGGTCCTACCCGCGCGGCGGCGCCGTCACCAAGGACGGCGAGCTGGCCATCGACGTGATCGGCTACGCCGCCCATATGGCCGCTCTGCTGGGCGCCCACATCATCAAGGTGAAGCTGCCGTCGGCCCATCTGGAGCAGGCGGAGGCCAAGAAGGTCTACGAGTCCAAGAACATCCCGATCGCCACCCAGGCGGAGCGGGTGAAGCACATCATGCAGTGCACCTTCAACGGTCGTCGCATCGTGGTCTTCTCCGGCGGCGCCACCAAGGGCGAGGACGCGGTGTTCGAGGATGCCCGCGCCATCCGTGACGGCGGCGGCAACGGCTCGATCATCGGCCGCAACGCCTTCCAGCGCCCGCGCGAGGATGCCCTCAAGCTGCTCGACCGGATCATGAAGATCTACCAGGGCCGGGAGTAAAACTTGGCCAAGGGAAAGCCGGCGCAGGCGGAACCTCCCGCCTGCCGTCTGTACCTCGTGACGCCGCCGGCCCTGGAGCCGGCGGCGTTCGCGCCGCTTCTTCGGGAAGCGCTGGATGCCGGCGACGTCGCCTGCGTGCAGCTGCGCCTCAAGGACTGTTCCGAGGACGACATCCGTCGCGCCTGCGACCTGCTGCGCCCGATCGCGCAGGAGCGTGAGGTCGCCTTCATCCTGAACGACCATCCGCGTCTTGCGCGGGAAACCGGCTGCGACGGCGTCCATGTCGGGCAGCAGGACACTCCCTATCGCGACGCCCGCAAGATTCTGGGCAACGACGCCATCGTCGGCGTCACCTGCCATGACAGCCGCCATCTCGCCATGATCGCCGGCGAGGAGGGGGCCGACTACGTCGCCTTCGGTGCCTTCTTCCCCACCACCACCAAGACGGCCGAGTACAAGGCGGAGCCGGAACTGCTGAGCTGGTGGTCGGAACTGATGGAGGTCCCCTGCGTGGCGATCGGCGGCATCACCGCCGAGAATTGTACGCCGCTGGTCACCGCGGGTGCCGATTTCCTGGCCGTCGTCAACGCCGTCTGGGGCCACCCCGAGGGTCCGGGTGCCGGAGTCCGGGCGCTGAACGCCGCCATCGAGGCCTCCACCGGGGCCGCACTCGCCGGCTAAGCCGGCCGATTGATTGGCCGATTACCTGGACTTCCCCAAAATCATGGATCTTCTGACGCCCGAGTCGCTGGGCATCCTGTTCGCCGTCGGCCTGCTGGCCGGCTTCGTCGATTCCATCGCCGGCGGCGGCGGCCTGCTGACCATCCCTGCCCTGCTGGCCGCCGGCCTGTCACCCGCCGAGGCGCTGGCCACCGGCAAGCTGCAATCCAGCTTCGGATCACTCTCGGCCACCATCAAGTTCGTCCGCCGCGGCGAGGTCAATCCCTCCTCGATGCGCACGATGATCGTCTGCACCTTCGTCGGCGCCGGCGCCGGCGCCACGCTGGTGCAGATGCTCGATCCCAGCTTCCTGCGCGATGTCATCCCGATCCTGCTGATCGGCATCGCCATCTATCTGCTGGTGTCGCCCAAGGCCGGCGACGTCGACGCCCACCAGCGCATCGGCGAGCATGCCTTTGCGCTGAGCATCGGCACCGGCATCGGCTTCTACGACGGTTTCTTCGGGCCGGGGACCGGTACCTTCTTCGCCATCGCCTTCGTCTCGCTGCTGGGCCACAACCTGCGCAAGGCGACCGCCCACACCAAGGTGCTGAACCTGACCAGCAACGTGGCCTCGCTGCTGTTCTTCATCCTGGGCGGCCATGTGCTGTGGACAATCGGGTTGCTGATGGGTGTCGGCCAGTATATCGGCGCCCAGCTCGGCGCCCACATGGTGATCCGCAACGGCGCCCGAGTCGTCCGTCCGATGCTGGTCGTCGCCTCCATCGTCATCACCGCCAAGCTGGTGTGGAGCGACGAGCACAACATCCTGCGCGAGATCTTCGCCGCCGCGGTCGCCTGGATCGTCTGACGCGCCGGGCTTCGCCGGCGCTTTTTCTCCACTGAAATCACTGGATAATTCCGCCGCCTGACGGCGTCACTGGCGAAGCCTCCGCTTCCGCCGGTGGTGCCGCCTTGCGGCTATTTCCCTTTTCCGACTTCCGAAACCGATGCAGGGCCGCAACACTGCTTGTACGGCCAACAAAAAGTGGTGGGCGGCTCTTTACGTAAGCGTCAGTTTGTGTATCATTGCGTCAACAACACAATTTGGGGAAGGAACCATGTCTCCGATGACGCTCAAGACACGCCTGATGACCGCCGCTGCCGCCCTTGCGGTGACCGCACCGATCGCGACCGCCTCCACGTCGTTCGCCGCCGGTTTCGCGTTGAAGGAGCAGAGCGTATCGGGCCAGGGCACCGCCTTTGCCGGCGTGACCGCCGGCGGCAACGGCGACGCCAGCTCCATGTATTACAATCCGGCGACCATGGGTCTGGTCACGGGGATCGAGGCTGTGCAGACCGCCACCGGCGTCATCGTGAAGTCGAAGGTCGAAAGCGCCAGCGCCACGCGCGCCCGGCGGCTGGGCGGCACCTCCATCAGCGGCAACGCGTCGCCCGGCGACATCGCGCAGGACGCCATCGTTCCGGCCGGCTATTTCGTCTATTCGATCAACGACGACCTGAAGGTCGGCCTGTCGGCCAACGGCCCCTGGGGCCTCGTCACCGATTACGGCGACAGCTGGATCGGCCGCTATCACGGCATCCGCTCCGACCTGCGCACCTATAATTTCGTGCCGACGGTGTCGTACCGGATCAACCCGATGATCACCATCGGCGGCGGCGTGCAGATCCAGTACGCCAAGGCCAAGCTGTCGCAGTCATCCGACTTCGGCGCCAGCCGGCTGGGCCGTCCGGGCGCGCTGGACGTCAAGAGCGACGTGACCGGCGACGATTGGGGCTGGGGCGTCTCGCTGGGCGCCTTGATCGAACCGATGAAGGGCACGCGCATCGGCATCGGCTATCGGTCAGCGGTCAAGCACACGCTGACCGGCAACATTTCCTTCACCGGCCTGCCGCCGGCGCTGGCGGGCGCCCTGCCCTCCCAGAGCGCCAATGCCGACCTGATCACGCCGGAAATCGCCTCCATCGGCCTGTACCACGAGGTGAACGACCGCTGGGCGGTGATGGCCGATGTGCAGTGGACCAACTGGTCGCGCTTCAAGGAACTGCGCGTCAACATCGCCAACCCGGCGCTCACCTCGGTCACGGAAGAGCACTGGAAGGACACCTGGTATTACGCGTTGGGCACCTCCTACAAGGTGACCGACAAGCTGACGTTGCGCGGCGGCATCGCCTTCGACAAGAGTGCGGTCGATGTCGAATTCCGCACGCCCCGCATTCCGGAGCAGAATCGTTACTGGCTTTCGGTGGGCGCCGGCTATCAGGTGACCGACAGCCTGCGCGTCGACGCCGCCTACTCCCACGTCTTCGTGCCCAAGGCCTCGGTCAACCTGACCGACGACCTGACCGGTGCCGAAGCCGGCCGCGGCAATCTGACCGCGGAGTACAAGAACGGCATCGACCTGATCGGCCTGCAGGCGAAGTTCACGTTCTGAGGTTGATTGCCCTCCCCCTTACAGGGGTCCCCTCTCCCCCCCCGGGGAGAGGGTTAGGGTGAGGGGGTCGCGCGGCGGCCCTCCTGCAAAAATCCAGAATGTGCATCCCCCTCACCCCGACCCTCTCCCTGGGGGGAGAGGGGGATACCCCCCTAGACCCCCGCCACCGGCAGCCACAGCACCTGTTCGATGCTCTCGGCCCCGCTGCACAGCATCGCCAGCCGGTCGAAGCCCATGGCGATCCCGCTGCTCTGCGGCATGCCGTGTTCCAGCGCCGCGAGGAAATCCTCGTCCACCGGGAAGCGCTCGCCGTACAGCCGCTCCTTCAATTCCATGTCGGCCTCGAAGCGGGCGCGCTGCACCGCCGGATCGGTCAACTCGCCGAAGGCGTTCGCCAGTTCCAGGCCGCAGGCATACAGCTCGAATCGTTCCGCCAGCCGCGGGTCCACCGGCTTCGGCCGCGACAGCGCCGCCATGCACAGCGGATAGTCGGTCAGAACGCAGGGCACGCCGTCGCCCAGATGCGGCTCGATCCGGTCGAACATGATGCGGAAGACGATGTCCTCCCAGCGGTCGCCGTGATGGGGCGCGATGCCGATGCGCGTGGCTTCCGCCGCCAGCGCCGCCGGATCGGGGTCGTGGCTGCCGTCATAGGTCGCCATCAGGTCGATGCCGGCATACTCCCGAAACGCGTCCGGCACGGTCAGCACCCGCCAGACGCCGAAGGGATCGCAGGTCATGCCGCGGAACGTGAAGCTCCGCCGCCCGCCGGATTCCGCCCCGGCACGCAGCAACTCCTGGCAATCCTCGATCAGGGTGCGGTAGCCGTCGCCCGCTCGATACCATTCCAGCATCGAGAATTCCGGTGCGTGGGTGCCCGACCGTTCGCCGTTGCGGTAGACATGCGCCAACTGCCACAGCCGAGGCACGCCCGCGACCAGCAGCTTCTTCATGGCGAATTCAGGGCTGGTGTGCAGGTAGAGCGGCCGGCGGTCGTCCGGATGGGGGCCTTGCAGTTCGGTGGCGAAGGCCTGGAGATGTGGCTCCATCCCCGGGGACACCTGCAGGGCCGGCGTGTCCACTTCGACGAAGGCAAGCGCCTCGAACACGCGGCGGACGGCGTTCAGCACCCGGCCGCGCGCTGCCAGATAGGGCCGGCGCCGGGCAAGCGCCTCGGGATGCCAGGGAGGAAGCTCGGGGGATCGGTGGGCGGGCATGCGGCGCGCTCTTCTGCAAAGTCGAAAGGGGTGCCGGCGCATCAGAGCACCCACGGGCGGCGTACTCAAGCCGGCTCGCCATTGGTCACAGCCCCGCCCCCCGGTCCGCGGTTTTGCCGCCCCCGCTTACCGCCGGCTGACGCGCCGTGGTAAACTCCGCCCGTCACCGGCCGGTGGTGGCGATCGGGGCGAATGGAACAGTGAACAGGGGCGGCGGAACTGTTTCAAACGTCGCATTGCTGGAGCAATTCCAAACTGGCTGCGCCGATTCGCTGAAGAATCGTCCGCCAATCGCCCGGATCGCGCGCCCATACCGTTCCGCGCCGTTGCCTATGGGCGGTCAAGCTGGTAGGGTCCGCGCCGCCCTGATTCTGGAATTCACGAGTACGCCATGAAGGTCAATGCCAACACGATGCGCCCCGGCCATGTGCTGGAGCACAACGGTAAGCTCTGGGTCATCACCAAAACCGCCATCGTGCAGCCTGGCAAGGGCGGCGCCTTCATCCAGCTGGAAATGAAGGACGTTCGCACCGGCAACAAGTCGATCGAGCGGTTCCGCACCCAGGAGACCGTTGAGCGCGCTCGCCTGGACGAGCATGAGATGACCTTCCTCTTCGCCGAAGGTGACAGCTTCACCTTCATGGACAAGGAAAGCTTCGAGCAGGTCGCCATCCCGCGCGACATCATCGGCGAACCGGCCGTCTTCCTGCAGGACGGCATGGAAGTCACGGTGCAGAGCCATGAAGGCTCGCCGCTGGGCGTCGAGATCCCCGGCAAGGTCACGCTGAAGATCACCGAATCCGACCCGGTGGTGAAGGGCCAGACGGCCTCTTCCTCCTACAAGCCGGCCAAGCTGGAGAATGGCGTGTCGATCCTGGTTCCGCCGCACATCGAGGCCGGGACCCGCGTCGTCGTCGACACCGCCACCGGCGAATATGTCGAGCGCGCGAAGGACTGATCCTTCCCAGGTCCGTCCTGCCATCACCGGTCTTCGCCAAGTGCGGAGGCCGGTGTATTGTTTTCTGGTTCCTGCATAAAACGGTACACCAACACCCATGGCCACCCGCTCCGCTCTCATCAACGTCATGGTCCGCGCCGCCGAAAAGGCCGCGCGGGGTCTCGTCCGCGACTTCGGCGAGGTCGAACACCTCCAGGTGTCGCGCAAGGGGCCGGCCGACTTCGTGTCCGCCGCCGACCTGAAGGCCGAACGCACCCTGCGCGAGGAACTGCAGAAGGCGCGTCCTGAATTCGGCTTCCTGATGGAGGAGAGCGGCGCGTCCAAGGGCAGCGACGCCGAGGCGCGCTGGATCGTCGACCCGCTCGACGGCACCACCAACTTCCTGCACGGCCTGCCGCACTGGGCGATCTCCATCGCCGCCGAGCGCAACGGCGAGATCGTCGCCGGCGTCATCTACGCCCCCATCGGCGACCAGTTGTTCTGGGCCGAGAAGGGTGCCGGCGCCTTCGTCAACCACACCCGGCTGCGCGTTTCCGAACGCCGCCGGCTGGAAGACTGCGTTCTGGCCACCGGCATTCCCTTCAAGGGCCGCGGCGACCACGCCGCCTTCCTGAAGGAACAGGAGGCGGTGATGAAGGAGGTCGCGGGCATCCGCCGCTTCGGTGCCGCCTCGCTCGACCTCGCCTACACCGCAGCCGGCCGATTCGATGCCTATTGGGAGCGCGGGCTGGCTCCGTGGGACTGTGCGGCCGGCGTGCTGATGGTCACCGAGGCCGGCGGCTTCGTCGGCGAGATCGAGGGCGGCCGCAACCCGGTCTTCACCGGCAACGTGCTGGCCGCCAACAGCCACCTCCAGGTCCCGGTCGCCCGCCTGCTGAAGTCCGCCAAGGGCTGAGCCCCTCGCCCGCATCGGCCCGCCCGTCCTGCCCCACGCCGGGGCGGGACGGATGAGCGGTTGTCGCTGGTGCGATCGATAGGCTATGGTTTGCAAGACAAGGGTTTAACGGGACGCATCGTTTTGGGCCGCTGGGGACACGCCGACCGCAAACACCGTGCCGTAGCCGCCGCGCTGTGCGCGGCCTGGGCACTGCACCCTGCCGCCCTGTCGGCCGCGGCACCGGCGACTGCGGCTCCGGCGAACGCACAGATCGCCGCCGGGCTGACGCTGGAGAATGCGGTTCCGCTGTCCGTGCCGCCGCGCCCCAGCCTGCGCACGCCACCGGCCGTCAAGGCGCCGCCGCGCCTCGTGCTGCCGCAGCCGCTTGAAGCACCTCCCCCGCCGGAGATGACCGAAGGCCCGGCCCAGCCGCCCGCCTCCCGGCCGGCAGCGCCGTCCGCCCCGGCCGTCGCCACTGCGCCGACGCAGGCAGCGCCCGCGCCGACGTCCGGAACCGAACCGGCGTCTCCGCGGACCGACACAGCGGCATTGCCTCCTCCCCCGGAAGCGGCACCTCCTGCGGCGACGCTGCCACCTTCGAGCGTTTTGAGCCTTGTGTTCCCGGCCGACGCCACCAATCTGCCGGATACCGCGGACGCCACGGTCGACCGGATCGTCGAACGGCTGCGCGCCAGCGACACCGCCCGTCTGCAGCTGCGCTCCTACGCCAGCGGCACCGCGGACACGGCGCGTGAGGCGCGGCAGCGGTCGCTCGCCCGGGCGCTGGCCCTGCGGGAGCGGCTGACCGCCTTCGGCATCCGCAGCAGCCGGGTCGATGTCCGCGCACTCGGGCTCGACGAGGCGGGCGGAGCGCCGGACCGGATCGATGTTGTCTTCTTGAACGAGTAGCGCTCCACCCGTGGGCCCACCCGTGGGCGAGGTCTGATCGGAACACCCCTTCGGAGCATCATGACCGCCACGACCCCAACGACCCGACCGCTGGAGGTATCCTCCCTCATGACACGCCCGGAGCGGTTCCTGACCCGGATGATCCTGTTCCTGGTGGTGGTCGGTGCCGTGTGCGGACTGCTGTTCCCGGCCCTGCGCGCAGCCTTCCTCAACAACGCGCCGTTGAATGGCGTCATCCTGGCGACGCTACTCGCCGGCATCGCCTTCATCTTCCGCCAAGTCCTGATGCTGCGCCCGGAAGTGGCGTGGCTTGAACAGTATCAGAGCGGCGTCGCCCCCGCCTCGCTGCAGGAGCCGGTGCTGCTGGCCCCGATGGCCCGCATGCTGGGCGAGCGGCGCGGCCGGCTGACCCTGTCGGCGCTGTCGATGCGCTCTCTTCTGGATGGCATTGCCTCGCGGCTGGACGAATCGCGGGAGCTGTCGCGCTACCTGATCGGGCTGCTGATCTTCCTCGGCCTGCTCGGCACCTTCTGGGGCCTGCTGCATACGGTGCAGTCGGTGGGCGGCGTCATCGGCAGCTTGTCGGTGCAGGGCGGCGACGTCGGCACCATGTTCTCCCATCTGCAGCAGGGGTTGGAAGCGCCGCTGGTCGGCATGGGAACGGCCTTCTCCTCCTCGCTGTTCGGCCTTGCCGGCTCTTTGGTCCTGGGCTTCCTCGAACTCCAGGCCAGCCAGGCACACAACCGCTTCTTCCAGGACTTGGAGGATTGGCTGTCCAGCGCCACTCGGCTGTCGAGCGGTGCGGCCGGCGGGCTCGAGTCGGGTGATCACTCGGCCTCGGCCTACCTGACCGCCCTGCTGGAGCAGACCGCGGAGAACCTCGACTCGCTGCAGCGCACCGTCGCCACGGCCGAGGAGGGCCGACGTGCCGCCAACGCCAACCTGATGGCGCTGACCGAGCGTCTGTCGAGCCTCACCGACCATATGCGGGCCGAACAGCAGCTTCTCCTGCGGCTGGGCGAAAACCAGTTGGAGGTGAGGAGCCTGCTCGACCGGCTGGCCGAAACCGCCGGCGGCGGCTTCGACGACGCCTCGCGCCAGCATCTGCGCAACATGGACATCTACCTCGCCCGCATCGTCGAGGAGTCCTCCAATGGCCGCGTCCAGGCGGTGCAGGAGATCCGCAGCGAGATCAAGCTGCTGGCCCGCACCATCGCCGCCTTGGCCGAAGAAGCCGACCAGCAGCAGCGCTGACACCCAGAACATCCAAGGCAAACGCCGGGAGCATCCATGGCCAGCATCAGCCGCCGCAACGGCCATCGCGACGCCAGCGCCTGGCCCGGCTGGGTCGACGCCCTGTCGTCCCTGGTGATGGTCGTCATCTTCCTGCTGATGGTGTTCATTGTCACCCAGTTCTACCTCGCCACCGCGCTGACCGGCCGTGACGAACAGTTGACCGTGCTCAACCGCAAGATCGCGGAAATGAACGACCTGCTGGCGATGGAGCGGGAAGCGAATGCCGATCTCCGCGTCAACATCACCCAGCTGTCGACCGAGTTGCAGACCTCCGTCGCCGCGCGCGACGACATGACTCTGTCGCTGAGCCAGTTGCAGGAGGACCGCGACCGCACCGCCCGCACGCTGGAGGAATTGCAGCGCAACGTCCGCGTCGACCGCGAGACACTGGACCTGAAGCTGAAGGAGATCCTCAGCCTGCAGGCCGACATCAAGGCTCTGCGCGATGCACGGCAGAAGCTGGAGGGCGAACTGGCCGCCGCCGCCGCCGCCGCCAAGCTGACCGAGCAGCAGCGTCAGGCGCTGCTGGCGGAACTCGGCACCACCCGCGACCGGGCGAAGGCGCTTGAGTCGGAACTGGCCTCCGCCGCCGAGAAGACGATGCTGGCGCAGAAGGAGATCGACCAGCGCGACATCCGTCTCAAGTCGCTCGAATCGCAACTGACCGATAGCCGAACCCAGGCCCGGAAGGATCTGGAGCAGCGCGACATCCGCATCCGCGACCTGATGGCCTCGCTGACCGGCGAGCAGGCCGAGGGCAACCGAAGCAAGCAGCAGATCGACCTGCTGAACCAGCAGCTTCTGGCCTTGCGCGACCAGTTGGCCCGCATCGGGGCGGCGCTGGAGGTATCGGAAAAGGCCTCGGCCGAGCAGAAGGTGCAGATCGCGGAGTTGGGCGCGCGTCTCAATCAGGCGCTCGCCGCCAAGGTTCAGGACCTTGCCCGCTACCGGTCGGAGTTCTTCGGCCGGGTCCGCGAGGCGCTGGGCAGCCGGCCGGACGTGCGGATCGTCGGCGACCGCTTCGTCTTCCAGTCGGAACTGCTGTTCCCGTCGGGCTCGGCGACTTTGGAAGAGGCCGGCAAGCAGCGCTTGGCCGATCTTGCCCGCACCCTGATCGAGATCGGCAAGGCGATCCCGTCCGACATCAACTGGGTCCTGCGGGTGGACGGCCATACCGACATCAAGCCGGTGCGCTTCCAGTTCGCCTCCAACTGGGAACTGTCTTCGGCACGCGCGCTGTCGGTGGTGAAATTCCTGGTCGACCAGGGCATCCCGGCCGAACGGCTCGCGGCGGCCGCCTTCGGCGAGTTCCAGCCCATCGACCCTGGCACGTCGGACGAGGCGCTGGCGAAGAACCGCCGGATCGAGATCAAGCTGGACCAGCGGTAAGGACCGGAGGGGTCAGCCCTTCCATTCCTCGCGCAGGATGGCGTAGAGGACATGGTCGCGCCATGCCCCGTCGATGCGCAGATAACCGCGGGCATAGCCTTCGTGGCTGAAGCCGACCTTTTCCAGCAGGCCGCGGCTCGGCAGGTTGGTCGGCAGGCAGGCGGCCTCGACGCGGTGCAGGCCGAGCTGGCCGAAAGCGAACTCCAGCACCAGCCGGGTGCCGCCCGACACATAGCCGTTGCGGGCGTAGGGCTGGCCGGCCCAATAGCCGAGCGTCCCCATCTGCGCCACGCCGCGCCGGATGTTGGTGAGGCCGAGCCCGCCGACCAGCGCGTCGGTTCCACGGTCGAAGATCAGGAAGCTGTAGCCGAGATCGTCCCGCCATTCCTGCGCCTGCCGCCGCAGCCGACGGGAGAAGGCGGTCCGCGTCAGGGCGTCGGCCGGCCAGGTGGGTTCCCACGGGGTGAGGAAGTCGCGCGAGGCGGCGCGGAGGTCCGCCCATTCCCGCCAGTCGCGCGGCAGCGGCGGCCGGATGTAGCAATGCGGGCCGTCGAGCCGTATCGCGGGCGGGCTGATGAGGCCGCTGCCGAGGAGGCGGATCATGAGTGCGGCCCCTCTCCCACCTTTGTATCCCCTCTCCCCCCCGGGGAGAGGGTTAGGGTGAGGGGGATCCGCCGGCCGGACGATCCACGCGAGGCATCCCCCTCACCCCGACCCTCTCCCCGGGGGGGAGAAGGGGAAAAGCGCGAGGGGTGAGGGGGGGCTGCCACCGTCTTCATCGTCAGGCAAGACGCTCCGCGATGCGGTCGTAGCTTTCCAGCTTGGCGATGGGCCCGAGGGCCGCAACGGTCGGACGGCTGGCGCGCAGGCGGCTGGCGGCCTTGACCACGGCGTTGCGGTCAACGCCGTCGATCTTCGCCACGATCTCTTCCACCGGAACCGGGCGGTCGTAGATCAGGATCTGCTGCCCCAACTGCTCGCAACGCGACATGGAGCTTTCCAGCGCCATCAGCGTCCCGGCCTTCAGCTGGGCGCGGGCGCGGGCGACCTCGTCCTCGGTGACGTCGGCACCGACCTTGGCGATCTCGTCGCAGACGACCGGGATCAGTTCCGCGACCTCGTCCTCGCCGGTGCCGGCATAGACGCCGAACAGGCCGCCGTCATGGTAGCCGCCGGTGAAGGTATAGATGGAATAGACCAGCCCGCGCTTCTCCCGAACCTCCTGGAACAGGCGGGACGACATGCCGCCGCCCAGCAGGGTGGACAGCACCGAGTGGGCGTAGAAGTCGGGGTCATGGACCCCTACCCCGTCAAAGCCGAGCACGAGGTGCATCTGCTCCAAGTCGCGGTCCTCGCGGAAGTCGCCGCCGGTATAGCTGGCCGACTCCGGCTTTGGCGGGGCGCCGCTCGGCAGGTCGCCGAAGGCCTTGAACGCGAGATCGACCATGCGGTCATGCTCGATCCGGCCGGCGGCGCTCAGCACCATGCCGGGGGCGCCGTAATGGCCTGCGATGTAATCGACCAGCGCCTCGCGCGGCAGCGCGCCGACGATCTCGGCCGAGCCCAGCACCGGACGGCCGATGGCCTGCCCCGGATAGGCGGTGGACTGGAAATGGTCGAAGATGATGTCGTCGGGCGTGTCGGCGCTCTGGCCGATCTCCTGCAGAACCACCGTGCGCTCGCGCACCAGCTCCTCGGCGTCCAGCGTGGAGTGCTGGATCATGTCGGAGAGGATGTCGAGCGCCAGCGGCGCATCCTCGTGCAGGACCTTGGCGTAATAGGCCGTCTGCTCGCGGGTGGTGTAGGCGTTCAGCTGCCCGCCGACATTCTCGATCTCTTCCGAGATGCGGAAGGCCGAGCGGCGCCGGGTGCCCTTGAACAGCATATGCTCGACGAGGTGGGCGACGCCGTTGACGCTCGCCGCCTCGTTGCGGGTGCCAACCCCGACCCAGCAGCCGAGCGAAACGGACTGCACGTCGGGCATGGTGTCGGTCGCGACGCGAAGCCCGTTGGGCAACGTCGTCACACGAATGGAACTCATGCGGCCTCCTGGGC
This sequence comes from Azospirillum sp. BE72, assembly GCF_031455875.1. Classification (NCBI taxonomy): domain Bacteria; kingdom Pseudomonadati; phylum Pseudomonadota; class Alphaproteobacteria; order Rhodospirillales; family Azospirillaceae; genus Azospirillum; species Azospirillum sp. BE72. The sequence continues at coordinate 760,022 of NZ_JAVDTO010000002.1, forward strand.
GGCGCGGGCGCGCGCGATGACGAAGTCCTGAACCGCCGCCAGATCGTTCGGCAGTTCGGACAGGCGCTCCTCGCGCACATAAAGATCGGACAGACGCGGCGGCAGGTCCGGCCGGCGGCCGGTCGCCTTTTCCACCGCGTCGGGGAACTTGGCGGGATGGGCGGTGGCGAGAACCACCATGGGAACGGACGGATCGACCCGGCCGGCCGCGACCGCGGCCTTGGCCGCCCCGATGCCGACCGCCGTGTGCGGGTCGAGCAGATAGAGGCTGCCCTTCCAGGTGTCGGCGATGGTCGCCATGGTGGCGGCCTCATCCACCCGGTGGCCGGAGAAGATGGCCAGCGCGCGGGCGAGCTGCGCGTCGGTCACCGCGAACCTGCCCTCGGCGCGGAAGCGGTTCAGCGCCTCCGTCACCGCGGTGCCGTCGCGGTCGAGCAGGTCGAACAGCAGCCGTTCGAAGTTGGAAGAGATCTGGATGTCCATGCTGGGAGACAAGGTAGGCACGACAGGCGCCGCGACCATGCTCCCGCTGGCGAAAAAGCGCGCCAGGATGTCGTTGCTGTTGGATCCCACCACCAGCGTCTCCACCGGCAGCCCCATGGCGCGGGCGCCGTAGGCGGCATAGACGTTGCCGAAATTGCCGGTCGGCACGGTGAAGGCGACCTTCCGGTCGGGGGCGCCCAGCGCCACCGCGGCGGTGAAGTAATAGACGATCTGGGCCATGATGCGCGCCCAGTTGATCGAGTTCACCGCCGAGAGCCCCATCCGGTCGCGGAAGGCACCGTCGTTGAACATGGCCTTCACGAGGTCCTGGCAGTCGTCGAAGGTGCCGTCCAGCGCGATGTTGTGGACGTTGGACGACAACACGCTGGTCATCTGCCGGCGCTGCACCTCGGACGTGCGGCCCTTGGGGTGCAGGATGAAGATGTCGACGTTCTGGCGGTCGCGGCAGGCCTCGATGGCGGCAGAGCCGGTGTCGCCGGAGGTGGCGCCGACGATGGTCACCCGCTGCCCGCGCTTGGCCAGCACATGGTCGAACAGGCGGCCGAGCAGTTGCAGCGCCACGTCCTTGAAGGCCAGCGTCGGACCGTGGAACAGCTCCAGCACCCAGGTGGTCGGATCGACCTGCACCAGCGGGGTCACCGCGGCATGGTCGAAGCTGGCATAGGCGTCGCGGACGATGGCGCGGAACTCGTCCTCGGCGATGGAACCGCCAAGGAAGGGCAGCATCACGCGGACGGCGATCTCGCTGTAGGGCAGACCGCGCATGGCGCGGATGTCGTCGGCCGTGAACTGCGGCCAGGTCTCCGGCACATAGAGGCCGCCGTCGCGCGCCAGCCCGGCAAGAAGGACGTCCTCGAAACCCAAGACCGGGGCCGCGCCCCGCGTGCTGACGTACCGCACCGCTTACACTCCGTCCGATGAAGTGGGCATAGTTAGCGAGGTGCCCGCCCGCACGCAAGCGGTGCGGGACGCACGGCGCATATTCCGTCCGGTTGGGGCGCCCGGTGGGTCCGGATGGAACGTTTGGAACGCCGTGATACGGTTTTCCGGGGGGTGTTCAGTGGTCCATCCGGGCCGGAGCCTGTCACGCGGCCTCATCCACCGCCTCATCAGCCATACGCCGCCGCACCAGGGAAGCGGCGCGTTCCAGCACTTCCGGGCCGGCACCGGGACGGTGGGCATTCTCCGCGATGTGGCGGCGGTAGGCGCGGGCGCCGGGCAGTCCCTGGAACAGGCCCAGCATGTGACGGGTGATGGAGGACAAGGGCGTGCCGAGCGCCATGCGTGCCTCGATGTATGGCAGCATCGCCTCGATCACCGCATGGCGGTCGGGTCCGGGCTCCCCGCCCATCAGGCGGCGGTCGGCGTCGGCCAGCAGATAGGGCGTCTCGTAGGCGGCGCGGCCGATCATCACGCTGTCGACCTTGCCCAGATGCTCCTCGGCTTCATCCAGCGTCCTGATGCCGCCGTTGATGGCGATGGTCAGATGCGGATATTCCGCCTTCAGCCGGTGGACGAGGTCGTAGCGCAGCGGCGGGATGTCGCGGTTCTCCTTGGGGCTGAGCCCCTTCAGCCAGGCCTTGCGAGCGTGAACGATGAAGTGGGTGCAGCCGGCGGCGGAGACGGTGCGGATGAAATGGTCCAGCGTCGGCCATTCCTCCATCTCGTCGATGGCGATGCGCGACTTGACGGTGACGGGGATCGACACGGCCTCGCGCATGGCGCCGACCAGCCGGGCGACCAGATCGGGTTCCGCCATCAGGCAGGCGCCGAAGCGGCCGGACTGCACGCGATCGCTGGGGCAGCCGACGTTCAGGTTCACCTCGTCATAGCCCCACTCCTCCGCGATGCGGGCGCAGGCGGCGAGGTCGGCCGGGTCGGAGCCGCCGAGCTGGAGCGCAACCGGATGCTCCGCCGCGTCGAAGCCGAGCAGCCGCTCGCGGTCGCCATGCAGCACGGCGCCCGTGGTCACCATCTCGGTATAGAGCAGGGTCGAGCGCGACAGCAGACGGTGGAAGTACCGGCAATGCCGGTCGGTCCAGTCCATCATCGGGGCGACGCTGAGGGGGATGGCGGGGGTTGCGAGGTTCGGAGCGGTCATAGCGGTCAGCTCTGCTGCGGCCGGAAAAATCAGGATGAGCGAAACGGGACCGGCGGGCAACCGCCGGGCGCAAATCCCGCCAAAAGCAAAAGGCCCGGCTGTGCAGCCGGGCCTTCTAAGCTTGTCGCACACCTTGGAGAAGGTGGCGTCCCCGACGGGAGTCGAACCCGTGTCGCCGCCGTGAAAGGGCGGTGTCCTAGGCCTCTAGACGACGGGGACGTCGTTCGCGGTGACGCGCTTTCTAAAGATCGGAGGCGTGGAGCGCAAGCGCTTTTTTGTGTGGGGCGATACTTTTTTGTGGGCGGCGTTAGACCCCCACCTTAATCCTCCCCCGCTCTCAGCGGACCTACGGTCCGCCTGCCGCGTCAGCACAAAGCAAAGCTTTGTGCGAGAGCTGGGCGGGGGAGGAGACTGGTGCTTATTCGGGAGAGTAGCGGCAGTCCCTCCCCCCGCCCAGCGGGGGAGGATAGGTGGGGGCATTCGAAGCCGACGGCATTCCCCTATGCCGACCGCGCAGGCGCCGCGTCGTCGATCAGCAACTGCACGCCTTCGGACCCGTTCCAACGGTCGATGCGCAGCACCCCGGCAAGATGGAAGGGGGTGCCGCGGCCGGTCAGCAGGGCTTGGCCCATGTCGCTGTCCAGCGCGCGGAACGCGATGGCCTTCAGCCGGGCGCCGTCGTTGCCCTGCAGGATGCAGCGGACATGGTTGGCGCCCACCACGTCGGCGCGCACGACGCGAGCGTCGGCGATGGCGAAGCGGGGCTCCGAATTGCCGGTGCCGTAGGGGCCGAGCTTGTCGAGCATGGTCACCAGCCCGACGCTGGCGCCGCCGACCGACAGGGCGCCGTCCAGTTCCAGCGTCGGCACCAGCGGGGCGGCGGAAACCTGTTCGGAAATGCGGCTGTGCAGGAAGTCGCGCAGCGCGTCGATCTTGTCGCCGGCCACGGTGAAGCCCGCCGCCATGCGATGACCGCCGCCGGCCAGCAGCAGCCCCTCCTGCCGGGCGGCGATCACCGCGGACCCCAGGTCGACACCGCGGACGGAGCGGCCGGACGCCTTGCCGATGACGGTGCCGTCGGCGGTTTCCTCCAGGGCGACGACGCAGGCCGGGCGGCTGTAACGCTCCTTCAGGCGGGCAGCCACGATGCCGATGACGCCAGGATGCCAGCCGACACCGGTGACGAAGACCAGATCGGTCTCGCGCCCGGCCTCGGCGGCGACACGCTCCAGGGCCTCGTCGAGGACGGCCTGCTCGATGGTGCGGCGCTCGGCATTGTGGCCTTCCAGGCGCTGGGCGAGTTCCATCGCCTCGATGGGGTCGTCGGTGGAGAGCAGGCGGGCGCCGAGGTCGGACGCGCCGACCCGGCCGCCGGCATTCACGCGGGGGCCGAGGACATAGCCGGCATGGTAGGCGTCGGGCTTCTCCTTCACGCCGGCCACGTCGGACAGGGCGGCGAGGCCGGGGTTGGCGCGGCGCGCCATCACCTTCAGCCCCTGCGCCACCAGCGCGCGGTTCAGGCCGGTCAACGGCACCACGTCGCACACCGTGCCGAGGGCGACGAGATCCAGCCACTCCATCAGGTTGGGTTCCGGCCGGTCGCGGTAGAAGCCGGTTGTCCGCAGCGCGCGGTTGACGGCGACGATGGTGATGAAGGTGACGCCGGCGGCGCAGAGCGTGCGATAGGCGCCGTCCTCGTCCAGCCGATTGGGGTTGACCAGGGCGACGGCCGGCGGCAGGCGCGGCTCGGCGGCGTGATGGTCGAGCACAACGACCTCCAGCCCGGCGTCGGCTGCCGCCTCCAGCGCGGCGAAGGCGGAGATGCCGCAATCGACGGTGACCACCAGCCGCACCCCCTCCCCTTTCAGCCGCAGCAGTGCCGCGGCATTGGGGCCGTAACCCTCCTTGATGCGGTCGGGAACATAGACGCGGATGTCGGCGCCGAGCGAGCGGAAGAAGCGGCGCAGCAGCGCGGCGGAGGTGGCGCCGTCGACGTCGTAGTCGCCGAACACCGCCACCGGCTCGCCGTCGCGGATGGCGCGGGCGATGCGCTCGGCCGCCGGGTCCATGTCGCGGAAGCGCGAAGGGTCGGGCAGCAGAGCCTTCAGCGTCGGGTTGAGGAAGGTCTCGCAGGTCTCGTCGGTGACGCCGCGGGCGGCCAGCACCCGGCCGACGATCTCCGGCAGCCCGCGCCCCTGGGTGAGAGCCTGCGCCTGCCGCTCGTCGCAGGGCCGCGCCTGCCAGCGCTTGCCGGACAGGGAGGTGGCGACGTTGAGGAAGGCGGCGGGGTCGGTCATGGCAGTGCTGCGTGGTCCGGTGGTGGGGGCACAGCCATAGCAGAGATGGGCGCGCGGCGCACGGTGGGTGTGGGCAGAGGTGGGATGTGGGGGTGGGGAGTTGTCGAGTTGGGTGCCCCCACCTTAATCCTCCCCCGCTGGGCGGGGGAGGGACTGCCGCCGTCTTTCCGAACAAGCACTTAACCCCCTCCCCCGCCCAGCGGGGGAGGGTTGGGGTGGGGGTCTAACGCGCAGGTACCCGCGCTCAAGCCGCCCGCATCCACACCGCCGTGTCGTGGAACGCCGCGCCGCCCGCGGGCGGGACCGGCTCCGGCGAGGTCAGGCTGTTGATGCCCATGCCTTCGACAAAGGCGCTGTTCGGCCAGATGCCTTCGACGATCACCACGCCGCGCGGCACGCCGGCGAAGGGCTTGGCATGCACCACCACGCTGCCCTGCGGGTTGCCCAGCCGCACCGCGTCGCCGTCGGCCAGACCGAGCCCGGCCGCGTCGTCCGGGTGGATCAGCGCGGTGGGCCGGCCTTCGCGGCGCTGGGCGGTCAGCGTCTCGGTGAAGGACGTATTGAGGAACTGGCGGGCCGGGGCGGTGACCAGACGGAACGGATGCTCGGCGTCGGCATCGCGGCCGGGGGGCATGTGGTCGGGCAGTTCCGGCATGCCGCCATAGGGGCCGAGCGCCGCCCAGTCGGGGGCGAAGCGGAACTTGTCGTCGGGATGCGCGAAGCCGTTGAGGAAATGCGAGGTCTCGAAATCGGGCTGGGCGTCGATCCAGCGCTGCTCGGTCAGCGTCGCCGCGTCGCCCAGGTTGGACGCCTTCAGCATGGCGTCGATGATCTCCAGCGCGGTCATGCCGAATCCCTGATGCTCGGCGCCGACGCGGCGGGCGAGTTCGGAGATGACCCAATGGTTCTCGCGCGCCTCGAACTGCGGCTCGATCACCTTACGGCCGATCAGGATGTGCATCTGGCCGCCGCCGCGGTAGATGTCGTCATGCTCCAGGAAGGTGGTGGCGGGGATCACCAGATCGGCCAGCTTCGCCGTATCGGTCATGAACTGCTCATGCACCGCGACGAACAGATCCTCGCGCAGGAAGCCCTGGCGGACGCGGGTCGAATCCGGGCAGATCGTCACCGGGTTGGTGTTCTGGATCAGCATCGCCGTCACCGGCGGGCCGCTGGTCAGGTCGCGCGGGTCGCCGGTCAGAACCGCGCCGATGCGTGACTGGTCGAAGCTGCGCACCGACGTGTCCAGGCGGTCCAGCCCTTCCGACAGGGTCTTGTCCAGCTTGTAGATGCCGGACGAGCAGTAGAGCGCGCCGCCGCCCTTGTGCTGCCAAGCCCCGGTGACCACCGGCAGGCAGGACACGGCATGGACCTGCGCCGCACCGTTGTGGGCGCGCGACAGGCCGTAGCCGACGCGCAGGTAGGACCGCTTGGTAGTGCCGTAGAGGCGGGCGAACTCCTCGATCTCCGCCACGGTCAGTCCGGTGATCCCAGCGGCCCATTCGGGCGTGCGGGTTGCGAGATGCGCCTCCAGACGGTCGGTGCCGGCGGCGAGGCGGTCGAGATAGGCGCGGTCGGCGTGGCCGTCGCGGAACAGCACATGCATCACCGCGCAGGCCAGCGCCCCGTCGGTGCCCGGACGCAGCATCAGATGCAGGTCGGAGACCTCGGCCGTGCCGGTGCGGTAGGGGTCGATGGTGACCAGCTTGGCGCCGCGGCCTTTGCGGGCGCGGCTGACATGGGTCATCACGTTGACCTGGGTCGCCACCGGGTTGCCGCCCCAGTTGACGATCAGGTCGCTCTCCGCCATCTCGCGCGGGTCGGCGCCGCGGATGTCGCCATAGCCGGCGAGCCAGCCCATGTTGGCCGGCGTGTCGCACACCGTGCTGGTCTGGCGCGAATAGCCCTTGGCATGGCGCAGGCGCTGGATGGCGCCGCGCTGCACCAGACCCATGGTGCCGGCGTAGAAATAGGGCCAGACGGCTTCGGGGCCGTGAGCGCGCTCTGCGGTCAGGAAGGCATCGGCGATGCGGTCCAGCGCCTCGTCCCAGCCGATCGGCTTCCACTGTCCGGAACCCTTGGGGCCGGTCCGCAGCAGCGGGGTCTTCAGCCGGTCGGGGGAATGCACGCGCTCGGCATAGCGGCTGACCTTCGCGCAGATGACGCCGGCGGTATAGCTGTTCTCCGCTGCCCCCCGCACCTTGCCGATGCGGTCGGGGGCGAGGCGTTCCACCTCCAGGGCGCAGGTGCTGGGGCAGTCGTGCGGGCAGGCTGTGGGCAGGAACTGGGCCGACAATGCTAACCTCTGGTCTGGCTGGCGGCGGGAGAACGGCAAGTTTAGGCCCTGCCCCGCGCCCGCTTCAATGCACAACAATGTATGGGTACAATAAAGAGGGGCCGCGAAGTCCCCTTCCGGACTTCGCGGCCCCAACCGCTCGGGCGAAAAATCCCCAGACGACTTGCGGCTTTACATCACGCCGATCAGGCGCGGGAACCACAGCGAGATCGCCGGCACATAGGTGACGAGGCCGAGGAAGATCAGCATCGTCAGCAGCCACGGCCAGACCGCGACCGTCAGCTCCGTGATGCCCATCTTGGTGATGCCCGACGCGACGTAGAGGTTCAGGCCCACCGGCGGGTGGCACATGCCGACCTCCATGTTCACGATGATCAGGATGCCGAAATGCACCGGGTCGATGCCCAGCGACATCGCCACCGGGAACAGGATCGGCGCCATGATCAGGACGATGGACGACGGCTCCATGAAGTTGCCGGCCATCAGCAGCACGATGTTCACGACCAGCAGGAAGACCCAGACACTCAGGTTCTGGCCCTGGATCCAGGCGGCCATGCTCTGCGGGATCTGCTCCGACGTCATGACGAAGGAGAAGAGGACCGCGTTGGTGATGATGTAGAGGAGCATCGCCGACATGCTGGCGCTGTCCAGCAGCACCTTCGGCACGCGGGTGAGCGGCATGTCGCGGTAGATGAACACCGCCACGATGAAGGCATAGACCGCCGCCATCGCCGCCGCCTCGGTCGGGGTGAAGATGCCGGTGTAGATGCCGCCCATCACGACGACGATCAGCAACAGGCCCCAGAAGCTCTCCCGGAACGCCAGCCAGCGCTGCCGGGCCGACGCCTTGGGCAGGCGGGGATAGCCGAACTTGCGGGCGCGGTACCAGGTGGTGAAGCCGAGGAAAGCCGCCAGCATCAGGCCCGGCACCACGCCGGCCAGGAACATCTGGCCGATGGAGGGCGCCTGCGGATGGCCGGTGGTGGCGACGCAGTACATCACCATCACGATCGATGGCGGGATCAGGATGCCGAGCGCGCCCGAGGTGGTGACGACGCCGGCGCCGAAGTTCCGCGGGAAGCCCTGGGCCACCATGGCCGGCAGGATGATGGAGCCGATGGCGACCACCGTCGCCGGGCTGGAGCCCGACACCGCGGCGAACAGGGCGCAGGCCAGCACGCCGGCCATGCCGAGCCCGCCATGCCAGTGCCCGACCATCGAGGTGGCGAAGTTGATCATGCGCCGGGCGACGCCGCCGTGGGTCAGGAAGTTGCCGGCCAGGATGAAGAACGGGATCGCCATGATCTCGAACTTCTCAATGCCCGTGAACAGCTTCAGCGCCACCGCGGCGACCGGCACGTCGGTCATCAGGAACAGGAAGGACAGAACCGTCAGGCCGAGCGAGATGGAGATCGGCATGCCGGTGAGCATGAGGGCAATCAGCAGCCCGAAGATGATGAGCGCGTTCACGCCGGGCCTCCCTCGTTGGCGGCTTCGACCGGGTCGATGCCGTCGACCTGGGCATGATCGTGGTGGGGCAGTTCGCCGGTCCGGATGAAGGTCCAGGCGACCTGAAGGAAGCGGAAGCACATCAGGAAGGAACCGAGGGGAATGGCCAGATAGACCAGCCACATCGGCAGTTCCATGTCGGCCGACACCTGTTCGGTCTCGGCGATGTGGTAGACAAAATTGGCGCCGAGCGCGCCGACGACGCCGGTGAACAGGGCGCCGGCCAGCAGGCCGAAGACGACGAAGCGGCCGCGGATGTCCGGCCGCAGCCGGTTGATCACCACGTCCACGCCCACATGGATGCCGGTGCGCACGCCATAGGCGGCGCCGAACTTGGCCATCCACACGAACATGTAGATGCAGACTTCCTGGGCCCAGGCGAGGTTCCAGTGGATGACGTAATCCTGGATGACGGCGACGCCGGACAGATAGCGGTGCATGACCGCCACGAAGATGACGAGCGTCGCCGCCGCCATGAGGGAGGCGATCAACGTCTCCTCAAGGCGGTCGAGTATTTTCATAAGCATGTCTGGGGGATCTCCCGGTCGGCGGAGATGGTGTCGGGTACGCTGTGTCTTCACGCTCCCGTTCCGGGAGACGAGGCATCGACACGTCTGTCGGCAGTGACTGGCCCTCTCTCCCCCGGGGGGAGGGGACCCGCCGCGCAGCGGTGGGGAGGGTGAGGGGGCCGGCGCGCAAGAGCGCGCCGCCAAGGGGCATGCTGCCCCTTGGCAATCCCCTGGCACAGGCCTTGCCTGTGCTACCCCCTCACCCTGACCCTCTCCCCGCTTTCGGCGGACCTACGGTCCGCCTGTCGCGTCAGCGCAAACGGAGCTTGCGCGTGAGCGGGGGAGAGGGAATTCCGTCTGACGACTCACATCACATCTTGAAGCCGGCGGCGGCGGCTTCCTTGTAGATCGCTTCGATCAGGTCCTTGCCGACGCGGGATTCGGCATCCTTGTGGACCGGCTTCAGGGCCTTGATCCAGGCTTCGCGCTCTTCCTTGGTCTGGGTGTGGAAGGCGGTCTTGCCCGACGCCTTCATCTGGGCCAGCGAGACGTCGTTCTCGTTCTGGGCGATGTCGTTGGCGTAAGCGGTCGCCTCCTTCATCGCGCCTTCCAGGCCGGTGCGGACGTCGGCGGGCAGGCCTTCCCAGAACTTCTTGTTCACGATGACCGCATAGCCGAGATAGCCGTGTTCGGTCAGCGTGGCGTTCTTCTGCACCTCGTGCATCTTCTGGGTGTACATGTTGGACGGCGGGTTTTCCGTGCCGTCGACGACGCCGGTCTGCAGCGCCTGGTACACTTCGGAGAAGGCCATCACCTGCGGCAGGGCGCCCAGCGCCCGCATCTGGGCATCCAGCACCTTGGACGACTGGATGCGCATCTTCAGACCCTTCACGTCCTCCGGCTTGATGACCGGCTTGTTGGCGCTCATGATCTTGAAGCCGTTGTCCCAATAGGCCAAGCCGATGATGCCCTTGGTTTCCAGCTTCTGGAACAGCTGCTTGCCGATCGGACCCTCGGTCACGCGGCGCAGAACGTCCTTGTTCGGGAAGATGTAGGGCAGGTCGAAGACCTCGAATTCCTTGGCCCCCAGCGGACCGAACTTGGCCAGCGACGGGGCCAGCATCTGCACCGCGCCCAGCTGCAGAGCCTCAAGCTCTTCCTTGTCCTTGTAGAGCTGGCTGTTAGGATAGACCTCGACCTTGACCTTGCCGCTGGTCATCTTCTCGGCAAGTTCCTTGAACTTCTCGGCACCCTTGCCCTTCGGCGTCTCCGGAGCGACGACGTGGCTGAACTTGATCACGATCTGGTCCTGGGCCCAGGCCGTGGACAAGGCCATCGGCGCCGACATCATGCAGCCGACCGCCGCCGCGCACAGAAGCTTCACGAGTTTCATAGGTGCGTTCCCCTCTGGTGTCGATTATCCGTAGGGCGGAATGTCCCGCCTTGAACTTGTTGCGCATTGTTCATGATCTGACGAATTGCGGCTATTGTGGATATCCGCAGAGTCGGCCTATCCCACTTTCGTCCGGTCCCATCGTCCTCCGCCTCCACACTTTCGTGTCGATCGTCATGCCGCAGCCCAACCGCACTCCCGGCTCCGCCGCCCTGCCCGCTTCCCGATCCGGGTGGGCGGTGCCGCATGCCATGCCGCTGGTGGCGATGGCGCTGGTCGTCGTCCTGCTGGGCGCCTTCCTGTGGCTTCTGCAGCGCAACGAGCGGGACGAGGAGGCGCTGGCCCTGATCAAGGACGCGCTGTGGGTGGAACAGAACCTGCATTTCCAGCTGGCATCCGACGAGGACAAGCTGGAAAGGCTGGCGGAGACGCTGGGCCGGGCGGAGGTGGACCTGCGGCAGTTCGCCGCAATGGCCCGGCTGGTGGTGAACACCAACCCGGCGATCGAACGGGTGCTCTGGCTCGACCCCCAGGGGCGCACCATGCTGGCGGAGCCGCCGCTGCCCCAGGACGGCATGCCGGGCGCGGACGGCCCGCCCAGCGACAGCCTGACCCGCCACGACGCGATGCGCATCGCGAGGTCCTCCGGGCTCAGGGCCTATGGCGCGCCCTACCGGATCGACGTCACCGACCGCGGGTTCGACGTCGCCTTTCCGCTGTTCCGCGACGGCGTCTTCGTCGGTGCGCTGGTCGGCGTCTTCTCGTTCGAGGCGATGCTGACCCACCATGTCCCCTGGTGGTTCGCCCAGCGCTACCAGCTGGAGGTGATCGACGTCACAGGCACCGTTCTGGGGGCGAAATCGCGCATGGTGGTGCCCGGTTCCATGACTGGTCCGTCTCCCGACCCGGCCAGGAGCCACGTCATCCCCTTCGATCCGCCCGGCCACGGGCTGGCTCTGGTCGCCACCGCCTACCCCAGCGAGTCCAACGTCACCCGCACCGTCCTGGTGGCGGCGATCTTCGCGCTGACCGGATCGGCGCTGTGGAGCCTGTGGTCGCTGCGCCGCCACATCGCCGGCCGCCTGCGCGCCGAAGAGGCGCTGCGCGAGGAGCATGCCTTCCGCAAGGCGATGGAGGACAGCCTGACCGTGGGCATGCGCGCCCGCGACCTGGAAGGGCGCATCACCTACGTCAACCCGGCCTTCTGCCGGATGGTCGGGCTGGAAGCCGAGGATCTGGTCGGGCGCGGCCCGCCGATGCCCTATTGGCTGCCGGAGGAGATCGACCGGGCGGAGGCCGCGCTGCAGGACGTGCTGGCCGGCCGCGCGCCGGAAACCGGGCTGGAGATGCGGTTCCAGCGCGCCAGCGGCGAGCGGTTCGACGCGCTGATCTACGAGGCGCCGCTGATCGACGCCAATGGGCGCCAGACCGGCTGGATGGGCTCCGTCCTCGACATCACCGAACGCAAGCATGCGGAAGAGCTGGCCCGCCAGCAGCAGGAGCGGCTGCAGCAGACCTCCCGCCTGATCACGATGGGCGAGATGGCCTCCACCCTGGCGCATGAGCTGAACCAGCCGCTGTCGGCCATCGCCAGCTATTGCACCGGCTGCCTGAACCGCCTGCGCTCCGGCCGGTTCGACACCGACGAGGTCGCCGCGGCGCTGGAGAAGCTGGCCGCGCAGGCCAAGCGCGCCGGGCAGGTGGTGCGGCGAATCCACGACTTCGTGCGCAAGCGCGACCCCAACGTCGCCCCCTGCTCCCTCGCCCGCGTGCTGGAGGATTGCGTCGGGCTGACCGGCGCCGACGCCGCACGGCTGGGCGTGCGGGTGGAACTGGACGCCCCGGCCGACCTGCCGCCGGTCACCGGCGACCGCATCCTGCTGCAGCAGGTGGTGCTGAACCTGATGCGCAACGGGATCGAGGCGATGGCCCGCACCCCGCGCGACGACCGCCGCCTGACCGTCACCGTCCGCCGGGAGGGAGGGGGGGACGAAGCCGGGGACGGCGTGCTGCTGACGGAGATCCGCGACCGCGGATGCGGTGTGGCGCCCGATGTGGCGGAGCGCCTGTTTTCCCCTTTCTTCACAACTAAGCGCGAAGGTATGGGGATGGGCCTGAACATCTGCCGCTCCATCGTCGAACACCACCGCGGTCGGCTGTGGTTCGAACCGGTGGCGGAGGAGGAGGATGCCCCGGACGGCAACTCCGCCGGGACACGCTTCCTGTTCACCCTGCCGGTGCACGCCCAACCCTCGGGCCGAGTTTCAGACCAAAGCGCAGAGGCCGCAGAATGACCACGCTCCACATCGTCGACGATGACGAGGCGATCCGCGATGCGCTCGGCTGGCTGTTCCAGTCGCGCAACGTGCCGGTGGTCGGCTGGCCCGCCGCGGAAGCCTTCCTGGAGGCGTGGAGGCCGGACATGGCCGGCTGCCTTCTGCTGGATATCCGCATGGAGGGGATGAGCGGGCTGGAGCTGTTCGACCGGCTGCTGTCCAAGGGATGCCGGATGCCGGTGATCTTCCTGACCGGCCATGGCGATGTCCCGATCGCCGTCAGCGCGCTGAAGAAGGGAGCCCGCGACTTCGTGGAAAAACCCTTCAACGACAACGAACTGGTCGACCGGGTGATCGACGCCCTGGCCTTCGACGCCGAACAGCGCGAGCGCGAGGCGGGACAGGCCGGGCTGGCGGCACGGCTGGCCACCCTGACCCAGCGCGAACGGCAGGTGATGGAGCTGGTCGTCGCCGGCCGCCTGAACAAGGTCATCGCCGACGAGCTGGGCATCAGCATGCGTACGGTGGAAGTCCATCGCAGCCACGTGTTCGAGAAGATGCGGGTGAAGACGGCGGTGGAGCTGACCCGGCTGCTGACCGGTGCCGCGTGATTTGGGGGGTGACTGGGGATTTGACCGGGGGCAACCCCGGCCTGCCCCGCCTGCCACGTCCCCGACCATTCCTTGCCACTCCGGTGGTGCCTTAGCAGTGGAGCGTCGACGGTTGCGCCTGCGATTGCCCGGTTCCCTGCTCGCCATCGGCGTGGCTGTGACCACGCCCCTGCTCCTGTTCGGCGCCGTGCTGGTCTGGCAGCTCGACGCCCGCGAGCGCGGGAAGATGGAGGGCGAACTGCAGTCGGCGGCGCAGTCGCTGTCGCTGGCGGTCGACCGTGAACTGGCGAGCCAGCTGCGCCCGCTGGAACTGCTGTCCGCCCTGGTGCAGCCCAGTGCCGGCGATCTGCGCGCGCTGTACGACGAAGCCACCGCCGCCGCCCACAGCCAGGCCGGCTGGCTGGCGATGGGACTGATCGACGCCGACACCGGGCGCTTCGCCTTCCACACCCATTACCCGCTGGGCGTCCAGCCGTTGCCGCCGCCGCGGCTGGACGACATCACCCGCCATGTGATCGAAAGCCGCCGCGCGGCGATCGGCGGCGTGCTGCCGCCGGGCGGACCGCCGGGGCGGCCGTCGCTGATCCTGCGCGCGCCGGTGCTGCAATACGACCCGGCGGTCGAGGGCGACCGGGTGCGTTATGTCCTGTCGCTCGCCCTGGGGCTGGAAGGGCTGGGCAGCGCGCTGCAGACCCGCAACACCCCGCCCGAATGGACGGTCACGGTCATCGATCCGACCATGCTGATCGCCGCCCGGTCGCGCGATGCCGCGACCTATCTGGGCCAGCGCGTCCATGCCAGTCTTGAAGAGCGTGTCAGGATCGGCAGCAACGGCATGTTCGCGGGTAAGACGAAGGACGGCATCGATGTCCATGCCGTCATCCACCGTTCCGCCGAGACCGGATGGTCGGTGGTGCTGGGCGTGCCGTCGGCAATCGTGCAGCAGAGGCGGAACGCCCTGCGCATGACGGTGATCGGCGGCGCTGCCGCGGCCTGTGCCGCGACGCTGGGGCTGGCCCTGCTGGTGTCCCGCGCCTACCGCCGCCGCCGCAGCGCCGAGGAGGAGGTGCGCCGCGCCCGCGAGGCCGTCCTGATCGAACAGCGCCGCCGGCTGGAATCCGAGAAGGAGCATGCCGAGGCCGCCAACCGGGCCAAGAGCGAGTTCCTGGCCAACATGAGCCACGAGCTGCGCACGCCGCTGAACGCCATCATCGGCTTCGCCGAGGCGCTGATGTCCGGCATCTTCGGCCCGGCTCCGCCGAAGCATGTCGAGTACATGTCAGCGATCCACCAGTCCGGCCGGCACCTGCTGGACCTCGTCAACGAACTGCTGGACATGGCGAAGATCGAGGCCGGGCGGCTGGAGCTGTTCCCGGCCTGCGTGCCGCTGGGCGAGCTGCTGGACGACTGCATGGGGCTGGTGGAGGCGCTGGCCCTGCGCAAGGGCGTGACGCTGACCGGCGACCGCATCGACCGGGCCGTGCAGGTCACGGCGGATGGGGTCCGCATGCGGCAGGCGGTGCTGAACGTGCTGTCGAACGCGATCAAGTTCACCCCCGCCGGCGGTGCCGTGCGGGTGGAGTCCGCCGCCGGGCCGGACGGCAGGGGGGCGGTCATCGTCATTGCCGACACCGGCGTCGGCATGACGGCCGACGAGTTGCTGATCGCGATGGAGCCCTTCCGGCAGGTCCACAACTATCTGACCAAGGCCGAGGCGGGCACCGGACTGGGCCTGCCGTTGGCCCGCCGCTTCATCGAGGCCCATGGCGGCACGCTGACCCTGGACAGCACCCCCGGCGTCGGAACCACGGTGACGATACGACTGCCGTGATGGGCCGGCTGCCGCGAGGGGGACCGGTTGCCGTGAGGGAGGACGGGCGTTCGGCCCCGAAGGGTCCTACCCCCGCCGGGGCGGACGGCCCGGAAGCATGGCGCGCTGCAGCTTGGCGCCGGCAAGGTCGGCGCCGTCCAGGTCGGCGCTGTCGAGATTGGCGTCGGACAGGTTGGCCTGGACCAGACAGGTTCCGACCAGCAGGGCACCGCGCATGTCGGCCCCCATCAGGTTGGCGGCCCAGGAGCGGCCGGTCGGGCGCCCCGACGGGTCCTTGATCGCCGCCGGCCCCAGCCGCACCCGCGTCAGGTCGGCGTTGGTGAGCACGGCATAGCTGAGGTTGGCGCCGGACAGATCGGCGCCCATCAGGTTGGCGCCCTCCAGATTGGCGCCGGACAGATCCGTCATCATCAGCCGGGCGCCGGTCAGCGCCGCCGCCGACAGGTTCGCCCCGCGCAGGGATGCGGCGCTGAGATTGACGTTGCGCAGGTCGGCGCGGCTGAGGTCGGCGCCGTCCAGGTCGGCACGCTGGCCGCGCTGGCCGACGCTGTCGATCCAGCGTTCATGGTCGAAGATGGCGCGCTGAATCTCCGACCCCATGCTGTCGATCGGCCGGGTCATCTGCGCGGTGGCGATCCGGGTGGAGGACAGGTCGCAGTCGGCCATGCGGGTGCCGACCATGTCGGCCTTGTCGAAGCGGGTGCCGTCGAGCGACGCCCCCGACAGGTTGGCGCCGTTCAGCCGCGCACCGGTCAAATCCGCGCCGGTCAGGACCGCCCCCGACAGGTCGGCGTTCTGCAGCACGGCGCCGGTCAGGTCGGCATCGGACAGGTTGGCGCCGCGCAGCACCGCACCGGTCAGGTCGGTGGGGATCCCACCCTCCGCCGTCGTGCCGTTCTGCAGGCGGGCGAGCGCCGCCTTGTGGAGTTGGCGGGCGCTTTCGGCGTCCTGGCCGCTGGGCGCATCGGGGCCGGTTCCGCGCCTTGCGCTGCCGCCCGGCTCCAGCGTGCCGGCGCGCAGGTCCGCCCCCTTCAGGTTGGCGTTGGAGAAATCGGCCGCACGCAGGCGGGCGCCGCGCAGATCGGTCTGCATCAGGTTGGCGCGGCTGATGTCGGCATCGCGCAGATCGACGCCGAACAGGTCGGCGCCGGCCAGATTGGTGCCGTTCAGCCGGCCGCGCGCCAGCCGCGCGCCGACCAGACGGGCGCCGCGCAGGTCGCGCTGCGACAGGTCCACACCCTCCAGGTCGGCCATGGCGAGGTTGGCGCGGGCACCGCCCGGCTGGCCCTTGATCCAGCGGGCGTGCCGGTCCAGCACCTCGGCCAGTTGATCAGGCCGAAAGAAGGACACGGTGGAAGCGGTAGGGGCGGAGGCGGTGGGCACGGGCAAGTTGACGCCGTGAAATTGGTTACATCGCGACAATCATGCGATTCATTCCTTACCGAAGGCTGAATGAATCCCCTTTTGCGCTCACTCTTTCGGAGGATGCGGTTCGGGAGTGCGGCGCTATGGCATCCGGCCGGGCGGAGCGGCACCGGACGAGGGTCCGCTATGAAATACAGAAGCTTGGCCATACGGACGGCCGAGCCCTTCCTTCCGGTCCGACAGGGTCATTCTATGGTGAAGCTCCCGAGTCGCGCACGTTACGGTTCTGTAATCGAACCGGCTGCGAACGAGTCGCGAACAGCTTCGACTCAGCATCCGGGTCGGCCTGCCCGCTGTTCGGCGGAAACCCTGGACTCGGCCGAAAACCGGCAACGGTTAAGCAATGGTTTCTTGACAGCAAAGGCCACAGACATCCTAAAAGTGTCCCACCTTTCGGACTAACGCACCGCAGCACGCCCTGACCTTGGCCCGGGTGTGACTTTGGCCGTAACCGGGATGACGGGCTCCGAAGGACGGAGACGGCACCCCGGAGCGGAAAAACGGGATATGAAGGAAGAATGATGAAGGATGCGGACGCCCGGTCGACCACGACCGCACGCCCGAGCGCTGGCGAGAGCCACGCCACCGAACGCCGTCATCTCGATCGCCGCTCTCTTCTGCGCGCCGGCCTGGGCCTGGCGGCGGTCGCCTCCGCCGGGGGAACCCTGTTCGCGAGCGAGGAGGCCGAGGCCGCGGCGCTCCGCGCCCCACCGCGGATGCTGTCCCTGGTGAACCTGCACACCGGCGAGAAGGTCAGCGCCGAGTACTGGGCGAAGGGCCGCTATGTGCGCGATGCCGTGCGGGCGATCAACCACCTGCTGCGCGACCACCGCAACAACTCGGTCCATCCCATCGACCCGAAGCTTCTGGATCTGGTCCACAATTTGAGCCGCAAGATCGGCCGCAAGGGACCGATCGAGATCGTGTCCGGCTACCGCTCGCCGGAATCCAACGCGATGCTGCGCGAGGCCGACCACAGCGGCGTCGCCCAGAACAGCTTCCACATGCGCGGCATGGCCATCGACCTGCGGGTGCCGAAGATGTCCACCCGCCAGCTGCAGCGCGCGGCGCTGAGCCTGCGCGGCGGCGGCGTCGGCTATTACCCCGACAGCAACTTCGTCCACGTCGACGTCGGCCCGCTCCGCCACTGGTGAGCGGGCCTCCGCCGGACTGCGGTCCCGGTATCAGATGTCGATCGTGTCGCCGTCGTCACGGTAGGCATAGCGGTAGGCGGGAGTGGTCTTGCTCCCCCTGATCCAGCCCGGCTTCTTGGGATCGCCGGTGCCGATTCCGGTCCACTGTTCGATGGCGATGTAGCCGTACCCCTGCAACTTCTCCATGAGTTTCGCCACGTCGTCGGCCCTGGCGTCCGGCGAGATATCGGCGTAGGCCAGCCTCAGCTCGTCCAGGACGCTGTCCGCCGAGCGGTAGACCGGAGCATCCTTGGCGAACAGCGCGGTGACGTGATCCACCTCGACCGGGCACTTGTCGATCGACCGGGCCAGCAGAAGACAGATGTTTTCGGCGATGACGTCGGTCGGCAGCGAGGCCGTACCGCGCATGACGTCGAAGATGACCCTCTTGCTGCTTTTCAGGTCGGGGAAGCTCTTCAGCAGGCGCATGGTCAGGATGTAGGGCGACGGCTTGTCGTCCATGCAGCATTCCAGAATCCGGCGCAGGTCTTCCTGCAGGATCTGGTCGCGGTGGACCAGATCGGGAAAGGTGGATTTGCGGATGGCCTTCAGCGTGCTCGATCGCGCCTTTTTGAACACGGCCCAGGTGAGGACATTGTACCGGGTGGCGACGGCTTCGATCGTGCTGAGGGACTCCAGAAGCTGCTTCCATCCGAGATCGACCAGCCGGTCGTAGCGCGCCATGGCCGCGTCCACGAAGCCCTGATAGATCTGCGGCGTGACCGTCGGCCAGTCGCGGGGCGTCACCTCGATGCGCGCCGTGCCGCAGAGCGGGATGATGGGGTAACGGACCTCCTCGCCGGCTTCGTCGGTCTTCATCACGCGGCTGATCGGCTCGCCCACCGCGTCGATGTGCGGATTGTTGTCGGGCAGGCCGAACCACGACTGCAGGAACCGCTGACAGTTGCGGCGGCCCAACTCGTAATCATGGCGCCGGAACTCGATGTCGAGGAAGCCGCCGAAGCCGCCCCACAGGCCGCAGGCGATGGCAGCGGGCTGGGGCTGCGTGCCGAAGAAGCGCGACGGGGAGATGCGCCACAGGTCGGCCCCGGTGTTATCCAGGGCGCGCATCAGCACGTCGGGGCGGAAGCGGCTCTGTTCGACGAACATGCCGATCATCTTCGAGACGATCTTGGTCAGCCGGGTGTTCGCGCTCCCATCCGGATTGAGGCCGTCGATGGTCGGGGCCTCGGGGAAGGGGCTGATCATCACGACGATGCGGTTGACTTCCGCCACATCGCTCGGCGCCCGTTCGGGGGGATTTTCCATCAGCGCATAACGGGCGAGGTCGAAGGGATCGTTGTTGATGGCGCCGCCGTCCACCGCCGCGAAGCGGTAATTCTCCGGCGGCCGCAGGACCGTTCCGCCGCCGGAGGAGCCGTTCCCCCACGGCCACTGGGGCTTGATCTCCTTGAACCGATCGGGAGGGATGCTCATCGGCCAGGCGCGCTGGTTGTAGTGTGAAAGCGGAGTCACCAGGTCCAGGGCCGAGAGCCCGATCGGAAACGCCCCGGACGCGAGCGTGTTCTTCACCAGCCGCTTGCTGTTGGGCTGCGTATAATCCTTCGGCTTCTCCCCGTCCTCGCTGTCGAACCACAGCGAGCCCTCGTTCCGCGCCGCGGCGCCGCCGGCGTTCGAATCGACGGTGTAGCTGTAGGCCGCGTCCGACTGCGCCCATGGGCTGACGAAACGCGCGCATCCCAGTCCCTTCAGGACGAAATGGGCGTGGTCGAGATGGTTCATCATGCCATAGGCCGACCCGCCCATGCCGCCCCGTACCTCGATCTTGTAGGGGATGCCGCGGGTGTTGGTCTGGGTCAGGAGCACATGCAGATTCTCAGCGATGTAGGGGCGCGGCGGCAGACGTTCGGGGGCGCTCGCCGCCACCTCCAGGTCGGCCAGCGCCTTGCGGCCAATGTTCATCAGCGGCTGGGCGTTGAGAAGCGAGTACACATCGCCCAGCTTGGTGCCGGCAGGCAAATCCGCATTGTCCAGCAGCCCGGGGATCGTCGGCGTCCCGCTCTCCGCCGGCTTTGCCGCGGCCTTGTCGGTATCGCTCTTCACGAAGGCCGGGCCGTCCACCCAGGCCTGATAGAGTTCCGGCAGGACGTGCCAAGGGACCTTGCCGGCCGATCCGGCCTCGTCACGCGCGGCGTAGGCGGGGTCGTTCGGCCGGCCGGCCTTCGATGGCCGCGCGCCCATGCCGGCGCAGAGCGAACCGATGGAACTGGTGATGGCGCCTGCCGAGGCGCCGGTCATCGTCGCGATGACGACCTTGTGATGGGGCACCGTCCGGGTGCCGTTGGCGATGTCCCGCCGTTTCGCCGCCTCCCACTCCTCCAGCGCTTCCACCAGGAAATCGAGCACGCCGGCGGAATAGGCACCCGCGGAAATCGCGCCGGACATCGCGAGGCCGAGATAAATGGTTTTGTCTGGAGTCTGTGTTTCGGCAGCCATCAGCTTCGTTCCCCGTCATCGAGTGCGACGGAGGGCACGCCGTCGCGCGCATCACGTCGGGAAGAAACTCTCCTTCCGATAGTGGAGTAACGCAACTGAGGTTATATGACGAGATCAGTCATCAGATTTAATCTTTGAAATTGCATCCTCTCCGATACCGCCGGCGCGGCCCTCCCCTGCCCTGTCGTCCTGAAAACGAAAGAAGGGCGCCGAATCCGGTCGGATCGGGCGCCCTTGGCATAATTGTGACGAACCGCCGGAAAGACCGGCGGTAAGCGCCCTACCCCACCTTCAGCTTGCGGCGCAACAGCGACAGCGGCGCCGTGTCGTCCAGGCTCGGCTGGAAGGCGATGGAGACCTCGGTCAGCGCGTTGGCCCAGCTGTCCGGGTTGGTGCCTTCCGGCGCCTCGACCGAGGAGAAGCCGGTGCGGACCAGATAGAGATACTGGTCGGGAATGACATGGCCGACCGCGCGGATCTCGCCGGTGTAGCCGTAGCGCTCGCGCAGCTCGCGCGCGGTGGAGAAGCCGCGTCCGTCGCGGAACTTCGCGAACTCCACCGCCACCAGTGCGAAGCGGTCGAGGTCGGCGGCGATGGCCCCTGCCAGCGTGCCGCTCTTCAGCCGCACGCCCAGCTTGGCGTTGCGGCCGTCGAAGCTGTCGCGCTCCGCCTGCCAGCGCTCGAAGCTGATGATGACTGGGCGGTCGTTGGGAACCGGCTCCCCGTCGGGGATGAAGCTCCAGGCGTCCTCGCCGATGCGCCCATTCTCAATCAGCGGCATAGATTCTCTCCTTGAACGGGGCATGGCCGACGCGGGCAAGCGTGTCGATGAAGCGCTCGCTCTCGCCCTGGCGGTTGGCGAGATAGACGTCGACGATCGCCTCGATGGCGTCCACCGCCTCGGTCTCGGTCACCGCCGGGCCGAGGATGTCGCCGATGGCCGTGGTCAGCGTCGGGTCGCCGCCCACCGTGATCTGGTAGTATTCGGTGCCCTTCTTGTCGACGCCGAGGATGCCAATGGCGCCGACATGGTGATGGCCGCAGGCGTTGATGCAGCCGCTGATCTTGATGCCGAGTTCGCCGATGGTGCGCTGGCGGAGCGGATCGGCGAAGCGGGCCGAGATCGCCTGGGCCAGCGGGATCGAGCGGGCGTTGGCCAGCGCGCAGTAATCCAGCCCCGGGCAGGCGATGATGTCGCCGATCAGCCCGGCATTGGCGCTGCCCAGCTCCGCCGCGTCCAGCTGCTTCCACAGGTCGTAGAGGTCGTCCTTCTTCACATGCGCCAGGACGAGGTTCTGCACATGGGTGACGCGCAGCTCGCCGAAGCTGTAGCGCTCGGCCAGATCGGCGACGAGGTCCATCTGGTCGCAGGTGGCGTCGCCGGGGATGCCGCCGGCCGGCTTCAGCGAGATGGTGGCGATGGCATAGCCGGGCGCCTTGTGCTCCGCGACATTCACCGCCAGCCAGTTGGCGAAGGCCGGATCGGCAGCCTTGGCGCGCTCCAGCGCATCGGAATGGTCGGTCAACTCCTCGAAGGGCGGCGGGGCGAAATGCTGGCGCACCCCCTCGACGATTTCCGGGTCCAGACGGTATTTCGGGCCGCGCAGCCGCGCGAACTCCTCCTCCACCTCCTGGGTGAACTTCTCCAGCCCCAGCTCGTGCACCAGGATCTTGATGCGCGCCTTGTAGATGTTGTCGCGGCGTCCGTACTGGTTGTAGACGCGCAGGATGGCTTCCAGGTAGGCGACGAAATCCTCCTGCGCCACCCACTCGCGCACCAGCTTGCCGACGAAGGGCGAGCGGCCGAGACCGCCGCCGACATAGAAGGAGAAGCCGGGCTCGCCCTTGTCGTTGCGGCGCGCCAGAAGGCCGACGTCGTGGATGCGCACCGCCGCGCGGTCGCTCTCGGCGCCGGAAATGGCGATCTTGAACTTGCGCGGCAGATAGGTGAACTCGGGGTGCATCGTCGTCCACTGCCGCAGGATCTCGGCATAGACGCGGCCGTCCACCACCTCGTCCTTGGCGGCGCCGACGAAGGGGTCGGTGGTGACGTTGCGCACGCAGTTGCCGCTGGTCTGCAGCGCGTGCATGTCCACCTCGGCCAGTTCATGCAGGATCGCCGGGGTGTCTTCCAGCTTGATCCAGTTGTATTGCAGGTTCTGGCGGGTGGTGAAATGGCCGTAGCCGCGGTCGTACCTGCGCCCGATGGCCGACAACTTGCGCAGCTGGGTGGCGGACATCACGCCATAGGGCACGGCGATGCGCAGCATGTAGGCGTGAAGCTGAAGGTAGAGGCCGTTCATCAGCCGGATCGGCTTGAACTCCTCTTCCGTCAGTTCGCCGGACAGGCGGCGGTCGACCTGTTTGCGGAACTGCTCGACGCGCTCGGCGACGAACTGCCGGTCGATCTCGTCGTAATGATAGATGCCGGCACGGGCACCGGGCGCGATGTGGTTCATGTCGATAAACCCTATAGGGCCGCCGGAACGGCCAGCGATCAAAAAAACAGCCAGTAGATCAGGCGGCCTGCTTGCCCAGATCCAGGCGCACGGTCGGGCCGGCGGTGCGGATACGCTCGCGCATCGTCGCCGGGACCGGGGCGCCGTCCTGCTCCACCACCTCGAAGGCGTAGATGTCGACGCCGAACTGCTCGCGCTCCGCCTTTTCCTTGGCGGCGGCCAGCACCCCGTCGGCCTCGGCGCGCGGGAACAGCGCGGCCTCGGCGAAGGACTCGACCCACACGCCTCCGTCGCCCAGGAACACGACTTCCCCGTCGCGCAGGCGGTTGGCGGTGATGGCTTTCATCGACCCTTCCTTCGATCGATCCTTGGCCGACATCTGGCTCTCCTGGCTGGTCGTTCTCTAACGCGTTTGGTGTCTTACCCGAACCGGTGATGGTCCGGCAGTGGATTCGGCGCAGCGGCGTGGAAGGTTCTCACGGCAGCCATCGTTCCCGGTCGATCATCGCGCGGGTCTCCTGGGCGACCTCGGACATCGACGCCCCCTCCGCCCGGCGGCGGTTGCGGAAGTCGGCGATGGTTCGCAGCCGCTCCGCCCACTCCTCCGGGAACAGCGCCTCCAGCCGCTGGCGCAGCAGGCTGGCAAGCGTCGGGCTGCGGCCACCGGTGGAGACCGTCATCACCAGATCGCCACGCCGCACCACGGAGGGCGAGTGGAAATCACACAAGGGGATGACGTCCTCGACATTCACCAGCACGCGGCGCGACCGCGCCAGTTCCGCCAGTGCCGTCTCGGTCTCCGGCCCCAGCCCCATGACGTACAACACGCCGACCGTGTCCAAATCCTTGGCATCCGGCAAAGCCCGCACCAGTTGGCCGCCGGCGAGCGCGGCCAATTCCCCATCCGGAACCGGTGAAAAGACTACTGGGTCAGCCCCGCCCTCGCGCAATTGCGTCAGGCGGCGAACAGCGAGCGGGCCGTTGCCGGCCAACGCGATCACCACACGCGACGGGTCGAGCGCCAGCGGAATCATGGCCGCACCGCCGGAGCGGACGACACGGAGCGGCGGAGACCAGTCCCTATGATGGAGATCATGTGCATGGCGGTATTTAGCCCAGGCCCGCCGACACAATCAACATATTTCACACAAAGCTCTGCAGCGCAGCACAAGCCTATTAAACAAGTAGAGAATGTATTTACGTTGCACGGGTTTTCCGCCGGTGTTAATGTGCAAACACGAACGGTAAATCTACTAGTCAAGTAGATAATGTGGCCACCGCGAAAGGCAGCTGACGATGGACGCCGCGACACGGGTGAAACATCTGACCGACAGCTACGGCACGCTGGAAGGCGCGCCTTTGCTGGCCGCCATGCATGACGTGTTCGGCGGGCGCATCGCACTGCTGTCCTCCTTCGGCGCCGAATCCGCGGTGCTGCTGGCGCTGGCCGCCGAGGCGACGCCGGATTTCCCGGTTCTGTTTGTGAATACCGGCAAGCTGTTCGGCGAGACCCTGCGCTACCGCGACCAGTTGGTGAAGCGGCTCGGCCTCCGGGATGTGCGGGAGATCGGCCCGACCGCCGACGACCTCGCTGCCGGGGACAAGGACGGCATGCTGTTCAACCGCGATTACGACGCCTGCTGCCACCTGCGCAAGACGGTGCCGCTGGACCGCGCGCTCGCCACCGCCGGGCTTGAGGCTTGGGTGACGGGGCGCAAGCGTTTCCAGTCCACGACCCGCGCCGCCCTGCCCCTGTTCGAGGCCGAGAATGGGCGCGTGAAGGTCAACCCGCTGGCCAACTGGGACAAGGACCGGCTGGAAGAGGAGTTCACCCGGCGCGACCTGCCGCGCCACCCGCTGGAGGCCGACGGGTTCCTGTCGATCGGCTGCTACACCTGCACCGAGCGAGTGGCGCCCGGTGCCGACCCGCGTTCCGGCCGCTGGGCCGGCAGCGCCAAGACCGAATGCGGCATACACACCACCATGATTGGAACCGCCCGATGAGCGCCGATCTCGACCAGCTCGAAAACCAGAGCATCTATATTCTGCGCGAAGCCTACAACCGCATCGACAAGCTGGCGATGCTCTGGTCGATCGGCAAGGACAGCAACGCGCTGCTCTGGCTCTGCCGCAAGGCGTTCTTCGGCCGCATTCCCTTCCCCGTCGTGCAGCTCGACACCGCCATGGAGCTGCCGGAGGTCTACGAGTTCCGCGACCGCATCACCAAGGAATGGGGCCTCGACCTGAAGGTGGAGCAGTGCCCGCCCGAGGAGGAGATGGACCAGACCCTTCCTCCCCTGACGCGCGCCGCCGCGCGCAAGACGGAAGGTCTGAAGAACCTGCTGCGCGACCATGCCTATCAGGGCGTGATGGTCGGCATCCGCCGCGACGAGCAGGCGACCCGCGCCAAGGAGCGCGTGTTCTCGCCTCGCTCGCTGGAAGGCGACTGGGACGTCAAGGACCAGCCGGCGGAGTTCTGGGATCATTACAAGACCCGCTTCCCGGAAGGCGTCCATGTCCGCATCCACCCGCTGCTGGCCTGGACCGAGCTGGACATCTGGCGCTATTCCCAGCGCGAGGGGATTCCCATCGTTCCGCTGTACTTTGCCCGTGACGGCAAGCGTTACCGTTCGCTGGGCGAGAAGAACATCACCTTCCCGGTCGACAGCACCGCATCCACCATCGACGAGATCATCGCCGAGCTTCAGGTGACCCGCATTCCGGAGCGCGCCGGCCGCGCGATGGACAACGAATCCGAAGACAGCTTCGAGCGCCTGCGCAGCGTGGGGTACATGTAAGATGCCGCATTCTCAACTTCGCATCGTCATCGTCGGCCATGTCGACCATGGCAAGTCCACGCTGATCGGCCGCCTGCTGAACGACACCGGCAGCCTGCCCGACGGCAAGGTGGAGCAGGTCCGCGAGATGAGCCGCAAGCGCGGCATGCCGTTCGAATGGGCCTTCGTCATGGATGCGCTCCAGGCCGAGCGCGACCAGGGCATCACCATCGACACCACGCAGATCCACTTCAAGACGGCTCAGCGCCCCTACGTCATCATCGACGCCCCGGGCCACACCGAATTCCTGAAGAACATGGTGACGGGCGCCTCCCAGGCCGACGCCGCCCTGCTGGTGATCGACGCCGACGAAGGCGCGCTGGAACAGTCGCGCCGCCACGCCTTCCTGCTGCATCTGCTGGGCGTGCGTCAGGTCGCGGTCATCGTCAACAAGATGGACAAGGTCGAGTTCTCCAGCCGCCGCTATGAAGTGGTGGCGCAGGAGATCAAGGACTATCTGGCCGAGTTGGGGCTGCAACCCAAGGCGGTGATCCCGGTTTCCGCCCGCAACGGCGACAACATCGTCAGCCGCAGCGAGCAGTCCGACTGGTATCTCGGCCCCACGGTGATCGAGCAGCTGGACGCCTTCCGTCCGCAGCAGACCTCGCCCGACCAGCCGCTGCGCCTGCCCCTGCAGGACGTCTACAAGCCGGACGACCGCCGCATCCTGGCCGGCCGCATCGAAAGCGGGCGGCTGCGCGTCGGCGACACCCTCCATTTCTCGCCCACCGGCGCCAGCGCCAAGGTGGTCAGCATCGAGGCGTGGAACCATCCGGAGACGGTGCTGTCGGCCCAGGCCGGGCAGAGCATCGGCATCACGCTGGACAAACGCATCTTCGCCGAGCGCGGCCACATCGCCCACCATCAGGCCGACGCCCCGACGCTGGCCCACCGGCTGAGCGTGCGGCTGTTCTGGTTGGTGTCGGACCCGCTGGTGGTCGGCAAGACCTACACGCTGAAGATCGCCACCGCAGAACACCGCGTGACGGTGGAGCAGGTGACGGCGGTCATCGACGTGGAGGATCTGTCCAGCACCCCCGGCAAGGCGGTCCGCCGCAACGAGGTGGCCGAGGTCGTCCTGCGCTCCCGCTCGCCGATCGCGCTCGATCTGGCATCGGCCCTGCCGCGCACCGGCCGCGGTGCCCTGATCGACGGCAACGACGTGGTCGGCGGCTGCCTCGTGGTGGAGATCGAGGACGCCGCGGCGGCCAACATCACCGAGGTGTCGCACACCGTCTCGCTGGAAGAGCGCGCCCAGTCCAACGGTCACAAAGGCGGCATCGTCTGGCTGACCGGCCTGTCGGGCGCCGGCAAGTCGACGCTGGCGATGGCGCTGGAACGCGCGCTGTTCGACCGCGGCTGGCAGACCTTCGTGCTGGACGGCGACAATGTCCGCAACGGGCTGAACGCCGGGTTGGGCTTCTCGTCGGATGACCGGGCGGAGAACATCCGCCGGGTGGCCGAGACGGCGAAGCTGTTCGCCGACGCCGGAATGGTGGTGATCGCCTCGCTGATCTCGCCGCTGAAGTCCGACCGGGCGCGGGCGCGGGTGATCGGCGGCGAGCGCTTCCACGAGGTGTATGTCGCCGCCGACCTCGCCACTTGCGAGGAACGCGATCCCAAGGGCCTGTACAAGAAGGCGCGCGCCGGCGAGATCGCCGAGTTCACCGGCATCTCCGCCCCCTACGAGGCGCCGGACCAGCCCGAACTGGTGATCGACACCGACTCGCTCGGCCGCAGCGAGGCGTTGGCCCAACTGCTCGACTATGTCGACGAGACCTTGGGCAAGAACAGCCTGAAGTCTGAGAAGGAACTGACCTACGTCATTTGATGGGCGTGATCTGAGGGTCGGCGTCATTGTGGAGAAGCTTCGGGCGCGGGGGAAAGACCGCGCCCGAAGTGTTTTCAGGCGGCCTTGCTGTCACTGCGGTAAAAAGCCGTCACGACCAGAGCCGCACACGCCAGCGCGAGCGGCAGGAACGAGATCCAGAGGACGGATTCCCACCCGTAGCTGGTCAGCAATCCGCCGGAGGCGAAAGAGCCGAAGGCCATCGTGCCGAAGACGATGAAGTCGTTGAGCGATTGCACCCGCGTCTTCTCTTCCGGCCGGTGGCACTCCAACACCAGGGCCGAGGCGCCGAGGAAGCCGAAGTTCCAGCCCACCCCCAGCAGGATCAGGCTCACCCAGAAATGGGCCACATCCAACCCCATCAGTCCCACGGCGGCGGATGCGGCGATCAGCGCCAGTCCGGCGGCGACCAGGCGGGGAGCGCCGAAGCGGGTGATGAGACGGCCGGTGAAGAAGCTGGGGGCGTACATCGCGATCACATGCCACTGCAGGCCGAGGTTGGCCGATTCCTGCGACAGCCCGCACAGCCGCATCGCCAGCGGGGCCGCCGTCATGATGAAGTTCATCAGCAGGTAGGACACCACCCCGCAGATCACGGCGGTGATGAAGCGGGGCTGGCGCAGGATCTGGCCGGCCGACCGCCCTCCGGCCACCTCCGCCGCCGTCGGCTTCGGCAGACGGACGCCGAGCAGGACGAGCGCCGACAGGGCGGCGACCGCGGCCTGCGCCACATAGGTCGCCGCGAACAAATAGGGCGGCCACAGGTTCATCGTGTGGGTGACAAGCTGCGGCCCGACGATGCCGGCGACCACGCCCCCCGCCATGACGGAGGACATCGCCCGCGGGCGCCGCTCGGCAGAGGTGCAGTCGGCGGCGGCGAAGCGGAAGGAGAGCACCACCGCAGCATAGGCGCCGCCGGGGATCATCGCCGCGCAGAACAGCCAGAAGCTGCCGAGCAGGATCGCGAGCCAGGACAGCAGGCCGACGAGGACGCCGCATCCTGTTCCGGCAAGAAATGCGGCGCGCCGGCCATACAGGCGGGCGATGGTCCCGGCCGGCAAGGTGCACACCGCCATCCCGACCACGAAGATGGAGATCGGCAGCGTTGCCAGAGCCGCGCTGGGCGCCAGCGTGTTGCCGACGATGGCGCCGGTCGCATAGACGACCACCGCATTGGCCCCGGCAAGCGCCTGCGCGACGACCAGCCGCGTGACGTTTCCGAACTCGTGCCGGCCGACTGAGGTGGAGACGAGTCCGCCATCGGCGGGGGTGGCTTCGGCTTGCGGCATGGAGGCCCTCGGGCGGTGCGCCGGCCTCTTGCCGACTGGGATGAATGATCCAGGAGTAACGGCCGCCCATCATGAACGGAAATGGTATTTTCGCATGCATGGATAAGCGGGAGTGATGGATGCTCGACCGGCAGGGGCTTGCTGGCGACGGCATCAAGCCTTCACCCGAAGTGAACGCCGCCTTCAGAACAAGTCATTGGTCGTGAAGGCCGGCCGGGCGTAGCATCGCTTGCGTTGTCGAAGCGACGGAGACGGACATGCCCTCTTTCATGGACTCCCTTGACAGGCTCGGGCTGCGCTCGCCGGTGATCCAGGCGCCGATGGCGGGCGGTGGCGATACCGCGGCGCTGGTCGCGGCGGTCAACGAGGCCGGCGGTCTGGGCTTCGTCGGGGCGGCCTATCTGACCGACGCGCAGATTGCCGAGCGAACGCTCGATATCCGCAACCGCACCGCCCTGCCCTTCGGCATCAACCTGTTCGCGCCGACGCCGGCCCCCGATCCCGCGCCGATGATGGCAGATGCATTGGCCCGCGTTGCTCCTTCTTACGCCGAGCTAGGGCTGCCGGCACCGGAGACCCCATCTTATGCCGGCGATGGGTTCGACCGGCAGTTCGCGGCGCTGCTGGACAGCGGGGCGGCATACTACAGCGTCACCTTCGGGCTGCCGCCGGCCGACAGCGTGGCTGCGGCCAAGGCGCAAGGCATGCGGGTGCTGGGCACCGCGACCACGGTGGCGGAGGCGGTGGCGCTGGAGCAGGCCGGTGTCGATGCGGTGATCGCACAGGGCAGCGAGGCCGGCGGGCATCGTGGCAGCTTCATCGGCGATCCCGCGGCGAATCTGATCGGGACGATGGCGCTGGTTCCGCAGGTGGCCGATGCGGTCGGTGTTCCGGTAATCGCGTCCGGCGGGATCATGGACGGGCGCGGCATCGCCGCGGCATTGGCACTGGGTGCCGCCGCGGTGCAGATGGGCACCGTCTTCCTGACCAGCGACGAGGCCGGCATCCCGGAGGCGCACAAGGCCGCCATCCTCACGGCACGCGAGGATCAGACCCGGCTGACCCGCGCCTTTTCCGGGCGGCCGGCGCGGGGCATCGTCAACCGCTTCATGGATGCGGTGGAGAACCCGGCAGAGCCCGACGCGGTGCTGCCCTTCCCCCTGCAGAACGCGCTGACCCGGCCGCTGCGCACTGCCGCCGGCAAGGCCGGCCGGGCGGAGTTCCTGTCGCTGTGGGCCGGCCAGGGGCTGCGGCTTGCGCAACGCCGGACGGCGGGGGAGCTGGTGGCGGAACTGCTGCACGGGACCGAGGCGGTGCGGCGTCGGCTGGGCGGCTGAGTCCGGGGGGATGCGGGACCCAGGCGGTCGGTTCAGGCGGTCTCGGCCATCACCCGATTGCGGCCGCCGCGCTTGGCGGCATAGAGGGCCTGATCGGCGCGCCGGACCAGCGCCATCGCCGGCTCGCCGGCGCGGAACTCGGCGACGCCGACCGACAGGGCGACGGTGCCGTAATTGGCGTTGCGCGCCTTGTTCACGATCTGCCGGGCGCCGACGAAGGTCCGCACTTGCTCCGCCAGCTTGGTGGCGTTCTCCAGGCTGGTGCGCGGCAGGATGATCGCGAACTCCTCCCCGCCATAGCGGACGGCGGTGTCGCGGCCCTTGATGCATTCGGTCAGCATGCGGGCGACCAGCTTCAGCACATGGTCGCCGACCAGATGCCCGTGGGTGTCGTTGAAGGCCTTGAAATGGTCGATGTCGACCATCAGCAGCGACAGCGGCTGCTCGTCGCGCACCGATGCGTCCATCGCCTCTTGCAGCATCAGGTCGAAGGCCTTGCGGTTGCCGATGCCGGTCAACCCGTCGGTCAGCGCCTCGCGCCGCGCGCTGTCCAGGCTGACCCGCATCTCCGCCAATTGCTGGCTCGATTCCTGAAGCTGGAACTGCAGCGCGGTCTGACGGTCGACGATCTCCTTGGTCTCCGCCGCGATGGCGGCGACCATGGCCCGCAGTTCCGGCAGGCTGAGCGGCTGGTCCAGCTCGTCCCGGAATCCGGTCAGGGCGTTGCCGTAGCGCTCCGTCTCCGACCCGACATTGCCCAGCTGCTCCAGAATGCGGCCCAGCGCGTAGCGCGCCTTGTCGGAGGTTTCGCGGATCGCCTGCGCTTCGGCATCGAGCGTGAAGAAGCGCTTGTACAGTTCGTCGCACAGCGTCTGCGACGTGGTCAGCCCGTCGCGGCGCGCCAGATCGATGGCGCGGGTCAGGTCAGGGTTGCGGCCGCTGAAGTAGACGTACCAGAGCGTGAAGTTTTCCGGGGTGGGCGGCAGCCGGTCGGACAGCATCCGCTCCATGGCCTTCGCGGCAAGGCCGCTGGAACGCTCGAAATCCTCCGTGATCGCCACGACCGTCGTCCGTCAAAAATCATTCGGTTTCGAACGGTACGCGGCCCAAGCCCTTACGGCAAGAAGGTTTTTGGCGATGCGGCGAGTTGTTGCAACCGCTCTAGTTGCACTGCCCGATCGAGCTTTCCGCACAGATGTGCGTGCCGTCGGTCCAGCGGGCGCCCGACAGGTCGGCGTTGTTCAGATCGGTGCCGGACAGCCTGGCCCCGGTCAAGTCGGCCCGCACCAGCGATGCCCCTACCATCTTGGCATTGCGCAGGTCGGCGTCGCGGAAACTGGCACCGGTCAGGTTGGCCCGGGTGAAATCGGCCTCGATCAGCCGCGCCCCGTCGAAGATCGCCCCCGGCGCCGTGCTGCTGACGAACCTCGCGCGATAGCCGTCGGCATCGGTCAACTTGGCCTGCCCCAGATTGGCCCGCTGGAAGGTCGCATCGCGCAGCATCGCGCCGCTGAGGTCGACCCCGGTCAGCGTCTGCCCCTCCATGGAACAGCGCCGCCAGTTGACCTTCGGCTGCGCCGCCTCGGTACAGGCGGCCAGCGCCGGCCCGGCGGAAAGGAAGGTGACGACCGCGGCTGCGGCCAGAAGAGGGGCGGAGCGGAGCCGAGCGACGAATGCGTTCTTCATTCCTCGATAGATGGGGGCATCGCCCGTGAACTCAAGCTCGGCCCGTGTCGGATTGGTCGGGATTCAACTGCCTCACCGCCCGTCCCGCCTGAGGCGGCCAGGGACCGGCCGCATGGGCCGCCGCCTGTTCAGCGAGATCCGCTGCAACCGCCGGCGGAAAGGGGGAGGTCTTGCGGGTGGCGAGATCGACATGCAGCAGCATGAACTCCGCCGTCGCCGCCAGCCACCCCTCCTCCGCATGCCGCATCTCGTGGAACAGATGCAGCCGCTTGGCATCCGCGCCCAGAACCAGCGAGTCGAAGCGGAGCGGTGCCCCTTCCGTCACCTCGCGGGCATAGGTCAGGTGGGCATCGACGACGAAGACCGACCGGTTCTCCGCCGCCACATAGGCCTTGCCGATCCCGAACCGGTCCAGCACGGCGTCCGTGGCATGGTCGAAGGCCAGCAGGTAATAGGCGACATTCATGTGCCCGTTGTAGTCGATCCACTCCGGGCGGACGGTTTCGCGGTGGAGGTCGAGAGGTGTGGCGGAGGTCATGAAGGGGATCCGGTACCGGCTGAAATGATAAGAGAAACGCTATGCAAGGTCGTGTCTATCTCGTCCAACCAACCAAGCACTTCCTCCATGGCCGGTTCATCGGAGACGTCGCCCGCCTCGCCTGGATATCGGTACAAGGTGGCAAAAGCGGTGAAGCGCCCGAGGGGCGATAAGCGTTCCCGAATCGGCAGGGCGCGCGGAATGCGCATGACGAGCAAGTCAATGTGATGGGAACGGGGTACGTCGATCTCCAACCAGACCAGCGCCGCCTTCACCAGCTTTTCCGCGGCCTGCTGACAATGGTACGTGGCGGCTGTGACGATGGGATCCGGAACCGAAAGGCATGCCCGGCCGGCACGCAGATCGATGGATTTCGTTGCCAACCATGCTTCGGGTTCGACCCTAAGCCCCATAGACCCGCACCCCTTCATGCGTGGCCTTGTAGCTCAGCGTGCCGACCTGATCCTTGTTCGCTTCGAAAAAGGAACGTCGGCACGGCACGATATCCGCCGGGATGCCGGTGCCAGCCTTGGCCGCATGGGCGAACACCGCCGACCGCCGTTCCTTCGGCGCATCGTCCGGGACGATCACCAGCAGGTCGTAATCGCTGTCCTCATGGAAGTCGCCGCGCGCCCGGCTGCCGAGCAGATAGATGGCCTCCGGCTCCAGGGCCGGGATGATCCGGTCCAGCAGGAGTTGCAGCTTCTCGTCGACCACGCCCATCGCCTATGCCTCTGCGCTCAGAAACGCCGCGACAGTCGCGCGGACCTGCTCGATTTCAGCCAGCCAGCGGGACACGTCGTCGGGATCGGGCTCGTCCGGCGGGCTGTCGAAAACATCGATGCTCGGATAGCGGAAAGCCGCGACGAAGATGGTGAACCGTTCCAGCGGCAGCAAGGTTGGACGCAAGGGATGATCCGACGGCACATCGTCGAGCAGCGCCACGATGTTGTGCTGTTTGGGCGGATGGCGGCCGAGCGAGACGAGGACTGCCTTCACCAGCTTCTCCGCCGCCTGCTGGCAATGATAGGCCGCAGATTTGACCGCCGAGCCGACAAGGCAGGCACGGATCGCGCGGATGTCCTCGTCCACCACCGCCAGCCAGGCTGCGACCACCCTATCGACCATAGACCTGCACCCCGAAGTGGTTGGCCTCGTAGCTCAGGGTGCCGACATGGTCCTTGTAACGTTCGAACCCGGTGCGGGAGCAGGGAACGATGTCGGCCGGAACCCGGGTCTGGCGACTGGCCTCGAAGGCGGTGGCCATGGACCGCCGTTCCTTCGGTGCGTCGTCCGGGACGATCACCAGCAGGTCGTAATCGCTGTCCTCATGGAAGTCGCCGCGCGCCCGGCTGCCGAACAGATAGATGGCCTCCGGCTCCAGGGCCGGGATGATCCGGTCCAGCAGGAGTTGCAGCTTCTCGTCGCCCCGTGCGTCGACCATGCCCATGGAAATCCTCCGCTGCCCATCCTAACACGGAACGGGCGGCGGAGGATCAACCTCAAAGCCAGAGCATCAGACCGAGAAGTACTTGGCCCGCGGGTGGTGCAGGACGATGGCGGACGTGCTCTGCTCCGGATGCAGCTGGTCCTCGTCCGACATCTCGATGCCGATCCGGCCGGCGTCCAGCAGCTTCAGAAGCTGTTCCTGGTCCTTCAGGTTCGGGCAGGCCGGATAGCCGAAGCTGTAGCGGCTGCCACGATAGGACTGCTGCAGCAGCTTCTCCTTGTCGCGGCTGTCCTCGGCACCGTAACCCAGCTCCGCACGGATGCGGGCATGGACGTACTCCGCCAGCGCCTCGGTCATCTCCACCGACAGGCCGTGCAGGTAGAGATAGTCCTGGTAACGGTTCTCGGCGAACCACTCGCGCGCCACCTCGGCGCAATGCTGGCCCATGGTGACGACCTGAAGACCCAGAACGTCACGCTCGGGATCGGTCACGTCGCGCAGGAAGTCGGCGATGCACTCGCCATCCTCCTTGCCCTGGCGGGGCATGGTGAAGCGGGCGGCCTCGGTAGTGCCGTCCTCCTCGAACAGGATGACGTCGTTGCCGTCGGCCGCCGCCTTCCAATAGCCGTAGACGGCGGTCGGGCGCAGGATTTCCTCCTTCGCCGCGATCTGGAGGATGCGGTCGAGCACCGGCCGCAGCTCCTTCTTCGACCACTCCTTGAACTCCTCGAAGGACTTGCCGTCCTTCCGGTAGCCCCATTGCAGCTGATAGAGCATCCGCTCGTTCAGGTAGGTGACCAGCGTCTTCAGCGGCACATGGTCGATCAGCTTCGGCCCCCAGAAGGGCGGGGTCGGCACCGGAACGCCTTCGGCCAGCCGGTGGCGGCGGGCACGGACGGCGTCCTTGTCCACCGGACCGGTGGCGGCGCTGGTGGCCTGCCCCAGCACGCGGCGGCGGTTGGTCGCCTTGCCGGCGCGCTTGGCCTGCTGGATGGCGAGCTGCTGGTCGAAGCTGCCCTCCACCACCTTGTCCATCAGGGTCAGCCCGTCGAAGGCATCGCCGGCGTAAGCCACGCGGCCGGAGCCGTAGGACGCCACGCAGTCTCCCTCGACATAGGCGCGCGTCAGGGCGGCACCGCCGAGCAGGACCGGCACCTCCAGCCCCTCGCGGGTCATCTCCTCCAGGTTCTCGCGCATCACCACGGTGGACTTCACCAGCAGGCCCGACATGCCGATGGCGGTCGCCTTGTGCTCCTTGGCGGCCTGGATGATGGCGGTCACCGGCTGCTTGATGCCGAGGTTGACGACCTTGTAGCCGTTGTTGGTCAGGATGATGTCGACGAGGTTCTTGCCGATGTCGTGGACGTCGCCCTTCACGGTGGCGAGAACCAGCGTGCCCTTCTGCTGGCCCTCCACCTTCTCCATGTGCGGTTCCAGCCAGGCGACGGCGGCCTTCATCGTCTCGGCCGACTGCAGGACGAAGGGAAGCTGCATCTTGCCGGCGCCGAACAGTTCGCCGACCACCTTCATGCCGTCGAGCAGGTAGGTGTTGATGATTTCCAGCGGCGGGTGGGTCTTCATCGCCTCGGCGAGGTCATCCTCCAGCCCGGTGCGGTCGCCGTCGACGATGCGCTCCTTCAGCCGGTCCTCGACATTCTCCGCCCGCGCCTTCTTCTTGGCGTCGGCGGCCTTGCGGCCTTCGAACAGGGCGATGAAGGCGTGCAGCGGGTCGTATCCCTCGGCGCGGCGGTCGAAGATCAGGTCCTCGGCGGTCTTGACCTCCTTCTCGGGGATCTGGTGCAGCGGCAGGATCTTGGAGACATGGACGATGGCCCCGGTCATGCCCTTCTTCACCGCATGGTCGAGGAAGACCGAGTTCAGCACATGGCGCGCCGCGGCGTTCAGGCCGAAGGAGACGTTGGACAGGCCCAGGATGATCTGGCAGCCGGGCATCTCGCGGGCGATCGCCTCGATGCCTTCCAGCGTCCAGATGGCGAGCTTGCGGTCGTCCTCGTTGCCGGTGGCGATGGTGAAGGTCAGCGGGTCGAACAGCAGGTCGGACGGGGCGAGGCCGTACTCGTTCACCGCCAGATCATAGAGCCGCTTGGCGATGGCGAGCTTGCGGTCGGGCGTCTTCGCCATGCCCTCTTCATCGATGGTCAGCGCGATGACGGCGGCGCCGAACTTCTTGGCCAGCGCCAGACGCTTGCGCGCCGGCTCCTCCCCATCTTCGAAGTTGATCGAGTTGAGGATCGCCTTGCCGCCATAGAGCGCCAGCGCCTGCTCCAGCACGCCGTACTCGGTGGAATCGACCACCAGCGGCGCGGTGACCGAGCCGACGAAGCGCGACATCACCGCGTTCATCTCCGCCACCTCGTCGCGGCCGACGAAGGCGGTGCAGACGTCCAGCGCGTGGCTGCCTTCCTTCACCTGCTCGCGCGCCATCTCGACGCAGCCGTCCCAGTCGCTCTTCTCCTGCAGCTCGCGCCACTTCTTGGAGCCGTTGGCGTTGCAGCGCTCGCCGATGGCGAAGAAGGCGTTCTCCTGGCGCAGCGTGACCTGGGAGTAGAGCGAGGCAACCGCCGGCACCCAATGGACGGTGCGGCCCTTCGGCGCCGGGCGGTGCGAGCCGGCCGGGGCCAGCTTGCGCAGCATCTGGTTCGCCGCGGCGATGTGGGGCACGTTGGTGCCGCAGCAGCCGCCGACGAGGTTCACCCCGTCCTCCGACACGAAGCGCTCCAGCCAATGGGCGAAGTCGCCGGCCAGCAGCGGGTAGTGCGTCTTGCCGTCCACCAGTTCCGGCAGGCCGGCATTGGGCTGGACCGAGATCAGCCCCGGCCAGTTCTGCGACAGCCAGCGCACATGCTCGCTCATCTCCAGCGGGCCGGTGGCGCAGTTCAGGCCCATCAGCGGCACGTCGAGCGCCTGGATGACGGTGGCGGCGGCGGCGATGTCGGTGCCGACCAGCAGCGTGCCGGTGGTCTCGACGGTGACCTGGACGAAGACGGGGGTGTCGCTGTCGGCCTCCAGCCGGGCGCGCTTGATGCCGTTGACGGCGGCCTTGATCTGCAGCGGGTCCTGGCAGGTCTCCACCAGGATGGCGTCGGCCCCGCCGGCGATCAGGCCGGCGGCCTGGACATAGAAGCTGTCCTCCGCCGGCTGATAGGCGATGTGGCCCAGGCTGGGCAGCTTGGTGCCCGGCCCGATGGAGCCGATGACGAAGCGCGGCAACCCGTCCTTGAAGCTTTCCGCCGCCTCGCGCGCCAGTTCGACGGCGCGCTGGTTGATCTCGAAAGCCTTTTCGGAAATGCCGAACTCGCCCAGCGTCACCGGCGAGGCGCCGAATGTGTCGGTCTCCACCATGTCGGCGCCGGCTTCGAAATAGCCGCGATGGATGTCGCGGACGATGTCCGGGCGCGACAGGGGCAGGATGTCGGTGCAGTTCTCGTGCCCCCAGTAATCCTTCTCGACGTCGAGATCGAGCGCCTGGATGCGGCTGCCGAACCCGCCGTCGCAAAGCAGAACGCGGTCACGCAGGGTGTCGAGGATGTGGGGCATGGGAATGCGTCTTGTCCGTTATTTGGCGGGTTCGGGGCGGAATGGCGGGGTCAGGTGAGGCCGTGGCGGTTGGTGGGCCACCAATCCTCGCCGAGAAGCTGCTCAAGTGAATAGGGGCAGTCGGCTGGAAGATCGTCCAGGCGGAGGCCGTCGCGCTCCAATCCAAGAGCGGCGATCTTCCGGCCGGTCTTGTAGATGTCAGCCGTCTCGATCCGTCCGCGCAGGCTGGGGCTGGCCGACAAATCGCGAGCAATGCGGTCGCGATGTTCGACGATGGTAACTTTCCAATCGCCGCGTGGATCAGCCGCGGGGGAGTATTCCAGCTTCAGCAGATGCTCGATCACACGGACCAACGCGCTTTCGACCGCGCGCAATTCCGACCGGCCCATGCTCTCGATCTCCTCCGCGACGTTTTCCCAGTCGATGGGCGTGTTGATGCGTTCGCGCGACGCCTCGCGGAGCAGGCGGGCCTGCTCCTCGGTCCAGGCGAGGAAGTCGGTGTCGTATCCGATCCGGCTGTCCATGGCGCAATCCCCCTTCCGCGGATGTGCAGCGATTCTAGCACGAAACCGTGACGGCTGCGCCCTACCCCACCACCGCTGCCGCGGCCGGCGCCGCCTTCGCCTTCACGCCCAGCATGCGGCAGATGGCGATGGTCAGGTCGGAACGGTTCAGGGTGTAGAAATGGAAGTCGTGCACCCCCTGCGCCTGCAGTTCCTGGCACTGCTCGGCGGCCACGGTGGCGGCGACGAGATGGCGGGTTTCCGGATCGTCGTCCAAGCCCTCGAAGGTCTCGGCCAGCTTCGCCGGCATCGACGCGCCGCACTTGCCGGCGAACTCCACCGCGCGGGCGAAGTTGGTGATCGGCAGGATGCCGGGGACGATCGGCACATGGATGCCGGCCGCGGCGCAGCGGTCGAGGAAGCGGAAATAGACGTCGTTGTCGAAGAAGAACTGGGTGATGGCGCGGGTGGCCCCGGCATCGACCTTGCGCTTCAGGTTGTCCAGGTCGAATTGGGCGCTCGGCGCCTCCGGATGGGATTCGGGATATGCTGCGACCGAAATCTCGAAGTCGGCGATGCGCTTCATCCCCGCCACCAGATCGGCGGCATAGGCATAGCCGCCGGGAAACGGCTCGTAGCGGCCACCGACGCCGCCCGCGGTCTCCGGCGGGTCGCCACGCAGGGCCACCAGATGGCGGATGCCGGCATCCCAATAGGTGCGGGCGATGGCGTCGATCTCGTCGCGGGTGGCACCGACGCAGGTGAAGTGGGCGGCGGCCGGGATGCCGGTTTCCGCCTGGATGCGGCAGACGGTGGCGTGGGTGCGCTCGCGGGTCGAGCCGCCGGCGCCGTAGGTCACCGACACGAAGCCGGGCGACAGCGGAGCCAGCCGCCGGATCGACTGCCACAGGCTCTGCTCCATCTTCTCCGACTTGGGCGGGAAGAACTCGAAGCTGACGGACGGCTGGGCAGAAGTGGGCGCGGTCATGACGGGACTCCGCTGAGCGAGTGGGCGGGCTTCGGGGAAGAAAGTTGAGTGCCGGCCGCAAGGCGGGTGGCCGGCCAAATGGAGACGGTGAGCGGATCGCCCGGCAGATGCACCACCGGGCCGCAATCCAGGCCGGATTGGCGGCACCAAGCGGCGACCTCGGCGTCCGCGAAGCCCAGGCGGCGGTGCGCATGCTCCTCGCGCAGGGCTTCCAGGTGATGGGGGGCGAAATCGACGACCAGCAGCAGCCCGCCGGGGCGCAGGACCCGCGCCGCCTCGGCCAGGACGCCGGCCGGCGATTCGGTGTAGTGCAGCACCTGGTGGATCACCGCGGCGTCGAAGGAGCCGGAGGGGAAGGGCAGCTGGTACATGTCCGCCTGCCGGACATGACAGTGGCGAAGCCCCGCCTCCTCCAGCCGGTTGCGGGCGACGGTCAGCATTTCGCGCGACTGGTCTACCCCGATCGCACGGTGGACGCGTCGGGCGAGCACCTCCAGCATCCGTCCGGTGCCGGTGCCGATATCCAGCAGCTCCTCCACCCCCTCTTTCGGGAACAGGCGCAGCAGAGCGGCCTCGACCTCGCCTTCCGCAACGTGAAGGGAGCGGATTTCGTGCCAGCGCGCGGCATTCTCACGGAAATAGGCGGCGGCGATCTCCGACCGGGAGCGCTTGATCGCCTCCAGGCGCTCCAGATCGAGCGTGAGCGTCGGATCCTCGTCGGGGATGGCGTCGACCAGCACGCGCGCCAGCTCGGCCGATTGCCCCTTCTCGGCAAGGCGGTAGAAAGCGAAGGTGCCCTCGCGGAAACGGTCGAGCAGCCCGGCATCGCACAGAAGCTTCAGATGGCGCGAGACGCGCGGCTGGCTCTGGCCCAGGATCTGGGTCAGTTCGGTCACCGTCAGCTCGCCATGCGCGCAAAGCGCCAGCAGCCGCAACCGCGTGGTCTCGGCCGCCGCCTTCAACGTCGCCAGCAGATCGTCCATCGCCTCACGTCCGATTCGGGCCAGGGAGGGGAGCGGCCAGCCGGTGCACCACGCCCCGACAGCCCGGATACAGATATAAAGATATCTTTATGCGTCGTAAACCGCTTTTCGCGGACAGCCGCCATCGCGCCCGTCACGGCGGTGGCCCGGCCCCTGCCCGTCCGCCCGGTCCAAGGTCGAAAGCGATGGCGCGCAAGCTCTCCGGCGCCGCTGCGGCAAAGCCGTCACAAGCGCCGCGCCGTCTCGCAGGGCGCGACCGCCTATGCTGGTCAAACCGCAAAGCCTGTGTTAGGTCATGAAACGGTGGAAATTCTGCGATATCTCGCCCAATCTTCCCGCCGACCGCGTAGCCACCTTGCCAGGGTTGAGGACATCCGCCATCGGAGTCTTCGGTTGTGGACAGGACATGCGGCGACCCGCACCGAGTCGAGCCCACTGATAAAGAGCCGTCGCACATGAAGCTGGCCAGCCTTTCCCGCTCCCTCCTCCGTACGGCCACCGTCGTGGCATTCGCCCTGACGGCAACGGCCTGCGCGACCAACCCAGGCGACTCGGGCGCGACGGACGCCGCCTATCAGGTCAACGATCCGCTGGAAATCCCCAACCGATTCGTCTTTGCCGCCAACGAGGCGGCGGACATCCTGGTGATCCGTCCGGCGGCGGAGGTTTACGTGGGCGTCGTGCCCGATCCGGTGCGCGACGCGATCCACAACTTCATCGACAACCTGATGTCGCCGCTCTACATCGCCAACAACCTGCTGCAGGGCAATGTGGACGGGGCGTCGCACGCCACCGGCCGCTTCCTGACCAACACCATCCTGGGCGTGGGCGGCCTCGCCGACGTCGCCACCCAGGCCGGCATCCCGAACGCGCCGGAGGATTTCGGCCAGACGCTGGCGGTTTGGGGCGTGGGTGACGGCCCGTACATCGTGCTGCCGCTGCTGGGCCCGTCGAACCTGCGCGATACCGCCGGCTATGCCGTCGACACCGTCGGCGACCCGGTCCGCATCTGGGCCTACGGCACCGACCACAAGGGCATGCTGATCGCCCGCTCCGTCACCAGCGCCGTCGACCGCCGGTCCGAGATCCTGAAGGAGGTCGACGACCTGCGCCGCAACTCGCTGGACTTCTACGCCACCGCGCGCAGCCTGTACCAGCAGCAGCGCCGGGCGGCGATCGCCAACAACAAGGCGGCAGCCTCGCCGGAATTCCCGGACTACTCCACCCCGCCGAAGCCCTGATCCCGTCCGCATGGCTTTTCCGCCTGCCGGCGCATTTCCCCGACCGGAAATCGCGCTGGCAGGCCGGCCGGACGCCTATGGATTTCGGATCCCCGAGGTCACAGGACCCCCAAAGGCCACATGACCGTTGACAATGCCGCGGCAACCGCCACCTTTCGCCCTACCATGCTGACACGCCGCAAGTTTGTCGCGTGCGCTGCCCTGCTCGCGGTGAGCGGTTGGGCCGGGCACACCCTCATCTCCCCCGCCGCCGCGCAAGTCGCGGACCAGGGAGCCAGCGCGTTCATCCAGAAGCTGGGGAACGACGCCATCGCAACCTTCTCGGACAAGAGCCTGTCGCGCGATCAGGCGATCCAGCGCTTCCGCACGCTCCTGTACGCCGGCTTCGACGTGCCGTACATCGGCCGCTGGGTGCTGGGCCGCTACTGGAACAGCGCCAACGAGGCTCAGCGGGCCGAGTACCAGAAGCTGTTCGAACAGCTGATCGTCAACACCTATGCCGAACGTTTCGTCGAATATTCCGGCGAGACATTCAGGATCGTCGGCACCTCCCCGGCCGGCGAGGCGGATACCTTGGTGACGACCCAGATCGTCCGCCCCAACGGTCCGCCGGTGAATGTCAGCTGGCGCGTCCGCAAGGCGGGCGCCGACTTCAAGATCATCGACGTGGTGGTGGAGAATGTCAGCATGGGCGTGACCCAGCGGCAGGAATTCGCCTCCGTCGTCGAGCAGAACGGCGGCCGCATCGACGGCCTGATCCAGGCCCTGCGCCAGAAGGTCGGTCGCGCCGGCTGAACGGCCTGAGCGGCGAAACAACTCAACCGGCCAAGGCCGCCGTTCCCCGCGGGAGGCGGCCTTTTCCATGCCCGGGTCGCCGAGTCCGACCCGGCAACGGAGGAGCACCGTCGAGAAACCGTGACGCGCCTGTCCGAACGGGCTATCGTTGCGCCGACGCTCCTGTCTTTCGTCATACGGTGGATCCGGGAACCCACGCCATGGCCGAACGCGATCCCAAAGAGATCGACGAACTCCGGACGATCATCCAGGCGCATCAGGCGTGGCTGAAGCGGCCATCCAGCGGCCGCCGCGCCGACCTCAGCTTCCGCGACCTGTCGCAGCTGAACCTGGAGCGCGTGTCGCTGGCCGGGGCCAAGCTGGCAGGGGCCAATCTCAGCAGCACCCGCATGGTGAAGGCCGACCTGTCGCAGGCCGACCTGTTCGGCGCCGACATGGAGGCGGTGAACCTGTCGGGCGCCATCCTGACCGGTGCCGACCTGCGCGGGGCCAACCTGCACCGCGCCCTGTTGACCGACGCCAACCTGCGCGGCGCCGATTTCCGCGCCGGTGAGTTGGTCGACAGCGGCGGCCCGACCGGCAGCCAGACCACCCGTGGCACCGGCACCACCCGCCTGACCGAAGCCAAGATGGAACGCTCGATCCTGGCCGGCGCCAACTTCAGCGGCTGCGACCTGACCGGCGCCGACCTGAATGACGCCGACCTGACGGGGGCGGAACTGACGTCGGCCGTGCTGATGGGCACCGATTTCTGCGGGGCCAACCTGGACGGGGCCGTGTTCGGCAACACGGTGATGGACCACGCCACGCTGACCCGCACCTTCATCCCCTTCGCCCTGCCGCCCGACGCCATCGTCCAGCCCAACTACACCGCGATGCCGGTGGCCGAGTTCCTGGAACTGGTGGAGCGGCACGAACGCTGGGTCGACAGCGGCGGGGCCGAGGGGGCCCGGCTCGATCTCGACCTCGTGTCGGTGGCGGGGGCGGACCTGCATGGGCGCACGCTGGCGGCCGCCCGGCTGCGCCGCTGCCGCCTGCCCGGCGCCCGCCTGACCAAGGCCAGCCTGGAAATGGCCGAGCTGTCCTACATCGACCTGGACGAGGCCGATCTGCGCGACGCCGTGCTGCGCGGGGCCACTCTGCGCCGCGCCTATCTGGCGCACACGCTGATGAACGGGGTGGACGCCCGTCCGGTGCCGCTGGCCGGCGGCCGCGACTGGCCGGCCAATTTCGAGGGCGCCGATTTCTCCGACGCCGACCTGCGCCAGTCCACCATGGGGCCGGCGGTGGTCCGCGGGGCGAATTTCCAGAATGCGCTGACGGACCGCTCTGGCATCGACGTGCCCAGCGCTTCGAGCCCCTTCCCCCTGCCGCCGCCGGAAGAGCGGCGACGCCAGAAGCGCTTCGTCCGTCCGGGCATGGTCGTCCACACCGACCATGGCAGCTTCCCCGCCCGCAACTGGTCGGTGGGCGGCCTGTGCCTGCTGGCGGTGAACCAGCCCTATCAGCGCGGCCAGACCTTCCAGGCCCGCGTGGTGCTGGCCGACCGGCAGGAGGTGACGGCCATGGCCAACCTCGTGGTGCTGCATCGCGACGAGGAGCGCGGCCAGCTGTCCGTCCGCTTCCACCAGTATGGCGACGACCTGAAGGCGCTGCTGAAGACCGCCTTCCTGGAACATCAGCGGATGGCCGGCTGAGCTGGCGGTTCGATGCATCTGCCTTGATCGTTTGATTTGAAAGGATCGTTGATTCCTCGGAACGATCAGGGGGAACGATCCACAAGAGGCCCTGTTTGAATGGAGCACGCCGGATGGGGGCATAACCCGCCGGTCCATCCCCGAACGGAGGCTCCCATGGCAGACGAACAGAAGCCCAGGAAAGTTGGTGTGTATGACTCCGTGACCGGAGCCGGAAGCTCCGGGATGAACTGGATGTGGATCATCCTCGGCCTGATCGTGGTCGCGATCGTCCTCTATCTCCTGTTCCGCTGACCTGCGGCACCCGCCGCCATGATGGCCGACAACGAATCCGTGCGCGAAGAGGGCGACGCGTTCATTCCCCTGCACGACGAGTCGGTGACCGTCGACAAGCAGCGGGTGGAACGAAGCCGCGTCCGCGTCACCACG
Source organism: Azospirillum sp. BE72 (assembly GCF_031455875.1). Taxonomy (NCBI): domain Bacteria; kingdom Pseudomonadati; phylum Pseudomonadota; class Alphaproteobacteria; order Rhodospirillales; family Azospirillaceae; genus Azospirillum; species Azospirillum sp. BE72. Next base: position 804,063 of record NZ_JAVDTO010000002.1, read on the forward strand.
CGCGTGTCCGAACACGAGGCATTGGTCCGCGAATCGCTGGAGCATGAAGAGGCAACGGTCACCCGCGTCCCGATCGACCGCGAGATCGACGCCCATCCCGGCATCCGCCAGGAAGGGGACGTGACGGTGATCCCGCTGGTCGAAGAAGTGCTGGTGGTGGAACGCCGCCTGATGCTCCGCGAAGAGCTGCACATCCGCAAAAGCCGACGGACCGTCGAGGTCGAGCAGCCAGTCACCCTGCGTTCGGAGGAAGCGGTGGTGGAGCGTGTGACAACCCCGCCCTCCCCTGTCCATTCGCCCAATCAGCCCCCGTCCCCCAATCCGAATTCGCCCGAGGAGTAAAGCCGATGACCAAAACCATCGTCGCCCTCTACGACCACCGATCCGATGCCGAGACCGCATCCCGCGACCTGCAGGCCGCCGGATTCGAAACCAGCGCCGTCGAGATTCTGTCCCATTCCGATCTGACCAGCGGCGGATGGAGCGGCAGCGACACCACCGGACTAGGCACCACCACCGGCGATTCGTCGGTAGGCGCCGCCGGCGGCATGGCCCGCACCGACCTGTCCACCGGCTATGTCGCGTCGCCCAACACCATCCCCGGCACCAGCATGGACACCGGTATGGGAACCGGCACCGGAATGGGCACCGGAATGGGTTCAACCACCGGCACGACCGGCAGCGGCATCCTGACCCGCCTGTCGGGCTGGGGCATCCCCAACCAGGATGCGCAGGTCTATGCCGAGGGCGTTCGCCGCGGCGGCTCGCTGCTGAAGCTCCGCCTGGACGAGGAAGACGTCGACCGCGCCATGGAGGTGCTCGAGCGCGGCAACGTGGTGGATGTCGAGGAACGCAGCACCGCCTATCGCAACTCCGGCTGGACCGGCTTCGACGAGAGCGCCGACTATTACGACGACAGTTCGGCTGACGAGGAGCGCCTGCGCTATTCGCCCGGCCGCACCGCCATCGACACCACGGGAACAGGTACGGGCACCGCTGGCCTGACCGGCGCCGCCGCCGCCATGCGCGACGTCAACGCGGACAGCACCCGCACCACCCGCACCGGCACCTCTGAACGGGAAGAGCAGATCCCGATCGTCGAGGAGCAGGTCAACATTGGCAAGCGCACCGTCGAGCGCGGCGGCGTCCGCGTCCGCAGCTATGTCGTCGAGACGCCCGTCGAAGAGCAGGTGCGCCTGCGCGACGAGACCGTCACCGTCGAACGCCGCCCCGGTGGCATGGTCGAGGGCAGCACGGACGTCCCAGCCGACGCCTTCCGCGAGCGCACCATCGAGGTGACGGAGACCGACGAGGAAGCGGTGGTCAGCAAGACCGCCCATGTCCGCGAGACGGTGGTGGTCCGCAAGGATGTCGAGGAACGCGCCCAGAGCGTCCGCGACACCGTCCGCCGCACCGAGGTGGAGATCGAGGACACGCGGGACGAAAACCTGCGTGATCGCCGCACCGACCGATCGGACGATGTGACGCGCTGACGGGTTTGACCGTTCACGGTCATGAAAAAGGCCGCCCCCTCCAACCGGACGGGGCGGCCTTTCTCGTTCAGCCTACAGGATCAGCTGCGCACCAGCGGCTTGTACTTGATGCGGTGCGGCTGGTCGGCGTCGGCGCCCAGGCGGCGCTTCTTGTCGGCCTCGTAATCCTGGAAGTTGCCTTCGAACCATTCGACGTGGCTTTCGCCCTCGAAGGCCAGGATGTGGGTGGCGATGCGGTCGAGGAACCAGCGATCGTGGCTGATGACCACGGCGCAGCCGGCGAAGCTCTGCAGCGCGTCTTCCAGCGCCCGCAGCGTGTCGACGTCCAGGTCGTTGGTCGGTTCGTCGAGCAGCAGGACGTTGGCGCCGGACTTCAGCATCTTGGCGAGGTGGACGCGGTTGCGCTCACCGCCCGACAGCTGGCCGACCTTCTTCTGCTGGTCCGGACCGCGGAAGTTGAAGCTGGAGACATAGGCGCGGCTGGGCATGGTCTTCTTGCCGAGCTCGACCAGATCCAGCCCGTCGGAGATTTCCTCCCACACCGTCTTCTTGGCGTCCAGGCTGTCGCGGCTCTGGTCGACATAGCCGAGCTTCACCGTGTCGCCGACGCGGAAGGTGCCGGCGTCCGGCCCATCCTGCCCGGTGATCATGCGGAACAGGGTGGTCTTGCCGGCGCCGTTCGGACCGATGACGCCGACGATGCCGCCCGGCGGCAGGCGGAAGGACAGGCCGTCGATCAGCAGGCGGTCGCCGAAGCCCTTGGCGATGTTCTCCGCCTCGATGACGACGTTGCCCAGGCGCGGCGGCACCGGGATGACGATCCGCGTCTCGCCGCCCTGCTCCTTGGCGCTTTCGGCCAGCAGCGTCTCGTAGGCGGTGATACGGGCCTTGCTCTTGGCCTGACGGGCGCGCGGGCTCTGGCGAATCCATTCCAGTTCGGTTGCCAGCTGCTTCTGGCGGGCTTCCTCCTGGCGGCCTTCCTGTTCCAGCCGCTTCTGCTTCTGCTCCAGCCAGGACGAGTAGTTGCCTTCCCACGGAATGCCCGACCCGCGGTCGAGTTCGAGGATCCAGCCGGTCACGCTGTCCAGGAAGTAGCGGTCGTGGGTGACCAGGACGACGGTGCCCTTGTAGTCTTCCAGGTGCTTCTGCAGCCAGGCGACCGATTCGGCATCGAGGTGGTTGGTCGGTTCGTCGAGCAGCAGCAGGTCGGGCTTTTCCAGCAGCAGCTTGCACAGCGCGACGCGGCGGCGCTCACCGCCCGACAGCTTGGTCACGTCGGCGTCGCCCGGCGGGCAGCGCAGCGCGTCCATGGCGATCTCGACCGTGCGGTCGATGTCCCAGGCGTCGGCGGCGTCGATCTTCTCCTGCAGCTCGCCCTGTTCGGCCAGCAGCGCGTCGAAATCGGCGTCGGGATCGGCCATCAGGTTCGACACTTCGTTGAAGCGGTCGAGCAGCGCCTTCGTCTCCTTCAGCGCCTCCATGACGTTTTCCTGGACGTTCTTGGTCGGGTCCAGCTGCGGCTCCTGCGAGAGGTAGCCGACCTTGGCGCCCTCGGCCGCCCAGGCTTCGCCGGAGTAGTCCTTGTCCAGACCGGCCATGATCTTCATCAGGGTCGACTTACCGGCGCCGTTGACGCCGAGCACGCCGATCTTCACACCCGGCAGGAACGACAGCCAGATGTTGTCGAGAACCTTCTTGCCGCCAGGATAGACCTTGCTCAGGCCCTTCATGACATAGACATACTGGTAGGACGCCATGCGCCGCTCCGACCTTCCAAAAAGATGTGAGAATTGGCGCCGCCCCTGCCTTGCGGTTCTACGGCACCCTGTCGCTAGGGACCGGTTTTAGCGCATAAGGGCCTTGCATGAAACCTTGTTGAGCCGACCCGCAGGGATCGGGGGGCAACAGGAGGAAGAGGATTGGTCAGTTCCAAAGTCGAAATCTACGTCGATGCCGACGCCTGCCCGGTCAAGGCCGAGATTTACAAGGTCGCCGGCCGCACCGGCTGCAAGGTGTGGATCGTCGCCAACGCGCCCTTGCGCCTGCCGACGGAGTGCATGGCGGAACTGGTGGTGGTCAGCGACGGCTTCGACGCCGCCGACAACTGGATCGCCGAACATGCAGGGACGACCGACATCGTGGTGACGGCGGATATCCAGCTCGCCGACCGCTGTGTGAAGCGGAACGCGGTGGTGATCGGCCCGACCGGACGCCCCTTCACGCCGGACAGCGTTGGTTCGGCGCTGGCGACCCGCGCCCTGATGCAGGATTTGCGCGACATGGGCGTGGTCGGCGGCGGCAACGCCCCGATGAGCCAGCGCGACAAGTCGCAGTTCCTGCAGACGCTGGATCAGGCGGTGCAGGCGCTGAAGGCGGGGCGCCGGCCGAAGTTCCGGTGAGCGGTGGGCGGGTGCACCCTCCCCATCCCTCCCCCGCTTCGCGGGAGAGGGGGCAGGATGCTTGTAGGCGTGACTGATTTGCCAAATCAGTGGCAGTCCCCTCCCCCGCCCAGCGGGGGAGGGCTGGGGTGGGGGTAATCGCCCCTTACACCCTTACCACCTTTCCCGGATTCAGCAGGTTGTCCGGATCGAAGGCGCGCTTCAGGTCGCCCATGACGTTGAACGCTTCGCCGGTCTCCTGTTCCAGGAACGCCATCTTGCCATAGCCGATGCCGTGCTCGCCGGTGCAGGTGCCGCCCATCTCCAGCGCGCGGGTCACCATCTTGTCGGCAAGGCGCTGGGCCTCGGCCAACTCGGCCGGATTCTCAGGATCGAGGACATAGACGAGGTGGAAGTTGCCGTCGCCGACATGGCCGACCATCGGGGCCAGCATGTTGGACTCCGCCAGATCCTGCTTGGTCTCCAGGATGCAGTCGGCAAGCCGCGAGATCGGCACGCAGACGTCGGTCGGCCAACCCTTCGACCCCGGACGCAGGGCCAGCGCCGCGTAATAGGCATCGTGCCGGGCCTGCCACAGCTTGCTGCGGTCCTCCGGCCGGGTGGCCCAGGCGAACTCCAGGCCGCCATGCTCGGCGGCGATGGCGGCCACCATCTCCGCCTGCTCCTTCACCCCGGCCTCGGTGCCGTGGAATTCGAAGAACAGGGTGGGCGCCACAGCGTAATCGAGCTTGGAGTATTTGTTGACCGCGTCGATCTGCACCTCGTCCAGCAGTTCGATGCGGGCGACGGGCACGCCGACCTGGATGGTCTGGATCACGGTGTCGACCGCGCCCTTGATGGTCGGGAAGGCGCAGACGGCGGACGAGATGGCTTCCGGGATGCCATAGAGCTTCAGCGTCACCTCGGTGATGATGCCGAGCGTGCCTTCGGACCCCACGAACAGCCGGGTCAGGTCATAGCCGGCCGCCGACTTGCGCGCCCGCCCGCCGGTCTTGATGACGCGGCCGTCGGCCAGCACCACGGTCAGGCCCAGCACATTCTCGCGCATGGTGCCGTAGCGGACGGCGTTGGTGCCGCTGGCCCTGGTCGCCGACATGCCGCCGAGAGAGGCGTTGGCGCCGGGATCGATGGGAAAGAACAGGCCGGTGTCGCGCAGATGCTCGTTCAGCTGCTTGCGGGTCACGCCGGCCTGGACGGTGACGTCCAGATCCTCCGGGCTGACGCGCAGGATCTGCTGCATACCCGACAGGTCGATGGTGATGCCGCCGGCCAGCGCCGCGATGCCGCCCTCCAGCGAGGTGCCGGTGCCGAAGGGGATGACCGGCAGCTTGTGCTTCGCGCAGATCCTGACGATCGCGCTGACCTCTTCGGTCGAGTTGGCGAAGGCGACGCCGTCCGGCGGGAAGGGCGTATGATAGGACTCGTCCTTGCCGTGATGCTCGCGCACCGGCAGGGAGGTGGTGAACCGGTCGCCCAGCAGAGCCGTCAGCTCGGCCCGAGCCTCCTCGGTCAGGGCCGCGCGCGGCTGGGTGGTGGCGATGACGGTCATGGGTGTTGTCCTCCCCGGTCGATGATCATTGGGATGGTTCATTGGTATGACCAAACGAGGCTAGTGCGACGGGCGAACGCTTGGCAAGACGGGCGATGCGCAGGGGTGGAATGCCGGCGCGCCACAGGTTGGCTCCAATTCTATCGCAAGTCGCCACACCTGTTGCACCGGCGGCGCAACAGTCCATGCAACACCTGTTGCAACGCCCCACCCCGCCGCATCGCTCCGACCGTTGATAATCAAGAAAATCCGCTGAGCTGACCATCTGGCACGGCGGTTGCTCTTACCCCCTCGAACCGCGCGTCGATCAACGGCGCGCCGCAACGAGGGGGAGGCGCAATCTTGGCTCCGGTCGTCGGCATCGTCGCCAATCCGGTTTCCGCCCGCGATATCCGCCGGGTCGTCGCCAACGCCACCAGCCTGCAGATCGCCGACCGGGCGAACATTCTGCTGCGGGTGCTGGCGGCTCTGCATGCCTGCGGCGTCCGCGACGTTCTGATGATGCCGGAAAACGGCGGCATCCGCGCCCATGTCGAACGCGGCATGATGCGGGCGAGAGCGCGCGGCGAGGACATCTACCCTGCCCTCCACCCCGTCGCCATGCCGGTCACCGGCACCGTCGCCGACACCCACCGCGCCACCGCGGAGATGCGGCGGGCCGGCGTGTCGGCGCTGGTGGTGCTGGGCGGCGACGGCACCCATCGGGCGGTGGCGGCGGAATGCGGGACGGTGCCGATCGCCGGCATCTCCACCGGCACCAACAACGCCTTCCCCGAACATCGCGAACCGACGATCACCGGTCTCGCCACCGGGCTGGCGGTGACCGGCCGGGTGCCGCCGCACATCGCCTTCGCCGCCAACAAGCGCATCGATGTCTCCCTCGACCGCGGGGCGAACGGCGGTGCCGTCACCGACATGGCGCTGGTCGACGTGGCGCTGGTGACGGAGCGCTACATCGGCGCCCGCGCCCTGTGGCGGACCGAGAATTTCCGCGAACTCTACGTCACCTTCGCCGACCCCGAGGTGATCGGCATGTCGGCCATCGCCGGCCTGCTGGAACCCGTCGGCCGCGACGAAAGCGGCGGCCTGATGGTTCGCCTGTCGCCGGACGGCGACTGCCGCAAGGGGGCGACCACGCTCCACGCCCCCATCGCGCCGGGAATGATGGCGCGGGTCGGCATCACCGACTGGCGCCGCATGCCGGCCGACGTGGCCTTCGTGCCGGAGGTCGCCGCCGGCTCCATCGCGCTGGATGGCGAACGCGAACTGTCCTTCTCCGAACGCGACCGTCTGTCCCTGACACTCCGGGACGACGCCTTCCGCACGGTCAACGTCGCCGCGGTCATGCGGCACGCTGGCCAGAACCGGCTGCTGACCGGCACTCCGGTGCCCGTCACGGTCGCTTTCTAAACCTCAAATCGACCCGACAAACACCAATCAGGGAGAAAACACCTCATGGCCCAGAATCCCTTCCCCCTCGGCAAGGACGAGCTGCTGAAGGCCTACCGCACCATGCGGACGATCCGCGAGTTCGAGGAGCGGCTGCACGTCGATTTCGCCAAGGGCGACATCCCCGGCTTCGTCCATCTCTATGCCGGCGAGGAGGCCTGCGCCACCGGCATCATGATGCACCTGAACGACAACGACCGCATCGCCTCGACCCACCGCGGCCACGGCCACTGCATCGCCAAGGGCGTCGACGTCCACGCCATGATGGCGGAGATCTATGGCCGCAGCACCGGCGCCTGCCGGGGCAAGGGCGGGTCGATGCACATCGCCGACCTGTCCAAGGGCATGATGGGCGCCAACGGCATCCTCGGCGCCGGCGCGCCGCTGATCTGCGGGGCGGCCTTGGCGGCCAAGGTGCGCGGCGACCGCGGCGTCGGCATCACCTTCGTCGGCGACGGCGCGTCCAACCAGGGCACCTTCCTGGAAAGCCTGAACCTCGCCGCGGTGTGGAACCTGCCGGTGGTCTTCGTGGTGGAGAACAACGGCTATGCCGAATCCACCGCGATGGAATGGGCGGTGTCCTGCGACAGCTATGTCGACCGCGCCACCGGCTTCGGCATGCCGGGCGTCACGGTGGACGGCACCGACTTCTTCGCGGTGTACGAGGCGGCCGGCGAGATCATCCGCCGCGCCCGCGACGGCGGCGGCCCGGCGCTGCTGGAATGCAACATGGTCCGCTTCTACGGCCATTTCGAAGGCGACGCCCAGACCTACCGCGCCAAGGGCGAATTGGAGGCGATCCGCGCCTCCCGCGACTGCCTGACCATCCTGTCGGAGCGGGTGATCGAGGCCGGTGTGATCGGCCGCGACGAGTTGCAGGCCATCGACCGCGAGGTGAACGCGCTGATCGAGGACGCCACGCGCGCCGCCAAGGCCGCCCCGCTGCCCGCGCCGGAAGACCTGCTGCGCGACGTTTACGTCGCCTACTGAGCCCATTCAAGAAACGCCAAACGCGCGGAGGAAACACATGTCCCGCAAGATCAGCATGAAGCAGGCGATCAACGAGGCCCTGGACCTGGAGATGCGCCGCGACCCCACCGTCATCGTCATGGGCGAGGACATCGTCGGCGGCACGGGCGCCCAGGGCGAGGACGACGCCTGGGGCGGCGTGCTGGGCGTCACCAAGGGGCTGTACGCCAAGCATGGCGACCGGCTGATGGACACGCCGCTGTCGGAATCCGCCTATATCGGGGCCGCCGTGGGGGCCGCCGCCTGCGGCCTGCGGCCGGTGGCGGAGCTGATGTTCCTGGATTTCATGGGCGTCTGCTTCGACCAGATCTTCAACCAGGCCGCCAAGTTCCGCTACATGTTCGGCGGCAAGGCCGAGACGCCGGTGGTGATCCGCGGCATGGTCGGCGCCGGCTTCCGCGCCGCCGCCCAGCATTCGCAGATGCTCACCCCGCTGTTCACCCACATCCCCGGCCTGAAGGTGGTCTGCCCCAGCAACGCCTATGATGCCAAGGGCCTGCTGATCCAGTCGATCCGCGACAACGACCCCGTCATCTTCTGCGAGCACAAGAACCTCTACGGCCTGGAATGCGAGGTTCCGGCCGAAAGCTACGCCATCCCCTTCGGCGAGGCGAATGTGCTGCGCGACGGCGACGACGTGACCATCGTCAGCTATGGCCTGACCGTCCACCGCGCGATGGAAGCGGCGGCGACGCTCGCCAAGGACGGCACCGAGGCGGAGGTGATCGACCTGCGCACCCTGTCGCCCATCGATTGGGACACCATCGTCGAGAGCGTCGAGCGCACCGGCCGGCTGGTGGTGGTGGACGAGGCGCATCCGCGCTGCAACCTCGCCACCGACATCGCCGCCTTCGTCGGCCAGAACGCCTTCGGGGCGTTGAAGGCCGGGGTGCAGATGGTGAGCGCGCCGCATACGCCGGTGCCCTTCGCGCCGTCGCTGGAGGATTTGTACGTCCCCAGCGCCGACAGCATCGCCGCCGCCGCGCGGCGTACGCTGTCGCCCAAGGGCGCGCGCAGCATCGCGGCGTGAGGCTGCGGCGCTGAGTTAGACCCCCACCCTAACCCTCCCCCGCTGGGCGGGGGAGGGAACTCCGCCCCCCTCCCGAACAAGCGCCAATCCCCCTCCCCCGCCCAGCGGGGGAGGGTCGGGGTGGGGGCAAGTGACGCCCTCAATCAAAAAAGCACTCCCAGGAGACTGAGGTCCATGTTGAACGAGCGCATCAAGCCCATCGTCATGCCGAAATGGGGCCTGTCCATGTCGGAGGGCAAGGTCACCGGCTGGCTGAAGCGGCCGGGGTCCACCATCTCCATCGGCGATGAGCTGCTGGAGGTCGAGACCGACAAGATCACCAACGTGGTCGAGGCGGGAGAGACCGGCGTGCTGCGCCGGGTGCTGGGCGAACCCGGCACCGTCTATCCGGTCAAGGCGCTGATCGCCGTGCTGGCCGAACCCGACGTGCCGGACGACGACATCGACGCCTACATAAGCGCCTATGCCGTCCCCGCCAGTGAGGACGACGGCGAGGCGGATGCCGGCCCGCAGTACCACAGCGCCGAGACCCCGGCCGGCACCATCCGCTACGCCAAGCGCGGCGAAAGCGGGCCAACGGTCCTGCTGGTCCACGGCTTCGGCGGCGATCTCGACAACTGGCTGTTCACCATCGACGCGCTGGCGGAAAAGGCCACCGTCTATGCGCTCGACCTGCCCGGCCACGGCCAGTCAACCAAGCAGATCGCCGACCCCAGCCTGTCCGGCCTGTCGAAGGCAGTGCTGGGCTTCCTCGATAGCGTAGGGGTCGAGCGCGCCCATTTCATCGGCCATTCGATGGGCGGTGCGGTGTCGATGCGCACCGCGCTCGACGCTCCGGGCCGGGTGGCGTCGCTGTCGCTGATCGCGTCGGCCGGGCTGGGCGAGCAGATCGACCACGGCTACATCCAGGGCTTCGTCGGTGCGACATCCCGCCGCGACCTGAAACCGGTTCTGGCGACGCTGTTCGCCGACCGCGGCCTTGTCAGCCGCCAGATGGTTGACGACCTCTTGAAGTACAAGCGGCTGGACGGGGTGGACGAGGCGCTGCGGGCGCTGTCGGCGTCGCTGTTCGCCGACGGCCGGCAGGCCAGCGTGCTCGCCGCCGGGATCGCGGACGCCAGGACGCCCACGCTTATCGTGTGGGGCGAGGAGGACCGCGTCATCCCCGCCGACCACGCCCGAGCTCTGGCGAACACGGCACAGGTCGCCGTGATCCCCGGCGCCGGCCACATGGTGCAGATGGAGGCGGCCGGCAAAGTGAACGCGCTGCTGAAGGACCACATCGCGAAAGCGGGCTGAGGCGGCCAAACTCAAAGAACGACGCCGGCCGCTCCCGTCCACTCCGTTTTCTAGCTCCCGAACCCCTCGCCACCGGCGCGCAGGCTGTCCGCCAGCGCGCCGGCAGGAGACAGCTCATGCCTGATCTCAAGGACAAGAGCATCATCGTCACCGGCGCCGGCCGCGGCATCGGCGCCACCATCGCCAAGGCGCTCGCCGCCGACGGCGCCAAGTTGACCATCGCCGACCGCACCGAGGCCGACGCGCAACAGGTGGCCGAGGCTATCCGTGCGGCCGGCGGCGCGGCAATCGCCGTCACCGTCGATGTCCGCGACCGCGCCGCCGTCCGCCGCATGATCGACGAAACGGTGAAGGCCCATGGCCGGCTGGACGTCATCTTCAACAATGCCGGCATCGCCCAGACCAAGCCTTTCCTCGACATCACCGAGGACGACTGGCACACGGTCAACGACGTCAACGCGCTGGGCGTGCTGATCGGCATGCAGGAAGCGATCAAGACGTTCCGCGCTCAGGGTGGCGGCGGCAAGATCGTCAACACCGCCTCCATCGCCGGCAAGCAGGGCTATGAACCGCTGGCCCACTACTCCGCCAGCAAATTCGCCGTCGTGGCCCTGACCCAGGCCGCCGCCCGCGGCTTCGGCAAGGACGGCATCACCGCCAACGCCATCTGCCCCGGCGTGGTGGCGACCGAGATGTGGAAGATCATCGACCAGGGCTTCCGCGATACCGGCATCACCAAGTCGGAAAACGAGGCCTTCGACATGTTCGCCGCCGGCGCCGTGCTGGGCCGGCCGTCGCGCGCGGAAGACCTGGTCGGCGTGGCGCGCTTCCTCGCCTCGTCGGACAGCGACTTCATGACCGGCCAGTCGCTGCTGGTCGATGGCGGGATGGTCTTCGCCTGACCTCCATCGACGCGCGCCCATAACGATAAAATCGGAGGACACATCCCATGAATGCGATGACCACGATGAAGGCCGCCGTCTGGCATGGCCGCAAGGACATCCGGGTCGAAGACGTGCCGCTGCCGGGCGCCCCGCCCGCCGGCTGGGTGCAGATCAAGGTGCATTGGTGCGGCATCTGCGGGTCGGACCTGCATGAATATGTCGCCGGCCCTGTCTTCATCCCCGTCGACACGCCCCACCCGCTGACCGGCCTGAAGGGCCAGTGCATCCTTGGCCACGAGTTCAGCGGCGAGATCGCGACGCTGGGCGAGGGCGTCACCGGCTTCGCTGTCGGCGACCGGGTGGCGGCCGACGCCTGCCAGCATTGCGGCGAGTGCTGGTACTGCAAGCACGGCATGTACAACATCTGCGAGAAGCTGGCCTTCACCGGCCTGATGAACAACGGCGCCTTCGCCAGTCTGGTCAACGTCCCGGCCGAATTGCTCTACAAGCTGCCCGACGGCTTCCCGACCGAGGCCGGCGCCCTGATCGAACCGCTGGCGGTCGGCATGCATGCGGTGAAGAAGGCCGGCAGCATCGTCGGCGAAACCGTGGTGGTGGTCGGCGCCGGCACCATCGGTCTCTGCACCATCATGTGCGCGAAAGCGGCGGGCGCGGGACGGATCATCGTCCTGGAGATGTCCGCCGCCCGCAAGGTCAAGGCGCTGGAGGTCGGCGCGACCGTCGTGCTCGATCCCAAGGACTGCGATGCGGTGGCGGAGGTCAAGGCGCTGACCGGCGGTTACGGCGCCGACGTGTCGTTCGAATGCATCGGCCACCGCGACACGGCCAAGCTCGCCATCGACATGATCCGCAAGGCCGGCAAGACCGTGCTGGTCGGCATCTTCGAGGAACCCAGCTCCTTCAACTTCTTCGAGATCGTCGCCACCGAGAAGCAGGTCATCGGCTCGCTGGCCTACAATGGCGAGTTCGCCGACGTCATCCGCTTCATCGCCGATGGCCGCATCGACGTGCAGCCGCTGATCACCGGCCGCATCACCTTGAACGACATCGTCAGCGGCGGCTTCGAGGAGCTGGTCGCCCACAAGGACCGCAACGTGAAGATCATCGTGCAGCCGCAGACTGTCCCTGCCGCTGCCGAACAGCCGGAGCTTGTCCACTGATGGCCCTGCCCGCGATGCACATGAAACCCGCCCGCCCGGAGCACCGGGCCGAGAAGCCGACTTGGCTCCGCGCCCGCGCGCCCGGCGGTACGGCGTTCGAGGACACGCAGTCACTGGTCCGCCGCCATGGCCTGAACACGGTCTGCGAGGAGGCCGCCTGCCCCAACATCGGCGAATGCTGGAGCAAGCGGCACGCCACGGTGATGATCCTGGGCAGCGTGTGCACGCGGGCCTGCGCCTTCTGCAACGTCGCCACCGGCCGGCCGGACGCGCTCGATCCCCACGAGCCTGATCGGCTGGCCGAAGCGGTGGGCGAGCTTGGCCTCGCCCATGTCGTCATCACCTCGGTCGACCGCGACGACCTGCCGGACGGCGGCGCCGCGCATTTCGCCCGCTGCATCCGCCGCCTGCGCGACATTTCCCCCACCACGACGGTGGAGGTGCTGACCCCCGATTTCCGCAACAAGGCGGGAGCGGTGGAGACCGTGGCGGACGCCCGGCCCGACGTCTACAACCACAATCTGGAAACCGTGCCGCGGCTCTATGCCGACGTGCGGCCGGGGGCGCGCTATTACGGCTCGCTGCGCCTGCTGGAGCGGGTGAAGGAGCGCGACCCGTCCATTTTCACCAAGTCCGGCATCATGGTCGGGCTTGGCGAGGAACCGGCGGAGGTGTTGCAGGTGATGGACGACCTGCGGGCGGCGGGGGTGGATTTCCTGACCATCGGCCAGTATCTCCGCCCCACCCCCAACCACCACCCGGTTGCCCGCCACGTCACACCGGAGGAGTTCGAGCGCTACGGCATTGTGGCGCGGGCGAAGGGCTTCCTGATGGTGTCGGCAACCCCGCTGACCCGCTCCTCCCACCACGCCGGCCGCGACTTCGAGGAGTTGCGGCGGCGGGCGGCGACGAAGGTTTGAACGGACAGGAGTTGTAATGCCAGATGCCTGCTTTCACCACGGACTAAGAGCACCTTGCTCTGTCGAAAGCCTCAGGCGGAAGTACCAAGGAGAACAAGGCGGTTGACGTTGTAGACGACGCCTCTGAGCAGCGCCTGATACCGTTGCGTGAGGTCTGTGCGGGCGGATAGAGCCTCGCCCCACCTCCGCTTCGCGACGGACATGACGGTTTCGACCTTCCAACGCTGCCGGTAAGCACGCTTGCTGGCTGCATCCCCTGGGTCATTGAGCAGTCGGTGCATCTCCTGCCGGTATGGGGTGGTTGCGATGACCTTGGTCGAGCGCCGCTTCTTCGCTGGGATGAGGGAGTGGACGCCCAATGTCTCGCGGCAGAAGCGATGATTGGCCTCGCTGTCGTATCCGGCATCCGCGATCACCTCGTCGAAGGCCATCACCGCAGAGGCGTCAGTCGCCAGCGGGACCAGATCGGGGAAATCGCCCGCTGGTCCTGGACGAACCCGTTGCGCCAAGAGCATCTGCGGGCCCACCCACATCGCCAACGCCCACTTCAGCCATCCACGCTGGCCACGCTCGCGTTTGGCCCGCCACTCGAAATACCGTGAGGTATGGCTGAGCCAGAGCCCCGTGCTGTCCAGGGCAACCTGGCACCGCTGGCCATCGCGCTTGACCCGGCGCACGGTCTCCGCCAAAGCCGACGCCACCAGTTCGGCACTGAGCCAACGGCGGGCGAACCACCAGAATGTGGAGTGGTCGGGAACGCTCAGGAAGCCGAACAGGCGGCGAAGTTGACCTGAGATCCGCAAGAGGTCCTCCAAGCCGCGATAGTTCAGGCGGAGATGCTCCTTCACGAGCAGAGCGGCAAACAGGCTGGAAGGCCGATAGGCAGGGCGGGCGTATTTGCTCAGAAGTACGGGGAGCGCGCGGCGCGCCACAGCATGGGCCAGCCGCGCAAAGCACAGCAGATGATTTCCCATGATACCTGACAGATAGGCATCACACCGTCAGTCTGCGAGGCTTTCGACAGAGCAAGTCGCTCTAAGATACTGCAATCGGCTTTCGAAATCAGGATCATGCACACACGTCGAAAGCAAAGTATATTTTACAATAAACCATTTTATAACAGTAGACAAGCGCGAACCGAATTTTCCATGATCCACAGCTTTGCCGGAAATTTTTGCTAACCCATACTTTCTGCAGAAATAATCAAAAAGGAACGCATAATTTTTTTTATCAGAACAGCCGGAAATGTGCTTTTCAAACGCTTTCATCGCTGATTCGTTTGCAATTTTTTGCGTCTCAAACTTGAAACTTTAGAATATGTTATCATTTTCCTTGGAAGATTTAGCTTTACCTACCCATTCATTAATAATTCATTTCCCATCGTTCCCAAAAAAAGCCAGATGCAAACGCCACATACAGCCTTTAGGCTGGCACGATGGAAATCGTACGACTTCCAGGGTGTATCTCAAAACAGATTGTCTCGCCAAAACAGTGTCGGCAGGCGAACCATTCGGCCGCAAGGGCAATCAGCTTCGAGCGGAGGACAGAGCCGATACAGCGCTAATGCACGACGCTCGACAGCCTCCTTCTTTCCTGACGTCTTGCTACATGGTCATAAAACTGCCGTTTCCGCTGGAGTCGTCCAAGCCTGCGGCCACGAGATGTGTCTTGTCGAACCAGACAGACCTCAGGGTCATCGGCATTCTCCTGTTCGGCGGGATCACGAACATATTCTTCCCCCCTGTTCCATCGGGCAATTCTGCCGGTGATGGCGCATAGGCTGGCTGCAGGCGACCGCCGGAGTGGGCCCAGACAAGGACCGCGCAAGGAGAGAGCAAGCGGGTGGCGCCGGAGCGTGGAGCATCTGCTGGCGGATGCGAAGCTATTCTGCACGCCAAAACCGGCAGGAAAGACACCTACGAAACCGAACGGAGGGCGCTCAGAAATTAATCAAGTCAAATGCTGCCTTTGCAGGTAGTCCTCGCTCTGCATCTCCATCAGCCGGCTGACCGTGCGTTCGAACTCGAAGGCGTGGGTGCCTTCTGGATAAAGCCGCTCGGGCGGGCCTTCGGCGGCGATGACGAGGTTGACCTTGTGCTCGTAAAGCGCATCGATCAGCGTCATGAACCGCTTGGCCTCGTTACGCAGCTCGTCCTTCATGGTCGGAACATGGTCGATCAGGACCGTGTGGAAATGGGTGGCGATGGCCAGATAGTCGGCCGCCCCCAGCGGCTTGCCGCACAGGTTCCAGAAATCGACCCAGGCCACGCTTTTGGCGGCGCGGTCGATTTCGACCCGGCGGCCCTGCACCGTCAGGCTGCAGGGCTCGCCCGCCGCACCGCCGGTCAGGTCGGAAAAGGCCTTGGCAAGGGCGGCGTCCGATGCCGGCCCCAGCGGGTGGTGGTAGATCGGCACGCCCTTCAGACGGTCCAGCCGGTAATCGGTCGGGCCGTCCAGCGACAGGATGTCCAGCTTTTCCTTCAGAAGCGCGATGAAGGGCAGGAACAGCTCGCGCTGGAGCCCGTCCTTGTACAGCATGTCGGGCGGCCAGTTGGAGGTCGCCACCACCACCACGCCCAGGTCGAACAAGTTGGTGAACAGCCGGCCCAGGATCATCGCATCGACGATGTTGGTGACGTGGAACTCGTCGAAACAGAGCAGCCACGCCTCGTCGGCCAGCGCGCGGGCCAGTTCGGGCAGCGCCTCGTCCGGGCCGTCGCCTTTTCCCTTGCCGGACTGGCGGTGGTCATGGATGCGCTGGTGGATCTCCAGCATGAATTCGTGGAAGTGGACGCGCCGCTTCTTGTCGACCGGAGCCGTCTCGAAGAACAAGTCCATCAGCATCGACTTGCCGCGCCCGACGCTGCCGTAGATGTAGAGCCCCTGCGGCGCGGTGGAGGCGATGTCGGGCGGCGGCGGAGCGGCGCGGCGGCGGCCAAGTCCGAAGCGTTCCAACCACCCTCCCCCGGCAGGCTTGTCGTCGCCGGCGGGCTGCGGCTGGTAGCCCTTCAGCGCCTGATACAGGCTTTGGAACTTCTCCGCCGCCAGCTCCTGGTCGGGATCGGGGCGAAGAGTGCCGCTGCCGCGGCGGGCGCGGTAGAGCGAAAGCGGTCCGTCGGTCATGGGGATATGCGCGATCCGGCTGCCAAGATGCCCCTTACCTAACGGATGGAACCGCTCCCGGCAACCGCCGTCCGGCACGGGCGGGAGCAGCGGCGGGAATGGCAGGGTGGCGCGGCATCTGGGCGCAGTGCGGCGGCCTTTGTTTCCGGGCGATTACACTTTCTTTAGGATGTTCGTCCAATCAATGTTCCGGCGCAATCTAGCCGCCCGCCAGACAGGAAACCGCCGCAGCAATGCCCGCCTCCGGGTCCGCCATCCCGACCATTCGTTCCAACGCCGGTCTGGTGCGGGCATTGCGTGGCCGTCTGGGGTCGGTGCGCTTCCTGATGACCGCCTCCGGACTCGCCTTCATCCTGGTGGTGAATGCGCTGATCGGCTACGGCATCCTCCAGAGCCGGAGGGAAGCGCTGGATGCGGGCGAGCGCGCGACCCGCGACCTCGCCCGCATGCTGGAGGCCCAAACACTGCGCACCGCCTTTTCGGTGGACCAGCTTCTGCGCGATCAGGCCTTTGCGCTCGATACTCATCCGGACGGCGGACGGCGCGGCAGCGCCGCCATTCACGACCATCTGCGCCAGCGCCGCGATTCCTTCGGCGAACTGGCCGATCTCGTGGTGGTCGGCGCCGACGGCTTTGCCCTGCACCATTCCGCCGACGCGCCGCTGCCGCCCTTCCCGCTGTCCGACCGCACCTATTTCACCCATGCGCGCGACCGCGCCAGCCCAGGCCTTCTGGTGGGCGGGCCCATCGTCAGCCGGGTGAGGCCCGGCACCCGCGTCATCCCATTGAGCCGGCGCTGGGCCGACGAGAACGGCCGCTTTCGTGGAGTGCTGGTGGCGCTGGTCGATCCGACACGGCTGGCGGCGACTCTGGAATCGCAGCGCATCGACCGCAAGGGCAGCGTGATCCTGGCGCTGGAGGACGGGACGGTTCTGCTGGAACGGCCGCAGGACCGCATCGGCCTGACCCGGCTGGCGGACTGGCCGGCGGTGCAGCGCGCCCTGGCGGCCCAGGACGAGGCCACCATCCGCGGCAGCACCCCCATGACGGGGCCAGCGGCTGCATCCTCGGCGGCGGCCATATCCGGCGGCGGTGCAGTCGACAGCCTGATCAGCGTACGGCGGGTGCAGGGCTATCCGTTCGTCATCGTGGCGACCCTGCCGGTTCGGGCGGCTCTGGCCGACTGGCAGCGCGACACCGCGGCGTGGACCGCCATCGGCACGGTGATGACCATCGCCATCGCCCTGCTGACCGCCTTCGTCGTCCGCCAGCATGCCCGCCGGGAAGAGGATCAGGCACGGCTCGCCCGCGCTTCCCGCCGCATCCGCGGCATCCTCGATTCCATGCTGGACGCGGTGGTGACCTTCGACACGGCGGGGCGCATCGTCACCTTCAACCGGTCCGCCGAGGTCATGTTCGGCGTGCCGGAGCGGGAGATGATCGGACAGCCGATCGAGGCGCTGATCCCCGATGCCCGCGGCGGCGCCAACGACCGCGACCTGACCGCCCTGCGCCGCGATGGCCGCGCCTTTCCGGTGGGCTTCACCGTCAGCGACCTGCGGCTGGGCGCCGGTCCCTGTTCCGCGGCGCCCTACCCCGCCGCCGTCGGCGCCCGGCGCCCGGGCTCAAGTCCGGCGCTAAGCCCGGAGGAGCCGCGCATCTATGTCGGCGTCATCCGCGACATGACCCGCCGCAAACAGCAGGAGGCGGAGGTGATCGCCTCCAAGACCCAGGCGGAACTGGCGAACCGCGCCAAGAGCGAGTTCCTGGCCAACATGAGCCACGAACTTCGCACGCCCCTGAACGCCATCATCGGCTTCGCCGAAGTGCTGGACAGCGAGTTCTTCGGCACCGTCAACGAGCGGCAGAAATCCTGCATCACCGACATCCACGACAGCGGCCGGCACCTGCTGGACATCGTCAATGCCGTGCTGGACATGTCGAAACTGGAATCGGGCCAATTCGAACTGTGCGAGGAACCGGTCGAGGTCCACGAGGCGGTGGCCCATTGCCTGATGATGGTGCGCGACCGCGCGGCCTCCGGTGGCGTGGTGCTGAACAACCTCGTGACGGGTGCCGTCGCCACGCTCTGGGTCGATCAGCGCGCCTTCAAGCAGGTGATCCTGAACCTGCTGTCCAACGCGGTGAAGTTCACGCCCGGCGGCGGCAGCGTCACCATCACCGCCGGCTTGGACCAGGAAGGGAATGAGGACGGCGGGTTCCGGCTGTCAGTGGCCGATACCGGCATCGGCATCCCGCCCGAATTCATGGCCGACCTGTTCCAGCCCTTCCGTCAGGCCGACAACGCGGCCAACCGCCGTTACGAGGGGACGGGGCTGGGCCTGTCGATCTCGAAGAACTTCATCGACCTGCATGGCGGCACGCTGACCTGCGACAGCGTGCCCGGCAGCGGCACCACCATGACGATCAGGCTGCCGCCTTCGCGCGTCGCGGATCATCCGGCCAAGGTGGCCGGCCAAGCCGTCGGGGCGGCCTGATGGCCCGACAAAGCGCCGGGCTTCAGCGCAGGCGGGTGGCGGCGAAGCGGCGGGGCGGATCGACGAAATCATCCTGGGCGGCGATCAGTTGAAGCTCGCGCGTGCCCAGACGCTTGGTCGTCTCGAAGATGGCGAAGATCGCCGCCGCCGCCTTCTCCAGCGCATCGGCGGGATCGAAGGCCGTCAGGTAATGGGCGAGGAACAGCGCCGCCACCGCGTCGCCCGACCCGTTGGGCGACGGATCGAAAGTCAGGCGCGGCGTCGCCACCAGCCAGGCGCCGTCGGCGCCGTCGACCAGCATTTCGATGCTGTCGGGATCGGCGTCGCTGCGGGTCAGGCTGGTGACCAGCACCAGCCGCGGCCCGCGGGCGCGCAACGCCGCGGTCGCTGCCAGCGCGTCGTCCAGCGTCGCGACCTTGCGGTCGGTCAGATACTCCAGCTCGAACTGGTTGGGCGTCATCAGATCGGCGGCGGGAACCGCATGGTCGCGGATGAATTCCGGCAGACCCGGCCGCACGAAGAAGCCGCGGCCGACATCGCCCATCACCGGGTCGCAGCAATAGACCGCCTTGGGATTGGCCGCCTTCACCCGCGCCGCGGTCTCCACGATCACCTGCCCCAGTTCGACGGCGCCCATATAGCCGGACAGCACCGCATCCTGCGCCGGCAGCACGCCGCGGGCGGCGATGCCGTCGACGATGTCGGCGATGTGCTCCGCCGTGAAGACCTGCCCGGTCCAGGCGCCGTAGCCGGTATGGTTGGAGAACTGGACGGTGTTCACCGCCGTGGCGTCGATCCCCAGCCGCTGCAGCGGGAACACCGCGGCCCGGTTGCCGACATAGCCATAGGCGACGTGCGATTGGATGGTGAGGACGGTCTTCATGGGATGAAGCGTAAGCGACGGTCCGCCGGGCGTAAAGCCGCCGACTCCATGGCGATGCCGGGAGACTGCGGCATGGCTGCCATGCATATGCCCCTGCCGGCCGTCTTCTGTGGCGGCTTGGCCCATGGACAGGGCGGGGACGCGCGGCTAAAGCTGCCTTCTCGAACCATCCGCAGTACCGGGAAATCGCCATGGCCACGACCGTCCGCCCCCGCCGCAGCGTGCTCTACATGCCGGGCTCGAACGCCCGCGCCTTGGAGAAGGGGCGCAGCCTGCCCGCCGATGGGCTGATCCTCGACCTGGAGGATGCAGTCGCACCCGATGCCAAGGCCGCGGCGCGCGACACAATCGCCCAGGCGCTTGCCGCCGGGGGCTATGGCGCGCGGGAGCTGGTCGTCCGCGTCAATGGGCTGAACACCCCCTGGGGCTATGACGACCTGCGCATGGCGGCCGCCAGCGGCGCCGACGCGGTGCTGCTGCCGAAAGTGGAGAGCGCCGACGCGGTGCGGCAGGCCGAAGCGGTGCTGCGCACCGCCGGGGCGCCGGCCGGCCAGACGATCTGGTGCATGATGGAGACGCCGCTCGGAATCCTGAACGTCAAGGAGATCGCCGGAGCCTCCCCCACCGTCGGTGCGCTGGTGCTCGGCACATCGGACCTCGCCAAGGATCTGCACGCCGCCCATACGGCACAGCGGCTGCCGATGATCACCAGTCTGGGGCTCTGCCTGCTGGCGGCGCGCGCCTATGGGCTGGCGGTGCTGGACGGCGTGCATCTGGACCTGAACGACGACGAGGGCTTTGCCGCCTCCTGCCGACAGGGGCGCGAGCTGGGATTCGACGGCAAGACTCTGATCCACCCCAAGACGATCGCGGCCTGCAATGCCGCCTTCGCCCCCGATGCCGACGAGATCGCCCAGGCACACCGCATCATCGCCGCCCATGCGGAGGCCGCAGCCGCCGGCAAGGGCGTGGTGCTGGTCGACGGCAAGCTGGTGGAGAACCTGCATGTCGAGAACGCCCGCCGGCTGGTGGCGCTGGCCGAGGCGATCGGGATGATGGGGTGAGTACTCGCCCCCCACTGACTTTTGCCCCCCACCTAACCTCCCCCGCTGGGCGGGGGAGGGACTGCCGCTGAACGCCGACAAAGCTCCTACCCCCCTCCTCCGCCCAGCGGGGGAGGGTCGGGGTGGGGGCATCCCGCGCCCGCCGCATTGCTGACACTACCGACAATTCCGGTTGCAGAAATTGTTCGTTATTTGGAACCAACCCACGGCTGTCCGGTTGTCGAATCAGCAAGGCACAGTCGGAGGTTGGTTATGGCCTCGAAAGAGAGCAATCGTACGTCGGGCCGCGGTTTCGCGTCGATGGACCCTGATCGGCAACGCAAAATTGCCAGCAAGGGTGGCGAAAGCGTGCCGGCCGACAAACGCAGCTTTTCCAAGAACCCGGAACTCGCCGCGGAAGCCGGGCGCAAGGGTGGGCGTAGCGTGCCCGCTTCCTCGCGCAGCTTTTCCAAGAACCCCTCGCTGGCGGCGGAAGCCGGCCGCAAGGGCGGACAGGCGAGCCATGGCGGACGGTCGGCCGACCGTCCTGCCGGGGGCGATTGAAACGCCGCGATCCGTGCAGACGAAAAAGCCCCCGTCCTTGCGGACGGGGGCTTTTTCTTGACCGCAGGTCGGCGGACCGATCAGGACGCCACCTTGTCCAGTTCGCGCAGAATCGAGTCGCCCATGACGGTGGTGGAGCAGCGCGCCATGCCCGGGGCCATGATGTCGGCCGTGCGCATGCCGCCACCCAGCACGTTCTGGATGGCCCGCTCGATCAGCTTGGCGTCCTCGTCCAGGTTGAACGAGTAGCGCAGGCACATCGCGAAGGACAGCAGCGTCGCGCAGGGGTTGGCCAGATCGCGGCCGGCGATGTCCGGGGCGGAGCCGTGCACCGGCTCGTACAGTGCCTTGCGGTTGCCGTTGGCATCCGGGGCGCCCAGCGAGGCCGACGGCAGCATGCCGAGCGAACCGGTCATCATCGCCGCCTCGTCCGACAGGATGTCGCCGAACAGGTTGTCGGTGACGATCACGTCGAACTGCTTCGGGTTCTTCAGCAGCTGCATGGCGCCGTTGTCGGCGTACATGTGGCTCAGCTCGACGTCCTGGAACTCTTCCTGGTGCAGCTTGGTCACTTCCTGGCGCCACAGCAGGCCGGATTCCATGACGTTCGCCTTTTCCATCGAGCAGAGCTTGTTGCCGCGCTTGCGGGCCAGCTCGAACGCGACGCGGGCGACGCGGCGGATCTCCGACGTGGTGTAGACCTGGGTGTTGACGCCGCGGCGCTCGCCGTTGCCGATGTCGGTGATGCCGCGCGGCTCACCGAAATAGACGCCGCCGGTCAGCTCGCGGACGATCAGGATGTCCAGGCCGCGGATGACATCCGGCTTCAGGGTCGAGGCGTCCACCAGCGCGTCGAACACCACGGCCGGGCGCAGGTTGGCGAATAGGCCCAGTTCCTTGCGCAGGGTCAGCAGGCCGGCTTCCGGGCGCTTGGTGTAGTCGCTGGGGTTGTCCCACTTCGGGCCGCCGACGGCGCCCAGCATCACCGCGTCCACCGCCAGCGCCTCGGCCAGCGTGGCGTCGGACAGCGGAACGCCGTGGGCTTCGATGGCCGCGCCGCCGACCAGCCCTTCGGACACGTCGAAGGTGATCTTGCGCTTGCGGTCCATCCAATCGATGACCCGGCGAACCTGGCGCATCACCTCGGGGCCGATGCCGTCACCGGGGAGGAACAGAAGCTTCTTATTGGCGGCCATGGCGGGCGCACTCCCAAATATCAGACGTCAAGAAGACAGATGGTGGAGATCGGGGGAGGACGGGGGCGTCAGCCCCACATCCACGGCTGGCCGGCGCGCTGCTTGCCCTCGTACCCGTCGATATGGGCCGACTGCTGCAGCGTCAGGCCGATGTCGTCCAGGCCGTTCAGCAGGCAGTGCTTGCGGAACGGATCCAGCTCGAAGGAGATGGTGCCGCCGTCCGGGCCGGTGATGGTCTGCTTCTCAAGGTCGACCGTGATGACGGCGTTCGACCCGCGCGACGCGTCGTCGAGCAGCAGGTCGACCTGCTCCTTCGGCAACTTGATCGGCAGGATGCCGTTCTTGAAACAGTTGTTGTAGAAGATGTCGGCGAAGCTGGGGGCGATGATGCAGCGGATGCCGAAATCGGCCAGCGCCCACGGCGCATGCTCGCGAGAGGAGCCGCAGCCGAAATTGTCGCCGGAAACCAGGATGCTGGCCTTGCGGTAGGCCGCCTTGTTCAGGACGAAGTCCGGGATCTCCTGCCCGTCCGGAGTGTAACGCATCTCGTCGAACAGATGCTTGCCCAGCCCCGTCCGCTTGATGGTCTTCAGGAACTGCTTCGGGATGATCATGTCGGTATCGACGTTGATCATCGGCAGCGGCGCCGCAACGCCGGTGAGAACCGTGAACTTTTCCATCGCCAGAAATCCTGTCGCGCAAGAAGGCGCAAGCGTGCGCATGCAGAGCGTGGTGAATAGCAGACCGAACAAGCCATTGCCAGAGGAAGCTTGCCCTTTTCCCGGCACGCAACGAGCGAACAGGCATGCGCGAATGCACCGGCGCGCATCTTTGTTGCTCGAACGCGCTCGGATCGTCCCGGTCAGGGCTGATTCCGGAGGCCGAAACGCAGCGCCGCAACGGGCTTTCCCTTGCGGACGGCGCGGCTGCCCCCTACCACAGTAGCGCTCAACTGCCAGGCCGCCCGATCCAATGCCGACCATTGACGACGACCGCCGCGCCCGCCTGATCGGCCGTGCCTTCCTGCTGCTGGCCCCGGTCGCCTACGGGCTGCTGACGCTGACCTTCGGCATGGACGCCAACTGGGACCTGCGGAACTACCATTGGTACAACGCCTATGCTCTGCTGACCGGGCGGATCGGACGCGACCTGCTGCCGGCGCAGATGCCGACCTTCTACAGCCCTTTCCTGGACGTGCCCTTCTATTGGCTGGCAACCCACCTGCCGGCGCGGGCGGCGGGGTTCGTATGGGGAGCGCTGCAGGGGATCAACCTGTCGCTGCTTTATCTGGTGGCATCGTTCTGCTTCCGGAACGGTCCGGCTATGCAACGAAGCCTGATCGCCATGGCGCTTGCGGTGATGGGCGGGCTGGGCGGCGGCGCGCTGGGGCTGATCGGGACCACCTTCCAGGACAACGTGGTCAGCTTGGGCGTGCTGGGTGCGCTGGCCGTCATCACCGGCAGCCTGCCCGGCATCCTGGATGGACGGCCGCTGCCGAGCTTCGCACGGGTGGCGGCGGCCGGGCTGCTGGCCGGGGTGGCGATGGGGCTGAAGAACCCGACGGTGATCTATGCGGTCGGGCTGTGCCTGGGCTTCCTGGCCCTGCCCGCCCGGCCATGGCGTCGGCTGTGGCTGGCCTTCTTCTTCGGCATCGGGGTGCTTGTCGGACTGGCGCTGGGCGGCGGAGTGTGGATGGCCCATCTGTGGCACGATTACGGGAACCCGGTCTTCCCGCACATGAACCACATCTTCAAGTCGCCCTTCGCCGCGATATCCGATTACGTCAACGTCAGCTTCTTCCCGCCCGGCCTGTGGCCGCGACTGTTCTTCCCCTTCGTCTTCACAGTCTCCCCCCTGACGGTGGGCGAGGTGCCGTTCTTCGACCTGCGGGTTCTGGCGCTGTTCGTCCTGGTGCCGGCGGGAGCCGTCAGCGCGTTGATCGGATGGTCGTTGCATCGGCGCAACGAGTGGCTGACCGAAAGGCCGGCAACACGCTTCCTGCTGACCGCGCTGAGCGTCACCTACGTGCTGTGGGTGGTGATGTTCTGCATCTACCGCTATCTGGTGCCGCTGGAGATGCTGGCGCCGCTGGGGCTGGTGATGGCGGTCGGCCTGCTGCCTCTGCCGCGCCGCCTGCGCATCGGGTTGGCGGCGGCCCTGCTGGCGCTGGTTCAGCTGACGGTGCAGCCCGCCGACTGGGGCCGCGTTGCTTGGGCCGACAACTGGGTGACGGCGGAAGTGCCGCCCATCGAGAATCCGGACGACACCATGGTGCTGATGGCGGGATATTGGGCCATCTCGCACGTCATCCCCTCCTTCCCGCCCCGCGTCACCTTCGTGCGCATCCAGTCCAACTTCCTGCAGCCGGATTCGGTCGGCAACGGCTATCTCGCCATCCTGAAAGACAAGGTGGCGGCGCATCGCGGCCCCTTCCTGATGCTGAGCACGATCCCCGACACGGCCGGGGCGGCGAAGGCCGCCGGACTGCTCGGCCTGCGGCTGGACCCGCAGCGCTGCAGGACGGTTCCCAACAATCTGGGCGAGACCCTGAACCTCTGCGCCGTGGACAGGACGACCGGAAATCGGGAGACAGTGGAATAATCGCCGGGTTTGTGCTGTTTATCGCGGGTAACCGCCCCGTCCGTCCTTTTCGAGCCATAAAGCCAGCGCCATGACCGTATCGACCATCGACCGCGCCGCTTCCTCCGCCGGCTGCACCGGCACCGACGCTTCGGGAACGCCGCAGGCCAACGCGGGCGCCGCCCCGGCGCCGACCATCGCGGTGCTGATCCCCTGCTATAACGAAGAGGCGGCGATCGGCAAGGTGGTGCAGGACTTCCGCGCCGCCTTGCCGGAGGCGACGGTCTACGTCTACGACAACAACTCCAAGGACCGGACGGTCGAGGTCGCGCGTGCGGCGGGGGCGGTGGTCCGGCACGAGCCGCTGCAGGGCAAGGGCAACGTCATGCGCCGCATGTTCGCCGATGTCGAGGCGGACGTGTATGTGCTGGTCGACGGCGACGACACCTATCACGCGGCCAGCGCGCCGCAGCTGGTCAAGCGCCTGTGGGACGAGCAGCTGGACATGGTCAACGGCGCGCGGGTGACCGAGATCGTCGCCGCCTACCGCCCCGGCCACCGGTTCGGCAACCTCGTGCTGACCGGCATGGTCGCCAAGATCTTCGGCAGCCGCATCGGCGACATGCTGTCGGGCTACCGGGTGTTCTCCCGCCGCTTCGTGAAGTCCTTCCCGGCGCTGGCCAGCGGTTTCGAGACCGAAACGGAGCTGACCGTCCATGCGCTGGAGCTGCGCATGCCGATCGCCGAAGTGAAGACTCCCTACAAGGACCGGCCGCCCGGGTCGCACAGCAAGCTGAACACCATCCGCGACGGCATCCGCATCCTGCGCGCCATCATCATGCTGGTGAAGGAGGAGCGGCCGCTGCCCTTCTTCTCCGGGCTGTTCGGCGTGCTGGCGCTGTTGTCGGTGATCCTCGGCATTCCGGTGATCGTGACCTATTTCGAGACCGGACTGGTTCCGCGCTTCCCCACCGCGGTGCTGGCGACCGGGCTGATGCTGATGGCCTTCCTCAGCCTGACCTGCGGCCTGATCCTGGACACCGTCACCCATGGCCGCCGCGAGGCCAAGCGCATGCATTACCTGTCGCTGCGCGCACCGGGCAACCACCCGCAGCTGGCCGGTGACCGCGGGGACGGCCGCCGGTGAGCGGACCGGTCGACACACTACTGAACAGCCGGCTCGGCCGGCTGGGGGTGCAGTTCGCCAAATTCGGCGTGGTCGGCGTCATCGGGCTGCTGGTGGACACCGCCGTGCTCTATGGCGGGCTGGCGCTGGGGCTGGAGTTCTTCGCCGCCCGCATTCCGTCCTTCTTCGCCGCGGCGACGGCGACCTGGGCGCTGAACCGCGCCTTCACCTTCCGCGGTGCGGTGGCCGAGCCGCTTCACCGCCAGTGGGCCAAGTTCATCGCCGCCAACGCCATCGGCGGCGTGGTGAATTACGGCGTGTCGGTCGGGTTGGAATCGAGCGTGCAGATGGTCGCCGACCACCCGTTCCTGGCGGTGGCCGCCGGTTCGATCGCCGGCATGTTCTTCAACTTCGCGGCGTCGAAGCATCTGGTGTTCAAGGGGGCGTGACCGTGGGCGGGCTTCACCCGACCAGTTGGGTCAAACCCGAATACCCTGACTGCCAAGTCGAATTGGCGCTCCGGCTGAAGCCCATCGTGGCAAGCACCTCGTCGGCATGCCTGAGTGCCGCTGCCACATCGGGATCTTCCGAAGGCAGACGCGCAAGCGCGTCACGGAAACTCAACCATTCCTCCGCATCGGCGAAGGGGGTGGGTTCTTCGATCAGATACCGAGGCATGGTTCACCTTCCAACTGCGTCGGCGGCGGCCGTTACGGCCTCTTCAAGATAGTTGGCGTATCGCTGCCATTCGTCAATCCGCGTTTTCGACACGGCGAACTCGTAATGTATGACGCCGGCCACATCCAAGGCCTGGCAAATGACATGTGCGAAGTGATTTTTCGCCACCTGCATCGGCACCTGGGAATCGAACACCAGGGAGCGCAGTGTCCGCTCCACGCTGTCGGATGCCCGGCGATGCAGGGCTTCTATCGATTCCCTGTTGGCGAGCGCAACACCGTAGGTCGAACCGTCATGCCCATGCGCGAACAGCTTGCCGCGCGCACGGTTGCCGACATCGAGAGCCAAAGCCAGATCTCCCCGACTGAAGCTGACGCCGTCCGGATGGTTATGGTGGATGTAAAGCTCCGCGAACGGGTCGCGAAGCAGTCCTTCCAAGTCGCCCGGTATCGCCACGATGCGGGGGGATCGGCTGCCGCCATTGTGAATCCAGCCGCTTCGCAAATCATATGCTTTCAGATACTCGCACCCATCCACTATGCCGTTGGAAACGACCTGTCCGCGCGACACGCGATCCATTTTGTTGAGAAGCGCAATGTGAAGCATGACGGCAGCGCCTACCCCTTTCGATGGATCCGCCGGGACCTTCTACCCGCGCATGCCTGACCGGTCAACGCGGCGCCTTATGGACTTATCCCAGCGGCTCGCCATATAACGGCGGCCATGACCCGCGAATTCCTGAAGATGCACGGCCTCGGCAACGACTTCGTCGTGATCGACGCCCGTTCCGAACCCTACCGCCCCTCAGGCGCGGAGGTGCGCGCCATCGCCGACCGCAAGACCGGCGTGGGCTGCGACCAGTTCATCATTCTGGAACGCACCGAGGCGCCCGGCGCCGACGCCTTCATGCGCATCCACAACGCCGACGGCAGCGAGGCCGCGGCCTGCGGCAACGCGTCGCGCTGCGTCGGCTGGCTGCTGATGGAGGAGAGCGGGCACGACCGCGCCAGCTTCCAGACCGCCGCCGGTCTGCTCCACGCCTCCCGCGCCGACAACGGGCGTATCACCGTGGACATGGGTCCGCCCCGGCTGGACTGGAGCGCCATCCCGCTGGCCGCCCCCACCGACACGCTGCGGGTCGAATCGGTGGAGCATGGCGGCTTCTCGGGCCCGGTCGCGGTCAACATGGGCAACCCGCACGCGGTCTTCTTCGTCGACGATGCCGAAGCGGTGCCGCTGGACAAGGTCGGCCCGGTGTTCGAGAACCATCCGACCTTCCCGGAGCGGTCCAACATCGAGTTCGCGCAGGTCCTGTCGCCCACCGCCATCCGCATGCGGGTGTGGGAGCGCGGCGCCGGCATCACCCAGGCCTGCGGTACCGGCGCCTGCGCCACGCTGGTTGCGGCGGCCCGCCGCGGCCTGACCGGACGCAAGGCCGACATCCTGCTGGACGGCGGCACCCTGACCATCGAGTGGACCGAGGGCGACCGCGTCCTGATGACCGGCCCGGTGGCGCTGGCGTTCAGCGGCCGGCTGTCGGCTGAACTGGTTTCCGTATGAGCGATACGACCGATAACACGACGCAGGCCGGCCCCGAGATCGTCACCTTCGGCTGCCGCCTGAACACCTACGAGTCCGAGGTGATGCGCAACCATGTGCGCAGCGCCGGGCTGGACGACGTGGTGATCGTCAACACCTGCGCCGTGACGTCGGAAGCCGAACGGCAGGCGCGGCAGACCATCCGCAAGCTGCGGCGCGAGCGGCCGGACGCCCGCATCGTCGTCACCGGCTGCGCCGCCCAGATCGACCCGCAGCGCTTCGCCGCGATGCCCGAAGTCGATCAGGTCCTGGGCAACCAGGAAAAGCTGCAGCCGGAAAGCTGGG
Organism: Azospirillum sp. BE72; assembly: GCF_031455875.1. Classification (NCBI taxonomy): domain Bacteria; kingdom Pseudomonadati; phylum Pseudomonadota; class Alphaproteobacteria; order Rhodospirillales; family Azospirillaceae; genus Azospirillum; species Azospirillum sp. BE72. The sequence continues at coordinate 832,871 of NZ_JAVDTO010000002.1, forward strand.
GCCTGCCGCCGGCCGAGAAGGTTCTGGTCAACGACATCATGTCGGTGAAGGAGACCGCCGGCCACCTGATCGGCGGCTTCGAGGACCGTGCCCGCGCCTTCGTGCAGGTCCAGCAGGGCTGCGACCACCGCTGTACCTTCTGCATCATCCCCTATGGCCGCGGTCCCTCGCGTTCCGTCCCCATCGGCGGCATCGTCGAACAGGTCCAGGCGCTGGTGAAGGCCGGCTACAACGAGGTGGTGCTGTCCGGCGTCGACATCACCAGCTACGGCCCCGACCTGCCGGGATCGCCGTCGCTGGGGCAGATGGTGCGCCGGCTGCTGGCCCTGGTGCCGGAGCTGCCACGGCTGCGCCTGTCCTCCATCGACTGCATCGAAATGGACGACGACCTCTGGCGCCTGATCGAAAACGAGCCGCGCCTGATGCCGCATCTCCACCTGTCGCTGCAGGCCGGTGACGACATGGTGCTGAAGCGGATGAAGCGCCGCCATGGCCGCGCCGACTCCATCGCCTTCTGCCAGCGGGTGCGCTCGATCCGTCCCGACGTGGTGTTCGGCGCCGATTTCATCGCCGGTTTCCCGACGGAGACCGAGGAGATGTTCCAGAACACCATGCGGCTGGTGGAGGAGTGCGGCCTGACCTGGCTGCATGTCTTCCCCTACAGCCCGCGCCCCGGCACGCCGGCCGCCCGCATGCCCCAGGTCGACGGCGCCGTCCGGAAGGAGCGCGCCGCCCGGCTGCGCGCCGTCGGCCAAGCGGCGGAGGCCCGCACCCTGGCGAGCCTCGTCGGCCGCACCGCTACGGTGCTGGTGGAGAAGGACGATTTGGGCCGCACGGAACATTTCGCCGCAGTCCGCCTGGGCCGGCCCTTCCCGCCCGGTTCGCTGGTGCCCGCCGCCATCACCGGCATCAAGGACGGCGTGCTGACCGGCACCCCGCTCTGACCCCTCTCATAGTGGACACTCCATGATTTTCCGCTGGTTCGGCCGCAAGAAGCCCGAAGAGACCGCGCCCAAGGACGAGGCGGCGAAGGACGAGTCGGTCACGCTGGAGTCCGCCACCCCCGCGCCGGAACCCGAACCGGAAAAAGCGCCCGAACCGCCGGCCGCCCCGCCTGCGCCGAAGCCGGAGGTCGAGCCGGTGCCGGAACTGGCGCCCGCGCCGCCGGCTCCCATCGCGCCGACTCCGGTCACCCCTCCCCCCGCTGCCGCACCCGTAGAGCCTCCGCCCGCTCCTGCCCCGGCGGCTCCTGCTCCGATGCCGGAGCCGGAGCCCGTTCCGGAACTGCCGCCGGCTCCGGCCCCCTCACCCGTCGCCCCGGCTGCCGAAGAAGCGCCGCCGACCAAGAAGGGCTGGTTCGCCAAGCTGAAAGAGGGGCTGTCGAAGTCCTCGTCCAAGCTGACCGACGGCATCACCAGCATCTTCACCAAGCGCAAGCTGGACGACGAGGCGCTGGAGGAACTGGAAGAGCTGCTGATCACCGCCGACCTAGGCCCGGCCACCGCGGCGAAGGTGACGGCGGAGCTGGCACGCACCCGCTTCGGCAAGGAGGTCTCGCCGGAGGAGGTCAAGTCGACCCTGGCCGCCGAGGTGTCGAAAATCGTCACCCCCGTCGCCAAGCCGTTGGTGCTGGACCCGGCGCTGAAGCCGCATGTCATCCTGGTCGTCGGCGTCAACGGCACCGGCAAGACCACGACCATCGGCAAGCTCGCCCGCCAGTTCAAGGCGGAGGGCAAGAGCGTGATGCTGGCCGCCGGCGACACCTTCCGCGCTGCCGCGGTCAGCCAGTTGAAGATCTGGGGCGAGCGCACCGGCTGTCCGGTCGTCGCGCGTGACACCGGGGCGGACGCCGCCGGGCTTGCCTATGATGCGCTGGAGCGGGCGAAGGCCGAGAAGGTCGACGTGCTGCTGATCGACACCGCCGGCCGGCTGCAGAACAAGACCGGCCTGATGGAGGAGCTGCGCAAGATCGTCCGTGTCATCAAGAAGCTGGACGAGACGGCACCGCACACCACCCTGCTGACTCTGGACGCCACCACCGGCCAGAACGCGCACAGCCAAGTGGAAATCTTCCGCGACATGGTCAACGTCAACGGCCTGATCCTGACCAAGCTGGACGGCTCCGCCCGCGGCGGCGTGCTGGTCTCGCTGGCGGAGAAGTTCAAGATCCCGGTCCACGCCATCGGCGTCGGCGAGGGCGTCTACGACCTGCGCCCGTTCGATGCGGATGCCTTCGCCAAGTCGCTGATGGGGCTGAACGCCGACTGACCGGTAGGGGCGGTTCGTCATCTCCGAAGGGATAAGTGCTGGGGATTGGCCGAAATTCGGCCTTCCCACCCGGTCGTTCGTACCCCATCTTTGATGACATGACTGATAAAGCCCCGCTCCAGCCCGGGTCGGCCGGGCGCTTCACCGATGCCAAAGCCGCGCTGGCCTGCGTGCGCGACATCTACGATCGCAACACCGCCTTCCTGCGCGACCGCTTCGCCGCCTATACACAGGGCGAAGAGGAAGGCGGGCGGAACCGGGCCTATTACCCCTATGTGCGGATGACCGCCGTATCGGGGGCCGCGGTCGACACCCGGCTGTCCTACGGCTTCGTCGAGGGGGTCGGGGTCCATTCCACCACGGTGACGCGGCCCGATCTGTTCGAGCGTTATCTGCTGGAACAGTTCACGCTTCTGCTGCGCAACCACGACGTCCCGCTGGAGGTCGGTGTCAGCGAGGAGGCGATCCCGATCCATTTCGCCTTTCCGAACGGCATGTATGTGGAAGGCGATCTGCCGCCCGACCGGCTGACCAAGCTGCCGGACCTGTTCGACCTGCCCGATCTGGCGCGGATGGACGACACCATCGTCAACGGCACCTGCGACGGCGGCGCGGACGCGGTGAAGCCGCTGGCGCTGTTCACGGCCCCGCGGGTGGATTTCTCGCTGCACCGCCTGCGCCACTACACCGCGACCGCGCCGGAGCATTTCCAGAACTTCGTCCTGTTCACCAATTACCAGTTCTATGTGGACGAGTTCATCCGGCTGTCGCGCGAGATCATGGAGCCGACCGGCGATGCCGAACTGGCGGCGTACCGCTGCCAATATGACAGCTTCGTCGAGCCGGGCGACATCGTCACCACCAACCGGAACCTGGGCGGCACCGCGGATGCGGCTTCGGCCAGGCTGACGCGCATGCCGCAGATGCCGGCCTATCACCTGAAACGGCCGGACGGCAACGGCATCACCCTGGTCAACATCGGCGTCGGTCCGTCCAATGCCAAGACGATCACCGACCACATCGCGGTGCTGCGCCCGCATGCGTGGCTGATGCTGGGCCACTGCGCCGGTCTGCGCCACACCCAGCGGCTGGGCGATTATGTGCTGGCCCACGGCTATGTCCGCGAGGACCATGTGCTGGACGCCGATTTGCCGCTGTGGGTGCCGGTGCCGGCTTTGGCCGAGGTTCAGCGCGCGCTGGAGACGGCGGTGGAGCGGGTGACAGGGCTGTCCGGCTTCGACCTGAAGAGCATCATGCGCACCGGCACGGTGGCGACCATCGACAACCGCAACTGGGAACTGCGCGACCACCGCGAACCGTTGATGCGATTCAGCCAGAGCCGCGCCATCGCGCTGGACATGGAAAGCGCGACGATCGCCGCCAACGGCTTCCGCTTCCGCGTGCCATACGGGACGTTGCTGTGCGTGTCGGACAAACCGATGCACGGGCAGTTGAAACTGCCGGGCATGGCCGACCGCTTCTACCGCGAGCGGGTCGACCAGCATCTGAAGATCGGCGTGCTGGCGATGGAGCTGCTGCGCGAGCACGGGATGGAGACACTGCACTCCCGCAAGCTGCGCAGTCTGGCGGAGGTGGCGTTCCAGTAGGGGGTGCTGCGGGTGCGGCGTTAGACCCCCTCCTATCCTCCCCCGCTTTCAGCGGACCTACGGTCCGCCTGTCGCGTCAGCACAAAGCATAGCTTTGTGCGAGAGCTGGGCGGGGGAGGGACTGCCGCTGCTCTGCCAGTCAAGCACTTGTCCCCTCCCCCGCCCAGCGGGGGAGGGTTAGGGTGGGGGTAATCGGCGACCGCTCAAGCCGCGACCAACAACCCCTCGATCTCCTTCGCGGCGCCGGCCAGCGCCTTGTCCTTGGCGTCCGGACCCATGCCGATGCCCTCGGCGCGGATGAAGGTCACGTCGGTGATGCCGAAGAAGCCGAACACCGTGCGCAAATAGGCTTCCTGGTGGTCGAGGCCAGCCAGCGCCGGGTTGGTCGAATAGACGCCGCCGCGCCCCGACGCCACGATCACGCGCTTGCCGCCGGCCAGACCCTCGGGACCCTTCTCGGTGTAGCGGAAGGTGCGGCCGGCTTGGGCGAGGCGGTCGATCCAGGCCTTCAGCTGGGTCGGAATGGAGAAGTTGTACATCGGCGCGCCGATCACGACGACGTCGGCAGCCAGGAACTCGTCGAGCAGGGCGTTGGTCAAGGCCAGTTCTTCGCTCTGGCGCGGGCTCAGACCCTCCACGACGCCGAGCTTGACGACCTGGAGCAGTTCGCCGTCCAGATGGGCCGGCGGATTGGCTGCAACATCGCGGGTGAGGACGGTGGCCGCCGGCTCGGCCTTCACCAGGGCCTCGACGATGGAGGCGGTCAGCTGGCGGGTGACGGACGCGGTGCCGAGCGGGCTGGAGTCGACATGCAGGATCGTGGTCATGGCGGAAGGAGCCTCTTGTTTGTTGCGGCCGTCATGTCCGGCCGGGTTCTGAGACCCAAGATGCTCCTTTGTTTTCCAGTGGTTAAGCCGGTCTGTGCGCGAAAGATCGTCTCTGGACAAGCAACAATCGGCGCAGGTGGACCGGGTCAGCGCGTCACCAGCGCCCCGCCGCGGAAGACCGCCATCTGCCCCGGCTGCATCACCGTCCAGGCCTCGTCCCTGGTCAGCGGGCGGGTGGCGATGACGGTGACGACGTCGTTGGGCGTCGTCTCCTTGGAGAAATCGACGCTCATGTCGGCATCCACCAGGGTGGCGGCACCGAAAGGAGCCTTGCGGGTCAGCCAGGCGAGATTGGTGGCGCAATGGCACCACAGGTAGCGCCCGTCGCTGAGCAGCATGTTGAACACGCCCAGCGTCCCCAGATCGGCGGCCAGATGGCGGATCAGCTTCATCAGCCCGGTGGTGGTCTTCGGCGGCTCCGGATACTGCATGCGGATCTGGTCGAGCAGCCAGCAGAAGGCGTGCTCGCTGTCGGTGCTGCCGACCGGCTCGTAGAAGGTCAACACACGGTCCTTGATGCCCTTCAACTGGCCGTTGTGGGCGAAGGTCCACACCCGGCCCCACAGTTCGCGGGTGAAGGGATGGGTGTTCTCCAGCGACACCCGGCCGCGGTTGGCGCGGCGGATGTGCGAGATCACCGTGCAGGACTTGATCGAATACTGGCTGACCAGCCGGGCGATCTCGGATTCGCTGCTGGGTGCCGGATCATGGAAGGTGCGGCAGCCCTTCCCCTCGTAAAAGGCGATGCCCCAGCCGTCGCGGTGCGGCCCGGTCTGTCCGCCGCGGCGCATCAGGCCGGCGAAGCTGAAGCAGATGTCCGTGGGCACGTTGGCGCTCATGCCCAGGAGTTCGCACATGATGTCCTCGTCTGCCGCTGGTCGTCGCCCTTGGGGGCGACAAGCTACGACAGGCGCGTTGCAAGGTCACGCGTTGACATGGCGCGTGCGTCTATGCACGTCAGGGTTTGGCGCCTCACGGTCTCGGACAGGGCGGCATGTCCGGTCGCAGACACCCCTCAATCTTCTCCGCTGCCGCTACGCCGCCCAGCCCGATCCAGGCATCCACCCGGTCGGTCTCGAACCCGCAGTCGCGGCGGTCGCCGACCTGCATCAGCGGGCGGCGGATCAGCAGCGGGCATTCGACCATCGCGGCCAGCGCCGACTCCTCGTCCATCGCCTCCGGCACCACCTCGCCGGACTTCACCGCGGGGGCGGCGCGGTTCAACCAATCCGCCACCGGGCGGTCGCCGAAGAAGGGACGGAGCGTCTCCGCCGTCCAGGGCTCGCCCAGCAGGTCGCGGGCGAGCACGCGGTGACCGGCCTGCTCCAGCAGGGCCTTTTGACGGGCATTGCCGCCGCAGCCGGGCTTTTCGAAGAAGATCACATCGGCCATGGTCATTTCCCCTGGAACATCGGTGCGCGGGCAAGCAGCGCGTCGGTTTGCTGACAAATCTCGTCGTAGACCTTGCGGTCCAGCTTGCGCAGCCAGCGCGGCGGGATCGACTCCACGCCATAGGTGGCGCCGGCCAGCATGCCGGCGATGGCGCCGGTGGTGTCGGCGTCGCCGCCCTGGTTCACCGTCTCCACCACGCAGGATTCGACCGAATCGGTCTGGAAGTAATAGTGGAAGACGGTCTGCACCGTATCGACGATGAAGGCGGTGGACAGCCCGCGGTAGGGCTGGAACTTGAACTGGCGGTGCTTAGCGATCAGGGCGTTCGCCTCCTCCCGTGCTGCGACGATGCCGCCGCCGAGCACCAGCCGGCGCACCATCCGGCCCAGCGCGATCACCGCGGAATCCGACAGCTGGTTGCAGTGGGTGATGTGCGACTGTTCCACCGACCAGCGTTCGAAGGCCGCATCGTCGCCAAGCGTCGCCAGAGCCACCGGCAGGTTGCGCATCGCCGCGCCGTTGCCGGCGTGATATTCCGACTCCGGCTCCTCCAGCGTGCCGTGCATGATGAAGCGTCGGATGCCGCGACGCGTCGTGTCGCCCACATCGACCGGCACCGATTTCAGCCAGATCGCGAACTCCTCCGCGGCGCGGCGGGCGTCCCATTCGGGTGCGGACAGGATGGCGCGGCCGAGATGCAGCGACATCTCCGTGTCGTCGGTCACCTGCCCGGCCGGCAGCTTCAGCCAGCCGCCGCCCTTGATGTGCTTGTGGACGCCATACTGGTGGGCGATTTCGCCCTTGGTCAGGAACTCCACGGTCGCCCCCAGCGCGTCGCCGCAGGCGAGGCCGAGATAGGCACCGAGTGCCCTTGATCGGATTTCGGGGGATCGGATTTCGGGGGATCGGATTTCGGGCGTCAGAATCTTGGGATCGGTCATGCCATGGGGCGAAATGCCCGCCCTTTCCTGGTGCGCCCGGCGAACCAGCCATCAGGCCGCCGCCGGACGTGAGGTTGTCAGAGAAGCGACACACCCACCCGGTAATCCCCGCCGATCACCAGATACTCCCCTTCGCCTTGGAAGGGGTAGCGTGGCAGAATGTCGCGGAAGAAGACGACCTTGGGCAGCGGCACCCAGGCGTCGAGGATGTAGTCGCCGAACTGGCCGGCGATGTCGCGGTCGATGGAAAAAGAACACAGGTTGTTCAGCCGCAGCACCGCCGTGCGCCGGTCCGGCCGCGCGACGATGTGGTGTTCCTCGAAATCGTTGACGCCGCGGTACAGCCGGATGTGCGAGGCCCAGTTCGGCATCGGCGCATCGGGCCAGCCGCGTCGGATGGTCCATTGGCAGAACTCGTACAAAAGGTCGAGCTGCAGGTGGATGTTGTTGTTGTGGAAGCGGGTCGACTGTTTCTGCTCGCCATAGGCGGCCCAGGCGTCGGAGGCGAAGCGGCGGATCGGTTCGCCATGGAAGGTCGGCAGCAGGCCGAACCGGCTTTCCACCCAGCCCTTCAGCACCGCGCCTTCCGCCCGGTTGCTGTCGAACATCCAACCCTTCAGCAGGCGCAGATAGCTGGCCCGGAAGCGCCGCTTGCCGTCCGGCCCCTCCGCCCCGGAAAAGTCGGGGTTCACCCCGAACAGCTCGGCCATGTAACGCTGGAAAACGTCCGATGCGGTCAGCGCGTCGGGGCTTTCGTCCAGCGCCTCGAACAATGCTGCGTGCTCGCTGCGGGTGGCGCCGATGCGCAGGCGCCGCGGCTCGTCGTTGTAGGCTTCGCCGCACAGAGTGGCGGCCGGAATATTGACGAGGTTGGTGCGGTGGGCGCGAAGGGCCAGTGGGGAGTCAGGGGGCGAATCGGGCTCCATCGTCCGACCACTCGCATCCTGTGTCGCCGCCCTATCCGCCACGCCGGTTCGCTCCATCCGAATATCATTACTTCCTATATGGATATTGTATAAGCGGGCGCGTGCCAAGCCTTGAGCAGCGAAGCCGGCAGAAGGCCAGCAGAGGGCCTCATCGCCGAATGTCGCAACATTGTCCGTTTGAAGCCGAACGGTCCGTCCCCATACTCAGTACAGCGACGCTTACGATCCGGCGGCACCCGCATGGCCTTCTGGCCGACCAAGTACGACGACAGCCGGCGCCGGCGCACCCCGCCGGTGCCCACACAGACGCTTGTCCGGACGCCCCCACCCTCTCGCCAGCTCGCACCGGCCGCTCCGGCAGCACCCGACGGTCTCCCGCCGCGCGGCATCGACGAGGCGCGGACGGCCCTGCGCCTCGCACAGCTTCTGCGCGGCACCATCACTCCACTGCGCGGCGACGCGGTGCTGGAGCTGCTGGAGCCGCACCGGCCAAGGCTGGTGCCCAAGCCGGTCAACCCGCTGCCGGGACTGGCCGGCCAGCCGCCGGGCCGGATGCTGGAGGCGCTGCTGCGGCCGATCGGGCAAATCGTCACCGACGTGCTGCTGCCGGGGGTGCGCGACCATCTGATCGACCGGCTGGTGACCGGCCGCACCGCCCATGAGGAAAGCCTGCCCACCGCCATCGACCTTGCCGAGGCGATGCGGGCGCTGGTCGGGCGGATGCGCGGCGGCGGCAAGGGCCATCTCCAGGCGGTGATCGCGGCTATCGAGACCGACGCCCGCGCCACCGCCGACGCGCTGACCAAAGACCGCCGCCCCATCGACGTCGGCGGCATCGACCGGCTGGCCCGCGCCCTGCTGCGCTTCGAGGTGCGGCGGATGGTGCTGGAGGCGCTGGGCGGCGGCAGTGCGTTGCAGGACGTCGTCTATCAGTCGCGCCGGCTTGCCCGCTATTCCCTGCACCGCGCCACCGAGGCGATCGAGGGATTCGTCGCCGACCGCGGGCTGAAGGCGCTTCATGCCAGCCTCGCCACGCTCGCCCAGGCCGATGGGCTGATCGTCATCGCGCTTCGCAACCTGGACGACCAGGAGGAGACGAAGGAGGAGTCCGGCCCCTTCGTCGAGCCGGCCGACCGCAAGGCGATGAACGACTGGCTTTCGGCAGCATGGCGGCTTTCCGACACATTGTTCGATCTCGTCGGCAAGGCCGCGGCCGGCGGCGATCTGGACGACCTTCTGTTCGCTGCCCTGCTGCGCCAGCTGCGCAGCCTGCACCATTTCTGCGCCGACCTGACCCACGCCGGCCGCCCCGCCGCCGTGGACACGCTGAAGCAGCGGCTGGTCGACCGCTGCGACGTGCTGGCCCGCCTGACCGGCGAAAGGCTGGTCGAGGCGCTGCTGGCGAAGCCCGCCGATCCGGCCCTGGCCCGCCGTCTGGTGGCGCGCGGCCGGCTGCTGGCGCAGCTTCTCTACGACATGGACCGCGACGAGGCGGTGGAGGAGTTGGCGCTGCGCATCGTCGTGGCGAGCGAGGCGCTCGGCGAGGGGCGGTAGGATAGCCTCTGCGATGTATTGCCCCCACCCCGACCCTCCCCCGCTGGGCGGGGGAGGGGGACAGGAGCTTTGCCGCCGTGCGGCAACAGTCCCTCCCCCGCCCAGCTCTCGCACAAAGCTTCGCTTTGTGCTGACGCGGCAGGCGGACCGTAGGTCCGCTGAGAGCGGGGGAGGTTAGGTGGGGGCATTCGAAAGCCGACACCTCACCAAAAGAACCTTCCCCATAAAGACCAGACAAAATGTCGGGCTTTGTCGTGTGTGTCGGGACCCCGACAAAGAGACGGCACGCGTCGCCACAATCAATAACTCAATGTTTTCAATATCTTATCGAAATACACCGCTCTGGCACGGGTCGTGCAATCCTTGAAATCCGAAGCGGCCACAAACCGGCCGCACCGGATCGAAGCACAGTCCCACGACCCAAGCACAGGAGCGACCCACATGGCCAAAGCGCCTCTGCGTCAGATCGCCTTTTACGGCAAGGGCGGTATCGGCAAGTCCACCACCTCTCAGAACACGCTGGCCGCGCTGGTCGAGCTGGATCAGAAGATCCTGATCGTCGGCTGCGATCCGAAGGCCGACTCGACCCGCCTGATCCTGCACGCAAAGGCCCAGGACACCGTCCTGCATCTGGCCGCCGAGGCCGGTTCGGTCGAGGATCTGGAACTCGAGGACGTCCTCAAGATCGGCTACAAGAACATCAAATGCGTCGAGTCCGGCGGTCCGGAGCCGGGCGTCGGCTGCGCCGGCCGCGGCGTCATCACCTCGATCAACTTCCTGGAAGAGAACGGCGCCTACGACGACGTGGACTATGTGTCCTACGACGTGCTGGGCGACGTGGTCTGCGGCGGCTTCGCCATGCCGATCCGCGAGAACAAGGCTCAGGAAATCTACATCGTCATGTCCGGCGAGATGATGGCGCTGTACGCCGCCAACAACATCGCCAAGGGCATCCTGAAATACGCGCACAGCGGCGGCGTCCGTCTCGGCGGCCTGATCTGCAACGAGCGTCAGACGGACAAGGAATGGGATCTGGCCGACGCGCTGGCCAAGCGCCTGGGTTCCAAGCTGATCCACTTCGTGCCGCGCGACAACATCGTGCAGCACGCCGAGCTGCGCCGCATGACGGTCATCGAGTACGCCCCGGACAGCAAGCAGGCCGGCGAATACCGCGCGCTGGCCAACAAGATCCACGCGAATTCGGGCCAGGGTTGCATCCCGACCCCGATCACGATGGAAGAGCTGGAAGAGATGCTGATGGACTTCGGCATCATGAAGACCGAGGAGCAGCAGCTCGCCGAGCTGGCTGCCAAGGAAGCGGCGAAGGCCGGCGCCTGATCCCGGGCGTAGCGACGGTTGCCTACCGGCCCCCCTGCCCTTGCGCAGGGGGGACCGCCTGAACACTGGCCCTTTTCCCCAGCCCCGCACGACGTCGACCCAACGACTGCCCACCGGTTCCGGCCGGGCGACGTCGGCGTGGGAGGGAGGGGCTCGGTCACGCGCTGAAGCGGCGCGAATATTCAAGCAGGAGGCCGGCTATGAGCCTGTCCGAGAACACCACGGTCGACGTCAAGAACCTCGTCAACGAAGTCCTCGAAGCCTATCCCGAAAAGTCCCGCAAGCGCCGCGCCAAGCACCTGAACGTGCTGGAGGCCGAGGCCAAGGACTGCGGCGTCAAGTCGAACGTCAAGTCCATCCCCGGCGTCATGACGATCCGCGGCTGCGCCTATGCCGGTTCCAAGGGCGTGGTGTGGGGTCCGATCAAGGACATGATCCACATCTCCCACGGGCCCGTGGGCTGCGGCTACTACTCCTGGTCGGGCCGCCGCAACTACTACATCGGCGACACCGGCGTGGACAGTTGGGGCACGATGCACTTTACCTCCGACTTCCAGGAGAAGGACATCGTCTTCGGCGGCGACAAGAAGCTGCACAAGGTCATCGAGGAAATCAACGAGCTGTTCCCGCTGGTGAACGGCATCTCGATCCAGTCGGAATGCCCGATCGGCCTGATCGGCGACGACATCGAGGCGGTCGCCCGCGCCAAGTCGGCGGAAATCGGCAAGCCGGTCATCCCCGTGCGCTGCGAAGGCTTCCGCGGCGTGTCCCAGTCGCTGGGCCACCACATCGCCAACGACGCCATCCGCGACTGGGTGTTCGAGAAGACGGAACCCAAGGCCGACTTCGTCTCCACCCCCTATGACGTCACCATCATCGGCGACTACAACATCGGCGGCGACGCCTGGTCTTCCCGCATCCTGCTGGAGGAGATCGGCCTGCGCGTGATCGCCCAGTGGTCGGGCGACGGCACCATGGCCGAGCTGGAGAACACGCCGAAGGCCAAGGTCAACCTGATCCACTGCTACCGCTCGATGAACTACATCGCGCGTCACATGGAAGAGAAGTACAATATTCCTTGGATGGAATACAACTTCTTCGGCCCGAGCCAGATCGCCGAATCCCTGCGCAAGATCGCCGCTCTCTTCGACGACAAGATCAAGGAGAACGCCGAGAAGGTCATCGCCCGTTACCAGCCGATGGTCGATGCGGTCATCGCCAAGTACAAGCCGCGGCTGGACGGCAAGAAGGTCATGATCTACGTCGGCGGCCTGCGTCCCCGCCACGTCGTCGATGCCTATCACGACCTGGGCATGGAGATCATCGGCACCGGTTACGAGTTCGCCCACAACGACGACTATCAGCGCACGCCCCACTATGTGAAGGAAGGCACGCTGATCTACGACGACGTCACCGCGTTCGAACTGGAGAAGTTCGTCGAGGCGATGCGTCCCGACCTCGTCGCGTCGGGCATCAAGGAAAAGTACGTGTTCCAGAAGATGGGCCTGCCGTTCCGCCAGATGCACAGCTGGGATTATTCCGGCCCGTACCACGGCTATGACGGCTTCGCGATCTTCGCCCGCGACATGGACCTGGCCATCAACAACCCCGTCTGGGGCGTGATGAAGGCCCCGTTCTGACCATCGGCCTCTGGAACAGGAGAATTTGAGAATGACCGACAAGCTTTCGCAGAGCGCCGACAAGGTCCTCGATCACTACACGCTCTTCCGGCAGCCCGAATACGCGGCGATGTTCGAGAAGAAGAAGACCGAGTTCGAGTACGGCCATTCGGACGAGGAAGTCGCCCGCGTGTCCGAATGGACCAAGTCCGAGGAATACAAGGCGAAGAACTTCGCCCGTGAAGCGGTCGTCATCAACCCGACCAAGGCCTGCCAGCCGATCGGCGCGATGTTCGCCGCCCAGGGCTTCGAGGGCACCCTGCCCTTCGTCCACGGCTCCCAGGGCTGCGTCGCCTATTACCGCACCCATCTGACCCGCCACTTCAAGGAGCCGAACAGCGCGGTCTCCTCGTCGATGACGGAGGACGCGGCGGTGTTCGGCGGCCTGAACAACATGATCGACGGCCTGGCGAACGCCTATGCGCTCTACAAGCCGAAGATGATCGCGGTGATGACCACCTGCATGGCCGAAGTCATCGGCGACGATCTGCAGGGCTTCATCGCCAACGCCAAGAACAAGGAAAGCGTCCCGGCCGACTTCCCGGTGCCGTTCGCCCACACTCCGGCCTTCGTCGGCAGCCACATCGTCGGCTACGACAACATGATCAAGGGGATCCTGAGCAACTTCTGGGGCAATTCGGAGAATTTCGACACGCCCAAGACCGAGCAGATCAACCTGATTCCGGGCTTCGACGGCTTCGCCGTCGGCAACAACCGCGAACTGAAGCGCATCGCCGGCGAATTCGGCGTGAAGCTGCAGATCCTGTCCGACGTGTCCGACAATTTCGACACGCCGATGGATGGCGAGTACCGCATGTATGACGGCGGCACCACCATCGAGGAGACCAAGGAGGCCCTGCACGCCAAGGCCACCATCTCCATGCAGGAGTACAACACGACCCAGACCCTGCAGTTCTGCAAGGAGAAGGGCCAGGAGGTCGCCAAGTTCAACTACCCGATGGGCGTCACCGCCACCGACGAACTGCTGCTGAAGCTGGCGGAGCTGTCGGGCAAGCCGGTGCCGGCAAGCCTGAAGCTGGAGCGCGGCCGTCTGGTCGACGCCATCGCCGACAGCCACACCCACATGCACGGCAAGCGCTTCGCCGTCTACGGCGACCCCGACTTCTGCCTGGGCATGACCAAGTTCCTGCTGGAGCTGGGTGCGGAGCCGGTGCACATCCTGTCCACCTCGGGCTCCAAGAAGTGGGAGAAGCAGGTCCAGAAGGTGCTGGACAGCTCGCCCTTCGGCGCCTCGGGCTCTGCCTACGGCGGCAAGGACCTGTGGCACCTGCGCTCGCTGATCTTCACCGACAAGGTGGACTACATCATCGGCAACAGCTACGGCAAGTATCTGGAGCGCGACACCAAGGTTCCGCTGATCCGCCTGACCTACCCGATCTTCGACCGCCACCACCACCACCGCTATCCGACCTGGGGCTACCAGGGCGCGCTGAACGTGCTGGTGCGGATCCTGGACCGCATCTTCGAGGACATCGACGCCAACACCAACATCGTCGGCCAGACCGACTACTCGTTCGACCTGATCCGCTGACCGGCGGCAATCCAGGCATCGAAACACGCATCGGTTCCAGTCTACCCGTCGGGCCGGGGTTTCCATCCCCCCGGCCCGACGGCAACTTCCCCAGCCCGGAGAGCGTCGGCGACGGCGCGCTCCGGGTTTCTTTTTTGGTGACTTCAGCGCGTCAGCCATCCCGGAGGGCGAAGCCGACCACCCGCTCCAGTGCGCGTTCGGCCGCCGCCTGCCAGCCCTCTCCACCCAACTCGACCGATGCCGGCGGCAGGCCGACCGAGGGGGAGGCAACGCCGTCACGGACCGGGCGGGCGCGCAGCAGCAGACGGGGGTGCCCGGTACCGCTCCAATCCTGGCGGCTCTCCAGAACCAGCAACAGAATCGGGCCATCGACGGTGGGGGACTGTTCCTCCGCCGGTCGGTCGCCGCGCATCACCGGGTGCAATCCGAGGCGGACCACCGACTTGCCGTGACCAGCGGCCTTTCGGGTGACGAAATCCGCGGCGGCATCGCACAGCATCGTGGTTTCCGCCGGAACCGGGCGCTGATCGAGGTCGAGGAAGCGGCAGGCGACGCCGATCTCGCTTCCCGGCTCCTGCGAGAGCCGGATCACCGCGCCATCCTGCGTTGCCATGGCCGGCAGGGCCGCTAGCACAGTCAGAATTGCAGCCATCGTCCCGTGGCGGCGGCGGCGCCGTCCGATCCGCTCCATCGTCACATCCCTTTGTCGCAAGCGTCCTGTTACGGCCGCCCCTCCCCTCCCCCTGCGCGGGATGTGCGACACCCGACAAGCTTCTGGCCCGAACCCGCGATTGTCAGCTATCGAACAGGGCCGGCAAACCCGACAATCCTTTCCCGCCAACGACTTACCCTCTGGCATGCCCCCTGCATCACACCGATGCAAAGCCATTTCCGGCGCCAGGATGGGAGAAGCGGGCATGCTCCAGGACAAGATCCAGGACGTCTTCAACGAACCGGGCTGCGCGACCAACCAGGCCAAGTCGGCCAAGGAGAAGAAGAAGGGCTGCACCAAGTCGCTGAAACCCGGAGCCGCGGCCGGCGGCTGCGCCTATGACGGCGCGATGATCGTGCTGCAGCCGATCGCCGACGCCGCCCATCTCGTCCATGGCCCCATCGCCTGCCTGGGCAATGCTTGGGACAACCGCGGCACCCGGTCGTCGGGGTCGCAGCTCTACCGCACCGGCTTCACCACCGATCTGTCGGAACTGGACGTCGTCGGCGGCGGCGAGAAGAAGCTCTACCGCGCCATCAAGGAGATCGTTCAGCAATACGATCCGCCGGCCGTCTTCGTCTATCAGACCTGCGTGCCCGCCATGACCGGCGACGACATCGCCGCGGTCTGCAAATTCGCGACGCAGAAGCTGGGCAAGCCGGTGATCCCGGTGGATGCACCGGGTTTCGTCGGGTCGAAGAATCTCGGCAACAAGCTGGCCGGTGAAGCGCTGCTGGAGCATGTCATCGGCACGGTGGAGCCGGAGTACACCACCCCCACCGACGTCTGCATCATCGGCGAATACAACCTCGCGGGAGAGCTGTGGCTGGTCAAGCCGCTGCTGGACGAGATCGGCATCCGCCTCTTGTCCTGCATCTCCGGCGACGGCCGTTACAACGAGGTCGCCCAGGCCCATCGCGCGCGCGTCACCATGATGGTGTGCAGCCAGGCGCTGGTGAATGTCGGCCGCAAGATGCAGGAGCGCTACGGCATCCCCTATTTCGAGGGGTCCTTCTACGGCGTGTCCGACATGTCGGACACGCTGCGCACCATGACCCGGATGCTGGTGGAGCGCGGCGCCGACAAGGCCCTGATCGACCGGGCGGAGGGCGTGATCGCCCGGGAGGAAAGCCGGGTCTGGCGCCGTCTGGAACCCTACAAGCCGCGCTTCGAAGGCAAGCGCGTCCTCCTGTTTACCGGCGGGGTCAAGAGCTGGTCGATGGTCAGCGCGCTGGAAGGTGCCGGCCTGACCATCCTCGGCACCTCCACCAAGAAATCGACCAAGGAGGACAAGGAGCGCATCAAGAAGATGAAGGGCGAGGAGTTCCACCAGTGGGACGATCTGAAGCCGCGCGACATCTACAAGATGCTGGCCGACGATCAGGCCGACATTATGATGTCCGGCGGGCGGTCGCAGTTCATCTCGCTGAAGGCCAAGGTTCCCTGGCTCGACATCAACCAGGAGCGCCACCACGCCTATGCCGGCTATGACGGCATCGTCAATCTCTGCGAGGAGATCGACAAGACGCTGTCCAACCCGATCTGGCGTCAGGTCCGCCAGCCGGCACCGTGGGAGTCCGGTCCGTCCTCCACCCTTCTGGCGGCGGAGTAAGGCCGATGTCCCACATCCAGCGCTTCCCCTCCGCCGCCAAGGCCGCCTCCACCAACCCGCTGAAGATGAGCCAGCCGCTGGGCGCGGCGCTCGCCTATCTCGGCGTCGACCGCTGTCTGCCGCTGTTCCACGGGTCGCAGGGCTGCACCGCCTTCGGTCTGGTCCTGCTGGTCCGCCATTTCCGAGAGGCGATTCCGCTGCAGACCACGGCGATGGATCAGGTCTCCACCATCCTCGGCGGCTACGACAATCTGGAGCAGGCGATCCGCACCATCGTCGAGCGCAACAAGCCCGCCATGATCGGCGTCGCCACCACCGGCGTGACCGAGACCAAGGGCGAGGATATGGGCGGCCAGTACACGCTGTTCCGCCGGCGCAACCCCGACATGGCCGACACCGCCCTGGTCTTCGCCAACACTCCCGACTTCGCCGGCGGTTTCGAGGACGGCTTCGCCGCCGCCGTGACCGCCATGGTGGAGCGGCTGGTCGAACCCTCGCCGGTGCGCATCCCGACCCAGGTCAATGTGCTGGCCGGCAGCCATCTGTCGCCCGGCGACGTCGAGGAACTGCGCGACATCATCGAGGGCTTCGGCCTGGCACTGATCATGCTGCCCGACCTGTCGCTGTCGATGGCGGGCCGCCAGCCGTCCGACTTCACCGCCACCTCGCTGGGCGGCGTAACGGTGGAGCAGATCCGCGCCATGGGCGCCTCGGCGGCCACCATCGTGGTCGGCGAGCATATGCGGGTGGCCGGCAACGCGCTGGAGCTGAAGACCGACGTGCCCAGCCATTTCTTCAGCCGGCTGACCGGGTTGGAGGCGTCGGACAGGTTGGTCCGCCTGTTGATGGAGCTGTCGGGCAAGCCGGCGCCGGCCCGGCTGCGGCGCCAGCGCGAAAGCTTGGTCGATGCCATGCTGGACGGGCATTTCTTCTTCAGCCGCAAGCGCATCGCCGTGGCCCTGGAACCCGACCTGCTCTACGCCGTGACCGGCTTCCTGGCCGACATGGGGGCCGAGGTGGTCGCCGCGGTGTCGCCGACGCAAAGCCCGGTGCTGGAGCGGCTGAAGGCCGCCACCATCATGGTCGGCGACCATTCCGACCTGGAGACGCTGGCCCGCGACGCCGACCTGATCGTCTCCAACTCGCACGGACGGCAGGGGGCGGCGCGGATCGGCGTGCCGCTGCACCGCATGGGCCTGCCGATGTTCGACCGGCTGGGTGCGGGACTTCGCGTCCAGGTCGGCTACCGCGGCACGCGCGAGCTGCTGTGCGAGATCGGCAACCTGTTCCTCGCCCGCGAGATGGACCACGAGAACCACGAAGCCGGACACCATGGGGCAGGTGAATCGCACAGCTGCGGAGGCGGATCATGCGGATGCAACGCCGTCTGAGCGTGGTGCAGGACCCACGCCCGACCAAAGGAGGATCGATGAAGGTCGCTTTCTGCACCCAGGACATGCAGCACGTCGATGCGCATTTCGGCTGGGCCAAGAACATCGCCGTCTATCAGGTCGACCGTCAGGGCCATGCCTTTCTGGAGACCTTCCAGTTCGGCGGCTCGATGTTCGAGGACGGCAACGAGGACAAGCTGGTGCCCAAGCTGGAGGCGCTGGCCGACGTCGCCATCATCTACCTGTCGGCCATCGGCGCCTCGGCGGCCGCCCGCGTGGTGGCGAAGAAGATCCATCCGGTGAAGCTCGAGGCCACGGAAACCATACCGGCCGTGCTCGACAAGCTGGTCCAGACGCTGAACGGCAACCCGCCGCCCTGGCTGCGCAAGGCGATGGGCGAGACGCCGCAATTCCATTTCGACGAGGAGGAGGTTTGAGCATGGCCGAATTGGCTGAAGTGTCCGTCGCCGACCAGTTCGTGAAGACGCTGGTCCTGCTGTTCCGTGCCGAGGACAGCTATGGCGCCTGGGAAGGCAAGCCGGACGAGGCTCTGCTCGCCCCCTTCATCCTGGACAAGGAGGCCCGCGCCGCCATCCCGATCATCGGCGATCCCGACCCGGATACGCTGTGGCGGCTGGAGCTGTTCTACAAGGCGGTCGGCGTCACGGTCGAAAAGCAGACCGGCATGATGGCCTCGCCGATGATGAAGATGAGCCACGAGGGCTTCGGCCGCATGATCCTCACCACCGGCCGGCTGGTGGTGGTGTCGAAGACCCTGCGCGACGTCCACCGCTTCGGCTTCCCCAGCATCGAAAAGATGGCCGCCGACGGCGCCAAGCTGGTCGAGGATGCCGTCGCGCTGATCAGGAAATACCCCGAGGTCGCGAACCTCTGAGCTTCGCGGGAGCACGACCATGAGCGACATCGACGCCCTGAAGGACGAGATCAAGAAGCTGAACGCCCGCGCCACGCAGAAGAAGATGGATTTGCACGATTTGTCGGAAGAGCTTCCGCAGAATTGGCAGACCATCCTGACGGTGGCGCAGGAAACCTATGACGCCTTCAAGACCCTGACCGAGAAGCGGGCGGCGCTGAAGGCGCTGGAGAAGGCCTGACCCGCTCAATTTTCCAAGAAAAGCTTAGGCGCAGCCTTTCCCGAGAGGAGCATTCCCATGGCTGAGTTCCTGACCGGCACCACCCGCGGTGGTCAGAGCTGGACCCCGAAATTCGTCCAATCCATCGACCAGAAGCAGTGCATCGGCTGTGGCCGCTGCTTCAAGGTATGCGGGCGCGGCGTGCTCGACATGATCGGCCTGACCGAGGACGGCGACATCGTCGACGCCTTCGACGACGAGGCCGAAAAGAAGATCATGACGGTCAAGGAAGCCGCCAACTGCATCGGCTGCGAAAGCTGCTCCAAGGTCTGCTCGAAGAGCTGCATCACCCATGCGCCGGTTGCGGCGTAGGGTGTTTGCCGGTTCGTTGAAGCGCCTGCTTATTGCCCCCACCTTAATCCTCCCCCGCTGGGCGGGGGAGGAGATAAGTGCTTGTTCAGAAACGCGGCGGCAGTCCCTCCCCCGCCCAGCTCTCGCACAAAGCTTTGCTTTGTGCTGACGCGGCAGGCGGACCGTAGGTCCGCTGAGAGCGGGAGAGGTTAGGTGGGGGTCTAACCTCCCCAGCTAACCTTTGCCTCAGTACGCGTATTCCTTGAACACCGGATCGACGCTGCCGCCCCACGGGCCGTTGAACTTCTCCAGAAGCTCGTCGGCCGGGCTGCGGCCGGTCTCGGCGATGACCTGAAGCGTGTCGAGGAAGTGGGTCTCGTCGTCGCCCCAATTGTCGTTGCGGGCACGCCGCGCCAGACCGTCGCGGGCGATCGCCACAACCTCCAACGCCACGTCGCGAACCGTCCCATTGCGGAACGTCGTGCGCAGGCCCGACCGCGGCACCTCGGCGCGCAGATGCGCGCGCTCCTCCGTCGTCCAGTCCTTCACCAGATCCCAGGCCGCATCCAGCGCCACCTGATCGTAGAGCAGCCCGACCCACAGGGCCGGCAGGGCGCACAGGCTGCGCCACGGGCCGCCGTCGGCGCCGCGCATCTCCAGATACTTCTTCAACCGCACTTCCGGGAAGGCGGTGGTGGTGTGGTCGGCCCAGTCGGTGATCAGCGGCACCTCGCCCGGCAGTGCCGGCAGCTTGCCGTCCATATAGGCGCGGAAGGACTGGCCGGCCGCATCGATGTAAACGCCATCGCGATAGACGAAGTACATCGGCGTGTCGAGCAGATAGTCGACATAGCGCTCGAAGCCGAAGCCGTCCTCGAAGACGAAGGGGATGTCGCCGGTGCGGTCCGGGTCGGTGTCGGTCCAGATGTGGCTGCGGAAGCTCTGGAAACCGTTCGGCTTGCCTTCCGTGAAGGGCGACATCGCGAACAGCGCGGTCGCGATCGGCTGCAAGGCCAGCGACACGCGGAACTTCTTCACCATGTCCGCTTCGGACGCAAAGTCCAGGTTGACCTGCACCGTGCAGGTCCGCGTCATCATGTCGAGGCCGAGCGAGCCGACCTTCGGCATGTAGTCGCGCATGATCTTGTAGCGGCCCTTGGGCATCCAGGGGATGTCGTCGCGCGTCCATTTCGGCTGGAAGCCCAGCCCCATCATGGCGATGCCAAGCTCCGCCCCGACCTCCTTCACCTGGCGCAGGTGGCGGTGCACCTCGGCGCAGGTCTGGTGCAGGGTCTCCAGCGGCGCGCCCGACAGCTCGACCTGACCGCCCGGTTCCAGCGTGATGTTGGCCATGTCCTGGACCAACGCGATGATGTTGCCCTTCTCCTCCACCGGCTGCCAGCCGAAGCGGGTCATGCGGGTCAGCAGTTCGCGGATGCCGTCCGGCCCGTCATAGGGCAGCGGCCGCAGGTCGGAGGTGCGGTAAGCGAACTTCTCGTGCTCGGTCCCGATGCGCCAATCCGGCGCCGGCTTGCTGCCGGATTCGAGATAGGCCACCAGTTGGCGGCGGTCGGTGATGGGTTCGCCGCGCGTGGTCGGGGGTGCGGACATGAAGTCTCTCGCGGGAAGTGGACGGAGGAACGGCCGGATGGCGGCCGGTTAAGGGGTCGGCGCGCGGAAAGGCGGACGTCGGTCGCTTCCCCCGGCAGTCCAGTCCCCGGCCAAGGACTGCCAGCAAGCCAGCGCCGCCACCACCGCCGTATCGGCCCGCAGGATGCGCGGACCCAATCCCACCGGAACAACAAAGGGGAGTTTGACGAGTTCGTCAAGTTCCGACTGGTCGAAGCCGCCCTCCGGTCCGACCAGCAAGGCCGCGGGACCCGGCGGCGCGTCGCGCAGCACATCGGCGATGGGACGGGCGGACCCGGCCTCCGCGCACAGATAGAGCCGGCGGTCGGCCGGCCAATTGGCCAGCGCGCGGTCCAGCGGCAGAGCCTCGCCCATTTCCGGTACGCTCAGGCGTTCGCACTGCTCGGCCGCCTCCACCGCATTGGCGCGCAGCCGGTCGATGTTGACGCGGTTGGGATCGGTGCGGCGGGTGAAGACCGGCCACAGGCGGGAGATCCCCATCTCCGTCGCTTTTTCGGCGACGAAGTCGATGCGACCCTTCTTCAGCGGGGCGAACAGCAGCCACAGGTCCGGAGTCGTGTCCTGTTCCCGCCGCCGGGTCGCCACGGTCAGCGAGCACCAGCCCTTGCCGAAGCCGTCGATCACCGCCCGCCATTCGCCGTCGCGGCCGTTGAACACGGCGACCGGATCGCCGCGGTCGAGCCGCAGGACATGGCGCAGGAAATGGGCGCGCTCATGGTCCAGCCCGACCGACTGGCCTTCGGCCAGCGGGCTGTCCACATACAGGCGGGTCTTGATCGGGTCGGCCATGGCTGTCGTCTCCGCGGGGCGGTGCCGACTATAGCCGGCTGCGGGCGTGCAAGTCAGCACATCAGAGACAACGGAGACGCGCAGGAGCGGTGCGCGGAAAACGGATGGCGGGCCTGAGCGCGCGGGATAAGGCTGCAGCGATCAGGCCCAGGCAATCAGACAGGAGCGATCAGACGGGGGCGATCAGTGCCTCGATCTGACGGCGCAGGTCGTTGGGCTGGACGGGCTTGTGCAGGATGCGCACCTGTTCGGCCTTGGCGGCGGTCATCAGTTCGACGCCGGTGTCGCCAGTCAGGATGATGGCGGGAACGGCTGCGCCGCAGGCCTCGCGTACCGCACGCACGGCGGTGATGCCCGACCAGCCGTCGCGCAGCCGGTAATCGGACAGGATCACGTCCGGAACCGGATGGCCCGGCAGCTTCGCCAGGATGGTTTCCACATCCTCGGCGGCCAGCACCCGGTAGCCCCAGGTGTCCAGCATGATCTCCATCCCGGCCAATATGATCGACTCGTCGTCGATGACGATGGCGAAACGGTCCGGTGTTGCATTCATGTCCATTTAAGATAGCAGACCGCTGAGGTTACAACGAAGAAACAGTATTGGTGCGATTTTGGCGCGTGCAAGCCCCCGACCTGCTATTTTCCATAGCGTCCCCCGGGCCTTTCGCCGCACCCACCTCGCACCCGGCCACGGCAGCGTGCTTGCCGCCTGGACGGCAGCCCGATACCTTCGCGCTGATTGCCTGTTCAGACATCTCCATAGCACAGCGGGAATGCCGCCGTCATGCCCACCGCCTCCACCGGTCCCACTCTTCCCGACTCCGGCTTCACCGACATCCGTCAGGACGGGTGGCTCGCCCGCCGGGTGCCGGCAGCCTTGCGCCCTTATGTCACGCTGGCGCGGCTGGACCGGCCGATCGGGACATGGCTGCTGCTGTTCCCCTGCTGGTGGAGCGTGGCGCTGGCGATGCCGCAGCCCTTCCGCGACTGGCCGTCGCTGCTTTGGCTGATGGCGCTGTTCGGGGTCGGCGCCGTTCTGATGCGCGGCGCCGGCTGCACCGTCAACGACATCCTGGACCGCAAGTTCGACGCGATGGTGGAACGCACCCGCTCACGCCCGATTCCGTCGGGTCAGGTGTCGGTGCGTCAGGCGTTGGCGTTCCTGGTGTTGCAGCTGCTGGTGTCGCTGCTGGTCCTGCTCCAGCTGGGGATGACGGCCATCGGGCTGGGCGTGCTGTCGCTGGCGCTGGTCTTCACCTATCCGCTGATGAAGCGCATCACCTGGTGGCCACAGGCCTTCCTGGGGCTGACCTTCAACTGGGGCGCCCTGATGGGCTGGGCCGCGGTGCAGAATGATGTCGGCTGGCCGGCGGTGGCGCTCTATGTGACGGGCATCGCCTGGACGCTGGGGTACGACACCATCTACGCCCACCAGGACAAGGAGGACGACGCCCGGATCGGCGTGAAGTCCACCGCGCTGCGCCTGGGCGACCAGAGCAAGATCTGGATCTACGGCTTCTACACCCTGACCTATGTCGGCATCGGCATCGCCGGCCGCCTCGCCGGCCTGGGCGGCCTGTTCCTGCCGGTGCTGTCGCTGGCCGCCCTGCAACTGGCCTGGCAGGTGGCGACATGGCGGCCGGACGATCAGGGCGACTGCCTGGACAAGTTCAAGTCCAACCGCTGGTTCGGCTGGCTGGTCCTGGCGGCGATTTTGGCGGGGAAGATTTAGGGAGGCGTTGGTGGGGAGGTGTCGGCTGACGATGCCCCCACCTAACCTCCCCCGCTCTCAGCGGACCTACGGTCCGCCTGCCGCGTCAGCACAAAGCATAGCTTTGTGCGAGAGCTGGGCGGGGGAGGAACTGCCGCCACTCTTCCGCCTAAGCACTTACCCCCTCCCCCGCCCAGCGGGGGAGGGTTGGGGTGGGGGCATCGTCTACCGACGCTCATACACCCCCACAAACAAAAAGGGCGGAGCAAAGCCCCGCCCTTCCTCAATGCCTGAAAAACTGCCCCACTCAGCGCTCGCCGGTATCGACCAGTTGGGCGACGGAGTTGGTGGAGCCCGGCTTGCGTCCGGGGGCGACGGCGCGGCGGCTGCCGGGAGCCGTGACCTCGGCGACGGTGACCGGAGCCGAAGCGGCATGCGCGGCGCCCGGCTTGCGGACCGGCAGCACCGCGACGTCGGTGCGCTGCGGCTTGGCATGGGAGGCGACGGCGGTGGCCGGCAGGCTCTGCGGCTTGCGGCCGGGCACCGAGACGCTGTGGCCCTTCTGCGGGTGCAGCGACGCTTCCATCATGCGCGGGCCGTTGGCCTTGGCGCGGCCGCGCGGGCTGCTGCTGAAGCCCTGGTCCATGCCGCGGTCGCCGGCATCCAGCATCCGGCCGCCGCGCGGAGAAGCCTCCTCCCCCTCCGGCATGATGAAGCCGTAGGCGGCGTAGACGCGCAGGCCCATCTGGTCGGTCGGCTCGTGCCAGACGCGGACGGAGGACCAGTCGTTGTTGCGGGAAACATCGACCACCCGCATGCCGCGGCGCAGCCCGTCGCCATCGATCCAGCTGTGGTCGACCTCGATGGTGCGGCGGTCGATCACCGCGCTGACCAGCGAGACGTGGCCACGGCGCATATGGCCGGTGCGTTTGAAGACGAGGACGGAGCCGACGGCGGGGCGCTGGTCACGGTCATACTGGCCGGCCGCGTGGCCCCACCAGGTCCAGGCGTCGCCGCGGATCGTGAAATCGGAGATGGAGCGGACGGTGCGGACGCAATCGCCGTCTTGTGCGGCAGCCGTCGACACGGTAAGGGGGCTGAGCGCGATCAAAGCCGCAAGCGAAAGGCCGATGGCGGTTCCCCTCTGCCGCATGATTCCCCCAATCCCTCTGTTTTCCCCTGGTGGAAACGGGTAACACGGGTTCGCAGCTGTGTCTACACCGTTTGAAATGTGTAACATTCAAAAGCCATCGGCCAGCATACCCCCAACAGCGGAGCCCCTTGGGAAACCTCGTATGAACAACGTATCTCCGCAAGATTTCGTCCGCGACAACACGACGCTGACGACCACGCCGCTGTTGCCGGAAATCCAGCTTCATCTTGCTACCGAGGTCACGCCCCTCTGGCAGGCGACCGAGGAGACCTTGGCCGCCACGAATTTGCCACCGCCATACTGGGCTTTCGCTTGGCCGGGTGGACAAGCTGTGGCGCGGCTGTTGCTCGACCGGCCGGAGCTGGTGGCCGGCAGGTCGGTGCTAGATTTTGCCGCAGGCACCGGGCTGGTCGGCATCGCCGCGATGAAGGCCGGGGCGGCGCGGGTCCAGTGCTGCGACATCGACCGCTTCTCGCTCGCCGCCATCGCGCTGAATGCCGAGGCCAACGGGGTGGAGGTCAAGGCGGTCAGCGCCGATCTGGTCGGCCGGCCCCTGCCGGGCATCGACGTCGTGCTGGCCGGCGACGTCTGTTACGAGAAGCCGATGGCCGAACGGGTGACGGCGTGGCTGCGCGAGATCGCGGCGACCGGAACGCTGGTCCTGCTGGGCGATCCCGGCCGCGCTTACTTCCCCGCCGGCGGCGTCGAGAAGGTGGCGAGCTACACCGTCCCGACATCGCTGGAACTGGAGGACCGCGAGGCGCGCGAAACGGCGATCTGGCGCCTGTTGGCTCAGATTTAGCGACCGGATTCACACGTCAGATCGATTCGGATCTTACGTGATCCGATCTAACGGCTGAGGCGCGACACGGCCAGCCGCAGGTCGGCCAGGAAGGTCGGCTGCTCCACCAGCTGACCGCGCAGCAGGTAGCTGGGGTGGAAGGTCGGCACCACCTCCACCCCCTCCAACAGCCGGCAGGGTAGCAGCTTGCCGCGCAGTTGCAGGATGCCATTTTCCCCCGTCAGCGCCCAGGTCGGCGTGCGGCCGAGCGCCACGATCACCGACGGGCGATACTCGGCCAGCGTGGCGCGCAGATGCTCGATCTCGCCGGCGAATTCGGCGAGCAGCCGGTCCGACGTGCCGAAGGCGCCCCAGCTTTCGTCGATCTCCCGCCCCTCCTTGCGGGCGCGGGCGCGAGAGGCGAAGAAATGCCCCACCTTGTTGCCGGGCGGCTGGTAGCGGAAGACGTTGGCGACCAGGCATTCCGCCCGCTCGATCCCCACGGCGGCCAGCGATTCGTCCAGCAGCTTGCCGCTGCGCCCGACGAAGGGTGTGCCCTGCCGGGCTTCCTCCGCCCCCGGCGCCTCGCCGACGATGGCGAGCCGCGGCCCGTCGACCGGCTTGGTCGGATACTGGTAATCGGCGAAGGGCATGTCGGTGCGCAGGTCGGTCATCGGATCGCTTCCAGAAATCTTGCCAATTGGGCGCAGTTGGGGCGCCGGGCTTGCCGAAGCGCAGGCCCGATCCCAAGCTTGTAGACGGTAAGGTTCCAGCCCAGACCGCCCAACCTACAAACAAGCTCAACCCACAAACAAGGGAGAGACCGGGATGACACCGCAAGCACCGGCGACACAGGAACTGGCGGGCAAGACCTGCGAGCCCTGCCGCGGCGGAATACCGCCGATGGACCGCGCGATGGCTGCCTCCTATCTGGTGCAGGTGCCGGGCTGGGTCCTGAAGGAAGACCCGGACCGCATCGAGCGCGACTTCGCGTTCCCCGACTTCGCCCAGGCCCAGGCCTTCGCCAATCAGGTGGGTAGCCTGTGCGAGGCCGAAGGCCACCATGCCGAAATCCGCTTCGGCTGGGGCCACTGCCGGGTCGCCTTCTGGACCCACAAGATCAAGGGCTTGCACGAGAACGACTTCATCATGGCCGCCAAGGTCAACGGCATTGCCGACGCGCCCTATGTGCCGGCATCGGTGGGGACTCCGCCGCCGCCCTACGTGCAGGGGGCGTGAGAGAGTAAGTCTTCTCGTTACCCCGAAGTTAGACCCCCACCTGACCTCCCCCGCTGGGCGGGGGAGGAATTCCTGATGCCTTCGGACAAGCACTTGTCCCCTCCCCCGCCCAGCGGGGGAGGGTCAGGGTGGGGGCATCGTCAGCCGGGACCTCCCCAACGCCCTACCCCCACAACTCCGCCACCGGCGGCTGCACCACCGCGCCGTCATAGACCAGCCCCGGCTCGCGGTCGCGGGCCAGCAGCAGCGGGCCGTCCAGATCGACGTAGCGCGCGCCCTGCCCCACCAGCATCGCCGGGGCCATGGCCAGCGAGGTCGCCACCATGCAGCCGACCATCACCTCGAACCCCATGGCATGGGCGGCGCGGGTCATCGCCAGCGCCTCGGTCAGGCCGCCAGTCTTGTCCAGCTTGACGTTCACCACCCGGTAGAGCCCGTGCAGACGGTCCAGCGACTCCAGACCGTGGCAGGATTCATCGGCACCCAGCGGCACCGGGCAGGCGACTCCGCGCAGCGCATCGTCCTGGCCGGCGGGCAGCGGCTGCTCGATCATCTCGACGCCCAGCCCGGCCAGCACCGGAGCGAAGCGGTGCAACTGGTCCAGCGTCCAGCCTTCGTTGGCGTCCACCACCAGCCGGACGGCGGGAGCGGCGGCGCGGACGGCGCGGACCCGGTCGAGGTCGCCCTCCCCCGTCAGCTTCATCTTCAGCAGCGGATGGCGCGGCGCCCGTTCCCGCGCCGCGGCGGCCATCGCCTCGGGTTCGTCGACGCTCAGCGTGTAGCAGGTCACCAGCGGCCCCGGCGGCTCGGCCAGCCCGGCGAGCTTCCAGGCGGGCACGCCGCTGCGCTTGGACTCCAGGTCCCACAGGGCGCAATCCAGCGCGTTGCGGGCCGCCCCCGGCGGCATCAGCCGGGACAGCGAATCGCGATCGAGCCCACCGGCGACCACGCCCGCCATCGCCTCCAGCGCGGCGGCTACTCCGTCCACGCTCTCGCCGTAGCGGGCGTAGGGCACGCATTCGCCACGGCCGCGGTGCGGGCCGTCGGTCACCTCCGCCACCACCACCGCGGCTTCGGTCTTGGCCCCGCGCGAGATGCGGAAGGATCCGCGGATCGGGAAGCTCTCCCGGCGGACGGTCAGCTGTTGGGCGGACATGATCGCGAACCCCGAAACGGAACAGGGCCGGGAGTGTATCCCGGCCCTGTCCGTGAATGCGACAGTGAAGGCTACCCCCGCTTCAACGCTCCTGGATGATCACGCCGTACCAGCCCAGCCCCTTGTAGGTCTCGTAGCCGGGGGTCAGGGCATAGCCGACGATGCGGTTCCTGTCGTCGATGTAGTGGCCCATGGTGGTGGCACTGCGGCGCAACGGCACTGTCTCGGTCAGCAGGCCGCGGCCATCGGACGAGGCGATCACCCGATGACGGGCGTCGAGCAGCAGGCAGCGCGACTTCTCCCGCTCCCCGGCCTCCAGCCGCACGCCCTCGACCACGGCTGCGGCCTGCGGCTCCCAGTCGAAGAAGATGCCGAGCACGCCGATGGCGTCGCCGTCCGACTCGCCGTCGCGCCGGATGGCGGTGGCATAGGTGGCGACGACACGGTCGTCCAGGCTGCGGTTGCGGGCGACGTCGCCGACGGTGAACTCGCTGCCGTTGCGGGTGGCCAGCGCTTGGCGGAACCAGGGCTCGTCCGACACGTTGGCGCCGCGCGCGCCCGGATAGCGGTCGGGCCGGCCATTGGCGATGACGGTGCCGTTGCGGTCGGCGATCCAGAGGTCGAGGTAGACGGTATAGGATTCCAGGATCACGCCCAGCCGGCGCGAGGCATGGCGGCGCGCCTCCTCGCTCGGGTCGGCGGCGCAATCGACCACCGCGCTGTCGGTCGCCCACCAGCGCACGTCGCAGGAGCGTTCGTACAGGTTGCGGTCGATGATCTCGATCATGTTCAGCGACAGGTCGGCCAGCCGCTTGCCGTGCATCTCCTGCACCATGGCGCTGCCGGTCGTGGTCAGGTGATCGACGCGGGCGACGATCTCCGACCGCAGTTCCTTGGTGATGCTGTTGACCTGCGTCGAGATCTCCGACACCTCGTTGGCGACGACGGCGAAGCCGCGCCCGGCGTCGCCGGCCCGCGCCGCCTCGATCAGGGCGTTCATCGCCAGCATCTTGGTGCGCCGGGTGATGTCCTCGATCAAGGACACCTTCTTCGAGGCAACATCCAGCACGCCCCGCGACAGCTCGAACAGATCGGTGCCCGCCATGCTCATCGTCTTGTCCCCCGTCATGACCGTCCCTGTTTCCCCTTCATCAAAAGCCGTGCCAACGGTCACCGGAACTCCGCGGGCCACCCACCTTTCCCGATTTCCGCGGCACTTGGCCGCGGACGACACGCAAGGTCCGCATATTTCGGGAGTGTCGTTCGGTTAAGATGCTGAAACAAAAGGCAGGCTGGCGTGAGGTTGCTCAACGGGTCGTGGCGCCGGCAGTCATACGCTAGCCATATTGCCGACTGGTAACACGATTTCTCGCTAAATTCGTAATAAAAAGTCCGGTCCGCCCGGAAAGACGCCAGATCAATTCCGCATCGCGGGATCCCATGCACATGCTGTGCACATTCGCCGGGCAGTTGATGCGATCCACGTCACCACGCCGGGAAAACGCCGTCAGGCGACGCGGTGCATCTCGTCGAGGAAACGCTGGACCTCGCGGGTCAGCCGGTCGGCTTCGGCCGCCATGCGTTCGGACGCGGCGAACACCTCGTGCGCGGTGCCGCTGGTGCGCCCGGCGGCATCGGTGACCTCGCGGATATCGTCGGACACGGCGCGGGTGCCGGCGGCGGCCTGCTCCATGTTGACGACGATCTCGCGGACCGCGGAGCCCTGCTGCTCGATCCCGGCGCTGATGCCGGCGGCGATCCGGTTGATCGAGGTGATGGTACGGCCGATGCCGACGATTGCGTCCACCGCCTCGTCGGTGGAGGACTGGATGCCGGCGATCTGGGCCGCGATGTCGCCGGTGGCCTTGGCGGTCTGGTCGGCCAGCCGCTTCACCTCCTGCGCCACGACGGCGAAGCCTTTGCCGGCCTCCCCCGCCCGAGCCGCCTCGATGGTGGCGTTCAGCGCCAGCAGGTTGGTCTGGCTGGCGATGTCGTTGATCAGGGTGATGACGTCGCCGACCGTGCGCGCCGCCCCCGACAGCGTGGCGACCAGCGCGTTCGACCGCTCCGCCTCGCCGGCCGCGGTTTCGGCGACGCGGGCGACATCGCCGATCTGACGGGCGATCTCGGCGATGGAGGCGGACAGCTCTTCCGTCGCGGCGGCGACGCTTCCGACATTGCTGCCGGTCTGCGCGGCGGAGGCCGCGACCGACGAGGCCTTGCCGGTCGCCTGGGTCGCGTCCGTCTCCATGGTGCGGGCGGAGACCTCCAGCTGATGGGCGGTGTCGGCCACCTCGCTGCACACGCTCTGGATCTGGCCCTCGAAGCGCTGGGTGACGCCGGCGAAGCCCGCGACCTTCTGCGAAATGCTCTCGGTCGCCGCATTGATGGTGCGGCTGGCGTGCAGGAAACCGCCCTGCATGCCGCGCAGCACGATCCGGCGGAAATACTTGTGCTCCGACACCGCATGCATGGAGGCCGTCGCCTCGCGCACGAAGGCGTCGGTGCGGTCGATGGCGTCATTGGTGGCGTGCATCAGCTCGCCCAGCGCCCCGCCTTCGCGGATGCCGATCACCCGCGCCTCGAAATCGCCGGCGGCGACGGCACGGTTGACCGCGGTCAGCTGCCGCACCACCGCGCTCGTGCGGCGCAGGTACAGACCCGCCCCGCCCAGCGCGGCGAGCCCGGCCAGCGCCAGACCGGCGCGCAAAGCGACGCCGCCGGCATCCAGCATCTCGACGACCAGCAGGACCGCCAGCGCGACGAGGCCAAACGCAACCAGCCAACCGGCCCGGGTCAGGGACGACGCGTTAGAGGGAGAAGACGAATTCGTCATACCCGATTCCCTTTTCGGCCAGCAGGGCGAGGACGGCGGCGAATCCGGCCTCCATCCCCTGCTTGCGGTCGGCGTGGCTGTCCTCGATGTCGAGGAGCTGGCGGTAGAGCGGGATGACCTTGTCCAACGCCGACCGCTCCGGCACCCGGCGGGAGGAGTGGTAGCCGATCACCCGCCCGTCCGCGTCGAAACTTGGCGTGACATGGGCGAAGACCCAATAATGGTCACCGTTGCGGGCGCGGTTGACGACATAGGCGAAGATCTCCCGCCCGGCCGCCAGCGTGTCCCACAACAGCTTGAAGACGCAGCGCGGCATGTCGGGGTGGCGCACGATGGAATGGGGCGCACCCATCAGCTCCGATTCGCTATAGCCGGCGACCTGCTGGAACACCCGGTTCGCGTAGGTGATCCGCCCTTTCAGGTCCGTCTTGGAAACGATGACTTCATTCGGGTCGAAGAAGCGTTCCACCCCCGTCAGGGGAACGTCGCGTCGTGCCATGTGCCTTCCGGTCTCCCGCATCCCTGACCCGCAGGGATCACGCCGGCCCGGCATGATGGCCCCGGCATGCTCCCGTCGCGACGAAGACCGGCGGCAGGGACGGATTATGTCCGGATCGGCATGCCGCGCGATGCCCCGCACCGCGGGCGCCGCAACGATTTGCACTGTAATGTGACGGAAGCTTGCAGGAAAGACCCTACCTATTGCGATGCTGAAATATTTGGGTGCGGACGGTAGGGCGGATCAGCTGCCTTACTCCGGCGGATAGGGAACGGTCAGCAGCCGGTCGGCCGGCGGGTTGTCCACCGTCACCACGGTGCCGTCGGGCCAGCGCACCTCCACCTGCTCCACCGCATGGAGCGGTCCCAGCCCGAAATGGGCGACCGGTTCGCCCTGGCAGAGATAGCCGGAGCCGGCGCACACCGCCCGGCGCTGGCGGCGTCCGCCGGCGGTCAGGCTGACCACCGCACCGCGGGCCGGCGCGCCGAAGGGGGTCAGCGGCTGCACGCGCAGCCAGCCATTGTTGGTCGCCTCCGGACGGAAGACCGCCAGCGGCTGCGCGTTGCTCTCCGCACCGTGGCCGCCGCCCCCATGGGAGCTGCCGTGGGAACTGCCATGCGCCAGGATCAGTTCCAACCGCCCGTCGCCGTCGATGTCGGCCGCGACGGCACCGGTGCCGAGGCCCTTCGGCTCGGCGGCATCGCCAAGCTCCAGCTCCTGCCACTGGTCGTTGCGCCAGCCGAACAAGCGGTTCGGCTCGCCATGGGCATGGAAGAACAGCTCTTCATAGCCGTCATTGTCGAAATCGGCGGCGACGACGGTGAAGATGCGGCCGGGCATCGAAAAGTCGGCGCCGGCCGATTCGACGAAGCCGCCGCCCATGCGCTGCTGGAAATAGCGCTGCGCCCCGTCCCAGGTGCCGACCACCAGATCGAACAGCCCGTCGCCGTCGGCGTCCAGCGCCACCACCGCACGGCCGGACGGACGCGAATCGGCGATGCCGCGCTCTTCCGCGATCTCCTCGAAATTGCCGTCGCCGAGGTTGCGGAACAGCTCGTTGGGTCCGCCGTCGTTGACCGTCACCACATCCATGTGGTCCGAGACGATCGACAGGGCGGTGACGCCGCGTGCCGCGCCGATCGAGTCCAGCCCGGCCTCCTCCGCCCCATCCTCCAGCCGGCCACGGCGGGTCAGCTCGTACAGGCGCAAGGGCCCACCGTCCGTCGCCACCAGGAAGCCGTAGCGGCCGTGACCCCAGCGGTCCATCGCCGCGACCGCGCCGGCCGCGGTGTGGTTGGCGGCGCCGGCATTCTCCGCCTGGGCGAACAGGTCGAGCCAATGCTTGCCGAAGCAGGCGAAGAGCCGGTCGGCCATATCCTTGGAACCGGTGGCGCGGTCGCAGTTGACCACATACAGCTCCTCCCGCCCGTCGCCGTCGATGTCGGCGGCGGCCAAGCCCAGGGCGGGACCGGCGGGATCGGCGAGCAGCGGGCCGGCGATGTCGACCAGCCGGCCGTCCACCCATTTCAGGACGAGGTTGGCGGTGCGGTAGCCGGCCACGACCAGCTCGAAGGCCCCGTCGCCGTCGATGTCCGTGACCGCAATTCCGTTCGATGGCCGCGGCGGGTTTTCGGCGATCAGCGACGAGCAATCGAGGAACATCGGCACCCTCTTGTCCCGTGGTCGGTCCGCCGCAGCCAGCCCTGGACGGCACCCCTGCCGGCCTGCCGAACGGCTCTGGGACCGGTCATGGGGCAGGCCTTTGGAGCCATTGGCCTTTCGTGCGGCGTATCCCTGTTGATACCCCGTCCCCGCCCGCCCGTAAACCCGGACGGATGATCAGGGGCGGCCTATGTCCGATGCAGATGTGCGATGCGGAAGCTTCAAACGCAAAAATCCCCCCGGCGCGGCTGCACCGGAGGGATCCCGGACGTTCAGGCGAAGGCCGCAACGGGTGCCGCCTCCGGCTCAGATCCGCTTCTTGGCGCCCGAGTTGCCGGCCGCCCGCTTGGCCGCGGCATCGTCGTTGCCGGCCGGCTTCTCGGCCGCCTTGGCCGCGGCGGCTGCCTTGGCCTGCTCGCGGGCCGGCAACTCGATGTTGACCTCAAGCGTCGAACAATCGCCGCCGCGGTCGAGCTTAACCTCGACCTTGTTCTCGTCGATGTTGACGTATTTGGCGATGACCGCCAACAGTTCCTGCTGGAGCATCGGCAGATAGTCGGGGCCGCTGCGCCCGGCGCGCTCGTGCGCCATGACGATCTGCAGACGCTCCTTGGCCTGGACGGCCGACGCACGCGGTGCCGCGCGGAAGAAGTTGAAGATGCTCATGCGCTCCTCCGCAGGAGCCGGCTGAACAGGCCCTTCTTCTGGGGGGTGACGAAGCGATGCTCGATGTCCTCGCCCAGGAAGCGGCCGACCGCGTCCGAATAGGCCAAGCCGGCGTTGGAGACCTCGTCGAGGATCACCGGCATGCCGACGTTGGAGGCGCGCAGCACCGCCTGGCTTTCCGGAATGACGCCGAGCAGCGGAATCGCCAGGATCTCCAGCACGTCGTCGACCTTCAGCATCTCGCCCTTCTCGACGCGCTCCGGGTCGTAGCGGGTCAGCAGCAGTTGCTGCGTCACCGGCTCCAGCCCCTGCTCCGCCCGGCGGGAACGCGAGTTCAGCACGCCCAGGATGCGATCGCTGTCGCGCACCGACGAGACTTCGGGGTTGGTGACGATGATCGCGTGATCGGCGAAATAGAGCGACATCAGGGCGCCGCGCTCGATACCCGCCGGGCTGTCGCACAGGATGTAGTCGAATTCCTTCGACAGCTCGTTCAGGACCTTCTCCACCCCCTCGCGGGTCAGCGCGTCCTTGTCGCGCGTCTGCGAGGTCGGGAGGATATAGAGGTTCTCGATCCGCTTGTCCTTGATCAGCGCCTGGTTGAGCTTCGCTTCACCGTTGATGACGTTGATGAAGTCGAAGACCACCCGGCGTTCGCAACCCATCACCAGATCCAGGTTGCGCAGGCCGACGTCGAAGTCGATGACGACCGTCTTGAAGCCGCGAAGCGCCAGCCCGGTCGCAAAGGCCGCGGACGAGGTCGTCTTGCCGACACCGCCCTTGCCGGAGGTCATGACGATGATCTTGCTCAACGGAGCCTCTCCCATAATCCCAAAGTTGCCGTCACCGATACCATAGACGATCCGAAGATTTCACCCTTCGGAAAAGTTCCTGTCCTGCCGCGTCTCAGCCTGTCTTCAGAAGGTCCATGCTGAGGACGCCGTCGCGCAGGAAAACCTGCACGGCTTTCTTGTAAAAGTCACTGCCGATGTCTTCGCTGATGCGATAATTGCCTGCGACCGATAGCACCTCCGCCTCCAGGCTGTGGCAGAAGATGCGGGCGTTGGTATCACCGGAAAAACCGGCCAGCGCCCGGCCGCGCAACGCGCCATAGACATGGATGTTGCCGTCGGCCAGCAGTTCCGCCCCCGGGGAAACGGAACTGGTGACGATCAGGTCGGTCTTTTCGGCATAGACCCGCATGCCGGAGCGCACCGGCTCGGTCACCACCACGGTCGGGCGGTGGACGACCTCGATCAGCACCTGCGGCGCGGCGACCGGCGCCTGCTGATCCGGCTGGCGGGGATCAGGGGCCTTCACCACTTCTTCCAGCTTGGCGGCGCGGCCCGACGGCATCGGCGTCAGACCGACATTCATCGCCGCCTCGCGCACCGCCTGCGGCCCGCCCTGGAAACCGACCGGCAGCAGGTTCAGCGCCTGCACCTGCGCCACGAAGGCGCCCAGGTCGAAGACGATGGCCTCCGGCAACTCATCGAAATCCAGCACGACCGGGGCGTTGTGGAAGAAGTTGGGCGCCTGGCGCACCTTGACGTTCAGCTGGGTGAAGAAATTCGGCGATGTCGGAGCAAAGACCTTCAGCACCATCATGGTGAAGGAATTGCCACGCAACTGGAACGGCACATCCCGTTCGGCGACCTGACTGGCGCTGCTCACCGTAGCCTTCCCGTTCGTTCCTGCCGTCCCGTGCCGTGCGTCCGGTCCGCCATGCGTCTGGTTCCGCCCTGCGTCCGGTCCGGAGCCGACCGCCATCGCGCGCGGCACCGGCATCGAGCCAGCCAATCCGCGCCTTCTAGCCGTCCGCAGCGGTCGGATTCAAGAGTTTCCCCGCCCCCACGGGTGACAATCGAATGCCGCGCCCGAACGCCGGGCCATCGCCCGGTGACGGACAAAACCCCACCCCGCCCGGTCATCGCAGATCGCGACGACCTGAGCGACGACCTTGGGCCGCGGCCATCCACCTGAGCGGACAGGCCAGGGTTGCAGCATATCGTTCGATTTCCCCCGTGGCCGCACAGTGTAATGAAAGCGTCCGGCAGCGGCAAAGCCTTTCGGCCGCATCGGCCGGAAGGCCATCGGGCAGCCGATACGGCTCGGCGGAAAGGGTTACCAACCCCGCACCTGCCGGCTTTCCTGCGGCACCCACACCACATCTAGTATGAATATTTAGCGTCGGCCGCAATTTTGCCTGACGCGTCGCGTTGAGACCGGTACAGTCAGGATGCGTGGCTTCCAACGACGACGAGGTTCTCTTGCACCTTGTTTCGCTTATAGAGCACCTCCCCCGTCGGCCCGCACCGGCATGTCCGGATCCGGCACGACGCCCGGCCGCAACGCCCGGCGAAGCACTCATCAGCGAGCATCCATGCGCCCGATCGAGCCTCCCCCTGCGGGAGGTTTTTTTGTGCCCGGATGCCGTCGCGCCTGACTCCGGCGCCACCCCCACCATTCGAGGAGATGCGACATGGCCAAGCGTTCCAGCAAAGGCATCGCCGCGGCGGGCGACTCCACCGTCCACCCGCTTTTCCCCGGCATGAGCAGCCCCGCCGCCACCGGCTGGGATCCGCTAGGTGGGAGCGACGACCGCCGCGACCAGAGCTATCTCCGCAAGGTCAAGCCGCAGAATCCCAACCAGAAGCTTCTGATGGACGCCATCAGGACGCACAATCTGGTGGTGGCGCTGGGGCCGGCCGGCACCGGCAAGACCTACATCGCCATCTCCTCCGCAGTGGAGGCGCTGGAATCGGGCAGCGTCGATCGCATCGTCCTGTCCCGCCCGGCGATCGAGGCCGGCGAGAGCATCGGCTACCTGCCCGGCGACATGCACGAGAAGATGGCACCCTTCCTTCGCCCGCTTTACGACGCGCTGACCGACCGGTTGGGCTCCAAGCGGCTGCGGATGATGATGGCCGACGGCACAATCGAGATCGCGCCGGTGGGCTTCATGCGCGGCCGCACCCTGAACAACGCCTTCGTGGTGATCGACGAGGCGCAGAACTGCACCTACGCCCAGATCAAGATGCTGCTGACCCGGCTGGGCTGGCATTCCACCATGGTGCTGACCGGCGACCCCGACCAGACCGACCTGCTGGACAACCTGTCCGGACTGGCCGACATCGCCCGCCGGTTGGAAGCGGTAGAGGGCATCGCCGTCGCCCGCCTGACCGAGAAGGACATCGTCCGCCATCCGCTGGTCGCCAGCATGCTGACGGTGCTCTGACCGCTGCCATTCGCCGCAATGTTGCACGGGAGGCGTCGATACGGCGCCTCCCGGTCCGTCGCACCGCCGGGTTCACCCCTCACACTCCATTATGGTTGCATTTATGACATTCAGTTGAACGAAACGTCGGATATACGAGCAAATAGGCTTGACGGCCGAGTCAACCCAGGCAAATGTCCACAAAATTTTAAGGACATCGCCGAGGGGGCCGCAGCCGTGACCGTTGCCGTGTTCGAACGCATCAGCATCCGGGGCAAGATCGCAGTGATCCTGGCGGCGGCGGGTGTCGGGCTCGTCCTGATCGCCGCGGTCAGCCTGATGGGGCTGCGTGCCGAGATGATGGCCGACCGTCGCGACAAGACCCGCAACGTGGTGGAGATCGCCCACAGCCTGATCACTCATTTCGAGGCGCGCGAACGTGCCGGCACCCTCTCCCGGGCCGAGGCGCAGGCCGGCGCGAAGGCCGCGCTGAAGGCATTGCGTCACGATGGCGACGAGTATTTCTTCGTCACCGACCTCGGCCCGCGCATGGTCATGCACCCGATCAAGCCGGAGCTGGACGGCACCGACGTGTCGCGCAACGCCGATCCCAACGGCAAGCTGCTGTTCCAGGACTTCGTGCGCGTGGTGAAGGCCGACGGCGCCGGATTCGTCGATTACCTCTGGCCGCGGCCCGGATCGGCGGAGCCGGTGGCGAAGCTGTCCTACGTCAAGGGATTCGCCCCGTGGGGCTGGCTGGTCGGATCGGGCATCTACATCGACGACGTCGACGACGCCTTCCGCCGCGCCGCGTGGCGGCTGGCCGGCACCGGGCTGCTGATCGCGCTGGCCGCCGGGCTTCTGGCGCTGCTGGTCAGCCGGGCCATCGTCCGGCCGCTCGGCGGGCTGGGCCGGGTCATGCAGGATCTGGCCGGCGGCAACAGCGCGGTCGCCGTGCCCGGTCTCGGCCGCGGCGACGAGATCGGCGCCATGGCCCGCACCGTGGAGGTCTTCCGCGTCCAGCAGATCGATCTTGCCGGCCATTGGGAGCGGCAGAAGATCGAGCATCGCGTGGGCGAGCAGCGCGCCCAGGCGCTGAAACGGCTGACCGACCGCTTCGACGCCACCATCGCGGAAACCATCCGCACCGTCGGCGCCGCCGTCGGCACGTTGGAGACCACCGCCCGCGCCATGTCCGCCACCGCCGACCGCAACCGGCGCGAGGCGACCTCCGTCGCCGGCGCCTCGCAGCAGGCGTCGAGCAGCGTGCAGACCGTCGCTTCGGCGGCGGAGCAGTTGACCGGCTCCATCGCGGCGATCGGGCAGCAGGTGGTGACCTCGTCGGCCATCTCCACCCAGGCGGTGGAAGCCTCGCACAAGGCGGGGGAGCGGATCGACGGGCTGGGCCAAGCCGCCCAAAAGATCGGCGAAGTGGCCGACCTGATCGCCGGAATCGCCGGCCAGACCAACCTGCTGGCGCTGAACGCCACCATCGAGGCGGCACGGGCCGGCGAGATGGGCAAGGGGTTCGCCGTGGTGGCGGGCGAGGTGAAGACGCTCGCCAACCAGACCGCCAAGGCCACGGAGGAGATCGCCCGCCACATCGCCGAGGTGCAGGAAGCCACACGGACCGCCGTCGCCGCCATCCGCGAGATCGGCACCATCGTCGCCCGCAGCGACGAGATCGGCACCTCCATCGCCGCCGCCGTCCAGCAACAGGGCGCGGCAACCAGCGAGATCGCCCGCAGCGCCGGAGAGGCGGCGGAGGGCACCCGGCAGGTCTCCACCAGCATCGACGCCGTGTCCGACGCGGCGCAGGAGACCGAACGGTCGGCCGGCGCGCTGCTGGACGCCGCCGGCGGGCTGTCGCGGCAGGCGGAGGGGCTGCGCGGGATGGTCGACGCCTTCCTGGTCAATGTCGAGGCGATCAATGCGGCACCGCTCGCCGCGCTCCACGACGCCGCGCCGGACGGGTCGGAGACCTTCATGCCCTGGACCGACAGCCTGGCGGTCGGGGAGGAGGGAATCGACACCGACCATATGATCTTGATCGCGCTGATGAACGAGGCTGCCTCGTTGGCGCGGCGGGCGAAGGGCTCCTCCGGCGGAAACACCGGCGACCGCCGGGCGCTCGGTGAGGCGATCGGCCGGCTGATGGCCTACACGGTCCTGCATTTCGAGCAGGAGGAGCGGCTGATGGACCAATGCGGCTATCCCGACGCCAAGGCCCACAAGGCCCAGCACGAGGCATTGCGCACCCGGGCTGGCGACCTGCGCCGCCGGCTGGATGCCGGCGACTCCGTGGCCGACGAACTGCTGGCCCTGACCCGCGAATGGCTGTTCGAACATATTCAGCGCGCCGACAAGCGGATCGGCGAGCATCTGGCCGCCATTCGCCGAACGGCCGGCGGTGCAACCGAGCCGTCTACGGCCAAACGGGCGGCGTGACGGGCATATGGCCTGCGGACTGACGTCACCCTGCCTCTTGACCTGGACGGCCCGCGGCCCCATTCCTGACGCACCATGAAGGCACGACTCATCCGCATCGCCGCCGCCTCCGTCCTCGCCATCGCCGTGTCCGCCGGCATCGCCTGGTGGCAGGTGCGCAACGCCGCAACCACCGTGGACGCCGGCGCGAAGACCGCCGTACCCATCGGCGGGCCCTTCGCGCTGACCGACAACCGCGGTCGCACCGTCACCGACGCCGATTTCCGCGGCAAATACATGCTGATCTATTTCGGCTATACCTATTGCCCGGACGTCTGCCCGACCGAACTGGGGGTGATGACCCAGGCACTGGACCAGCTGGGTCCGAAAGCGGAGCAGGTGCAGCCCGTCTTCATCACGGTCGATCCGGACCGCGACACTGTGGCGCACATGAACGATTATGTGGCGCTGTTCCACCCCCGCCTGGTCGGGCTGACCGGCACGGCGGAGCAGGTGCGCGAGGCCGCCCGCGCCTACCGCGTCTATTATGCCAAAGCGCCGCAGAAGGATGGAAAGCCCGAGGATTACCTGATGGACCATTCCAGCTTCATCTATTTGATGGGGCCGGACGGAAAGTTCGTCGGCGTGTATCCCGGCGGCACCGGGACCGACAAGATCGTGCAGGATCTGTCCGGACGGATCGCCGGCTGAGCTGCGCAGAGGGGGTGAAAAGCTCCCAAAAACCCCGGAAAAGCGGTCATACCACCGGGTTTTTTCGCATGCTGGAGCGGGACAACGCGCCGCACCGCGGCAAAATCCGCGACATTTCCTGTCTTTCTCAATCTTTTCAAGGGTTTACACCGCAGGTTTTGCGACTTGACAGGGTAACGCCCCACCCGTATGGTCTCGCCGCTTTCGCATGGCTGCGAGCCAACGAGTGCCAAGGGTGATTGAGAGGCGGAATGGACAACAAAACGCCCCCCGATCCTTTGGATGACCTCGAAGCCCGGTTGCGGAAGGCGCGTGAGGGACAGCGCGGCTGGTCTGGTGGACCTGGTAGCAAATACCATCGTCCGCCGCAGGGCGCCCTCGCCACCGCCTGGCGCATCGGGACGGAGCTTGTTGCGGCCATGATCGTCGGCGTCGGCGGCGGGCTTCTGCTCGATCGCTGGCTCGGCACCGCGCCTTGGGGACTGATCGTCATGTTCTTCCTTGGGGCCGCGGCGGGAGTCCTGAACGTCTACCGGGCCGTCACCGGCTTCGGCATCGCCGCCGGCTACCGCCGGCCCACTGGGGACGACAACGAGCGCCAAGACGGCGACGCACACTGAGCGAGGACGACCTTGGATCCGCTGCACCAGTTCCAAATCAACCCGTTGTTCCAGATCGTGCTCGGCGGCTACGACGTGTCCTTCACGAACTCGGCCTTCTTCATGGTCGTGGCCGTGGCGGCGATCTACGCCCTGCTGGTCATGGGTATGGCGAACAAGTCGATGGTTCCCGGCCGTCTGCAAGCGCTGGCCGAGATGTTCTACGAGTTCGTCGCGAACCTGGTGCGCGACAACGCCGGCCACGACGCCAAGCCCTACTTCCCGTTCGTGTTCTCGATCTTCATGTTCGTGCTGATCGGCAACATGATCGGCATGATCCCCTACACCTTCACCTTCACCAGCCACATCATCGTGACCTTCGCGCTGGCGGCGACGGTGTTCGTGTTCGTGACGGTTCTGGCCCTGCTGAAGCATGGCCTGCACTTCTTCTCCTTCTTCATGCCGCATGGCGCTCCGATCGCGCTCGCCCCGATCCTCATCCCGATCGAGGTGATCTCCTACGTGATGCGCCCCGTCAGCCTCTCGATCCGACTGTTCGCCAACATGATGGCCGGTCACACGATGCTGAAGGTCTTTGCCGGCTTCACGGTCATGATGATCAGCGGTCTCGGCGCGCTGGGCTTCGTCACCGGCCTCGTCCCGCTGGCGATCAACGTCGCCCTGACCGGCTTCGAGTTCCTGGTGGCTTTCCTGCAAGCCTACGTCTTCTCGATCCTGACCTGCCTGTACATCCGCGACGCCCTGGAGCTGCACTAAGCGGCTCCGGCGGAAGGCCGGACCTCCTGTCCACCTCAAGTTCCAACAAGTTCACCCTTACCTAGAGGAAGAGAGTACAATGGATCCTCAAGCCGCCAAGTTCATCGGTGCCGGTCTGGCTGTCATCGCCCTCGCCGGTGTCGGCCTGGGTATCGGCAACATCTTCTCGACCCTGATCGGCTCGATCGCCCGTAACCCGGCCGTCCAGCCGAAGGTCTTCCCGATCGGCATTCTGGGCTTCGCGCTGACGGAAGCCGTCGCGCTGTTCGCTCTGCTGATCGCCTTCCTGATCCTGTTCGCCTAAGGCCAGAGCGGCTTTTCAAAGAAAACAGCTCTGACGCGGCGCCGGGCTTCTTCATCGAAGTTTCGGCGCCGCTCCTTTGCCTAGGGGGACCGATCATGCCGAACCTGTTGGCCAAAGGCCGGCTGGCCCGCTGGTCGGGAGTGGCGGGCGCCTCGCTCGTCACCCTCACCACGATGGCCGGCACCGTCCTGGCGGCCGCGGCGGAGCACGCTCCGGACGCGGCGCACGGCGGCGAGCACGCTTCCGGCGGCCTGCCGCAGCTCAATCCCGCCAATTTCCCGACCCAGATCTTCTGGCTGGCTCTGACCTTCGGCGTTCTCTACTACCTCATGTCCAAAAAGGCGCTTCCGCGCGTGGCCGAGGTTCTGGAAGCGCGGCAGGAGCGCATTTCGCGTGATCTCGCCAAGGCCGCCCAGCTGAAGGAAGAGGCCGAGGCCATCCTGGCCCAGGTCGAGAAGTCCCTCGCCGGCGCCCGCAGCGAGGCCCAGGGCGTCATCGCCCAGGCCAGCGCCGATATCGAGGCGAACAACCAGGCCCGTCAGGCCCAGCTGAACGCCGACATCACCGAGCGTCTGCGCAGCGCCGAGGCGTCCATCGCCGCGGCGAAGGATCAGGCCCTGGCCAACATCCGCGCCGAATCGACCGGGATCGTCCGCGACATCGCCGGCCGTCTGGCCGGTGTCGAGGTCGATCAGGCCCAGGCGGATGCCGCCGTCGCGGCCGTGCTTGAGGAGCGCCGGGGATGAACGCACCTGAATTTTGGGTCTTCGTCGCCTTCGTCATCTTCGTGGCCCTGGTCTGGAAGAAGGCGTCGGCCGCCATCGGCACCATGCTGGACGGCCGCGCCGAGCGCATCCGTTCCGAACTGGACGAGGCCGAGCGTCTGCACAAGGACGCCCAGGCCCTGCTGAACGGCTACCAGCGCCGTCTGGCCGACGCCCAGAAGGATGCTGAGGCTTTCCTGGCCCATGCCCGCGAGGAAGCCGCCCGTCTGCGGGCCCAGGCCGGAACCGACCTGGAAGCGTCGCTGAAGCGCCGCGAGGCCCAGGCCATGGACCGCATCGCCCAGGCGGAAGCCGCGGCGCTGGCCGAGGTCCGCAACCTGACCGTCGACGTCGCCATCGGCGCCAGCAAGCGCGTCCTGTCCGGCGGCCTGCCGCCGATGCAGGCTGACAAGCTGATCGAGCAGTCGATCGGCGAGCTGCCGAAGCACCTGCACTGATCGGTCCCCACCGATTGGCGTAACCGGGTTCCGCAGCGGCACGGGTCCCCTGATCATTGTTGCGGCGTGAACAACGGACTTTCGAAAAACCCCGGCCTAGGCGCCGGGGTTTTTCTTTGCTCGAATGGGACTTTCGCCGCCCTCCCCCACCGCCCGGCCGGAGTTCCGTTCGCCCATGCCCTCCCTCGCCCAGCCGTTCGCCGCCCCATTCCCGTCGGTCTTCGTCTCCCACGGCGCCCCCACGCTGATCCTGGAGACCAGCGCCGGCCGCGACTTCCTGGCCGGGCTCGGCCGCAGGCTCGGCCGGCCGAGCGCCATACTGGCTGTATCGGCGCATTGGACGACCCGCACACCGGCGATCAGCGGCGCCACCGCGCCCGAAACCATTCACGACTTCTACGGCTTTCCCGACGCGCTCTACCGCATGCGCTATCCCGCCCCCGGCGCACCGGCGCTGGCTGACCGGGTCGCGGAGTTGACCGGCGCGGTGATCGACCCGGCGCAGGGCCTGGATCATGGCGCCTGGGTGCCGCTGATGCTGATGTATCCGGATGCCGACATCCCGGTGGCGCAGCTGTCGGTGATGCCCCACCGCAGCGCCGCCGACCACATCGCGCTGGGGCGGCGGTTGGCGTCGCTGCGGCGGGACGGCGTGCTGATCCTCGCCAGCGGTGGCGCGGTCCATAATCTGCGGGAATTCCGTTTCGGCGGGACCGGCGCAGCGGCCTGGGCGACCGGCTTCGCCGGCTGGCTGGACCGGACGCTGGAGGCCGGCGACACCCAATCCCTCGGCGACTGGCTGACCGCCAGCCCGGATGCTCGCCGCGCCCATCCCAGCGACGAGCATTTCCTGCCGCTGCCGGTGGCGTTCGGCGCCGCGGGTGCGCAGCCGAGGACCGAGCGGCTGCATGCGGGGTTCGAGCATGGCAGCCTGGGCATGCATGCCTACGCCTTCACCTCCGGGGACGAATCCTGACCTTTGGCGGTACTCCGTCGCACACTTGTCTGTTTGCCTGCGGGGATCACCAAGCTACAATCCGCGCCGCGCGGGAGCCGGCCAACGGTTGTGGCCGCCCATGCAATTCGTCAGGCACAGCGCAAGCGGGAGT
This sequence comes from Azospirillum sp. BE72, assembly GCF_031455875.1. NCBI lineage: Bacteria > Pseudomonadati > Pseudomonadota > Alphaproteobacteria > Rhodospirillales > Azospirillaceae > Azospirillum > Azospirillum sp. BE72. The sequence continues at coordinate 876,683 of NZ_JAVDTO010000002.1, forward strand.
CGGTGTGAAGCGGAACGGCATTCTGTCCCGGAGCGGCCGCCGGACCCGATTCCGCGACATGACCGTGTCGGCCCGGGTCAGCACGGGCTTCGGTATCGCGCTCGGGCTTGTGGCCCTGCTGGCGCTGGTCGGACTCGGCTGGTTCCATGCAGTGTCGCGCGACATCGGCGCCTTCTCCGGCCGCGCCGACCTGTCGCAGGCGGCCGCGGACGCGGACGTCAGCCTGCGCGACCTGGAGGTCGCCGTGCGCGACCACCTGACCTACGGCGATGACCAAAGCCTCCTCGACGCCTCCTGGCGGCACGACACGCTGCGCGAGCGGCTCGACACCCTGTCGAAAGGCGCGGTGGAGATCGCGGATCGGCAGGGCGTCGACAAGGCCAAGTCGGCGCTCGATGATTACTGGGCCGCGGTGCAGAAGGTCATCGCCCTGCGCAGCGACCGCAACGGGCAGATCACCGGCGTGCTGGAACCGATGGTTGCCCAGACCCGCCAGAAGCTGGACCATCTCAAGAGCGCCGGCGGCGTCGATTCGACCGCTCTGGCCAGCGACGCAGCGATCGCCGTGCTGCTGATGCAGGATCATCTGACCCGCTTCATCGACCGCCGCGACCCCCAGGATGCCGAGGCGATGCGCGCCCAGCTGGCCGTCGCCCGCGACCGGCTCGCGGAAATGAACCGCTACCTGTGGGTCCCCGGCACCAAGCAGGCGATCGACGAGGTGTCGGCCCTGCTGTCCAAGGCCGGCGGCGTGCTGACCGCCATCGAATCGGCCGTGGCCGAGGAGGACACCCTGCGCGCCGAGGCGATGGCCGCCAACGCGGCCGGCATCGCAGCGAACCTGGGCGAGATCCGCCGCCGGGCGGAGGCCGGGACCCAGGCCTTGCGCGGCACTCTGGCGAACGGGCTGTCGGGCTACACCACGGTCGCCCTGTGGATCGGCGGTGCGGTCCTGCTGGCCGGGCTGCTGGCGCTCTGGCTGGTCCAGCGCAGCGTGGCGGCGCCGATGAAGACCATGGCAACCGCCGTATCGGCGCTGGCAGCCGGCCGCACCGACCTGACGCTGCCGGCGCTGACCGGGCAGGACGAGATAGCCGCCATGGCGCGTGCGGTGGAAACCCTGCGCAATACCGCCGAGGAAACCGAGCGCGAACGCCGCGAGGCAGAGGTGGAACACACCCGCCTGCTTCGGGAAAAGGCGCTGGCCGAGGCCGCAAGCCGGACCAAGAGCGACTTCCTGGTCAATATGGGCCATGAACTGCACGGACCGCTGACCGAGATCGTCAATGCCAGCCAGTCGCTGATGACCGACTTGCACCGGCTGGGCGTCGACGAACTGGCGACCGACGTCGAGCATATCCAGTGGACCGGGGAGCAGTTGACCACTCTGGTCGATGCGCTTCTGGACTATGCGAAGATCGAGGCCGGGGCGATGGACGTCTGCCTGCAGGATTTCGACATCAACCGGTTGCTGACCGAGGCGCGCGAGCGGTCAATGCCCGCCGCCGATCTCTACGGCAACGCGCTGGAGCTGTCTGCCCCCGCCGGGTTGGGGCAGATGCATTCCGACTTCACCAAGGTGCGGCAGACCCTGCTGAACCTTCTCGACAACGCCTGCAAATTCACGCAGGAGGGCACGGTCACCCTGTCGGCGGAGCGGGTGGAGCGGAACGGCGCCCGCTGGTACCGCTTCACCGTTGCCGACAGCGGCCGTGGTTTCCCCAGCGCGCAGACCGGACGGCTGTTCCAGCCCTTCGTCCAGGGCGCCGGCAACGGCACCGTGGCGACGCGGGGGCAGGGCAAGCCGCGCGGCGCCGGGCTGGGTCTGACTCTGGTCGGCCATTATACCGCGATGCTGGGCGGCGACATCGAGGTGGCGAGCGAACCCGGCCAGGGCACGCGCATCACCATCGCCCTTCCCGCCGTCTATGAAGCACCGGCGGAAGAACGTGCGCTGCAGGTGGAGGCCGTCGGAAATGCCAAGCCGCTGCTGCGGGTCGCTTCGCTGAAGCCGGCCGGCCATCTCGCCGGCAGCACCTCAATGACGCAGATCGGACCGTAACCGGACGCGTGACGATCAGAGGCGGGGGCGCGCGGTGTCTTCCGGCGCGTCGTTGTCGTCGACCGGCTGGCCGTATTTCATCCGCCGCATCTTCTCCGCCACCCGCGCGATCTCGTCGGGCGGCAGGATCACCGGTTCGCCGAACTGCTGGGCGTAGAGATACTGGCGGGCCAGCGTCTCGACCTCCACGGCCAGGGACAGGGCGCTTGCCACGCTCGTCCCCAGCACGATCATGCCATGGTTCGCCAACAGGCAGGCCAACCGACCGTCCAGAGCCGTCAGGGCGTGGTCCGACAAGTCTTGCGTGCCGAAGGTGGCGTAAGGGGCGCAACGGATCGAATCGCCGCCGGCCAAGGCCACCATGTAATGGAAGGACGGGATGCCGCGGCCATGCACCGCCAGCGCGGTGGCGAAGGTCGGATGGGCATGGAGGACGACCGTCACATCCGGCCGCGCCCGCAGGATGTCGCGATGAATCCGCCATTCCGACGAGGGCCGGCGGTGGCCCAGATAGGTGCCGTCGAAGCCCATCTCGACGATGTCGTCGGGGGTCATCGCGTCATAGGACATGCTGGTCGGCGTGACCAGGAATCCGCCCTCGACCCGGTGCGACAGGTTTCCCGACATGCCCTGGTTGATGCCCAGCCGGTTCATGGCAAGGCAACCGTCGATCACGGCCTGGCGTTCGGCGAGGTGGTGGGTCATGGCGGGCGCATCCGGGGCGATGGGAGCGCAAAGGGGCCATGGAGTTTGGTGGGGGTCAAGGGGGCTTAGAGCTTTGTCGGCGTTAGCCCCCCACCTAACCTTCCCCGCTCTCAGCGGATCTACGGTCCGCCTGCCGCGTCAGCACAAAGCAAAGCTTTGTGCGAGAGCTGGGCGGGGGAGGGACTGCCGCCACTTCGCAGAGCGACGCTCTCCCGCATCAACAGCGGCCCCCTCCCCCGCTCAGCGGGGGAGGGTTGGGGTGGGGGTCTAGCACCGTCAGCCGAGCAGCCCCTACTCCGCCGGCGTCCCGTGATGATGGCCGTGGCGCACCTTCTCGCCGGTGACTTCCTCGACCCACAGCGAATGGTGCTCGCGCGCCCATTGCAGTTCGACCTGACCGTCGCCCATGGCGGCGAAGGCGCCTTCCATGCCGACGGAGCCGATGTAGATGTGCGCCAGGATGATGGCGATCATGATGACGGCAATCGCAGCATGGGCCAGCTGGTAGAGCTGCAGCTCCTCCAGCGTGGCGAAGCTGAAGGGGAAGATCAGCTGCACGCCGGTGAAGCCCAGCGCAGCACCGCCGACCACGGTGGACCAGAAGATGACCTTCTGACCGCCGTTGAACTTGTGCGCCGGCGGGTGGACGCCCTTTGAGAACAGGCCGCCCGCCTTCAGGAACCAGGTCAGGTCATGGCGGGACGGAATGTTGTGCCGGGCCCACATGACGAAGATCAGCGCCACGCCCAGGATGAAGGCGAAGCCCAGGAAGTTGTGCGCCAACTTGCCGTAATGGGTGAAGGCGGCGAAGGGCTCCGGCCCGATCAGCGGCAGCAGCGTGTAGCGGCCGTACAGCACGTTCAGACCGGAGATGGCGAGCACGACGAAGCTGCCGGCGGTCAGCCAGTGCACGCCACGCTCGAAGGCGTTGAAGCGCTGGATGGTGCGGCCGGTCTTCTCGCCGTCGATGCGGATGCGCCCGCGGACCAGGAAGAACAGAACCAGCAGGGCCATGATGCCGGCGAGCACCCAGGTGCCGTACTGGCTGAGCGGCCCGTTACGCACCGCGCGCCAAGCCTCGCCTTCCGACTGGATCAGGACGCCGGCCTGCTTGTTGGGGATGGAGACGGTGCCCTGCTCGCCCAGGCGGATGCCGTGCCAGCCCTCGGCGATGCTCTTCCCAGGGATCTGGGTCGGCACCGGCGGCGCTTCACGTTCGAGTTGCTGGCTGTTGGCCTGCTGATCCACCGGACCGCCGACGCGGACGCTGGACTGGGCGGCGGCCGGCAGTGCCGCGCCGGCGGCAAGGCCGATCCCGAGCAGCAGAGCGGCGATAGCCGCCTTCATGCGATGACCTTCCATCGGACGCTCCCTATCGCACACCCTGATAGGCGGCGCGCCGTTGCAGCGCGCGCACCTCGTCCGCGGTGCGCGGCGTGTCGGCCGCGCCCCGGTAGACGCCCTTGTCCAGATGGATCGGGCGCGGGGTCGCGTCCTCCTGGCACCCGGCCAGGAGGAGCGAAGCGCCGAATACCAGCAGGACAGTGCGCGTCCCCACCATCGTCACCGTCACAGCCCCTGCTTCTGCACAGGAGCCCCGCCGGCCGCACCGCCGGTGCCCTGGAACAGCGAACTGCCGGGCTGGCCGCGCTCCTGACCCGACTTGGTCTGGTATGCGGTGCCCCAGCCCCAGGCGCCGGAGCCGAAGCCGCGGGCGGTCACGCGCTCGCGGTAGATGTCCGACACCTTGTCGGCGTCGCCGGCCAGCAGCGCCTTGGTCGAGCACATCTCGGCGCAGAGCGGCAGCTTGCCTTCGGCCAGACGGTTGCGGCCGTACTTCTTGAACTCGGCCTCCGAATTGTCGGCCTCCGGACCGCCCGAGCAGAAGGTGCACTTGTCCATCTTGCCGCGGGTGCCGAAATTGCCGGCCTGCGGGTACTGCGGCGCGCCGAACGGGCAGGCGTAGAAGCAATAGCCGCAGCCGATGCACAGGTCCTTGTTGTGCAGGACCACGCCTTCGGCGGTCTGGTAGAAGCAGTCGACGGGGCAGACCGCCATGCAGGGCGCGTCGGAGCAATGCATGCAGGCGACCGAGATCGTCCGCTCCCCGGGCTTGCCGTCGTTGATGGTCACGACGCGGCGGCGGTTGACGCCCCAGGGAACCTCATTCTCGTTCTTGCAGGCGGTGACGCAGGCATTGCACTCGATGCAGCGCTCGGCGTCGCACAGGAATTTCATCCGGGCCATGGTTCAAACTCCCGCGCGTCAGGCCGCCTGGATGCGGCAAAGGGTGGTCTTGGTTTCCTGCATCTGGGTCACCGAATCGTAGCCGTAGGTGGTCGCCGTGTTGGCGGCCTCGCCCAGAACGATCGGGTCGGCTCCGGCCGGGTACTTGGAGCGCAGATCCTGCCCCTGGTACACGCCGCCGAAATGGAAGGGCATGAAGGCGACGCCGCGGCCGACACGCTCGGTCACCATGGCCTTGACCTTCACCTTGCCCTTCTCAGGGCCTTCCACCCACACCATCTGGCCGTCCTTGATGCCGGCGTTGTTGGCGTCGAACGGGTTGATCTCGACGAACATGTCCTGCTGCAGCTCGGCCAGCCAGGGGTTGGAGCGCGTCTCGTCGCCGCCGCCCTCATACTCGACCAGACGGCCGGAGGTGAGGATGATCGGATACTCCTTCGACACGTCGCGGTCCTGGATGGACTTGTACAGGGTCGGCACGCGCCAGGACTTGGTGTCCGCATAGGTCGGGTAGCTGGCGACCAGATCGCGGCGCGGGGTATAGAGCGGCTCGCGGTGGATCGGAACCGGGTCCGGGAAGTTCCAGGCGACGCAACGGGCCTTGGCGTTGCCCGGCGGGTTCAGGCCGTGCTTGATCGCCACGCGCTGGATGCCGCCCGACAGGTCGGTGGTCCAGGACACGGCGCCGATCTTCTCGCCGCCGATCTTCTGGATGACCGCCAACTCCTGTTCCGTCAGGTCCTTGTCGAAGCCCAGCTTCTGGAGCATCGCCATGGTGACTTCCGGATAGCCGTCCTTGATCTCCGACCCTTCCGGATAGGAGCCCTCGGCCAGCAGGGTCACGCCGTTGCGTTCCACGCCGAAGCGGGCGCGGAAGGCGCCGCCGCCCTCGGCCACCGGCAGCGAGGTGTCGTACAGGTTGGCCGAACCCGGATGCTTCATCTCCGGCGTGCCCCAGCAGGGCCAGGGCAGGCCGAAGTAATCGCCGTCGCACGGACCGCCGACGGCGCGCAGCGTCGTCTTGTCGAAGGTGGCCTGATGCTGCATGTGCAGCTTCAGACGCTCCGGCGACTGGCCGGTGTAGCCGACGGACCACATGCCGCGGTTCCACTCGCGGGTGATGTCCTCGATCACCGGGACATTGCCCTCGACCTTGATGTTCTTGAACAGCGGCTCGGCAAAGCCGAACTTCTTCGCGAACAGATACATGATCTCATGGTCCACCTTCGATTCGAAGAGCGGCTCCATGATCTTGTCGGACCACTGGACGGAGCGGTTGGACGCGGTGCGCGAGCCGACCGTCTCGAACTGGGTGGCGGCCGGCAGCAGGTAGAAGTTGTCCTTGCGGTCCGGCAGCACGGCGGTCATCGTCGGGAACGGATCGACGACCACCAGCAGCTCCAGCTTCTCCATCGCCTTCTTCATGTCGGGCAGACGGACCTGGCTGTTCGGCGCGTGGCCCCAGAAGACCATGCCCTTGACCGGGTTGGGCTGGTCCAGGTTCTCCTTGGCTTCCAGGACGCCGTCGAACCAACGGGACACCGGGATGCCGGTGGCCTCCATCAGCTTCTTGTCCTTGAAGCGGGCCAGCACGGCGTCGTACGGCACATCCCAGACGCGCGCCCAGTGGCGCCACGCGCCCTCGGCCAGACCGTAGTAGCCGGGCAGGCTGTCGGAGGTGACGCCGAAATCGGTCGCACCCTGCACGTTGTCGTGGCCGCGGAAGATGTTGGTGCCGCCGCCGGCCACACCGACATTGCCCAGCGCCAGCTGCAGCACGCAATAGGCGCGGGTGTTGTTGTTGCCGATGTGGTGCTGGGTGCCGCCCATGCACCAGACCAGCGTGCCCGGACGGTTGGAGGCCAGCGTGCGGGCGACGCGCTTCAGCTGCGAGCCCGGAACGCCGGTGACGCGCTCAACCTCTTCCGGCGTCCACTTGGCAACCTCGGCGCGGATGTCGTCGAAGCCATAGACGCGCTTGGCGATGTAGTCCTTGTCCTCCCAGCCGTTCTGCAGAACGTGCCAGAGGATGCCCCAGACCAGGGCCACGTCGGTGCCGGGACGGAAGCGGATGTACTCGTCGGCCTTGGCGGCGGTGCGGGTGAAGCGCGGATCGGCGACGATCAGCGGCGCGTTGTTCTGCTCCTTCGCCTTCAGCACATGCATCATGGCGACGGGGTGCGCCTCGGCGGCGTTGGAGCCGATGAAGAACAGCGCGCGCGACTTCTGGATGTCGTTGTAGCTGTTCGTCATGGCGCCGTAGCCCCAGACGTTCGCCACGCCGGCCACCGTGGTGGAGTGGCAGATGCGCGCCTGATGGTCGACGTTGTTGGTGCCCCAGAACGCCGCGAACTTGCGGAACAGATAGGCCTGCTCGTTGCTGTGCTTGGCGGAGCCGAGCCAGAACACCGAATCCGGGCCGGACTGCTCGCGGATCGACAGCAGCTTGGAGCCAACCTCCTCGATCGCCTGGTCCCAGCTGATCCGGGTCCACTTGCCGTCGACCATCTTCATCGGATAGCGCAGGCGGCGGTCGCCGTGGGCGTGCTCGCGCACGGACGCGCCCTTGGCGCAGTGCGCGCCCAAATTGATCGGGCTGTCGAAGCCGGGCTCCTGCCCGATCCAGACGCCGTTCTGCACCTCGGCCACCACGGTGCAGCCGACGGAGCAGTGGGTGCAGATCGACTTGACCTGCTTGACGGGCGCGCCGGCGACGGCGGCCGCGGTGGCGGCGTCGGCCTTCTTCACCATGCCGAACGGCATCGCGGAGGCGAGCGCGGCGCCGCCGGCGGCGATACCGGAGGTGCGCAGGAAGGCGCGGCGGTCGACCGTGACGCCGGTGGCGGAGGCCAGCGTCTGCGACAGGGTGCGGGCAAGGTGACGGCCGCCCGAGGTGGCCGAGCTTTTCTTGATGAGCATCGGGGCGTTCCTCTTAGAAGCGGCTCAGTTCGTAGACCCGCCGGACGTGATCGGTCTCGCGGTAGCCGGTGGAGACGGTCTCCGCCGGGGCGGCCTCCGCGGTCCCGCCGGTGGCGGTCACCCCGGCGGCGACGGCGCCCAGCGCACCGACGCCCAGGCCGGCGACGCGAAACAGGTCGCGCCGGGCGAGCGATGGATTCGTGTTCTGCTTGGCAGCTTCTTCTTTGGCTTTGACCGCGTTCCGCGTCATGGCTTCGCTCCTCACCTTTACGCCGCAAGGTCGAAGGCGCGCGCCTCGACCGCCAGAAAACTTCGTCCGACCGCACCGACCGCCCGGTAGAAGCGGGCCGACGGCGAGGTCTCCAAATCCGCAAAGAACCGCCCGGCCCAGGAGCCGACATGGCGGTCGAAGAATGCCCGCTGCGCATCGAGACCGACCGTGACGCCGTCCTCCGGCGCGAACTCGCCGCCGATGAGGCCGGCCATCATCTCGCACAGCGCTGCGATGTGGTCCTCCGGCTCCCTCACGCCGTCGGCGCGGGCGATGCCCAGCCGCGCCATGTCGACGCGCAGCTCCGCCAGCGGCTTCTCGTTCAGGAATCCGGTCAGGTAGTAGGAGCCGTAGGGGGTGCGCTCGCTGCCGCCGACGCCGATGAAGAGGGTGGTGAACTCCTCCTCCACAGCGGCGGGGTCGCTTCCGCGCGCCGCTTCGGCCAGCCGGTCGAGAGCCGCGCCGAACTCGCCGCCCTCCCCCGCCACGCCGGCCAGCGCGGCCAGGAAGTCCGCGTCGGGCGCGCGCGACAGCAGGCGGGCCAGCAGGCCGTAGACCTGCGCGCGCAGCAGTTCCTCCTCCGCGACCGCGGGGGGAACGGTATGATCGACGGCCCTGGACACGCGCCGCAAACTCCTCCCGGACACACAGACGGGGATGCCGGCGTCCGCGGTCTGACCGCGCGCCGTCCGTTGGCCCCATCCGAAACCACTTTTGATGCACCTGCGAAAAGCCGTTGCCTTACAGTGGCTTAGCATTGCGCAGGCAGATAATAGAAGGACTGAACCTATCCTTTTGTCAACTAAGGACGCGTCCGGAAGGGGAGACAAATGAATCTTTGTCGCTGCGCTATGCTCGCGCTAACAGAGCGCCCCTGGATTTTGAGGGCGTCCAATACGGCGCGACGATTGGTCGCAATTTGAGGGGACAATTGCGAAGGGGGAGAACACTCCCTCTCCCCCCTGGGGAGAGGGTCGGGATGAGGGGGATGCATGGGGAGGATTTTGGGACGATGGGGACTGCGCGCGGAATGATGAGGTTCCGCAACGCGCCCCCCTCACCCTAACCCTCTCCCCGGGGGGAGGAGGGAATTGGTTGTTGGGGAGAGGAGGTATCGCTTGCCTCTGCAAGTTCGGCATCGGCAGCAGGGACGGGAGAAGGCTCCGCTCCCTCCGCCACCCCTTCCGCCGCTTCGTCCAGCATGTTCAGGAAGCCTTCGCCGACGCGGTAGAGGGTCTTCACCGGAACGTTGCCGGTGAAGAGGCTGGCATAGTCGTCGGCGTAGTCCTTCAGCCCGTCGTCGTTGGCGTAGATCGGGTCGGAGGTCCACAGCTTGCGCAGGGCCTGCCGGTGCAGATCCTCCGGCACCTCGGCGCGCAGGAAGGGGGTGAAGTCGGACTCGCCGGTCAATTCCTCGATCGGCGGCAGGTCCTTCAGCGGGTCGTCGGCTTCGCCGTCAGCCGTTGCCTGAGCGTCCGGCTCCGCGGGATCAGCCGGCACCTCGTCGGCAACCGCGACCGGAAGCGCAGCGCTCTCCTCGACGGGCGGCGCAACATCGACGGCCTCCGGTTCCGGCTTGACGGCCGTGCGTTTCAGGCGCGACCAGCGCGACAGGAAGGCTTCGCCGCTCATCGCTGCCGCTCATCCTTCTCGAAGTGACGCTTGCGTTCGCGCTTGTGGAAGGGGACGTCGACATGGTGCTGCTCGACGAAATCACGGACCAGCGCGATCACCTCCGCAGGCATCGGCACGGTTTCCACCACGTCGCTGCCGACCTGATAGCCCTCCCCTTCATGGGCCGACGCGGTGACGGTGAAGGGCACCAGCTCCTCACCGTCGGGTCCGGGGCGCATCACCACCCACAGGCGCGGCGGGTCCTGCGACAGGTTCAGGCGGTAGCCTTCGGTGTCGGTGCGGAACAGCTCCAGCGTCAGGGTGGCGGCATGGCTGTGGGTCCAGCCCTCGCCCTCCATCAGGACGCGGCCGGGCGGATCGACCGGGCCGGCGCCGGGAATGACCGACACCGGGCGCCAGCTCCACTCGGCCCAGGCGGTGACGCCGCGGCGGCGCTCCACCACGATGCCCAGCGGCATCGTCTCGATGCGCTCCAGCGATTGGGTGCCAAGGGGTTCCATCATCACACGCGTCCCGACGCCAGCAGGCGTTCCGCCTCGGCCAGATCCTCCGGCCGGTTGGTGTTGAAGAAGGGGTCGACCGGTTCGACGTCGAAATCGGCGACGGCCAGCCGGTAGCGGGCGGTCCAGGCATCGACCTTGCGGATGCCCTCCTCCACCATCGCCCGGCGCAGATCGCCGGCCAGCCGGATCGGCCAAAGCCCGAAGACGGGATGCTCCTGCCCGCCCGACCGGGCGCAGGCGAGGTCGGCACCCTCCCGCTCCAGCGCCGCGGCCATGCGGGTGACGAGATCCCGCGGTATGAAGGGCGCGTCCGTGGCGAAGCTGGCGATCCAGGCGACGCCGGGGGCGGTGCCGCGCATCCACTCCATGCCGGTCAGCACGCCGGCGAGCGGCCCGGCATAACCCTCCACCACATCCGCCGCGACCGGCAGATGGAGATGGGCGAAGCGGGCCGGGTCGCCGTTGGCGTTCAGCACCAGCGGTCCGACCTGCGGCCGGACGGTGGCGACGATCCGCTCCAGGATGGTCTGGCCGCCCAGCGGGCGCAGGCACTTGTCGCCGCCGCCCATCCGCCGCGACAGGCCGCCGGCCAGCAGGACGCCGCCGATATCCCTGTGTGCTGTGTCAGTCGTCATCGCGGCTTCCCTTGCGTCCATGCCGGCGGTCCTCGTCCGCGGTCGCGGCCGTATCGGCGTCGAAGACCAGCCGGTCGGTGCCGGCCAGCGCGATGAAGCGCTTGCCCTTGGCCCGGCCGACCAGCGTCAGGTTGGCCTGCCGCGCCAGCTGCACGCCCCAGGCGGTGAAGCCGGAGCGCGAGACCAGGATCGGAATGCCCATCTGCACGGTCTTGATCACCATCTCAGAGGTCAGGCGCCCGGTGGTGTAGAAAATCTTGTCCCCGGCCGGAATGCCGTTCAGGTGCATGTAGCCGGCAACCTTGTCCACCGCATTGTGGCGGCCGACATCCTCCATATAGATCAGCGGCCGGTCCTCCTGGCACAGCACGCAGCCATGGATCGCCCCGGCCTCCAGATACAGGCTGGGCTGCAGGTTGATCTGCTTCGACAGCGCGTAGATCCACGAGGTGCGGAGCCGCAGATCGGTCGGCAGGCTGACGGACTCGAAGGTCTCCATCACGTCGCCGAAGGCGGTGCCCTGGGCGCAGCCGGAGGTCAGCGTCTTCTTCTTCAGCTTGGCTTCGTAGTCGGTCGCGCGCTCGGTGCGGACGACGACGGTGTCCGTCTCCTCGTCCACGTCGATGCCGGTGATGCGGTCGTCGCGCCGCAGCATGTTCTGGTTCAGCAGATAGCCGACGGCCAGACAGTCGGGATAGTCGCCGATCGTCATCATGGTGACGATCTCCTGCCCGTTCAGGTACAGGGTCAGCGGCCGTTCCACCGTCACGGCGGTTTCGATCTCGCGGCCGTCCTGGTCCAGGCCGCGGACGCGCTCCGTCAGCTTGGGGTCGGCCGGATCCGGCGCTATGGTGAAGGTCTTAAGACTCATGATAGGGCTCATGCGCGCGAGTGTGGGCGAGCGCCGGTCTTCGGACAAGTCCCCGGCCCAAGCAATTCCATTTTTGATCTGGACGCGATGCACGATTTTTCCCAGGCCATGGCGCTGGCCGTCACCATGATCGCCACGCTGGACCACGGGCTGATGCAGATCGTCGGGCTGTCGCTGCGGGTCAGCCTGACCGCCGTCGCCGCCGCCACGCTGATCGGCCTGCCGCTGGGTGCCGCCGTCGCGGCGCTGAGTTTCCCCGGACGGCGTGCGGTCGCCATCCTGCTGAATACGCTGATGGGACTGCCGCCGGTGGTGGTCGGGCTGGTGGTTTATCTGCTGCTGTCGCGCTCCGGCCCGTTCGGGGTGCTGGGGCTGCTGTTCACGCCCACCGCAATGATCGTGGCCCAGACGGTGATGATCGTGCCGATCGTCGCCTCCCTCTCCCGCCAGACGGTGGAGGATCTGCTGGTCGAGTATGACGACCTGCTGCGCGTCACCGGCGCCGGGCCGTTCCGGCGGCTGGCGACCCTGCTGTCGGAAGCGCGCTGGAGCCTCGTCACCACCGTGCTGGCCGGGTTCGGGCGTGCGTCGGCGGAGGTCGGCGCCGTGATGATCGTCGGCGGCAACATCGAGCATGTGACCCGCGTTATGACCACCGCCATCGCCTTGGAAACCAGCAAGGGCGACCTGCCGATGGCGCTGGCGCTCGGCCTCGTCCTGATGACACTGTCCCTGGCCGTCAACCTCACCGCTGCGCTGCTGAAGGAGACGGGCGAGCGCGCCTGACCCGAACCGGTTTTTCCGGTATGCGGCAAAATCGACGGAAGCTTGGCAAGCCTTTGCAAGGATGGCCGGTCTGCGCTATGCGTTCCAGGCAACAACGCCTGTGGGAGGAGTGACGCGATGCTGCGCCGTTCGTTCGTGCTGGGGGTCGCCGCAGCCGCGGCCCTGATCGGCCTGATCCAGACCGCCGTCCCGTCGGCCGCATCGGCCGCCGACCGCTTCATCACGGTGGCCTCCACCACCTCGACCGAGGATTCGGGCCTGTTCGGCTCCATCCTGCCGAAATTCACCGCCAAGACCGGGATCGAGGTGCGGGTCGTCGCCAAGGGCACGGGACAGGCCATCGACCTCGCCAAGCGCGGCGACGCCGACGTGCTGTTCGTCCACCACAAGCCGTCCGAAGAGAAGTTCGTCGCCGAAGGCTTCTCCACCCTGCGCAAGCCGGTGATGTACAACGACTTCGTCATCGTCGGCCCGGCCGCCGACCCGGCCGGCATCAAGGGCGGCAAGGACGTCGCCGCCGCCCTGTCCAAGATCGCCGCCGCCAAGGCCCCCTTCGTGTCGCGCGGCGACGACAGCGGCACGCACAAGGCCGAACTCGCGCTGTGGAAGACCGCCAGCCTCGACCCGGCCAAGGCGGAGCCCAAGGAGAGCTGGTACCGTTCCATCGGCCAGGGGATGGGCCCGACGCTGAACACCGCCGCCGCGATGAACGGCTATACGCTGACCGACCGCGGCACCTGGCTGAACTTCAAGAACCGCGGCCCGCTGACGGTGCTGGTGGAGGGCGACAAGCGCCTGTTCAACCAGTATGGCGCGATGCCGGTCAACCCGGCCAGGTTCGCCCACGTCAAGGCGGCCGACGGGCAGGCCTTCGTCGACTGGCTGGTCTCGGCCGAGGGCCAGAAGGCCATCGCCGACTACACCATCAACGGCGAACAGCTGTTCTTCCCCAACGCCAACGAGCCGGGGGCGTAAGGAGCATCGATTTCCTGCGACCCTGCCGATCCGGGAGGGTCGCAGGAACGGTCCAGTCAGCGTTTATCCGGATCGATCCCGATAAGATTCCCGTTCCCATTGCGCCGCATTCCCCCATATGAGTGTCGGCAGGCCAGGGGCGTCAGCCCCAAGCGACAGGAGTTTTGGGGACGATGAAGATCGGCGATCGGACGGTGCTCGTCTGCGACTGTGCGCACAGCATCGCGCTGGACGGTGCGGCGCTGGGCAAGGCATGCGGCGACGGCAGCGCCGTCACCGTGCACACCCAGCTGTGCCGGGCGCAGCTCGACCGCTTCGAGAAGGCGGTCGCCAACGGCCAGCCGCTGCTGGTCGCCTGCACGCAGGAAGCACCGCTATTCAGCGAGGTCGCGGCGGAGGTGGCGCCGGACACCGCGCTGACCTTCACCAACATCCGCGAGCGCGCCGGCTGGTCGGACGAGGGCGCCCAGGCCCTGCCGAAGATCGCGGCGCTGCTGGCCGAGGCCGCCTTGCCGATCCCGCCGACAGGTGCCCTGACCCTGACCTCTCAGGGCACCTGCCTGGTCTACGGCACAGACGAGCGCGCCATCGAGGCCGGGCGGCAGCTGGCGAAGCACCTGGACGTCACCGTCCTGCTGACCAACCCCAAGGACATCGCACCGCCGCAGGTGATGGACGTCGCGATCTTCCGCGGGCGCATCCGCAGCGGGCGCGGCTGGGTCGGCGCCTTCGAGATCGTGGTGGACGACTATGCCCCGGCATTGCCCTCCTCGCGCGGAACGCTGGGGTTCGAGCCGGTGCGGCAGGGGGCGTCGGCCCGCTGCGACCTGATCCTCGACCTGACCGGCGGGACGCCGCTGTTCCCCGACCACAAGCGCCGCGACGGCTACATCCGCCCCGATCCCGACAGCCCGGTCCAGGTGGCGAAGGCCCTGCTGGAGATCGCCGATCTGGTCGGCGAGTTCGAGAAGCCGCGCTTCGTCGACTTCAAGGCCGATCTCTGCGCCCATTCGCGCAGCCGCAAGATCGGCTGCACCCGCTGCCTCGACGTCTGCCCGACCGGGGCGGTCACGCCGAACGGCGACCATGTGTCCATCGACCCGCATGTCTGCGCCGGTTGCGGGTCCTGCGCCGCCGTCTGCCCGACCGGGGCCGCCACCTATGCCCTGCCGCCAGCCGTCACAGTGTATGAGCGGCTGCGCACGCTGCTGACCACCTACCGGAAGGCCGGCGGCGTCGCCCCCGCCCTGCTGGTCCACGACCCGCGCCATGGCGACGAACTGGTCGGCATGATGTCCCGGCACGGCCGCGGCCTGCCGGCCCGCGTGCTGCCCTTCGCCCTGCACGAGGTGACGCAGATCGGCTTCGACCTGTTCGCGCTGGCGCTCGCCTATGGCTGCACCCATGTCCGCGTCCTGACCGGGCCGGAGAACGAGGGGGAAACGGCCGGGCTGGCCTCGCAGGTCGGGCTGGCGGAAGCCGCCTTCAGCGGGCTCGGCTACGGCTCCGGCCGGGTGGCGGTGATCGACGCCGCCGACCCCGACGCGGTGGCGGACGAGCTTTGGGCCCTGCCGGCCGACCCGGTCGAGGCCGGGATGTTCCTGCCGATGGGGCCGAAGCGCACCGTGACCATGCTGGCGCTTCGCCATCTGCACAAGGTCGCTCCTGCGCCGGTGGAGGTGCTGCCGCTGCCGCCGGGCGCCCCCTTCGGCCGGGTGTCGGTGAATGTGGAGGGCTGCACGCTCTGCCTGTCCTGCGTCGGCGCCTGCCCCACCGGCGCGCTGCTCGACAATGCCGACAAGCCGATGCTGTCCTTCGCCCAGGACGCCTGCGTGCAGTGCGGCCTGTGCAAGACCACCTGTCCGGAGAAGGTCATCTCCTTGGTGCCGGAGATCGACTTCCGCGACCAGGCGCGCGGTGCGACGGTGATCAAGGAGGAGGAACCCTTCTGCTGCGTGTCCTGCGGCAAGCCCTTCGCCACCAAGTCGGCGATCGAGAAGATCGTGACGACGCTGGCCGGCAAGCATTGGATGTTCGCGACGCCGGAGGCCGCCAACCGCATCCGCATGTGCGAAGACTGCCGCGTCCGCGACCAGTTCGAGCGCGGCAGCGAGCCCTTCGCGATGGGCCGCCCGCCGGTGCCCCGCACCACCGACGACGACCTGCGCGAACGCGAAGAGGCGCAGCGGGAAGCACAACTGGCGGCAGTGCGACAAAAGCTGATGTGACGCCGGGAACTCTTGATCATCGTCAAAGTCGGCATACCGTGATGTGGAATACGCTCCCGCGATCGTTGCACATCGTATGTGTAGCGAACATATACTGTGGCGGCCCGCCAGCGGCCGCCCGTGGAGTCCACCGATGATCGATCCAGTGTCCGAAACCCAATCGCCAGCCGCCACCGCTCCGCTGATCGACCCGTTCGGCCGGAAGGTGGAGTATCTGCGCGTGTCGGTGACCGACCGCTGCGACCTTCGCTGCGTCTATTGCATGGCGGAGGACATGAGCTTCCTGCCCAAGGCGGAGGTGCTGACGCTGGAGGAGCTGGACCGGCTGTGCAGTGCCTTCGTGAAGCTGGGCACGCGCAAGCTGCGGCTGACCGGCGGCGAGCCGCTGGTCCGGCGCGACGTGATGCGGCTGATCCGCTCGCTCGGCCGCCACATCGAGTCGGGCGACCTGGACGAACTGACGCTGACCACCAACGGCACCATGCTGTTCAAGCATGCGGCCGGGCTGTATGAGGCGGGGGTGCGGCGGATCAACGTGTCGCTCGACACGCTGGACCCGCACAAATTCCAGGCCATCACCCGCTGGGGCAAGCTGGACAAGATCCTGGGCGGCATCCAGGCGGCCAAGGAATCCGGGCTGAAGATCAAGATCAATACGGTGGCGCTGAAGGGCGTCAACGACGACGAGGTCCACCGCATGGTCGCCTGGTGCGGCGAGCAGGGCTTCGACCTGACCTTCATCGAGGTCATGCCAATGGGCGACATCGGCGAGGGCGCCCGCATGGACCAGTATTGGCCGCTGACCATGCTGAAGGCGGAGTTGCAGAAGCGCTGGACCCTGACCGAGAGCGACCACCGCACCGGCGGCCCCGCCCGTTATGTGCGGGTGGAGGAGACCGGCCAGCGCGTCGGCTTCATCACGCCGCTGACCCACAATTTCTGCGAAAGCTGCAACCGCGTGCGGCTGACCTGCACCGGCACGCTGTACATGTGCCTGGGCCAGGAGGACGCCGCCGACCTGCGCACGCCGCTGCGCGTCAGCGACGAGGACGGCCCGCTGATCGACGCGGTGCGCGAGGCCATCACCCGCAAGCCCAAGGGCCACGACTTCATCATCGACCGCCGCCACCAGGGTCCTGCGGTGGGGCGGCATATGAGCGTGACGGGGGGGTGAGTTACTCTAGAGGCGGAAGTTAGGCCCCCACCTAACCTCCCCCGCTGGGCGGGGGAGGGATCGGAACTTTGTCGGCGTACGGCGGCAGTCCCTCCCCCGCCCAGCGGGGGAGGTTAGGTGGGGGCAATCGCCAGCCGACACCCTACCACCAACCAAGAGCGAGCACCGCCATGCCCCTGCCCTTCCTGACCGGACTGCGCGTCATCGACCTCGGCCAGTATCTGCCGGGACCGCATGCGGCCCAGCTTCTCGGCGACCTGGGCGCCACGGTGGTGAAGGTGGAGCCGCCGGCGGGTGATCCGCTGCGCCGGCTGGGTCCCACGGACAGCGACGGCACCACCGCCGCCTACAAGCTGCTGAACGCCGGCAAGACCGTCATCCGGCTCGACCTGAAGTCGGCGGAGGGGCGCAAGGCTCTCGAAGAGCTGCTGGCGAAGGCCGATGCGCTGATCGAAAGCTACCGGCCGGGCGTGATGGACAAGCTGGGGCTGGGGCGCGAGCGGCTGCGGCAGCTCAATCCGCGATTGGTGCATGCCAGCCTGTCGGGCTGGGGCTATGACGGCCCCTATGCCACGCGGGCCGGGCACGACCTGAACTATATGGCGGTCGGCGGCGGGCTGGATGCCTCCGGGCTGCCGGACCGGCCGGTCATCAGCTACCTGCCGGTGGCCGATTTCGCGTCCGCCCAGCAGACGGCGCTGGCGGTGGCCGGCGCGCTGTTCGGACGGGAACGGTCGGGACAGGGCTGCTTCCTCGACCTGTCGATCATGGAATCGGTGCTGGGCTGGCAGGGCATGACGCTGACCGCCGCAGCGCGCGGCACCATGCCGAAGCGCGCCGAGGCGCTGCTGTCGGGCGGCGCCGCCTGCTATCGCATCTACCGCACCGCCGATGGCCGCTTCGCCACCCTGTCGGCGCTGGAGGCCAAGTTCTGGCAAGGCTTCTGCGAGGCGGTCGGCCGCCCGGACTGGATCGCCCGGCAGGAAGATCCCCTGCCCCAGACCGCCCTGACGGCGGAGCTGGAGGCGCTGTTCGCGACGCGGACGCTGGCGGAGTGGAAGTCCCTGCTCGACCCGGTCGACTGCTGTTTCGAGGCGTTGCCGGAACTGGCGGAGGTGCCCGCCCACCCGCACATCGCCGCCCGCGGCCAGGTCCGCGTCACGGAGGGGCCGGAACCGCTGGTAGAGACGCTGATGGGCCTGCGCGTCGACGGCGCCCCGCCGCCGGAACGCGCGCCCTTGCGGGAAAGCGACGCCGCCGCGGTGCTGGCCGGCTGGTCGTAAGGCTCAGCCCTCCCGCCGGTAGGGCGACATCTCGTCGCCCAGCGCTTCGATCTCCGCCTCGATCGCCGGGCGTTCCTGTGCCAGATAGCGGTCCACGGCGCGGCGGAAACCGGGGTCGGCGATCCAATGGGCGCTGTAGGTCGGCACCGGCATGTAGCCGCGCTGGATCTTGTGTTCGCCCTGCGCACCCGCTTCGACGCGCGCCAGCCCGCGTTCGATGGCGAAATCCAGCGCGCGGTAATAGCACGCCTCGAAGTGCAGGAAGCGGTAGCGGCCGTCCGAGCCCCAGTTGCGGCCGTACAGCGCATCGTCGCCCAGCAGGTTCAGCGCCCCCGCCACCCACTCCCCGCCATCCTCGCACATCACCAGAACCACCCGGTCGGCCATCGTCTCGCCCAGCAGCTGGAAGAAGCGGCGGTTGAGATAGCCGCCGCCCCATTTGCGGTCGGTGGTGTCCAGGTAGAAGCGGTGGAAGGCGTCCCAATGCTCCGGCTTCAGATCGCCGCCGGTCAGGGTGTGCAGGCGGACGCTGCTGTCGGCGACCTCGCGCCTCTCCTTGCGGATCGCCTTGCGCTTGCGGGAATTCAGCGCGTCGAGGAATTCGTCGAAGCTGCCATAGCCGCGGTTGTGCCAATGATACTGCACGCCGGTCCGCTGCAGCCAGCCGGCTTTGCCCAGCCGGTCCCAGTCCGTGCGCTCCGGGAAGGTGACATGGGCGGAAGAGACGCCGTAGCGTTGCGCCACCTGCTCCAGCGCCGCGACCAGCGCGTCGGCGACCGCATCGGCCTGCGGCCCCGGCGCCACCAGCAGGCGCGGCCCCGGCACCGGCGTGAAAGGCACCGCCACCTGCAGCTTGGGGTAATAGCTGCCGCCCGCCCGTTCATAGGCGTTGGCCCAGGCATGGTCGAAGACGTATTCGCCATAGGAATGGCTTTTCAGATAGGCGGGCACCCCGCCCACCATCCGGCCGGAGCCGTCAAAGGCGGCGAGATGGCTGGGCTGCCAGCCGGACTTCCCGGTCGCCGATCCCGATTCCTCCAGCGCCAGGAGGAAGGCGTGGGACAGGAACGGATTGCCGGGACCGGCGCAGGCGTCCCAGCCCTGCTGGTCCGCCTCGCCGATCCCGGTCAGAACCTTGACGGTGATCGCGTCGTTGCCGTCGGGCATGCATGCGTCTCCCTGAACCGATGGCAAGGAGGTAAGCCTCATGTCGCGTTGCGGCAAGGCACCGTCGGCGCCCGGTAAAGCCGCGGTCACCGTCTCGCGGGTCAGGCCACTTCCAGGATGGCGTCGACCTCGACCGCGACGTTGCCGGGCAGCGACGGGGCGCCGACCGCGGCGCGGGCATGCTGGCCGGTCTCGCCGAAGACGTCGCGCATCAGTTCCGACGCGCCGTTGATCACCAGCGGATGATCGTGGAAGTCGGGGCCGGAGTTGACGAAGCCGCCCAGCCGCAGCACGCGGGTGACGCGGTCCAGGTCGCCGCCCAACGCGGCCTTGGCCTGGGCCAGGATGTTCAGCGCACACAGGCGCGCCGCTTCCTTGCCCTGCTCCACGGTAAAGTCCTGGCCGACCTTGCCGACGAACTTGCGCTCGCCGTTCCAGACCGTGACCTGGCCCGAGATGTAAAGAGTGTTGCCCGAACGGGTGTAGGGCACATAGGCCGCCACCGGGGCCGCCGCCTGTGGCAATTCGATGCCCAGTTCCGCCAGGCGCGCGTCGATCCGACCGGTCATGATGCTTCTCCCTTCCCTGCTGTGGCCCGCGTCGGGGTCATGCGTTCGATGTCTGGGACGCGGTTTGGAGCCAGACCATAGCCGCGCCGGCAAGGCGGTGGGAAGTTTCTTGCCGCCGGCCACATCGGCAGAACCGTCCGTCACCGGCAAAAGATTCCGGGAATCTTTTTCGACTCCCCCGCCGGCCGGGGCCGCCCCAACCCTGCCCTTTTTGCCGACCTATTTTTATTCCATAGGAAAATCAGCAGCTTATGGCACACCAACCCAGTTGGCACGGCGCTTGAAATAGTGGTGTCAGGAAAAACGCACGTTGCCTCGCCGGTCAAATGACCAAGGGCGGGGACAGCCTCAGAAGGAGACTAGGACCATGGCCGGTAATGTGACCCTGACCGCCTCGATGCGCACCAACCTGCTGCAGCTGCAGAGCACGCAGGCCGGTATCGACAAGAAGCAGAACATCCTGTCGACGGGCAACAAGATCAACTCGGCTCTGGATGGTCCCACCTCCTTCTTCGCCGCCAAGGGCCTGAACCAGCGTGCCGGCGACCTGTCCTCGCTGAAGGACGCGATGGGCCAGTCGATCAGCACGATCCAGGCCGCCGACAAGGGCCTGACCTCGATCGACTCGCTGGTCGACCAGGCCAAGGGCCTGACCACCGCCGCCTACGCCGCGCTGGGCACCGACGCCGCCTCCGTGGCCACCCGCAAGTCGCTGGCCGCCCAGTTCAACACGCTGAAGGACCAGATCGACAAGCTGGCCGCCGACAGCGGTTACCAGGGCAAGAACCTGATCAACGGCAACGGCATGAGCATGGACAGCACCAGCGAGTCCCGTGCCGCCGTCAACACCATCACCGGCGTCGACAACGCCCGCGTCACCAACGTCATCGCCCCCGACACCTATTCGATCCGCATCAAGGGCGACGGCTCGGTGGAGGGCAAGACCGCCGACATCTCCAAGGCCGAGAACAAGCACGGCCTCGTCGGCCTGCAGCTGTCGGGCACGATGTCCAGCACGCTGGGCAGCTTCTCCGACGTCCAGATCGAAGTCCGCGGCGCCAACGGCCGTACCCGCGACTTCATCGTGTCGGACGGCAACGAAAGCCGCACGATCTCCTACTTCGACAACACGCAGACGATGACGACCAACCTGGCGACGCCCGCCACGGCTGGCAACGCGCAGACATCGGGTGTGAACGTCAAGGGCACCGTCGAGGAAGGCGACATCTTCAGCATCACGGTCGCAGGCCAGACCTTCAGCTACACCGCGACCGCCGGCGACGTTGCCATGGGCCAGACCGCGAGCACGAACGTCGCGAACCAGCTGGCGGCTTCGATCAGCAGCGCGATCTCGGGCGGACGCCTGCAGGGCAAGGACGTTGCCACCGCCAGCGTGGGCGGCAGCGGCACGATCATCCTGACCGGTGAGGCCACGGCCGGCGAGGTCCGCGACTTCACCGTGACCGCCAGCACGACCAACGCGCTGACCAAGAGGATCTCGGAAAGCTTCGCGTCGGGCACGGTGGTGTCCTTCACCGTCGACCGCAAGCTGCTGGAAGCGGCGAACAACCAGGGCAACGGCATCTCGACCATCGAGAAGAAGGTCGACCTGCAGATCCAGGTGACCAACTCCAACGGCGCCCAGGTCACCCGCGATGGCATGAGCGACCGCGGCGACGGCAAGCTGACCGGCGGCGAGCAGTCCTTCACGTTCGACACCGGCACGGTGCGGCTGGGGGTCGATGCCACGACGATCCAGCAGGCGGCGACGGCCAACTGCTCGGCCAACATCGTCACCAAGCAGATCTCGGACGCCACCACGTCGAACGACATCACGGTCCAGCTGAACGAACGCAACACCAACTCGATCACCGTTAGCGCGGTGAACCTGTCGACCAGCGGCCAGGGTCTGCGGATGGACGGTGCGCAGAACGACTGGATGGACCGCGCCGACATCGACAAGGCGGTTGCCGGCCTGGACAACGCCAAGGCGACGATCCGCTCCGCGTCGCAGTCGCTGTCGACCAACCTGAACATCATCACGACCCGCGAGAGCTTCACCAAGGAGTTCAGCGACGTTCTGACGGAAGGTGCCAGCAAGCTGACGCTGGCCGACCAGAACGAGGAAGGCGCCAGCCTGCTGATGCTGCAGACCCGTCAGCAGCTCGGCACCATCGCCCTCTCGCTGGCCAACCAGTCGCAGCAGTCGATCCTGCGTCTGTTCTAAGCCGGACCAGGGACTGACACACGAAAAGGGGCGCTCCCGCCGGGGCGCCCCTTTTCGATTCATCCTCTCATGCCTTTTCAAGAAGCCTTGTCGGCACGCCTCGTCAGCGCCGGCGCAGCGCTTCCTCGACCAGGGCGCGGGCATCGGCGGCTAGCGCGGCGCGGCCTTCCGCGCGCGTGTACAACATGTGCCCGCCCGGATGCACCGTCACCGCCACCCGGTCGCGCCCGCCCACCGGCAACTCCAGCCTGGACGCCACCCAGCGCGAGGCCATGTAGGGGGTGATCAGGTCGGTGCGGCCATGGACGATCAGCACCCGCAGCGCCGGTTGCAGGGTCAGCGCCGTCTGCAGCGCGTCGACGGCGCTCGGCACCGACATCCGCGGCCATTCCCAGTTCCGGTTCACCCGGTCGCTCAGCAGCCGGTAGGGCGCGTCGGTCCGCACCCCCAGAGCGTCATGGGCGTAGGCGGCGAAGGCCGTCGTGTAGGTCGGCACCGTCCCCTTCAGGAAGGGATCGAACGGAATGCGGGCCGCGCCCGGATCGGGATCGGCCGCGGTGAAGGTGCCGTCATAGATGCTGAGGATACGCCCCTGGTCGCGCAGGAGCTCGCGCGTGAAGACGCCCATCGGCACACGCCCGCGCTGGCGCCGCACGATCTCCACCGGCAGGCCGGTGATGCGCGCCACCTCGGCGAAGACGTCCTGCCCGGCGTCGAGCCGGCCATAGTCCAACCCGGCCAATCCGGTGAGATAGGGACCGAGCGCGAAACGCTCCGCCACATCGGCCGCCTGCTCCGGCGTACCCGGCCTGCGCCCCAGCGCGGCGGCGGCGGCGGCCATCGACGGCAGCTTCCAGGCCGGGCCGAGGATGCCGTCCTCGTCGATGGCGGCGAAATCGACGACGGGCGAGACCAGGATCAGCCCGTTCACCGCAAGCCCGACCTGATCGATCAGCTCGTCGGCCATTTTGGCGATGCGGAAACCGCCATAGCTCTCCCCGGCCAGGAAGGTGGGGGACGACCAGCGTCCCTGGCGGGTCAGCCACAGCCGGACGATCTCGGCCATCGCCCGTGCATCGCCATCCACCGACCAGAAGCGCTTCTCCGTCTCGTCGGGCTTCACGGCCCGGCTGAAGCCCGTCCCGACCGGATCGACGAAGACCAGATCGGTGAAGGCCAGCCAGCTGTCGGGATTGTCGACGAGCGCGGCGGGCGGCGGCGGCAGGGTGCCGTCGGGCCCGAAGGCGACCACCTTGGGTCCCGCCGCACCAAGATGCATGTAGGCCGACGCGGCACCCGGCCCGCCGTTGAACACGAAGGTGACCGGCCGCGGCCCATCGGCCGGGCTTTTCGGATCGGCGGTGTAGGACACTGTGAAGATGCGGGCAGCCAGTTCCTCCCGAGCACCATCGCGCAGCGGCAGGAACTCCGCCGTCGCGCCATAGGCCAGCGCCCCTCCCGGGAGCGGCAGGCTGTGACGGGTCACGCTGCGCTGCGGATCGAAGCCTTGGAGATCGTCCGGCTTGCGATCCTCGGGCTTTCGGTCCTCCGCCCTTGCGCCCGGCTTGGCGGGATCCGCCGCTTCCGTCTTGTCCTGCGTCTTGTCCTGAGCGGGGGCGGAAGCGGGAGCGAGCGGCGCCATTAAGGCGGGCAGCAGCGCCAGAACCAGACCGGCGGATGGGGAACGGAGCCGTCGCAGCGGCCGGGCGGACGAGGATGAGGGCGGCATCGACGGATCCAAGACGGAAACTCCCGAACGGTTGCTGGCCCGCCGCATATTGCGGCCCCCGCACCGATCCGCAACCCGCCCCCTGCCGGCAATATGTTGGCCGCGGGCTTGCCAAGCGCGCTCCGCGCCACATCTCGTGCCTACCGAAAGTTTAACCTCTTCCGAGGTAGGTTAAGCCCCTTGCCCATCGGGCCATATTCGACGGGATGCGCCGCCATGTTCCTTTCCCGGCACGCCACCATCCGCACGCGGCTGTTCCTCGGCTTCGGCGTGGTGCTTATTCTCCTGATGAGCCTGACCGTCATCGGCGTCCGCGAGGTGCGGAAGATCGACGCCGACCTCACCCGGATCAACGAGGTGAACAGCGTCAAGCAGCGCTACGCCATCAACTTCCGCGGCAGCGTGCATGACCGCTCCATCGCGTTGCGCGACGTGGTGCTGGCCACGGAGCCGACGACCCTGTCCGCGGCGCTCGCCGACATCGACCGGCTGGCCGCCTTCTACGAGCAATCCGCCAAGCCTCTCGACGCCATGTTCGCGAGCATGGCCGACATCGAGCCGGAAGAGCGGTCCCTGCTTGCCGGCATCAAGGAGATCGAGGCGAAGACCCTGCCGGCGCTCAAGGCGGTCGTCGCCGCCCGCAAAGCCAACGACATGGCCGGCGCGCAAAAGGCGCTGATGCAGGACGCCCGCCCGGCCTTCACCGAATGGCTGAAGCGCATCAACGCCTTCATCGACCTGCAGGAACACAAGAACCAGCAGATCGCCGCCCGCACGCGCGAGGTCGCCAGCGGCTTCCAGACGCTGATGCTGTCGCTGTGCGGCGCCGCCCTGCTGCTGGCCGCCGGCTTCGGGCTGTGGACGGTGGCGGCCTTGCGTCCGCTGCGCCGGTTGACCGACGCAATGCTGACGCTGGCGAGAGGCGACCTGACCGTGGCGGTGCCGACCTCCGAGTCCCGGGACGAGATCGGGCAGATCACCGGTGCCGTCGAGGTGTTCAAGGCCAACGCGGTGGAGGCCGACGCCTTCCGCCGCCGCCAGGCCGAGACCGAGCACGCCGCCGAGGAGCGCAAGCGGGCCGAGATGGCGGCGCTGGCCGATCGGTTCGAGAGCCAGGTGAAGGGCGTGGTCGACAGCGTTTCCACCTCCTCGACCGAGGTGCGGACGCTGGCGCAGTCGCTGGCGACCACCGCCGACCATACCGAGACCCAGGCGACCACCGTCGCCGCCGCGTCCGAACAGGCGTCGGTCAATGTCCAGACCGTCGCCGCCGCTGCGGAGGAACTGGCGGCCTCCATCGCCGAGATCGGACGGCAGATCGGCGAGAGCAGCCGCAAGGCCAGGCACGCGGCCGATCAGGCGGACGGCACCAACCGCATCGTCGACGGCCTGTCCGCCAAGGCGAACCAGATTGGCGACGTGGTGAACCTGATCAGTTCCATCGCCGGACAGACCAACCTTCTGGCGCTGAACGCGACCATCGAGGCCGCCCGCGCCGGCGAAGCTGGCAAGGGCTTCGCCGTGGTGGCGAGCGAGGTGAAGAGCCTCGCCAACCAGACCGCGAAGGCGACCGGCGACATCTCGCAGCAGATCCAGGAAATCCAGACGGCGACCGCCGACGCGGTGCAGGCAATCCAGAGCATCGCCGCGACGATCGGCGAGGTGAACGACATCGTCGGCACCATCGCCCAGGCGGTCGATGGCCAGAACGCCGCCACCATGGAGATCGCCCGCAACGTCCAGCAGGCGGCGGCCGGCACCAACGAGGTGTCCTCGTCCATCGGCGGCGTCCTGCAGGCGGCGTCTGAGACCGGAAGCGGGGCCTCGCGCCTGCTCTCCTCCTCCGGCGAGCTGTCGAAGCAGGCGGAGTTGCTGCGCAGTCAGGTCGACCGCTTCCTGGGCAGCGTCCGCGGCGCCGTCTGAGTTCAGTCGGACGAACCGCAGTCATGAAACGGGGACGCGGCAATTGGTAGCATCGCCGATGCTTGCGGCCGGCGGCCGGGAAATCTAGGAGATTCCGGCCGCCGCACGTCCTGCGCGCGCCATCCGCCGGATGCACCTCCGACCAGCACGGGTCCCGCCATGATCGACAGCTCCATGAGCGACAGCGAGAGTGCCGACATGAGCGACAGCGAGAGTGCCGACACCGTCGATTACGGCCGCCTCGTGTGGAGCGACGACCTGGTCCTGGGCATCGCATCGATCGACGAGCAGCATCGCGAGTGGATCGCCCTGGTCCAGGCCTTCGAGCGTGCCGTCACCGAAGGCCATCCGGCCGAGGAGATGCGCAGGACCCTGGCCGCCGCCGTCGCCTACACCGAGTCGCATTTCGCCGACGAACAGCAGGTGATGGAGGAGGCGGGCTATCCCTTCCTCGACGACCACCTCGCCCAGCACCAGCTCGCCTGGGACCGCGTCCATGCCTTCGCTTCCGGCGAGGTGGCGGACGAGGAGGTCCGCCACAGCCTGGCGGAGTTCCTGCCGCAATGGCTGATGCTGCACATCAACACCGCCGACCGCCAGTTCGCACGCTGGCTGAAGGGCAGCGCCGCCCCCGGTGCTCCGGCGGAACCGGCAGGCCGGGTGTTCGGCGACATCCCGGTCTGAATCCCCGGCCTAAATCCCCCGCCTGAATCCCCCGCCTAAATCCCTGGTTCGAATCTCTCGTCCGGCAGGTCCGCAACTCCCCCCGCCGTTGCGATTCCGCGATCACGCCGCTACACAGGGGGCACCGCGCGAGCCATCCCGTTTTCCGGAGCCTTCCGTCATGTCGACCCTGCCCGATCAGGCCACCATCGCCGCCACCGCGGCCAAGATCCTGCTGGAGATCAAGGCGCTGCATTTCAACGCCGAGACGCCCTTCATCTTCACCTCGGGCTGGGCCAGCCCGGTCTACACCGATTGCCGCCGCATCGTGTCCTTCCCGCGCGCCCGCAAGGCGCTGATGGACTTCGCGGTCGCCACGATCGAGCGCGAGATCGGCTATGAGGCCCTCGACGCGGTGGCCGGCGGCGAGACCGCCGGCATTCCCTTCGCCGCCTGGATCGCCGACCGTCTGGAACTGCCGATGCAGTATGTGCGCAAGAAGCCCAAGGGCTTCGGCCGCAATGCCCAGATCGAAGGCCTGCTGACCGAGGGGCAGCGCGTCCTGCTGGTCGAGGATCTGGCGACCGACGGCAAGAGCAAGGAGAACTTCGTCACCGCGCTGCGCAACGGCGGCGCCCAGGTGACCGATACCTTCGTGATCTTCCACTACGGCATCTTCCCGCAGTCGAAGGTCAACATGGATGCCATCGGCGTGCGGCTGCACGCGCTGTGCACCTGGTGGGACGTGCTGAAGGTCGCCCGCGACAACCGCTATTTCGACGAGAACACCCTGTCGGAGGTCGAGAAGTTCCTGAACGACCCGGTCGGCTGGTCGTCCGCCCACGGCGGCAAGTCGAGCATGTGACACAGGCGGGGGGCGGCGCCTGCCGCTCCCCCACTGCTTCTACGAGGCCCGGTGCGCGGCCGCCGCCGCTGCCTGATCGGGCTTGGGGACATGGTTGAACCGGACGCGGACGATTTCCCAGCGCGCTTGCGCCTCCGCGACGGCGCCGTCGCAGGGGCGGCGGTCCAGCACGTCGAAGGACAGCGTGGACAGCCCGTCGCCGGCCGGGATCTTGCCGGTGGACCAGAGCTCCTGAAAGACGCGGCGGTTGACCAGAGATATGGGGGACGGCGCCGCTTCCGGCGTGAAGCCGTCATTGTCGTGGTCAAGCGGCTGGAAGCGCCCCTTGCGCCTGCCGGTAGGAATGCGGCGCGCCCGGATCCGCAGTGAAAAATCGAAATCCTCGTAGCCCCATCCCCAGAAGGCGTTGGAATAGCCGTCCACCTGCCGCATGACCGTGTTCGGCATCAGCAGCGCGCCGCCCATCGTGCTTTCCAGGTTGGTCGTCACCGTACGGTCCGACCGTCCCGGCGCCACCGGCCGCTGTTCCGCCCCGTACCACAGGATGGGGGTGGGGCAGTCGGCCCAGGAATAATCGGCATCGACCGGCAGGTAATCGACGTCGTGCAGGCAGGTGTAGTCGGTCCGCTCCTCGCCCAGCAGGAACCCGGCATTCTTCAGGGCGCCCCGGTTGAAGGGAAGCCCGGCCTCCTGCTCCACGATGGTCACGCGATAATTGATCCGCGGGACCAGCCGGTCGAAGTAGGCGCTCACCCACGGCACGAACTGCCGGAGATGGCTTTCGCGATCCCGGTAGGGGACGACGATATGGAGCCGCTTTCCCGCGCTGTCGCCGGTCGTCATGGGACTTCCCCTTCTCCCTGTATGGCGGATGCTGCGCCGCCGGTGTCGTCGGCCGAGATCGTTATCGGCCGCGGCGTTCCACCGGTCCGGTGAATTTCCCACATCGCCCGGTAAGCCGCCTCCAGATGCCGGGTGAAGCGCGGCGTGTCGAACAGCGCACAGACCGGCCGGTTGCGCGCCAACCGCTGCCGCAGGTCGCGGAGCCGTTCGGGCGAGCGGGCGAGCGCCACCGCCGCATCCTCATAGGCCTCCTGCCCGTCGACGATCAGTTCGGGCAGTCCGGCGGCCCGCAGCAGGCTGGCCGCCACGCGCCCGGCGAATGTCGTCCCACGCCGTGTCAGCACCGGCAACCCCGCCCACAGGGCATCGCTGGCCGTGGTGTGGGCGTTGTAGGGAAGGGTGTCGAGGAACAGGTCCGCCAGCCGGTGCCTCGCCAGATGCTCGGCATGAGGCAAGGGCTTGGCGAAGACGAGCCGATGGGGTTCCACACCGCGGGCTTCGCCCTCGCGGCGCAGGTTCGCCACCACCTGGGGGTTACCGGCATAGAGCCACAGCACGCTGCCGGGCACCGCCGCCAGGATGCGCGCCCAGCCGTCGAACAGGGCGGGCGTCAGCTTGTAGGCGCTGTTGAAGCAGCAGAAGACGAAACCATCGGCCGGCAGCCCGCACTCCGCGCGGGTCGGAGTGGCCTCGGCGATGACGCGCCGGCGGTCGTTGGGCTGGTAGCAATCCGGCAGCCGCACCACCCGCTCGGTGAAGAAACCCTCCTCGCCCGGAGCGATCACCGTGGGATCGACGACGATGTAGTCGACATACTCCGCCCCCAGCGTGCCCGGATAGCCCAGCCAATTGACCTGCACCGGGGCGGGACGTGCCGCCAGCATCGCAGTGCGCGAGAAGGTGGTGAAGCCGGTCAGATCGACCAGGATGTCGATGCCGTCCGCCGCGATGGCCCGCGCCGCATCGGCGTCGGTGTGGCGGCGCAGATCGACGAAGCGCTCGATCCCCCGCTCGAACCGCCGGCGCAGCGCGCTGCCGTCGTCGATGCCGGTCGAATAGGCGGTGACGGCGAAGCGGGAGCGATCATGCGTCTCCAGGGCATCGACCATCAGGTGGCCCATCGCATGCTCGCGGAAATCCGCCGACAGGTAGCCGATCCGCAGGCGCCCGTCGCGCGCCGCCGCTGCCGGCCGGGCCGCCGGCCGGACCAACGGAATGATGCCGCGGGCCTTCGCCGCCGCCCAGCGTGCCGCGGCGGATTGCTGGTCGGCCAGGGTCGAGGCGCAGGACAGGACGTCGAAGGGCGACACCCCCTCCGCCCCCTCGCGCACGCGCCGGAGGAGCCGCGCCTCCAGCTGGTCCAGGTCTCGCCAGTCGCACAGAAGCCTCTGCTGACGGACGAGCTGGCCCAAGGCCGCGGCATGGTCCGGAACCAGCCGCAGCACCCGCCGGCAGGCGTCCACCGACACCGCGCTCCAGCCGGCCATCGCGGCGGCCATCGCCAGATCGACATGGCCGTCGGGCCCGCCGGGATCGATGGCGACGGCATTGCGCAGGACGGCGACCGCGGCATCCGGACGGACGGCCTCCGCCAGCACGCCGCCCAGCCGCCGCCATGCCTCGCCATTATCCGGTTGGCGGGCGAGCAGGCCCCTAAGGACCGCCAGCGCGCCTTCCGCATCGCGCAGGCTTGACAGGAGCAGGGCCAGATTGATCTCCGCCACCGGAAAGTCGGGCTGCAGGTCCAAAGCCGCGCGGTATTGGGCCACGGCGTCCTGCGGGCGACCGAGTTCCCGCAGGGCATTGGCGAGATTGTTGCGCGCCGCCGGGTCGGACGGCTCCAGCCGAACCGCGGCCGACGCCGCGCGCCCTGCCTCCTCCCGCAGTTCCACCGCATGGGCGGCGTTGCCCAGGGCCAGCCAGTTCCGCGCGCCGGCAGGATCGAGCGCCACCGCAAGACGGCCGGCGGCGAGCGCTTCGGCGGGGCGGCCGGCGGCGTCGAGCAGTCCGGTCAGGTTGTGCCAATTGTCCGCATCCTGGGGGGCGAAGCCGAGCGCCTTGCGGAAGGCCGCTTCCGCCTCCGCGTCCCGGCCCATACGGTGAAGCGCCACGCCCAGCTTGGACCAGGACGCAGGATCGGCGGGGGCGAGCCGCGCCGCCTCCCGGTGGGCGGCGGAGGCCTCCGCGAAACGACCCAGATCCTGCAAGGCGACGCCGAGGTTGTTGTGGACCTCCCCCAGGTGGGCATGGGTCGCCAGCACCTTGCGGTAATGGGGCTCGGCATCCTGCGGGCGGCCTTGCCGGTGCAGGGCCAGCGCAAGCCCGTAATGCGCATCGGCCGAAGCGGGAGCGACCCGCAGCGCCGCCGCATAGACCGTCGCCGCCGCATCCCAGCGCGCCATGGCGGCCATGGCCGCGCCGAAATCGAGATAGACCTCCAGATCCTTGGCGATCGCCAGCGACTTCTGGAACAGGATCACCGCCTCGCGCGGGCGGCCCAGCCGCATTTCCACCACGCCCAGCCGGTGCAGGGCGGCCGGGTCCTGCGGATCGGCCTGCAGGGCTTCTAGGTAACGGGCCCTCGCCTCCTCCAGATTGCCGCTGTTTTCCGCCGCCACGGCACGGGTGAAGCTGGTCATGCGCTGCCGATCGGTACTGACGGTTTAAGGGGACGGGTCCGGCATTTGTCTGCCATAGCCGACCTCAGTCGCGCCAGCGCGTGTGTTCCAGGATGCGCGGAATCTCGGCCGGACGGCGGCCGTCCCCCCATTGCGAAATGTCGGGAATGGCGGTCACCCCGTGACGGCGGCCGAGCAGGCTGAGGATGCTCTGGTCGTGGCGATGGTCGCGGAACTCCGGATAGTTCGGCAGGCCGCATTCGTTGGGGGCGTCGGTGATCAGCCTGGCATCCTGGGCATAGCGCAGCCATTGGGAAACGAAGTCCATGCTTTCCGGCCCGCGTTCACAAACGATGAAGCTGGCGAGGATCTGCGGCGCGTCGGTGAAAGCCGGCAGGTCCTGCCCCATGAAATGGAAGCAGTCGCGCTTGGTCCAGACGCGGTTGCTGTGATGATCCTCCAGCGTGAACAGCAGGACCGGCAGGTCGCGCCGGCGGCGGCAGAGTTCGATCACCGGGTCGACGCAGTGGACGAAATGGGCCCCGCTGTCGCTGTAGAACAGGATATCCCCGTCCTGCAGATGCTTGCGCAGCATCAGGTCGATGAAATAGGGCTTCCACAGCCAATAGCCGGCCCCGCGCGGCTGCTCCAGGATATGCCGGTTGCGGGCGGCGAAGGCGGCATCGATGTGATGGCGCCCCATCATCGCCACCTCGTCGAAACCGCCGACCTCCATCCCGGTCCTGCCGTTGTATTTCTGTGCCGTCGTGAAGGCCCCGTCGGCATAATTCAGCAGAACCCGCTTCATCGCCCTCTCCCCCACCGCTACTGGGCGGCTCTTTCACTTCTGCTTTTTTACCGGCGCCGCTCATAGGCGGCTTTCGATCCATTCCGCCAGCCGGAAGGCATCGAAGTAGAAATCCTCTGTGCCGAGGAAGGGCGCCGTGCTGCGGTAGCGGCGATAGGTGTCGTAATCGTCGTCGACGGCCAGGATGGCGTCGATCGCTTCCTCGTCGGAGGAATAGCGCGACATGTCGATGAAGCTGCCGGCGGCGACATCCCGCAACACGCCGGGATCGCCCCAATAGAGCGGGACCGTGCCGGCCTGGAAGGCGTCGAGGATCTTCTCGGTCAGATAGCCGGGGTACGAGGCATTCTCGAAGGCGAAGGCGAAGCGGTAGCGCGAGAAGACCCGGATCTTCGGCAGCCAGCCCATCTTCACGACGCTGCCGGTGTTGTTCAGCAGCCAGCCCACCGAGTCCACATGGCGCCGCGCGCAGAGCATCCGGAAGAAGTCGTTGCGGCGGGCGCAGTTGGGATTCTTGTAGAGGAAGGCGCAGAACTTCCGCTTGGCCGCCTCTTCCCGCGTCGGCGGCACCGGCGGCAGGACCGGGTGGCAGAAATGCGGGGTCGCCCCTTCGCGCCTGTGGTCCCAGGCATGCATGACATAGAGCGGCAGGCGGTAATGCCGGGGGTCGTCGATGCGGTCGAACGACACCGATATGTCGACACCGTCGAGCGGGGGCCGAACATTCTCGCCGGTGAAGAACAGCCCGCGGGCGGTCCGCGCCTCGCGATGGCGGGTGCCGAACACCGACACGATGGCGAGGTCGCAGTCGTTGTCGACGACCGACACGTCGAAGCGGCTCGACAGGATGTCCACGAAGAAGTTCGCGGACGGATCGAACTCCGGCCAGAAATCGAAGAAGGCGATCTTCAGCCGCGGCCGGGCGCCGCGGCCGCCGCGCTCCGGCCCATGCAGGAGAAAGCGGTCCAGAACCGCCGGATCCTTGTTGGCGGAAGCGAGATATTCGGCCAGGAAGTCACTTGTCCGTGGATCGATCATGCCCGCCGATGCCCTTGCGCGTGCTGCCTGCCGCGAACTTCCCTGTGCCGGACACGCCGGCGGCAACACCCTAGATTTGCAGCAGTCCCATGACCAGAGGATTTTTCGGACCCTGCCGTGCCCTGCACCGGCGTGAGCCGTCCTTGACCGCACCGCACACGCCGCTAATATCCCGCGCCATGGACGTCTCACTGCGGATCCCGATGATGTGCGCTCCGGCGCATCGCGCGCGAATTACCGGCCCGGCTCTCTGAGGAGGGCCGGGATAGAGACCTGCTGTGTTCCGGGTGGCGCCACGGCCAGTCCTGCCGGCCGCCGCCCGACGGTGATGCTTTCCCCCAGGGATCCCCTATGACCCGCGATTACAAATCGACCGTCTTCCTGCCGCGCACCGACTTCCCCATGCGCGGCGGCCTGCCGACCAAGGAGCCCGAGCTGCTGAAGCGCTGGGCCGAGATGGATCTGTTCGGCAAGCTGCGCGCCGGCGCCAAGGGCCGCAAGAAGTTCGTGCTGCACGACGGCCCGCCCTACGCCAACGGCAACATCCACATCGGCCATGCCGTCAACAAGATCCTGAAGGATGTGATCGTCCGCTTCCGCCAGATGCAGGGCTTCGACGCCGATTATGTCCCGGGCTGGGACTGCCACGGCCTGCCCATCGAGTGGAAGATCGAGGAGAAGTACCGCAAGGCCGGCAAGAACAAGGATGACGTGCCGCTCATCCAGTTCCGCGCCGAATGCCGCCAGTTCGCTGAGGAATGGGTCGGCATCCAGGCCGCCGAGTTCCGCCGTCTGGGCGTGGAAGGCGACTGGAAGCACCCCTACGCCACCATGACCTTCCCGGCCGAGGCGCAGATCGTCCGCGAAATCCACAAGTTCGCCCTGAACGGCGGCCTGTACAAGGGCTCCAAGCCGGTGATGTGGTCGGTGGTGGAGAAGACCGCGCTGGCCGATGCCGAGGTGGAATACCACGACCACACCTCCACCACCGTCTTCGCCCGCTTCCCCGTCTGGGGGTCGTCGGCGCCGGAGGTGGACGAGGCCAGCATCGTCATCTGGACGACCACCCCCTGGACCCTGCCGGCCAACCGCGCCATCGCCTATGGCGACGAGATCGAGTACGCCACCTTCAAGGTGACCGCCGTCGCCGAGGGCAGCAAGGCCGTGGTCGGCGAGCGTCTGGTGCTCGCGACCGGAGTGGCCGAGGGCGTGCTGAAGGAGGCCGGCGTCACCGAGTGGAAGCAGCTGCACCGCTTCCCCGGCTCCCGACTTGCCGGCACCTATTGCCGCCACCCGCTGAACGGCAAGGGCTACGACTTCAAGGTGCCGCTGCTGGCCGGCGACTTCGTGACGACCGACGCCGGTTCGGGCTTCGTCCACATCGCCCCCGGCCATGGCGAGGACGACTTCCGCCTGGGTCAGGCCAACGGCATCGAGGTGCCGCAGACGGTGGGCGAGGACGGGCGCTACTATGCCCATGTGCCGCTGTTCGCCGGCCTCGCCGTCTACACCGACCAGGGCAAGTCCGGCCCGGCCAACAAGGCGGTGCTGGAAGCGTTCGATGAAGCCGGGTCGCTGCTGGCCAGCAACCGCATCAAGCACAGCTACCCGCACAGCTGGCGCTCCAAGGCGCCGCTGATCTTCCGCACCACGCCGCAGTGGTTCATCTCGATGGAGACGAACGACCTGCGCAAGGTGGCGCTGCAGGCGATCTCCGACACCCGCTGGGTCCCGACGCAGGGCGAGAACCGCATCCGCTCGATGATCGAGAGCCGCCCGGACTGGTGCATCAGCCGCCAGCGCGCCTGGGGCGTGCCGATCGCGCTGTTCGTCCGCAAGGCGACCGGCGAGATCCTGCGCGACGAGGCGGTGTTCGCCCGCATCGCCGACATTTTCCAGCAGGAGGGTGCCGACGCCTGGTTCGCCCGCGATCCGCAGGATTTCCTCGGCAACTCCTATTCCGCTGACGAGTTCGAGCAGGTCCGGGACATCGTCGACGTCTGGTTCGAGTCGGGCTCCTCGCACGCCTTCGTGCTGGAACAGCGGCTGGAGGAACTGGCCTGGCCGGCCGACCTCTATCTGGAAGGCTCGGACCAGCATCGCGGCTGGTTCCATTCCTCGCTGCTGGAAAGCTGCGGCACGCGCGGCCGGGCGCCCTACAACGCGGTGCTGACCCACGGCTTCGTCCTGGACGAGCAGGGCCGCAAGATGTCCAAGTCGCTGGGCAACGTGGTGGCCCCGCAGGAAGTCTGCGACCAGTATGGCGCCGACATCCTGCGCCTGTGGATCATCAACTCCGACTATTCGGAGGATCTCCGCATCGGCAAGGAGATCATCAAGACCCAGGCCGACCTCTACCGCCGCCTGCGCAACACGCTGCGCTACCTGCTGGGCGCGCTGGCCGACTACACCCCGGCCGAGCGGATCGACGCCGCCGAGATGCCGGAGCTGGAGCGCTGGGTCCTGCACCGCCTGTCGGAGCTGGACGCGCTGGTGCGCGAAAAGGTCGAGGCCTACGACTTCCACGCCCTGTTCGTGGCCCTGCACAACTTCTGTGCGGTGGAGCTGTCGGCCTTCTACTTCGACGTCCGCAAGGACAGCCTCTATTGCGATCCGGTCGATTCGGTGCGCCGCCGGTCGGTGCGGACGGTGATGGAGCATCTGTTCTCCAATCTGACCGCCTGGCTCGCGCCCATCCTCTGCTTCACCGCGGAAGAGGCGTGGCTGGCCCGGCCGGAAGGCCTGACCAGCGGCCAGGGCTGGACCGACGAGAGCGTGCATCTGCGCGGCTTCCCGGAGGTGCCGGCCGAGTGGCGCAACGACGCGCTCGCCGCCAAGTGGGAGGCGGTGCGCAACGTCCGCCGCGTCGTCACCGGCGCGCTGGAGCTTGAGCGTGCCAACAAGACCATCGGCTCGTCGCTGCAGGCCGATCCGACCGTCCATGTCGATGCCGCCACCAAGGCCCTGCTGGCCGACGTGGACTTCCAGGACGTCTGCATCACCTCGGCCATCGAGGTGACGGACGCGGCGGCGCCGGACGGGGCCTTCACCCTGCCCGACGTCCCCGGCATCGCCGTCGCCCCGGCGCTCGCCGAAGGCGAGAAGTGCGAGCGCTGCTGGAAGGTCCTGGAGGAAGTCGGCACGGTTCACGACCATCCGACCCTTTGCGTCCGCTGCTCCGACGCGGTGGCATGAGGCCGGCCGGAACCCGATACCCCCACCCTAACCCTCCCCCGCTGGGCGGGGGAGGGAACTCCGCCGCCCGACGACCAATCCCCCTCCCCCGCCCAGCGGGGGAGGGTCGGGGTGGGGGCAGGGGGCGGCAGCTTCCGGAGTTCACATGAACAGCTTCGTCGCCAACCAATCCCGTTCCTACTGGCTGTTCGGGCTGATCGTCGCCGCGGTGGTGGTCGTGCTCGACCAGGGCAGCAAATGGTGGATCCTCGAACGGGTCATGCAGCCGATCCCGCATGTCATCGAGGTGACGTCCTTCTTCAACCTCGTGCTGGTGTGGAACTACGGCGTCAGCTTCGGCACCTTCGCCAGCGGCGGGGCGATGATGCCCTATATCCTGAGCGCCATCGCCGCGGTGATCGCCGTCTGCCTCGTCATCTGGATGCGGCAGGCGGAAAGCCGGCTGGCGGCGCTGGCGCTGGGCTTCATCATCGGCGGCGCGGTGGGCAACGTCGCCGACCGGCTGCTGCATGGCGCGGTGGTCGACTTCCTGGATTTCCATGTCGGCGGCTGGCATTTCTGGGCCTTCAACGTCGCCGACAGCGGAATCAGCGTCGGCGTGGTCCTGCTGCTGATCGACGGACTGTTCGCGGACCGCGAAAAGTCGTAAGAGTTCCGTCGCCGGTGGCGTTATAACCGCCGGCGAGCGCTGACCATGCGGCCTCGACCTCCGGGCCGGGTCGCTACGACGTGACAGACGACGGGATCCTCCGAACGTGACCAGCATCTCCTCCGCCCTCTCCCTCTCCCGGACCCGGCTTCCTCTGCTTGGGCTGGCGCTTGCGGCGTTGACGCTCGCCGGCTGCTCGGATGTTCGCCGCTCCATCGGTCTCGACCGCCAGAGCCCCGACGAGTTCGCCGTCGTTTCCCGCGCTCCGCTGACCCTGCCGCCCAGCCTGCAGGACCTGCCGCGGCCGCGCCCCGGCGCTGCCCGTCCGCAGGACAGCACGCCGACCCAGATGGCGGCCGGCGCCGTGTTCGGTGGTTCCTCGCGCGGCAACGCCAGGGCGGCGGCCGGCTCCACCGCGGGCGAGAAGTCGCTGGTCGCACAGGCCGCGGCGCGCGACGGCATCGACCCCAACATCCGCACCAAGGTCGATCAGGAAACCACCCAGCTGATCATCGCCGACAAGAGCTGGATCGACTCGCTGCTGTTCTGGCAGAAGCAGGAGCAGCCCTACTCGCTCGTCGACCCCGCCAAGGAGCAGCAGCGCCTGCGCGAGGCCCAGGCCCAGGGCAAGTCGGTGGACGGCACCGCCACGCCGGTGATCGAACGCAAGCGCAAGGCGCCGCTGGAAGGCCTGTTCTAAGCAGAGGTGTTCACGCGCGGATGGTTTGAGCCCTGCTCCGGCCTTGTCCCGGGCGCGACATCACACCAGTTTCGGGGGGCGTCCTTCCCAGCGAAGGACGCCCCTTTCGATTCGGACCTCCTGATCCGGGAGCCCTCATGCTCGCCTACCTTCCAGCCCGCCGCCTCGCCGCGGCCGGATTCCTGGCGCTGACGATGACCGTCGCCGCCCCCCTGATGCCGGCGCCGATTGCCGCGCCGCCCGCCCTTGCGGCGGAAAAGGGGGTGTTCTTCCCCGAGAGCTTCACCCTGTCGAACGGCATGCAGGTGGTGGTCGTCCCCAACCACCGCGTTCCGGTCGTGACCCACATGGTCTGGTACAAGGTGGGGGCGGCCGACGAGGAGCGCGGCCAGTCCGGCATCGCCCATTTCCTCGAACACCTGATGTTCAAGGGGACGGAGGCGATCCCGCCCGGCGAGTTCAGCCGCATCGTCGCCAAGAACGGCGGGCGCGACAACGCCTTCACCAGCTACGACTACACCGCCTATTACCAGAACGTCGCCCGCGACCGGCTGGAGATGGTGATGCGGATGGAGGCCGACCGCATGGCCAACCTGAAGCTGACCGACGCGGTGGTCTATCCCGAACGCGACGTCATCATCGAGGAGCGGCGCCAGCGCGTCGAGAACGAGCCGGCCGACCGCATCGGCGAGCAGATCAACGCCACCATGTTCGTCCACCACCCCTATGGCACCCCGGTGATCGGCTGGCCGCAGGAGATGTCGACACTGACGCGGGAGATGGCGGAGAGCTTCTACAAGACCTGGTACACGCCCAACAACGCCATCCTGGTGGTGTCCGGCGACGTCACCGCGGCGGAGTTGAAGCCGCTGGCCGAGCGCTATTACGGCGCCATTCCCGCCCGCCCGGTGCCGGAGCGCACGCGGGTGAGCGAACCGCCGATGAGTGCCGCAAGGCAGGTCGTTCTGCGTGACGAGGAGGTGCGGCAGCCGTCGGTGCGCCGCACCTGGATCGCGCCGTCCTACCGGCTGGATCCGAACGGTCATGCCTATGCGCTGCAGGTGCTGGCCGAGATCATGAGCGGCGGCACCACGTCCCGCCTCTACCGCAGCCTTGTGGTCGACCAGAAGGTCGCGACCTCCGCCTGGCTCGGCTATGGCCCGACCGCCTGGGACATGGCCACGCTCGGCGTCGGCGCCAGCCCAGCCACCGGCGTGCCGATGGACAAGCTCGAATCGGCGCTGTGGGCGGAAGTCGACAAGCTGCTGAAGTCCGGCGTGACGGAGGAGGAGGTCGCAACCGCCCGCAAGCGCATGCTGGCCGCGGCGGCCTATGCCCGCGACAGCCTGACCGGCCCGGCCCAGACGCTGGGTGCCGCGCTGGCGACCGGCCAGAGCCTGGACGACGTGGAAAGCTGGCCGGTGCGCATCGATGCCGTCACCGCCGATCAGGTCAACGCCGCCGCCCGCGCCGTGCTGAGCCAGACCAACCACGTCACCGGCCTGCTGCTGCCCCCAACCGGAAAGGACAGTTGAGGATGAGCGTGCGTCACTACTCCATGCGGACGGGCGTCGCCGCGTTCCTGCTCACCGTCATCGCCCTCCTCTCCCCTGCCCACGCCATGGACATCAAGCGCGTGGTCAGCCCCGGCGGGATCGAGGCGTGGCTGGTCGAAGACCACAAGGTCCCGGTGCTGGCGCTGGAATGGGCCTTCGAAGGCGCCGGCGGCACCGACCCCAAAGGCAAGGAAGGGTTGACGAACCTCGCCTCCACCATGCTCGACGAGGGGGCCGGTCCCTACGACTCGCAGGCCTTCCAGGCGCGGCTGCAGGACAAGGCCATCGCGTTGGGCTTCGATGCCGGGCGCGACGGGTTCAGCGGCTCGCTGCGCACCTTGACCGAACACCGCGACGAGGCGCTGGACCTGACCCGGCTTGCCCTGACCGAGCCGCATTTCGCGCCCGAGGCGCTGGACCGCATGCGGGCCTCGATCATGGCCAGCCTGAAGCGGGACCTCGCCGACCCCAACTATGTCGCGCGCCGTCAGTTCTACGCCACCGCCTTCTCCGGCCATCCCTATGGTGGCGAGGTGCGCGGCACGCTGGAGACGCTGCCCACCGTCACGCCGGACGACCTGCGCGCCTTCGTGAAGGGCCAGTTCGGCCGCGACCGGCTGGTGGTGGCCGCCGCCGGCGACATCTCCCCGGAGGATCTGGGCAAGGCGCTGGACCGGGTGTTCGGCACGCTGCCGGCCAAGACCGAGGCGCCGGCGATCGCCGACGTGACGATGGCCGGGCTGGGCCAGACCATCCTGCTGCCGCGCCCGACGGCGCAGACCGTCATGCTGATGGGCCAGCCGGGGGTGAAGCGCGACGATCCCGACTGGTACGCCGCCACGGTGATGAACTATGTGCTGGGCGGCGGCGGTTTCGGCTCCCGCCTGATGGAGGAGGTGCGCGAGAAGCGCGGGCTGAGCTACGGCGTCTACAGCTACCTGATCCCGATGGATCATGCCGCCGTGGTGATGGCCGGCGGCTCCACCGTCAACGCCAAGGCCGGACAGGCGCTGGACATCATCCGCCAGGAATGGGCGCGCATGGCGAAGGACGGGCTGACCGATCAGGAAATGGCCGACGCCAAGACCTATCTGACCGGCTCCTTCCCGCTGCAACTGGGCTCGACCCAGGCCATCGCCCGCGTCCTGCTGCAGGTGAAGCGGGACAATCTGGGCATCGACTACCTGAACCAGCGCGACCGCTACATCAACGGGGTGACCCAGGCCGACATCAAGCGCGTCGCCCAGCGTCTGCTCGACCCGGCCAAGTTGCTGACCGTGCTGGTCGGCAAGCCCGAAGGCGTGACGCCGACGCGGACGGTTGAGGGGGGGAGTTGAGGCGTCGCCGATATGTCGGCGTTAGACCCCCACCTAACCTCCCCCGCTCTCAGCGGACCTACGGTCCGCCTGCCGCGTCAGCACAAAGCAAAGCTTTGTGCGAGAGCTGGGCGGGGGAGGGATTGCCGCCACTTCTTCCAAAAGCGCATTCCCGTACAAGCCCTTATCCCCTCCCCCGCCCAGCGGGGGAGGGTTAGGGTGGGGGTCTAACTCCCCCAAGACTCTACGCCAAATCCGGCTGGCTCCCCGGAAAGCGCGGATCGCTGGGATCGACTGGACTGCCGGGCACCTTGCCCGGAATGATCCCGACCTGATCCGGCCGCGCGGCGTCGTCGCGGTCGCGTTGCTCCTCGCGCTCTTCCAATGGCGGGGTAACGGGCTTGTCCGACATGGTGTCCTCCTGTTGCGAAGCCTCTGATCCACAACAGCCCACTCCCCCACCCGGTTGCACCCCTGGCCGCCCCGCATAGGCCGTTAAGCCGCGCCGACTGCCGCGTTTTGGCCCGTGGCCGTTGCCGGTTGTCGGTGCTAGGCTCCGCACGCCCCGCAGATGGGCCGCGTCAAAGGACCGCTGACGTCAAGGAGTCCAAAGCATCATGACCGCGCTGACCCGTTCCCCCGCCTGGGCCGCTCTCGCCCGGCACCGCCAGGACATGGCCGACACGCACATGCGTGACCTGTTCGCCGCCGATCCCGGCCGGTTCAAAGCCTTCTCGATGGAGGCCGCGGGGCTGTTCCTCGATTATTCGAAGAACCGCATCACTCGGGATACGGTCGGCCTGCTGCTCGACCTCGCCCGCCAGCAGGATGTCGAGGGTGCCCGCGCCCGCATGTTCGGCGGCGAGCCGATCAACCTGACCGAAAAGCGCGCCGTGCTGCACACCGCGCTGCGCAATCGCTCCGACCGCCCGGTGACGGTGGATGGCCGCGACGTGATGCCGGCCGTCCGCGCCGTGCTGGAGCGGATGGACGCCTTCGCCAATTCGGTGCGTGACGGCGAATGGCGCGGCTACACCGGCCAGCCGATCACCGACGTGGTGAACATCGGCATCGGCGGCTCGGACCTCGGCCCGGTGATGGCGACGGAGGCGCTGAAGCCCTTCGCCCATGCCCATGTCGCGTTGCATTTCGTCTCCAACGTCGACGGCACCCATCTGGCCGAACAGCTGAAGTGGCTGGACCCGGAGACGACGCTGTTCGTCATCGCGTCCAAGACCTTCACGACGCAGGAGACGCTGACCAACGCCCATTCCGCCCGCCGCTGGTTCCTGGAGACCGCGAAGGACGAGGCGCATGTCGCCAAGCATTTCGTCGCCGTCTCCACCAACGAGGCGGAGGTGCGCAAGTTCGGCATCGACCCGGCCAACATGTTCGGCTTCTGGGACTGGGTCGGCGGCCGCTATTCGCTGTGGTCGGCCATCGGCCTGCCGATCATGATCGCCATCGGGCCGGAGCGCTTCGCCGAACTGCTGGCCGGCGCCCACGCGATGGACGAGCATTTCCGCACCGCGCCGCTTGAGCGCAACATGCCGGTGCTGATGGGCCTGCTGGGCGTCTGGTACCGCAATTTCTGGGATGCCTCGTCTTACGCGGTGCTGCCCTACGACCAGTATCTGCACCGCTTCCCCGCCTATCTCCAGCAGCTGGACATGGAGAGCAACGGCAAGTCGGTGACCCGCGGCGGCGAACCGGTGGACTACCAGACCGGCCCGGTGCTGTTCGGCGAACCCGGCACCAACGGCCAGCACGCCTTCTATCAGTTGATCCACCAGG
The DNA here is from genome assembly GCF_031455875.1 of Azospirillum sp. BE72. NCBI lineage: Bacteria > Pseudomonadati > Pseudomonadota > Alphaproteobacteria > Rhodospirillales > Azospirillaceae > Azospirillum > Azospirillum sp. BE72. The sequence goes on from NZ_JAVDTO010000002.1 coordinate 918,637, forward strand.
GCACCTCGCTGATCCCCTGCGACTTCATCGCAGCGGCGACCACCCACAACCCGATCGGGGCCGAGGCCGGCGCCCATCACCGCATCCTGCTGTCCAACGTCTTCGCCCAAGCCGAAGCGCTGATGCGCGGCAAGACCGCCGACGAGGTGCGGGCGGAGATGACCAAGGCCGGCAAGCCGGCGGCGGAGGTGGCGGCGCTGGTCCCCCACCGCGTCTTCCCCGGCAACCGCCCGTCCAACACCATCATGATCCAGAGCCTGACCCCGGCGACGCTGGGCGCCCTGATCGCGCTGTACGAGCACAAGGTCTTCGTCCAGGGCATCGTCTGGGACATCAACAGCTTCGACCAGTGGGGCGTCGAGCTGGGCAAGCAGTTGGCCAACACCATCCTGCCGGAGATGGAGAGCGGCCCGGCCGAGGGGGCGCATGACAGCTCCACCACCGGGCTGATGGCATGGTGGCGGGCGCACCGGTAAGCAACGGCCCGGCTCACGCCAAGTAATAGTATGTATGCGAACGCAATCGGGCGGGACAACCTCCCCCCGATGGCGTTCGGAACAATGCGGTTGCGTCTTGGTTGAAGTGGGAAACGGTCTTTGCACCAACCTTCTTCAACGGAGCAGCCCCATGTCCACGCGTTTGCGCCTCGCCATCCTGATCTACGGCATGATCCAGGGTGTGGTCTTCGGCATCGGCACCGTCCTGGTTCTGGCGGTCCCCAGCTTTTCCGAGCAGGCGATGACGCTGATGCCGACCGTGGTGATCCTCAGCATCGTGCTGGCGGCCCCCATCGCCTGGTTCGTGGCGCCGCGGATGCGCCTGCGCTTCTGGCAGCGCCGGGAAGAGCGGCAGCAGGCGCCGCGCCGCGTCACGCTGTCCTGACCACTCCGTCGGGGGTGTCTTCCGCGACCATGGCGAACAGCCAGTCGCGAAAGGCGCGCATGGTCGGCGTCTCTGGCCGTGATTTCAGCGCGGTCAGCCAGTAGGCGCCCTTGCACACGGTGACGGCGAAGGGCTGCTCGATCAGGCCGAGCGCCAGCGGCCGGCGGAACATCGATACCGGGGCCAGCGCCACCCCAGCCCCCTGGATCGCCGCCTCCACCATCAGGGAGGAAGAGTCGAAGACCGGTCCCTTGACCGGGGGCATGGCCGACGGCTCCACCCCCGCGGCGGCGAACCAGCCCGGCCATTCGTCGGCCCGGTAGGAGCGCAACAGGGTTTCGCGGCCGACATCGGCGGGGTCGCGCAGGCGGCGGGCGATCTCCGGCGCGCAGAGCACCGACAGCGGCGCGTCGAACAGGCGGACCGCGTCGGTGCCGTGCCAAGCGCCATCGCCGAAGCGGATGGCGTAGTCCAGCCCCTCCGCCGCGATGTCGACGCGGTTGTTGTTGGTGGACAGGCGCAGGTCGACGAAGGGATGCGCTTCACGGAAGCGCGTCAGCCGCGGCAGCAGCCAGCCGACGGCGAAGGTGCCGACGGCGCCGACCGTCAGCACCTCGCGGAACCGTCCACCCTCGAACTGGTCGAGCAGCCCGCCGATGCGGTCGAACGCCTCTTCCAGAGTCGGCAGCAGCGCCCGGCCCTCGTCGGTCAGGGCAAGGCCGCGCGGCAGGCGGTGGAACAGGCTGGCGCCCAGCCGGTCCTCCAGCAGCTTGACCTGATGGCTAACGGCGGCCTGGGTCACGCACAGCTCGATGGCGGCGCGGGTGAAACTGAGATGCCGCGCCGACGCCTCGAAGGCACGCAGGGCGTTCAGCGGCAGATAGGGGCGGACCACGGGTTCCCCGGACGATGCTGATGTCGGGGGGTGAGCTAGCACCGAATGGGGGGTGGGCTCCAGGGGGATGTGGGGGTGGGTGAGTTAGACCCCCACCTAACCTCCCCCGCTGGGCGGGGGAGGGACTGCCGCCGAACGTCGACAAGCATCCTGCCCCCTCCCCCGCCCTGCGGGGGAGGGATGGGGTGGGGGCATCGTCAGCCGACACCCCCACGAAACACTCACCGCCCCGTCAGAACCTTGCGGGTGTGCAGGGCGATCATCCGTTCCTCGTCGGTCGGGATGACGTAGACCGGCAGGCGGCTGCCGGGGGTGGAGATCTTCGCCGCATTGGCCTCGTTGGCCGCCGCGTCGATCTCCACCCCCATCCAGGCCAGCTTGTCGCCAACCCGCGCCCGCACCGGGGCGGAGCGTTCGCCGATACCGGCGGTGAATACCACCGCGTCCACCCCGCCCATCGAGGCGGCAAGCGCGCCGGTTTCCTTGGCGATGCGGAAGCAGAACAGCTCCACCGCCTCCTGCGCATGCGGGTCGCTGCTCTCCAGCAGGGCGCGCATATCGTTGGAGATGCCCGACACGCCGAGCAGGCCGGACTTGTTGTACAGCAACTTCTCGATGGCGCCGGCGTCCATGCCCTTGCGCATCAGGTAGATCAGCACGCCGGGGTCGATGGTGCCGCAGCGGGTGCCCATCGGCAGGCCATCCAGGGCGGTGAAGCCCATGGTGCTGTCGACGCTGCGCCCGCCATGGATGGCGCACATGCTGGCGCCGCTGCCGAGATGGGCGACCACCACCCGCGAGTCGCCCAGTTCCGGCGCGATCTCCGGCAGGCGGCGGGCGATGTACTCGTAGGACAGGCCGTGGAAGCCGTAGCGGCGGACGCCCTCCTCCGTCAGTTCCCGCGGGATGGCGAAGGTCTGCGCCTGCCAGGGCTGGTTGCGGTGGAAGGCGGTGTCGAAGCAGGCGACCTGCGGCAGCTCCGGATGCGCCTCGGCCAGCGCGCGGATGGCGGCGAGGTTGTGCGGCTGGTGCAGCGGGGCGAGCGGCACCAGACCGTCCAGCTCGTCCAGCAGGGCGGGCGTCAGCAGCACCGGGGCGGCATGGCGGACGCCGCCATGCACCACCCGGTGGCCGGCGGCGATCAGCGTCGCCCCTTCCAGCCGTTCCTCGATCCAGTCGAGCAGGTAGGACAGCAGCGCCGTGCGGTCGCTGGCCTCCCCCGCTCCCCAGCTCTTGTCGGCGAGCGGCCGGCGCTGGGCGTCCTTGGCCTCGAACACCGGCTGGGTGCCGATGCCCGAGATCTGGCCGTTGATGGTGACCACCGGATCCCCGCCGCCATGATCCCGGAACACCGAGAATTTCAGGCTGGAGGAGCCGGCATTGATGACGAGGATCGCGTTGGACATGTGCCCTGCCCTCCTCACTCGGCCGCGGCGGCGGCACCGCGGCGGCGGGCGGCGGCCGACAGGACGGCCACGGCACAGGACGCCAGACGGGTGCGGACATTGTCGGCGCGGCTGGTCAGGATGATCGGCACGCGGGCGCCCAGAACGATGCCGGCGGCGTCGGCATGGGCCAGGAAGGACAGCTGCTTGGCCAGCATGTTGCCGGCTTCCAGGTCGGGCACCAGCAGGATGTCGGCTTGACCGGCCACCTCGGACTTGATGCCCTTGGTGATGGCGGCCTCGCGGCTGATGGCGTTGTCGAAGGCCAGCGGGCCGTCCAGGATGCCGCCGGTGATCTGGCCGCGGTCGGCCATCTTGCACAGGGCGGCGGCTTCCAGCGTCGAGGCGATCTTGGTGTTGATGGTCTCGACCGCTGACAGGATGGCGACGCGCGGAACCTCGGTGCCCAGAACCTTGGCGAGGTCGATGGCGTTCTGGACGATGCTGACCTTGTCCTCCAGCGTCGGGTAGATGTTGATCGCCGCATCGGTGATCAGCAGCGGACGCGGATATGTGGGGACATTCATCACGAAGACGTGGCTCAGGCGCCGGCCGGTGCGCAGGCCGGTCTCCTTCCGGACCACCTCGCCCATCAGCTCATCGGTGTGCAGGCTGCCCTTCATCACCGCCTCGCACTCGCCGGTGCGGGCCAGCCGCACGCCGGTCTCGGCGGAGGCATGGCTGTGGGCGACGTCGACGATCCGGTAGCGGGAGATGTCGAGACCGCAAGCGTCGGCGACGGAGCGGATCTTGGCTTCCGGACCGACCAGCACCGGGTCGATCAGGTTGGCCTCGGCCGCCTCGACGGCGCCGCGCAGCGAGCTTTCGTCGCAGGGATGGACGACGGCGGTCGGCACCGGCGGCAGCGACTCGCACTTCTTCAGCATCAGCTCGTGGCCGTCATGGCGGATCACCTGCACCTGCGGCAGTTCCGCCGCGGCGCGGCAGAACTTCACGGTGGGGGCGATCACCTCGGCGACGCCGGTCGCGACCGTCTTGCCGTCCTGGTTGGCGGCGAGGCAGTCGAAGACGACCGTCTTGCGTTGCGGATCCTTGGACCGGGCGGTGACCGTCACGGTGACGATGTCGCCCAGCAGGACCGGGCGCTCGAAGCGCAAATCCTGGCCGACATAGACGGTGCCGGGGCCGGGCAGCAGCGTGCCGAGAACCGCGGAGATCAGCGAACCGGACCACATGCCGTGCCCGACCACCTTGTGGTCGGCGGTGTAGTTCTCGTCCACATGGGACGGGTTGAGGTCACCGGACACCGTGGCGAACAGCTCGATGTCGGACATGGTCAGCCGGCGCGACAGGCTGGCCTGCTGGCCGATGCGGATTTCCTCGAACGTGACGTTTTCGATCATGGGGCTGCCGTTCTTGCCGGTCGGAACGATGCCGCTGCGGCCCGCCGGAGCGGCGGAGAGGGCGGCGGTGACGGTGTCCATCTCAAAGCTCCTCAAAAGGATCGCGGCGCCCGACCAACGGACCGCCGGACGGACGGAAGCCCGTCCGCCGGCCAACCCGTTTGCCGGAGACCGGGACGGATGCCCCTGGAATGGGGCACCCGTCGCCGCGGCAGGCCGTATCCTCCCGATCCCGGTTCCCGTGCCGCGGCGCCCGCAGAGGCAAGCCGATGGCATCGGGCCGGAACCTGTCTTGTTGGGTCCCGCCGAAGCGGAACCTCCACCTTCCAAGGATTTTCCAAGGAGTGTGCTAGTGCGAAAGAAATAGCCCCCGTGGCCAGGGGACCCAATGACCTACATCAATAAAGTTACCAAGCTATTGTTGCAGTTGGGTTACTGGGTTCGTTTCGGAGCGGTGAGCGACCGCAGCATAACCGAAACTTGCGCGTCCACGGACGAGAAAAGCGGACCGGTGGGAAAAACCGCCACCATTGCGCGCCGCGGCATGGCCTATGTGGCGGCAGGGACCGGACTGCAGGGGCTTGGCCGTCCGTTCACTCCGCGGCAGCCGCGCAGGAGCAATGCTGCACGAGGCGTGGGACGCTGACGGTGAAGACGGTGCCGTGCCCCACCCGCGACCGCACGGTGACGGGATGGTCCAACATCTGGGCCATGCGGCGGACGATCGACAGCCCCAGACCCAGGCCGCGCCCGCTGTCGCGCTGGTCGGTGCCGCAGCGGTAGAAATCTTCGAAGATCGCCGTCATCTCGGCTTCGGCGATGCCGGGACCGGTGTCCCATACCTCGATGGACAGGCGGTCGCCGCCCTCGCTATCGCAGCGGCGGCGGCAGCCCAGCAGGATCCGCCCTTCGGTGGTGTAGCGCAGGGCATTGACCAACAGGTTGCGCACCATCCGCTCCAGCAGGATCGGGTCGCTGCGCACGCGGACCGAGCAGGGCACCATCCGCAGCTCCAGCCCGCGGTCGGCAGCCTGATCGCCGATCTCGATGGACAGGCGTCCAAGGATGTCCTGCACGTCGAAATCGACGATCCGCGGCTTCACGTTGCCGACCTCCAGCGCAGAGGTGTCGAGCAGGGTAGACAGCAGCGTGTTGCCGGCGCTCAGCGCCTCGCCCAGCTTGTTCGCCACCTCCACCTGCTGGGGATCGTCCAGCTTGCTCAACAGGATGTGATGGAACAGGCTCATCGCCTGGAAGGGCTGGCGCAGGTCGTGGCTGGCGGCGGCCAGGAAACGGCTCTTGGCCTGGTTGGCGCGCTCCGCCTCGGCATGGGCGCGGGCAATGGCCTCGCGGATTTCGACCGACTCCGTCATGTCGACCGCGGCACAGATGATGCCGCAGACCGCCCCGGTGTCGTCGCGCATCGGCTCCATCGACAGGTCCAGCGCGCGGCGGATGCCGTTATAGGTCATTTCCACTTCGCAGCGGGCGCCGATCCCGCGCTCCATCACCGACCGCTTGATGGGAATCAGCCGGTCGGCGTCCTGCGGGAACAGTTCGGCGTCGGTACGGCCGATCATGCGTTCCGGACGGAAGTCCGGCTGCGGGCAATAAACCCACAGATGCCGCAGGTCGAGGTCCTGGGTGAACAGCGTCACCTTGGAATGCCGCAGGGCCATCCGGAACCGCTCCTCGCTCTCACGCAAAGCGCGAGCCATGGCGGCGCGGGCACGCGCCTCGGTGCGCAGCAGGCGCTTCGTCCGCGCCTCGCGCAGCACATAGGCCACGGCGCCGGCGGTCAGAAGGAACCCGCCGATCAGCATGGTCCAGGCCAGCCGGTCGTCGGCACTGAACAGCCGCACGGCCCCCGGCACCACGTACAGCCGCCACACCCGCCCGCCATAGGCGATATCGCGGACGATGGCCCGCGACGCCGCCTCCCCGGTCAGCTGCTCCACCGTCAGCGGCCGGATCGGAGGATGCGGAAGCTCGCCGGGACGGCTGAGCGCCCCTTCGGCGGCAAGCAGCCGCGGCGCTCCCGCCTTCGGGTCCAGCAGATAGGCGTCGCCAACGGTCAGCCCCACCCGCAGAACCGCATCACGCAGCAACTGGCCGACATTGAAGCTGGTCCACAGGAAGCCGGTCAGGACATCACAGACCGTACGGGCGGCGAACCGGCCCTCCCCGGTATCGACGTCGCGCGAGTAGACCGGCAGGTAGATCAGCGCGGAATCCGGACCGAACTCTGCCCGCAGCGGCTCGCCCTCGGCCACAACCACGCGATTGGCAGCACAGGATCGGACAAGCACATCGCGCTGACCGGGCAGGCTGGCCATATCCAGGCCGATCAGGCCGACCGCCGATTTGGGCTCGGCAAGCACATTCACGAACCGGTCGGCGCCGGGTTCCAGGTCCGCGTCTTCGGCGGCATAGCGGACGGCGAAGGAGGTATGGCCGGCCGACCGCATCGCCCGCTCCAGCAGCGGCAGGTCGCGTTCGGCCATCCGCCGTGACCAGACGACGCCGCGAAGATTGGGATAGAGCGGAAGCAGGGGTTCGGCCGCCGAGGAAAAGCTCGCCTCCGTCACCGGCTCCGGTCCGGCCATGGGACCGCTCAGCGCGCGCAGAAGGACGCTCTGATGGTCGAAGCTGCTCTTGAGTTCATCATGGAGTTGGATGGCCTGACGATCGGCCAGGGCATGTTCGGCATCGCTGGTCGCGGCACGGATCAGAAGGAAAGCGCTGAGGGATAGGAACAGGCCGGCAACGACAATGACTGGAACCGCCGTGCCCGCCCGTCCGTCTCCCCGATACCGCCGGTTCATCCGATAGCCCTCCGTCCCGCCCATACCCGATCATAGCGAGGGAAAGACATAAATGGGTATGTGAAAGATACGCCTCAAACGAAAGAGGGAGGTATCTCTCACCATCGGGGGATCGGAAAACGTCTTGAGAAAGGTTCGCCAAAAGATCTCTGTCGCATTTTGCCGCATTCTTGCGACCTATGTTTCAGAAAAGTCATTGCGCAACAGCAACGATTGGCGCGCCCCTTCCATTACCCTTCTTCCGTTTTGCCGAATCCACTACCGATTTAGAGTCAATATTATCAGAGCGGGTCGTGCCCAAGCAGGCGGATGACCACCGCACGCAAGGCGAGCGGCGCTACCGGCTTGTGGAGCAGCGGATAGCCGGACAGGCGCGCCTCGCGCAGTCGCTTCGGATCGGTATCGCCGGTCAGGATCATGCCGGGCACCGGACGGTCGAACAGCTTGGCGATCTGACGGATGGCGACGATGCCATTCGCCGCTCCCTTCAGCCGCAGGTCGGAAATGATGAGGTCGAATCGGTCGGGCGTCGGGCCGATGCGTGCGACGGCGGCATCGTAGGATTCCGTACCCACCACGCTGCACCCCCATTGGCTCAGCAGCGCCTCCAGTGCCGCCAGCACCATCGGATCGTCCTCGATCACCAGGATGCGGGTCCGGCTGATGTCGGCCCCACCGCCCTCCGGCGCAGCTGAGGCAAGCGGCTCCTCTTTGCCGGCGCCTTCTGCCGCCTCGACGGAGCGCGGAACGATCACCGCGAATACTGTGCCCCGCCCCTCCGCCGAACACACCTCCAGCCCGAAGCCGAGTTTGCGTGCCAAGCCGCGGACCAGCGTCAGGTCCAGCCCCAGAGTGCCGGAGCCCTCCCCGGCCGGACGCGCCAGTTCCGCCTTCAGCGCCTCCAACCGCTGCGGGGACAGACCGCGGCCACTGTCCCACACCTCGATCCGCAGGCGGTCGCCGCGGGTGCGGCAGCCGACCAGAACCCGGCCATGCATCGTAACGCGCAGGGCGTTGGCGACCAGCCCGTGCAGCAGGCGCTCCAGCAGGGCGGAGTCGGTCCGCACCACCGCCGAACAGGGCATCACGCTGAAGCGCACCCCGCGGTCGGCGAAGCGCGGCGCCACGTCCAGCGCCAGCCGCATCAGGACCCCATTGACGGCGTGGGTGCGAATGTCCGGCTCGACCAGACCGCTTTCCAGGCGGACCAGATCGAAATGACCATCGACCATGCTGCGCATGGACTCCACCGCCTGGGCCATCGAGTGCAGCAGGTCGCCCCCCGACCGCTCCGCCGCGCCCGTGCGGCACTCCTTCAACCGGCCGTCCAGCGTGCCGATCAGCAGGGACAGTGCCGCCAGAGGCTGGCGCAGGTCATGGCTCGCCGCAGCGAACAGGCGCCCCGCCGGGTCGCGCATCGGCGGTACGGCCGGGACCGGGGCGGGAATGTCCGCGGATGCGGAAGCCGAGACGGGTTGGGTGGTGGAGGATGTGAGGTTGGCGAGCCGCCACACCGCCCCGCCACCGGCCAGCGGGACAACCATGCGCTCCGGCCCGGTCCGCTCCTCCAGGTCGGCGGACGGCATCCCGGCCGAAAGGCGGCCGGCCAGACCCGGCAACGCTTCGGCCGCCGGAGACCAGTCGGCCAGCCGTCCGTCCACGCCGAACACCAGAATCGGAGGCGCCGAGCAGTCGGCATCGTCTTGGCTGCCGTTCATGGCCACACCTGCATCCAAACCATAACGCCCCGGCAACGATCACGCTGTGGAGCTACCAGAGTATGGAAGCCATCGCCCGCTGCAAAGCCCGCCATTGGGCAGAGCTTACGCGAAGATCGTGAGGAATCGCGCAATCAAACCTTTTGTTGCTTTTTCGGTAAATCCAATAGAAACCATCTGCAAAGGAGGCTTTCTGTTACATTTCGACAAATAATCGTCGCCATTCCAGGCTTGGCCTTCAGCGTTTTTTAGGAATGGGCCGCAATGATGGACGGATGGAATGCGACGCGCAGACTTGTGACGATGGGGAAAGCGGCCGGGCAACCGCCGGGAAAGTCCTGCCCGATGATCTTTTCCTCTCGGCAATGATGCGGCTACCGGTCGCGGTCGCCCTTCTCAAGGCCCACCGCGACTGCACCGGGGCGCTGACGGACCTGGAATGGCGGTCGGCCAACGCGGCGGCGGAACGGCTGCTGGGCGCCGCCCCTCTGGCCGGCCGCCGGCTGCGCGGCGGTGCGACCGACGCCGCCTGCCCGGGACTGTTCGCGGTGCTGGCAGACGCCCTGCATGAACCGGTGGAGCGGACGGTCGCGGCGCGGCGCGGCGGCATTCCCGTGCGTTGGCGGGTGGTGGCGGCCCCGGCGCCCGGCGGCCTCAGCGCGATCCTGACCGACCTGGGCCCGGAGGCGCCCTCCGTAGCCGAGGCGCTGGCCGAAAGCCTGACCGCGGCGCTGGAGCACAGCGCCGAGAGCTTCGCTCTGTTCGACCATGACGACCGCCTCGTCCACGCCAACAGCCGGTTGAAGAGCGACCTGCCCGCGCTGGCCGACCGGCTGGTGCCCGGCGTGCCCTTCGAGGAGTTGGCCCGCAGCTTCGCCCTGTCCGACCCCCGCCTGACCACGGAGGAGGAGCGCGCGACATGGCTGAGGGTGCGGCTGGAGCGGCATCGCCGGCTGGAGCCGCCGGTGGTCGTGCCGCTGCCCGACGGGCGCTGGCTGCTCAGCCGTGAACATGCGGTGCCCGGCGGCGTGCTGGTCCACTACACCGACGTCACCACGCTGAAGCTGAACGAGGAACGGATGCGCGTCCGCGAGGCGGAGGCGCGCGCCGCCCGCAGCGAGGCGGAAGGCGCCAACCGCGCCAAGAGCGCCTTCCTGGCGCAGATGAGCCACGAGTTGCGGACGCCCCTGAACGCCGTCCTGGGCTTTTCCGAGATGCTGCTGTCGGAGCCGTTCGGGCCGCTGGGCAACCCGCGCTACCGCAGCTATGCCGGCGATATCCGCGATGCCGGGAGCCATCTGCTGGCCCTGATCGACGATATCCTGGAATTGTCGCGCCTGGACGGCACCATGCCCATGGCCGAAGAGGGGGTGGATCTGGACGCCCTGTCGCTCAAGGTCGCCGCAGCCCTGCAGGAGGTCGCGGCCGAGGGCGAGGTCCGCCTGCGCCGCGACGTGCCGGCCGACCTGCCGCTTCTGCAGGGTGACGCCCAGGCGCTGACCCAGATGCTGACCAATCTGCTGTCGAACGCGGTCACCCACACCCGGCCGGGCGGCGAGGTGGTGCTGACGGCGCAGCTGATGCCGGACGGCGGGATCGGGCTGATGGTGGCCGACACCGGCGTCGGCATCCCGACCGCCGAGCTTCCCCGCATCCTCCACCCCTTCGAGCTGCAGGATTCCACCATCGCCCGCAATTCCCGCGGGACCGGGCTGGGGCTGCCGATCGTAAAACGGCTGGCTGAAATGCATGGCGGCCGGCTGGAGCTGACCAGCGAGCCGGGAGTCGGCACCGCCGCCGTTCTGGTGTTCCCCGCCGACCGCAGCCTGCCGCGCGACCGTTGCAGGCCGGCTCCCCTGCCCCCGGTCATCATTCCGGGCTGAGGCGGGTTCGGACCGGGCGCAGCCCGCCATACTCTTTTTGCCCCTTGGCGCCGCGAAGCCGACGCGGCATTGTGTCCCCATCGTTCCCGAACCGTTCTATTTTCCAGTGGTGGCGCAGCGCCAATGAGCGACGACCTTGCCGTTCCGGCTTCCGATGGTGAAACTGCCCTGTCCGCCGGCAGAGCTGTGCCGATCTTCCGCGGCGTGCGGCGGGCGCTGGCGATGCGCGGCTATGCCACCCTGACCGAGTTCCGGCTGGCAAGCGGACGGCGGGCCGACGTGCTGGCCATCGACGAGTCCGGCTGCATCCTGATCGTCGAGGTGAAGAGCGGCGTTCCCGATTTCCGGTCCGACCAGAAATGGCAGGAGTATCGCGAATGGTGCGATGCCTTCTATTTCGCCGTCGATGACGGTTTCCCGACCGAGCTGATTCCGGAGGATTGCGGGCTGATGGTCGCCGACGCTTATGGCGCCGAGATCCTGCGCGAGGCGCCGGTCAGCAAGCTGGCCGCGGCCCGCCGCAAGACCCTGCTGCTGCGCGCGGCGATGACCGGCGCCGGGCGCCTGCACCGGATCGAGGATCCGCTGTTCACCCAGGCCTCTCCCACCGTGTGACTTCGCCCCCATCCGACACTGTCTCATGGTGTGGGTGCGCGCAGCCGGGGAACCGGCTAAACTGCGGTCCTCTCATCAACCGGGAAGAGCGGACCGGCATGCCCCCCTTGCATATCCTGCTGGCGGAAGACGAGACGGTCACCCGCCTTGCCGCCCGCGCCCTGCTGGAACGTGCCGGCCATCGGGTCGTGGCGGTGGAGGATGGCCCGGCCGCCGTCGCGGCCGCCGCGCAGATCGCCTTCGACCTGATCCTGATGGATTTGGGGCTGCCCGGCCTGCCCGGCGACGAGGCCGTCCGCGCCATCCGTAGCCGGCCGGGCGGCGGCACCCCGCGGATCCTGATGCTGACGGCCAGCATCACCCCAGATGGCCGCGACCGCTGCGCCGGCTGCGGTGCCGACGATATCCTGGCGAAACCCCTGAAACTGGACGCCCTGGCCGCCGCACTGGCCGGCTCGCCGCAAGCGGTCCCGCCGGTGGTCGAGCCTGATTTCGACGAAAGCGCCATTGCGACGATGCGGGACATGCTGCCGCCCGACCGCACCGCCGAGTTGATCGGCAAGACGGCGGCCGTGCTGCGCCAGCACGATCAGGCGCTCGGCGAAGCCTTGCGGAACGGGGATCGGATGACTGCCGGGGCGATGGCGCACAAAATCGCCGGCGTGTCGGGCCAGTATGGCTGCCTGGCCCTGCGCCGCGCCGCCCGCGCACTGGAGGCGGCGTTGGAGGACGGCAACAGTGCCGACCTGCCGCCGCGGATGGCCGATCTGACCGGCGCAATGGCGCCGGCGCTGGCGTTCCTGGATCGTTGCGCCGCGGCGACGCGGGGGTGATCCCCCCGCCCCGTTCCGCGATGGGCGCCGGTCAGCCGCGCTCGCCGGGCGATACCGCGACACAATGGTGCCCGTGCTTCGTCAGGACCGCGCAGGCCTTGCGCGCATCCCTTTCATCAAGACCGGTCAGGCGGGCACGATAGACGGTGTCCTTGCCGGCCTTCGCCTCCACCACGCTGGCCTTGGCCGCGCGCAGGATGAAGGGAGCCTGCTTGACCGCCTGGCTGACCGCCTTGTTGCCGGCCGCGCGGCTGGAGAAGGCGCCGACCTGGACACCCCAATGCGAACCGGTTTCGCGGGCGGCCTTGCTCTCCCGCGCCGGAGCGGCGGGAACCGCGGCCATCTGCACGGCGGCGCGCACCGGCTTGGCCTTCACCACCGGCTCGTCGTCGTCATCCCCCTCGCCGTCGACAGCGTCGGAGCGGGTGGTGTCGAGGCTGGCCATCACCGGACCATCGTCGCGGCCATGGCCGGGCCGGCCGAAGGCTTGGTCGAGCAGCGCCGCCATCTTGTTGTCGCGCGATCCCGCGGACTTGCCGCCCATCACCACGCCGACCAGACGGCGCCCATCCCGCACCGCCGATGCGGCAAGGTTGAAGCCCGACGCGACGGTGTAGCCGGTCTTGATGCCGTCCATGCCCTCATAGCGGGACATCAGGTGGTTGTGGTTGGCCAGCGTGCGGCCGCCATAGACGAAATTGCGGCGGCTGAAATAGGGATAGTATTTGGCGTGGTCGCGCATCAGGGCACGGGACAGCGCGGCATAGTCGCGGGCGGTCGTCACCTGCTCCATGTTCGGCAGGCCCGACGCGTTGCGGTAGACGGTGCGGCGCATGCCCAGTTCGCGCGCCTTGCGCGTCATCATCTCGGCAAAGCGGGACTCGGTGCCACCCAGCGCCTCCGCCAGGACGACGGCGGCGTCGTTGGCCGACTTGGTGACGAGGCCGAGGATCGCGGTTTCGACCTTCAGCGTCTGACCGGCGCGCAGGCCGAGCTTGGTCGGCGACATGCTCTCCGCGAAGGAGGAAACCGGCAACTGCTGGTCGAGGGACAGGCGACCGTCCTCCAGCGCGTCGAAGGCGAGGTACAGCGTCATCATCTTGGTCAGCGACGCCGGATGGACGATGGCGTCGGCGTCCTGGTCGATCAGCACCTGCCCGGTACGGGCATCGACCACGATGGCCGCGGCCTTCGCCGCCAGTGCTTCGGCCGCCGAGAGGCCGGACCCTACGGCCACCATGCCCAGCAGCGCGGCCGCCGCGAGAAAATGGCGTCCCACACCCGCCGAACTCCGCCCGCCGACCGTATCCGTTCCGCGAAAGGCGAACGGAAACAATCCGTTACGAACGGTGTTGCGCGTTACACTCATGATGGCCCCGCCAACCGCTAAATTTTGGTGCTTGGTTCAATGGTAAATTCGTGCGAAATCAGTGTCTAGCAGGAATTCGTTAATTTCTTGCTTTGGCTTTTGGCAGTGTCTGTGACCAAAATGGCAGGTCCTGGCTGACGGAGGATGACGGGGAAGACCGCGGAGGACGGCACGCAAGCGGAGGGGTTACGGCACGGGGGGCAGACGGATTACCGGCGCCCTCCGATCGGCCGGGGCCCGGCGATCGGGCTTGCCGCCGCGACCTGCGCCCTCCACCTACCAGGGGCCGCTGACGCGAGGCAAGCGACAATGAGCCGTGGTCATCAAAGAAGCGTCCCGGACACAAGCGCACCGGGAACAACCGTTCCGGCCGACGCCTTTTCCCCCGGGGGCCTTCGCCGCGGCATCTCCCGCCGTGCAACCGCGGCCCGTCTGGCGGCATCGATTGCGGCATCCGTGCTGGCGCTCGCCGGCTGCAGCTCCACCGGGCCGACCGACAATCCGGTGGCGCGCAAGCTGACCTGGTTCAGCTATCTCAACGGCGACGATCTGAGGACGCGCTGCGGCAAGGACGGGACCGACCGCTTCCGCCTGGTCTTCAACGCCGACTACAACCGTCATGTGCGGACATACGACGTCGTCGGCGACCCGGAGCGCGGCGGTGCCGCGGTGGAGGCGCATGTGATCGAGGCGACCGACCTCGCCCGCATCACGCCGGCCGATCCCTTCTCCGCCGCCCGCGGCCGCAAGGCGTCGCTGCAACTGAGCGCCGCGCAGTACGACAGCTTCATCGGCCGCCTGCGCGAGGACGGGGCGTTCGACCCGCCGCCTTACGGGCTGCGGCTTCCGTCGAACGGTTTCTACTGGCTGATCAACGGTTGCCGTTCCGGGCAGTGGTTCTTTACCGCCTTTCCCTACCCGTCAAGCCGCTTCACCGATGCACGGTTCCCGGAGCTTCTGCGCAGCATCGACCCGACGGGCGTCGCCTATCCAGGCCTGCCGGAGCCGGAGGACGCGCCGCGCACCCTGCCCTCCTCGAGCCAGTTGGCGGACGGCGGCGTCTTCTTTGAAATACAGGTCGGCCGCAACGGGCAGGGCCACTATGGATTGGTCGGCCCGACCGCACCCTTCGGGGCGCTGATGCTCAGCGCCCTTCCGGAGGACTGAACCGCTCAGGCCGGCTCTTCGGCCGGTTCTTCGGCGATCCGGCGCGGGCGCAGGCTGTCGGGCACCAGCGTCTCGACCCAGGGGCCGTCCGGCATGCGGCGGGCCAGTTCCGTCAGGTTGCGGTTCCACCACTGGCGCTGTTCGCTGAGGTCGTCGTAGTCGTAGTTCGACTGGCGCCAGCTGCGCGATTCCGCATGGTAGGACACCATGTCGATGGGAAAGCCGACGTCGTTGCTGGAGAAGCGGGTGCTGTCGAAGGACAGGTAGGCCAGCTTCAGCGCCGTCTGCATGTCGGTGCCATAGGTCAGGGCCCGGTCCAGGATCGGCTTGCCGTAGGCGGTGGCGCCGATCGACAGGTAGGGCGTGCGCTCGTCCACCTCGATCCAGTTGCCTTCCGGATAGACCAGGAACATGTAGGGTTCCCGGTCCTCGGCCAGCTGGCCGCCGATGATGGCGTGCAGGTTGAAGTGCAGCTTCGACGCCTCCAGCGATTCCTTATCCTCCGCGGCGACTTGCCGCAGGCAGGCGGTGAAGGCCGACACGGCGTCCAGCATGGTCGAGTAGGCCTCGCCCCGGCGCTTCTGCATGTCGCGGCGGAGATAGGCCAGCGTCTTGTCGCGCACGCTGCGCAGGCCGGAATTCATGATGAAGAAGCGGTCGCCGCCGCTGCCCATCATCGTCACCTTGCGGGCCGACGAAAGCTGCGACCCGCTGGTGATGCGGCCGTCCGACAGACCGATCAGGCCGTCGCGTGTCTTGATGCCGAGGCAATAGGTCATGATCGAAGGGGTCCCGAAGATGCGGCCTGGAGAGCGGACGGCCGGGAGCGCCGCGTCCAAGCGCCGCACCTGACCATTGGCCGAGGCGATTCACGCCCACGGCCACGCTACACTTGTCCCACCGCCGGTAAATCCTTCGTTAAGGAGTTGCTTCATTAAGGAGTTGCCGCCGGTTCCGCGACCACAGCACCCGCCGGCAACGTCCGCTATGCCGTGTTCGTCGGAAATTCACGCGATCGAGGTATGGTGCGGCGCAAAAGTCTAGGCCGATACTTGCCGAACGGACTGTTGACAGCGCCCCCTGCTTAGCTCATAAAATCCTCATATTGCAGTGCAGCATTCCTGAGGCCGGATTGCGGTTTCAGGGACCGGCCGGACCGGATGCACAACGTATAAACGCAACGCAAACCGCTGCCGGCAGGCATCGCGCCCCGCTCCGCGGCGGCCGGGCCCATCTTCAAAACGTCGGCATCAGCCAGGAAGGAACGCGCGTCATGAACCAGTTCACGCCGAAGTCGCTCGAGAACGTCGCCGCCCAGGCGAAGGAGCAGTATGAAGGTCTGGTGAAGGCCGGCCAGGAGCAGACGGTCAAGCAGTTCGAGCAGACCGCGACCGCCGCCAAGGAGCAGTTCGAGAAGACCGCCGCCCAGCTGCTGAAGAGCTACGAGGACCTGCAGGCCACCGGCAAGGCCAATGTCGAGGCGCTGATCGCCAGCAGCACCATCGCCGCCAAGGGCGCCGAGGATCTGGGCCGCGAAGTCGTCGCCTACGGCCAGTCGGCGCTGGACAAGTCGATCACCACCGGCAAGGCCCTGCTGGCCGCCAAGACCCTGCAGGAAGTCGTCGAGCTGCAGAACGATTTCCTGAAGTCGAGCTTCGACGCGATGCTGGCCGAGACCAGCCGCCTGCAGGAGCTGACCACCAAGGTCACCAACGAGGCGCTGGCCCCGCTGAACGCCCGCGTCACCGCGACGGTGGAGACCTTCTCCAAGCCGATCGCCGCCTGACCGGCCCGATCCGATCGATCCTGACGGCCGGGGTTCAGCAATGGGCCCCGGCGTCGCAAACGGCCCGGCAACCTCCACGCGGTTGCCGGGCCGTTTGCGTTCGAATGAGGCATGGCCTGCACGCCGGGATTTTTGTGCAGTGCACAATTCGCCATTGACTCAGGCCCCGGCTTTCCTTACATTCCGCTTATGTTGCAGTGCAGCATATCTCGGGCGCCCGCCCTGCCGGGGTCCGAGGGTTTCAACCCACTCCGCACCCGGTCGCCGCATCGTCGGGGCCGCGCGGTTGACCCCTGAGAGAGCGCGAGGAGCATAGCCATGTCCGACCAGATCACCGCCGTCACCAAGTCCGTCGAAGACGCCATCGCCACCGCCAAGCAGAACCTGGAAGGCCTCGTGAAGGCCCAGCAGGAGCAGGTCGAAAAGGCCTCCGCCCAGGTGCTGAAGGGCTATGATGAGCTGACCGTCCTGACCAAGCAGAATGTCGACGCCTTCGTGAAGTCCGGCACCGTCGTCGCCAAGGGCGCCGAAGAGGCCGGCAAGCAGGTCGCCGCCTTCACCCAGTCCTCGCTGGAGAAGAGCGTGTCGAACGCCAAGGCCATGCTGGCGGTGAAGACGATCCAGGAACTGGTCGAGCTGCAGAACGCCTACGCCAAGGCCAGCATCGACGCGCTGGTGTCGGAAAGCACCAAGTTGCAGGAGCTGACCGTCAAGATCGCCAACGAGGCGCTGGCCCCGCTGAGCGCCCGAGTCAACGCCACGGTCGAGGTTCTGTCGAAGAAGGCCGCCTGATCGACGGAACCGGCCAGGCCCTGACCGGCCTGCCGACCGTTACCAGGTGATGGCCCGCATCGCGGCGGCCCGGCATCCCTGACAGGGGTGCCGGGCCGCTTTGTGTTCGCATTCAATCGAATCTCCGCAGTGCCGCGGAAAGGGGCTAGGGTTTTCCGCCGATTGCGGCCCGACTGAAAGCGATGTCTCCTATTACGGGGTAGCGGGAGGGTCGGCGGACCAAAGGAGGGTCTGCCAAATGGAGGGTGACTGAAAACGGCCCCTTCCCACCGCGACCGAAATGCCCATATCATTCACATAGACAGTGCATCGCGATGAAATTCGACTGGGACCATGGCCGACTCTGACAAGCAGGGCAACGACGGCACAAACAGCGGCGTGGTCGTCAAGGCCAAGCCGAAGACCAAAAAGCCGTCGATGTACAAGGTGTTGATGCTGAACGACGATTACACTCCAATGGAGTTCGTCGTTCTCGTTCTCGAACGCTTCTTCAGCAAATCGCGGGAGGAAGCGACACAGATCATGCTGCATGTGCACCGGCGGGGTGTGGGGTTGTGCGGCGTGTTCACCTACGAGGTGGCGGAGACGAAAGTCACGCAGGTGATGGACTTTGCGCGCCAGAACCAGCACCCGCTGCAATGCACGTTAGAAAAGGATTAGACCCACACATGCTGTCGCGTAACCTGGAACAGACGCTGCACCGAGCCCTGGCCCACGCGAACGAGCGCAGGCATGAATACGCGACGCTCGAACATCTGCTTCTCGCGTTGACCGAAGACTCCGATGCTACCGCCGTCTTGCGCGCTTGCGGGATCGACCTCGACCGACTGCGCGCGGAACTGTCGGATTACCTCGACAACGAACTTGCGAACCTTATCACGAACAGGCCCGATGACGCCAAGCCGACGGCTGGTTTCCAACGGGTTCTGCAGCGTGCGGCCATCCACGTCCAGTCGTCGGGACGTGAGGAGGTGACGGGAGCAAATGTCCTCGTTGCCTTGTTCTCTGAACGCGAGAGCCACGCGGTCTATTTCCTGCAGGAGCAGGAGATGACCCGGTTCGACGCGGTCAACTACATCTCTCACGGAATCGCGAAGGCTCCGGGCCGCTCGGAAACCAAGCGGGTCTCGGGCGCTGACGACGAGGCGGCGGCGGAGAAGGTCGTGAAAAAAGGCAGCGAAGCGCTAGAGGCTTATTGTGTCAACCTGAACAAGAAGGCGTCCGGCGGGAAGATCGATCCGCTGATCGGCCGGGAGCAGGAGGTCGAACGGACCATCCAGATCCTGTGCCGGCGGTCGAAGAACAATCCGCTGTATGTCGGCGACCCCGGTGTCGGCAAGACCGCCATCGCCGAGGGCCTGGCCCGCCGCATCGTCCAGCAGGAAGTGCCGGAAGTGCTGCGCAACGCCACCATCTTCGCGCTCGACATGGGCTCGCTGCTGGCCGGCACGCGCTACCGCGGCGATTTCGAGGAGCGGCTGAAGGCCGTCGTGTCGGAGCTGGAGGCGACGGAGGGGGCCATCCTCTTCATCGACGAGATCCACACGGTGATCGGCGCCGGTGCCACCTCGGGCGGTGCGATGGATGCCTCGAACCTGCTGAAGCCTGCGCTGGCCTCCGGTTCGCTGCGCTGCATCGGGTCGACCACCTACAAGGAATACCGCAGCTACTTCGAGAAGGACCGGGCGCTGGTCCGCCGCTTCCAGAAGATCGACGTCAATGAACCGTCGGTCGAGGATGCGATCAAAATCCTGCAGGGCCTGAAGCCGTACTACGAGAAGCACCATAAGGTCACCTACACCAACGACGCCATCCGCGTCGCGGTGGAGCTGTCGGCCAAGTACATCGGCGACCGCAAGCTGCCCGACAAAGCCATCGACATCATCGACGAGGTCGGTGCGGCGCAGATGCTTCTGCCGGAGAACAAGCGCCGCAAGAAGATCGGCGTGAAGGACGTGGAGGCGGTGGTCGCCAAGATCGCCCGCATCCCGCCGAAGTCGGTCAGCCGCGACGACAAGGAAACGCTGCTGAACCTGGAGCGCGACCTGAAGACCATGGTCTTCGGCCAGAACAAGGCGATCGACGCGCTGGTCTCCGCCATCAAGCTGGCTCGTGCCGGCCTGCGCGAGCCGGAGAAGCCCATCGGCAACTACCTGTTCACCGGCCCGACCGGTGTCGGCAAGACCGAGGTGGCCCGCCAGCTCGCCATGACTCTCGGCATCGAGCTGACCCGCTTCGACATGTCGGAGTACATGGAGCGGCACACGGTGTCGCGCCTGATCGGCGCCCCTCCGGGCTATGTCGGCTTCGACCAGGGCGGCATGCTGACCGACGCCATCGACCAGCACCCGCACTGCGTCCTGCTGCTGGACGAGATCGAGAAGGCCCACCCGGATCTGTTCAACATCCTGTTGCAGATCATGGACCACGGCAAGCTGACCGACCACAACGGCAAGATCGTCGACTTCCGCAACGTCATCCTGATCATGACCTCGAACGCCGGCGCCGCCGACATGGCCAAGCCCGCCATCGGCTTCGAGCGTGACCGCCGGGTCGGCGAGGACATCGAAGCGGTCGAGAAGATGTTCACGCCGGAGTTCCGCAACCGTCTCGACGCGATCATCCCGTTCGCGCCGCTGACGCAGGAGGTCATCAACCGCGTCGTCGACAAGTTCATCATGCAGATGGAAGCGCAGCTGGAAGACCGCGGCGTGTCCATCGAGCTGAACGAAGAGGCGCGCGAGTGGCTGGGCAAGAAGGGTTACGACCCGCTCTACGGTGCCCGCCCGCTTGGCCGCGTGATCCAGGAGTACATCAAGAAGCCGCTGGCGGAAGAGCTGCTGTTCGGCAAGCTCAGCAAGGGCGGTCTCGTCAAGGTCACCGTGAAGGACGACAAGCCGGCCTTCGACTATGCCGAGGGCAACCGGCCGAAGCGCACCTCCGGCGACGACGACGAGGAAATGGTGTCGGAGATGGTCGAGTAACCCGACCACCCTGTCCCATATCGTGAAAAAGGGGGGCCGTCCGCGGCCCCCTTTTTTGTTGTCCGCCCGGCGGATGCGCTCTTTTGCATCGTCTCGTCACCGCGCGATACTTTTGCGCGAACGCCGGACTGCGCTATGGTCGGCACCATGACCGATCCCGCCGCCATGCAGTCCGCCGCCATGCAGTCCGCCGCTCAGCAGTCCGCAGATGCGCAGGCCCCCTTGCTGCCCGCGCCCGACGCGCTGCGCATCGCCTTCGCCTGCGCCGACACGGACGAGGCGCGCGCCGCCCGCACCCGGCTGGTCCATCGCTACGGCAACGCCATGCCGGACGAGGCCGACGTGATCGTGGCGCTGGGTGGCGATGGCTTCCTGCTGGAAACGCTGCACCGGGCGCTCACCCGTGATCGCGAACGGCCGACGCCGGTCTATGGCATGAACCGCGGGTCGGTCGGCTTCCTGCTGAACGCCTACCGCGAGGAGGATTTGGCGGAGCGCATCGTGGCATCGCAGCATGTCCGCCTGCACCCGCTGCGCATGATCGCCACCAGGGTGAATGGCGAGCGGGTGGAAGCGCTGGGCATCAACGAGGTGTCGCTCCTGCGCGAGACGCGGCAGGCGGCCAAGCTGCGCATCACCATCGACGGGGTGGTCCGGCTGCCGGAGCTGATCTGCGACGGCGCCCTGGTGGCGACGCCGGCCGGCAGCACCGCCTACAACCTGTCGGCCCATGGCCCCATCGTGCCGCTGAACGCCGGGGTCCTGGCCCTGACGCCGATCAGCGCGTTCCGCCCGCGGCGCTGGCGCGGCGCCCTGCTGCCCCACGCCGCCCGGATCACCTTCGACGTTCTGGAGGAGATCAAGCGCCCGGTCAGCGCCGTCGCCGACTTCACCGAGGTGCGCGAGGTTCTGCAGGTGGAGGTTCAGGAATGCCGCGAGGTCGGCCTGACCCTGCTGTTCGACCCGGAGCTGAATTTCGAGGAACGCATCCTGAAGGAGCAGTTCGCTCCCTGACTCCCTACCCCCGCCCCTTTCACGCCCGCCTTGCCACCCACACCGCGGTCAGGTCGTCGCGCAGAGGC
Organism: Azospirillum sp. BE72; assembly: GCF_031455875.1. Lineage (NCBI taxonomy): Bacteria > Pseudomonadati > Pseudomonadota > Alphaproteobacteria > Rhodospirillales > Azospirillaceae > Azospirillum > Azospirillum sp. BE72. The sequence continues at coordinate 940,277 of NZ_JAVDTO010000002.1, forward strand.
AGGCGGGTGCGGGCGTAGAAGCTGTCCATCATCGGGCCGAGCGGGTGCACGCGGTCCTTGGCCAGCGCGTCGCGGACGAAGTCGGGCACGGCGTCCTGCCCCAGCGGGCCGAGTTCGTCGCCGCCGCATTCGATCAGCGCGTCGCTGTAGAGAAACAGGAAGCCGCCGCGCGGCAGGCGAAAGCTGTGGTCGACATAGTGTGCCCGCCGCGAGGCACCCAGCACCAGACCGGCCGAATCGAGCAGCCGGATGTCCGGCCCATCGCCCTTCGTGCCGGCCGGCGTGCCCAGCACCGGGTTGGGCGACCCCGCCGCAGCGAAGGTCAGCGTGTCGGTGGCAAGGTCGAGGATGCCGAAGAATGCGGTGGCGAACTGTCCGGTCGGCAGCACGTCCTTCAACGCGGCGTTCAGTTGCGCCAGCCATTGCGACGGCGCCACATGATGCATGGGAAAGCGGTCGATCAGCGTGTGCAGACGGAAGGTGTTGATCGCCGCTGTGATGCCGTGCCCGGCGAAATCGACCATCAGAAGCCCGAGCCGCCGGTCGCCCAGCGGGTAGAGCCCCCAAAAATCGCCGCCCAACTCCGACGACGTCTCGAAATGGGCGTCCAGGGTCAGGCCGTAGCGGTCGGCCACCTCCGCCAGCCGGCGGCTTTCCGGCAGAAGCGAGGTCTGCATGGCGCGGGCGTGCGAAAGCTCGCGCTGGACCCGCTCGCGGAAGGCGGCGAGATCGCTGAACAGCTTGCGCTTTTCCAGCTGATGGCGGACACGGGCGACGCATTCGCCGGGCTTGATCGGCTTGGAAATGAAATCGCTGCCGCCGGCCTCGAAACAGCGCACCTGCTCCTCGTCGCTGTCCAGCGCGGTCTGGAACAGGACCGGCAGCTCCTCATGCGTCGCGTTGCGGCGCAACGCCTCGCACATCTCCCAGCCGTTCATCACCGGCATGTCGACGTCGAGCAGGACGAGGTCGGGACGGAAGCGGTCGACGGCCGCCAGCCCTTCCCGGCCGTTCTCGGCGAAGGCGATGTCGGTGATGCCGGCGCGGCGGATCACCAGGGCCAGCGACTTGCGGTTGAACTCGTTGTCGTCGACGATCAGGACACGGCAGTCCGACAGCGACAGGGCGGGAACCGGCATGAAGGCTCCGTCAGCGGTCGAACTGCAGGACGGTGCAGCGCCCGCCGTCGGTCACCGTCACGCGGGAGGCCAGCGTGCGCATGAAGACGAAGCCCCGGCCCGACCGCGCCTTGTTGCCGGTGGTCGCAGGTGCCAGTTCGATGTCGAAGCCGCCGCCCTGGTCGACCACGGCGATGGCGATGCTGCGCTCGTTCCAGCGGCAGAAGATGTCCAGCCGTCGCCGCACCACGGCAGGGTCGCCCAGCCGGTCGCGCATCATCTCGCCGAAGCGGCGATAGCCGCCGGGCTCGCCCTTGACCGCGCTCGACAGGCCGAGGTTGCCGTGGACGATTGCGTTGGCGACCGCCTCGTGCAGGCAAAGCTCCACGTTGGACCGGCGCTGCGGGTCCAGCGCCCCGCGCCGCACCAGTTCGTCGCAGACCAGGACCGGACATTGCAGGCCATAGGCGCTGCCGGTGGTCAGCGACAGGTAGAATCCGGGCAGTCGCGGATGCTCCGCCGCCGGCGCGCCCGACCAGTCGTCCAGCAGCGCCGCGCATTCGTCGGTCCCCTCCCCCAACTCGACCGTCAGGAAGGGGCTGCGGTCGAAGGCGGCGCGCAGCCGGTCGCGGTCCGCCCGCTCCAGCAGCTGGGCCTCCACCGCCGGACAGACGCCCTCCGCAGCGTCCGGCAGGCAGGCCGTCCCGACCCCGGTGCCGTCGAAGCGGGAGAAGATCCGGGCGGCCATGTCCGCCGGGACGCGGTCGCGCAGCACGCTGAATGCACGGAGCGCCGGTTCGGCCGGGCTGTCGGGAAGGGCGGCATCCATGGCGGCAATCTCCCCAGTGAAAGGGACCGGTGCTGCCGGCGGCAGAAGGCCGGCTGCCGGATGTTCAATGTTCGAAGGTGATGATCTCGGACAGACGGGCAAGCTCGATCGATCGCCTCACGTCGCCGGCTGCCCCGCGGACGATCAGCTTCGTGTTCCGGGTCTCCGCCTCTTCCTGCAGGATCAGCAGCATGCCGAGACCGGCGGAGTCGATGAACTCAAGCCCCGACAGGTCGAGCACGACCCGGCTGCCCGGCATTTCATGCAGCTCGGTCACGATTTCGACCAGACGGTCGTGGTCGGTGAACTCCATCCGTCCGGACAGCCGGATCTCGGGAACCGCATCGGTTCTGATCGTCTTGAATTCCATACTTCCCTCACCCGTCCGTCGCCGGCCGGCCATGCGCGTGCAGCCCGGACGGCCCTCATGCAAATGCGCGTGAAACACCCGACATCCGCTTATGCACAGTAGTGCAAGCCCGGCCTTGTCCTCAAGCCCGGATGCCATGCAGGCCTCACCTATCACCCTGGCGCGACACTTTTCCCCTACGCAACACCCCGGGTTCACCCCCATGGACGCGTCGTCCGCAACGGGGTAGAACGTCTTGACGGGTGCACGCGCGCTGAGTGCCGCACCAACGAACGTCCGGAACGGCAGTGCATGACCAGGATCGCTGAGGCGTGGCGGCGCGTGCCGGCGGTATCGGCAAAATTCCTGCTGATCCTGGTCCCAAGCCTGGTGGTCACCGTCTCGCTGTTTTCCGCCCTGTTCTTCTACGACCGCTACCAGGATCTGCAGGCGGCCCTGCGGGACAAGGTGGCGACCATCGCCGACATCAATGCGGCGGCGCTGTCCAACAACCTGTGGACCTTCGACGTCCAGGCGATCCGCAACGTGATCCAGGCCATCGGCGCCAACCGCGAGCTGGTCTGCGTCGAGGTGACGGACGATCTGGCCGACGGGCTGTTCGCCTGGCCGGGGCCGAGCTGTCCCTTGAGCGGCGACGCCAACATCGAACGGCGCCCCATCCGGGTGCAGAACCTTCAGGTCGGCACCATCACCCTGCACTATGACCACAAGGTCGCGCGTGAACAGTTGCGGCAGGAGGTGGTGAACACCGCCGTCCTCCTTCTGCTGATGCTGGCCGGCACCATCGCGGCGGCGCTGGCGGCGCTTCGGCTGACGGTGGGTCGGCCGCTGCGGCGGCTGATCGCCTCCATCCTGGAATCGGAACGCGGCGGCGGGCTTCAGCCGGTGGATTGGCGCGCCTCCGACGAGCTCGGCCGGGTGATCCAGGCCCACAACGCCATGCTCGCGCGGCTGGGGCAGGAGGAAGCCGCCCTGCGCAAGAGCGAGCAGCGGCTGGCGCTGGCCATCACCGCCACCCGCTCTTCCGTTTGGGATTACGACCTGCGGACCGGGCAGTATTGGTGGTCGAAGGAGTTCCCCGCCCTGCTCGGCTACGGGCCGAACGATCTGACCATGACGACGGAGACCTGGGCCTCGCTGCTGCATCCGGACGAAGCGGAACGGGTGATGGCCGAGTCGCGGCGGCGGCTGCGCGACCGGGCCATGGCCTACACCGCGGTCTACCGCATGCGTCGGCGCGATGGCCGCTGGGCCTGGATCGAGGATCGCGCCACCGCGCAACGCGACCCCGACGGCCGCGCCCGGCGGCTGACCGGCACCATGTCCGACGTCACCGAACGGGTGCGGGCGGAACTGGATCTGGCGCACGAGCGCAATGTGCTGCAGGTCACGCTGGACAACACCGACCAGGGCATCATCAAGGTCGACGGCGGCGGCCGTGTGGTGATGGCCAACAGCCGCGCGGCGGAACTGCTGAACATCCCGCCGGACATGCTGACCGGCAGCCCGCGCTTCGCCGACGTGGTCGCCCTTCAGCGCCGCCAGGGCGAGTTCGGCGAGATGGGCGACGATCCCGACCTGTATCTGAGTTATGGGATCGGCGGGCTGGACGGCGGCCCCGGTGGCCGCCTCGACGAGCCGGCCGGCACCATCGACCAGCCCTTCACCTTCAAGCGCCGCCGCCCCGACGGCCGCATCGTGGAGGTGCGCACCAATCCGCTGCCGGAGGGCGGCTTCGTCCGCACCCTGACCGACGTGACGGTGGAGGCGCGGTCGGCCGAGGAAATCTTCAACGCGATGCAGGAACTGGAGAAGGCATATGCCGACCTGAAGGAGACCCAGGCCAATCTCGTCCAGGCGGAGAAGATGGCCTCGCTCGCCCTGCTGGTCGCCGGCGTGGCGCACGAGATCAACACGCCCATCGGGATCGCCTTCGGCTGCGCCACCCATCTGTCGGGACGGACCGGCACCCTGGCCGAAGCGTTCGAGCGCGGGACGATGAAGAAGTCCGACCTCGCCGCCTATGTCGCCACAGCCGGCGAATCCTCCCGCCTGATCGAACAGAACCTGACCCGCGCCGCCGAACTGATCCAGAGCTTCAAGCGGGTCGCCGTCGACCAGACCAGCGAGGAGCGGCGCCGCTTCGACCTGCTGGCCTATCTGGAGGAGGTCGTGACCTCGCTCGGCCCCACCCTGCGCAAGAGCCGCCACCGCGTCGCCATCGCCTGCTCGCCCGGCATCCAGATGGACAGCTTCCCCGGCGCGCTGAGCCAGGTGGTGACCAACCTGGTGATGAATGCGCTGACCCACGCCTTCCCGTCCGACTGCAAGGGGCACATGGTGATCGACGTGGACGAGATGCCGGACGACGAGGTGGAGATCCGCTTCGCCGACGACGGAGTCGGCATCCCGGCGGAAAACCTGCCCAAGGTGTTCGAGCCTTTCTTCACGACCCGGCGCGGGTCGGGCGGCAGCGGGCTGGGGCTGCACATCGTCTTCAACCTGGTCACCCAGTCGCTGGGCGGGCGGATCTCGGTTGACAGCGTTCCCGGCGATGGAACTACCTTCACTCTGCGAATCCCGCGGACCGCCGCCAACCCGCAGGCGGCCCCGCAACCCCAGTCGCAGCCGCCCCACCTTCCGACGCCCGTCCCGCTGGAGACCGACCCCGCATGAGCATCGGCGCCGCCTTTGACGACGACGAGATTCTGTTCGCCGACGAGGAGGCGGAGGGCCTTGCGGATCGCTCCGGCGCCATGGCGGTCCAGCGCGCGCCCGCGCACGACCCGGCCGCCCCGCCCTGGACCATCCTGGTGGTAGACGACGAATCGGACGTCCATTCGATGACCGGCCTGCTGCTGGCCGACGTCGCCTTCCAGCGGCGGCGGCTCGAACTCGTCAGCTGCTTCACCGCGGCGGACGCCCGTTCGGTTCTGGAACACCGCCGCGACATCGCCGTGATCCTGCTGGACGTGGTGATGGAGGAGGATGATTCCGGCCTGAAGCTGGTCCGCTGGATCAGGGACGATCTGGGCAACCGCGACGTCCGCATCATCCTGCGCACCGGCCAGCCGGGTCAGGCGCCGCAGCGCGACGTGATCGTCGATTACGACATCAACGATTACAAGCCGAAGGCCGACCTGTCGGCGGAGAGCCTGTTCACCGCCGTGATCGCGGCGTTGCGCGCCTTCGACCAGATCCAGTCGATCGAGACCCGCGTGGCTGAACGCACGCGCGAACTGCGCGAAAGCCGCGAGCAGGCGGAGGAGGCGACCAAGGCCAAATCGGCCTTCCTCGCCACCATGAGCCACGAGATCCGCACGCCGATGAACGGGGTGCTGGGCATGCTCGGCCTGCTGGAACGGACCGAACTGGACGAGCACCAGCGCGACACCGTCGCCACCATGCGCGAATCGGCCAGTGCGCTGTTGCGGATCATCGACGACATCCTGGATTTCTCCAAGATCGAAGCCGGGAAGATGGATCTGGAGCGGGTGCCGCTGTCGGTCCCGGCATTGGTCGAAGGGGTGGCGGAAACGTTGGCGCCCGCCGCCGGGGCGAAGGGGCTGGCGCTGCTGACCTATGTGGACCCTGCAATTCCGCCGGCCCTGCTGGGCGACCCGGTGCGGCTGCGCCAGATCCTGTTCAACCTTGCCGGCAACGCCATCAAGTTCACCGAGGCCGGCCGCGTCGTCATGCGCGCCGAACTTGAGCCCGCAGCCGCGGATGACAATGACGATGACAATGACGATGGCGGCACGGAGCCGCTGCTGCGCATCGCCGTCTGCGACACCGGGATCGGCATCGCCGAATCCACCTGCCAGCGCCTGTTCCAGCCCTTCACCCAGGCGGAAAGTTCGACCACCCGGCGATTCGGCGGCACCGGGCTGGGGTTGTCGATCAGCCGGCGGCTGGCCGCGCTGATGGGCGGCGAGATCGGGGTGGAAAGCGAACCCGGCGCCGGTTCCACCTTCTGGCTGCGCCTGCCGATGGCCCGCGCGGCGGCACCCGCCCCGGCGGAGGACGGCAGCGACGCCATCGGGCTGGGCGGTCTGACGGTGCTGCTGGGCGTGCCCGACGATACCGAGCGCGGGTTCCTCGCCCGCTATCTGGAACAGGCCGGCGCCCGCGTGCTGCCCGCCTCCTCCCCGCCCGAACTGGCGACCCAGGCCCGCGTCGCGCGGGAGGCCGGATGCGCCGTCGGCGTCGTCACCATCGACGAGGCGCTGCATGTTCCCGCCGCGGCCTGTGCACCCGACGAGTTCGGCCGCCGCAGCGGCGAGCCCCGGCCGCCGGTGGTCCTGCTCTGCCACGAGACGGGGGGAGAAGCGTCCGCCACCTCCCGTCCCGGCACGCGGGGCGCGGAGCCCGGCACCGTGGTGCTGAGCCGCCCGATACGCCGGCTGGTGCTGCTGCGTGCCGTGGCGGTCGCCGCCGGGCGGCTGGTTCCCCCGCCCGCCGCCCATGCCTGCCCCCATGACGCCGCCCCCGGCGGCGCCTCCTCCACGCCCGCCGCCGGCCGTACCGCCGCCACGAAGCCGTCCGCCCCCGCCGCCCCCAGCGTGGAAGAGGCGATGGCCCAGGGGCGGCTGATCCTGGTGGCGGAAGACAATCCGGTGAACCGCAAGGTTCTGCTGATGCAGTTGCAGGCGCTGGGTTATGCCGCGGAGATGGCACCGGGCGGGGCGGAGGCGCTGGCCGCTCTGGACGCGATGCGCCAAGGCGGGCGCCGCTACGCCCTGCTGTTGACCGATGTCCAGATGCCGGAGATCGACGGCTTCGAGCTGACCCGCCGCATCCGCGCCGCCGAAGCGGGTGTCGGTAAATCGGGTATTGGCAACCGCCTGCCGATCGTCGCGATCACCGCCAACGCCGCCCCCGCCGACATCGAGAACTATCGCGCCGCCGGCATGGACGATGTGCTGAGCAAGCCGCTGGAGCTGTCGCAACTGGCCGTCGCCCTCGCCCGCTGGATGCCGCCGGCGCCGGTTTCGCCCGATGCGGCGGACAGCGCTCCGCCGCCGCCTGCACCGCCGCCGGCCGACGGTGACGCGCTGATCGAGCTCGGCAGCCTGCGGACGCTGTGCGGCGGCGATGCGGCGATGCTGGCGGAACTGCTGGACGATTTCGTCACCATCGGCCGCGGGATCGTCGCCGACCTGGATACGGCGCTGGGCAACGGCGACCGCGACTGGATGCGGGCCTGCGCCCACAATTTGAAAGGCTCCTCGCGCAATGCCGGTGCCAAGCCGCTCGCGGAAGCGGCCCGTGTGCTGGAGCAGGCCGCAGCCGAGGGTGCGCCGCTTTCCCAGCTTGCGGAGGCGGCCGACCGGCTGCGCCACAGTTTCGCGGCCACCTGCGAGGCCATCGGCAAGGAGTTGACCGAAGCGGAAAGTCCGGCACGATGAACGATCCGACGATCCGCCACCCCAGCCGGCGGGAGGCGCTGGGCTTTCTGCTGGGCGCCACCGTGGCGACGGCGGCATCGCCGTTGCGGGCACAGGATGCGCCGCCTCCGAATGGATCGGCCGACGTCGGCGTGCCCCGGCTGGGCGAGGAACTGACGCCCCTCGGGGCGGTGCGCGCCGGCAACCGCACGCGGGCGATCCCGCCCTGGACCGGCGGGCTGACCCAGGCGCCGCGCGGCTATGTGCCCGGCCGCCCCTCCCCCGATCCCTACATCGAGGATGTCCGCTGGTTCACCGTCGGCGCCGCCGATGTGGAGCGCTACAAGGTCCGGTTGACCGCCGGGCAACAGGCGCTGCTGGAAAAATATCCGGATAGCTTCGAACTGGCGCTGTTCCCCTGCCGGCGCAGCGCCGCCGCCCCGCAGCGCATCTATGACGCGTCGATGGCGAATGCCGATCGGGCTGCGCTGGGGGCGAACGGTCTGATCCTGCGCGATGCCGCGGTCGGCGTGCCCTTCCCCATCCCGGCGAACGGGCTGCAGGCAATGTGGAACCACAAACTGCGCTGGCGCGGCGATCGGGTGTCGCGCACCAGCCTGACCATGGTCCAGTCCGGCGACGGATCGCGGTCCCAGACCCGGCTGCGCGAGGATTTCCTCTCTCCTTACGCTGCCGGGGACGCGGCGGCACCGCCGCTGCTCTACCGCCGTACGATTCTGGAACCGCGGGAACAGGCGGGCAGCAGCCTGGTGCTCCAGTCGACGCTCGACCCCATCGCCGCGCGGACCCGCGCCTGGGCACGGGAGGGCGAGCGCGGCCGGGTGGTGCCGGCGCCCGACTTCGCCTATGACACGCCGGACCCGGTGACGGGCGGCATCTGCACCGCCGACATGCTGGACATGTTCAGCGGCGCGCTCGACCGCTTCGACTTCACGCTGGTGACGCGGCGCGAGATGTACATGCCCTACAACGCACACCGGCTGACCAATCCCGGCCTGACGGCGCGGGACATCCTGTGGCCGGGCCATCCCAACCCGCAGTTCCTGCGTTACGAGATGCACCGAGTCTGGGTGGTGGACGCAAGGCTGAAGCCGAACTTCCAGCACGCCCTGCCCGACCGCACCTACTACCTGGACGAAGACAGCTGGCAGATCCTGGCGTCGGAGCATTACAACGGCAAGGGCGAGCTTCTGCGCTACGCCGAGGCGCATCCGATCCCGCACTGGCAGGTCCCGGCACTGGTCCCGACGGTGGAGTTCGCCTTCGACCTGACCGCCGACCGCTATGTCGCCCGCGGCGTCGACAACGGCCTGCCGCCGCCGCAGTTCGACGCGCCGCTCAAGCCGGAAGACTTCACCCCCGAGTCCCTGGTCCGCCGGGGCCGGCGGGGGTGAGGACTCCCATGCTTACGTCGACCCGGTCTGCCGCACGTCGTGGACTTCGGCCGGCTGGGTGGCGTGGCGGTTCAGCACCTCCAGCGCGATGCGTTCGCGGGCGGCGTCGCCGACATTGACCCACAACAGGATGCCGCCCTTGTCGAGATGCTGCAGCATCGGCTCGTTGCGCTTGTCGGTGATCCATTGCGACAGGAAGGAGCCGGCGGCCCCGCTGCCGACCCCGGCCGCAGCCGCAGCGGCGGCGGCGGCGAGCGCCGTCCCGCCGGTGGCCAGGATGGCGCCGGTGGCGATGATGGCGCCGACATAGGCGGGGAAGCCGACGGCGGCACCCTGGCCGCTGCCGATGTCCTCCGGCGAGATGTAGGCCTGCCGCGGCGCGTCGGGATTGTGGGCGAGGCTGCCGACATCGCCGGGCACACTGCCCAGCCGCTCGCGGATCGTCTCGTCGTTGGCCAGCAGGCTCAGTTCATGGCGTTGGAAACCGGCCAGCGACAGGTCGTCGATGGCGTTCTGCAGGGATTCGCGGCTGTCGAAGATCGCCACCGCTTCGCGCACCGTAGCGTCTGCGGATCCCCCGCTGTCTCCGGTCCAGGCGCTGGAATCGATTGTGGTCGGGTTCTGGTCGCGGCTCTCGATCATGCCTCCACCCCTTCGCATCGCAGGACGTCCGTACAATCCGGATCCAACCGCAAAGCGGGGCCAAGGTTCCGCCCATGCTATTGCCGAGTCTTCCGATGAGGCTTCCGATCAGGAGCGGGCCGCCGCGGCGGGCGGCGGCACGACGCCGCGCGGCTCCGGCATGGCGCCCAGGAACCACCAGAGGCCGACCCCGATCAGCACGGCCTTCACCAGCAGGAACAGCGCGATGTGGCGGGCAAGCGGGTTGCAGAGCATGACGGTCCTCATGTCGATGCGGCGCCCGCACGGAACAGGCAAGGCCGATCTGGCAATGGCGCCCGTCTTTTGGCTAGTATCCGGCACCCCTGCTGTCAAGGAAGGACACCCGCCATGAAGCGGCTCCTGCTCGCCACCCTCCTCGCCGCCGGCCTGTCCGCCGGCTCCGCCGCTCCGGTCCTCGCCCAGATCAGCCTGTTCCAGGACACCGGGCTGATGCAGGCGGTCAACGAGGGCGATGTCGCCAAAGTGAAGGGCGCCCTGTTGCGGGGCGAGAACCCCAACCAGGCCGATATCCACGGCAAGACCGCCCTGCTGGCCGCGGTGGATCGGTCCAATCCGGCGATGGCCGGCCTGCTGCTGGACGGCGGCGCCAACGTCAACCGCGCCGACAAGGCCGGCAACACCCCGCTGCTGACCGCTGCCGAGAACGGCAATCCGGAGCTGATCGACCTGCTGCTGAAGAAGGGCGCCAAGGTCGACATGGAGAACCGCGAGGGCATGACCCCGCTGATGGTCGCCGCCCGCGCCGGCCGCGCCGACGTGGTGGACCGGCTGCTGAAGGCCGGGGCCAAGGTCGACCGCTCCGACTTCACCGGCCGCACCGCCCTGAACTGGGCGCAGGAAAGCCGCAACGCCCGCGTCGGCACCCTGCTGCGGCAAGCGGGCGCCCGCTGATGCACATCCTCTAGTCGCGGAGACGCCATGTTCGGTTCGGCCTTCGGCGGTCCCGGCCCGCTGCTGCTTCTGCTGCTGGCGCTGGGGATCGACGCGCTGTTCGGCGACTGGCTGGACCGCATCCTGCCCGACCCGGCGGGGCTGGCGCGGCGCTTCTGCAATGCCGCCGATGCCCGGCTGAACCGGGCGGAGCGGGGCGCCTCGGCACAGCTGTTCCGCGGGACGCTGGTGGTGCTGTTGCTGCTGCTGATCGCCGTGGCGGCGGGATTGGCGGTCGAATGGGTCGGTTCCATCGGCCGCGGCTGGATGCTGGAACTGCTGGCTCTGCTCTGCGGCCTGCGCGGGCGGGCGGCTTGGACCCGCGTGCGGGCGGTCCGCCGCGCGCTGGAGAGCGGCGGCGTGGTGCCCGGCCAGGAGGCGATCCAGTCGCTGACCCGCCGCCACGTCTATGGCCTGGACGAGCACGGCATCGCCCGCGCGGCGGTGGAGGCCGCGGCCCGCGCCTTCGACCGCAAGCTGGTGGCGCCGGTCTTCGGCTATGCCTTGCTCGGTGTGCCGGGCCTGTTCGTCTGGACCGCGATGGACGGCGCCGACGCCGCACTCGGCAGCCCAGGCGTGCGCCATGGCCGTTTCGGATCGACCGCGGCGACGCTGGACGACGCGCTGAACGCGCTGCCCGCCCGTCTGGCCGGTCTGCTGCTGGCGCTCGCCGCCCCCTTCATCGGCACCGCCAAGGCCGGCGGCGCTTTCCGGACACTGCGAAGCGACGCACGCAAGCACCCGTCGCTGAACATGGGCTGGCCCATCGCGGCGATGGCTGGCGCGCTGGGCCTCGCGCTGGGCGGCCCTCACCGTGACGGCGGCGTGGTCATCACCGAAAGCTGGATCGGCGACGGCCGAGCCCGCGTCACCCCCGCCGACATCGGGCGAGCGCTTGCCCTGACCGCCGTCGCCGCCCTGCTGCTGGTCGGATTGGTGGCGCTGCTGCTGTGGGGCGTGGCGGGGATTTAGGCGGGGATTTGCCCGGCCGCCTGCGGCCCGACATCCTCCACCATGTAGAACGGCCCCCGCCGGTCGCGCTCGACCCGCAGGATGAAGCGGCTGATCCCGCCGGCCTTGATGGTCCAGAGATCATCGCCGTCGTCCAACGGGCGAAGCTCCAGCTCGTCCGGCACCGGGGCCTCGCCCAGCCGCTTCAGGATGCGGTCGGCGCGGGTGCGGTCGATGGCGGGCAGGCTTTCGGCGGCACGGGCGTCGAAACGGTCGCTCTTCACATAGCGGGTGCCGGCACCCTGGATCGGGCTGGAGGGCCGGCCCGGTTGCATCCGCGCGCGCGCCGCCATCAGCCGCCAGCGCGCCGTGCCGCAGGCCTGCACCGCCGCGGCATGGACGGCGGCGACCCGCTCGATCAGGTCCGGGAACAGCGGCATCAACTCCCGCCGCTTGTAGGCGACGCGGCTCATCAGGTCGTGGATGGAGCGTTCGGCCGTCGCGGCGGCCTCCGGCAACTCGTCGGTCTCGGCCGCCAGCAGGGCCGGAATGGCGTCGAGCGCCGCCCCGGACACCAGCGCGTCGATGCGAGCCAGCGCCGCCGCCCCCGCCGCATCGGTGCGGGCGATGGCCTCGGCAACCACCGGGCGGGCGCGGTCGAGCGCCTCGGCCCGCGGCACGTCGTCGGACAGGGCGGACAGCCAGCCGGCGTCGAACAGGGTGCCGTCGGGGAAGGGAAGAAAGGCGCTCAATCGCTGAAGATCCGGTCGGTGACGTGTCAGCCGTCCGCCCGCATGTGGGCGACGATGGCCTCCAGTACCTCTTCCGCCCGGTCGTTGTCGACCTGGCAGGTGCCGGCCGCCTGATGGCCGCCGCCGCCATATTGCAGCATCAGCGGGCCGATGTCCGTCTTGGAACTGCGGTTCAGGATCGACTTGCCGCAGGCCAGCACCGTGTTCTGCTGCTTCAGGCCCCACAGCACATGGATCGACACGTTGGTGTCGGGGTACAGCGCGTAGATCATGAAGCGGTTGCCGGCATAGATCGTCTCCTCACGGCGGAGGTCGAGCACGATGACGTTGCCGCGCACGGTGGCGCAGCGCTTCAACTGGTCGACGAACAGTTCGGCATGCTGGGTGTAGAGCTCCACCCGCTCCTTCACGTCGGGCAGATCCAGGATCTGCTCGATGGAATGGCTGCGGCAGTAGTCGATCAGGTCCATCATCAGCTGGTAGTTCGACACCCGGAACTCGCGGAAGCGGCCGAGGCCGGTGCGCGCGTCCATGATGAAGTTCAGCAGGGTCCAGCCGGTGGGGTTGAGGATGTCCTCGCGCTGGTACTGCGCCGAGTCGGCCTGATCGACCGCCGCCATCATCTCGTCGGAGATGGTGGGGAAGCGCTCCTTCCCGCCGTAATAATCATAGACGACGCGGGCGGCGGACGGCGCCTTGGGATCGATGATGTGGTTCGCCTTCCCGCCGACGCGCATGGTCTCCGACAGGTGATGGTCGAACACCAGATGGGCGCCTTCGACGTAAGGCAGGTTGGTGGTGATGTCGCGGTTGGTGATCTCGATCTTGCCGTCCTGCATATCCTTGGGATGGACGAACTTGATCTCGTCGAGGATGCCCAGATCCTTCAGCAGGACGGCGCAGACCAGCCCATCGAAATCGGACCGGGTAACGAGGCGGTATTTCGCGACTTCGGACATGCAAGCTTCCCCTGGCGGCCGTCTTGGTTGAGCGCTGGCCGGAAGGGTAGTCGTCCACCCGTCCGGCGCGCAATCCTTTAACAGCGGCCGCTTCGGAGATCAGCCCCAGGGACCGCGGCGGTTCTGCGGCATGAAGCCGCCCTCGCCGCTACCCTGCGGCGGTGCGCCCCAGGGCGAGCGACCGTCGCGCGACGGGGTGTGCCCGCCACCGAAGCCACCGCTAAAACCGCCACTGCCGAAGCCGCCGCCGAAGCTGCCGGTCTGGGCCGCCATGGCGCGCAGCCGCGCCACCCTCTCGCCCATGTCGGGGTGGGTGGAGAACAGGCTGGCCATGCTGGCTCCGCTCAGGGGGTTGGCGATGAACAGATGGGCGGTCGCCGGGTGCGCCTCCGCCTGATAATTGGGGATGTGGTTGGCGCTGTTGTGGATGTTGGTCAGCGCGTCGGCCAGCCAGTTGGGACGGCCGCAGATTTCCGCGCCGATGCGGTCGGCCTCGAACTCACGGGTCCGGCTGATCGCCATCTGCACCAGCGTGGCGGCGATGGGGGCGAGGATGGCGGCCAGGATCGCCCCCACCATGCCCAGCGGGTTGCCGCCTCGCTCGTCGCTGCTGGAGGCGCCGAAGAACAGGCCGAAGTTGCCGAGCATCGAGACCGCACCGGCGATGGTGGCGGTGATCGTCATGATCAGGGTGTCGCGGTTCTTCACATGAGCCAACTCATGCGCCATCACGCCGGCGATTTCCTCCGGCGTCAGGCGCTGCAGCAGGCCGGTGGTGGCAGCGACCGCCGCATGCTCCGGATCGCGGCCGGTGGCGAAGGCGTTGGGCTGGTCGTTCTCGATGATGTAGACGCGCGGCATCGGCAGGCCGGCACGTTCCGCCAGCCGGGCGACGATGCCGTGGAACTCGGGCGCCGTATAGGCATCGACCTCGCGGGCGCCGTACATCGACAGCACCATGTCGCCGGAATTCCAGTAGCTGAACAGGTTCATGCCCAGCGCGACGACGAAGGCGATGATCAGGCCGGTCTTGCCGCCCAGCAGGAAGCCGACCGCCATGAAGATCGCCGTCAGGCCGGCAAGGAGAATGGTGGTCTTCAGATAGCTGGTCATGGTCGCCATATCGGTTCAGGATGGGCCGAAGCGGGGTAACCCGCCCCGCTCCAAGCTATGCCCGAGATATGGACCCGACCCGGGCCGGCGTTCAAGATGCCCGCCAGAATGCCCGCAGTATCGCGATGGATATGATGACCGAACCGACCAAACCCCAGCAGACCACCGCCGACCCGGCGACCGACCAGACCACTCCGGACACCACGGAGACAAAGGGTCCCGAGCAGAAGCCCGGCGAGATCGGCGGCCCGAAGGGACCGGAGCCGACCCGCTACGGCGATTGGGAGTTCAAGGGGCGCTGTTCGGACTTCTGATCGCCGGTTACTCGACCCGGCGCCCGGTCACCGCGTCGAACAGGTGCAGGGCGTCGGTCTGCGGGGCGACGGTCAGACGGTCGCGCTCGCGCACGGTGGGAATGCCGGCCATGCGGACCAGCAGCGCCTCGCCATCCGGCAGGCGGCCATAGACCACCGTGTCGGCCCCCAGCGCCTCGACCAACTCCACCTCGATGGAGAAACCGTCCGTCGCGGCGGCCAGATGTTCCGGGCGAATGCCCAGCTTGATCGGCCGGCCGGCGTCGGTCGGGCGCGGCTGCGGCAGCGACAGGCGCTGACCGCCGGGCAGCAGCACCGCCTCGCCACGGTCGTCGATGCGGCCGTCCAGAATGTTCATCGGCGGCGAGCCGATGAAGCCGGCGACGAACAGGCTGGCCGGGCGCTGGTAGACCTCCAGCGGCGTGCCGATCTGCTCGGCCACGCCATGGTTCATCACCAGGATGCGGTCGGCCAGCGTCATCGCCTCCACCTGATCGTGGGTGACGTAGAGGCTGGTGATGCGCAGCCGGTCCTGCAGCCGCTTGATCTCCACCCGCATCTGGGTGCGCAGCTTGGCGTCCAGGTTGGACAGCGGCTCGTCGAACAGGAAGGCGGCGGGCTCGCGCACGATGGCGCGGCCCATGGCGACGCGCTGGCGCTGGCCGCCCGACAGCTGGCTCGGCCGGCGGTCGAGGAAGCGGCCCAGTTCCAGGATCTCCGCCGCCTTGTCGACGCGGGCCCGGATTTCCGCCTTGGGAATGCCGCGGATCTTCAGGCCGTAGGCCATGTTGTCGAAGACCGTCATGTGCGGGTAGAGCGCGTAGTTCTGGAACACCATCGCGATGTCGCGGTCCTTGGGCTCCAGATGGTTGACCACCCGCCCGCCGATGGCGATCTCGCCGCCGGTGATGCCCTCCAGCCCGGCGACCATGCGCAGCAGGGTGGACTTGCCGCAGCCGGACGGCCCCAGCAGGACGAGGAACTCGCCGTCCCGGATCGCGATGTCTATGCCCTTGATCGCTTCGACCGGCCCGTAGGATTTGCGGACGTCGCGGATTTCAACGGTTGCCATTGTTCTTCTTTCCTTCGTCCGCGTCTTACTTTTCGCTATCCACCAGGCCCTTGACGAACCAGCGCTGCATGAACACCACCACCGCCACCGGCGGCAGCATCGCCAGCACCGTGGTCGCCATGATGAGGTTCCAGTCGTTGGCCGATTCCCCGGTGCCGATCATCTTGGTGATGCCGGTCACGATGGTTTCCATGTCGCCGCTGCTGGTGACCAGAAGCGGCCAGAGATACTGATTCCACCCATAGATGAAGAGGATGACGAAGAGCGCGGCGATGTTGGTGCGCGACAGCGGCAGGACCACGTCGATGAAGAAGCGCACCGGCCCGGCCCCGTCGATCTTGGCCGCTTCCAGCAACTCGTCCGGAATGGTCAGGAAGAACTGGCGGAACAGCAGCGTCGCGGTGGCCGACGCGATCAGTGGAATCGCCAGCCCGGCATAGGTGTTGATCAGGCCTAGGTCGGCGACGACCTTGTAGGTCGGAATGATGCGCACCTCCACCGGCAGCATCAGCGTGATGAAGATCAGCCAGAAGAAGGCCATGCGCAGCGGAAAGCGGAAGAAGGCCACCGCATAGGCCGACAGGATCGAGATGGCGATCTTCCCCAACGCGATGGCCAGCGCCATGATCAGGCTGTTCAGCATCATGGTGCGCACGGGCGTGTATTTGGCGCGCGCGCCCGCCTCGCCCGCCCAGGCCTGGGCATAGTTGGCCGCCCCCTCCCCGCCCGGCCACAGCGGCAGACCGCCGCGGCCGATGGTGCCGGAATCCCAGGTGGAGCCGATCAGCGTCACATAGATCGGATAGGCGAAGACCAGCACGCCGACGATCAGGACGATGTGCGGCACGAAGTCGATCAAACGGGTCTGCTTCATGCGTAATGGACCTTGCGCTCGATGAAGCGGAACTGCACCGCGGTCAGAGCGATGACGATCACCATCAGGATCACCGACTGGGCCGACGATCCGCCGAGGTCGTTGTTGACCACGCCGTCATGGTAGACGCGGAAGATCAGCGTCTCCGTCGCCTTGCCCGGCCCGCCCTGGGTCAGGGCATGGATGGTGCCGAAGGTCTCGAAGAAGGCGTAGACCATGTCGACCACCAGCAGGAAGAAGGTGGTCGGCGACAGCAGCGGGAAGGTGATGGTCCAGAACCGCCGCACCGGACCGGCGCCGTCGATGGCGGCCGCCTCCATCACCGAGCGCGGGATCGCCTGCAGGCCGGCCAGGAAGAAGATGAAGTTGTAGGCCACCTGCTTCCAACTGGCGGCCATGATGACCATCCACAGCGCCTGCCCGCCGTTCAGCCGGTAGTCCCAATCATAGCCGAGCGCCCTCAGCGCCCGGCCGAAGGACCCGATGTCGGGGTTGAAGATGAACATCCACAACACCGCCGCGACGGCCGGGGCCAGGGCATAGGGCCAGATCAGCAGCGTCTTGTAGGCGCGCGCGCCCTTGATCTTGGAGTCGGCCAGCACCGCCAGCAGCAGCGCCGTGCCCATCGACATCACGGTGACCGCGACGCTGAAGACCATGGTGACCTTCAGCGTGTCGAGGTAGTTCGGGTCGGTCAGCACATGTTCGAAATTCTCGAACCAGACGAATTCGCTGCGGATGCCGAAGGCGTCCTGCAGATGCACCGACTGCCAGACCGCCTGGGCCGCCGGCCAGATGAAGAACACCAGCGTCACCGCCACCTGCGGCGCGAGCAGCAGGTAGGGCAGCAGCCGGCTGTCGAATGTCACGCGACGCTGCAAAGGATGGTCTTTCGTCGGTTAGATGGCGCGCATTTGGGGGTTCCCCCTCTCCCCCCAATTCCCCCTCTCCCCCCGGGGAGAGGGTCGGGGTGAGGGGGGATGCATGGGGTGGATTGAGCGAGGAGCTACGACGTCGCTTGTCGAAAAAGCCTCGCCGCGCATCCCCCTCACCCTAAACCCTCTCCCCGGGGGGAGAGGGGATCCCCAGGAGATTACGTCCGAACTCAGCCCTTGTTGGCGCGCTCGAAGTTGCGGAGCACGGCGTTGCCGCGCTTGACCGCGGAGTCCAGCGCCTGCTTGGCGTCCTGCTGGCCCTGGAAGGCCTTTTCAAGCTCTTCCTGGATGATGTTGCGGATTTCCGGCAGGTTGCCCAGCCGCAGGCCCATGCTGTTCTCGGTGGTGGGCGTGCGGGTCAGCTGGGCGGCCGGCACGTCGGCGCCGGGGTTCTTCTCGTAATAGCCCTGGGCCTTGGCCAGTTCGAAGCCCTTCATCGTCACCGGGACATAGCCGGTGTCCATGTGCCACTTGGCATCCACCTCGGGCTTGGCAAGATAGCTGAAGAACTGCGACACGGCCTTGTATTCGGCCGGCGTGCGCTTGGGCGAGGTCATCACCCAGAAGGCGGCGCCGCCGATGATGCTGTTCTTCGGACCGTCCTTGGCGAATTCCGGCCAGTAGGGCAGCGGGGCGGCGCCCCAGGCGAAGGTCGCCTCCTTGGTGGTGCGGCTGCGCAGGCCGGACGAGCCGTGGATCATCGCGCATTCGCCCGACGGGAACAGGGCGTCCGGCTTGTTGTCGCGGCCGCCATACTTGAACAGCCCCTCCTTCTGCATGTCGATCAGCGTCTGCACATGCTTGACGAAGAGCGGGGCGTCGACCTTCAGCTCGGCGTTCAGGCCATCGAAGCCATTGGCCTGACTGGCGAACGGGGTGTTGTGGATGGCGCCGAGCTGTTCGAACTGCGCCCACACCGGCCAGGAGGTGGTGAAGGGACAGGTCGAGCCGGACGCCTTCAGCTTCTTCGTCGCCTCGATCATCTCCGGCCAGGTCGCCGGCGGCTTGTTCGGGTCGAGGCCGGCCTTCTGGAAAGCGTCCTTGTTGTAGAACATGATGGTGCTGGAGCTGTTGAACGGCAGCGCCATCATCTTGCCGTCCTTGGACGAGTAGTAGCCCTTCACCGCCGGGATGTAGGCGTCGGCGTCGAAGGCCGCACCCGTCTCCTGCATCAACTGGTAGACCGGCTTCACCGCCGGGCCGGCCGCCATCATGGTGGCGGTCCCGACCTCGAACATCTGGACGACGTGCGGCGCGTTGCCGGCCCGGAAGGCGGCGATGGCCGCCTGCATCGTCTCGGGATACGCCCCCTTGTAGGAGGCGTTGACCTGGACCGCCTGCTGGCTGTCGTTGAAGCCCTTGACGACCTGCTCCAACTGGCCGCCCAGCGGCTGCGGCAGGCCGTGCCAGAAATCGATCACCGTCTTGGATTGCGCCAGCGCGGACCCCGGAAGGGCGGCGAACAGCAGCGCGGTGGTGGTGGCGGCGCCCGTCAGGAGGGCAAGCTTGCGGCGGGTCAACATGCGGTGGGTCTCCCTGTCCCGGTATGGTGCGCGGTTGTCATGAGGGCATTGGGTTGCCTTCCCGCGACGTTTTCGTGAAGTTTTGGTGGCAGACGCATGCGGCCATATGTTCGGCCATTTGTTTGCGCTTGCGAAAAGCACTGATAACCCGATGATCGCTTTCGAAATTGTTTGGTTGCTCTAAGCGTCACACTGCCCACGCATGACCGGGTCTGTCAAGACGCCGCATTACGGTTTTGCGACGTGAAAATCCGGCCAACCGGAATGTTGCGGAGCGAAAATGCGTGGGCGCGGAAAGGCTAACGCGAACAGATGACGTCCGGTCGCCATGCGCCCGCCGGAACGGCACCCGCCCCCGCCTGCAGACTGCGGCTGAGCAGGCGGCGCAGAGCCGCGGGGTCGCAAGGCTTGTGGACCAGCGGCAGGCCGCTGCGGTCGACGCTGCGCAGGCGGTCGGGATCGGTATCTCCGGTCACGATCACGCCTGGCACGCGCCGGCCGCAACGGGCGCGCACCGCCTGGATGGCGTCGATGCCGGTCTCCGGCCCCGACAGGCGCAGGTCGGACAGCACGAGATCGGGAGCGGCGGCGGCGCTGTCCAGTTCGGCGCAGGCCTCGACGATGCCGCGGGCGGGGATGACGGCATAGCCCCAGCCGCGCAGCAGCATGCCGATCCCTTCCAGCTGCATGGCGTCATCCTCGATCACCAGCACCGTGCCGGCCTTCGCCGGAGCGGCGGAAGCCGACGTTCCGACGGCCGGTTCCGGTTCGCTGTCGGCGGAATCGTCGCCCGACCGGTCGCCGTCGGAACCGGACAGCGGCACCTCCACCGCGAAGACCGAGCCCTTGCCAGGCTTCGAGCGCACCGTCACTGGATGTCCCAGCACCTGCGCCAGCCGGCGCACGATGGCCAGCCCCAGCCCCAGCCCCTGCTTGCGGTCGCGGCCGGGGTTGCCGAGCTGATGGAAGTCCTCGAAGATCACGGCATGGTTGGCCGGGTCGATGCCGACGCCGGTGTCCCACACCTCGATGCGCAGGGCGTCGCCGCGCCGCCGCGCCGCAAGCAGGATGCCGCCCTTCAAGGTGTAGCGCAGGGCATTCGCCAGGATCGGCCGCAGCAGCCGTTCCATCAGCACGGGATCGCTGGCCACCTGGGCATCGAGCGGACGGACGTTGAAGCGCAGTCCCTTGGCCTCCGCCTCCGGCCCGAACTCCTCCAGCATCTTGGCGAGCAGTTCGTCGACCGGGAAGGTCTGCGGCTTGGCCGTGACCAGCCCGGCTTCCAGCGCCGACACCTCCAGCAGGGCCCGCAGCAGGGTCTCGCCGCCGACGATCGCCTGCTCCAGCTTGTTCGCCAGCTCGATGGAGGCCGGATCGGTCAACCGGCCGATCAGCAGATGGTGGAACAGATGCATCGCCTGGAAGGGCTGGCGCAGATCGTGGCTCGCCGCCGACAGGAACTTGCCCTTGGCGGTGCGGGCGCGCTCCGCGTCGGCACGCGCCTGCGCAGCCTCCGCCCGCGCCTCCGCCAGGGCCGCCGCCCCCGCGTCGGCGATCAGCGCCACCGCGCGGATGGCGCCGCCGGCATCCCGCACCGGGTTCAGCGCCACGGCCTGCCCAAGGCCGGGGAACGGTCCGGCACCGCTCGCCGGCGTGCCCGTCGCCAGCACCTGGCGCCGCAGCACGTCGATCGCGTCCGCCGCCCCCGCCGGCAGCCCGCCCTCCGCCAGGGTTCGCCCTTCGACCGCATCCTGGACACGTCCAAGAGCTTCGGCGAAGGCGCGGTTCGCCGCGAGCACGCGCCCGTCTTCGCCAAGCAACGCATGTGGAGCGTCGTTGGCCGACAGCAGCGCGTCGAACCAGTCCGCGCGGCTCGGCGTCTGTCCTTGGATGAGAGGCATTGGCATGTACTCGGCAAAACTGCGGGGAAGTCCGAAGATAGAGGAAAAGGCGTTCCGAACTGTGGGAAAACGGGGATCGCGGGACCACCGCGTTACCTCTGCTTTATCTTGTGCTCCGATCGATCGTGTCAAATGTGACCTCAGTCGATCCCATAGCCTATGGTTCGTTCAAAGGCCCTAATGCTTTAAGCCGAGGCTGCGCCGTAACTCCTTTATCGCCAAGGTGGGAGGACGCTTTCGCATGCGGCCGAAGCCGCGCTATAAGACGGCATGGTGCAGCGCCGCCCTTCCCTCCCCGCCCTCTTGCGCAAACGCAAGCGATCCGCCGCCCGGCCGCCCCAGCCGCCGCGGGCTCTGGAGATTTCCGGCCTGCCGATTCCGCTGGAGTTGCGGGAGAGTGCGCGCGCCACCCGCATGACCCTGCGCGTCGATGCCGGGCGGGGGTTGGTGCAGGTTGTCGTTCCGGTCGGCGTGTCGGAGACCGACGCCCGCCAGTTCGTCGGCCGGCATGACGGCTGGCTGCGGGCGCGTCTGGCGGCGATGCCGCCCTCCCTGCCCTTCGCCGACGGGGCCAGCGTGCCTTATTTGGGCGTCGAACATGTCATCCGCCATGACCCTGCCCTGCGCGGCCCGACCCGGATCGAGGAGGGCGCCCTGCTGGTCGGCGGCCAGCCGGAGCATGTGGCACGCCGCGTGCGCGACTTCCTGGCGGCCGAGGCGAAGCGCGAGCTGTCGACCCGCGCCCGCGTCAAGGCCGCGTCCATCGGCGCCCGCGTCGCCGCCGTCACCATCCGCGACACCAAGAGCCGCTGGGGCAGCTGTTCGTCCACCGGCCGGCTGTCCTTCTCCTGGCGCCTGATCCTGACGCCGGAACCGGTGCTGGACTATGTCGTCGGCCACGAGGTGGCGCACCTGCGCGAGATGAACCACTCTCCGCGTTTCTGGGCGCTGTGCGCCAGCCTGACCGCCGGGCGGAATGTCGAGCTGCCGCGGGCCTGGCTGAAGGCCAACGGCACGCGGCTGCTGCGGTACGGGTGACGCGGAAGCGGCCGGGGCATAGTCCAGCCTCTACTCCACCGTCTCCGCCAACTGCGCTGGAGCCGTGCCGGCATCGCGCTGGACGAAGGCCAGGAAGTCCTCGTACGGCATCGGGCGGCCCAGCAGATAGCCCTGGCACTGGTCGCAGCCCATGGCGGCGAGACAGTGATACTGCTCTTCCGTCTCCACCCCCTCGGCCAGCGTCTGCATGCGCAAGCTGCGCGCCATGCCGATGATCGCCTCGGCGATGGCGCCGCTGTCCGGGTTGCCGGCACGCAGACCGCTGACGAAGCTGCGGTCGATCTTCAGCTTGTCGACCCGGAAGCGCTTCAGATAGGCCAGCGAGGAATAGCCGGTGCCGAAATCGTCGATGGCGAGCGGCACCCCCATCTCGCGCAGCTGCGAGAAGGTTTCCGACACCACGTCGGAATCGTCCATCAGGACGCTTTCCGTCACCTCCAATTCCAGCGCCGAGGGCGGGATGCCGTAGGCCGACAGCCAGCCGGCCACCCGCTCCGCCAGTCCGGGGCGGCGCACCTGCACGGCCGACAGGTTGATGGCGATCAGCAGGTCCTGGTGCCGCAGCAGTTCCGCCGTGCGGCGGCAGGCCTCCCCCAGCACCCAATCGCCCAGCGGCAGGATCAGGCCGGTATCCTCGGCCACCGGAATGAACTGGCCGGGCATGATCAGCGTGCCGTCGGGCTGGCGCCAGCGCACCAGCGCCTCCGCCCCGATCAGCCGGCGGCCATCCAGCGAGAACTGCGGCTGGAAATGCAGCTCCAGCTCGTTGTTGGCCAGGGCGCGGCGCAGGTTGTTCTCCGTCCACATCCGGTCCGAGGCGCGGCGGTTCAGCTCCGGCGTGAAGAACTGGTAGGTGGCGCGCCCGGCCTCCTTGGCAGCGTACATCGCCATGTCGGCGCTCTTCAGCAGCGCGTCGATGCCGGTGCCGTCGTCCGGGTAGACGGCGATGCCGATGGAAGGCGTGACCTGCAACTCGTGCCCGTCGATCACATAGGGCTCCGACAGGGCATGCAGCACCTTGCGCGCCACGATGCCGGCCGCGTCGGGGCTGTCCATGTCGCTGATGAGGATGATGAACTCGTCGCCGCCCTGGCGGCTGACCGTGTCGCTGGCCCGCACGGTGCCGAGCAGCCGCTCCGCCACCTCGCGCAGCAGCCCGTCGCCGACCTGATGGCCCAGGCTGTCGTTGATGGTCTTGAAGCGGTCGAGGTCGACGAACAGCAGCCCCACCTTGGTGCCGTGGCGTCCGGCGGCCAGCATGGCGCGCTCCAGCCGGTCGCGCAGCAGGAAACGGTTGGGCAGGTCGGTCAGGAAATCGAACTGCGCCAAGTGGCGGATGCGTTCCTCCTGCGCGCGGGTCTCGGTGATGTCGGTGAAGGCGGCGATGTAGTTGGCGACCGCTCCATCTTCGTTCCGCACCACCTTGATGCTAAGCCATTCCGGGAATACTTCGCCGTTCTTGCGGGTGCTCCAGATCTCGCCGGCCCAATGGCCGCTTTCGCGCAGCTGCGCCCACAGATCCTCATAGAAGCCCGGCGGATTGCGGTCGGAGCGCAGGAATTCCGGACCGCGGCCCAGCACCTCCTCCCGGCCGTAGCCGGTGATGCGGGCGAAGGCGTCGTTTGCGGCAACGATCCGGCGGTGTTCGTTGGCGACGAACATGCCTTCGGCCGCGTTGTCGAACACCTTGGCCGACAGCCGCAGCTGCCATTCCGCCCGCTTGCGCTCGCTGATGTCGCGGGCGATGGCGGAGTAGTAGACCTCACCCTCGTAGGTGATGCGGCTGGCCGTGACTTCCAGTTCCAGCGTGCGGCCGTCCGGGGTGTGGTAGACGGTCTCGTAATGGCTGGCCGCGTCCTCTCCTTCCGCCGCGAAGCGTTTCAGCAGGTCGGCCTGCCCCATCACCATATCCTCCAGCGTCCCGCCCAGCGCCTTGCAGCCGAAGGGGTTGATGTAGGCGATGTGCAGGTTCGCATCGGCCAGGACGACGATCTCCGACACATGGTCGATGAAGAAGTTGGCGAGGTAGAGCTGCCGCGCCCGTTCGCGCAGCATGCTGTCGCTGTGCCGGACCCGCAGCTGGTAGCTGCCGACGATGCGCCGGATCCAGCCGGTGACCAGCCACGACACGCCGACGGATGCGGCCAGCGCCACGCCCAGCACCGCGACCGTGGTCCAGACGCGCAGGTTGACGCCGCGGCTGATCTCCGCCCGTCGGGCCTCCATCTCCTTGCCGACATCGTCGATGTAGAAGCCGGCAACGAGGATCCAGCCCCACACGGTGGGGGCGGAGACATAGGCCATCTTCGGCGTCGGCCGCGCGGTGACCGGATGGATCCAGTCGTAGCGCACCTCCCCGCCGCCCTGGCGCCCCTGCTCCAGCAGGCGGGTGACGAGGTCGCGTTCGGTCTTCCACGGCAGGTCGCGCGCGTTCATCCCCTCCGACGCGGGCGCGGTGGGCGACAACAGGACCTGCCCGTCCTGCCGCAGAACGCCGATATAGCCGGTCTCTCCGAAGCGGAAGGCGCGCAGCCGTTCCAGCGATTCGCGCTGAAGCTGCGCCTCTGCCGCGCCCAGCGAATCGCCGGCGCCGATCAGCCAGTCGAAGGGTTCGAACCGGCGGACGAAGGCCAGCTTGTCCACCATCTGCGCCGGGTCGTCGGGCATGCGCCAGCGGTAGCGGGCGAAGCCGCGCAGGCTGGGGTCCTGGACCGCCCGCATCAGTTCGCGCGTCACCGCGGCACCCTGCGGATCGGGGGCCGCGAAGGGCGATGTCCCTTCCCGCAACGGATCGACCGGCATCAGCACCGACTCGCCGTTCAGGTCGTGAATGAAATAGTAGCCGCGCCCGCCGGAGAAGCGGAGCGGCCGCAGCGTTTCCTTGATGGATTCCTTCACCGCCGCTTCGGGCAGGATGTCCTTTTCCCGGTCATGGACGCTGCGGGCGATGGCATAGGCCTCGTCCACCTGGGCGCGCAGATGCTCCTTCAGAAGCGGTTCGACGCGCGACCGCATGTAGGCGAGGTAGGACTGCGCGTTCTCGACCTCCTGCACCAGGGCCTGATGCTGCTCCTGGACATAGCGCGCCTCGCTCTGCTTCAGGTCGTGCTCCAGGTCGGCCCAATGCTGCCAGACGAAATAGAAGCCGAGCCCGAGGACGAGCGCCGACACCAGCGCCATCGACGCCAGGAACTGCAGACGGTAGAGCCGGGCCTCGTCTGACGAGCGCGACGGCGCACGGACCAGCTCGGCGACGGGGTCGGACAAGAAGGGCTCCCTTCGGATGGCCTGATCAGAATCGAACTCGCGGAAACCGGCTGGAGGCCGGCCCCTATGCACTGTGCAAGTGTTGCTTAATGCTCGCGCGGATTCAACTGCAAGCGAATCAAATCCACCAGGGCGCGACTCTTTGACTGTTTTCCTCGCCCCATGATGGCCGACACGCGGCGTGACCGCAAGTGCACAGGGAAACCGCGGAAACTCCGCCTGTCGAGCATTAGGCGCGGATTCCCTTCGGCGGGCAACGATTCGACCGCGAAGATTAATGCGGCCGCGGACAGCCCGGTCCGGACGGGCGAACCGGAGCATCGCGAGGCTTTAAAACGCAAGTCCACGCCGCTATGGTCGCGCGCGCGTGCTATGAGACCCGCAAGCCACCCTCAATCCAGCGCCCGCATCCTCCGGAGAGTGCCGATGATCCCCCGCTATACCCGCCCCGAAATGGCCCGCATCTGGGAGCCGGAAAACCGCTTCCGCATCTGGTTCGAGATCGAGGCGCACGCCTGCGACGCGCAGGCCGAGCTGGGCGTCATCCCGAAGGAGGCCGCCAAGGCGGTGTGGGAGCGCGGCAAGTGGGAGATCGACCGCATCGACGAGATCGAGCGGGAAACCCGTCACGACGTCATCGCCTTCCTGACCAACCTCGCCGAATATGTCGGCCCCGAGGCCCGCTTCGTCCACCAGGGCATGACCTCGTCGGATGTGCTGGACACCTGCCTCGCCGTCCAGATGACCCAGGCCGCCGACCTGCTGCTGGCCGACATGGACGCCCTGCTGGCCGCGCTGAAGCGCCGGGCGTACGAGCACAAGGACACCGTCACCATCGGCCGCAGCCACGGCATCCATGCCGAGCCAACGACCTTCGGCCTGAAGCTGGCCGGCCATTACGCCGCCTTCGCCCGCGGGCGCGAGCGCCTGGTCCAGGCGCGCGCCGACATCGCCACCTGCGCCATCTCCGGCGCCGTCGGCACCTTCGCCAACATCGACCCGCGGGTCGAGGAGCATGTCGCCGCCAAGCTGGGCCTGTCGGTGGAGCCGGTGTCGACCCAGGTCATCCCGCGCGACCGCCATGCCTTCTACTTCTCGGTCCTGGGCGTGATCGCGTCGAGCATCGAGAATCTGGCGACGGAAATCCGCCATCTGCAGCGCACCGAAGTGCGCGAGGCGGAGGAATACTTCCACCCCGGCCAGAAGGGCTCGTCGGCGATGCCGCACAAGCGCAACCCGGTCCTGTCGGAGAACCTGACCGGTCTGGCCCGCATCGTGCGTTCCGCCGTCGTCCCGGCGCTTGAGAACGTGGCGCTCTGGCACGAGCGCGACATCTCACACAGCTCGGTCGAGCGCATGATCGGCCCCGACGCCACCGTCACGCTCGACTTCGCCCTGGTGCGCCTAACCGGCATGATGGAAAAGCTGGTGGTCTATCCGGAGCGCATGCAGAAGAACCTGGACGATTTGGGCGGGCTGGTCTTCTCGCAGCGCGTGCTGCTGGCGCTGACCCAGGCCGGCATGAGCCGCGAGGACAGCTACAAGGCGGTGCAGCGCAACGCCATGCAGGTGTGGGAAAAGGGCGGCAACTACCTGGACCTGCTGTCGAACGACCCCGACATCGCCAAGCATATCGGCCGCGACAAGCTGGAGCCGATGTTCGACATGACCTACCACACCAAGCATGTCGACACCGTGTTCAAGCGCGTTTTCGGCGAGTGACCTTCTGATGGCGCGGGCCGTCATGGCGTCTTCCGCAGATCGGCAAATATTTGCCGGTGGATGACAAACGGCCCGCCCGCACCTACTCTATCCTGAGAAGCATGTGCCCGGGCGGGGCAATCCTGAACAGAGCCCTGAACAGAACGAGGATTGGACCCATGGCGATGGAAGCCGCCACGATCGAAAAGCTCATCAAGGAGGGCATCCCGGACGCGGTCGTCGAGATCGCGGATCTGCGGGGCGATGGCGACCACTATGCCGCGCTCGTCACCTCCGCCGCCTTCAAGGGCAAGAGCCGGGTGCAGCAGCACCAGATGGTCTACGCGTCCCTGCAGGGCAAGATGGGCGGCGAACTGCACGCCCTGGCGCTGACCACCGCGGTGCCGGAAGGCGCCTGAGTACGGATGCCCGAGGGCGCCTGAAGACGGATGCCGGAAGGCGCCTGAATACAAGTCGCAACGGACATGGTCCCGGCACGGCCGGGCCGAATCGGAAGGGTTATCGAGTCATGGTCGATCAGAACGTCGTCGAGCGCATCAAGCAGGACATCGAGGGCAACGATGTCGTGCTGTACATGAAGGGGACCCCGGTGTTCCCGCAGTGCGGCTTCTCCGCCGCCGTCGTCCAGGTGCTGAGCCACACCGGCGTCAAGTTCAAGGGCGTCAACATCCTGGAGGATCCGGGCCTGCGCCAGGGTCTGAAGGAATACTCGAACTGGCCGACCTTCCCGCAGCTCTACGTCAAGGGCGAGTTGGTCGGCGGCTGCGACATCGTCCGCGAGATGTATGAGTCGGGCGAGCTGCAGACCCTGCTGGCCGACAAGGGTGTCGCCACCGGCGCCACCGCATGACGCGGCCGGTATCTTCAGGGACCAGTGCGAAAAGCCCCGCTTCGGCGGGGTTTTTTGTTGAGTGAACAGGGCGCGAGGCGGGAGTGATGCCGGTTGCGCAGCCCGGCCATGTCCGGCCGCCCGCTGCCGGATTGCACAAACAATGTGCTAAACGGACGGTATGGTTCAGACTCCGCCGCCCGCCAAGGCCCCGACCTCCACAACCGCGGCGTTCGTCGCGGCGCTGGCCTCCTACCTGATCTGGGGGTTGGTCAACCCGGTCTTCTTCAAATCGCTGGGCGACGTCGGCGCGGTGGAGATCGTGGCGCACCGCGTGGTCTGGACGGTGGTGCTGGTCGGCATCGGCGTACTGGCCACCCGCGGGCCGGCGGCGATCGTGGCGGCGGTGGGAAGCTGGCGCCGGCTCGGCGTGTTCCTGGTGACCACGCTGCTGGTCACCACCAACTGGACCGTCTTCATCTGGGCGGTGGTCAACAGCCGGCTGGTCGAGGCCAGCCTGGGATACTTCATCAACCCGCTGGTCAATGTGCTGCTGGGCGTGCTGTTCCTGAACGAAAAGCTCAGCCGCGGGCGGATCCTCGCGGTCGCCATCGCCGCGGCCGGCGTCGGCAGCCTCGTCGTCAGCTATGGCGCCGTGCCCTGGGTTGCCCTGTCGCTGGCGCTGTCCTTCGGTTTCTACGCACTTGTGCGCAAGAAGGCGGCGGTCGATCCGGTGGTCGGTCTGCTGGTGGAAACCGCGCTGCTGCTGCCGGCGGCGCTGGGCTATCTGCTGTGGCTGGGCGGCAGCGGGGCCTTCGGCCATGAATGGGGCGAGAGCATCCTGCTGGTTCTGGCCGGGCCGATGACCGCGGTGCCGCTGGTGCTGTTCATGATCGGCGCGACCCGGCTGACCATGACCACGCTGGGTCTGCTGCAATATGTCGGGCCGACCGGACAGCTTCTGCTGGGCGTGCTGGTTTATGGCGAGGCCTTCACCCGCAGCCACGCCATCACCTTCGCCTGCATCTGGGTGGCGCTGGCCGTCTTCACCGCGGACGCGGTGCACAGCCACCGCGCCGCCGCCCGCGCCGCCGCCGCGGAGTAACCATTACCGCGGCGTCAGGCCATGGGCGATGGTGTGGGCCAGCGTGCCGACCATGGCGCAGATGCCGGCGTCGTCGCGGCCGAACACCACCTGATCGAGGAATCCCAATCCGAAGCTGAGGGTCGCGATGCCGGCCGCCACATTGGCGAGGTCGGCGTCGGCGGCGATGGCACCGCGGTCGCGGAACCCCTCCAGCCGCTTGAGCAGGCAGGGAATGCGGCTCTGCGACAGGGTGCGGGCCATCTCGTCGGCAACCGCCTGATCGACCAGGGCCCGAGCCAGAACCACGCGGGTGAAGTCGCGGCATTCCCAGCTGTGCTTCAACTGCGCGTGCAGGAAGCGGGCAAGGTCGGTCTCCAGATCCTCGTCCGGCGGCGGCAGGTGGCAGCCACCCGACTCCTCCCGCCAATAACGCTCCACCACTGCCAGCAGCAGCCCGCTCTTCCCTGAAAAATAGCGCTGGATCAGCTGTTCGTTGACCCCGGCCCGCCCGGCGATCTCGCGCGTCGTCGCCGCGTCGAAGCCGCGCTCGGCGAACACCAGCTTGGCGGCGTCGAGCAATGCGCCCTCGGTCGCGGCCCGGTCGCGCTTGCGCGCCCCGCCCTCGCAGGCTCCGTCACTGGCGCCGTTGCCGGGGCAACAGCCGTCCGCATCCTTGCTTGCGTCCAAAACCCGTTCCTCTCCCGTGATGCCGCCGGTTCGATAATAAGTATGCAGATACATACTTGACAAGCGGCAGGCTCCGGTTCAAGTATGTACTCACATACATACAAGCCGATTTGCCCAACAGGGGGTAGTCCCGCCATGCCGCAGAGCATCGACACGCACAGCACCGCCGCTCCGGATCTGTTCACCCCACTGCGCCTCGGCGCGATCGAGCTGCCGAACCGCGTCGTCATGGCGCCGATGACCCGCAGCCGCGCCGGTGAAGGCAACTGCCCGACCGCGCTCACCGCCGAATATTATGCGCAGCGCGCCTCGGCCGGGCTGATCATCACCGAGGCGACGCAGGTCTGCGACACCGCCCAGGGCTATCCCAACACGCCGGGCATCCACACCGACGCCCAGACGCTGGCCTGGCGCGCGGTGGCCGACGCCGTGCACGATGCCGGTGGGCGGATCGTCACCCAGCTCTGGCATGTCGGCCGCATTTCCCACCCGCGCTTCCAGCCGAACGGCGCCGCCCCGGTCGCCCCCTCGGCCATCGCGGCGAAGGGCCAACTCTACACCGGTGCCGGCATGGAGCCCTTCCCCGTGCCGCGCGCCCTGGAAACCGCCGAGATCCCTGGTCTGGTCCGCCATTTCGCCGATGCCGCCAAGCGCGCGGTGTTCGATGCCGGCCTGGACGGCGTCGAGATCCACGCGGCCAACGGCTATCTGATCGACCAGTTCCTGCGCGACAGCACCAACACCCGCAACGACCAGTATGGCGGGACGGTGGAGAACCGCTGCCGCTTCCTGCTGGAGATCCTGGAGGCCACGGCCCATGCCGTCGGCGCTGACCGCATCGGCGTCCGCCTGTCGCCGACCGGTGTGTTCAACGACATGAAGGACAGTGACCCGCTGCCGCATTTCCTGGCAATCACCAAGGCGCTGAACCCCTTCAACCTCGCCTATCTGCATGTGATCGAGGGACGGCCCGGCCACCACATGGCTCCGCCGGAAGGGGCGCCGCATGTGGCGTCCGCCCTGCGCGCCGCCTTCAAGGGTCCGTTCATCCTGAATGGCGGCTACAGCCGCGGCGATGCCGACGCCACACTTGCCAAGGGTGAGGCCGACGCGGTCAGCTTCGGCGAGGCCTTCATTTCCAACCCGGACCTGCCCGTGCGCTTCCGTGCCGATGCGCCGCTGGCCGAGCCGGACCGCACCACCTATTACGGCGGCGACGCCAAGGGCTATACCGACTATCCGGCCCTGGAATCCGTCGCCGCCTGACCGGATTGCGGCCTCCCTGCCCCGGCGGGGCCGCAATTGCTCTCGACGTGAGAGCGCGTCGTGAGAGCGTCGTGAGACGCAAATCCCCGCTGCCCCCGGCCCGGCTCCCCCCTGGGCCGGGGGGCTTTTTTTGTGGAGCCGGCCTCTACGCCGCCCCGCCCTCTCCGTCCAGTCCGCGGGCCAAGGCGGCGATGGTGCCGTAACCGACCTGATCGGCCGGGTCGATTTCCGCCATCTTGGCGAGGATCGCCAGCGCCTTGTCGCGGTTGTGGCGGCGCAGTTCGATGAAGGCCAGCGCCTTCATGGTGAACAGGAAGAAGCGCGCCGGCCCGGCCGCCGTCCAGTCGGTGGAGCCCGCGGTCAGCTGCGACCAGTCCGCCTGAAAGCCGCCCTGCAGGGCTGCCGCATCCAGCCCGATGCGGGCCACCCGCTCCGCTTCCGCCAGCTTCTTGCGGTTGAAGTAGAATTTGTAGAGCGCATAGAAGACCGGCAGCACCCGCGGCCCCTTGCGATGCGCCTCCCACAGCAGCGACTCGCAGATCTCCGGCACGTCGCGGGCCTTCACCGCCTCCTGCAACAGTTCGTCGATCTGTTCGGGCACGTCGCCGAAGGCCATGCGGCCGTTCGACATCCTGAGTTCGATCGGTTCGTCGCTCATCGCTTCCCTCGCCTTTCCGCTGCCTGGATTTTCTGTTGAGAAAATCAACCATCCGGCGCACCGACGACGTCCCATGGTACGCGCGCGGGCACGGCAAAAGACCACAATATTTTTGTGCGGCGAAGTGTCGCGGCTGTCGCAAAGGCGACACGCGCCAAACCCGACAAAATGGTTCGTGTGCGGAACTTTGTCGGACTGTTGCCATGCCGTCCCGACCAGACAATCGTTGAAAATCAACGCTTTGCCCGTTTGGCACACCCCTTGCTCTACGTCTCGTCAGATCGGCCGGCACCCCCGGCAACGCGGCTTGAGGAGGCGGGACATGGTGACTCTGACGGATGCGGCGGTTTCCACCCTGGAACAGGTCCTGGCGAAGTCGGGCGGTGCGGCGGCCGGCTTGCGGATCGCCGTGACCGACGGCGGCTGCGCCGGCCTGAAATACCAGATGGGGCTGGAGGCGGCGGCCGGCGACGACGACGCGGTGCTCAGCTTCGGCCCCGTCACCATCTTCGTCGACGCCAACAGCCAGCCCTTCCTCAGCGGCGTGGTGGTCGATTTCGTCGAGGGCATCGAGGGCTCCGGCTTCAAGTTCGACAACCCGAACGCGACCAGCAGCTGCGGCTGCGGCAAGTCCTTCTCGGCCGGCGGTGAGGGTGGCGGCTCCTGCTCCACCACCTCGTCAGGCTGCGGGTCGTCGGCCCCCTACTCGACTCACTGAATTCGCCCCCGGACGGATCTTCCCGGACACTCTTCCCCTAGGCGCGCACCCCACGGAAAGGCAGCAGCGACATGTGGAACTACACCGACAAGGTCAAGGAACACTTCTTCAACCCGAAGAACTCCGGTGTCCTGGACAGCGCCAACGCGGTCGGCGAGGTCGGCTCCATCACCTGCGGCGACGCGCTGCGTCTGATGCTGAAGGTCGATCCCGACACCCAGATCATCCTGGATGCGAAGTTCCAGACCTTCGGCTGCGGCTCAGCCATCGCCTCCTCCTCGGCGCTGACCGAGATGATCATCGGCAAGACGGTGGACGAGGCGCTGACCCTGACCAACCGCGACATCGCCGAGTATCTGGGCGGCCTGCCGCCGGAGAAGATGCACTGCTCCGTCATGGGTGCGGAGGCGCTGCGCGCCGCCATCGCCAACTACAAGGGCGAGGCGTGGGAAGACGACCATGAGGAAGGCGAGCTGGTTTGCAAATGCTTCGGCATCGACGCCGCCATGATCGAGCGCGCGGTGAGCGTCAACGGCCTGACCACGCTGGAGGAAGTCACCCACTACACCAAGGCCGGCGGCTCCTGCCAGACCTGCCACGAGAAGATCGAGGAGGTGCTGGAGGAGGTGCTGGCGAAGACCGGCGCCCTGAAGCCCGCCAAGAAGCACGCCCCCGGCACCGTTGGCCTCGACGCCATCAAGCCGTTGGAACCCAAGGCCGAACCGGCCGCGGCGCCCAAGCTGACCAATGTCCAGCGCATGCAGGTGATCATGAGCGCCATCGAGGAGATGCGCCCGCAGATTCAGCGCGACGGCGGCGACGTGGAGTTGGTCGACATCGACGGCAAGGACATCTACGTCCGGCTGACCGGCGCCTGTTCCGGCTGTTCGCAGTCGGCCGGCACGATGATGGGCGTGCAGATGAAGCTGGTCGAGAAGCTCGGCGAGTTCGTGCGGGTCAAGCCCGCGTCCCTCATGCCGGCCCATGCGGGCTAAGGGGAGCGCCAAGCCATGAGCCAGGGAATTTACCTCGACAACAACGCCACCACCCGCGTCGATCCGGACGTGCTGCAGGAGATGCTGCCGCTCTTCACCGAGCATTTCGGCAACGCCTCCTCCATGCACGGCTTCGGCGCCGCGGTGGGCGGCAAGATCGAATGGGCGCGCTGCCAAGTCCAGGCCCTGCTGGGTGCCGCCCATGACAGCGAGATCGTCTTCACCTCCGGCGGGACGGAGAGCGACAACACCGCCATCCTGTCGGCGCTGGAGGCCTATCCGAAGAAGCGCGAGATCGTCACCAGCGTGGTCGAACACCCCGGCGTGCTGGCGCTCTGCGAGTATCTGGAGAAGAAGCGCGGCTACAAGGTCCACCGCATTCCCGTGGACAACAAGGGCAACCTCGACATGGAGGCCTACCGCGCGGCGCTGTCCGACCAGGTCGCCATCGTCTCCATCATGTGGGCCAACAACGAAACCGGGACGATCTTCCCGGTGGAGGAACTGGCGCGCATGGCGAAGGAGGTCGGCGCCCTCTTCCACACCGACGCGGTGCAGTCGGTCGGCAAGATCCCGGTGAAGCTGGCCGACAGCGCCATCGACATGCTGTCGCTGTCCGGCCACAAGCTGCACGCCCCCAAGGGCATCGGCGCGCTCTACGTCAAGCGCGGCCTGCGCTACCGCCCGATGCTGCGCGGCGGCCATCAGGAACGCTCGCGCCGCGCCGGCACCGAGAACGCGCCCGGCATCGTCGGGCTGGGCGCCGCCGCCCAACTGGCGCTGGTCCATATGGGCGACGAGAACACGCGGGTGAAGGCGCTGCGCGACAAGCTGGAACAGGCGATCCTGGCGGCGGTGCCGAGCTGCTTCGTCACCGGCAATCCGGACAACCGCCTGCCCAACACCTGCAACATCGCCTTCGAGTATATCGAGGGCGAGGCGATCCTCCTGCTGCTGAACGAGGCCGGCATCGCCGCGTCCTCCGGCTCCGCCTGCACCTCGGGGTCGCTGGAGCCCAGCCACGTCATGCGCGCCATGGGCGTGCCCTACACCGCCGCCCATGGCGCCACCCGCTTCTCGCTGTCGCGCGAAACGACGGAGGAGGAGATCGACCGGGTCATCGCCGTGGTGCCGGGCATCATCGCCAAGCTGCGCAGCCTGTCGCCCTACTGGCAGCAGGAAGCCGGCAAGCCCAAGGAATTCGCACCCGTTTATTCGTAACACCGGAATCGCAGGCCGGGTCGATGGCCCGTCCCGGCACCCCGCCCGACGACACCCCGTCGGGGCGGGTCCCCGGCCCGGCCTGCGACACTTCTGATGGGGGCGAAGTTCTATGCCCCCTCCCTAACCCTCCCCCGCTGGGCGGGGGAGGCAACTGCCGCCGCCCTCCTGAACAGGCGCTCAATCCCCCTCCCCCGCGATCGGACCGGCCTTCGGCCGGCCGAGAGCGGGGGAGGGTCGGGGTGGGGGCAACCCGCGGCAACAACTCCCAGAAGGTGCCCCCATGCCCACCACCTTCGCCACCATCAACGACACCACGCTGCGCGATGGCGAGCAGACCGCCGGCGTCGCCTTCACGCTCGACGAGAAGATCGCCATCGCCCGCGCGCTCGACGCGGCAGGCGTGCCGGAACAGGAGATCGGCATCCCCGCCATGGGCGAGGAGGAGCGCGAGGGCATCCGCGCCGTGGCCGCGCTGGGGCTGAAGGGCCGGCTGATGGTGTGGTGCCGCATGCACGACGCCGATTTGAAGGCTGCGCTGTCTTGCAACGTCGGCTTCGTCAACCTCTCCATGCCGGTGTCGGACATCCACATCACGAAGAAGCTGAAGCGCAGCCGCGCCTGGGCGCTGGCGGAGATCGAGCGCCGGGTAAAACAGGCGCGCGACCATGGGCTGGAGGTCAGCGTCGGCGGCGAGGATTCGTCGCGCGCCGACATGGATTTCCTGATCGCCGCCGCCACCGTGGCGCAAGCGGCCGGCGCCCGACGCTTCCGCTTCGCCGACACGCTGGGCGTGCTCGACCCTTTCCAGACGCGCGCCTGCATCGAACGGCTGCGCCGGGCCACCGACCTGGAGATCGAGATCCACGCCCATGACGACCTGGGCCTAGCCAACGCCAACTCGCTGGCCGCGGTGCTGGGCGGCGCCACCCACGTCAACACCACGGTGAACGGCCTGGGCGAGCGCGCCGGCAACGCCCCGCTGGAGGAGGTGGTGGTGTCGCTGAAGCACCTCTACCACATCGATACCGGCGTCGAGACGCGGTCGCTCGGCACCATCAGTGATCTGGTGGAACGGGCGTCCAACCGGCCGGTCGCCGTCAACAAGTCGATCGTCGGCGCCGCCGTCTTCACGCATGAGGCCGGCATCCATGTCGACGGGCTGCTGCGCGACCGCGCCACCTACCAGAATTTCGACCCGGCCGAAGTCGGGCGCGAACACCGCATCGTGCTGGGCAAGCATTCCGGCACCGCGGCGGTGAAGCTGGCCTATGAGCGGCTCGGCATCGCCTGCGACGACGCCACGGCGCAGGCGGTGCTGCCGCGCGTCCGCGCGCTGGCCACCCGCGCCAAGCGGCCGCCGACGCCCGAGGAGCTGCACGCCTTCCTGGAGGCGGCGACATGACCAAGCCCAAAAGCTCTCCGGGCATTCTGGCCCTGCTGCGCGAGGACGTCGCCTGCGTGTTCGACCGCGATCCGGCGGCGCGCAACGTCTTCGACGTGCTGACCTGCTATCCCGGCATCCATGCGCTGGTGATGTACCGCTTCGCCAACGCGGCCTGGCGGCGGGGGCTGCGATGGCCGGCGCGCTTCGTGTCCTATGTCGCACGCGCGGTGACCAACATCGACATCCATCCCGGCGCCGGCATCGGCCGCCGTTTCTTCATCGATCATGGCGCCGGCGTGGTGATCGGCGAGACCGCGGAGATCGGCGACGACGTGACGCTCTATCATGGCGTGACGCTGGGCGGCACCTCCTGGACCAAGGGCAAGCGGCACCCGACGCTGATGGACGGCGTGCTGGTTGGTGCCGGCGCCAAGATCCTGGGGCCGATCACCGTCGGCACCAACGCGCGGGTCGGCGCCAATTCGGTGGTGACCAAGCCGGTGCCGCCGGGCATGACTGTGGTCGGCATCCCCGGCCGGGTGGTGCGGCCGGAGACTCAACGCCATCCGTCCGGCCGCCAGTTGTCGGATCACGGTATCGATCTGGAACATCATTTGATGCCCGACCCGGTCGGCAAGGCCATCGCCTGCCTGATCGACCACATCAACCGCATCGAAGCCCGGCTGGAAGCCCACACCGCAACCGAACCGTCACAGTTTCCTGCTAAGAACATCCGCCTGTCGGAATTTCGCCTGAACGATATGCACCGCGATATACGTTTGGACGGTGTGGCCTGCAGCTCTTGTGGCAACATCTGCGACCAGGAGGGGTGCGGCCCCTCCCCTTCCACCCAGCAGCACGCGTGAGGAGCCTTCGACGATGAGCGATTTCACCGACGACCTCGACGATCTGGAAACCGCGGAAGACTTCCTGCGCTTCTTCCACGTCACCTACGACCAGCGTGTGGTCAATGTGAACCGCCTGCACATCCTGCAGCGCTTTCACGACTATTTGTCGGCGGACCATGGGATGGAGGGGCTGGACGACGAAGGCATGTCGGCGCGCTACCGCTTCCATCTCGAACGCGCCTACCAGGATTTCATGGTGTCCAACGCCATCGCGGAGAAGACCTTCAAGGTCCACAAGGAAGAGGCGCGCAAGATGGCCGACCGCTTCGTCCCGCTGGATAGCCTGCTGGGGTCGCCGGTCGGCTGAGCCGCCCGCACCCCTGACATTGACGGGAGGGGGGCGCCGGCCGCGCCCCCTTTGCCATCAGTGGATCTTGCTCTCGTTGGGGCCGTCATCGCGCCGATAGACATGGACATGGTAGGCGGCCATCGGATTCTCGTCGATGTAACGCAG
Source organism: Azospirillum sp. BE72 (assembly GCF_031455875.1). Lineage (NCBI taxonomy): Bacteria > Pseudomonadati > Pseudomonadota > Alphaproteobacteria > Rhodospirillales > Azospirillaceae > Azospirillum > Azospirillum sp. BE72. The sequence continues at coordinate 977,662 of NZ_JAVDTO010000002.1, forward strand.
CAGCTCCTGCTCCGTCCGCGGCGTGGCATCGCGGATCAGAACCTGCCAGGCGGGCTCCATCGTCGCGCGCATGGTCTCGTCGTGGGGCAGCATGATGAATCCGGCCCATTCGGGGTCGAAATCCGCCAGATAGCTCCGGGCGTAGTGCTTCATCATCGCCGCGTCGTTGACGTTGACGTTCTCCATATTCTCGAAACAGACACGCAGGTCCATCGCCGTCCTCCTCATGGAATGGGGCGCGGCCCCGCCAATGGTCCGCAAGGGACGCGCGCAGGTCCGCGATGTTTGGTCCTGAAAACAGCCATGCGATAGAGATGGTACGCCGACGGGGTGAAAAACAAGGGCGTGCGATCTCTCCTCACGCAACCGCGCCGACCTGCGGCCATGCCGGCTCGTTGCGCCATGCATCGGGCGCAGACCGCTCCATTGGTCATAATCCTGCGCTTTTTGGGTTCGCCGACTGCGTGGCTCCTGTAGAATTCTTGTGACAGTACCTGCGCGAGTACGATGACAGACCTAACGCCTGCCTCCGACCATCCCCTGCGCATCCTCATCGTCGAGGACGAAAGTCTCGCCGCCATGGCTTTGGAAGAGGTCCTGGGCATGCTGGGCTTCGCCGTCATCGGCATCGAGGACAATGCCGACGCCGCGATCGGGGCGGCCGAGCGGCTGCGCCCCGACATCGTGATGATGGACATCCGACTGCTCGGTCCCCGCGACGGGATCGAAGCCGCCGCGGCCATTCGCGCCCGCACCGGCATCCGCTGCATCTTCACCTCCGCCTTCGCCGATGCCGAGACCCGGCACCGCGCCGCCGACTGCGAGCCCTTCGGCTTCGTCCGCAAGCCCTATTTCCCGGCGGAACTGCAGCGGGCGCTGGACCATGCGGCGAGAGTGTTGAAGGGGAACTGATTGCCCCCACCTAACCTCCCCCGCTGGGCGGGGGAGGGACTGCCGCTGCTCTCCCTTCTCAGCACTTGTCCCCTCCCCCGCCCAGCGGGGGAGGGTTAGGGTGGGGGCATCGGACAACCACTCCCCACCAAACAAATCGGCCCCCGCGCGTCGCCGCGCGGAGGCCATCCAGTTCCGGAGCAAGACAACAGACGCGAACCGATCAGCCAAACTTGTAGCTGATGCCGTAACCGCCGCGCGGATAGTCCCAGGCGATGTTGCCCTTGTCCTGGCAGACGACGCGGCAGGTGCCACATTCCAGGCAACCATCGGTCACCAACGTTACGCCGCCGGTCTCGTTCTTGCTGTAGCAGGCGGCCGGGCAACAGAAGGTACAGGCCTGTTTCTCGCAGCTCTGGCAGGCCTCCGCACTCTTGATCTGGATGTGCGGCCGGCTCTCGTCGACGATATAGCGGTTCTGATAGAGCTTCTCTTCGACCTTCACCATGATGCTCATCGCACGGCCCTCACCAGCTTGATTGCGTCACCGACCAGTCCCATCACCGAGCGGCGCTTGATGAAGGACTTCATGATCTGCTTTTCCTTGGTCTTCTTGTCGACGCTGTCCACGGTGAACCAGTTGTGGACCGCGGAGGTGATCTCGTCGGGATAGGCGCCGAAGAACTGCTTGTTGCCATGCATGATGCCCGGCAGCTCGCGATACTTCTTCAGGTCCTTCATGATGAAGCTGTCGTCCAGCTTCTTCTTGTAGGCTGCCAGGTTCGACGCGGTATAGCCCTTGCCGGCGGCCTTCAGCTCGATCACCGTCTCCGCCGCCATCCGGCCCGAGGCCATGGCGAGGTTGGAGCCCTCGCGATGGGCGGCGTTGTTGAAGTGGGCGGCGTCGCCGACCACCATCCAGCCGTCGCCGTAAAGCTGCGGAACCGCCTTGTAGCCGCCTTCCGGGATCATGTGGGCGGCGTATTCCTTCATCTCCGCCCCTTCGATCAGCGGCTTGATGACGGGGTGGTTCTTCAGATCCTCCAGCATCTTGTAGGGCGGGCAATCGCCGTTCTTGAAGTCGGAGATCAGGCAGCCGATGCCGATCGTCAGCGATTCCTTGTTGGTGTAGAGGAAGGCGGTGCCGACCATCCCCTTGGTCACCTTGCCCATGATCTCGATGACGACGCCTTCATCCTCCTTGATGCCGAAGCGCTGCTGGATCAGCTCGGGATCGATGAAGAGGATTTCCTTGACGGCCAGCGCCACATTCTCCGGCGCCGCTTCGCCCTGAAGGCCGGCGCGCTTGGCCAGCAGGGCGTTGACGCCGTCGGCCATGATGACGACGTCGGCGTGGATCTCCCCGCCCTCGCGGTCGGTGCGCACGCCGATCACCTTGCCGGAAGGATCGCGGATCAGCTCCGTCACCGTGGTCTCGCAGATCTGCAGGCCGCCGACCTTGCGGATCTGCTCGCCCCACCATTTGTCGATGTTGGCGCGGATGATGGTGTAGCGGTTCGGCTTGTCGCTGTTGAAGGACTCAGAGCGGTAGTTGGTGCCGACATAGCTGTCGTCGCCCAGCAGCCAGACGCGCTGTTCGATGATGTGGCGTTCCGTCGGGCAATCGTCCCGGAAGTCCGGAATGATCTTCTCCAGCTCATGCGAATACATGATGCCGCCCTGGACGTTCTTGGCGCCGGGATATTCGCCGCGCTCAAGCTGGAGAACCTTCAGCCCCTGCTTGGCCAGCGTGTAGGTCGCGGCGTTGCCGGACGGGCCGGCACCGATGACGATGGCGTCGAACTTTTCGACCATGTCGACAGGCTCCTTTCTCGTCCGGCGGTCAGCCGGCCATGCGGTTGACGGAGAGGCGGCGGCCGAAGGCGTCGGTCAGCGCCGGCAGGATCTTCAGCGCGTCGCCGACCAGCCCGAGATGGGCGAAGTCGAAGATCGTCGCATTCGGATCGGTGTTGATCGCCAGGATCAGGTCCGACTTCTCCATGCCGACCCGATGCTGGATGGCGCCGGAAATGCCGGCGGCGATGTAGAGCTTCGGCCGCACCGTCTTGCCGGTCTGCCCGACCTGACGGTCGTTGGTGGCCCAGCCGGCCTGGACCAACGGACGGGTCACGCCGACTTCGGCGCCCAGCACCTTGGCGAGGTCGAAGACCAGCTTCATGTTCTCGACCTTGCCCAGCCCCTTGCCGGCCGACACGATGATGTCGGCGAAGGCCAGTTGCGCCTCGTTCTGCTCGCGGTCGGCGATGAAGTTCAGAACCTTGGTGACGATGTCCTCTTCCCGCAGGTCCGGCTGGATTTCGATGACTCGGCCGGTGCGCTTGTCGTCACGCTCCGGCATCGCCATGACGCGCGGGCGCACCGTCGCCATCTGCGGCCGGTAGGCCAGCGTCTGGATGGTGCAGAGCAGCGTGCCGCCGAAGGTCGGCCGGGTCGCGGCCAGCGAGCGGTTGTCGGCGTAGATGTCCAGTTCGGTGCAGTCGGCGGTCAGGCCGGTCGCCAGGGTGGTGGCGATGGCGCCGGCCAGATCGCGGCCCAGCGTGGTGGCGCCCAGCAGCACGATCTCCGGCTTGTGGGTGTTCACCACGTCGGTCATGACGCGGCAATAGGGATCGGTGCGGTAGTCGGCCAGCGCCGGGTCGGTCACCTTGTAGACGATGTCGGCGCCATAGCTGATGGCGTCGCCGCAGATGCGGTTCAGGTCGGGGCTCTCGGCGCCCAGGACCACCGCACCCACCTCCACCCCCAGCTTGTCGGCCAGCTTGCGGGCTTCGCCCAGCAGTTCCAGCGACACGGAATGGACGATGCCGCGCTCCTGCTCCACGATCACCCAGACGTTCTTGTAAACCTTCAGGTGTTCGGGAAGCTGGAACTTGCGGCCCTGGGGCTTGCTCGGTTCGCTCATCGTCGGGTCTCCCGCGGATGGATCGTCAAAGCCCGGCCGCGGCGCGGGCGAGCAGGTCGCCGGCCAGCTTGGGCTGGGCGGCGAAGATGGCGTCGATGGCAGCGGCGGCCTGCGCATCAGGGGTGTCGGCGTCGGCGACGATCATCTTCGCCTTCTCGGCGCGCGGCTTCGGCACGAAGACCTTCGACACCACGGTCGGCGAACCCTTCAGCCCGACGCGGCCCTCTTCGGCCCCGGTGAAGTCGCGGCTCCAGGTCTTCAGCTCGTAGCGGGCGGCGCGGAACAGGTCGTCCATCTTGCCGAAGCGGATGGTGTTGGTGCCTTCCAGCATGGTGATCATGCAGGGGAGCTTCGTCTTCAGCACCTGCACGCCGCCTTCGGAGCGGCGCTGCACCACGATCTCCTTGGAGGCGATGTCCAGATCCTCGATCTTGGTGATGTAGGTCAGCTGCTCGAAGCCAAGGCGGGTGGCGATGCCGGGGCCGACCTGCGCGGTATCGCCGTCGACCGTCTGCTTGCCGCAGAAGACGATGTCGACCGGCTCCTCCTCCGCCAACTTCTGGATGGCGGAGGTCAGGGCGTAGGAGGTCGCCAGCGTGTCGGACCCGGCGAACTTGCGGTCGGTCAGCAGTACCGCGTCGTCGGCCCCCAGCGATAGCGCCTTGCGCAATGAGGTCTCCGCCATCGGCGGCCCCATGGTCAGCACGGTGACGCGGGCGCCGACCTTGTCCTTCAGCCGCAGCGCCTCTTCCAGCGAGAACAGGTCGAAGGGGTTGATGATGGCGGGCACGCCCTGCCGCATGATGGTGTTGGTGACGGGATGGATGCGGATCTGGGCGCTGTCGGGCACCTGCTTGATACAGACGACGATGTGCATCCCGTTCTCCTTGGCTTCCGCTCTCGCTGTGACGCGCATGTGGGTTTGGGGCCGGCACCGGGCCGGGATACACCCAGGACAGCAAGCGGCGTGCCAGCCGGCGGAGACCGGCCAAGCCACGGGAAAGGTTCAGAGTTTTTCGAAGGCGCGATGCACCGCGACCTTGTCGCAAAGGCGACAAGGGGGCTGCCATGTCGGGTTCGTTACAGCCCGCGCGGGTAGGAGATCAGACCGCTTCGATATGGCCGACGACGCGGTCCAGCTCGATGCCGACGCGGGCGACCATGGCGGCGATGCCGTCCAGCCGGCGGTCGATCACCGCCATCTCCACCGCGTCCGCGGCGGCGGCGAGATCGCGGGCGCCGACGGTGCGCGAGGATCCCGCCAGCTTATGGGCCGCCTGCCGCACCTCGTCCCAGATCTCGCCCGCCAACGCATCGATGAGCCAACGGTGGGAGGTGCGGTTGGAGGTGACGAACTCGCCCAGCAGATGGCGGACGAAATCGGCGTCACCATCGAACAGCGCGGTCAGCGCATCCATGTCGAGCGGCGGCAGGTCGGCCGCCTGCGGCACCGGCGGTGGAGCCCCGACGGCCTCCGGCGAAGCCTCGACGGCCTCCGGCGGCAGGGCGGCCTGCTCGTCGGGCTCCTCCTCCGCCCAGCCTTCCGCGTGACCGTCCGGCGGCAGGAAACGGTCGAGCACGCGGCGCAGGTCGGCAAGGCTGACCGGTTTGGCCAGCGTGTCGTCCATGCCCGCGAGCAGGCAAAGCTGGGCTTCGTTTTCCGTCGCGTTGGCGGTGATGGCGACGATGGGCAGGCGGGGAGTTCCCCCGGCCGCTTCCGCCGCACGGATGCTGCGTGCCAACTCCATGCCGTCCAACTCCGGCATCTGGCAGTCGGTCAGCAGCAGGCTATGGCCGCCGGCCCGCCACAGGGCGAGCGCCTGGGCGCCGTCCTCCGCCGTTTCCATGACATGGCCCAGCAAGGCGAGCTGGCGCTGGATCACCTGCCGGTTGGTCGGATGATCCTCCGCCACCAGGATCAGGCGGCCCTGCGCCCGCGCCTCCTCCACCGAAGGCAGCCGGCGCCGGCCGGCGGCGGGAGCGGCGGGCTCCGGTTTCGGTTGCAGGTCGGCCCGTCCGCCCTCCCCTGCCGGCATGCGTCCGGCGGCGGCCAGGACGGCGCGGATCAGGCCGGTCCGCCGCACCGGCCGGCCGAGGACGACGGTTCCGGCGCCGGCCCCAACCGCTGATGAGCCGAGCGCGGCCGTATCGCCGGCGGTCAGCGCGTCGCCGCCGATCAGCACGCGGCCGCGCACCCGGCCACGCGGGTCACTGTCCAGCGCCGCGCCGTCGGTACCCAAGGTGGAGACCAGCACGTCGCAGGCGGCAGTGGGCAGCAAGGAGCGCAACGCCGCGTCGGCATCGGCGGCCTCCACCACCTGGGCGCCGTCGGCGTTCAGGTAGCGGGCAAGGAAGCCGCGCTCCTCCGCATCCGCCGCCAGCAGCAGCACCGTCACACCCTGCAGCGGCGCCCGCTGAAGGCAGGCCTCATCCTCCGCCGGGACCAGATCGGCCGCGAAGGTGAACCAGAAGGTGGAGCCGACATTCAGTTCGCTGGTGACGCCGATGTCGCCGCCCATCAGTTCGGTCAGACGCCGGCAGATCGACAGACCGAGCCCGGTGCCGCCGAACCGGCGGGTGGTCGACACCTCCGCCTGGGTGAAGGGGCGGAACAGGCGGACTTGGTTTTCCGGCGAGATGCCGATGCCGGTGTCGGTCACCGCCACCCGGATGATGACGCGGTCGCCGTCGAAATGCGCCAGCTCCACCCGCACCGTGACCGAACCGGACTGGGTGAACTTCACCGCATTGCCGGCGATGTTGAACAGCACCTGCCGGATGCGCACCGGATCGCCCAGCACCGCCGCCGGCAGGTCGGGATCGACATAGGTGACCAGCGACAGGCCCTTGGCCCGCGCGCCGGGGGCCAGCGTGTCGGCCACCCCCTCCACCACGCCGGCCAGTGCGACCGGCACCCGTTCCAGGTCCAGCCGCCCGGCCTCGATCTTCGAAAAGTCCAGGATGTCGTTAATGATGGTCAGCAGGGCACCGGCCGATTCCCGCACCACGGTGACCAGTTCGCGCTGATCCCCGGTCAGGCTGGTGTGCTCCAGCAGTTCCAGCATGCCCTGGATGCCGTTCATCGGCGTGCGGATCTCATGGCTCATGGTGGCCAGGAACAGCGACTTCGCCTGGTTGGCCGCCTCCGCCTCCGACCGTGCCGCCTCCGCCGCTTCGCGCGCCGCCACGAGGTCGCGCGTGCGTTCCGCCACCTGGCCTTCCAGGCTGCGGTTCAACTCGGTTAGTTCCTCATAGAGGTGGACGTTGTCGAAGCCGATGGCGACCTTGGCGCAGAACACCTCCAGAAGCCGCCGTTCGTCCGCGGTCATCGCACGCCCATGGCCGAGATAGATCGCCGTGTCGTGCCGCCGGGTGGCGGAGCGGAAGACCAGGACGCTGTGCCCGCGCTCGAACCGGTTGCGGCCATCGGCCAGCGCCGCCGTCACCGCCTGCACCGCCTCGTCCGGCAGGGCCAGGAACAGCGGCGTCCCTTCCATCCCGGCATGGCGGCCGGCACCGCCCAGCACCAGCGGCTCCGCCGGCCGCGGCCCATCGGACAGGCCATCGGACAGGCGGTTGACCAGCGCCACCCCGCCCAAAGTCATTCCATTGGCCGGCGGAAAGACGCCGACGATCTGCGCCACGGCATGGCGCACGAACTCCGCCATCGTCCGCTTGCCCAGCAGCGTGGATGACGCGTCGAGGATGCGCTCCAGCCCCTCGCGGTGGTCCTCGATCGCGGTGATGTCCTGATAGCCGCGGAGCGCGGCGACGACGGAGGTGAACAGCTTCTGCGCCGTCAACTCCGTCTTCGACTTGTAATCGTTGATGTCGTAGCTGAGGATGACGTCGCGTTCCGGCGCCTGCCCCGGCTGGCCGGTGCGCAGGATGATGCGGACCCGGCGGTTGCTCAACTCGCTGCGGATGTAGCGGACCAGCCGCAGGCCGGCATCGTCCGATTCCATCACGACGTCCAGCAGGATCACCGCGATGGCCGGGTTGTCGCGCAGCACCCCGCGGGCTTCCGCCGCGGTGGCGGCCGACAGGAACTGTGCCGGGCGTCCTTCGAATGTGAAGCCGCGCAGCACCATCTTGGTGGTGGCATGGATGGCGGGGTCGTCGTCGACGATCAGGATCAGCCAGGGTTCGACCGGTTCGGCAGCCTCGGCCGCCACCTCGACGGCGGGTTCCTCCTCCGCGAACAGGAATTCGTCGCTCATCACGGTCCCCCGGCGAACTTGCCGCGCTTTTTCCACCCCGGCGCGCGGGCGACCTTATCATAGGTGCGGGAAAGGCCGCCAGTTCGGCCCCCGATCGGCGCCATGAGGCGGCAACCATCAGGCGGAAAGGGTGGATTTGCCGGGCGGCAGCCGCCATGGTGGCGCCGTTTTCCATCGCGCATGTGCCGTCATGAACCTGCTTGCCTGCATCCACGACAAGGCCCCGCTGATCGAGGCGCGGGATCCCGACCTGGGCGACCTGTTCCCGCCGGGCTTCCTCGACCTGTACGAGGTGCACAGTTACCGCAACGCGGCCCGCATCCTGGCCTATGCCTGCACGCCCGAGTTCCGCGAGATCACCGAGCGGCTGATGGAGTTCCGCATCCGCACCGAGGACATCGTGGCGTCCGGCGGCAACAAGTCGCAGATCGCCAAGACGATGGAGCGGATGCTGAACCCGCTGGGCTGGAACGAGACGCGCATCCGCGGCGACCTGTTCATCACCAAGATGATCGTGACGCACGAGGAAAAACGCCGCGTCGCCGGCAAGAACCGCGGCCAGACCGTGACCGAGCAGCGCCAGCGCGAGGAGCTGTACAAGGTCAACGGCTTCATCGACGGCCACAAGATCGACTTCGTGAAGGGGCGGGTGTCCTTCGACCTGGAATGGAACAGCAAGGACCAGACCTTCGACCGCGATCTCTACGCCGCCCGCACCTTCTACGAATGCGGCATCATCAACGCCGGCGTCCTGCTGACCCGCAGCGCCGAACTGATCCCGCTGTTCACCGAGGTGGCGCGGCGGGTGGAGATGAAGAACTTCCAGAACAAGTACGGCGCCAGCACCACCTGGATGAAGAAGCTGCTCTACCGGCTGGATGCCGGCCGCGGCGGCGGCTGCCCGGTGCTGGCGTTGGGCATCCGCCCGGCGCTGGTGTCGGATTTCGAGGAGTGGAAGGACAGCCACCCGGTCGTCCGCCAGACGGCGACCTTCGACGTCGACACCGCGGCGGAGGACGAGGACGATCTTTGGTGAGGGGATGTTGCGGTGCGAAGCTAGACCCCCGCCCCTCAAGCAAACTTCCGGTCCGTCAGCAGCAGGCGCACCGCGAAGCCCAGGAACAGCACCCCGGCGATGCCGTCCAGCGCCGTGCGCACCCGCGGGCTGGACAGCACGCGGCGGGCGGCGCCGGCGCTGAGTGCGGCGATGCCGGCCAGATAGATGCCGCCCAGCACCGAGATGATGCTGCCGAGGATGAAGGTCTGCAGCGCCACATGGCCCAGGGCGGGGGCGATGAATTGCGGGACGAAGGCCAGCTGGAACAGGATGACCTTCGGGTTCAGAAGGTTGGTCAGCAGTGCCTGGACGAACACCCGGCCGGCGCGGGCCGAGGCCGGCGCCTCGATGGCCGGCGCGGGTTCGGCGCCCCGGCTTGCCCAGACGCTCCACAGCGACCGCAGGCCGATCCACGCCAGATAGGCGCCGCCGGCATAGCGCAGCAGGTCGAACAGCGTGGTCGAGGCCGCGATCAGGGCGGAGATGCCGGCGGCGGCCAGCAGCGCATGCACCATGTTGCCGACGCAGATGCCCAACGTCGCCACCACCCCGGCCTGCCGGCCGTCGGCGATGCTGCGGGTCAGCACCAGCAGGGAATCCGGCCCCGGCGCCAGGACCAGGACACAGACGGCGATCATATAGAGTTGCAGCAGATGGGGGTCGAGCGGCAGGGTCATGGCGGCGGGCCTTCGGGCGGTAGGGGAGCGGTCAATCCGGCCAGCGGCGGTGGATCCACAGCCATTGCGCCGGCCTGTCGCGGATCCAATCCTCCAACAGACGGTTCAACCGTTCCATCAGAATTCGCGCATCCGCATTGCGGTCGCCGCTGGTCGGGTATTCCTCCGGCGGCAGGACGGTGACGCGGAACCGCGCGCCCTCCAGCCGTTCGGTCCGCGTGGGACACAGCGGCAGCTGCATCTTCATGCCGAGCAAGGCGGCGGCCGGCGCGGTCATGGCGTCACGGCCGAAGAAGGGGACGGGGATGCCGTCATTCATCTTCTGGTCGATCAGCATGCCGACATGGCCGCCCCTGGTCAGGTGACGCAGCAGGATCCTGGCACCGTCCGGCCCCTTGGGGATCTGCATGCCGGTCGCCGCCCCGCGCAACTTCACCAACAGCGCGCCGACGATCGGGTTGTTGGGCGCGCGATAGACCACGCCCACCTCCAGCCCGTGCAAGCGGGCGACGACCGACTGCACCTCCCAGTTCGCCAGATGGCCGGAGACCACGATGCCGGCCTTGCCGTCCTCGCGTAGCGCGTCGACATGCTCGATGCCGACCAGTTCCACCCGTTCGCGGCCGATCTGCTCCAGATGCGGGTATTCGGCGATGGTGCGGCCCAGATTGTCCCACATCCCGCGCAGGATCGCGTCGATCTCCCCCTTGCTCTTCTCGGGGAAGGCGCGGGTCAGGTTGCGGCGGGCACGGGCGCTGTTGGGCAGCAACGGCCCGACCGTCCGTCCGATCCAGCCGCCGAGCGCCGACGCGCGGTCGAGCGGCAGCGCCCGGAACAGTGCGCAGACGCCATGGACGAGCACCGCCTCCAGCTTGTAGCCGACATTGCGCGTCAGCCATTGCTGCAGGGGGCTACGCGGCTTGGCCATCGGGGCTTCCTTTCAACAGCATAGGGGACAGCAGCGCGGCGAGCGCCCCCTCATCCTCCCAGCGGACGGAGACGGGCAGCATGTCCACCCTGCCCCGAAGCTCCGGCGGCAGGCGGACGGCGTCCTTGGCGGTGGTGACGGGCAAGGCACCCGTCGCCGCGGCGCGGTCAATCAGGGCCGCAACCTCGTCCGGGCGGTAGGGATGGTGGTCGGCGAAGGGCGCACGCTCCACCACGTGGGCGCCGAGCGCCTCCAGCGTGGCGAAGAACTTCTCCGGGCGGCCGATGCCGGCGAAGGCCAGGACGTCACGGCCGGCGAGCCGGGCGGCGGCATCGGGATCGGGCGCCAGCCATGCCTTCAGCACGGGACGCCGGCCGGCCAGCGCCGCGAGGCCATGGCGGTCCTCCCCCAGGATCACCAGCGCGTCGGCACGGGCGAGGCCGTCGGCCACCCGTTCGCGCAGCGGCCCCGCCGGGACAAGCCGCCCATTGCCGAAGCCGACCGCGCCATCGGCGACGATCAGCGCCAGATCCTTGTAAAGGGCCGGGTTCTGAAACCCGTCATCCATGACGATGGCCCCCGCCCCGGCGGCGACCGCGCGCTGCGCCCCCGCCAGCCGGTCGCGCGCCACCCAGCACGGTGCGGCACCAGCCAGCAGCAGCGCCTCGTCGCCGACATCGGCCGCGGTGTGGCGGGCGGGATCGACCTGCAGAGGCCCGGCCTCCCGTCCGCCATGGCCGCGGGTCAGCGCATGGGTGGAAATGCCGTGGGCGCGCAATGCGGCGATCAGCGCCAGCCCGACCGGCGTCTTCCCGGCACCGCCCGCCACCAGATTGCCGACGCAGACCACCGGCGCCGTGACCCGCTGCGGAACGGCTCCGGCGATGCGCCGCCGTCCGGCCAGCCCATAGAGCGCGCCCAGTGGCGCCAGCAGCGAAGATGCCAGGCCGGGCGGCCTGTACCAGAAGGCGGGGGTCTTCACGGGCCAGTCATCCCCTCACACTCATCCCCTCACGCTCATCCCTCAGGCGGCGGTCGGGATGCCGGCGGTGCCCAGCACCGGGGACAGCGCGGCCAGCGCGCGGTCGATGATCCGCCGGTTGTCCGCCGTCACCCGCGCCGCGCCCGCGACGATGCGGTCGCGCGCATGGCCATCGGTCAGCAGCCGCCGGATCTCGCGGGTCAGCGCCTCGCCATCCGCGACCGCCAGGGCGCCGCCGGCGGCCTCCAGCATGTGGGTGATCTCGCCGAAATTGAACATGTGCGGGCCATAGAGCACCGCACAGCCCAGCTGCGCCGGCTCCACCGGATTCTGTCCGCCATGGGGGATGAAGGAGCCGCCCATGCACACCACCGGGGCCGCGCGGTAGAACAGCCCCAGCTCGCCCATCGTGTCGGCGACATAGACGGCATGCTCCGGCCCCGGCAGCAGATGGCGGTCCGTCCGCCGCAGCACCGGCAAGCCGCGCGCCCGCATCAGCTCGGCAACGGCCTCGCCGCGATGGGCATGGCGGGGGACGATGACGGTCAGCAGGCCGGGCAGAGCGGGAGCCAGCGCCGCGTGGACCGCCGCGGCGATTTCCTCCTCCCCCGGATGGGAACTGGCGAGCAGCCAGACCGGCCGGCCATCCAGTGCGGCGCGCAGCGGCTCCATCGCATCGGCGGCGGCGGGCGGCGGCTCGGCGGAGAATTTCAGGTTGCCGACGCTGGCGACTCCCGCGGCGCCCAGCCGGCGCAGCCGCTCCGCATCACCTTCGGTCTGGGCCAGCGTGATCTGGAAGGTCGACAGCAGCCCGCCGACGAAGCCCGGCGCGTTGCGCCAGCGGGCGAAGCTGCGCTCCGACATGCGGGCGTTGACCAGGGCGGCGGGGATGGCGCGGGCGCGGATGCCGGCCAGCAGGTTCGGCCAGATCTCCGATTCCGTCCACAGCACCGCGTCGGGACGCCAGTGGTCGAGAAAACGGTCGACGGCACCCGGCAGATCGACCGGCACATATTGGTGGATCGCCCGCTCCGGCAGCCGCCGTCCCATCAGTTCGGCCGAGGTGACGGTGCCGGTGGTCATCAGCACGGACAGGTCGGGTGCGTCGTCCAGAAGCCGGCCGATCAGGACCAGGACCGAATTCGCCTCGCCCACGCTGGCCGCATGGATCCACACCAGCGGTCCGGCCGGCCGCGGGCGCGAGGGCGTGCCGAACCGCTCCGCCTGACGCACGGGGTCTTCCTTGCCCGCGGCGCGGCGGCGGTCGAGATAGAGGCGCACCGCCGGCCCGGCGACGGTCGTCAGGCCACGATAAAGAGATTGCAGCATCAAGGCCCGGAACAGGAGACGGACGACAACGGGCGCGTTGCCGGTCCCCGTGATACGGAACACCGGCAGCGCGCCCGGCGGCACCTTAGCACGCGGCAACCGTTCCGTAACAGGGGCCGGTGCGACGGACAGCCGCTTGCTCCGGAACCGCCGCCCGGAAGCTCTCCCTCACCGCTCCGCCAGCGCCAGCTTGGCCCCCAGCGCGGCGAAGGCGGCGGCGAAGCTGCGGCGCATCCAGGCCATCACCTGCGGGCGGGAGACCACCTGATCGCGCACCGCGGCGGCGAACAGGCCGTAGACGACGAAGACCGCGAAGGTCAGCGCCATGAACACGCCGCCGAGTTCCAGCATGCGGGCGAGCGGCTGCGGATCGGCGTCGCTGACGAATTGCGGCAGGAATGCCAGGAAGAAGATCGACAGCTTGGGGTTCAGCACATTGACCAGCACCGCCCGCAGGATCATCCGCCCGGCCGGAAGCCGCGCCGTCTCCGTCTCAGTCTGGACGCTCAACGCACCCTGCTCCTTCAACGTCGCCCATGCCATGTAGAGCAGATAGAGCACGCCCAGGATCTTCAGCCCCTGGAACGCCACGGCGCTGGTGTGCAGCAATGCCGCCAACCCCAGCACGGCCGCCGCCATGTGCGGCACGATCCCCAGCGTGCAGCCGAACGCCGTGATCGCACTGGCCCGCGCGCCCTGCGACAACCCCGCCGCCAGCGTGAGCAGCACCCCGGTGCCGGGCGAGGCGACGACGATCAGGGAGGTGATGAGGAATTCGGGGCTCATGGGCGGACACCTCGCGCCAATGTGGGAGAGCCGAATGGAACCATGGCGCGGGATCGTCGCCAAGGGATGGTTTCGCAAGACGGGAAAGTCCATCCCGTCGCATTGTCCCCTGCCCCATCCCTCCGCTATCCTGATCCAAATCCCCCGCCTCGCGGTGATGCATGCCGGTCTCATATCTGCGCACGCTTTCGGAAAGCAAGCGAACCAGGCGGGCCAACGTCCATCTCGGCGTGTCGCTGGCCTTCGTCGCCGGAGCGATCAATGCGGGCGGGCTGCTGGCAGTGCTGCAATACACCTCGCACATGACCGGCATCGTCTCGTCCATCGCCGACAATCTGGTGCTGGGAAACCTCGTGGCGGTGGCGGCGGGGATGGCATCGGTGGCGGCCTTCGTGTCGGGGGCGGCCTATTCGACCATTCTCGTCAATTGGGGGCGGCACAACCGGATGCACAGCGCCTATGCCTATCCGCTGTTCTGGGAGGCACTGCTGCTGCTGGGATTCGGGCTGCTGGGCCACAGCCTGGACGAGCATCGGGCGCTGTTCGTGCCGGTGACGGTTCTGCTGCTGTGCTTCATCATGGGGCTGCAGAACGCCATCGTCACCAAGATCTCCAATGCGGAGATCCGCACCACCCACATGACCGGCATCGTCACCGACATCGGCATCGAACTGGGCAAGCTGGTCTACATCAACCTCGGCACCGAGTCGGCGCGCTACCAGCCGGTGCGCACCAACTGGCCTCGGCTGGGGCTGCTGGTGGCCCTGCTCGGCGCCTTCTGCCTGGGCGGCGTGGCCGGGGCCGCCGGGTTCAAATATGTGGGCTACGTCACGACGGTGCCGCTGGCCGCATTCCTGGTGCTGCTGGCGATCGTGCCCATGGTGGACGACGCGCGGACGCGGACGCGTCTGCTGCTGCGCCAACGGGTCAGGACCAACGGCGGGGGACGGCACCGGGAAGCGCCGCCCCCGCTGACCTGACACCGTTACGTGAAGGGCCGCAGGTTGGACAGGAACTGTTCGGCCGAACGGCGCCAGGAATAGCCCAGCGCATAGTCCCGGCAGGTCTGCGCCGGGATCGTGAGCGCGCCTTCCACCGCCCGCTTCAGATCCACGTCCAGGCAGCCGGCGCCGGAGCCGTCGACCACGTCCAGCGGTCCCGGCACCGGATAGGCCGCCACCGGCACGCCGGACGCCAGCGCCTCCAGCAGAACCAGCCCGAAGGTGTCAGTGCGCGACGGGAAGACGAAGACGTCGGCGGCGGCGTAATGCTTCGCCAGTTCCTCGCCATGCTTGGCGCCGACCCAATGAACGCCGGGGTATTTGCGCTGCAACTCCTCCCGCGCCGGGCCGTCGCCGACCACCACCTTGGTGCCGGGCAGGTCGAGGCGCAGGAAATCCTCCAGATTCTTTTCCACCGCCACGCGGCCGACATACATCGACACCGGGCGCGGCAGATCGAGGAAGCCCTTGTCGCGGGGATGGAACAGCTCGGTGTCGACTCCGCGGGTCCAGCGCCGGATGTTGGTGAAGCCCCGGCCCTTCAGCGCATCCTCGATGGTCTGGGTCGCCACCATCACCGCCGAGGACGGCTTGTGGAAGCGGCGAACAACCGCATAGGACAGCGCCAGCGGGATCGGCGCGCGGTCGCGCACATATTCGGGAAAGCGCGTGTGGTAGGCGGTGGTGAAGGGCTTGCCGTGCTTCAGGCAATAGGACCGGGCGGCAAAGCCCAGCGGCCCTTCGGTGGCGATGTGGATGCAGTCGGGCCGCATGCCGTCGATCATCGCCCACAGCCGCCGTTTCGCCCCAAGCGCCAGCCGGATTTCCGGGTATGTCGGCATCGGCAGGGTGCGGAAGCGGTCCGGTCCGATCACCTCGACGCTGTGTCCCATCGCCTCCAACTCGTCACGCACGGTGCCGATGGTGCGCACGACGCCGTTCACCTGCGGGTGCCAAGCGTCGCTGACGATCAGGATGTTCACGCCGCTTCCCGTTCCTTCGCCGGGATCTTGCCCGCACTGGGACCAGGGGCGGGAAGTCGCCGCGCCATGACCTCCGCCCAGTGGATGATCTCCAGCACGCCGCTGTCGTGCTCCACCAAGGCGGTGCAGGACTCGACCCAATCGCCGTCGTTGCAATAGAGGATTCCTTCGATATCGCGCATCTCGGCGGTGTGGATGTGGCCGCAGACGACGCCGTCGACCTTGCGGCGGCGGGCTTCGTCGCCCAGCGCCTCTTCGTACTTGCCGATGAACTCGACCGCGGTCTTGGCCTTGTGCTTCAGGTAGGCCGACAGCGACCAGTAATTGAAGCCCAGCCTGCGGCGCACCCAGTTGAACAGGGTGTTGACGTGCAGCAGTGTGACGTAGGCGTGGTCGCCCAGCAGGGCCAGCCACTTGGCGTAGCGGACCACGGCGTCGAACTTGTCGCCGTGGGTGATCAGCAGGCGCCGGCCGTCGGCGGTGGTGTGGACCCATTCATCGACCACATGCACGCCGCCGAACTGCAGCCCGACATAATCGCGCGCCGCCTCGTCATGGTTGCCGGGGATGTAGTAGACCTGCACCCCCTTGCGGGCGCGGCGCATGATCTTCTGCACCACGTCATTGTGCGCCTGGGGCCAGTACCAGCTTTTCTTCAGCCGCCAGCCGTCGACGATGTCGCCGACCAGGAACAGGTGATCCGATTCGGTATGCTTCAGGAAATCGAGAAGCAGCTCCGCCTGACAGCCGCGCGTTCCCAGATGAACGTCGGATATCCAAATGCTGCGGTAGCGCTTGACCGCTGGGACGGCGTCCATCTTCCGCTCCGTCTTTGCCATGGCCGGCGGCCATCAAGACAACTGCCGTATAAATCAAAGCAGATCACCTTGACAACGATTTGGAACACCCGCACCTATTCGTCACAGTGATTTGGGCTTTCGTCACGGTGCTGCAGTTTTACTGCAACGGAACCGCCGCCTGCCCTTCATGGTTCTGCAACAGAAGGCGCCCCGTGCGCCGGTCAGGGAGAGCGAATCGGTGCGCGACACGGTGCTGATGGACGAGAGCCCGGCGGTTAGCCCGGGCGGCGGCGGCGATGCGGCGATCGAGGTGCGGCGGCTGCTGGTGATCCACAACCCGATGGCCGGCGGACGGCGGGCACGGCGGCTGCGCGCGGTGGTGTCCCGGCTGGAGGCGCGCGGCCTGTCGGTCACCGTCAGGCCGACGGGCAAGCGCGGCGATGCCGAGGCCTTCGCCCGCGAGGCCGATCCGGCCGCCGTCGATGCCGTCATCGCGGCCGGCGGCGACGGCACCATCAACGAGGTCATCAACGGGCTGGCGGTCCATGCCGCGGCGGGCCTGCCGCTGCCGCTCGGCATCGTGCCGATGGGCACCGCCAATGTGCTGGCCGCCGAACTGGGCCTGGGCATGGATGCGGAACGGATCGCCGCGGCGATTGCCGGCGGGCAGCGGACGATGATCTGGCCGGCGCTGGCGAACGGGCGGGTGTTCTCGCTGATGGCCGGGGTCGGGCTGGATGCGCGGGTGGTGGAGCGGGTCGATCCTCGGGTGAAGCGGCTGATCGGCAAGGGCGCCTATGTGGCGGAGACACTGGTGCAACTGGCGACCCGGCCGGACCACCGCTATCGGGTGACGCTGGATGACGGTGAAAACTGGGGCGAGCCGCAGGAGGTGGCGTCGGTCATCGTCGCCAAGGGGCATTTCTACGGCGGCCGCTTCATCTGCGCGCCCGACGCGCGGCTGACCGAGCCGGAGCTGCATGTCTGCCTGTTCCCGCGCGGCGGGCGGCTGAACGCGCTGCGCTATGTCTGGGGCGTCACCGCCGGGCGGCTGGCGCGCTTTCCGGAGTATCGCGTGGTGACGGCGAAGCGCGTGCGGATCGAGGGACCGGCGGGCGACGGGCTGTTTGCCGACGCGGTGCAGGGCGATGGCGACGTGCTGGCACGGCTGCCGGTGGAGATCGCGCTGGCGGGCTGGCGGTTGCCGGTGCTGGTGGGGTGAGGTTGTGGAGATGTCGGCTGACGATGCCCCCACCTAGCCTCCCCCGCTCTCAGCGGACCTACGGTCCGCCTGCCGCGTCAGCACAAAGCATAGCTTTGTGCGAGAGCTGGGCGGGGGAGGGTTGGGGTGGGGGCAATCACCTCGATAGCTTCACAACTTTGGCCGCCCTCGCCTGCTCCTGCAACGCCACGTAATGGTGCCAGACCAACCGCGCCGCCAGCGAGCGGTAGGGCCGCCAGGGCTCGGCCACCTCGATCAGCTGCTTCGCCGTCGGCTTGTCCGCCCAGCCCTTCAGCCGCTGGACGCCGAGCTGGATCGCCAAGTCGCCGATGGGCCAGATGTCCGGCCGGTCGAGCGTGGTCATCAGATAGACCTCGGCACTCCAGCGGCCGATGCCCTTCAGCGCGACGAGTTGGGCAATGGCTTCCTCGTCCGGCAGGTCATGGATGATATCGAAATCGAGCCGGCCGCTCACAACCGCCTCGGCGAGGCCGCGGGCGTAGCCGATCTTCTGGCGGGAAAATCCGCAGGCGCGCAACGTCTCGTCGTCCAGCGCCAGGATGGCGTCGGGAGTGACCTCGCCGCCCAGCCGATCCTGCAGCTTGGCCCAGAGCGCCAGCGCGACCTTGGTGGAGAGTTGCTGCTCCATCACCATGCGCAGCAGGCCGACGAAGCCGGTCGGCCGGCTGAAGTCTCGGATCGCCGGGCCGCCGACGCGCAGGCATTCGGCGAAAATGGGGTCGAGCGCGGCCAGATGCTCAGCGTTCATGCTCGACGCTCATCGGCCGCGCTCCACATCCCGCAAGCCGTGGCTCAGGCCACCAGCTCGATGGCGAAGTCCTCGATCACGGTGTTGGCGAGCAGCTTGCTGCACATCGCCTCGACCTCTTTGCGGGCGGTCGCCTCGTCGGTGCTCTTGAGCTGCAGCTCGATCACCTTGCCGGCGCGGACGTCCTCGACGCCGTCGAAGCCCAGCGTGTGCAGCGCGTGCGCAATGGCCTTGCCCTGGGGGTCGAGAACGCCGCGCTTGAGGGTGACGTGAACCTTGGCCTTCATCGGATGTCCGCTCGCTTTACGGTGTTGGTGGAGGGGTGGTTGCTGACTACTGAATGGTCTTGGGGCCCTTGACGTCGCTCGGCCCGCCTTCCGGCAGGATGCCGAGGCGCCGCGCGACCTCCTGATAGGCTTCCTCGACACGGCCCAGATCCTGGCGGAACCGGTCCTTGTCCAGCTTCTCGTTGGTCTTGACGTCCCACAGGCGGCAGTTGTCGGGGCTGATCTCGTCCGCCAGGACGATCCGCATCTCCTCGTTCTCCCACAGGCGGCCGAACTCCAGCTTGAAGTCCACCAGCTTGAGCCCAATGCCGAGGAAGAGGCCGGACAGATAGTCGTTCACGCGCAAGGACAGCGCGACCATGTCGTCGAGATCCTGCGGAGCCGCCCAGCCGAAGGCGGTGATGTGCTCCTCGGAGACCATCGGGTCGTTCAGTTCGTCCGACTTGTAGTAATACTCGATGATCGAGCGCGGCAGCGGCGTGCCTTCGGGAATACCGAAGCGGCGCGACAGGCTGCCGGCGGCGACGTTGCGGACGACGACCTCGATCGGGATGATCTCGACCTCGCGCACCAGCTGCTCGCGCATGTTCAAGCGGCGCATGAAATGCGTGGGCACGCCGATCTCGGACAGCCGGCTCATCAGATACTCGGAGATGCGGTTGTTCAGCACCCCCTTGCCGGTGATGACGCCCTTCTTCTGGTTGTTGAAGGCGGTGGCGTCGTCCTTGAAGTACTGCACCAGGGTGCCCGGCTCCGGCCCTTCGAAGAGTACCTTGGCCTTGCCTTCGTAGATGCGCCGGCGTCGTGTCATCGCGTGTTCGTCCAAATACGTAAGGACCGGTCAAGCGAGCTTGCCGGCCCAGGAATGTGCCCCAGTGATATAGCAAGCCGGGTGCACGAACACAACGACGGGGGCGGGAGGGCAGGATTGTGCGGTCGCCGATCCCGAAAGGCGCGGCGTCGGAGGCAAGATCTCCACGGATGTCACGGATTTGAACACGGATTTCACGGATGTGGCGTTCCGAAGCTGTGGACTGCCTGAAAAGCCGGAGCGTCCGCAAGATCAAAAAAACCGTGTAATCCGTGCCTAAATCCGTGACATCCGTGTCAATCTTGCCCCCCAATACGCAATTGACCCGGCAATCAACACTCTCTCACAGCTCCACCGGCGCATAGGGCACGGCATGGGGCCGGCCGGGGGCGAAGTGCCAGATGGGGTTCAGGTCCGGCCGCTCCACCCGCGGCACCGCCAGCAGCGAACTGGACGAGGTGCCGAAGCCGCTGGGCAGCAGGAAGTCCATGGCGCCGCGCTCATCCGGCGTGCCCTCCCAGATGCGGCTGCCCATCAGTTCCGGCCAGCCGCCCCAGGCGAAGGACTCCGCATCGGGGGCGTCGATGGCCGGCGGCGTGGCATGCTCGAACAGCGGGCGATAGAAGGCGGTGCGCGGGTCCTGCGGATCGTCCAGCTCGAAGGCGGTCAGCATGTGGACGCCGGCGGGGATCGACGACACCTCCGGCCGGTGGCGCGGGTTGGCGCCGCGGTGGACCACCAGAAAGGCGTCGCGGTTGTCGGCGATCACCAGGTTGAACGGGCGGTAGGCGCGGATGTCGAGATGGGCGAAGCTGCGCGCCGCATCGGCCGCGTCGGCATGGTCGAGCGCATCCAGCACCAGTTCGCCGCGCGACCGCTTGCCGGCCTCCGGCCCCAGCGTGCCGAAGCGGTTCAGGATGACCGCCACCACGCCTTCGTCGTTCAGCCCCATCCAGGAGCCGCCGGCCAGTTCGTCCAGCCCGGCAACCACGTTGGGCCGGTCGGGCCAATGGCGGGCCGGAGGCAGCCAGGGCCGCCCCGCCATCTCGTCACGGTTCCCGGCGACGACCAACGGCCAGGTTGCGTCGGGTCGCCGCAGGAGAATCACGCTGCACATGCCTTGCCCTGTCTGCTGTTGCGTCTTGTCGTGGGAGGCCGGGGGTATCCCGCCGCCTGTAGGAAACTCTGCAGAATATCCGGGGCTGCGACGCGGGGGAACGGTGACGGCGACCGTTTCCCGGCTATATAATCCTCGCAAATGGGAGTGAAACCAATAAAGGAGCGCAGGTCATCATGACGACCTTCGACGATCGCGAAAAGGCCTTCGAGACCAAGTTCCAACACGACGAGGACCTGCTCTTCCGCATCCGCGCGCGGCGCGACCGGCTGGCCGGCGAATGGGCCGCCGACCTGATGGGGCTGGCCGGGGCGGAGGCGGAAGCCTACGCCCGCGAGATCGTGGATACCGACATCGCCACGCTCGGACCGCACGACATCCGGGACAAGCTGTGCGCCGACCTGCACGCCCGCGGAGTCGACATCTCCGACCACCGCGTGGAAAAGCAGATGGCCCAGTTCCTGGACCTCGCGCGCCAGCAGGTGACGCAGGCCTGATCGGAAGGACCGTCCCGTCCCACGGACCCGCCGCCCGACCAAGGACGGCGGCGGGGTACCTATTCCGCTGCCCGGCGCAGGATGCGCTGGCCGGCATAATCGGCGATCCGGCCGATCAGCAGGTCGATGTCGCCCTTCAGCCGGGCGAACCCGTCGTGGCGCTCCAACGTCTCCTCGTTCATGTAGAGGCGCCGGTTGATCTCCAACTGGATCGAATGGCGGCCGCGTGACGGATCGCCGTAGCGCGCCAGCAGTTCCACGCCCTTGTATGGATCGTTGATCGCCACGCGGTAGCCGAAGCCGCGCAGGGTCTGCGCCACCAGATGGACGAACCCCGCCTCGCTGGTGGTGCCGTCGCGGTCGCCGATCACGAAATCCGCCGCCAGCGGGTCGCGCCCGTCCGGACGCAGCGACGACGGCATCGAATGGCAGTTGACGTGCCAGACCGCGCCGAACCGCTCCGCCAGCCCGTCCAGCGCCAGCCGCATCTGCGCGTGGTAGGGACGGTAATAGCGGTCGATGCGGTCGGCCACCGCCGCGGCCGGCAGTTTACCGTCATAGAGCGGCACCCCCGGCCGCAGCATGCTGCGGATCAGCCCCATCCCCAGCGTGCTGCGCTGGGTCGGGCGGAGCGGCTCCGGCCAGTCGCCGTCGATCAGCGCCGGGTCGATGTCGTCCACCGCACGGTTCACGTCGATGCAGGTGCGGGGGAACAAGGCGCACAGCAGGGTGGCGCCATGGTCGGGGGCCGTGGCGAACAGCTCCTCCACATGGGTGTCCTCGCCCTGGCGCAGCAGGGGATGCGGGCAGACCACCCGGAAATCGGCGGGGTAGACGCTGCCGCTGTGCGGCGAATCGAACAGAACCGGCAGGCGATAGCCCACCGGGTCGTTGCGGACAAGAACGTCATCGATAACGAAGCTCATCGACCGGCTCCGCCCAGACGCCAAGACAGTGATACCCGCAAGCTCGACCGCCGATTTCATTGATCCGGAGAATCCGATGAAACGGATCCGGCGGATCCTATAACCCAAGCGTCAAGCCACAGTCGACGGCAATCTGTCACGATCCTGCCATGCCGCAGCAACATCGCGCCACCCGCATCAGCCGAAAAAACCACGCTGCCGGCCCGCCCCGGACTGGCGCGGAGTCGCATGGTTCGCCATACTGAGCGAAGCGCCCCACCGCTGGCGAGCCTGCCGCTTGACCGACCCCCTCTTCGCTCCCGTCGAACTCTCGCCACCGGACATCGCGCCCTACCGGCGCGGCAACACCGGCATCGACCACGTCACCAGCCTGTCGGCGGAGGAGCCCGGGCCGCATGTGGTGCTGAACGCGCTCGTCCACGGCAACGAACTGGGCGGCGCCATCGCGCTGGATGCGCTGTTGCGGATGGGACTGCGGCCACGGCGCGGACGGCTGACCTTCGTTTTCGCCAACACCGCGGCCTACGCCACCTTCGACCGCCAGAACCCCTATGCCTCGCGCTATCTGGACGAGGACTTCAACCGGCTGTGGTCCCCCGACCATCTCGACGGCCGGCGCGACAGCGTGGAGCTGCGGCGCGCCCGCGTGCTGCGCCCGGTCTACGAATCGGCGGACCTGCTGCTCGACCTCCATTCCATGACCGCCGACACGGCGCCGCTGACCCTGTGCGGCCGCACCACGCGCGGGCGCGATTTGGCGCTCGGCCTCGGCTATCCGGCCTGGGTGGTGGCGGACGGCGGCCATGCCGGGGGGAAGCGGCTGATCGACTACGGCAGCTTCGCCGAGGCGGAGGGGTCGCGCACCGCGATCCTGGTCGAATGCGGCCAGCATTGGCGGACGGAGACCGCGACGGTCGCGCTGGAAAGTTGCCTGCGCCTGCTGCTCGGCCTGGAGATGATCGATCCCGACATGATCGGCCGGGCGGCAAACGGCCCGCGCCTGCGCCCGCGCACCGATCCGCAGCGGGTGGTCGAGGTCACCGACGCCGTCACCGCCACCAGCGAGCGCTTCCGCTTCACCGCCCCCTTCGTCGGCATGGAGCTGATCGGCCGCGCCGGCACCGTCATCGGCTGGGACGACGGCCGCGCCATCCTGACCCCCTATGACGACTGCGTCCTGATCATGCCGGCCCGCCGGGTGAAATCCGGCCAGACGGCGGTGCGTCTGGGCCGGATCGTGGGGTGAGGCCGGACTTTCGAGGCTTGGCCGACCCGCTCACTTCGCCGGCGGCTTGCCTTTCGTCCAGGTGGCGTTGGCGCTGAACAGGGGCACGGTCGAGATCGACATCTTGGCGGATGCGTCCTTCACCTGCCGGCTGTACACCACATAAACCAGCGTGTCGTTCGGCCGGTCGTAGATGCGACGGATGGCGATCGACTTGAAAATCAGGCTTTTCCGTTCGGAGAAGACCTCCTCCCCCTTCTGCGACAATTCGATGTCGCCGACGGTGACCGGCCCGGTCTGGCGGCAGGCGATGGAGGCGTTGGACGGGTCCTCGAACCAGTTGCCCTTGCTCAGCCGGTCGATCAGGCTGCGGTCGAAATCGACCAGATGGCAGGTGACTCCCTTCACGCCGGGATCCTCGATCGCCTGCACCTGAAGCCCGTTGCCGGTCCAGTCGTTGGAGAAGCGGCCGACCACCTCGTCCGCCGCCGCGGAACGGAGCGTGAGCCCGGCTGTCAGCAGGCCCAGAACCAAAAGGCCGGCGGAAACGTTCATCAGGGGAAACGGGCTGCGCATCGCGACTGGGTCTCCGGCAAGGACGGGCGGGACCGCAGGAAGCGCGGCCCGGAAAAACACTCCCCTAGATCGGAGGGTCCGGCGCCACCGTCAAGCGCCGTCCTTCGGAGGTCCGGCCACCGCGATGACAGACCGCAGCCCGCTCGCCTCGGCTTCCCCCGCATTTCCCCCCGCGCCCGAGGCCCCGCTTCCCGGCACGCCGGAGCCGGTGACCGAGCCCCTGCCCCCGCCCGGCCACCGCCGCGACCCGCTGACCATCGCCGCCGTCGGCCTGTTCGTGATCGCCGTGCTGTTCGCGCTGTATTTCGGACGCGAAGTCCTGCTGCCGATCATGCTGGCGCTGATCCTCAGCTTCCTGCTGCGGCCGCTGGTCCGCGCGCTCTACCGGATCGGCATTCCGGAAGGAATCGGCGCCGCCATCATGGTGATCACGCTGTTCGGCAGCGTGCTGCTGGGGGTCTACACCCTGTCGGCCCCGGCGGCGGAATGGGTGAACCGCATGCCGCGCGTCCTGCACGAGTTGGAGTTCAAGCTGGGCGACATCCGCGCCGGCATCGAACGGGCCCGCGAGGCCTCGCGCCAGATCGAGGAGATCGCCAAGGAGTCCGGCAACGAGGGCGGTCCGGTGCGCGAGGTGGTGCTGCGCGGTCCGTCGCTGATGGAACAGGCCGTCAGCCAGGTCGAAGCGGTGATCGTCAATGTCGTGATCCTGCAGGTCCTGCTGTATTTCTTCCTGGCGAGAGGCCGCCATTCGCTGGAGGCGCTGATCGGCACCATGCGCAATGTCGACGACCGCGTGCATTACGCCATGGTCGCGGCGACGCTGCAGCAGAACATCGCCGCCTATCTGCTGACCATCACCCTGATCAACGTGGTGCTGGGCGTCGCCACCGGCCTGATGATGTGGCTGTGGGGTCTGCCCAACCCGGCCCTGTGGGGGGTGCTGGTGGCGGTGGCCAACTACATCCCCTTCATCGGCCCGGCGGTGATGACCGGAGTCCTGTTTCTGGTGTCGGTCCTGACCTTCGACGGTCTCGGCACCATCCTGCTGCCGCCCTTGTCCTTCGTGGCGCTTACCACGATCGAGGGCAACTTCCTGACGCCGATGATCGTCGGTCGGCGGCTGTCGCTGAACCCCATCGCGGTGTTCGTGTCGATCCTGTTCTGGGGCTGGCTGTGGGGCATACCCGGCGCGCTGCTGGCCGTGCCGATCCTGGCGATCCTGAAGATCCTGTTCGACGCGCACGAGCCGCTGAAGCCGGTGGGGGCTTTGCTGGGGGGGTGAGGGTGTCGGCTTCGATTGCCCCCACCCTCCCGCTTTGCGTGGTCCCTCCCTCCCCCGCTTCGCGGGAGAGGGCGGATTCGCATAGCGGCGGCAGTCCCTCCCCCACCCAGCTCTCGCACAAAGCTCTGCTTTGTGCTGACGCGACAGGCGGACCGCAGGTCCGCTGAGAGCGGGGGAGGATAGGTGGGGGTCTAACTTCGCCTCTCACGCCACCGAAGCCAGCGGCAAATTCACCAGCAGGTTCTGCGGCTTCAGCTTCAGCCGCCGCCCTTCCGTCATCGCCAGTCCCAGATAGACCGGCCGGCCGGCGAGGTCGGGGCGCATGGCGGCGGGGTCGGCGAAGTCTAGGCGGAACAGGGCGAGGATGCGGGCCAGCCGGTCCTCTTCCACCTCCACCCCGTTGTAGAGGTCGTTGAGGATCGCCGTGGCGGCGCTGTCGAGCCCGACATGCCAGACCCAGCGGTCGTCGCGGATGTTCTGCACCGGCTGAATGCTGACCGTCACGCCGAGGAAATGCCCAACCCAGGCCTCCAGCACACGGGCCAGCGCGTCCAGACCGGCGGCGGCGAAGGTGATGTCCAGCACGGTGTCGTGCCGGGCGTCGCGGCCCCAGTAGAGCGGGTGGTTGGTCTCGTCCAGGATGTCGAGATCGACGCTGCGCGGGGCGGTTCCGGCCTCCACCACCAGCCGGCCCAGCGAACCGAAGCCACCGGACGCCGCCATGGTCTCCACCGTCTCGGCATCGGCGACGCGGACGCGGCCGTCGTCGACCGACACCGTCTGTTCGCGGAAGAACAGCTCGCCGGCACGGGCGCGCAGGCCCGACGGGGTCTCGTCCAGGATGCCGCGCAGGATGGCATGCACCAGCTGGTCGATGAACAGGCCGGGCACGCCGCGGGCGCCCTCGCGGAACAGGCGGATGTAGCAGCCCTCCAGCGTCCCGGCGGCCAGCAGCCGGTCGCGGAAGGCCAGCCAGACCTGGAAGTTCTCCCGCGCATCCGGATCGGCGATGGCGTCGAGCAGCGGGGCCGGCACCGTCCGCGCCGGATCGTCCAGCAAGGCGGCGTGCAGCGTGCGCTCGGCGTCGCAAGCCTCCTCCGGCGGGCGCATCTCGGGCCGGAGCAGATAGGCGCGCAGGAAATCGGGCGTCACCGCCAGATGGTTGTCGGCGTCGCGGGTCAACAGGTGGAAGCCGGACGCCGTCCAGAAATCGGTCATGCTGAGGGGCACCTCTGGTCCTGAAGGCGCCTATCCGACGACAGAGCCACCGGACGACGCAAGTGTCTTGTGGCCGGTCGCCGGATCGAGGGTCCTGTCGAGGAAGTCGTCGATGTCCGCCCACACCCGGTCGCGGATGGCGTCGCATTCCATCAGCAGCTCGTGCTTCGCCCCGGGATACTCGACAACATGGGCGTTGCCGAGCCGGGCGGCCACCTCGCGGTGAAGCTCGGCCCGGACCACCCGGTCGTCGGGCGCGCTCAGCAGCAGGACCGGCGTGCGCACCCGTTCCAGCGGCAGGCCGCCATGGCGCAGCGCATCCTCCGCGTCCAGCGCCGCCGCCACCCAGGCGAAGCTGACGCCGCCGACGCGCAGCTCCGGCCGGTCGGCATAGGGGGTGTGGAAGGCGGCGTAGCGCCGCGGATCGGCGGTGATCTTGTTGTCCGGCCGGAAGATGCCCTCCGCCGGGTCGTAATCGCCCTGCCACAGCGCATAGCGGGCGCCGCATCCGCAGGCGAGCCCCAGGGAGGCCAGCGCCCGCGCCAGCCGGCGCGGCAGCGGTCCGGTGTGGATGGCGTACATCGGCGCTGCCAGCAGCACGGCGGCATAGCGGCCGGGATCGTCGCCGGCATGGCGGGCCAGCGCCAGCGTCGCCACGAGGCCACCCATGGAATGCGCCAGCAGGATCAGCGGCCCGCCGGTCTCCGCGGCGACGGGCGCCGCCACCTGCCGGTACACGCAGTCGAGGTCGTCGACCAGCAGCGCGAAATCCGTCAGGTGGTGGATTTGCCGGTTGGCCAGCGGCCGGTCCGACAGGCCCTGGTTGCGCCAGTCGACCGCCACCACGCGAAAGCCGCGGGCCGTCAATGCGTTTGCGGTCTCCGCATATTTCTCGATGAACTCGGCGCGGCCGGTCAGCACCAGCGCCGTGCCGCGGCCCCCCACCGGCTTCGGCCAGACGGCGACGCGCAGCCGCGCCCCGTCGGTCGTCGCGACAGACCGCATCTCCACATGGCTCAGGTCCGGCATTCCTCCGGTTACAGTCCAAGCGGAATCGTCGGCCATGCTTTCTCCCCTGAGCGTTGTGATGATTATCGGAAGAGCGCCCATGCGGACCACCCACTCCGAATTCGCCAAGATATTCGAAACCGGAAATAGTAGCGATGTCTTGCATGCGGTCCGTGAGGGAACTCTTTTCCTTGCAGGGCGTTGGTGCGCCGTTGGAGGTGTACCGATGAAGACAATGCGAAACATCATCCTGGCGCTTGCCGCCACGACCCTGAGCGGGACCGCCGTCCCGGTTCTGGCGAACGAGAAGGCCAAGGTTCCGCCCGTGCATGTCGAGCATGAGGATGGCGAGGAAGTCCTCGTCCACAAGGGGGAAGCATCCTTCTACAGCCAGAAGTTCCACGGCCGCACCACTGCCAGCGGCGAGCCGATGAACCAGAACAAGTCGACCGCGGCGTCGCGCACGCTGCCGCTCGGCTCCAAGGCCACGGTCACGAACGAGGAGAACGGCAAGAGCGTCGACGTCATCGTCAACGACCGCGGCCCCTATGTCGATGGCCGGGTGATCGACCTGTCACGCTCCGCCGCCAAGAAGCTGGACATGATCGAGGACGGGACCGCCCCGGTGACGGTGGAGGTCAAGCCTTCCGAGCAGCCGACCGACACCGCCCGCGACAAGGTGGAGGAAAAGGTCGACCAGCTCACCCCCGACCGGCAGGTGGCGGACCGCGAGAACCGCCGCGGCGAAGGCAGCGGCAATAGTGGCGGCACCGGCAGCGACACAGTGTCGCAGTCCGGTTCGGGCAAGTAATGTTGCGGCGCGGCGAAGACGCTTCCCGATTCGCCGCGCCGGCCCCCTGACTTTTATTGCGCTGCCAAGCCAACAGTCACCGAACAGTCAATGGGTTGAAAGGAAACGGACTTTGCCACTGCGGCGCGGGGTGGTGCCCAACAGTCCCGACAATGCTCGCGGCAAAGCGCCATGGGCGGTAGGATTTTTCGTTAAGCTGTTGATTGAACACCGCTTCTGCCGCTCTACCTCAATTGTGAAGTAATCCGGCTGCACAAGGCGCTCTTCCATTACCGGGAAGCCTGCCACGGAAAGCGGCCGTTTTGGCCGCGGTCTTGTGCGGAACGTTAGAGATTTTTTTGCATTTTTGGAGGAGACGTGGTGCCATTCCCATCGCTGCGGTGCACATGACGCATCGCAGCGAACGGCGCGGCGCCAGTGCGTCAGACGCCGGAACAGGCACCGAGAGAAAGAGGAATTGCTGCGATGGACGACGTGCGTCAGGTCCGCAAGGATACCGAAGGCTACTGCATCGAAGACCTGTCCGTCGGCATGACGGCAAGCTTCGCCAAGACGGTGACGGAAGCCGACATCGTCCTGTTCGCAGGCATCTCCGGCGACACCAACCCGGTCCACATCAACCAGGAATACGCCGCCACCACCATGTTCCAGGGCCGCATCGCCCACGGCATGCTGACGGTCGGCTTCATCTCGGCCGTGCTGGGCACCAAGCTGCCGGGGCCGGGTTGCATCTACATGAGCCAGACGCTGAAGTTCAAGGCGCCGGTCCGCGCCGGCGACACCGTCACCGCCCGCGCCACCATCACCGAGCTGATCCCGGAAAAGCGCCGCTGCGTCATCAAGACGGTCTGCACCGTCGGCGAGACCGTGGTGGTGGAAGGCGAAGCGTTGCTGATGGTGCCGTCGCGCGGCTGATTTTTCGACGCCCGACCGCTGCCTTCCGGCGCCAGGACACCGCCGGCGCGTTTACCCCGCGCCGGCGTCGGTCTATATAGACGCCCGAGCAAGCGGGCCCGCCGGGGTCCGCCCACAGCACCGGGGCGCGCATGCGACTGTACAGACACACCGCCGACCTGCCGGCCGAAGAGCGGGGCGCCGTCGTGGCGCTCGGCAATTTCGACGGCGTGCACCGCGGACATCAGACGGTCATCGGCACCGCCCAGCGCCTTGCGGCGGAGATGGGCGCGCCATCGGCCGTGGTCACTTTCGAACCGCACCCGCGCAGCGTCTTCCGTCCCGACGACCCGCCCTTCCGCCTGACGCCCTTCCGCGTCAAGACCCGGCATATCGAGGCGCTGGGAGTCGACCAGCTGATCGTCTGCCATTTCGACGACAGCTTCCGCCACAAGACCGCGCAGGCCTTCGTCGATGAAATCCTGATCGGCGGGCTGGGCGTCCGGCATGTCGTCTGCGGCTATGATTTCCTGTTCGGGCACAAACGGTCCGGCGACCCGGCCTTCCTGCTGCGCGCCGGCCGCGCCCAGGGCTTCGGCGTGACCGAGGTCGGTCCGGTGTCCGACACGGAGGGCGGGGTCTATTCCTCCACCCGCGTGCGCGACGCGCTGGTCGCAGGCCGCCCCCGCGAGGCCACCCATGTGCTGGGCCATCCCTGGGAGATCGAGGGACGCGTCGTCCACGGCGACCAGCGCGGCCGCACCATCGGCTTCCCCACCGCCAACATCGAACTGGGCGAGTATCTGCGCCCGGCCTTCGGCGTCTATGCGGTGCGCGCCGGCATCGACCGCGGCGGCGAGACCGTCTGGCTGCCCGGCGTCGCCAATCTCGGTGCCCGCCCCACCGTGGACGGCACGGTTGCCCGGCTGGAGGCCCATCTGTTCGACGTCGACCTGGACCTGTACGACCTGCATCTGCGGGTGCAGATGGTCGATTTCCTGCGGCCGGAGATGAAGTTCCCCAGCTTCGACGCGCTGAAGGACCAGATCGTTCAGGATGCCGCCGCCGCCCGCGCGGTGCTGGCCGCCGGCTGACGGGAGGGGCAAGCCATGGAACGGGTTCTGATGCTGCTGTTCATCCTGAACCAGGGCGGCCCGACCACGCTGGAATTCGCCAGCATGGAGCAATGCAAGGCGGCCGAGCCGGTCGTCATCCAGAACTACCGCGAGATGACCGGCAACACGGTGCTGTCGCGCTGCATCCGCATGGTGCTGCCGGCGAAGTGAGGGAGCAGGTCTGCAGGGCTGCGATCGGCGCTGGCGGGG
Source organism: Azospirillum sp. BE72 (assembly GCF_031455875.1). NCBI lineage: Bacteria > Pseudomonadati > Pseudomonadota > Alphaproteobacteria > Rhodospirillales > Azospirillaceae > Azospirillum > Azospirillum sp. BE72. The sequence continues at coordinate 1,008,210 of NZ_JAVDTO010000002.1, forward strand.
ATGGTTTCGTCTGATACAGTGCGGCCCCGTCCTCGCTTTCCCGCCGCGGTGCCCGCCCCTGCCATGCCCCGTCCAGATTCTCTGTCGATCCGCGTCCTGCTGACCGCACTGGTCGCCTTCGGCCCGCTGTCCACCGACCTCTACCTGCCGTCGCTGCCGACGCTGGTCCGGGTGTTCGACACCGATGTCGTCACGGTGCAGATGACGCTGTCGATCTTTCTGATCGGCTTCGCGGTGTCGCAGCTGGTCTATGGCCCGATGTCCGACCGGTTCGGGCGGCGCCCCACCCTGCTGGTCGGGGTAACGATCTATCTGGTGGCCAGCGCCGTCTGCGCCATGACCACCAGCATCGAGGGGCTGATCGCCGCCCGTTTCTTCCAGGCGCTGGGGGCCTGCTGCGGGCCGGTGGTGGCAAGGGCGGTGGTGCGCGACGTCTTCGGCCGCGACCGGGCGGCGACGGTGCTGGCCTACATGTCGATGGCGATGGCGCTGGCACCGGCGGTGGGGCCGATGCTGGGCGGCGTGCTGACGGAGTGGTTCGGCTGGCGCGCCAACTTTGCTCTGCTGACCGTCTTCGCCTGCGGCATCCTGGCGGCGGTGTGGTCGATGCTGGGCGAGACCAACGCCCACCGCGACGAGGAGGCGCTGCGGCCCAGCAGGTTGGCCGCCAACTACCTGCTTCTGCTGCGCAACCGCGGCTTCGTCGGCTATGTGCTGGTGGTCGCCTTTTCCTACAGCGGCATCTTCTCCTTCATCTCGGGCTCGTCCTTCGTGCTGATCGACCGGCTGCACCTGACCCCGGCGCAGTATGGCGCCAGCTTCGGCGCGGTGGTGCTGGGCTATATGCTTGGCACCTTCCTGGCCGGCCGGCTGACGCCGCGGCTGGGCGGCGCCCGCATGATCCGCATCGGCACGCTGCTGTCGCTCGGCGGCGGAGTCGTGGGCGGTCTGCTGGCGCTGGCCGGGGTCCTGCACCTGCTGGCCATCGTCGTGCCGGTCTTCCTGTTCATCCTGGGCACCGGGCTGACCCTGCCCAACGCCACCGCGAACGCGGTCGGCCCATACGCCACAATGGCCGGGCTCGCCTCCTCCCTGCTGGGCTTCGCGCAGATGACCATCGCCGCCGCCATCGGCATCGTCGTCGGCCATATGAGCGACGGCAGCGCCCTGCCGATGATGGGGGCGATCGGGCTGGTGGGGCTGGGCGCGCTGCTGGCGCACCGGCTGCTGGTCATCCCCGCGACGCAGGGCGGGCGATCCGCCTGATCCGGCCCGGCGGGCGGGCGGCACGGCGCCGCTCCCGCGTCTTGCGGTCGTCGTCGGCCCTGCCGCCGCCTTCGTCCTCCTTGCCGAACTGCGGGAAGCGGTCCATCAGGACGGTAAACAGGATCGTCACCATCAGGCACAGGCCCAGCGCCATCCCCGCCAGCAGGTAGTATCCGGCACCGCAGGCGATGCCCAGCCCGCCCGCCACCCAGATCACCGCAGCGGTGGTCGCCCCGCGCACGCTGTCGCCGGAGCGGAACATGACCCCGGCGCTGATGAAGCCGACCGCCTGGGCCACGCCCTGGATGACGCGCACCGGATCGCTTGGCCGCTCGTCGCCGCTGGCGTGCAGCCCGACATAGAACTCCAGCGCCACCAGAGTCGTCAGGGCGCAGCTGATGGATATCAGCGTATGCGTGCGCAAACCCGCCGCCTTGCCGCGCATTTCCCGGTCAAGTCCAAGCAGCGCCCCGCAAAAGGCTGCAGCCAGCAGCCGCAACCCGATCTCCTCTACCGTCAGAACCGTAGTCAAGCCCATGAAATCACTCCGGTTTTTTGGCCCCTCAAACGGTCTGCCACTTTTTTGGGGCACGCGGCATTTTTCACTTTGCAATCGATCGCGTTGGATCTATGTAACGCGAACTCGCAAGCGCACGTGCCGCTGGCCCGCCCCTCGGCGTCTCCGAGATGTGGTTATGCAACGACGTAACGCGTGATCCCCGACCGTCCCTTAAACAAGGCGGCGACTTGGAGGTTACGATGGTTGATGTTGTTGTGGGTGGGCGCGTGCTCACCCGTCTCCGAAATCTGCCGCTCCTGGACCATACGGACAGAACAGGGTTCTGTACGGGGCAATCCAGTATTGGCGGCCTGAGCGCCTGATCAGCTTTTTCAGTTGCTGATCGGCCCGCCCGGCCGCTCCCTCCCCCCGACTTCACCCTTTCCGTTCCATCATCTTGCGTCCCAGGAGACTGAGATGACCCAGAAGATTGCGCGCTTTTTCGAAGAGCAGCGCCCGCAGACCCCTTGCCTCGTCATCGATCTGGATGTCGTCGAGCAGAACTACAACGATCTGCACGATGCCCTGCCCGACGCCCGCATCTTCTATGCGGTGAAGGCGAACCCGGCCGCGGAAATCCTCAGCCTGCTGGCCCGTCTCGGCTCCGCCTTCGACTGCGCCTCGGTCCCGGAAATCCAGATGGCGCTGGCCGCCGGCGCCACCCCGGAGCGCATCTCCTTCGGCAACACCATCAAGAAGGAAAGCGACATCCGCCGCGCCTATGAGCTGGGCGTGCGCCTGTTCGCCTTCGACAGCGAGCCGGAACTGGAGAAGATCGAGCGTGCCGCCCCCGGCGCCCGCGTCTTCTGCCGCATCCTGACTTCGGGCGAGGGCGCCGAATGGCCGCTGTCGCGCAAGTTCGGCTGCGACCTGACGATGGCGCGCGAGCTGCTGCTGAAGGCCCGCGACATGGACGTGCAGCCCTATGGCGTGTCCTTCCATGTCGGCTCGCAGCAGAAGGACCTGATGCAGTGGGACCATGCCATCTTCCAGGTGGCGCAGCTGTTCCGCGAGCTTGAGGTGCTGGGCGTCGACCTCGGCATGATCAACCTGGGCGGCGGCTTCCCCACCCGCTACCGCACCGACGTGCCGGAATGCACCGCCTACGGCCAGGCGATCTTCGACTCGCTGCGCAATCACTTCGGCAACCACCTGCCGGAAACCATCGTGGAGCCGGGCCGCGGCATGGTCGGCAGCGCCGGCATCATCGAGAGCGAAGTGGTCCTGGTGTCGCGCAAGTCGGCCGAGGATCCCAAGCGCTGGGTCTATCTGGACATCGGCAAGTTCGGCGGTCTGGCCGAGACTATGGACGAGGCGATCCAGTATCCGATCGAGGTCCTGGGCGACGAGCAGAACGAGGACCGCGAGGCCGTGATCCTGGCCGGCCCGACCTGCGACAGCGCCGACGTGCTGTATGAGCGTGCCGACTACAAGATGCCGATGGGACTGAAGTCGGGCGACCGCGTGCGCATCCACGCCACCGGCGCCTACACCACGACCTACTCGGCCGTCTGCTTCAACGGCTTCGAGCCGCTCAAGCATTACTGCATCTGAGGAGGCGGGGCAGCGCTCTGCCCTTCCCCAAGTCGGTCCAAGAAAAAGCCCGCCTGCCGGATCGATCCGGGGGCGGGCTTTTCTTTTCCTGCCGGCTATTTTTTGAGCAGCCCATCTGTTGGGCAGCCAGAACAACGGACAAAGAAAAAGGCCGCTTCCGATCAACGGAAGCGGCCTTTTCCGGTGCGTTCGCCGGCCGGCGTGCAGGCGCTCATTCGCGCCAGAACGGCTTCGACATCTCACGCTCGGCATCCAGACGGCTGAAGCCGATGTCCTGGAGCATACGGTCGTCCAGATAGCCCAGTTCGCGGCGGGTCACGACGCGCTGGCGCCACAGGCCCAGCAGGTTCGAGGCGACCTCGACGATATGACCGAAGGTGGAGGTGGCGTGGCCGGTCTCGGCCGAATGCAGAAGGGTTGCCATGATAGAGATTCCTGAGATGTCTTGTTATGGAGGGTCCGCCGGTCGGCGATCACGTCCTCCTTGTGTGGAAATATAATTACGCTCCTTTGAGCCATGTTGCCACCCCCGGCGGCAACATGCCCGCTTTGCAGGCAGCGAAGAACTCGCCATGGAATGTCACCGATCTGTGGCAAAATCGTCATTCCGGATACTTACGGTTTGGTAGACGGACAATAATGGACCCCCGCACCTTCCTACCCTGGACAAGACCGGCCGACTTGGGTCATGTATTGTTTTACTTACGGATCAATCGAGCGAACCTGCGGACAGGCATATGAGCGGCATCCATATCCCCGGCGGCCAGACCTTCGACACCATCGGGTTCGATGGCGACGACACGCTGTGGCACAATGAATCCTTGTTTTCGATGACGCAGGACCGTTTCCGCACCCTGTTGGCCCATGCCGCCGACCCGACCGATCTCGACCGCCGCCTGCTGGAGGCGGAGCGGGCCAATCTCCGGGTCTATGGCTACGGCATCAAGGGCTTCGTCCTGTCGATGTTGGAGACGGCGATCGCGGTCACCGACGGCAAGGTCGCCGCCCGCGACCTGCAGAGCCTGATCGACTTCGGCAAGGCGATGCTGGACCACCCGGTGGAACTGCTGCCCGGCGTGGCGGAGGTGGTGGAGGCGCTGGCGTCCCGCTACCGGCTGGTCCTGATCACCAAGGGCGACCTGTTCGACCAGGAAAGCAAGATCGCCCGCTCCGGCCTGTCGGAGCTGTTTCATGCGGTGGAGATCGTCAGCGAGAAGGACCCGGCGACCTACCGGCGGGTGATGGACCGCCACGGCATCGACCCGGCGCGTTTCCTGATGGTCGGCAACTCGGTGCGGTCGGATATCCTGCCGGTGCTGGCGACCGGCGCCCATGCCGTCCACATCCCCTATGCCATCACCTGGGCCCATGAGGAAGCCGAGGTTCCGGACGAGCATTACCGCAGGCTGGAATCCATGCGCGACCTGCCCGCGCTATTGTCGGACTGGTGAGGAGTCTCAGCGATGACCCTGCTTCCCTTGCCCGACCTGGACGGCACCACCCCCGAAACCGGCGGCCCGGCGGCTGACCGCATCCTGTCCGGTGCCCCCGTCTTCACCACCTGGAACGATTACGAATCGGCCGACGGCAAGCGGTTCGCCGGAACATGGCGGTCGACGCCGGGTTCCTGGCGCATCGTCTATGACGAGTGGGAGTATTGCGAAATCCTGGAGGGCGAAAGCGTCGTCGCCCATGACGATGGCCGGTCCTGGACCTTGAAGGCGGGGGACCGCTTCGTCATCGAACCGGGGTTCCAAGGCAGTTGGACCGTGGTCGCGACCACGACCAAACGCTATGTGGTGGTCCTGCCCTGAACGGGCCGCTCAGCCGCCCCGGTCAGCCGCCCTGGTCACCCGGTGAGTTCGACCGAGTTCTGGGCAGCGCCGTGGCTGATGATGGTGACGGCCTTGCGCCCGATCTCCACCGCCAGCACGCCGAGCACGAGGACGGAGGCGACGAGCATCAGGCGGGCAACGTCACGGGTCAGCGCACGTTTGCGGGCGTTGGCCCGGCGATGCTCGCGGATCACCGCGCGCATAGCGCCGCCGGTGAGTCGACGTCCGAACCAAGCATTGGCGGCCATGATGCGCTCCCATCATCCCGAACAAGTACAAGAGCATTTATATAAAATTTTATCTTATTCGGCAAGAACCGAATCCCGCGGTGTAACGCCCCAGGACCCGGTTCCGGGTAAGGCCAGCCCTATTCCTTGAAAGCCACCTCGCGCTGGCGGCGGAAGGCCGGCAGTAGGATGAGTGCCAGCAATCCAACGGCCACCGCCATCAGGCCGGCGCTGATCGGGCGGGTGACGAAGACGGTCAGGTCGCCCTGGGACAGCAGCATGGCGCGGCTGAGGTTCTCCTCCAGCAAGGGACCGAGGACGAAGCCAAGCAGCAGCGGCGCCGGCTCGCACTCCAGCTTCTTCAGCACATAGCCGAACACGCCGAATCCGGCCATCAGCAGCACGTCGAACACGTCGTTCTTCAGGCTGTAGGTGCCGATGCAGCAGAAGACCAGGATGGCCGGGAACAGATAGGCATAGGGCACGCGTAGAAGCCGGACCCAAAGCCCGATCAGCGGCAGGTTCAGCACCACCAGCATGACGTTCCCGACCAGCATGCTGGCGATCATGCCCCAGAACAGGTCCGGCTGCTTGGTCATGATCTGCGGTCCCGGCGTGATGCCGTGGATCATCATGGCGCCGACCATCAGCGCCATCACCGCGTTCGACGGGATGCCGAGGCTCAGCATCGGAATGAAGCTGGCCTGGGCGCCGGCATTGTTCGCGGCCTCCGGTCCGGCGACGCCCTGGATGGCGCCCTTGCCGAAGGCGGAGGGATCGCGCGCCACCTTCTTTTCCAGCGCGTAGGAGGAAAAGGCGCTGAGCGTCGCCCCGCCACCCGGCAGGATTCCCAGCAAGGCGCCCAACGCCGTGCCGCGCACCGCCGCCGGCCAGGCATCCTTGAAGTCCTGCAGCGACGGCCACAGCCGGTGGACCGGGGACGGATCTATACCGCGGCCTTCCGTCTCTTCCAGGTTGATGATGATGTCGGCAAGGCCGAACAGCCCCATCGCCAGTGGCACGAAGTCCAGTCCGTCATAGAGTTGCGGAATGTCGAAGGTGAAGCGCATCTGGCCGGAATTGACATCAGTCCCGACCATCGACAGCAGCAGCCCGACCAGGATCATCGCCACCGCCTTCACCACCGACCCATGGGCCAGCGTCACCGCGCCGATCAGGCCGACCAGCATCAGCGCCACATATTCCGACGGACCGAAGGCCAGCGCCATCCCGGCCAGAGGCGGACCGGCCAGCGCGATGACCAGGGTGGTGGCGCAGCCCGCAAACAGCGACGAAAGCGCCGCCGTGGCCAGCGCGACACCGCCGCGACCCTGCCGCGCCATGGCGTTGCCGTCCAGGCAGGTCATGACCGAGGAGGATTCGCCGGGCAGCTTCACCAGGATGGCTGTGGTCGATCCGCCATACTGGGCGCCATAGAAGATGCCGGCCAGCATGATCAGCGCCCCCACCGGCGGCAGATAGAAGGTGATCGGCAACAGCAGGGCCACCGTCGCCGTCGGCCCCAGACCGGGCAGCACGCCGATCAGCGTGCCGATCAAGGCGCCGAGGAAGCAATAGACCAGGTTCATCGGCTCGACCGACACACCCAGCCCGAGCCAGAGATTGGCGAGGACGTCCATCATGGCCAGATCTGGAGCGGCAGGCCCAGTCCCCAGGAAAAGATGGCGATGCAACTGGTGGCCAGCGTGGCCCACAGGGCCGTGAAGGGGCCGGGACGCAGCGGCCGCCCGGCCAATCCGCCGATGCCGATCAGCGCCAGGATGGCGAGCACCAGACCCAGCCTGTCGAGCAGAGCCGCGAAGGCGATCACGGCGATGGTGATGGCGATCGACGGCCTCCACGCCCAGGCCAGCGTCGCCGGCCGCTGCGCCGTCAGTCCGCGCAGCATGGTCGCCAGCCCAACCGCCAGCAGGAAGTAGCAGACGAGCCGCGGGAAGAACCCGGCCTGCATCATGGCCAGCGACCCCGCCTCCCAGCCGCGCGCCAGCCAGAGCCCGCCGAGGGCGAGGACGCTGAGCAGCAGCCCGGCCGCAAGATCCTGGGGCGATCTTAGCCGGGATGCGGCCGACCGGGGCGATCTCAGGGTATGTGTCATTGGATGGATGTGTCCGCTCTCTCAGCCATGCGATGGCGGAAGGGCCGGCGCCGCTTCCGCTTCATCGGGGAATGCGGCCCGCGCTCCTGGGGACAAGGCGAAAAGCCGCCAATCCGGCCACCGACGCCATCCCCGCCGGTTGCATTATCTCCGGACGATACCTCCCAGTCGAGAGCGTTCTTGCCGGTCTCAGCCGTTAGGGAGAGAATTTCCCGAGAAAACTCAAGACATTTTTCATCAGATTTGCGGCATATCACCCTTTATGGTATGTACTGACCTTCTACATACACGCGCAATGAACGGGTAACTCCGGTTTGACCGGGAGCGGAGCCCGAAGGATCGGACGACGAACGATGACAGCAGCGATTCTCCCCCCGCGCATGGCCGGCGGCCGTGCAGCGTCTTTCCTGGTTGCGGCGTTCGCGACCCTGATGCTGTGGCTTGCGGGCTCCCCCGCGACGGTGCAGGCCGCCTATCCCGAGAAGCCGATCACCATGATCGTCGCCTATGGTGCCGGCGGCTCCACCGACGTCACCGCGCGAATGCTGGCACCCCATATCGAGCGCTATCTGGGCGGCGGGCGCATCGTCGTCCTGAACCGGCCGGGGGCCGGCGGCGAGATCGGCTTCGCCGCCATCGCCGATGCGGCGCCGGACGGTTACACGATCGGCTTCATCAACACGCCCAACCTGATCACCATCCCGATCGAGCGGCAGGCGCGCTATGGGCTGGACCGGCTGGACCCGCTGGTGAACATCGTCGACGATCCGGGCGTGATGACCGTCCGTGCCGACAGCCCGTTCCGGTCGGTCGCCGACGTGGTGGAATTCGCGAAGGGGAATCCTGGCGCACTCACCGTCGGCTCCACCGGCATCGGCTCCGACGACCATCTCGCCATGCTGTTGCTGGAACGGCAGGCCGGGGTGAAGCTGACCCATGTGCCGTTCGCCGGCAGCGCCGAGAATTACCGCGCGATGCTGGGCTCCCACATCAGGATCAGCGACCAGAATCTTGGCGAGGGGCTGCGCGGGGTCGCCGGAGGCGATCCCGTGCGCATGCTGGGGGTGATGAGCCGGGCGCGCTGGGACATGGCGCCGGACCTGCCGACCTTCCGCGAACAGGGCTATGCCATCGACATGGTGTCCATGCGCGGCATCGGCGCCCCGAAGGGTCTGCCGCCGGACATCCGCGGCACCCTGATCGAGGCGATCACCAAGGCGGCGATGGACCCGGAATTCCAGGCCAAAGCACGCGAGACCTTCCAGCCCCTCCGCATCATCGGCGCGGACGCCTTCGCCGCCGAGCTGAAGCAGCTGGACGGCGAGTTCCGCAGCTTGTGGACCGAAATGCCCTGGAAGTGATGCCTGAGAAATAACGGCCGCTTGCGAAACGACCTTTTCCGTTACGGTGCCGTTGCGGCAGCGTAACGGATCGGGTCGCTCATTCCGGCTTCGGCAAAGCCCTTCAGCCGCAACAAGCAGCTGTCGCAAGCGCCGCAGGACAGCCCTTCCGGCGTCGGATCGTAGCAGGAATGGGTGAGGCTGTAGTCCACCCCAAGCTCCAACCCGCGGCGGACGATCGCAGCCTTGTCCAGCGTCATCAGCGGCGCATGGATTTTGAAGCGGCTCTTCCCCTCCACCCCGGCCTTGGTGGCGAGGTTGGCCAGGGTTTCGAAGGCCGCGATGTATTCCGGGCGGCAGTCGGGATAGCCGGAATAATCCAGCGCGTTGACGCCGATGAACAGGTCGGACGCTCCCAGCGTTTCCGCCCAGGCCAGCGCGAAGGACAGGAAGACGGTGTTGCGCGCTGGCACATAGGTGACGGGAATGCCCTGCCCCAGATCGGCCTCCAGGTCTGCGGCGCTGCCGTGCTTGGGCACGTCGATGCTGTCGGTCAGGGCGGAGCCGCCGAAGGCGCGCAGATCGATGTCGGCGATCACATGCCGCTCCACCCCCATCGCCGCGACCACGCGCCGTGCCGCCTCCAACTCCACCGAATGGCGCTGTCCGTAGCGGAAGCTCAGGGCGTTGACGCGATAGCCCTCGGCCTTGGCGATGGCGAGCACCGTCGTCGAATCGAGGCCGCCGCTGACCAGCACCACGGCTTCCTTCGGCACCCCCATCGTCTTGTCCGGACCCGCCATCGCACACCCACCTCTGCAAAGCCGCCCGCCGTCACGGGCAAGGATGGCGACAGCTTTTGGCACATCCCGGCGCATCGGGCCAGAACGGGTGTCGCGGCGATCACATCATGCTCGCCAGCATGTCCTCGATGGTCATGACGCGCGACGTCGGCAGACGGACGGCTGCGGTGCAGCCCCGACCGGGTTCGCTGTGCAGCGTCAGGGTGCCGCCATGCGCCTCCACCAGACGCAAGGCGAGCGGCAGGCCGAGGCCGATCCCCTCGTATTGGCGGGTGGCGCTCTGTTCGACCTGAGCGAAGGGGGTCAGGGCGGTCGCAATCTCGTCCGCCCGCATGCCGATGCCATGGTCGCGCACAGCCAACTCCACCCAGCCGTCTGCGGCAGGCGCCATGGTCAGCGTAACCACGCCCTGCGGATGGCTGAACTTGATGGCGTTGGACAGCAGGTTGCACAGCGCCTGACGCAGGCGACGCGAGTCGCCCCGCATCGGCGGCAGATCGCCGTCGGCAGCGACCTCCACCGTCACGCCCTGGCGGTCGGCCTGGAACTCCAGGTCGGCCACCGCCTGGGCGGCGAGCGCCCACAGGTCGACCGGCTCCTCGGCCAGCGACAGCCCGCCGGCCTCGACACGTGCCATGTCGAGAATATCGTCGATGATGGCCAGCAGCTGCTCGCCGGCTTTCCTGATGGCGACGACGCAATCGCGCTGTTGCCCCTGACCACCGGCCGACGGCGCGTCCGACCGCGCCTCCAGCAGTTGGGAGAAGCCGATCACCGCGTTCAGCGGGGTGCGCAGTTCATGGCTCATGGTGGCGATGAAGGTCGATTTGGCACGGTCGGCTGCCTCGGCCGCTTCCTTGGCGGCCAGCAGTTCGGCCTCCGCCCGGCGCCGTTCGGTCACATCGCGCAGGATGGCGGTATAGATCCGGCGTCCCTCCACTTCGCTGGCGCTGACCGACAGTTCCACCGGAAACCGGGTTCCGTCGGCGCGTTCCGCCTCGGCGGCGCGGTCGCGGGCAACCAGGGCCGTTGTCTGGCCCGGCGCGAATTCCAGCCGGACGCCGCCCTCCTCCCGCAGATAGGCCAGCGGGATCAGCCGGTCGAGGGGCCGCCACAGCAGGTCCCCGGCCGGAACACCGAACATCGCCTCCGCCGCGCGGTTGAAGCCGAGCAGCATGCCGGCCTCGTCCACGGTGAGGATGGCTTCGGCGACCGTGTCGAGGATCGCCTCGTTGCGCGCTTCGGACAGGCGCAGGGCGTTGGCGGTGTGCAGATATTCGCTGACATCGGTGATGGTGGCGATGGTCCCGCCATCCTCCATCAGGATGCGCTGGCACAGCACCCGGCGGTCGGAGCCCTCCCCCTCCGGATCGTGGAAGCGGAAATCAGTCGGCGCCGGGTCCCATCCAACCTCGCTCCGCCACTCCGTGGCAACCCGCGCCCGGTCGTCGGGATGGACGGCCCCAAGCCAGCCGTCGCCGAGCAGCCGGTCGGACTCCAGCCCGGTGATGGCGGAAAGGCGGGCATTGGCGAACAGCACCTGACCGGCCGCATCGGCCTGAAGGATGCCGACCGGCGCCGCTTCCGCCAGCGTGCGATAACGCGCCTCGCTGGCGCGCAGCCGCTCCGACAGGGCGATGGCGTCGCTGACGTCGCGGACGGTCAGGACCAGCCCACCGATTTCCGGATCAGCCAGTTCGTTGCGAGCGGTCACCTCCAGCCAGTGCCAGCCGCCATCGGCATGGCGGAAGCGGAAGATCGAGCGGCCGCTGCTGCCGGCCGGGGCGGCGGCCCTGATCCGAAGCCGTTGCTGCGCCTCCTGCAGATCCTCGGGATGAATGTGCAGGTCCAGCGTGGCGCCGATGAGCGCCTGGGGAGGGTGACCCAGCACCTCCGCCGCCGCCTGGCCGCTCCGGAGAACGCGACCGTCCATCGACAGCACCGCGACCGCTCCGTCCGACATGCGGCTCTGGGCGTCGACCGACCGTTCGCCTGCCTGCAAGATGGCACCTCTGAACCGGCAATGATTGGTTGGGCCGGCTTGCCGCCGTTCACGATCCGGGACGGCAATCCGATCCTGCCGGTCAGAGTAGGCAGCAGACGATTAACGGGTTATGTCAGAAAAAATCGGGTTCGACCCTGATGATTTCGCGGGTGAAACCATCACCCCCGGCGCAAGGACAGGAAAGAGGTCAGCGCGTCCAGCACGGCGTCCGGCGCTTCGGTCATCACCATATGCCCAGTCTGGGGCAGGACGACGACCTGCGAGGACTTGACGCGCGCGGCCAGAGCACGCCCTGCTTTGGCCGGAGTCATCTTGTCCAGCGCACCCAGCAGGAACAGGGCGGGACAGGCGGCCGACGCCGCGGCATCCGCCCCCTGCCCGTATTCGTTGCAGGCCGCGAGATCGACCCCCAGAACGCCCGGCCGGACCGATGCCATCAGCCGGCGACCGCCGGGGATCAGCGCGAGGCCCGGTGTCGGGCAGCTGCCGCCCTGGGCGCCGCCATGGCCGCGCGGCCCATGGCCCCAGCCGATCACCATCTCGATGGCCGACTGTTCGCCGGCATGCGCGGCGGCCAGCAGGTCCGGATGCACCGGCATGCGTTCAGCCACGCCCAGCAGCGCCACCGCCTCCACCCGCGTGCCATGGCGGGCGGCGGCATCCAGCGCCACCAGCGCGCCCATGGAATGGCCGATCAGCGCCGCGCGCTCCAGCCCGGCGGCATCCAGCAGCGCGATCACCCAGTCGGCGATGGCGGCGATGCTGCCCAGCGGTTCCCCGCCGGAGCGGCCATGGCCCGGCAGATCGACCGCCAGGACCGAGCGGCCATGGTGGGCGAGATAGCGGCTTTGCAGGCTCCACACGCTGTGGTCCATGCCGGCGCCGTGGATCAGCACGATTGCGGGACGCGCGGGATCGATCTCCCGGCCGCCGGTGTGGACGAAGACGGGGGTTCCGTTGACGGTCAGCTGCATGGCGCGGCCCTCAGCCCTTGGTGGCGGCGCGCAGCGCCTGCTTCAGGTCGTCGATCAGGTCTTCGCAATCCTCCAGCCCGATGGACAGGCGGATCATGTCCTCCCCCACCCCGGCGGCGGCGAGCGCCTCCGCATCCAGCTGGGCGTGGGTGGTGCTGGCGGGATGGATGACCAGCGACTTGGCGTCGCCGACGTTGGCGAGGTGCGAGAACAGGGTCAGCGATTCGATGAAGCGGCGCCCCGCCTCGCGGCTGCCGCCCTCCCCGCCGCCTTGCCCGCTCCCGCGGATGCCGAAGGAGATGATCGAGCCGGCACCGTGCGGCAGCAGCCGGGAGGCCAGCGCATGGTCGGGATGGTCCACCAGTTCCGGGTAGGAAACCCAGGCGACGGCGCCCTTCTCGGCATTCAGCTCCCCTTCCAGGAAGCAGACGACCTTGCGGGCGTTGTGGATGTGGCACTTCATCCGCAGCGGCAGCGTTTCCACGCCCTGCAGGATCTGGAAGGCATTCATCGGGCTCATGCAGGCGCCGAAATCGCGCAGGCCCTCGGCACGGGCGCGGGCGATGAAGGCCGCCGGGCCGTATTCCTCGGCGAAATCGATGCCGTGATAGCCGGCATAGGGCTCGGTCAGGGTCGGGAACTTGCCGGACGCCTCCCAATCGAACCGGCCGCCGTCGATCACCACGCCGCCGATGGCGGTGCCGTGCCCGCTCAGCCACTTGGTGCAGGAATGCATGACGATGTCGGCGCCATGCTCGAACGGGCGGCAGAGATAGGGGGTGGTGAAGGTCGAATCGATCATCAGCGGGATGCCGGCCTCGTGCGCGATGGCCGCGACCTTCGGCACGTCCAGCACCTCCAGCCCCGGATTGCCCAGCACCTCGCCGAAGACCAGCCGAGTTTCCGCACGGATCGCCGCGCGGATGCCGTCGAGGTCGCGCGGATGGACGAAGGTGGTGGTGATGCCGAAGCGCGGCAGCGTGTAGGCCAGCAGGTTGCGGCTGCCGCCATAGATGGAGGAGGAGGCGACGATGTGCCCACCCGCTCCCATCAGCGTCATGATCGCCAGGGTCATGGCGGCCTGACCGCTTGCGGTGCAGACGGCGCCCACCCCGCCTTCCAGCGTCGCCAAGCGCTCTTCCAGCACCGCGACGGTGGGGTTGGAGATGCGCGAATAGATGTGGCCCGGCCGTTCCAGGTTGAACAGGGCCGCCGCCTGATCGACGTCGCTGAAGACGTAGGAGGAGGTCAGGTGGATCGGAACCGCCCGCGCCCCGGTCGCCGGATCGGGCCGCTGCCCCGCATGAAGACTCTGCGTATCGAACTTCAGGAACTTGGCGCCGGCCATGCTCCTCCCTCCCCTTGGATTGGAAAGAGGGCCGCCAATGGTCGAGCGGCCCTCTCTGCTTGTCAGCTTTTTATTTTGCCAGCCCTGTTCAACCCGCATTCCAGCGGCATCGACGGTGCGGAAGCGTATGGAGACATGACGCGCGCGTCAAGCCGGTTGGCAGGGGCAACGCATGGGGAAGGAGTCAAGCGGTCTGCCCGCCGGCCGCCACTCCCACCATCGTCTCCTCCACCAGCCAGTCCACCACCCGGCGCAGCGCCTCGTCTTCGCCGGCACCGTCGGCGAGCGCCGCCTGGAAGATCGCGATCTGGCGGTGGGCGCTGGTGCCGCGCTTGACGATCTCGCGCGCCCGCTCGACCTCGGCGGTGCAGCCGAAATGCTCGGCGTCCTCGCGGGTCAGCTCGATGATCTCGTCCAGCAGGTCGGCATAGGGCACGATGCGGCCCTGGCCGAAATCGACCAGACCGCTGTCCAAGCCGTAACGCTGAGCACGCCAGCGGTTCTCCTCGATCAGCAGGTTCTTGTAGGGCCGCCAGGTGACGTTGCGCAGCTTCAGCCGCCACAGCATGCGCAGCAGGCAGCGGTAGAGCGCCGCCACCGTGACCGCATCGTCCAGCCGGGTGCAGATGTCGGTGATGCGCATCTCCAGCGTGGGAAAGCGCGAGGACGGCCGGATGTCCCACCACAGCTTGCTGGCATCCTCGATCACCCCGGCATTCACCAGGACCGCGACGTGGCTCTGATACTCGCCGTAGCTCTGGAAACCGTCGGGCATGCCGGTGCGCGGCAACTCGTGCCACACGCTCAGCCGGTAGGACCGGCGCTCCATGTCGCGCCCGCGCCAGAAGGGCGAGGAGGTCGACAGCGCCAGCAGATGCGGCAGGAAATAGCGGACCTGGTTCATCAGGTCGATGCGCAGGTCGTCGTCCTCGATCCCGATATGGACATGCATGCCGCAGATCATCAGCCGGCGGGCCGGCGCACCCAGATCACGGGCCAGCATGTTGTAGCGGTCGCGGTTGGTGTGCTTTTGCGGCTCCCACGCGGCGAAGGGATGGGTGGAGGCGGCGATCGGCGCCAACCCGTAGCGGTCGGCCACCCCGGCCACCGTGGCGCGCAAGGCCGCCAGTTCGGCCCGCGCCTCGGCCAGCGTTTTGCAAACCGGCGTGCCGACCTCGATCTGGCAGCGCAGGAATTCCGGATGGATGCGGCCCGGCGCCTGCTCCTGACAGGCCTCCAGCATGTCGTCCGGCGGGCTCTGCACGATGTCGCGCGTTCCGCGGTCCACCAGCAGATATTCTTCTTCCAGGCCCATGGTGAAGGACGGTTCGGTCACGGAGGCTTCCATCTCGTGTTCAGGCCCGCGGATAATGTTGGATGATGGCCAGCGACGGCAGGTCCAGCAGCGGCTCCAGCGCGTCCCCGATCATCTGAGCCCACAGATCGGCACCTTCCGGCGTCGCGATCAGGTCCTGCCGCACCTCCAGCAGGACGTTGGGATAGCCGGCGGGCGTCGCGTGGGTCTCCACCGTGCCGCCCAGGGTGCCGCGGCCGGAATAGGGCTGGTTGTCGCCGACGCACCAGCGCCCGTCGGCCGTCAGCGCCTCGATCAGCGGCACCGGCAGGCGCGGGTCGTTGTCCCACAGCACGCCGATGTGCCAGGGCCGCGCCACCCCGCGCATGGCGGGGGTGAAGCTGTGGACCGACACCACCACCGGCACCTGCCCGCGACCGCGGATGACCGAAAGCGCCGCCGCCACCGCCGCATGGTAGGGATGGAACAGCGCCTCCACCCGCCGGGCCTGCTCGTCGGCATCCAGGGCGCGGTTGCCGGGGATCACCACGTCGTCGCTGACCACCGGGATCGCGGTCGGATCCTCCAGCGCCCGGTTCGGGTCGATGACCAGCCGGGAAAAGCCGGACAGCACCGCCGTGGCGCCGAACCTCGCAGCCAGCCGCCGCGTCACCTCCGCCGCGCCAATGTCGTAGGCAATGTGGCGGCAGAGCTGCTCCTCCGGCAGGCCGAGGTCGCCCAGCGCCTTGGGAATCGCACGGGACGCATGGTCGCACACCAGCAGCAGCGGCCCGCCCGCGTCGGGGTTCAGCGTGGTCGCCGGCGGCGGATCACCGGCACCCAGCAGCGGGGTGGCGAGTCGCGGCGCGGGCGCAGGCGCGGTGACCGGCTGCCGGTGTTCGGGCGGCCCATCCTGGAACTGGCCGGCGGAGAGCGGGGAATCATGAGGGGTGGAAGCAACCATACGCCACACTAACGCAACCGCCACGCCGGGCGGAAGCGCGGCCGATGGTGGTAGCCCGATCGGCAAGCTGTTACGCTGCCCTTCCCTTTCCGCGCGAACCCACCCGGAAGACACCCTGCATGCTTCGCCTGCTCACCCTCTGCCTTGCCGTGATGGCGCTGCTCACCGCCTGCGGTCCCGTCTATGAGACTCAGTACAGCCTGATCCCGCCCAGTTCGGCGGAGGGGCGGCTGTGCGTCAACCAGTGCCAGCAGAACCGCAATTTCTGCCGCCAGAACTGCGGCCTGAACCAACAGGCCTGCGTGAACGAGGCGCGGTCGCGGGCGCTTTACGAGTATCAGGCCTACGTCAACCGCCAGCAGGCGGAGAAGAAGCCGATCAAGAAGTCGGTCAGCGACTTCGACCGCTCCTACTCCTGCGGCAACAGCAGCTGTGAAGCGCGGTGCGAGGCCGACTATCGCGACTGTTTCGGCGGCAGCTGCGGCGGTCAGGTGATCGCCCGGACGGTGTGCACCGCCTTCTGCGACCAGGAGAAGCCCGCGCCGGTCCCCGCAGCCGCGCCGAGGCTGAGCCCGATGCCGCCGGGCGCCGCCCAATCTCCGGTCCAGTCCCCGGCGGCGTCCAACAACACCGGCAGCTACCCGGCCGGCGCCTCGCTGTGCCAGCCCGGCATGCGGGTGGAGGTGGAATGGAAGGGCGAGTGGTACCCCGCGACGGTGAAGGACAAGCCGCGCAAGGATGGCCGCTGCCCGATCCACTATGACGATTTCGGATCGGAAGACGACGAGTCGGTATCGCTGCGCCGCATCCGCCCACGCTGACGCACCGGACCGACACACTGGGCAGACACGCTCGGCCGACACCGTAAAGGCGAAACCCGGACGCGCACGGCAGCCATGACGCGCGTCCTGCTGGCCTGCCAAATCATCGGCGGATATAAGCGATCCCATGCCAGACGCCAGTGCCATCCCCATCGACCATGCATCCCGGACGCAACGCGTCGCCCTGATCGCCTTGCTGCTGGGCGCCCTCGGCATCGCATTCGCCCCGATCTTCGTCCGCCTGTCCGATGTCGGGCCGGTTGCCACCGGCTTCTGGCGCATGGCCCTGGCGACCCCGGTGCTGGCGCTGTGGATGGTCGGAGAATCGCGACAGCCCACCGGCCGAGCCAGCCGGCGCCCCTCCTCGCTCGCCGATTACGGCCGGCTGTCCCTGGCCGGCCTCTGCTTTGCCGGCGACCTTGCGGTCTGGCACACCTCCATCCGCTACACCTCCGTCGCCAACGCCACGCTGCTGGCCAACTTCGCGCCGCTGTTCGTCGCGCCGGCCGCCTGGTTCCTGTTCAAGGAGCGCATCACCGGCCGCTTCGTTCTGGGCATGCTGCTGGCGCTGGCCGGTGCCATCGTGCTGATGGGGCAGAGCTTCCAGCTGAGCGCCGACCATCTGTTCGGCGACGCGCTGGGTCTGCTGACCGCCGTCTTCTATGCCGGCTACATCCTGTCGGTCGGACATCTGCGCGCCGAGTTCTCCACCGCCACCATCATGACTTGGAGCGGCGTCATCACCGCGGCCGTGCTTCTGCCGCTCGGTCTTTACGACGGCGAGGCGATGCTGCCGGCGACCGCCGCCGGATGGCTGGTGCTGGCCGGGCTGGCGCTGTTCAGCCATGCCGGCGGGCAGAGCCTGATTGCCTACGCCCTGGCCCATCTCCCGACCTCCTTCTCGTCCGTCAGCCTGCTGCTGCAGCCGGCCGCCGCCGCGATCCTGGCTTGGGTGCTGCTGAACGAACCGCTGGGAACCCTGCAGGCGGTGGGCGCCGCCGTGATCCTGATGGGCATCCTGATGGCCCGGCGCGGCAGCCGCTGATATCAGGCGGCGCTGTGCAATCGGTGAACCGGCCCGCCATGTCTTTTCATCCCGCGGGCAAGGCGCCGCAGGCGGCCTGTCGACCATTGACCAGGCCGGCCGAGACGGCTACCGGTATTACCAACTGCCAATAAACCGCTTTCCGACCGAAGGGAAACCACCCGTGCCCGGCACCGACGACAGCGCTCACGTCCCCTCCTCCTCGCAGCGCATTTCGGAGTGGGTGGCTCAACAGCTTCTCGACCGCATTGCGCGCGGCGAGTTGGTGCCGGGGGAGCGTCTGCCGGGCGAGCGCCAACTCGCCGAACAGCTGCATGTCAGCCGCGTGTCCGTGCGGGCGGCCCTGCAGAAGCTGAAGACCCAGGGATTTCTGACCGCCGTCCAGGGCGGCGGCACCCGCGTGGTGTCGTCGGCCGGGGTGATGGACGGCGCATTGACCACCATGGTGCGCAGCACCCACCAGAACCTGTGCGACCTCGTCGAGATCCGCATGGCGTTGGAAGGCTGGGCGGCCCGCCGTGCCGCCGAACGGGCGACGCAGGAACAGATCGACACCATCGGCCGCATCCTGCAGGCGATGGGCGAGACCAACCGGGATGGCGGCCGCGCGGCGGACGACATGGACTTCCACGTCGCCGTTGCCCAGGCGTCCGGAAGTCCGGTCTATCTGCACCTGCTGTCCACCATCCGCGACATCCTCGGCAACATGGTCGAGATGAAGCACACCGAGCCCTTCATGGAGAACCACGAAGCGCTGATGATCGAGCATCACCGCGCCATTCATCAGGCCATCGCCCGCCGCGACCCCGATGCCGCCGCCAATGCCGTTACCGCCCATCTCGGCTGGATCCTGGCCCGCTACCGCACCATGACCGAGGAGCCGACGACCCCGGCGCCACTCCAGGCCGATGCCCCGCCCTCCCCCGGCACACCCACCGCCTGACGCCGCCGCTCCGCCGACCAGTACCAAAGAACGACAAAGGCCGCAGCCTCCCACCGGAGACTGCGGCCTTTGTCATTGGACCAGACGGGATCCTCAGCCTGCGAGGACCGCTTCGATCTCCTTCGTCACCTCATCGATGTCGGCCATGCCGTCCACCGCCTTCAACACGCCGCACCCCTGGTAATAGGGCAGGATCGGCGCGGTCTGCTGGTGGTACTGGGCAAGACGGGTCGTCACCGTCTCCGCATTGTCGTCGGCGCGCCGCTTGAACTCGGTGCTGCCGCAGACGTCGCAGACGCCGTCGACCTTCGGCTTCTCAAAGCTGTCGTGATAGCCCTTGCCGCACTTGGCGCAGGTGTAGCGGCCGGTGATGCGCTCCACCAGGACATCGTCGACGACCCGCATCTCGATCACATGATCGAGCTTCAGGCCCTTCTCCTCCAACATCTTGTCCAGCGCCTCGGCCTGGGCCACGGTGCGCGGGAAGCCATCGAGAATGAAGCCGTTCTTGACGTCGGGCTTGGAAATGCGTTCGGCGATCATGCTGACCATCAGCTCGTCCGGCATCAGCTTGCCGGCGGCCATGATCTCCTTCGCCTGCTGCCCGAGCGGCCCACCTTCCGCCACCATGGCACGGAGCATGTCGCCCGTGGACAACTGCACCAAGCCACGCGTGTCTTCCAGACGGCGCGCCTGGGTCCCCTTCCCGGCGCCCGGCGGACCGAGCAGTATGAGGTTCATTACTTTCTCCCCCGAAGCTTCGATTTCTTGATCAATCCCTCATACTGGTGAGCCAGCAGATGGGAATGAATCTGCGCAACCGTGTCCATCGTGACGGTGACCACGATCAGCAGGCTGGTGCCGCCAAAATAAAACGGAACCGAGTGCTGGGATATCAGGATTTCGG
This sequence comes from Azospirillum sp. BE72, assembly GCF_031455875.1. Classification (NCBI taxonomy): domain Bacteria; kingdom Pseudomonadati; phylum Pseudomonadota; class Alphaproteobacteria; order Rhodospirillales; family Azospirillaceae; genus Azospirillum; species Azospirillum sp. BE72. The sequence continues at coordinate 1,028,211 of NZ_JAVDTO010000002.1, forward strand.
GGAGGAGACAAACCGCCACAAGGTAGGCGGAGCCGATGACCGTCAGCCGGCTCAGCACATAGTCGATATGATCGGCGGTGTTCTTGCCCGGACGGATGCCCGGGATGAAGCCGCCATACTTCCGCAGGTTCTCGGCCGTTTCCGCCGGATTGAAGACGATGGCCGTGTAGAAGAAGCAGAAGAACACGATCAGCGAGGCGTAGAGCAGCATGTACAGCGGCGTGCCGTGCGCCAGATAGCGCGACACCGCCTGCAACCACTCCGGCCCCTCGCCGCCGGCGAAGCCCACCGCAGTCAGCGGCAGCAGCAGCAGCGACGACGCGAAGATCGGCGGGATGACGCCGGCCGTGTTCATCTTCAGCGGCAGGTGCGACGCTTCGCCGCCGAACACGCGGTTGCCGACCTGGCGCTTGGGATACTGCACCAACAGGCGACGCTGGGCGCGTTCCATGAAGACGATGAAGAACACCACGCCGACCGACATCACCAGCATCAGGATGATGAACAGGGTGGACAAGGCACCCTGGCGGCCGAGTTCCAGCGTGTTGACCAGAGCGCGCGGCAGTTCCGCGACGATGCCGGCGAAGATGATGAGCGAAATGCCGTTGCCGATGCCGCGGGCGGTGATCTGCTCGCCCAGCCACATCAGGAACATGGTGCCGCCAACCAGCGTGATGACCGTGGCGACGCGGAAGAACAGTCCTGGATCGATGACCGCCGCCCCGCTGGAGCCGCGCATCGCCTCAAGACCAACCGCAAGGCCATAGGCCTGCACCGTGGCAAGCGCCACCGTGCCGAATCGGGTGTACTGGTTCAGCTTCTTGCGCCCGGCCTCGCCTTCCTTCTTCATGGCCTCCATCTGCGGCGACACGGCGGTCAGCAACTGCACGATGATGGACGCCGAGATGTACGGCATGATGTTGAGCGCGAAGATGGTCATGCGGCTGAGCGCGCCGCCGGCCAGCATGTCGAACATGCCGAGGATGCCGCCGCCCTGCTGCTTGAAGACGTCGCTGAGAATCGTCGGGTCGATGCCCGGCAGCGGGATGTAGGTGCCCAGCCGGTAGACGATCAGGGCCGCCAAGGTGAACCAAATCCGCTTTTTCAGCTCGGTCGCCTTGGAGAAAGCCCCGAAATTGATGTTGGCGGCAAGCTGCTCGGCCGCTGATGCCATGGTCCAATCCCTGTCCCGTAAGCGCGAACGGGGCGGCACTGCATGACGCAGGCCGCCCCTCGCGACTTCGCTTTTTGTAGTGCCACAAAAGCCCGTGCGCAAGCACGGGCTTTACGCGGAACCTTACTCGGCGGCTTCGGCGGCGGGCGCGGTCAGCGTGACGCTGCCACCCGCCTTCTCGACGGCCTCGATCGCCGACTTGGACGCGCCGGCGACCGTGAAGGAAACCTTCGAGGTCAGCTCGCCATTGCCCAGCAGACGGACACCGTCCTTCTTCACCTTGCCGGTGACACCGGCAGCGTTGAGCGCCGCGGCATCGATGGTTTCGGAAGCATTCAGCTTGCCCAGGTCGATGGCCTTCTGGACCATGCCCAGGTTAACCACCGAGTACTCCTTGGCGAAGATGTTCCGGAAACCGCGCTTCGGCAGGCGGCGGTGCAGAGGCATCTGCCCGCCTTCGAAGCCGTTGATCGCCACACCGGTGCGCGAGGTCTGACCCTTCACGCCGCGGCCAGCGGTCTTGCCCTTGCCGGAACCGATACCACGGCCGACGCGCATGCGCGCCTTGCGGGCACCGGCGTTGTCACGCAGGTCGTTAAGCTTGGTCATGATCTCAGCCCTCGTTCTCGACGCGGACCAGGTGCGCGACCTTGGCGATCATGCCCCGCACGGCCGGAGTGTCCTCCAGCTCGCGGGTCCGGTGCAGCTTGTTGAGACCCAGACCGACCAGCGTCTCGCGCTGGTCGTGCTTGCGGCCGATCGGGCTGCCGATCTGGGTCACGACGACGGTCTTCTTCTCCGCCATGATCAGGCCTCCTGTCCGGCGCCGGCCTCGCGACGGCCGAGGATGTCGCTCACGCGACGACCGCGACGCGCCGCGACGGAACGCGGGCTGGTGACCTGGGTCAGGGCGTCGAAGGTCGCCTTGATCATGTTGTGCGGGTTCGACGTGCCGATCGACTTGGTCACGACGTCAGCAACGCCGAGAGCCTCGAAGATCGCGCGCATCGGACCGCCGGCGATGATGCCGGTACCGGCCGGAGCCGCCCGCAGCACGACCTTGCCGGCACCGAAGTGACCGTTGGTGTCGTGATGCAGCGTACGGCCCTCGCGCAGCGGAACACGGATCATGCCGCGCTTGGCCTGATCGGTCGCCTTGCGGATCGCTTCCGGCACTTCACGGGCCTTGCCCGAGCCGACGCCGACGCGGCCCTTGCCGTCGCCAACGACGACCAGAGCGGCGAAGCCGAAGCGACGACCACCCTTGACCACCTTGGCGACGCGGTTGATACCGACGAGCTTCTCGATCAGCTCGCTTTCTTCCCGCTCGCGCGGCTGCCGGTCGCGGTTATCCCGCTCCCCACGTTCACGTGCCATATCCGGGCCTCCTTAGAACGACAGCCCGCCCTCGCGGGCGGCGTCGGCCAGGGCCTTGACCCGGCCATGGTAAATATACCCACCGCGATCGAAGACGACCTCGGTAATCCCAGCGGCCTTGGCGCGCTCGGCGATCAACTCGCCGATGCGCTTGGCAGCATCGACGTTGCCGCCGTGCTTGAGCTGCTCGCGCAGCTCCTTCTCGAGCGACGAGGCGGACGCGAGCGTCTTGCCGTTTTCGTCGTCGATGATCTGGGCGTAGATGTGCAGATTCGACCGGAAGACCGAGAGGCGAACACGCCCGCCGGCCTTCTTGGCAATCTGCGCGCGCACGCGCTGCTTGCGGCGCTCGTGGAGTTGCTTTGGCTTCAGCATGGCGGTTACTTCTTCTTACCTTCCTTGCGCAGGACGGTTTCGGTCTCGTACTTGATGCCCTTGCCCTTGTAGGGCTCCGGCTTCTTCCAGCCGCGGATCTCGGCAGCCACCTGGCCGACCTTGTGCTTGTCGTAGCCACTGACCGAAATGGCCGTCGGCTTGTCGCACTTGATCGTGATGCCTTCCGGAATCGGGTACTTCACGTCGTGCGAGAAGCCGAGCTGCATGACCAGCTCCTTGCCCTGCACGGCCGCGCGGTAACCGACGCCGTTGATCTCGAGGTTGATCGTGTAGCCCTGGCTGACACCGGTGACCATGTTGTTGATCAGGGTGCGCGAGGTCGCCCACATGACGCGGGCGCGCTTGCTGTCGTTTGCCGGCTTCACCACCACCTTGCCGTCTTCCAGCGAGGCGGTGATGTCGTCGATCAGGGTCAGGCTGAGTTGCCCCAGCTTGCCCTTGGCCGTCACCTGCTGACCGTCGACCTTTACGTCGACGCCAGCCGGGACCGGCACGGGATGCTTGCCAATGCGCGACATCTGCCAATCCCCCTTAGAACACGCGGCAGAGGACTTCACCGCCGACGTTGGCGGCGCGGGCCTCATTGTCCGACATCACACCGCGCGGGGTCGACAGGATCGACAGACCGAGCCCGTTGTAGACACGGGGCAGGTCGGCGATCTTCGAGTAGACGCGACGGCCGGGCTTCGACACACGGGCGATCTGCTTAATGACAGGCTCGCCTTCGTGGTACTTCAGCTCGATCTTCAGGTTCTTGACGCCCGGACGCAGTTCTTCCTCGGACCAGCCGCGGATGAAGCCTTCACGCTTCAGAACTTCCAGGACGTTGACGCGCAGCTTAGACGCCGGGGAAACCACAACGGACATGCGGGCGTGCTGACCGTTGCGGATGCGGGTCAGCATATCGCCGAGCGGATCGCTCAAAGACATTCTCGGACCCTCCTTACCAGCTCGACTTCGTCATGCCCGGGATCTGGCCGGTAGAGGCCAGTTCGCGGAGCGTGACGCGGGACAGCTTGAACTTGCGATAGAACGCGCGCGGACGCCCGGTCATTTCGCAGCGGTTCCGGACGCGCACCTTCGAGGAGTTGCGCGGCAGTTCGGCCAGCTTGAGGCGGGCAGCGAATTGCTCTTCCGGCGGGAGGGTTTTGTCGTTCGCGATTGCCTTCAGGCGCGCACGCTTGTTCGCGTACTGCTTGGCCAGCTTGGCGCGACGCTTGTTCTTTTCGATGGCACTGGTCTTAGCCATGGTCGTGCTCCAGCCTCAGCTCACGAACGGCATGTCGAAGCCCTTCAGGAGAGCCTTGGCTTCCTGGTCGGTCTTCGCCGTAGTGACGATGATGATGTCCATGCCGCGGATCTGATCGATCTTGTCGTAATCGATCTCCGGGAAAATGATCTGCTCCTTGACGCCCATGGCGTAGTTGCCACGGCCATCGAAGCTGTCACCCGGGATACCGCGGAAGTCACGGACGCGCGGCAACGCAATCGTCACCAGGCGATCCAGGAACTCGTACATGCGGTCGCTGCGGAGCGTGACCTTGCAGCCGATCGCCATGCCTTCGCGCAGCTTGAACTGGGCGATCGACTTGCGCGACTTGGTCACCACCGGCTTCTGACCGGTGATGGCGGCCATCTCGGCCACGGCGAGCTGGATCTTCTTGGAGTCGGCGACAGCCTCGCCGACACCCATGTTGACCACGATCTTCTCGATCCGCGGAACTTCCAGGTCGTTCTTGTAGCCGAATTCCGACTTCAGAGCGGCGCGGATCTTGGAGTCGTAAACTTCTTTCAGACGTGCGGTCATGCCCGGGCCCTCACAGGTCAATGACTTCGCCGGACCGCTTGGCGACACGCACCTTGCGGCCATCCTCAAGGATCTTGAAACCGACGCGGGTCGGCTTGCCATCCTTGGGGTCGACGTGAGCGAGGTTGGAGACGTTGATCGGCGCCTCCATCTCGATGATGCCACCCTGCGAGCGGGCGCTGGCACGCTGGTGCTTCTTCACCACGTTCACGCCCTGCACAACGGCACGGTTCTCCTTCGGGAAAACCTTCAACACCTCGCCGGTCTTGCCCTTGTCACGGCCGGTCAGGACAACGACCTTGTCCTTGGTCTTGATCTTGGCGGCCATTACAGCACCTCCGGCGCCAGCGAGATGATCTTCATGAACTTCTTACCGCGAAGCTCACGAGTGACCGGCCCGAAAATACGGGTGCCGATCGGCTCGCCCTGCTTGTTGATCAGCACGGCGGCGTTGCGGTCGAAACGGATCGCCGACCCGTCCTCCCGACGCAGTTCCTTCGCGGTGCGGACGATGACGGCGCGATGCACGTCGCCCTTCTTGACGCGGCCCTTCGGAATGGCCTCCTTGACCGAGACGACGATGACGTCGCCCACGGTCGCGACCTTCCGCTTGGACCCGCCAAGCACCTTGATGCACTGCACCCGGCGCGCCCCGCTGTTATCGGCGACTTCCAGGTTGGTTTGCATCTGGATCATTGTTTACGACCTTTCGTTATCACGCGGCGCCGCTGTCGGCGGCGGACTCCGTCACGACCGTCCAACGCTTGGACTTCGAGATCGGGCGACATTCGATGATCGAAACGGTATCGCCGACCTTGAACAGGTTGCCCTCGTCGTGGGCGGCGTACTTCTTCGACTGACGAATGAACTTCTTGTACACGGGGTGCATGACACGGCGCTCGACAAGAACCGTAACGGTCTTGTCGCACTTGTCGCTGACCACCGTGCCCTGCAGAACGCGGCGAGGCATGGATGATCCCCCTTACTTGCCGGCGTCGGCGGAGCGGGCACGCTCGCCGAGGATGGTCTTGATGCGGGCGATGTCGCGGCGCACCGTGTTCACCCGCGCAGTGTTCTCCAGCTGGCCGGAAGCCTTCTGGAAACGCAGGTTGAACTGTTCCTTCTTGAGCTGGAGGAGCTGATCGTTCAGCTCATCCGCGCTCTTCGTACGAATGTCTACGGCCTTCATGCCGCGGTCTCCTCGACACCGCCCAGGCGGGTCACCAGCTTCACCTTGATCGGCAGCTTCGCGGCCGCCAGAGCGAAGGCGGTTTTTGCCACATCTGCCGGCACGCCGTCCAGTTCAAACAGGATGCGACCCGGCTTCACGCGAGCCGCCCAGTACTCCGGCGAACCCTTACCGGAACCCATGCGGACTTCGGCGGGCTTGGTGGAGACGGGGAGGTCCGGGAAAATGCGGATCCAGACGCGGCCCTGACGCTTCATCGCACGGGTGATCGCGCGGCGGGCCGCTTCGATCTGGCGGGCGGTGATGCGCTCCGGCTCCAGGGCCTTCAGGCCGTAGGAGCCGAAATTCAGGGCGGTGCCGCCCTTGGCGTTGCCGTGGATGCGGCCCTTGTGGGCCTTACGGAATTTCGTGCGCTTGGGAGAAAGCATCGCTCGGCCCCTTTACTCGCGTTCGGAGCGCTCGGAGCGCTCGCGACGGTCGCGGCGATCGTGACGATCGCGGCGCGGCTCGCCGTCGGTCGACACCGGCTCGGAACCCATGCGCTTGTCCTGCGCCATCGGGTCGTGAGCCATGACCTCGCCCTTGAACACCCACACCTTGACACCGCAGGTGCCGTAGGTGGTCTTGGCGGTGCCCACACCGTAGTCGATGTCGGCGCGCAGGGTGTGCAGCGGAACGCGGCCCTCGCGGTACCACTCCATGCGGGCGATTTCCGCACCGCCGAGACGGCCGGAGCAGTTGATCCGGATGCCCTGGGCGCCCAGACGCATGGCGGACTGCACGGCGCGCTTCATGGCGCGACGAAATGCCACGCGGCGCTCCAGCTGGCTGGCGATGTTCTCGGCGATGAGGCGAGCGTCGATCTCCGGCTTGCGGATCTCGACGATGTTCAGGCTCACCTCGCTGCCGGTCATCTTCGACAGCTCTTGACGCAGCTTCTCGATGTCCGCGCCCTTCTTGCCGATCACCACACCCGGACGGGCCGAGTGGATGGTGATGCGGGCCTTCTTGGCCGGACGTTCGATGACGACGCGCGAGCAACCGGCCTGCTGCAGGCGACCCTGCAGATAGCCACGCAGCTTCAGGTCCTGGTGCAGCAGGTTGGCGTAGTCGCGCTTGGCGAACCAACGGCTGTCCCAGGTCCGGTTGATGCCGAGGCGCAGCCCGATCGGATTGATTTTCTGACCCATTACTCGGCCCCCTCGGCAACGGCGGCGTCACGCTCGCGAACGATGATCGTCAGGTTGCTGAACAGCTTCTCGACCCGGGCGCCGCGACCGCGGGCACGGGCGTGGAAGCGCTTCATCACCAGAGCGCGACCGACCGTCGCCGACGACACGTACAGACGGTCGACGTCGAGCTGGTGGTTGTTCTCGGCGTTCGCGATTGCGGCCTGCAGAACCTTCTTCACCTCGCCGGCGATGCGGCGCTTGGAGAAGGTCAGCTCGGCCACGGCGCGGCTGGCATCCATGTTCCGGATCAGCTGGGCGACGAGGTTGAGCTTCCGCGGGCTGGTGCGGATCATCGGATTGCGGGCCAGAGCCTCGTTCTCCGCGATCCGGCTGGGATTGGCAGACTTGCCCATGGCTTACTTCCTCTTCGCCTTCTTGTCCGCCGCGTGGCCATAGAAGGTCCGCGTCGGAGCGAACTCGCCGAACTTGTGACCGATCATGTGCTCGGTAACCAGAACCGGCAGGAACTTGTGGCCGTTGTAGACGCCGAACGTCAGACCGACGAACTGCGGCAGGATGGTCGAACGACGCGACCAGATCTTGATGATCTCGTTGCGGCCCGAAGCCCGGCTCTTGTCCGCCTTCTTCAGCAGATAGCCGTCGACGAACGGGCCCTTCCAAACGGAGCGTGCCATCGTTCGACCTCCTTACTTCGAATGACGGCGGCGCAGGATCAGGCCATCCGTCTTCTTGTTGTGACGAGTCTTCTTGCCCTTGGTCGGCTTGCCCCACGGCGTGACCGGATGACGGCCGCCCGAGGTACGACCCTCACCACCACCGTGCGGGTGGTCGATCGGGTTCATGGCGACGCCACGGACCGACGGACGCTTGCCCAGCCAGCGGTTGCGGCCGGCCTTGCCCAGGTTGGTGTTCATCTGGTCCGGGTTGGACACGGCACCGAGGGTGGCCATGCACTCGCCACGAACCATGCGCAGCTCGCCGGACGGCAGCTTCAGCTGGGCGTAGCCGCCGTCGCGGCCGACCAGCTGCAGGTAGGTGCCGGCGGAACGAGCCACCTGACCACCCTTGCCGGCCTTCAGCTCGACGTTGTGCACGATCGAACCGACGGGGATGTTCTTCAGCGGCATGGCGTTGCCGGGCTTCACGTCGACGCGCTCGCCCGAGATCACCGTGTCGCCGACCTTCAGGCGCTGCGGCGCCAGGATGTAGGACAGCGTCCCATCCTGGTACTTGATCAGCGCGATGAAGGCCGTGCGGTTCGGATCATATTCGAGCCGCTCGACGGTGGCCGGAACGTCGAACTTGCGACGCTTGAAGTCCACCAGACGATAGGTGCGCTTATGACCGCCACCCATCCGGCGCGCAGTGATGCGGCCGGTGTTGTTGCGGCCACCAGACTTGGTCAGGCCCTCGGTGAGGGTCTTGACCGGCTTGCCCTTCCACAGCTCCGAGCGGTCAACGATGACCAGCTGGCGGAGCGACGGCGTAATCGGGCGGTATTGCTTCAGAGCCATCGGATCACACTCCCGCTCAGATGCCCGTGGTCACGTCGATCTTGTTACCCTCGGCGAGGGTGACGACGGCCTTCTTGAAGTCCGAGCGACGGCCGATGGTGCCGCGGAACCGCTTGGTCTTGCCCTTGGAAACCAGGGTGTTGACCGCGGTCACCTTGACGTTGAAGAGACCTTCAACGGCGGCCTTGATCTCCGGCTTGGAGGCCGTGAGCGGCACGCGGAACGTGACCTGGTTGTGCTCCGACACCAACGTCGACTTCTCGGTGATGACGGGAGCGAGGATCAGGTCGTACATCCGCTCCTGGCTCACCGCAGGTTTCGACTGCTTGCTCATTTCAGGCGAGCCTCCAGTTGCTCGACCGCGTTGCGGGTCAGGACCAGCGTGTCGCGGCGGAGAATGTCGTAGACGTTGGCGCCCTGCTCCGGCAGCACGTCGATCAGCGGGATGTTGCGCGAAGCCTTGGCGAAGTTCTCGTCCAGGTTCGAACCATCGATGATCAGCGCGGACGTCAGGCCGAGGGTGGCCAGACGGGCGGCCAGCTCCTTGGTCTTGTGCGTCTCGGCAGCGGCAGCCTCGAGAACGATCAGCTTGCCCTCGGCGGCCTTGGCCGAGAGGGCAGTCTTGAGCGCCAGCTTCCGGACCTTCTTCGTCAGGTCGTGGGCGTGCGAACGCACCACCGGCCCGAAGATGGTCGCACCGCCGCGGAACTGCGGCGAACGGATGGAGCCTTGGCGAGCGCGACCGGTGCCCTTCTGCGAATAGGGCTTCTTGGTCGTGCCGCTGATCTCGCTGATGCCCTTGGTCTTGTGGTTGCCGGAGCGGCGCTTGGCCAGCTGCCAGTTCACCATGCGGGCCAGCAGGTCGGTGCGGGTCGGCAGGCCGAACACGGCGTCCGACAGCTCGATCTCGCCGACGGCTTCGTTGTTCAGGTTCTTGATCGTGGCCTTCATGGCGCTCACTCCTGCGTCTCGGCCGGGGCTTCCGCCGCCGGAGCAGACTTGATGCCGGCCGGGAAGGGCAGGCCTTCCGGAGCCTTCTTCTTGACGGCGTCACGGATGCGCAGCCAACCGCCCTCGGCGCCGGGGACGGCACCCTTGAGCATGATCAGACCACGAGCTTCGTCGACGGCGACGACCTGAAGGTTCAGGACCGTAACCCGCTCGTCACCGAGATGACCGGCCATCTTCTTGTTCTTGAAGACCTTGCCGGGGTCCTGACGGTTACCCGTCGAACCGTGCGAACGGTGAGACACCGACACGCCGTGCGTGGCGCGCAGACCACCGAAGTTCCAGCGCTTCATCGCACCGGCAAAGCCCTTGCCGATGGAGGTGCCGGTGACGTCGACGTACTGGCCGGCGACGAAATGGGCGACCGACAGCTCGGCGCCGACTTCGATAAGGGCATCGGCATCGACGCGGAACTCGACCAGCTTGCGCTTCGGTTCCACACGCGCCTTGGCGAAATGCCCACGCTCAGGCTTGTTGACGTTCTTGACCTTGATGGCGCCCGCGCCGAGCTGGACGGCGGTGTAGCCATCCTTTTCCTCGGTGCGAACGGCGACGACCTGGCAGCTGTCGACTTTCAGCACAGTGACCGGAACATGTTGACCGTCGTCGGTGAAGACGCGGGTCATGCCGACCTTCTGCGCGATCAAACCGGATCGCATTGTTCTTTATCTCCTGACCAGGGACGTCCGTGAATGGAGAGGTCCCTTACCAACCAAAATCAGAGCTTGATCTCGACATCGACGCCGGCGGCGAGGTCGAGCTTCATCAGCGCATCCACGGTCTGCGGCGTCGGATCGACGATGTCGAGCAGGCGCTTGTGGGTACGGATCTCGAACTGCTCACGCGACTTCTTGTCGATGTGCGGCGAGCGGTTCACGGTGAACTTTTCGATGTGCGTCGGCAGGGGGATCGGGCCCCGCACGCGCGCGCCGGTCCGCTTGGCGGTGTTGACGATCTCGCTGGTCGACTGGTCGAGCACGCGATGATCGAACGCCTTAAGACGGATGCGGATGTTCTGGCTGTCCATGTCCAAACGTCCCTTGCACCTTCTAGCGATGACGCGGACGCGTCACCGGAACTCCACGAGCTGCTTTGGGGCTTCGCCGACAGCGCAAGGCCGCGCGCCGAACCTCCCAAGCGGGGCCGACGGGCGACACTGTGACCGATGCAACGGGCCGATACGAAAAAGAACATCCCCTGCGGCCTATGCGCGAAGGGGATGTTCCGTTCAGCAGTCGGCGCGCCCCCGTGGAGGCGCGCCGTGCCGTTCGTCTCGGGCTGCGTCTAGGCCGAAGCTGCCTACCACCAACCCAAAATCCAGAGGGCGTAATCTCTAGGCGTTCGGCGCCCGCGTGTCAATCCTGAATCGCCCCCGGATCGGAGGAAGCTGGATCGACAGGCGGACGGCTCCGAACACCGACGCCCGATGGCTAGAACCGGGCGGGTCGCCCTTCCTGCTTACGCGGGGAAAACGACCCGTCTCTTACAACCGGCGGCGGGACCGCTCCCGCTGCCCTACCCTTCCCTCTCCGGCGACCACCTTGCGGCGGATGCCGGATGGGTCATCACTCGACGATCTTGGCAACGACGCCGGCGCCGACGGTGCGGCCGCCTTCGCGGATGGCGAAGCGCAGGCCTTCGTCCATGGCGATCGGGGCGATCAGAGCCACTTCCATCGCGACGTTGTCACCCGGCATCACCATCTCCACGCCTTCCGGCAGCGAGACCATGCCCGTCACGTCCGTCGTACGGAAGTAGAACTGCGGACGGTAGTTGGTGAAGAACGGGGTGTGACGGCCGCCCTCTTCCTTCGTCAGGATGTAGGCTTCGGCCTTGAACTTGGTGTGCGGGGTGATCGAACCCGGCTTGGCCAGAACCTGGCCGCGCTCGACGTCCTCGCGCTTGGTGCCGCGCAGCAGCGCGCCGATGTTGTCGCCGGCCTCGCCCGAGTCGAGCAGCTTGCGGAACATTTCGACGCCGGTCACCGTCGTCTTCACCGTCGCCTTCAGGCCGACGATCTCGACTTCGTCACCAACCTTCACGATGCCGCGCTCGACGCGGCCAGTCACCACGGTGCCGCGGCCCGAGATCGAGAACACGTCTTCGATCGGCATCAGGAACGGACGGTCCTTCGGACGCTCCGGCTGCGGGATGTACTCGTCGACCGTCTTCATCAGCGCCAGAACGGCGTCGCGGCCGATCTCCGGCTGACGGTCCTCCAGCGCGCACAGCGCCGAGCCCTTGGTGATCGGAATGTCGTCGCCCGGGAACTGGTAGGAGGACAGCAGCTCGCGAACTTCCAGCTCGACCAGCTCCAGCAGCTCCGGATCGTCGACCATGTCGACCTTGTTCATGAACACGACCAGCGCCGGAACGCCGACCTGGCGCGCCAGCAGGATGTGCTCGCGGGTCTGCGGCATCGGGCCGTCGGCGGCCGACACGACAAGGATCGCGCCGTCCATCTGGGCGGCGCCCGTGATCATGTTCTTCACATAGTCGGCGTGGCCCGGGCAGTCGACGTGCGCGTAGTGGCGGTTGGTCGTCTCGTACTCGACGTGGGCGGTCGAGATCGTGATGCCGCGCGCCTTCTCTTCCGGCGCCTTGTCGATCTGGTCGTAAGCGGTGAAGGTGGCGCCGCCGGACTCCGCCAGCACCTTCGTGATCGCCGCCGTCAGCGACGTCTTGCCGTGGTCGACGTGGCCGATCGTGCCAACGTTGCAGTGCGGCTTGTTCCGCTCGAACTTTGCCTTGGCCATGGGTTGGTCTCTCCGTTTCTCAATCGTTCCAGCGGTCTTCAGGCCACCTTGGCGCGGACGCCGTCCGCGATGGCCTGTGGCACCGGCTCATAATGGTCGAACTGCATGCTGTACTGCGCGCGGCCCTGACTCATGGAGCGCAGGGAATTCACATAGCCGAACATGGCCGCCAAGGGAACCAGTCCCGTGACGATTCGCGCGTTGCCGCGCTGGTCCATGCCGGTGATTTGTCCGCGGCGACCGTTCAGGTCACCGATGACGTCGCCCATATAGTCGTCCGGCGTGATGATTTCGACCCGCATCAGCGGCTCCAACAGCGCCGGAGCGGCTTTTGTCATCGCCTCGCGGAAGGCGGTCCGCGCCGCCAACTCGAAGGCCAGCGGGGAGGAATCCACATCGTGGGCTTCACCGCCGACAAGGGTCACCTTGACGTCGACGACCGGATACCCGGCGACCACGCCACTGTCCTTGGTCGCTTCCAGCCCGCGCTGCACACCGGCGACGAAATCCCGCGGCAAGTCTGCCGCACGGTTCTCGAACACGAAGCCTGCGCCGCGGCCCAGCGCCTCCACCTTCAGCGTCACCCGCGCGAACTGCGCACGGTCTCCGGTCTGACGGGCGTGGGTGTGGTCAACCTCAGCCGTACGCAGCACCGTCTCACGGTAGGCCACCTTCGGCGCGCCGACGGACGCGTCGACGCGGAATTCGCGCTTCATCCGGTCAACGACGATGTCGAGGTGCAGTTCGCCCATGCCGCGGATGACGGTCTGCCCGCTCTCGCGGTCGAGGGATACGCGCATCGACGGGTCTTCATGGCCCAGCCTGTTCAGCGCGGCCGCCATCTTCTCCTGGTCAGCCTCGGTCCGCGGCTCGACCACGATTTCGATCACCGGTTCGGGGACGTCCAAGCGTTCCAGCACGATCGGCTTGGCAGGATCGCACAGCGTGTCGCCGGTCGCCGTGTATTCCAATCCGGCGAAGGCTACGATGTCGCCGGTATGGGCGCGCTCGATGTCCTCGCGGCTATTGGCGTGCATCAGCAGCATGCGGCCGATCTTCTCGCGTTCGCCCTTGACCGGGTTGAGCATCCAATCGCCGACGGTGGCTGTGCCGGAATAGATGCGGCAGAAGGTGAGCGTCCCGACATAAGGGTCGTTCATCACCTTGAAGGCCAGGCCGGAGAAGGGAGCACTGTCGTTGGCCGGACGCTCTTCGTCGCGCTCGCCGCTGACGGTTTGGCCCTTGACCGCACCGATGTCGTTCGGGGCGGGCAGGTAATCGACCACCGCGTCGAGCATCGGCTGGATGCCCTTGTTGCGGAAGGCTGAACCGCAGAGCACCGGCACCAGGGCGCCGGCAATCGTGCCCTTGCGGATCAGCGCGCGCAGGGCGTCGGGCGCAGGCTCCTCGCCGCGCTCCAGATAGGCGGCCATCGCCGCCTCGTCGAGGTCGAGCACAGCCTCCAGCAGCGCCTGACGGGCGCTTGCTGCCGCTTCTGCCAGATCCTCGGGAATGTTCGTGTGTTCGAATTCGGCGCCGAGCGTCTCGGCCTTCCAGATCGTGGCGCGCATGGCAACCAGATCGACGATGCCGGAAAAGCTCGCTTCCAGACCGATGGGAAGCTGCAGGACCAGCGGCTTGACACCCAGCCGGTCTGCCATCATGGCGACGCAGTTGGGGAAATCGGCCCCTACGCGGTCCATCTTGTTGACGAAGGCCATGCGCGGCACGCCGTATTTGTCGGCCTGCCGCCACACGGTTTCCGTCTGGGGCTCGACCCCCGCAACCGCATCAAAGATGGCGACGGCGCCATCCAGGACACGCAACGACCGCTCGACCTCGATGGTGAAATCCACGTGGCCGGGCGTATCGATGATGTTGATGCGGTGGTCGCGCCAGACACAGGTCGTGGCCGCCGAAGTGATGGTGATGCCCCGCTCCTGCTCCTGCTCCATCCAGTCCATGACGGCGGTGCCGTCATTGACTTCACCCATGCGATAGGACTTGCCGGTGTAGAACAGGATGCGCTCGGTCGTCGTCGTCTTGCCGGCATCGATGTGAGCCATGATGCCGATGTTGCGGTAACGGTCGAGGGCGTGCGAACGGGGCATGCAAAATCACCAGGACAGGCGTGAACCTTACCAGCGGTAGTGCGAGAACGCCTTGTTGGCTTCCGCCATGCGGTGCGTATCTTCGCGCTTCTTCACGGCGGTGCCGCGCTGGCTGGCTGCATCGAGCAACTCACCCGACAGACGCTCGGTCATGGTGTTTTCCGAGCGGGCGCGGGCGGCGCTGATCAACCAACGAATGGCCAAGGCCTGGGCGCGGTCCGAACGGACCTCGACCGGAACCTGATAGGTCGCACCACCGACGCGGCGGCTGCGGACTTCCAGGTGCGGCTTCACGTTGGCGAGGGCGTCGTGGAAGACCTGAACGGGATCGTTCTTGGTCTTGACCTCGATGCGGCCGAGCGCGCCGTAGACGATGCTTTCAGCCGACGACTTCTTGCCGTCAAACATCAGGCAGTTCATGAACTTGGTCAGAACGCGGTCGCCATACTTGGCGTCCGGCAGGACTTCACGCTTCTCGGCGCGATGACGACGGGACATCGTGAGTTCTCCTTACTTCGGACGCTTCGCGCCGTACTTCGAACGGCGCTGCTTACGATCCTTGACGCCCTGGGTATCCAGCGTGCCGCGAATGATGTGGTAGCGAACGCCGGGAAGATCCTTCACACGACCGCCGCGGATCATGACCACCGAGTGTTCCTGGAGGTTGTGACCCTCACCAGGGATGTAGCTCGTCACCTCGAAGCCGTTCGTCAGACGAACGCGGGCAACCTTACGGAGCGCCGAGTTCGGCTTCTTCGGGGTGGTGGTGTAAACGCGAGTGCAGACGCCACGCTTCTGCGGGCAGGCCTCCATCGCGGGAACCTTGTTGCGCGCGGCCAACGGCTCGCGCGGCTTACGGATCAACTGGTTGATCGTCGGCATATCTGCCCTTCATCCCTTCAAGATCACTCGGCCGGACGAGCCGGACGAAGCAAAAGCCCGCCTGCGAAACGTTGCCGTTCCGAGCGGGCTGAATGAGCGAAAGCCGACCGGAGGACTCCGATCGGCGGGATCGGTGGATTCAAGCGGACGCACGGAGAGCCCCGGCGCCCTTTGAAGTTCGCGGACTTTAGGGAATGGCATGGACAGAGTCAAGGACGGTCTTTCACCCTCGGGATGCACCTTCTGGTGGGGGTGGTGCCCAAAGAAAAAGGGCGCGTCCCTTACGGAACGCGCCCCCTCCCCTACTCAAACCAACCGATGGATCAGGCCGCGGAGCTTTCCTCACCCGGGGTCGGCAGGGCCGGAGTTTCCTCCGGAGCGCCGGCTTCCAGGGCCGCTTCGCGGTCACGCTCGGCGGCGATCAGCTTCAGGCGGTTCACCACGGAGCCCGTGCCGGCCGGGATCAGACGGCCGACGATGACGTTCTCCTTCAAGCCTTCCAGGTTGTCGACCTTGCCGCCGACGGCCGCTTCCGTGAGGACGCGGGTGGTTTCCTGGAACGACGCGGCCGAGATGAAGGACCGCGTCTGCAGGCTGGCCTTGGTGATGCCCTGGAGAACCGGGTGTCCGTGGGCCGGCTGCAGCCCCTCGGCGACCGTCTTCTCGTTCTCCTCGTCGAACTCCTGACGGTCGACCTGCTCGCCCACCAGGAAGGTGGTCTCGCCGGCGTCGGTGATCTCGACCTTCTGCAGCATCTGGCGAACGATCACCTCGATGTGCTTGTCGTTGATCTTCACGCCCTGCAGTCGATAGACGTCCTGGATCTCGTTGATCAGGTAGTCGGCCAAGGCCTCCACACCCATCACTGCCAGGATGTCGTGCGGCACCGGGTTGCCGTCCATCAGCAGATCGCCGCGCTCGACGTAATCGCCTTCCTGCACGGAGATGTGCTTGCCCTTCGGGATCAGGTACTCCTTCTCGTCACCGGTCTCGTCGTTGCGGACGACGATGCGGCGCTTGGTCTTGTAGTCCTTACCGAATTCGACGCGGCCGCTCATCTCCGAGATGATGGCGAAGTCCTTCGGACGACGCGCCTCGAACAGCTCGGCCACGCGCGGCAGACCGCCGGTGATGTCGCGGGTCTTGGACGACTCGCGCGGGATACGCGCCAGCACGTCGCCGGCCCGGACCTCGGCACCGTTCTCCACCGACAGGATGGCGTCCACCGACATGAAGTAGCGGGCTTCCAGGCCGTTCGGCAGGGTGATCAGGTCACCCCGCTCGTCCACCAGCGCGATGCGCGGCTTCAGATCGGCACCGCGCGGCTGCTGGCGCCAGTCGACCACCACCTTGGAGCTGATGCCCGTCGCCTCGTCCATCACCTCGCGCATGGAGATGCCTTCCACGAGGTCGATGTAGCGGGCGGTACCGGCACGCTCCGTGATGATCGGCAGGGTGTAGGGGTCCCACTCGGCCAGCTTGGCGCCGCGTTCGACCTTGACACCCTCGTCCGCCAGCAGCTTGGCACCGTACGGCACGCGGTGGCGCGCCCGTTCGCGGCCCTGATCGTCGAGCAGGATCACTTCCGTGCTGCGGCCCATGACGACCGGGATGCCCGACGAGTTCATGACGATGTTGCGGTTGTTGATCCGCACCACGCCGTCGAACGCCGCCTCGATCTGGCTCTGCTCGGCACCGCGCTGCGCCGCACCACCGATGTGGAAGGTGCGCATCGTCAGCTGGGTGCCCGGCTCGCCGATCGACTGCGCCGCGATGACGCCGACCGCCTCACCGGTGTTGACCAGCGTGCCGCGAGCCAGATCACGGCCGTAGCACTTGGCGCAGACGCCGTCGCGGGTCTCGCAGGTCAGGACCGAGCGGATCTTGACCGAGTCGATGCCCGACCGCTCGATGCGGTCGACCGTCGGCTCGTCGATCAGGCCGCCGTCTTCGACAAGCAGCTCACCGTTCAGCGGATCGATCACGTCGCCGACCACCGTGCGGCCGAGGATGCGGTCGCCCAGCGGGCTGATCACTTCACCGCCGTCGATCACCGCCTTGACGGTGATGCCACGCTCGGTGCCGCAATCATGCTCGACGATGATGGCGTCCTGCGCCACGTCGACCAGGCGGCGGGTCAGGTAACCGGAGTTCGCCGTCTTCAAGGCGGTGTCGGCCAGACCCTTGCGGGCGCCGTGGGTGGAGTTGAAGTACTCCAGCACGGTCAGGCCTTCCTTGAAGTTCGAGATGATCGGCGTCTCGATGATCTCGCCCGACGGCTTGGCCATCAGGCCGCGCATGCCGGCCAGCTGGCGAATCTGCGCGGCGGAACCGCGCGCGCCGGAGTGGGCCATCATGTACACCGAGTTGACCGGCTTGCCGGCTTCGGTGGTCGAGATCGCCTTCATCATCTCGGAAGCCACCTTTTCGGTGCACTCCGACCAGACGTCAACGACCTTGTTGTACTTCTCGCCCTGGGTGATCAGGCCGTCGAGATACTGCTGCTCGAACTCCTTCACCCGCTCCTTCGACTCGTTGACCAGCTTCTCCTTGGCGACGGGGATGACCATGTCGTCCTTGCCGAAGGAGATGCCCGCGCGGCAGGCGTGGCCGAAGCCGAGCTTCATCAGGCGATCGGCGAAGATCACCGTCTCCTTCTGGCCGCAGTGGCGATAAACGGCGTCGATGACGTTGCCGACGTCCTTCTTGGTCAGGACGCGGTTGATCAGCGAGAAGGGCACCTTCGGGTGACGCGGCAGCAGCTCCGACAGCAGCATGCGGCCCGGAGTCGTCTCGACGATGCTGATCAGCTCGTTGCCTTCGTCGTCCACACCGACGTAGCGCGCCTTGATCTTCGCATGGATCGACAGGACCTTGGCGTTCAGCGCCTGCTCGATCTCCGAGACGGTGGCGAACACCATGCCCTCGCCCTTCTCGCTCGGGCGGTCCATCGAGATGTAGTAGATGCCCAGCACGATGTCTTGGCTGGGCACGATGATCGGCTTGCCGTTGGCGGGCGACAGGATGTTGTTGGTCGACATCATCAGGACGCGCGCTTCCAGCTGGGCTTCGAGGCTCAGCGGAACGTGTACGGCCATCTGGTCGCCGTCGAAGTCGGCGTTGAAGGCGGTGCAGACCAGCGGGTGCAGTTGGATCGCCTTGCCTTCGATCAGCGTCGGCTCGAACGCCTGGATGCCGAGACGGTGCAGCGTCGGCGCACGGTTCAGCATCACCGGATGCTCGCGGATGACTTCTTCCAGGATGTCCCACACCTCGGGACGCTCCTTCTCCACCATCCGCTTGGCGGCCTTGATGGTGGAGGCGAGACCGTACAGCTCCAGCTTGGCGTAGATGAAGGGCTTGAACAGCTCCAGCGCCATCTTCTTGGGCAGGCCGCACTGGTGCAGCTTCAGCTCGGGACCGACCACGATGACCGAACGGCCCGAGTAGTCGACGCGCTTGCCGAGCAGGTTCTGACGGAAGCGGCCCTGCTTGCCCTTCAGCATGTCGGACAGCGACTTCAGCGGACGCTTGTTGGCGCCGGTGATGACGCGGCCACGGCGGCCGTTGTCGAACAGAGCGTCGACGGCCTCCTGCAGCATCCGCTTCTCGTTGCGGACGATGATGTCCGGCGCCTTCAGCTCGATCAGCCGCTTCAGACGGTTGTTGCGGTTGATGACGCGGCGGTACAGGTCGTTCAGATCGGACGTGGCGAAGCGACCGCCGTCCAGCGGGACCAGCGGACGCAGTTCGGGCGGGATCACCGGAATGACTTCCAGGATCATCCACTCGGGCCGCGACTGCGAGGCCAGGAAGGCGTCGATCAGCTTCAGGCGCTTGACCAGCTTCTTACGCTTGGCTTCGGAGTTGGTGTCGCGCAGATCCTCACGGCAGCGCTTCTTCTCCTCGTCGAGGTCGAGCGCGGACAGCATGATGCGCAGCGCTTCGGCACCGATCGAGGCGGTGAAGGCGTCCTCGCCATACTCGTCCTGGGCGTTCAGGAACTCTTCCTCGTTCAGCAGCGAATGCAGCTTCAGCGGGGTGAGGCCCGGCTCGATGACGACGTAGTTCTCGAAATAGAGGATGCGCTCCAGATCCTTGAGCGTCATGTCGAGCAGCAGGCCGATGCGGCTCGGCAGCGACTTCAGGAACCAGATGTGCGCGACGGGGGACGCCAGTTCGATATGGCCCATGCGCTCGCGCCGGACCTTCGACAGCGTGACCTCGACGCCGCACTTCTCGCAGATGATGCCGCGATACTTCATGCGCTTGTACTTGCCGCACAAGCACTCGTAATCCTTGATCGGGCCGAAGATGCGGGCGCAGAACAGGCCGTCGCGCTCCGGCTTGAAGGTGCGATAGTTGATGGTTTCCGGCTTCTTGATCTCGCCGTAGGACCAGGACCGGATCCGCTCGGGGCTCGCGATCTGGATGCGGATCTGATCGAAGCTCTGCGGCCCCTGGACCTGGCCGAAAATGTTCATCAACTCATTCATGACCGTCTCCCGCTGGCATCGCCGCGTTGTCGGTTAAGGGCAGTGCATGACCCCGGAGCGGCGCATCGGCACCGCTCCGGGGTTTGGTCACGTCAAATCGGCTCAGTAGGACCGCTGGTTCAGTTCGACGTTCAGGCCGAGCGAGCGCAGCTCCTTGACCAGCACGTTGAACGACTCCGGAATGCCGGCCTCGAAGTTGTCGTCGCCGCGGACGATGGCTTCGTAGACCTTGGTGCGGCCGGACACGTCGTCCGACTTCACCGTCAGCATTTCCTGCAGCGTGTAGGCGGCGCCGTAGGCTTCCAGCGCCCAGACCTCCATCTCACCGAAGCGCTGACCGCCGAACTGGGCCTTGCCGCCCAGCGGCTGCTGCGTGACCAGCGAGTAGGGACCGATGGACCGGGCGTGGATCTTGTCGTCCACCAGGTGGTGCAGCTTCAGCATGTAGATGTAGCCGACGGTAACCTTGCGGTCGAAGGTCTCGCCGGTGCGGCCGTCCACCAGCGTCGACTGGCCCGAGCGGTCGAAGCCCGCGCGTTCCAGATGGACGCAGATGTCCTCCTCGCGGGCACCGTCGAAGACCGGCGTCGCGAAGGGCACGCCCTTGCGCAGGTTGCCGCCCAACTCCAGCAGTTCGCCGTCGGTCATGTCGGCGATGTCCTCGTTGTAGGTCACCTCGCCGTACGCCGACTTCAGCGTGCTGCGCAGGGCCTCCAGCTGGGGAGCGCCTTCCGCCTTTTGGCGGATCGCCAGACGGTACTGGTCGACCGCACGGCCGATCTGCTTGCCGAGACCCGAGGCGGCCCACCCGAGGTGAGTTTCCAGGATCTGACCGACGTTCATGCGCGACGGCACGCCCAGCGGGTTCAGCACCAGATCGACGGGCGTGCCGTCCTCCAGGTAGGGCATGTCCTCCTGCGGGATGATGCGCGAGACCACACCCTTGTTGCCGTGACGGCCGGCCATCTTGTCGCCCGGCTGCAGCTTGCGCTTCACCGCGACGAAGACCTTGACCATCTTCATGACGCCCGGCGGCAGCTCGTCACCGCGCTGCAGCTTGTCGACCTTGTTCTCGAAGCGGTCCTGCAGGGCCTTGATCGAGTCGTCGAACACCTTGGCCAGGTTTTCGACGGTCTCCATCACCTGCTCGTCGGCGATGGCGATCTGGCGCCACAGGCCCTTCGACAGGCCGGCCAGCACCTCGTCGGTCAGGACGGTGCCACCCTTCATGCCCTTCGGGCCGGACTGCGCGGTCTGGCCGATCAGCACTTCCTTCAGGCGGGTGTAGAAGCTGCGCTCCAGGATGCCACGCTCGTCGTCGCGGTCCTTGGCCAGCTTCTCGATCTCGGCGCGTTCGATCGCCAGGGCGCGCTCGTCCTTGTCGACGCCGCGGCGGCTGAACACGCGGACCTCGACGATGGTGCCGACCACACCCGGGGGCAGGCGCAGCGAGGTATCGCGGACATCGGAAGCCTTCTCGCCGAAGATGGCGCGCAGCAGCTTCTCTTCCGGCGTCATCGGGCTTTCGCCCTTCGGCGTCACCTTGCCGACCAGGATGTCGCCCGGACGGACCTCGGCGCCGATGTAGACGATGCCGGCCTCGTCGAGGTTCTTCAGAGCTTCCTCACCCACGTTCGGAATGTCGCGGGTGATTTCCTCCTGGCCCAGCTTGGTGTCGCGGGCCATGACCTCGAATTCCTCGATATGGATCGAGGTGAAGACGTCGTCCTTGACGATGCGCTCGTTGATGAGGATCGAGTCCTCGAAGTTGTAGCCGTTCCACGGCATGAACGCGACGAGCACGTTCCGACCGAGCGCCAACTCGCCGAGATCGGTCGACGGGCCGTCGGCCACGATGTCGCCGGCGTTCACCCGGTCGCCCACCTTCACCAGCGGACGCTGGGTGATGCAGGTGTTCTGGTTGGAACGCTGGAACTTCAGCAGGTTGTAGATGTCGACACCCGGCGCCGTGCTGTCCGAGCTGTCGGTGGCACGGACGACGATGCGGGTGGCGTCGACCTGGTCGACGATGCCCGAGCGCTTGGCGACGATGGTCACGCCGCTGTCGCGGGCGACTGTCGCCTCCATGCCCGTGCCGACCAGCGGCGCGTCCGCCTTCACCAGCGGCACCGCCTGACGCTGCATGTTCGAGCCCATCAGCGCGCGGTTGGCGTCGTCGTTCTCCAGGAACGGGATCAGCGCCGCGGCGACGGACACCAGCTGCTTCGGCGAGACGTCGATCAGGTCGATCGCTTCCGGCCGGAACATCAGGTATTCACCGCCCTGGCGGCAGGACACCAGATCGGCGGCGAAGCTGTTGTCGGGGTTGAGCTCGGCGTTCGCCTGGGCGACGACGTAGCGGCCCTCCTCCATCGCCGACAGATAGACCACCTCGTTGGTGACCTTGCCGTCGATGACCTTACGGTAGGGGCTTTCGATGAAGCCGTACTGGTTCACGCGGGCGTAGGTCGCCAGCGAGTTGATCAGACCGATGTTCGGGCCTTCGGGGGTCTCAATCGGGCAGATGCGGCCGTAGTGCGTCGGGTGCACGTCGCGCACCTCGAAGCCGGCGCGCTCGCGGGTCAGACCGCCCGGGCCGAGAGCCGAGAGACGACGCTTGTGCGTGATCTCGGACAGCGGGTTGGTCTGGTCCATGAACTGCGACAGCTGCGACGAACCGAAGAACTCGCGCACGGCGGCGGCGGCCGGCTTGGCGTTGATCAGGTCGTGCGGCATCACCGTGTCGATCTCGACCGAGCTCATGCGCTCGCGGATCGCACGTTCCATGCGCAGCAGGCCGACGCGGTACTGGTTCTCCATCAGCTCGCCGACCGAGCGGACGCGGCGGTTGCCGAGATGGTCGATGTCGTCGATCTCGCCGCGGCCATCCTTCAGGTTCACGAGAACCTTCAGGATCTCCAGGATGTCCTCCTTGCGGAGAACACGCATCTGGTCGTCGGTCTGGAAGTTCAGGCGCGCGTTCATCTTGACGCGGCCAACGGCCGAGAGGTCGTAACGCTCGCTGTCGAAGAACAGGCCGGAGAACAGCGCCTCGGCCGACTCCAAGGTCGGCGGCTCGCCCGGACGCATGACGCGGTAGATGTCGATCAGCGCGTCTTCGCGGCTGGCGTTGCGGTCCGCGTTCATCGTGTTGCGGATGTAGGCGCCGACGTTCAGATGGTCGATCGCCAGCACCGGCAGCTCGTCGACGCCGGTCTTCTCCAGCTTCTCCAGGTCGCTCGCCGACAGCTCGTCACCGGCTTCGAACAGGACTTCGCCCGTGCGTTCGTTGATGATGTCGACGGCGAGGTAGCGGCCGGTCAGCTCCTCGGTGGAGACCTGCTGCTCGGTCAGGCCGGCCTCGACCAGCTTCTTGATGACGCGCGGAGTCATCTTGGTGCCGGCCTCGGCGACGATGGCGCCGGTGGCGGCATCGACGAGGTCGGACGCCAGCTTGACGCCCTTCATGCGCTCGGCGCTGAACGGGGTCTTCCAACCGCCGGCGGAGCGGCTGTAGGTGATGGTGTCGTAGAAGTAGTTGAGGATCTCTTCTTTCGCCATGCCCTGCGCCTCGTAGGGCAGCAGGTCCTTGCGGTTCGCCTTGCGCTCGGCGCGCAGAGCCTCGGTCTCCGCGCTGTCCAGTGCGAACAGCAGCGTGGTGGCCGGCAGCTTGCGGCGGCGGTCGATGCGCACATAGACGAGATCCTTGGCATCGAACTCGAAGTCGAGCCAGGAACCGCGGTATGGGATGACGCGCGCGGCGAACAGATACTTGCCCGACGCGTGGGTCTTGCCCTTGTCATGGTCGAAGAAGACGCCCGGGCTGCGGTGCATCTGGGAGACGATGACGCGCTCGGTGCCGTTGATGATGAAGGTGCCGTTGGCCGTCATCAGGGGCATGTCGCCCATGTAGACGTCCTGCTCCTTGATGTCGCGGATGGACCGGAGGCCGGTATCTTCCTCGACGTCGAACACGGACAGGCGCAGGGTGACCTTCAGCGGGGCGGCGAAGGTCATGCCGCGCTGCTGGCACTCCTCGACGTCGTATTTCGGCTGCTCAAGCTCGTACTTGACGAAATCCAGCACCGCGCGGTCGGAGAAGTCCTTGATCGGGAAGACCGACTTGAAGACTTCCTGCAGGCCCAGGTTCGCCCGCTTTTCCGGGGCGACGTCCATTTGCAGGAAGTGATCGTAGGAGCTGCGCTGCACCTCGATGAGGTTGGGCATCTGGGTGACTTCCGGGATGCGCCCGAAGCTCTTCCGAACACGTTTACGACCCGTAAAGGATTTGGCCATGGATGTCCCCAAACGTCTGTACGTGATGCGCGTTATACCGACCGTTCAACCGACCGCGGGATCAAGCCGACTGGTGTCGACCGGTCCCAAGGGCGCCCGCGCGGGCCATCCCCAAGATGGGGACGGAAAGAGCCGGGCCGGGCGAGCCCGGTCCGGCGGAAGGCAGAAAACGCCGTGCAGCGGCCGGTCCCCTGGGGGACCGGCCGCCGTCCGGCGTGGAACTGTATGATCCGTAACGCAACAAGGTCTTACTTAATATCGACCTTGGCGCCGGCTTCTTCAAGCTGCTTCTTGATCTTGGCGGCCTCGTCCTTCGTGGCGCCTTCCTTGACCGGCTTCGGAGCGCCCTCGACCAGGTCCTTGGCTTCCTTCAGGCCCAGGCCGGTGATCGCACGGACTTCCTTAATCACGTTGATCTTCTTGTCGCCGGCATCGGCGAGGATCACCGTGAACTCGGTCTGCTCTTCGGCCGGAGCGGCAGCGGCAGCGGCCGGGCCGGCAGCGGCGACGGCCACCGGAGCGGCGGCGGAAACGCCCCACTTCTCTTCGAGGAGCTTCGACAGCTCGGCGGCTTCCAGGACGGTCAGGGCCGACAGATCGTCGACGAGCTTCTGCAGATCAGCCATGTTACTACTCCAAACGACTTGAGTTCTGGGGATGGAAAAAACGAGTGACTAGGCCCGGTTAGGCCGCCGCCTCGTCGTCCTTCTTCGCGTAGGCAGCAAGCACGCGGGCGACCTGGCCGCCCGGAGCCTGGAGAACACCGGCGATACGGGTCGCCGGGGTCTGGATCATGCCCACGAGGCGGCCACGCAGTTCGTCCAGCGACGGGAGCGAGGCGAGGGCCTTGACCCCCTCCGCGTCCAGAATCTGGGTGCCGAGGCTGGCGCCGACGATCTTGAGCTTCTCGTTGGTCTTCGCGTAGTCGGCCACCACCTTGGCGGCCGCAACGGGATCCTTCGAGAAGGCGATCGCCGTCGGTCCCTTGAAGAGACCGTCCAGACCTTCGAACTGCGTCCCCTGAAGGGAACGACGGGCGAGCCGGTTCTTCGTCACTTTGAAGCTGGCGCCAGCAGCCCGAACCTTCGCACGCAGGTCGGTGACTTCCTTCACCGTCAGGCCCAGATGGTGGGTGACCACCACCAGGCCCGTGTCCTGGAGCTTCGATTGCAGAGCCGCGATCGTCGCTTCTTTTTGTGTACGATCCACGGATCGCCTCCTTGCACAGAGGTGTACATGGACCCCCTGCCCTTGCGGGCCGGAGGTCCGGCGAACCTGTCCCAGAAGTTCAAGCCGTTCCTGAACCGGTGGCCCGCCTTGACGGGATCCGGAATGGTCAACGGGTTCAACTCCTGTCTGCGCCGGTGAATTTTAAGCCCTCACCTTCCTGAGAAGGGGTGGACACCTGCGGTCTCGGACAGGGGTGGGTGGGCGTTCCGCCGGGGCATGCCCCCTTGGATCATCCACCCGGTCGCCGCCGGCACCCTGGGGCACCGGCGGCGAAAGACGGTCGATTACGCCGCAGCGCCGGCCGGAGCCGACACGCTGGCGAGGTCGAGCTTCAGGCCCGGGCCCATCGTCGACGAGAGCGAGACCTTCAGCAGGTACTGGCCCTTGGCGCCGGTCGGCTTGGCACGGGTGATGGCATCGACGAAGGCGCGGATGTTCTGGACCAGCGCCTCTTCCGAGAAGCTGACCTTGCCGACGCCGGCGTGGATGATGCCGGTCTTCTCCGCACGGAACTCCACCGCGCCGGCCTTGGCGGCCTTGACGGCGCCGGCGACGTCGGGGGTCACGGTGCCCAGCTTCGGGTTCGGCATCAGGCCGCGCGGGCCGAGAACCTTGCCGAGCTTGCCGACCACGCCCATCATGTCGGGCGAGGCGATGCAGCGATCGAAGTTGATATTGCCGGCCAGGATCTGTTCGGCCAGATCGTCGCCGCCGACCACGTCGGCGCCGGCGGCCAGAGCTTCATCGACCTTGGCGCCACGGGCGAACACCGCCACGCGGACGGTCTTGCCGGTGCCGTTCGGCAGGTTCACGACGCCGCGGACCATCTGGTCGGCGTGGCGCGGATCGATGCCGAGGTTCATCGCGATCTCGATGGTCTCGTCGAACTTGGCCTTAGCGGCGCCCTTCACCAGGGTGACGGCCTGTTCCAGCGAGTAGAAGGAGTCGCGGTCGACGTTCTTGTAGGCGTCGGTCAGACGCTTGCCCAGCTTCGCCATAGGATCAGCCCTCCACCACTTCGAGGCCCATCGAGCGGGCGGAACCGGCGATCATCGTCGCGGCGGCGTCGACGTCGTGCGCGTTCAGGTCGACCATCTTCTTCTGGGCGATCTCGCGGATCTGCGAGGTCGTGACCTGGCCGACGAAGCCGCCCTTGCCGGGGGTGGTCGAACCCTTGTCCTTGCCCGAAGCCTTCTTGAGGAAGTAGCTCACCGGCGGGGTCTTGGTCACGAAGGTGAAGGTGCGGTCGCCGTAGGCGGTGATGACCACGGGAATCGGCATGCCGACTTCCAGGTCCGCCGTCTTGGCGTTGAACGCCTTGCAGAACTCCATGATGTTCAGGCCGCGCTGACCCAGCGCCGGGCCGATGGGCGGCGACGGGTTGGCCTTGCCGGCCGGGACCTGCAGCTTGATGTAACCGACGATTTTCTTCGCCATCTCACAACCTCCTGGGACGACGCGTCACGCTCTCGACCGGTTGGCCCGGCGCGGCGTCGCGGGGTTTTGCGGTTCGGCCATGGCGAGCCTCCCGCAACAGAATGGAGCCACCGATGCAAGCACCGGCAGCTCCGACACGAAAACACTTTGGAACCTTGCGCTCAGATCTTTTCGACCTGCGTGTATTCCAACTCGACCGGCGTGGAGCGGCCGAAGATCGAAACCGCCACCTTGAGGCGGGACTTCTCTTCGTCGACTTCCTCGACGACGCCATTGAACGAGGTGAAGGGGCCGTCGCTCACTCGAACCTGCTCGCCCACCTCGAAGGTGATCGAGGGCTTGGGGCGCTCAAAGCCTTCCTGCACCTGATGGATGATCCGCTCGGCCTCGCGCTGGGAAATCGGCTGCGGCTTGCCGCCACCACCCAGGAAGTCCGTGACCTTCGGCGTGTTCTTCACCAGCGACCAGGATTCGTCGGTCAGGTCCATCTTGACGAGGACGTAGCCGGGGAAGAACTTGCGTTCCGTGTTGATCTTGGAACCCCGGCGAACCTCAACGACCTCTTCGGTCGGGACCAGGATTTCCTCGAACTTGTCTTCCAGACCCTTCTGGGCCGCTTTTTCGCGGATGGCCTGGGCGACCTTCTTTTCGAAACCAGAATAGACGTGAACGACGTACCAGCGCGCAGCCATGTCTTAGCCTCCCAGCCCAAGGATCAAGCGAACGGCAACCGCCAGCACCTGATCGACGACGAGGAAGAACAGGGCGGCCAGCACGACCATGACGAAGACCATGGCGGTCGTGATGCCGGTTTCCTTGCGGGTCGGCCAGGTGACCCTGGCTACCTCGCGGCGGACCTCGCGCGCGAATTCTGCGGGATTGACTTTAGCCATCGTGCGAACCGTGCGAGCTCCGAAGCGACTGTGAAGGGCGCCGCTTTTACCCTAACCGTCGTTGAGACGGCCGTTATTGGGACGGGATGGCAGGAGTGGAGGGGCTCGAACCCCCAACCCCCGGTTTTGGAGACCGGTGCTCTACCAATTGAGCTACACTCCTATCTCCGTCCGGCCACACCCTTCGGCGTGGGACGCCGCTTAAAGCATTCTTTCGGCGGCGGTGTCAAGGCCTTTCGACCTGACTTTCGGAATAACTTTTTAGAACGGCTTTGCGGAAGCCCGACCGTACTCTTTACGCAGATAAAACTCCCCCGCCGAGCCGGAGCCCGACGGGGGAGGCAGGCTTATAGCATCACTCGACGATCTTGGCAACGACGCCGGCGCCGACGGTGCGGCCGCCTTCGCGGATGGCGAAGCGCAGGCCTTCGTCCATGGCGATCGGGGCGATCAGGGCCACTTCCATGGCGACGTTGTCACCCGGCATCACCATCTCGACGCCTTCCGGCAGCGAGACCATGCCCGTCACGTCCGTCGTACGGAAGTAGAACTGCGGACGGTAGTTGGTGAAGAACGGGGTGTGACGGCCGCCCTCTTCCTTCGTCAGGATGTAGGCTTCGGCCTTGAACTTGGTGTGCGGGGTGATCGAACCCGGCTTGGCCAGAACCTGACCGCGCTCGACGTCCTCGCGCTTGGTGCCGCGCAGCAGCGCACCGATGTTGTCGCCCGCCTCGCCCGAGTCGAGCAGCTTGCGGAACATCTCGACGCCGGTCACCGTCGTCTTCACCGTCGCCTTCAGGCCGACGATCTCGACTTCGTCACCAACCTTCACGATGCCGCGCTCGACGCGGCCGGTCACCACGGTGCCGCGGCCCGAGATCGAGAACACGTCTTCGATCGGCATCAGGAACGGACGGTCCTTCGGACGCTCCGGCTGCGGGATGTACTCGTCGACCGTCTTCATCAGCGCCAGAACGGCGTCGCGGCCGATCTCCGGCTGACGGTCTTCCAGGGCGCACAGAGCCGAACCCTTGGTGATCGGAATGTCGTCGCCCGGGAACTGGTAGGAGGACAGCAGCTCGCGAACTTCCAGCTCGACCAGCTCCAGCAGCTCCGGATCGTCGACCATGTCGACCTTGTTCATGAACACGACCAGCGCCGGAACGCCGACCTGGCGCGCCAGCAGGATGTGCTCGCGGGTCTGCGGCATCGGGCCGTCGGCGGCCGACACGACCAGGATCGCGCCGTCCATCTGGGCGGCGCCCGTGATCATGTTCTTCACGTAGTCGGCGTGGCCCGGGCAGTCGACGTGCGCGTAGTGGCGGTTGGTCGTCTCGTACTCCACGTGGGCGGTCGAGATCGTGATGCCGCGCGCCTTCTCTTCCGGCGCCTTGTCGATCTGGTCGTAAGCGGTGAAGGTGGCGCCGCCGGACTCCGCCAGCACCTTCGTGATCGCCGCCGTCAGCGACGTCTTGCCGTGGTCGACGTGGCCGATCGTGCCAACGTTGCAGTGCGGCTTGTTCCGCTCAAACTTTGCCTTCGCCATCGCTTTGGTCTTTCGTTCCCGACGTTCCGGACGCACACAATGGCCCGGCCGAGATCGGTTTTCCGTGGCGCACGCGGGATTGGAGCGGGTGAGGGGAATCGAACCCCCGTCGTAAGCTTGGAAGGCTTCTGCTCTACCATTGAGCTACACCCGCCTAAGCATCCCGCCGGCGCGACCGTCCGGGGCAAACGCGATCACGGACAAGCCGTGGAAAGTAGTGGTGGAAGGGGCTGGATTCGAACCAGCGTACGCGTACGCGGGCAGATTTACAGTCTGCTGCCTTTAACCACTCGGCCACCCTTCCAATCCGCAGCCTGGCAGTGCCCGCCGCGGAGTTCGGCAATATGCGAATTTTTCAGACCTTGTCAACACGGGTTAAGCGGTTCACACCAGAAAAAATTCGGCCGCTGTTTCCGGCGGCCCCCTCCCCTCCTTCGTGGGTACCATGACGCGCTCAAAACATCCGGGTTCCGGCCGCCAATCCGACAAGCATTCCGTCCACGCCGCGGGTGGCCCGCGGGCAACCGCTCCGCGGCAGGAGCAGGCGGACGAGGGTGCGCGCACCCGCCGCGGCGGTCCGAAGGGCAACCGCCCGCCACCGGCGCGCGGGGTCCTTCTCTATGGCCAGCATCCGGTCGCCGCGGCCTGGACCAACCCCGAGCGGCGCATCCACCGGCTGCTGGCCACAGAATCCGGCCGGGCGGCGCTGGAGCCCGCCTTCGCCGCCGCGCGCGCTCAGGGGCTGCAACGGCCCGAGGCGTCGATCGTCGATCGGACGGAGTTGGACCGCATGCTGCCGGCCGGCGCCGTCCACCAGGGCATGGTGATCGACACCTCCCCCCTGCCGGAGTTGGGAATCGAGGATCTCTGCAACGAATTGGCGGATGAGCCCTCGGCGGTGATCGTCGCGCTTGATCAGGTGACCGACCCGCACAATGTCGGCGCCATCCTGCGCTCCGCCGCCGCCTTCGGAGCCCGCGCGGTGGTGGTGACCGAACGTCACGCGCCGGAGACCACCGGCGTACTGGCGAAGAGCGCGTCGGGCGCCCTGGAGGCGGTGCCGCTGGTGCGCGTTACCAACCTGGCCCGCGCACTGACCGATCTGCAGCAGAACGGCTTCTGGGCGGTGGGGCTCGCCGAGTCGGGTGGCTCGACGCTGGCGAAGCTGGATATGACCGGCAAGACGGTGCTGGTGATGGGGGCGGAGGGCAGCGGTCTGCGCCGCCTGACCATGGATCGCTGCGACACCATAGCCCGGCTGCCCACGGGCGGCCCTGTCGGCAGCCTGAACGTATCCAACGCCGCCGCCGTCGCCCTCTACGAGGTCGCCCGCCTGCGCGAGTGACCGGGGTCACGATCGCCGTCATGGGCAAGTGCTTGTTTACGCGGATAAGGGACGCTAAGGTGTGCGTCCCGCAAGCGTCGGGTGCGCCGGATTAGCTCAGCTGGTAGAGCAGCTGATTTGTAATCAGAAGGTCACGGGTTCGATTCCTGTATCCGGCACCAGTTTCCGATTGAATATCAGGCACTTACGACAAGGCCCCGGGCTATCTGCCGGGGCCTGTGCTTTTGTGTCCGCACTGTGTCCGGGTTTCGGACATGGCGTGTCCGCGCCATTGTGCTGCACTCGGCCACGACCGGCGGTATCATCCGGCTCCTTGTGATTCGGATGGGGCCGCAGGATGGTCGATCCATCGGGCGGATGGGCCAAAGCGGTGAAAGCTTCTGCCGAGTTCGGCGGAAAGGTCGTGGACGCGGCCCGCGACCTGGGGAGCTTCATCGCCGGGCCGGCGGCTGAAGTCGTCGGGATGGTGGAGGACCAGCTCAAGGTCGCGCGCTACGAGCGCCGGCTTCGGCTGATGGCTCGCGTCGATGCGCTCATGAAGGAGCGGGGCATGTCCGGGCCAACCCGCCAGCTTCCTTTGGCGGTTGCCTGCGTCGACCGCAGCGATGGTGCCCACCGGCCATCAAAGGGGGTGCGCTGGCCGCTATCCGGCGCCTTGGGCTTGGCCCGGTGCCGGCCGGCGCGGTGATCGGCCTCGCAGGTTCGAAATGTTATAACGCAACAAATCCCAAGAACGGACTCCTTCTGAGACGGTGCGGCGATCAGCGAAACACCGCGGAAATTCTGGGCAGGGCCGGTCGACTTCGGCCGGCCCTTTTGGGACGGTTGCTCAACACAGGAGGGGTGGCATGATAGGGCACACTCCTCAAAAGGCACCCCGCATGCTCACATTCCTCCGACGCTGGCTGGACGCACGGTCCGACCCCGGCCCCCTTCCCTGCGGGACGCCCTTCCTCATGGAGGCGCAGCGGGCGCTGCTGGCCCGGACGCCGCTCCCCCGGCCACCATCGGAACGGACAGATTCGGTCGGCGGGTCCCATCCCGCCGACCGGGACTCCTGCCCCCACGGGGCTATCGAGTTGGATGGGACGCATACCCGGTAGCGGGCCCCATCTCTGTAGCTAATTCTCAAGACATGCTGACATCTTTTGACAGCATCAGGTCGCTCACTCGACCCTCTGGCCTAATGGGTCCGCGTTGCTGATGCGGCGCTTAACCTTCATCCCCCACAAACATGTGAAATCCCTCAAGGTTCTGCTGCACCAGGGGATGACATAAGGTTGGTGGCCTACCAGCCCGCCATCATTTTGGAATGACATAGCGCGTCAACGACGCCATCATACACGCGCAGCGCGACAAATATAGCGCCCAGCACACGCGTGAATCTTGCACATAGTGAATGCTGTCAATAACTTGATGATTAGAGGCTCCCCCACGCCCGTGGGGATGGACCCTTCGTCGCAACAGGGGGAGTTGCGTCCTAAGAGGCTCCCCCACGCCCGTGGGGATGGACCCGATGCGGCGGACCTTCGTTCCCGGCCTGATCGGGCTCCCCCACGCCCGTGGGGATGGACCCTCGCGGCATGTGACCTTGCCCGCCTGTTCGCAGGCTCCCCCACGCCCGTGGGGATGGACCCACGCGCTGGGCACGCTGGACCCCTCACCACCGGGCTCCCCCACGCCCGTGGGGATGGACCCCGGACGACATCGCCCTGCCGCTGATTGCCGCCGGCTCCCCCACGCCCGTGGGGATGGACCCGAGAGCATGTACAGCGTGGCGGCCAACGGCGGGGCTCCCCCACGCCCGTGGGGATGGACCCATGCCGCCGGAGCCGACGCCGTTTGAGCGCGCGGCTCCCCCACGCCCGTGGGGATGGACCCATACTCACCGACAACGAGGGCGATACACAGGCGCTCTCCCCCACGCCTGTGGGCAACCACCCGCTACAGCCAAGAGTCTCAAAACACCTCATGTTCATTCGGAGATCACATGACCAAC
Organism: Azospirillum sp. BE72; assembly: GCF_031455875.1. Taxonomy (NCBI): domain Bacteria; kingdom Pseudomonadati; phylum Pseudomonadota; class Alphaproteobacteria; order Rhodospirillales; family Azospirillaceae; genus Azospirillum; species Azospirillum sp. BE72. The sequence continues at coordinate 1,060,860 of NZ_JAVDTO010000002.1, forward strand.
ATGTTTCCTGTGCCTCGCCCTTGGGGAAAGCTGCGGCGGGCGGAAGACGGAGGTGTCTTGTCGTCGCTGGGACTGGCCGATCATTGCGCCGATGTCGGCGCTGTTTTTCTCGCCTTGCTGGAGGTCCCCAACATCCGGCGGGGGCTGGCGCGGCTCGGCAATATGGAGACACTGGACGATGCCCAGGTGGCGCGACTGTGCGTACTGGCCGCCCTTCACGACCTGGGCAAGGTCAACCACGGTTTCCAGAACAAGGCGCTGCCGAAGGGGACCGCCGCGGTCGAGGGGCATATCGCCTGCGTGATTGGCGCGCTGCATGACAGGATCATCCAGGGGGCTTTAGCCAATCTGTATGACGTCATGGACGGTTGGTGCGAAAACGACGGCAACAACGATACGCTCCTCGCCATCCTGTCGCATCACGGCGGACCGCCGGAGACCTCGCCGTCGGTGGCAAGGGGAAATCCGAAGCTCTGGCAGCCGGCCGGCGGCTATGCGCCGCTGGCGGCGCTGACGGAACTGGTGCGGGCGACACTCGGCTGGTTTCCGCAGCACCGCGAGACCTGCCAGCCGCTTCCCGCCAAACATCCGTTCTGGCACGGCTTCGCCGGCCTGGTGGCTCTGGCCGACCGGCTCGGCTCCGACGAGCGTGTTTTCACCTATCCCGAAGGACCGGGGCCGGACGAATCGCGGATCGCTTTCGCGCTACGGACTGCCCGGCGGATCGTCGGCGACCGCTTTTTGCGGCCTGAGCGATCCAGGGCGGCAGCGGAGGCGCTGGACTGGTCGTTCGCGGCGCTGTTCCCGTCCTTCTCCGCTCCGCAATTCGCCCAGGCGGCGGTCTTGTCGGCTGCGCTGCCGACCCGGGCAGGTTCTCTGGCGATCCTGGAGGCGGAAACCGGATCGGGCAAGACGGAGGCGGCCCTGCTGCATTTCCTGCGGCTGTTCCGGGCGGGGATGGTCGACGGGATGTATTTCGCCCTGCCGACCCGTGTCTCCGCGGTACAGATCAGGGAACGCATCCGGAAGGCTTTGGATCGACTGCTTGGGACACAGGCGCCGCCGGTGGTCCTGGCCGTGCCCGGCTATCTGCGGGTGGACGACGTCGACGGAACCGCCCTGCCCGGCTTCAAGGTGACGTGGCCGGATGACGAGGCTGGGACGATGCGCGACCGCGGTTGGGCGGCGGAGCATCCCAGCCGCTATCTGGCCGGCGCGGTGGTGGTCGGCACCATCGACCAGGTGTTGCTCGCGGGGTTGGACGTGAAGGACTGCCGCCTGCGCGCCGCTTCGCTGATGCGCAGCCTGCTGGTGGTGGACGAGGTCCATGCGTCCGACGCCTACATGATCCGGCTGCTGGAGAACGTGCTGCGGTTCCGTGCCGCCGCCGGCGCCCACACGCTGCTGATGTCGGCCACCTTGGGGGAGGACGCAAGGGCGCGGCTGGCGGCAAGCACGGGGCCGCGGTCCTGGACCTCGCCTGTGGCGGTCCCCGACGTTGCGCTTCACAAGCCCTACCCGATGCTGAGCGGCCTGCCGGTCGAAGACGCCGACACACTGCCGAAGCCGCGCCGCAGGTGCGTTTCGGTGGAGCTGATGGCGGATACCGCCGACCTCGCAGCGATCGCGCGGCTGGCACTGTCGGCCGCGGGCCGCGGCGCCCGGGTGTTGATCATCGTCAACACCGTCAATCGGGCAATGGCCGTTCAGCAGGCGTTGGAGGAGGAGCTTGGCGGCAGCCCGCTTCTCTTCACCGTCAACCACCAACGCTGTCCCCACCATGCCCGCTATGCCGCCGAAGACCGCCGCCTGCTCGACCGGGCGGTCGAAGAGCGGTTCGGGAGCGGCGCCACCACGCCGGTGGTGCTGGTCGCCACCCAGACGGTGGAGCAAAGCCTGGACATCGACGCCGACCTGCTGATCACCGACCTGTGCCCGGCCGACGTGCTGCTGCAACGGCTGGGACGGCTACACCGCCACCCGCAGCGGGCCCGGCCGGCCGGCTTCGAAGAGCCGCGGGCCATCGTCCTGGCCCCAACCGTAGCGGAGTTGGGGGAGGCGCTGGACCGGCCGGGCCGATTCGGCATGGGGTTCGGCAAGGTCTACGACAGCTTGACCGCACTCGCCGCCACTCGCATCACGCTGGAAGCCCGTCCTCACCTGACCGTCCCCGACGACAACCGGATGCTGGTGGAGGCGGCGACCCATCCGGAGTTGCTTGGCGAACTGGCCGACCGCCTCGGCGGAGACTGGCCGAAGGCGCATCAGGGCTCGACCGGCGACGCCCAGGTCAAACGGACGCTGGCGGCCAATCACATCATCAGTTGGACCAAGCCGTTGCGGGCGATGCCGAAAGCTCTGGGGGAAGAGGCAGCAACCCGACTCGGCCTGCGCGATGCGCTCATCCGCCTGCCGGAAGCGACGATGGGGCCATTCGGCGGAGCCGTATCGACGATCAAGCTGCCCGGCTGGATGCTGCCCAACGATTGGATCGGCTCTGAGATCCAGGAACTGGCCAGCTCGGCGCCGGGGGAAGTGACCTTCCGATTCGCCGGTGTGGGGTTCGTCTATGATCGGCTGGGGTTGCGGGTGGTTGCAACCGGCTGAGTATAAGGCGAGATTGAACGTGCCTGAATCCGGGCATCCGCTCTCCCCGAAAGTTTCGGGATGGACCCCGTGTAGGTAGCGCAAGCCTCACGACCCTAGACGCTCCCTCGTGCCCACGAGGCCAACCGCCCCTAAGATGCAGAGGCAGATCGCAACCGCTCCCTTTCAGCAGTCATGGCTCAATGGAAACCGTGTAGGTAGAGCAAGTGCACGCGATTTTCCCTTGAATTGGAGATATTGCCAGCTTAGCCTCGGCATTAAGATTGCCTGACGCTAATGAAACCAAACCGATGCCCGCAACAGCCTGCGAGCATCCATAAGCTGCATACAAACAAACCCATCACGTCACAGCCGCCCGCAAGAGGTCCGGCCATGCCCAGCTATTGCCTGTTGACCGAGCCGCTGTTGCCGGCGGCCGGAATGGATGGTCCTGTCTTCCACACGCTGCCCGGCCTGCTCGCCGAATTGTGCGTCGACCGGGTGGAGGACATTGGCGATCTCGCCGCCCATCAGCAGCAACCTTTCTATCAGTTCCTGGTCCAGCTCGCCGTGCTCGCCCTGGTCCATGCCGATCCGGACCCCGACGCCGATCCGCCGGACGACGAGGACACATGGCGCGTCCTGCTGTCGGCATTGGCCCCGGATGAGGCCTGGTCGCTGGTCGTCGCCGGCGCGGCGGCTCCCGCCTTCCTGCAACCGCCGGCGCCGGAGGGATCGTTCGACCGCTTCACCCCGCTGGCCGACACCGCTGACGGGATCGACACCCTGGTCGCCGGCCGGGCGTTCTCCCTCAAACCGGCACGGGTAGTAAGTGCAAAGCCGCATCATTGGATCTATGCGCTGATCTCGTTGCAGACCGGAATGGGATATCTCGGACGAGGGGGATACGGCATCGCGCGGATGAACGGCGGACACTCCAGCCGACCGATGATGGAGCTCGCGCCGGTGTCGATGCGCTGGGGCGCCCGCCTCCGCCGGTCGCTGCGGGTTCTGCTGCGCGACCGCGCCCGCATCTTCGACGAGGGGGATTTCGAAGGCGTCTATACCCCCGGCGGTGCAGCGCTGCTGTGGCTGGAGCCATGGGACGGCAAGACCAGCCGCCCCTTGAGCGGCCTGGAACCCCACTTCATCGAGATCTGCCGGCGGGTGCGGCTGGTCGAGCGGGACGGCCGCATCGTGGCGCTCGGCCGCCCCACCGACGCTGCCCGCCTGGATGCCAAGAACCGGATGGGCAACCTCGGCGATCCATGGACGCCCATCGACCGTGAGGCCGGCAAGGCGGTCACCTTCCAAAGCGGAGCTTTCGACTACCGCCGGCTGACCAGACTGCTGACGAACGGCAGCGGCATCGCGCTTCCGACCGCCATGGCGCCGCTGCCGGGCGACGATCCGCGCATGGTTCTGCATGCCACCGTGGTGGTCCGCGGCCAGGGCAAGACCGAAGGGCTGGAGCGCCGGGTCATTCCACTGTCCACACAGACCGCCGCGCTGTTCCAGCGCCATCGCACCTCGCCGGTGGAGCGCCTCAACACGCTGTCCGCCCGAATGATCGGCGACGCGGCGCGCGCGCAGGCTGCGCTGGGACTTGGCTTGGCGCTGGCGCTGGAATACCGCCGCAACGGTGCCGAGGCGAAGCTGTCCACCGACGACAAGCGCATCATCCCGGCGCGCGAGGCGCTGGATCGGCAGATCGACGGGTTCTTCTTCCATCACCTGTGGAGGCAGCTGGAAGCGGAAGTGACCTCGGCGGAGAGCGGGGATCTGCGCGTCGCATGGCATCGCGCCCTGCGCGGGGCGGCAATTGCCCTCTTCCACCGTGAACTGGATCGCCTGCCGGAGGATGCGGCGCGCGTCGGCCCCGCGCGGGCGGCGGCGATGAACCTCTTCCACGCCATGCTGAACGAACATCTGCCGCTGCCTGCCCAGCCTGGCGATGAGTCCGAAAAGGAGACGGACGATGACGACCACCCAACCGATGCCGCCGCCTGACACTGCGGTGGACGGCAAAGCGCCACCGACGGCGCCAACTATGGCCGAGGCGCTGGCCGCACTGGCCCGCCGCTTCGCCGACCCGGACGACCACGGCAAGTGCTTCGACAGCGGCCTCGTCGCCCGGCTGCGCCGCCTGCCGGCCGGTACACCCGCTGGCGTAGACGTCTGGCGGGCGCTCTACGACGGGCTGGGTGCAGACCGGGCGGACGCGCTCCTGTCCGGACGGTCTGCCGACCGGGTGGGGGCGGGGTGGGCGCTGGTCCTGCACGGCATGGCGCTGATGGCGCCGGGCCCGCACCGGCAGGGCCGTCGCGCCGGCGAAGCGCTGGCGGAGGCGGGCTTTTCCGAAACCCGGTTGACCCAGCTGCTGCGCGCCGATGCGGACGGCTTCCCCGACCATTTCGCCACCGCCTGCCGCTTCCTGCGGGCCAAGGGGGAGGAGGTGGATTGGACCGAGTTCGGCCAGCTCGCCCTCAAGCGCCTCGGCCTGTCGCCGGGCTACGAGGCGGCGGCCGACCGCATCGCCCGCGATTACGTCCGCATTCTTCACCGCGCCGCCAAGCAGCCCGAAGCCGGCGCCTGACCATTCTTGCCCGGGATTTCCGACGATGACCAACCCCCGTTTCCTGCAAATCCATACGCTGACCCCCTACGCCGCCGCGCTCCTCAACCGCGACGATGCCGGGGCCGCCAAGCGGCTGCCCTTCGGCGGCAGCATCCGCACCCGCATTTCCAGCCAATGCCTGAAGCGCCACTGGCGGCGCGCCGACCATGAATGGGAGCTGAAGAGCTTCGACCCCGGCCTTTCGCTGCGTTCGCGCCGCATTTTCAGTGAGCGTGTCGCCCTGCCGCTGATCGGCGAAGGCTTCCCGGCCGAGCAGGTGGTCGCCGTGGTCGGCGCCATCCAGGCGCTTCTGCTGGGCGAAAGCCCCAAGGCGAAGAAGGAGAAGAAGGGCAAGGCTGCCGCCGGGACCGACACCGAGGCCGACCCCGCCACCCTCGTTGAGGTGCTGGAAACCAAGCAGGTCATCGTGCTGGGCGAGCCGGAGGTGGCCTATCTGCGGGAGACAGCCCGCACCCTGCTGCGCGATCCGGCGGCGGAGGCCGACCCGGTCCGCGCGGTGACCGATTGGGCGAAGGCCGGCAAGGCTAACCTCGCGGCATTGAACAAGGGCGCCGGGATCGACGCTGCCCTGTTCGGCCGCATGGTGACCTCCGATCATCTGGCGCGCTGCGATGCGGCGATCCACGTCGCCCACGCCTTCACCGTCCATGCGCAGGAGTTGGAGAACGACTATTTCTCCGCCGTTGACGATCTGGCGCAGGAAAGCGGCGATACCGGCAGCGGCCACATCAACACGACCGAACTGACCAGCGGCCTGTTCTACGGCTATGTTGCCATCGACCTGCCGCTGCTGGTCTCCAACCTGGGCGATGACGCGGCCCTGGCCGGACAGGTGATCGAACGGCTGATCCACACCGTGGCCACCGTATCGCCGGGGGCGAAGCTGGGATCGACCGCGCCGCATGCTTGGTCCGTCCTGGTCCTGGCGGAAATGGGCCGGCGGACGCCGCGCAGCCTTGCCAACGCCTTCCTCAATCCGGTGCCGCTGCGCGGCGGCGATGTGGCGGCGACGGCGGTTGAGCGGCTGGCCACGCATGTCGCGGCGCTCGACGCCATGTATGGTGCGGGCGACGAGCGGCGGGTCGCATCGATCCTCGATGGCAGCACGGCGTTGGCTCCACGCGTAGCCCTGGGCGACCTCGCCGGCTGGGCCGCCGGCAGCGTGGCGGCCGACGGGAGGGCGGAATGACCGTCCCCCCTCCCGGCGGGGAGGAGCACGCCATCCTCCTCCTCGACTCGCCGCTGATGGCGTTCGGCATTCCGCAGATCGACGAGATCGGACGGACCGGCCAGTTCCCCGGCCGCTCGCAGATTGCCGGGCTGATCGGCAACGCACTGGGCTGGACCCATGGCGACACCGGCCTGCTGCAAGGGCTGCAAGCGCGCCTGTCGATCGCCTGCGTCCTGCTGCGCGAGGGAGAAGCGGTGCGCGATTTCCAGACGGTCGACCTCGGCCAACCCTTTCTGGACGGGGCCGGCTGGACCACCCGCGGCGTCCCGGAACAGCGCGAAGGCGGATCCGCCGCGACAGGAACCCACATCCGCCAGCGCTGGTATCGCGCCGACGCCGTGGTGCTGGTCGCGGTCGGGCTGCATCCGATAGGCGGGGAGGACGGTCAGCCGGACATCGCAGCGGTCGCAACGGCGCTGGCGTCTCCGGCCCGTCCGCTGTTTATCGGCCGCAAGACCTGCCTGCCGTCGCTGCCGCCCTTCGCCGGTACAGTGGCTGCCTCCGATCCGCTGGCCGCTTTGGCGGAGGGGATGCAGTTGCCCCCCGTTGCCGCCCGGCGGCTGGAGATCACAGGCCGCAGCCGCAGCGAGGCTGCGCTGCTGACGGAATGGCCGGCCCGGCTTCCCATCCCGGCGGTCCTGAGGTCCCCGGCCGTGCCGGATGGCTATGACGAGGACGTGGTGTTCGACAGCCGGGATTGGGCCAATCAGCTTCATGGCGGCACGCGGCGGGTGCGCCGCCAGCGCCTGACAGGCTGGCCCCCCGTCCTATCGCGCATCCTGTCAGCGGGGGAGGAAGCCGCGCCATGACCGCCCCGCTTCATCTCCTTTACCTGCCGCTGCCAAGCCGCCGGATCGCCGCCTTCGCCAAGCGGCACCGCGCGCTGTCAGGGGACCAGGGCTATCTGGTGCATGGCATCCTGTCCGCCGTGTTCGGGGAGCAGGCGCCCAAGCCCTTCTCCATCGCGGGGGACACCGGGGAACGGCTGTCGGTCTACGCCTATGCCGACCGGAATCTGGCGGCATTGCGCGAGGCGCGCGATCCCTTCGCCCTGCCGGATGTCGATGATCTGATCGATTGGGAAGCCGCGGCAACCAAGCCGATGCCAATGCTGCCGGCCGGCATGCGGCTGGCCTTCTCCGTGAGGGTATGCCCCACGGTGCGGCTGGGCCGGACGCCGGCGGGCGGCAAAAGGTCCGGCGCCGAACTCGACGCCTATCTCGCCGCCCTCGACAAATGGGAAGCGGCGGACGGGCATCCCGACGCGAAGCCGGACCGCGACGCCGTCTATCTCGACTGGTTCCGTGCCGCGCTGGATCGCACGGGTGGAGTGGAGTTGGAAAGCCTGCGCATCGCCACATTCCGGCTTGAAGACCTGATGCGCAAGTCCGGGACCCGGGGTGAGCCTGGCCGCCCCTCCTCCGAGTTGAGCCGCCACCCCACTGCCACGATGGAGGGCGTGTTGCGCGTGACGGAAGCCGATGCCTTCACCCGTCTCCTGGCCCGCGGAGTCGGCCGGCATCGCGCCTTCGGCTTCGGCATGCTGATGCTGCGGAAGGCACCATGCTGAAGGGCCGGCTGGGGCTGGAGACGGCGCGGGTTCCCCATGTCGACCGGCATGGCCTGATCGGGCTGGCCCACGGCCGGCTTTATGTGGAAGACGGGACGCTGCGCTTCCGCACCGCGGGAACTACCGACCTGCCGCCGGGCGACTATGCCCTGCCCTATCAGGGGCTGTCGCTGATCCTGCTCGGTCCCGGCACCACGGTCAGCCACGATGCCCTGCGGTTGGCCGCCCGGCATGGCACCGGATTGCTGGCGGTGGGAGAGGACGGCACCCGCCTCTACGCGTCGCTGCCCGGCGGAGCCGACGACAGCCGGTTGGCCCGCCGGCAGGCGCGGCTGTGGGCTGATGCCGAAGGGTCGCGCCTGTTCATCGCCCGCCGGCTTTACGCCTGGAGGCTGGGCGAGGTTCTGCCCCACCGCGACATCGCGGTTCTGCGTGGGATCGAGGGGGAGCGGATGAAGGCGCTCTACCGCCGCCTGTCGGAGGAATTCGGCATCACGTGGCGCGGCCGGCGCTATGACCGGGCCAATCCACAAGGTGCCGACCTGCCCAACCAGGCGATCAACCACGCCGCTTCGGCGGTCGAGGCCGCGGCGGCAATCGCGGTTGCGGCAACCTCCACCCTGGCGCCGCTGGGCTTCATCCACGAGGATTCGGCCAACGCCTTCACACTGGATATCGCCGACCTGTTCCGGGACGCGGCGACCATCCCCCTCGCCTTCGCCGCCGTCCGCAACGCTGAAAGAGAGCCCAGCCGCAGCATTGAAGCCCATGTGCGGAAGCTGGCCGGACGGATGTTCCGCGAGAAGGAGCTGATCCCATCGATGATCGACCGCATCAAGGAGCTGTTCGCCGATGACCCTGACCGTGGTGGTGACCCGTGACGTTCCCGACCGCTTCCGCGGTTTCCTCGCCTCGGCGATGCTGGAGATCGCACCCGGCGTCTACACCTCTCCCAACCTGACCAAACCGGTTCGCGAGCGCATCTGGGCTGTGCTGGTCGACTGGCATGGCGCGCTCGAACAGGGCAGTTTGGTGATGACGTGGCGCGACCGCCAAAGCGCCGGCAATCAGGCGATCCGAACCTTGGGCTGCCCACCCGTGACCCTGGTCGAACATGACGGCATCGTGCTGGCCAAGCGTGGGTTGCCTGGCGGAGAGGAGACGGACGACTTCCGCACGATATGAATATGATCGGCGTGCGTCCGGCGGCCCTCTGGTCAACTGAATGATTCGGGCGAAATGCTGCCATTTCTTGGCAGTATCCGCCGCTCCTCATGTGCAACTCGATCCGACGGAGAGCGTTCCAACCCGCATTCCAGATGACATGGGGAGTGATTGCCGCCATTATGCTCGCATAGCGTGATCGGATTGGAAGCCAGTGCACGCGAGGTTCTTTTATGTTGTGAATGCTGTCAGTAGCTTAACAGGCAGAGGCTCCCCTACGCCCGTAGGGATGGACCCTCCTTCTGCAGCGCCTCCAGCCCGTCCCAGAAGGCTCCCCTACGCCCGTAGGGATGGACCCCGCCCCCAGGTTGCCCGCCGGACGCCCGCGGCGGCTCCCCTACGCCCGTAGGGATGGACCCCCGGATAGCCTGTCGATGAGCGCCACCATCTGGGCTCCCCTACGCCCGTAGGGATGGACCCATCCAAGCGGTGCGCCGCCAAATCGACATCCTGGCTCCCCTACGCCCGTAGGGATGGACCCGTGTCGCTGACGGAGCTTCTGCGGACCCTCCGGGCTCCCCTACGCCCGTAGGGATGGACCCCCCCCCGCCGTTGGGGCATAGCTGGTTGCGGCAGGCTCCCCTACGCCCGTAGGGATGGACCTTGAAGCGGCGTTCGGAGGCTTCTCCGACATCCGGCTCCCCTACGCCCGTAGGGATGGACCCTTCTCGAGCTTGGTCGACGCCAACGTCGCGCTGGCTCCCCTACGCCCGTAGGGATGGACCCGTCACCACAGCGCGGCGCCGCCCGAGTGGCGCGGCTCCCCTACGCCCGTAGGGATGGACCCCATCGTGCATAATGCCAAAGCCTCCGGAAGGCGGCTCCCCTACGCCCGTAGGGATGGACCGCATCCCGTCACGGGCGCTGAAACCACCTGAGTGGCTCCCCTACGCCCGTAGGGATGGACCCTCGTCCTATGCCGAGCGTGCTGCTCGGAATGCGGCTCCCCTACGCCCGTAGGGATGGACCCCGCGTGGTCGCTTGGTTCTCCTGCGGCGCCGCGGCTCCCCTACGCCCGTAGGGATGGACCCCTGCAGGCGTCCGTCTCGCAAGCCCGGCAAAGGGCTCCCCTACGCCCGTAGGGATGGACCTCGTCCATCGGTCAGGCCCGGCAAGGCCTGTTGGGCTCCCCTACGCCCGTAGGGATGGACCCCTGCTGACCCGCGCCCGCGAGGCCGTGACGCCGGCTCCCCTACGCCCGTAGGGATGGACCTCGTCCATCGGTCAGGCCCGGCAAGGCCTGTTGGGCTCCCCTACGCCCGTAGGGATGGACCCGGCATCGAGATCGCCGTCGATAGCGATTGGAAGCGCTCCCCTACGCCCGTAGGGATGGACCCCCGAGCGGCCGCCATGACCTCCTTCGCCGAACGGCTCCCCTACGCCCGTAGGGATGGACCCCGACCCCTTTCACGACAGGCTGTCGATAAGGCGGCTCCCCTACGCCCGTAGGGATGGACCCTCATGCGGGACCCGGAGAACGGCAACGCCATCGGCTCCCCTACGCCCGTAGGGATGGACCCACGCTGATGGCCCACACCGTCGGCGCCGGCAAGTCTCCCTTGCGCCTGCAAGGATGCTCCATGTTTTCCCAACGATCCTAAACCGCAGTGACTGCATCAACGCTCAGAGATCGAAGATGTGCGATTCGCACCCATATGCGTGAAATCGCCCCGATTAATCCTGCCTCGTCTTGGGATGGAGCACAGCTCGACAGTCTGCCCGGTCACGAACCCCTGCACCATCATACCCAGGCGCGAGGTAGCTTGCCGAAGTCGATCGTTGGCAAGGTGGGCGTAGCGTTGGGTCGTGGCGCGTGTGACCGGCCAGACGGCCAGCGACGCAGAGCGGCACGCCGCTGGAAACCAACATGCTGACGAACGTGTGAGGCAGATGGTGAATACGGACGTCGGTCAACCCGGCAGGTAACTTCACTTCCTTCTGCGCCGCTCGCTCCACCACCTCGTCATAGGTCGGGGCAGCCTTCCGCTCCTGCTTCTCCGCAGCTGGGTCCCTGCCCTCACTGGCGGCTCCCAACGCTCCCTTGGCCTTCCGCCGGGCATCATCGACCGTCAGCACCGGCCATGCCCCCAAGGTCATCCTCCGCTGCGCTCCGTCTTCCGTGCGGAACTTCAGGATGAATGCCTTCTTGCCGCTTCCCCTGAAATCGGCCGCAGGGTTGCAGATCGTCGCACCGGGGAACCCTCGGCAGGCAGCGGCGGTTGGAGGAGGCGACAGAATGCCCCTCACAGCTTGTGCGAAAGGCCGACCATGACCAAGCCCCAGCGTCCCGAGTCGGGCCGTGACACGCCCACCACGCCCAGCGCGGAGGCCAACCGGATGCGCGCGGACATCGACCGCGGGTTGACCGGCGACAAGGTCCCGGCCACCGACCCCGCCGCCGCACCGCTCGGCACCGACGACGAGGCCGCCGGCACCACCCCGCCGCACGGCATCTCGCGCGATCCGGTGGTTCCCCCAAACCAGCGCATGCCGTCGGGACAGAAGAAGGGCGGCGATACGCTGGACACCTGATCGCCACCGCCGGCAATCACCGCATAGCGGAAAGCCCGGCCGGGACATCTCCCGGCCGGGCTTTCCGTTGGTCGCCCTGGCGATGCCTGGGCTCGAATTTCCCAGGCTGTAATCCTGGGCTCAGAAATAGCGCTCCGGCACGCGGACCACGTCGTCCGGCATCACCGAGGTGGTGATCGGCGCCCGGCGGATTTCCTTCTTGGGATCGGCGCCGCGGGTGATCAGGACGTAATCCTCCTTGGCGCGATAGGTGTAGCCGCCGGCCATCGCCACCGCCGACAGGGCGGTCATGCCGTTGACATACTGGTATTGGCCGGGATTGCGCACTTCGCCCAGGATGAAGAAGGGACGGTGGTTCAGCACTTCGACGCTGACCTTCGGGTCCTTCACATAGCCGGCGGACAGACGGGTGGAGATCTCCTTTTCCAGATCGCGGGTGCTGCGATCCTTGGCCGAGACCTCGCCGATCAGCGGCATGGCGACCTTGCCGGTGCCGTCGACGCGGAACTCGCCGGAAAGCTGCTCCTCGCCGAAGACGATGACGCGCAGCGCGTCGCCGGCACCCAGACGGTATTCGCTGATCTGGCCGACATTGGCGGTTTCCAACGGCGCATCGTTGCCGGCGCAGCCGACCATGGCGACAGCGAGCGCGGTCAATCCGATCCCCTGGCCCAGCGCACGGATCACATGACGTCGATTCATCCCTAAACCCTTTCCCTGGCTGGTGGGTGCCTGCCGCAGCGCCCGGTCCGGCACGATGGTACGGCTTCGAGAACCCGTCCCATTCGCCGGTCGCCTTGCGGCGGCGCCCTTTGGTCACGCACCTGAATTCGGGTGGAGACTAGCAACTCGCAAGCGCTTGGGAAAAAGTGGAGAGGAATTACCGCGTTCGGATCTCTCCAGTACATCGTCCACGATAACAAAAACAGGCATAAGAAAAGGGCGCCCGTCATAGGACGGACGCCCTGTACTGTTCAGCGAAACCTTTAGGCCCTTCGGCCGGACTTCCCCGGTCGGCGGGCCTAGAACCGCCGGATTACATCTGCGCGCCGAGACGCAGGTAGATCAGGTTGTCGCTGTATTCGGCGGCGCTCACGTTGGAGCTGCGCTTTTCATAGGTGTAGCCGCCGGTCATGAACAGGTAGCGGTTCATCTGGTAGGTGCCGCCGACGCCGGCCGTATAGACCTTGTCGTTGCGGTCGTTGCCGTTGAAATCGTCCTGGCGGTACTGCAGGCGGCCGTTCAGCACCAGGGTGCGCAGCAATTCGTGGTCGACGCCCAGGGCGAGGACGGTGCGGGTGTAGCTGGACGCGGTGCCGAAGCCCGGGCTGGCCGTGGTCTCGCGCACCTGGCGGCTGGCGGTGGCGCTGACGGCGGTCAGCTGCGTGACCGCCCAGTTCAGGCGCCCGCCGAAGGACAGGCCGCTGAAGTCCTCCAGCCGCGAGTCCTTGTAGTTGCGGACCAGATAGCCGGCGAAGACCTCGCCGGTGATCAGCCCGGTCAGCTCGGTGGCGAGACCGCCGACCACCTCGTAGCCGTCCGAGTCGCGGTCGAGGCCGAAAGCGTCGCGGTCGTTCTTGTGACGGGTCCAGGAATAGGTGCCCTGGACGAAGGCCTCGTAGCCCTCGATGAACTCGTAGCCGACGCGGCCGACCGTGCCGTATTCCCAGCGGTCGCGGTCTTCCTGGCGCGCGATGCCGCCGCCGATCAGGCCGACATCGTCATACTCGCTGTACTGGGCGGAGCCGGACAGGCGGGCGCGCAGGCGGTTGAAGCGCTGGGTGTAGCCGGCCTCGCCGCCGCTGGTGCGGTAGACCACCGGCTCCGAATAGCCGGACAGGCTGTTGATGTCGCCGCGGCCTTCGTGGTTGCGGCGATGGAACAGCTGGCCGTCCAGCGCGCCGCCCTTGTTCACGTCGAACCGGCCGGCCGCCTGCAGGGCATAGTCGGTATAGTTCTCGCTAGAATTCTCGCGGTAGCGGCCGGCATCGGCGGAGGCCGAGAAGTTCAGCGCGTGGGCGGCGAAGTCGGACTTGATGTCGATCCGGGGACGGACGGTCCAGATGATGTCGTCCTGGTGGTTGTCGCGGGTGGCGTAGACGTTGGTGTCGTAGGTCGCACCGGCCTCGACCCGCGGCAGGAACAGGAAGGAGCCCGCGCGCAGGCCGAGCTGCTCAAGCTCCGGCCGGCGACGCTCCAGCACGGTTTCGCCACGCTGCAGGTCGTCCTGGGCGGCGGCGGGAAGCGACGTCAGCCCGGTCGACGCAAGAGCGAGGGCGAGAAGGGAAAGGGTGCTGGTCTTCATGGAGTCACCGCGCTTGGCTGGGTTCGGTCGGCTCACTGGGCCGGGATTCCGGCTCCTTCGTGGGAGCACCCGGCAGCCGGCCCCTGTCGGGACCGGATGCGGACACATCCTCGGCAAAGACACAACAAGGCGTGCTTGCCATGCAACAGTGAAGCCCGCGCCACTCCGCTTTTGCATCGTCCTGTGGTGTGGCCGCAACAAAAGCTCGCAGTCGGCAGAGAACAGCCTCGGCAGTGACCGGCTTGATTCCGGCGCCTTTTTCAAATCGTCCTAAGATGAAGGTCATAGCCGGTGACGGCTGGACTGGTCATACCGGGGGTCGCATGTTTGGAACCGGCCGGTCGCCCTCGCGGTTGTTCATGGCGATTCCTGATCAGGAAAGGTGCCTCATGACACGCCGACTCGACACCCCGCCCCCGCCGCGTCCCACCAAGCGGCCGCCCGACGCCACCACCCCGCCCTACACGCCGGGCGGCGTGACGCCCCCCACGGGTGAGGGCGCGGAAAGCCCCGACGAGAAGACCGCTCCGCCCGACAGCTATCCGCCCAAGCGGAAGCCCTGAGAAAGAGAAGCCTCGGGTAAGACGAGCTGCCGACAAGGATAGGCCGCCGGCACGGACAGCCCCGGCAACGACCTTATTCCGGCATCGCAATCGCCTGAACTTGCGGCGTCATTGTCGCATGGCTTCCTTTCGGACTCTTGGACCTTCTTTTGTTGCTCGCGTCATGACGGATGCATCGCTGTGGCTCTATGACGCATCCGCGAAGGTTGCTCTGCGGTCGTTGTCTTCCCTACGCTTTCCATGAGGAACGCATAATGGACGCATTGGATGGCGACAGGCGGCAAACGCCGCGCCATCCCTGCCCACGCAGCCGGGAGCGGCGGTCCGTGCCCCCGCCCCAGCCTTCGCCCCGGACCGAAGGCGGGCGCGAACCACGGGCCCGTTGCCATGGACGACTTCGGACGACTGCCTCCCGACGACTACCAGTTGGCCGGCCAGGTTCACCACCGCCTCCGGCGTGCGCACCAACGCGCCTCGGCCATCTTCATCGATCTGATCGGCGATTCGCTGCTGACGCCCACCCAATGGGCGGCGCTGGCCACCCTGTATGCCGAGGGTGCGCTGTCGCAGAACCAGCTCGGTCGGCTGACCTATATGGATCCGGCGACCACCCAGGGCGTGATCCTGCGGCTGGTGGAGCGCAATTTGGTCGAACGCCACCCCGACACGCAGGACCGCCGCCGCACCAGCGTCAGCCTGACGCGGATCGGGCAGGCGCTGGTCATCGACCTGATGGCGAATGCCGCCGCCGCCCACGAACGCACGCTGGAACCTCTGTCCGAGGAGGAAAGGGTGCAGTTCATGGCGCTGCTGGTCCGGCTGATGTGACGCGGGCGGCGTCCGCCGGACTGCGAATCGGGCATGGACGCGGAAAAACACCCGATCAGTCGGTGACTTTTGCGCGGGGTTTGCTATGAACGCGGTGTGTTGCGTCGCACCGCGACCCGGACACGCCGCTGGTCTCTCATGAACCGGGGTCCCCGCAGGATGAAGCACCGCTGCCCGACCGCCTCGCCGCTGGCGAAGCCCTTTCTCCCGGCCGCTCTGTTCGCCGCCGTGTCCTTCGCAACCATCGCCTCCACGCTGGCCGGCATCGGCCTGACGGCCGCTCCCGCTGCGGCGCAGTCGGCGAAAGAGCCGGTAACGTTCTCCGGCGCGCCGGTGCGGGTGGGCGAGATCAACAGCTACACCGGCCTGCCCGCCTTCACCATTCCCTACCGCCAGGGCTGGCAGCTTGCGCTGGAGGAGATCAACGCCCAGGGCGGCGTGATCGGCTGCTGCGAGTTGCAGGTCGTCTCCCGCGACGACGCCGGCAAGCCCGACGACGCGGTGCGCGTCGCGCAGGAACTGGTGACGAACGAGGCGGTGGACGTGCTGGCCGGGACCTATTTCTCCCACATCGGGCTGGCCGTCGCCGATTTCGCCGCGCGCAACAAGATGCCCTTCGTCGCGGCGGAGCCGCTGACCGACGCCATCACCTGGTCGAAGGGCAACCGCTACACCTTCCGCCTGCGCCCCAGCACCTACATGCAGGCGGCGATGCTGGTGGAGGAGGCGGCAAAGCTGCCGGCCAAGCGCTGGGCCACCGTCGCCCCCAACTACGAATACGGCCAGTCGGCGGTGGCATGGTTCAAGCAGCTGCTGAAGGAAAAGCGCCCGGACGTGGAATTCGTGGCGGAGCAGTGGCCGGCCCAGGGTAAGCTGGAGGCGGGCCCGACCGTGCAGGCGCTGGCCGCCGCCAACCCGGAGGCGATCTTCAACGTCACCTTCGGCGCCGATCTCGCCAAGCTGGTGCGCGAGGGTGAGGGCCGCGGCCTTTTCCGCAACCGCAAGGTCGTCAGCCTGCTGACCGGCGAACCGGAATATCTGGAGCCGATGAAGGACGAGGCGCCCGAAGGCTGGATCGTGACCGGCTATCCCTGGGACCAGATCGACACCCCCGCCCACAAGGCCTTCGCCGCCGCCTATACCGCGCGGTTCAAGGAGTCCCCCAAGCAGGGTTCGGTCGTCGGTTACACGACCATGAAGGCGATCGCCGCCGCGATCACCAAGGCCGGGTCGGCCAACGCAGAGCCGATCGTCGATGCGCTGTCCGGCCTGACCATCGACAGCCCCTTCGGCCCGGTGACCTTCCGCGCGTCCGACCATCAGGCGACGATGGGCGCCTATGTCGGCACCACCACCGTCAAGGACGGCCGCGGCACCATGAAGGACTGGCGTTACGCCGACGGCGCCAACTACCTGCCGCCGGACGAGGCCGTGCGCAAGATGCGGCCGGCGGAGTAGGCGCCGGCAAATTGCCCCCACCTAACCTCCCCCGCTCTCAGCGGACCTACGGTCCGCCTGCCGCGTCAGCACAAAGCATAGCTTTGTGCGAGAGCTGGGCGGGGGAGGGACTGCCGCCACTCTCCCGCCCAAGCGCTTGTCCCCTCCCCCGCCCAGCGGGGGAGGGTTAGGGTGGGGGCAAGAGCCCGCATTAAAGCAATCCCCCATGTCCTTCCTCCTCGTCCAGGCCCTCAGTGGGCTCGCGACCACGGCGACGCTGTTCCTGGTGTCGTCGGGGCTGACCATCGTGTTCGGCGTGACGCGGATCGTGAATTTCGCGCACGGCTCCTTCTACATGGTCGGCGCCTATGCCGGCTGGTCGCTGATCGAGCGGTTCGGCAGCACACCGGCCGGCTTCTGGGGATCGGTCGCCGCCGCCGCGCTGATGATGGGCGCGCTCGGCGCCGTCATGGAAATCGGCCTGCTGCGCCGGCTCTACCGCTCGCCGGAGCTGTTCCAGCTGCTGGGCACCTTCGGTGTCGTGCTGGTGGTGCAGGACCTGACCGCCTGGACCTGGGGGCCGGAGGATCTGCTGGGCCGCCGGGCACCGGGGCTGAGGGGCTCAGTCGACATCCTGGGCCAGCCCTTTCCACTCTACGACCTCGTGCTGATCGGCCTCGGGCCGCTGATTCTCGGGCTGTTGTGGCTGCTGTTCAACCGCACCCGCTGGGGCACGCTGGTGCGCGCGGCGACACAGGACCGCGAGACGACAAGCGCGCTGGGCGTCGATCCGGCGCGGCTGTTCACCGGAGTGCTCTTCCTCGGCTGCGCGCTGGCCGGGCTGGGCGGCGCGCTGCAGGTCCCGCGCGAGGCGGTGACC
Source organism: Azospirillum sp. BE72 (assembly GCF_031455875.1). Classification (NCBI taxonomy): domain Bacteria; kingdom Pseudomonadati; phylum Pseudomonadota; class Alphaproteobacteria; order Rhodospirillales; family Azospirillaceae; genus Azospirillum; species Azospirillum sp. BE72. The sequence goes on from NZ_JAVDTO010000002.1 coordinate 1,078,654, forward strand.
CTGCATATGGACATGGCGATCGTGGTGGAGGCCTTCGTCGTCGTCGTGGTCGGCGGTATGGGCAGCCTGCCCGGCGCCTTCCTCGCCTCACTTCTGATCGGACAGTTGCAGGCCTTCGGCATCCTGGTCTTCCCACAGATCACGCTGGTGCTGGTCTTCCTGTTCATGGCGGTGGTGCTGGTTCTGCGCCCGCACGGCCTGCTCGGCCGGGCGGAGGAGACGCCGCCGACGGCACCCGCCGCCGTCACCGTTCCGCTGTCGGCCGGTCGCCATGCCGGCGTTTGGACGCTGGCTTTGCTGGCAGTCATGGCCGCGGCACCGCTGGTCGCCGGTGACTACGCGCTGATCCTGCTGACCGAGGTCGTCATCCTCGCCCTTTTCGCCGCCAGCCTGCATCTGCTGATCGGGTTGGGCGGGCTGGTATCCTTCGGCCATGCGGCGTGGTTCGGGCTGGGCGCCTACGGCTCGGCCCTGCTGGTCAAGCACATGGGCGCGCCGATGCCGTTGGCGCTGGCCGGTGCGCCGCTGCTGGCCGGGCTGGGGGCTCTGGTGGCGGGCTGGTTCTGCGTGCGGCGGTCGGGGCTTTATTTCGCCATGCTGACGCTGGCCTTCGCCCAGATCGTCTGGTCGATCGCCTTCCAATGGTATGCGGTGACCGGCGGCGACAACGGCATTCTCGGAGTCTGGCCGTCGGCCTGGGCGGCAGGCAAGGCCGCCTATTACTGGCTGACGCTGGGCTTGTGCGGCGGGGCGCTGTGGCTGCTGCGCCGGGCGGCATTCGCCCCCTTCGGCTATGCGTTGCGGGCTGGGCGCGACTCGAGCCTTCGCGCCGAGTCGGTGGGCATCGACGTGCGCCGCTTCCAATGGATGGCCTTCGTGCTGGCCGGCACTGCTGCAGGTCTGGCCGGCGGGCTCTATGCCTTCGCCAAGGGCAGCGTCTTCCCCACCCTGCTGGCGGTGCCGCAATCGGTCGACGCGCTGGTGATGGTGCTGATGGGCGGCATCCAGACTGTCGCCGGGCCGCTGGCCGGCGCGGTGGCCTTCCACCTGCTGGAAGCCAAGGTGATGAGCATGACCGACTGGTGGCGGCTGGCGCTGGGCCTGATCATCGTCGCGCTGGTGCTGGTCTTCCCCCAGGGGATCGTCGGCTTCCTGTCCGGCTTCGGGAGGCGGAGATGAGCGAGCTGCCCATGAGCGAGCTGGTGGTGCGTGACCTGCAGCGCTCCTTCGGCGGGGTGCAGGCGGTGGGCGGCGTGTCCTTCACCCTGCGCTCCGGCGACCTGCTGGCGCTGATCGGCCCGAACGGGGCCGGCAAGAGCACCTGCTTCAACCTGCTGAACGGTCAGCTGCGGCCCGACTCGGGCTCGGTCACGCTTGACGGGATGGAACTGGTCGGGCTACCGCCGCGGCGCATCTGGGCGCTGGGCGTCGGGCGCACCTTCCAGATCACCGCGACCTTCGCCTCGATGACGGTGGCGGAGAATGTGCAGATGGTGCTGCTGTCGCGCGCCCGTCGGCTGTTCGGCCTGTGGCGCCCGGCCGCCGCCCAGTTCCGCGAACCGGCGCTGGCCCTGCTGGAGCGGGTTGGCATGGGTTCCCAAGCCGACCGACCCTGCGGCGTGCTGGCTTATGGCGACGTGAAGCGGGTCGAGCTGGCGATGGCGCTGGCGAGCGAGCCCACCGTCCTGCTGATGGACGAGCCGACCGCCGGCATGGCGCCTGCCGAACGGCTCGCCCTGATGGCGCTGACGGCCGAGCTGGTGCGCGAGCGCGGCCTCGCCGTGCTGTTCACCGAACATGACATGGACGCCGTCTTCGGCCACGCCACGCGCGTGCTGGTGCTCGACCGCGGCCGCCTCATCGCGGAAGGCTCGCCGGATCAGGTGCGCGCGAACCCTCGCGTGCAATCCGTCTATCTGGGAGGCGAGGCGTGAGCGAAGCTCTGCTGACGGTGGACGGCCTGCAGGCCTGGTACGGTCGCGCCCACATCCTCGACGGCATCGCCCTGACGGTCGGGCGCGGCGAGGTGGTGGCGCTGATGGGCCGCAACGGCGCCGGCAAGACCACCACCCTGAAGGCGATCATGGGGCTGGTGGAGCGCCGCGCCGCGACCCTGCGTTTCAATGGCCACGACCTGTCGGCCCTGCCCGCCCACCGCATCGCCCGGCTCGGAGTCGGCTATGTGCCGGAGGACCGCCGCATCTTCGCCGATTTGACGGTGGAGGAGAACCTGGAGGTCGGCCGCCAGCCGCCCCGCCCCGACGCTCCCGCCTGGACGCCGGAGAAGCTGTTCACGCTGTTCCCCAACCTCGCGGAGATGCGCGGCCGCCGCGGCACCCGGATGAGCGGCGGCGAGCAGCAGATGCTGACGCTCGCCCGCACGCTGATGGGCAACCCGTCGCTGCTTCTGCTGGACGAGCCTTCGGAGGGATTGGCGCCGCTGATCGTCAGGCAGATGGCCGACGCGGTGCGGCGGCTGAAGGCGGAGGGGCTGTCCGTCCTGCTGTCCGAACAGAGCCTGTCCTTCGCCTCCGCCGTTGCCGACCGCGCCTGTGTCATCGAGACCGGGCGCCTGCGCTGGACCGGCACGATGACGGATTTGCTGGCGGATGACGGGGTGAGGGCGGCCTATCTGGCGGTGTGACCGCCCTTCCCCCGTTCCTCACTTCCCGGCGACGCTGAGGTCCATCACCGATTTAGGGTCCAGGGCCTTGTCGACCTGCCCCTCGGACTGCCAGAACTTCACCTGATTGACGATGTCGTCCACCAGCAAACGGGCCTGCGGATCGACATAGGGCAGGCCGGCGGCGACGATTTCCGGCTTCTGCTTGGTGGCGTCGGCAATGATGGTCAGCAACTCGTCATAGCCGGGGCCCTTCACCAGAGCGCCCGAGGCGTCCTTGCCGTTGAAGGCGGCATGGTATTCGGCCAGCGCCGTCTTGTAGGCGCGGACGAACTTCTCCACCAGCGGGCGGCGGTCCTTCATCGTCTTCGGCGCGGTGAACAGGGCGCCGAGCTGCCAGGGGGTCTCGTCGCCGACCCAGCCCAGGATCTTGCCGGCGCCGTCGGCCACCAGCTGCCGCGACACGGTGGACGGCGCGATGACGGCGTCGACCTGCCCGCCCTTGAAGGCGGCGACCATCTTCGGCACGTCCTGCAACGGCACCATGGTCACGTCCTTGACCGTGAAGCCGTGCTTCTGCGCCAGCAGCCCGATCATGTAGTGGAAGGTCGAGCCGACGGTGGTGATGGCGATGCGCTTGCCCTTCAAGTCGGCCGGCGCCTTCAGCCCGGCGTCATAGGCGGCGTTGGTCGCCACATAGGCACTGAGCGGGAAGCCCGGCTCGTCGCGGCTCTGCGCCGCAATGATGGTGACCGCCCCCTTGGAGGCGAGATTGTAGAAGCCGGCGGTCAGGCCGGTGACGCCGAAATCGGCGTCGCCCGAGGTCACCGCGACCGGGACCTGCTGGGCCGAAGTGAACATCTTCAGCTCGACGTCCAGCCCTTCCTTCTCGAAATAGCCCTTCGCCTTGGCGATGAAGATCGGCCCGGAGGAGGACAGCGCCAGCACGCCCACCGTCGCCTTCTCCAGCGGCTGCGCCAGCGCGGCGGACATCAGGGTGCCGGCGGCGAAAGCCGCGCCGGCGGAGGCGAGCAGGGCGCGCCGGGTGAGGCGGGCCACGGTCATGGCGGCGGTCATGGACGGAATTCCTCCCGAAGAATGTTCAGGTTTCTTTGGATGAAGCGGTCAGCGCCAGTTCAGCAGGCGCCGCTCAAGCTGCGACAGCACGGTGCCGATGGCGAGTCCCAGCAGCGACAGGACCAGCACGCCGGCCAGCAGCGTGTCGGTCTGCATCAGGTTGCCGGCCATCAGCACGAAGGCGCCGATGCCGTATTCGGCGCCGATCATCTCCGCCGCGACCACCAGGATCAGCGCGATGGAAGCGGTGATGCGGAAGCCGGCCAGGATGCCCGGCAGAGCACCCGGCAGGACGATGGAGCGCAGGATCGACCGCCAGGGCAGGCCGAAGCTCTGCGCCATGCGGATCAGGTTGCGCGGCACCGAATCGATGGCGCTGTAGGTGGCGATGACGGTGGGGAAGAAGACGCCAAAGCCGATGGTGGCGAACTTCGACGGTTCGCCGATGCCGAACCACAGAATGAACAGCGGCAGCAGCGCGATCTTGGGGATCGGGAAGAAGGCCGACACCAGCGGCACGCCGACCGCGCGGGCGGTGGAGAAGATGCCCATGGCAAAGCCGACCAGCATGCCGCCTGCCGTGCCCAGCACCCAACCGACGGCGATGCGCGCCAGCGACGCCTTCAGGTTCAGCCACAGCGATCCATCCGTCACCATGCCGGACAGGGCATGGGCGACCGCACTCGGCGGCGGCAGGAACAGCGGGCTGGCGAGGCCGAGACGGCTCGCCCCCTCCCAAACCGCGATCAACACGGCGAAGGCCGCCAGCGCCGCCCACGGATGCCGTTTCACAGTGAAGCCGCCGCCGCGGAAGCGGACGGGCTGACCCATTGCGGGTGTGATGGGCGCGGCAGTCGGGTTCAGGCTGTCAGGCACGGGCGATCTCCCGGTCGGCCATCTGGGCTTCGGCCTTCATCAGGTGCCACAGGCGGTCGCGCACTTCGGCCAGATGGGCCTGGGCCGATGGCTCCTGCCGGCGCTCCCGCGGCTCCTCGATGGTGACCAGTTCGCGGATGCGGCCGGGGCGGCGGCTCAGCACGCAGACACGGTCGGCCAGCCGCAGCGCCTCGTCCAGATTGTGGGTGACGTAGAGGGCCGTGGTCTTCTCCCGCCGCCACAGCTCCAGGAAATCGTCCATCAGCAGCTCGCGCGTCTGGGCGTCCAGTGCCGACAGCGGCTCGTCCAGCAGAAGCATCGCCGGGCGCACGGCCAGCGCGCGGGCGATGCCGACCCGCTGACGCATGCCGCCGGACAGCTGCTTGGGCAAAGCCTTGCGGAACTCCGACAGCCCCATGCGCCGCAGGCCGCTGTCGATGCGCTCGCGCCGCTCGGCGGTGGAGAGCGGGTGATGCTCCAGCACCAGGGCGATGTTGTCTTCCACCGTGCGCCAGGGCAGCAGGGCGAAATCCTGGAAGATGAAGGTGATGGGGTTCAGGCAACCATCCGGCACCTCCCCCTCCACCCGGATGCTGCCGGAGGTCGGGGCGACGATGCCGCCGGCGATGCCGAGCAGCGTCGATTTCCCACAGCCGCTTGGGCCGATGACGGCCAGGATTTCACCCTCCGCCAGAGTCAGGTCGATGCCGTCCAGGACAGTCAGATCGTCATAGCGGTGGGTCAGATCGGAAACGAGAAGCCTCATCGCGCCCTTTTATGCCTGCACCATTGTCGGTGGGGTCCGACTGTTCGTTGGGCCTGCCACTATAGCGCGGCGTTCCGGCGGCGGAGAGGAGAAAGGCACCCCGCATCCCAGCCATACGGCAGTATGGCAGTGGCCGGAAGCCATCAAGGCGCTGTCGGCTTCGCGACAGCGAGTCGTCAGGCGATGCCGCTGACCGGGCCGGAACCCGCCGGCAAATCCAGCGCCCGCAACGCCGCGGCACAGCGGCCGACCGCGGCCTCCGCCAGCGCATGGCGCTCGCCGAGCCCCGCCTCGTCCACCTCGTCGGGGGTCATCGCCTGCAACAGGACGCGCAAGGTGCGGACATAGGTGCGCAGAAGCGTGGCCTCCTCGGCATGGTCGCCGAGCAGCCCCGCTTGGCCTGCGGTGCGCAAAGCCGCCAGTTCGCCGTCCAGCGACACCGCAGCCATTTCGATTGCCAGAAGCGCCCGCGTCAGGCGGACATGCTTGAGAACGACGATGTCGGCCATGCCCACCTCCCCTGCCAGCCGGAATGGCGGGACGAAAGCAATGGCCGTGCCAGCGGGGTTGCGCAGGGCCGGTCAGCGCCGCCGCATCGACGGATGCCAGGCCGTCGTCGCCCGTTCCAGCAACGCCAAGCCGCCATAGAGGCCGGAGCCGGTCAGCGCCGCCACCGCGATGGTGGCCCACACGATGTCCAGGTTCATCCGCGCCACCTCGGTGGAGATGCGGAAACCCATGCCGACCACCGGCGTGCCGAAGAACTCCGCCACGATGGCACCGATCAGCGCCAGGGTGGAGTTGATCTTCAAGCCGTTGAACAGAAAGGGAAGCGCATTCGGCAGACGCAGCTTGACCAGCGTCCGGCCATAGCCGGCGCCGTAGCTGCGCATCAGGTCGAGCTGGATGCGCTCCGAATTGCCGAGTCCCGCCAGCGTGTTGATCATCATCGGGAAGAAGGTCATGACGACGATCACCGCCGCCTTCGACTGCCAGTCGAACCCGAACCACATCACCATGATCGGCGCGATACCGACCACCGGAATGGCACTGGCGAGATTGCCGAGCGGCAGAAGCCCGCGGGCAAGAAAGGGCACGCGGTCGGCAAGGATTGCCACCAGGAACCCCGCGCCGCAGCCGATGACATAGCCGCGCAGGACGGAGGTCAGCACGGTCTGCCGGAAATCGTCCCAAAGCACCGGCGCATGAACGGCCAGCGCCGACGCGATGCGGCTGGGCGGCGGCAGCAGGATGGCCGGCACCTGAAAGCCGCGCACCAGCACCTCCCACCCCACCAGCAGGCCAAGCCCGAACAGGCCGGGCACGACGACCGAGCGGGTCCAGCCCGGCACGCCGGCCAGCACCCCCATCACCCGCCACAGCAGCAGCGTCGCCGCAACCAGGAACAGCCACAGCCCCCAGCCGGCCGACAGGTCCATCCCCTCGTTCAGCAGATGCAGCGGCAGCAACCACGCCAACGCCACGCCGCCCAACTCGACCCAGGCGCCCCAGACCCCTTTCGGCGCGGACCGGCCGGCGACGACCGCCAGCACCACCCCGATCAGGAACAGCGGCGCCATCGTCCCACCCATCGGCCCGCCGAACCAGCCGACAGGGGCACCGCCCAACGCGCCCACCGGCAGGGCGACTGCGGCCAATGTCAACACGGCTATGGCGACCAGCCCCCAATCCGCGGCGGTGCGCAGGCTGGTGCGGTAGGGATCGGCGGCGCGCGTGCTCATCGTACCCCCGCCCGGCCCAGCAGGGCCAGTTCCAGCCCGCGCACGACGGCGATCAGCGCCACCGACAGCAGCGAGGCCATGATCAGCGCCGCCCAGATCTGCACGGTCTGGCCGTAATAGGATCCCGATAGCAGCCGTGCCCCCAACCCGGCCTGCCCGCCGGTGGGAAGCTCGCCCACGATGGCGCCGACCACGCTGATGGCGACCGACACCTTGAGGCTGGCGAACAGGAACGGCATGGAAGCCGGCAGCCGTAGCGACCAGAAGGCGCGCATCCCGCTCGCCGAATAGGTCCGCATCAGGTCGAGCCACAGCGGATCGGCCGACCGCAGCCCCTTCACCATGCCGACCGTGATCGGGAAGAAGCACAGATACATGCAGATCACCGCCTTCGGCAGCAGCCCGGTCAGCCCGATGTTGCCGAGGATGACGACGATCATCGGTGCGATGGCCAGGATCGGGATGGTCTGCGATGCGATCACCCAGGGCAGCAGGCTGGCCTCCAGCGTCCGGGTATAGACGATTCCGGCGGCCAGCAGGATGCCCAGCAGCAGCCCCATCGCCAGCCCGGTCAGCGCCGCTTCCGCCGTCACCCAGGTGTGGAACAGCAGGTTGCGCGGGCTGGTCGGCGCATAGCCGGTCAGGGAAGTCCACAACTCCACCGCCACCTGATCGGGGGTGGGCAGGATCGGCCGCTTCATCGCATAGGCCTGGGTCAGCACGTCCACGAAACCGGCGGGCTTGCCGGCACGGGCCAGCGTCTCCGCCGCCTGCGGCCAGTTCAGCCACGCCGCCCCGATGTACCACGCCGCCAGCAAGAGCAGCGTCATCACGGTCACGGGAAGCACGCGGCTAATCATCGTAGCTGTGCCCTTCCTTCAGCCCCTCTCGCACGCGGTGGGCGATGGCGGCGAATTCCGGCGACTCGCGGATGTCCAGCGTCCGCTCGCGCGGCAGGGTGTTGCAGTCGATGACGTCCAGGATACGGCCGGGCCGCGGGCTCATCACCACGATGCGGGTGGACAGGAACACCGCCTCGGCAATCGAATGGGTGACGAAGACGCAGGTCTTGCCGGTCGCCCGCCACAGCTGGGTCAGATGCAGGTTCAGATGGTCGCGCGTGATCTCGTCCAGCGCACCGAACGGCTCGTCCATCAGCAGCAGGTCGGGCTGCAGGGCCAAAGCGCGGGCGATGGAGACGCGCTGCTGCATGCCGCCGGACAGCTGCCAGGGGAACTTGCGCTCGAACCCCGACAGACCAACGCGCTCCAACTGTTCACGGGCGCGCTGCTGCCGCTCGGCCTTGGACAGTCCCATGATTTCCAGCGGCAGCATCACGTTGCGCTCCACCGTGCGCCACGGGTACAGCGCCGGGGCCTGGAAGACATAGCCGTAGAGCCGCTTCAGCCGCGCCTGCTCCGGCGTCATGCCTTCGATGGCGATATGGCCGGAGGTCGGCCGCTCCAGATCGGCGATCACGCGCAGCAACGTGGTCTTGCCGCAGCCGCTGGGACCGATCAGCGAGACGAAATCACCTTTGGCGATGGTCAGGTCGACCTCGCTCAATGCCATGACCGGCTTGTCGGCGGTGGGATAGACCAGCGACAGCTTGCGCGCCTCCACCACCACAGGCGCGACGGACATTTCCGAGCCTTGCAGGAGAGCGGCTTTCTCCTGGGCATCGAGCGGATTTGGGAAGGTCACGGACGACGATCCTTCGCGGCAGGTCAGGCTGAGCGGGTCGGTCTGGAAACGCCTACGTGCACGCTACCACCGCCCCGGTTGCAGCACCAGCGGCGCTGAACCGAGCGTGGCTAAGGCAGCAGAGCCGAACCGCAACCTGACGACAAGTTCGCCAAGGATCCGCGATTGGCATGCGATTGCATGCCCTGAATTCTCGCGCCACCGGACGCGCGCCATGCGCAGCCGGCAACCGAGAGGAGGTGACGCGAGTGAGAAAATTCCTGAAGTGGCTCGGCCGCTTCTGGTTCAAGCTGAAGTTCGAGTTCCAAGCGGGCTTCAACACGGACCAGGATCGGTAAAGGCCAGACGTGGCGGGGCCGGGAAACCGGTCCCGCCATTCAGGAAAGCGGCTCGCGTCACCTCCTGTCCCAGAGAGTACCATGCCCCCCGCCATTTTCAAGGCAGCGGCGAACAGCAACCCCGCCTTCGGCACGCTCCACGGGTACACACCCGATCCGGACGATACGCGAAAGAACTGGACGGCCGACATGCCGCCGGAACAGGATCACGCCCCTTTCCCTGCTCCGATCCAGCCGATATGCCAGCCGCCAAGCCACCGCCCAGCCTGGAAATCACCCGCGAGGACGGCGCGGCCGGTGCCGTCTTCGTGGCGAGACCGGTGCTGACCCCGGTGATCCGCACACGCTATCTGCTGATCGCCGGGCTGCTGGCGACGGGCTTCGTCGCCGGAGCCGGGTTAGCGCCGGAGCAGTTGTCCGACATGCTGCAGTGGCTTGCCGTCTTCTGTGCGGCGCCGGTGCTACTGCTGTGGGTGGTGACGCTGACGGAGACGGTGCAGCGTCGCGCGGTGCGGCTGGGCGTGACGGCGCGCGGACTGACGGTGGACGGTGCCCGCATCCATCCGCATGAGACGATCCGGGATCTGGCGCTCTATCCGATGGTCGGCGGCAAGCCGCTGTTCGTCGCCTGGATCGATCCGGCGCACGATTACGGGCACAAGGCGGAATTGAAGCTGGTCGCCGGCGACGTGGCGCCCAACGACGCGGTCAAGGCCGAGCTCAAGGCCGCCGGCAGCCGCAACGTGCGGCTGGTCATGCACCGGCGCGGCGGGCACAAGGCGATCGTGCTGGTGCGCGGGCTGACCTTGTCGGGCGGGCAGACCCTGCTGGCCGCCCTGGCGGCGGAGCTTCGCGCTCACAGCCGCTAGGGCGTCAGGAGAACGTCGGGGAAGAGGCCGGCGATCAGCGGCGCGGGATGGCCGGCGGCTCCGGCAGATCCTCTTCCAGGATGACGACGTTCAGGGCATAGGAGATCTCGCCCTCGTCCTCGTCACGGTTCAGCGTGCCGAAGAACTCGCCATCCACCGTCACCTCGGCCGACTGACCGGCCTTGGCCGGCGGCTCGATCACGATCTTCTGATTGCCCAGCGTCTTGCGCAGGTACATCTGCACGCGGGCGATTTCGGTGTCGGACATCCGGACGGCGGACGGCTTTGCGGGCGGCATGGCGAACCTCGTTGTCTGCGAAGGAGCGTCATATAGGCGGCTTCGCGGCGAAGGGAAAGCGATACCTCGCGCCTGCGGCGAGCTTGTCCGGCGAGTTGCATCAGGACCCGCAACGCCGCCGAGGCACGGGGCAGTCCTCCGCGCGGGGTAATGCGGCCATCGCCCGACGCCCCGAAAGAGCGGGGCCCCGGAGCGGCGGAAAAGGCTATGCTCCCGGCGGCGGTACGCAGCCCGGCAGGGCGGCGGCACAAATGGTCGTGCCCTGCGGGAGGCCGCCGCGAAGACGGAGGACGGAACGCCTTGACCATGATTGCCCGGCCGCGCAGCGCCGCATTCCCCACCACCCGGCCATGGAGACGGACCCTTGCGGGGACCGTCCTCACCGCGGCGCTGCTGGCTGCCCTGCCCTTCGGCGCGACCGCGGCCGACAGCGGAAAGCGGGTGGCGCTGGTCATCGACAACGGACGCTACAGCGGGCTCGACAGCCGGTCGGAACAGGCCGCCGCCAATGCGGGGGCAATGGTGTCCGCGCTGCGCAAGGCCGGCTTTGCGGTGACCCGGGCCGAAAATGTCGGGCGGGTGGCGATGGAGTCGGCACTGGAGCGATTCCGCGAGGCATTGTCCGGCGCCGATCTGGGCTTCGTCTACTACACCGGCCTCGCCGTCGGGCTCGGGGAGCGGGAATATCTGCTGCCCGCCGACGCCGCGCCTGCGGGGGCGGAGGATTTGCCGCGCACGGCGCTGGACCTCGACACGGTGCTGGGTGACCTGCGGGACAGCGGGCGCAAGGCGGTGGTGGTGATCGACCCGGGCACGGCCGACGCGCTGGCCCAGCGGGTCGGCGGCGGCGCGCTGGGAACGCCGATGGAAGCGGACGGCCTTTTCGTCGTCTATGCCCACCGTCCCGGTGTGCCGCCGGTGCCGGCTCAATCTGCCAGGGGGGCGGCCCCCTTCACCACCGCGCTGGCCCGCGAGATGACCAAGCCCGGCGTCACCTTCCGCGATTCGCTGGCCGAGGTGGCGCGCTCCGTCGCCGAACGCAGCGAAGGTCGCCAGCTGCCCTGGCTGCAGGACCGGCTGGGCACCACGCTGGTCCTGGTGCCGGCCGTTGCAGCAGCGCCGAAACCGCCGGCCGCCCCATTTCCCGACGCGCCGCCCCAGGATCAGTCCACCCAGGCGAAGAAGGAACCGCCGCCAAAAGAGCTTCCGGCGGTGACCACCCCCAGCCTGCCGCCGGGCGAGTATGAGATGGCCAAGTCCGGCGTGCTGTTCGACCGCCCGGCGGTGGGTGCCCGCGGCATCGCGCAGCTGCCGGCCGGCACCGTGGTGACGGTGCTGGAAGCGGTGCCGGAAGGCAGTTGGCTGCGCGTGCGGGATTCGGCCGGGCGGAACGGCTACGTCACCGCCGGGACCCTGGCCGCCCGCTGGGCCGACCCGTCGCCGCTGGCCGCCCGTTCCCGCGGGACCGTGGAGGCCGGCCCGTCCTTGGGCGATCCCGCCGCCGAGCCGCCGGCCACCGGCAGTTCCGATCCGATCCGGACGGAAGAGACGCGCAGCTTCCCCACTCCCCCGCCCGGCACCGCATCCGCGGAACCCGACGGCCCGGCCGTGGCGGCGCAGCAGCAGGCGATGCGCGCGCTGGGCGATGCCCGCACGGCGGCGGAGCGGGCGCGCAGCCGACCCGACAGCCGCTATTGGAGCTATGGCTTCTCGGCCGGCGACCGCTATGAGGGGACGTGGGCGCAGCCGTCATCGGGATCGGGTCTCGGGCGGCCGATCCGCCAAGGGGCGGGCGTCTATCACTTCGCCAACGGACAAACCTATGAAGGCGAATGGTCCGGCGACCTGATGTCCGGCTATGGCGTGATGACCTTCACCGACGGCAGCCGCTTCGCCGGGCGTTTCAGCAACGGCCAGCCGGATGGGCCTGGCGTGTTCCAGTATGCCAATGGCGGACAGAGCGCCGGGATGTGGCGCGGCTCCGTCCGCCTCGACCAGTGACCGTGTCATGTGTGAGCGAAATTGATCAGCGCGGCTTGAGGGCCTCCACCACCTGGACATGTCCCTGCAGCGCGCCCAGCGTCAGGGCGGAGTTGCCGTTGGCATCCATGCGGTACGGGTTGGCGCCGTGGTCGAGCAGCAGCTTGGCCACCGCCTCGTGCCCGTTGTTGGCGGCATACATCAGCGCCGACCAGCCATAGGCGGTGGTGCGGTCCACCATCACCCCGCGCTGGATCAGCGTGCGCGCCACCTCCTGGTGACCACGGGCGGCGGCGGCCATCAACGCCGTCTTGCCGTCGCTGTTGGTGGTGTCGAGGTCCGCCCCGCCGTCGGCCAGCGCCCGGACGACCGCGTCATGGCCGCCCCAGGCGGCATACATCACGGCGGTGGCCCCATCGGAGGTGCGCAGGTCGCTGCGGGCGCGCCGGTCCAGCAGAACGCGCACCGCGTCGGTCAGTCCCTGTTCGGCCGCGACCATCAGCAGGGTCTTGCCGCTGTCGAGCCGGCTGTCGGGGCTGGCGCCGCCCTGCAGCGTGCGCGACAGCTCCGCCGGATTGCGCAGCAGGGCCAGCACCGATTCGCGATCCTGCAGGCCCGGTGTGGCCTTCACCGGCACAGCCGTGCTTCCGCCCGCCGTTCCGGAACCGCCCATGGCCGGACCGGTATAGGCGCGCTGCTCGCTCGCCGCCCGGATCCGTTCCACAAGGTCCGGGCTGTTGGGCGAAAGCATCTGCGCCCGTTCGTAGAAGCGCTTGGTTTCCGACCAGTCGCCGTCCCGCTCGGCCAACATCGCCCAGCGGCGATAGGTGTCCTCCATGGTGGTCAGCAGTTCGGTCGCCTCCGGCGACGCCGGTGCGATCTGGCGGATGCGCTGAACCGTCTCATAGGCATTGTCGCCGGGCGGGGTGGTCAGGCGCTTGCCGGCGATCTGGCGGCGGGCCTGATCGACCATCATGCGCACGCGCTGCGCGATCTCCGCATCGGGGACAGCCGACTGCGGCACCGGTGGAATCGGCGTGGCGGAAGGCTCTTCCAGCGGCGGCAGCGAGGCGGCACCCGGTGCCGCTTCTGCATTGCCCGCGGCGGGCACTGCCGGGGCGGCAGCGACGGGTGCGGCGGCCGGCACCTGGGATTGGGCCGGCGGCAAGGCTGCCGTCTGCACCGGAGCGGTTTGAGCCGGAGCGGACGGCGACGGCTGGGCTGCGGCCTGCTTCGTCACCGTCAGGGTGCCGGCCGGCGGCGGTGCGGCCGGGAGCGCGGCATTGCCTTGCCCGGCCTGGACACCGGGCGCCACGGACGGCTGGGCGGACGGCTGGGCGGACGGCGGCGGCGCGGATGGTGCAACCGGCGGCAGGTCTGCGGCAGCATGCTGACCGCCGGCAGGCGGAACATCGTTGCCGATCAGCCCCTGCACCGTACGCTCCACCGCATCGCGCGCCCGGCTCCAGCCCTCCTCGATCATCGCCAGAGCGCGGTCGGGGGAGGCGCCGGGAACGGCGGTGGCGATGGCCGCACCGGCGGCACCCAGCAGCACCAGCGTGGTCAGTGCCGCACCGGCATAAAGCCCGGTCCGGCGCGGCGCCCGCATGGCCCCGACGGGCATGGCGTCCGCCGGTATGGCTCCGGCCTGCATTCCCCTTGCGGCCATCGGGTCGGGACCGCGGTCGCTCCAGTCATAGTCTCCCGAATTGCCGTCTCCCGCCCAACCGTCCCTCGGCCAATCGTTCGCCGGCGTGGCGGCGGGCTGGGCCGGGGCCGGCTGCGGGGCCTGATGCGGGCTGCGGCGATCCACCCAGCCCGGATCGGCCTCCTGCACCTGGGGCGGAACCGCCAGCATCGGCGCCGGACGCGGCGCGGTCTGCACAGCGGACATCGACGGCAACTCGTCGGGCAGACCGCCGCCCGGCGCCATCCGGTAGATCACGCCCATGTCGCGCAGCTCATCGGCCAGCCCGGCGCGCGCCAGCGTCCCTTCCAGCTCGGGCGTTCCACAGAGGAGAACCTGGAGGAATCGGCCGGCCGGCGTCTCGGCCCGCGTCAGGTCGACCAGATCGGCCAGCACCGGCGGGGCGAGCACGGTGGCGTTGTCGACCGCCAGCAAGCCGGATCCGGCCAATTCCAGCCGCTCTTCCAGCGCGGCGATCAGCGCGTCGAAATCGCCCTCGCCATCCCCGCCCGGCGCCAGATCGGGCAGCGCCCCGGCGCCGGCGGCGGCGACCAGATCCTCCACCTCGGCACCGACCGAGGCCGTGACCGGCAGCGCCATGGCGCCATCGGCCTCCACATGCTCCACCAGTTGCCGGAACAGGGCGGGACGGCCCGACCCGGCATCGCCGACCAGCACCAGAAGCCTCTTGCGGGCCAGGAAGGCCAATACCAGTCCATCACGGATTTCGGCAGCCGATGCCGCGGCACCGGCGGAATCGTGAACGGGATCGTGGTGGCCCGGAGCGGCGCGCCGGGCGCGCGAAGTGTGTTTCGGGGCAGAACGGTCCATGGACATCTCAAGACGCCGATCAGTGAAGGAAGCGCTTGTGTGACTCTAGTGATGCGCCCCCCAAGCCCCGACAGAGCAAAGGGCGGTAGCCCCCTCTCTTCCGGGGTGGGTGGACTGACCCTTCCGGCACGAACGCGCCGCTGGTCCGCCGGACGGGGGAGGGGTATAGGGTTGCCCCCGAAATCCTCGGCTGAATCCCCATCTGGACGGCGACAGGCATGCGAGTCGGAATCGATTTGGGCGGCACCAAGATCGCCGCAGTGGCGCTCGGCGCGGACGGCGCGGAACTGGCCCGCCACCGCCGCCCCACCCCCCGCGATTACGACGCCACGCTCGACGCCCTGGCGGAGACTGTGGCGGCACTCGACCCGTTCGGCACGGGCGGCGTCGGCATCAGCCTGCCCGGCATCGTCGATCCCGCCGCCGGCATGGTGCGCGCGGTGAACCTGCCCTGGCTCGCCGGCCGTCCCTTCGCCGAAGACGCCGCGCGGCGGATCGGCCGCCCGGTGCGGATCGCCAACGACGCCAACTGCTTCACCCTGTCGGAGGCGACGGACGGCGCCGCGGTCGGGTCGGCGGTGGTATTCGGGGTCATCCTGGGCACCGGCGTCGGCGGCGGCATCGTGGTGGATGGGCGCATCCTGCCGGGCGCCAACGGGCTGGCCGGCGAATGGGGCCATGCCCCCCTACCCTGGCGCGAGGAGGCCGACGGCCCGCCGGTGCCCTGCGGCTGCGGCAAGACCGGATGCCTGGAGACCGTGCTGTGCGGAGCCGGACTATCGCGCCTGCACCGGCATCTGACCGGGGACGATGGCACCGGCAATGCGGCGGACCCACAAGAGATCGCCGCCCGCGCCCTGGCGGGTGATCCGGCCGCAGCCGCGACGCTGACACGCCATGCCGATGCGCTGGCCCGCGCGCTGGCCCCGGTTCTGAACCTGCTGGATCCCGACATGGTGGTGGTCGGCGGCGGCCTGTCCGCCCTGCCCGGCCTGTGCGGATCGGTGACGCGGCGCTGGGGCAGCTGGGCATTGGCCGCTGCGCCGCGGACCCGGATGGCCGTCGCCCGCCATGGCGGGGAAAGCGGCATGCGCGGCGCTGCCCGCCTGTGGCCGGAATAGGACTCTCCATTTTTGCGGGGCCATTTTTGCGGGGCCATTTTTGCGAGATTGGCCGCAACCAACGGTCACGCAGTGGCACGGGACTTGCGCATTCCCCGTTCAGACCGAACGGGGATACGCCCATGATGCGGAAGAAATTGGGGACGCGGGCCACGGGGAACGGCGTCCATTTGCATTTTGCAAACCGGAACGCGACGCGGGCCGGGAAACCGGCGGCGCGTTTGCATTTTGCAAATGATCCCGGCGTTGGCCAGGGCACCAGCCGCCACCTGGAACATGCCTGCGCCAGCCTGCAGGACGCAGCGGTGGAGTTGGAGGCGGTGCTTGCCACGCTGCCCGGCGACGAGCAGGCCGATCTGCATGAGGCCATCGGCTCGATCATGGAGACGCTGCAACTGATCGCCTCGGCCCATTCCCGGCTGGAGCCGCCCATCGCCGCTGACTGAGGCGGCAGTCGGGTTCGAACCCATTTTTCCGAGCCACATGAAAAAAGGCGGCCCGCCGGGACCGCCCTTTTTTCGATTGCCGACTTTTCGCTCGCCGAGCTGTTCAGCCGGTCGCGTCGAAGCCGACTCAGTCGGAAATGGTCTGCCAGAAGAAAAAGACGACGGCGAGGACCATGATGGCGATGTCCATGGGAACGGCTCCTGTGGATTGCGGCGGATGGGCGTGTCGTCAAATTCTATACGACAGTTCGCGACGCGGGTGCAGTGCTTCCGTGCGCCTGCGGCGGTTTTTCACCCCCCGTACCGCAGCAAAGACGGCAACCTGCAGAAAAAAGCAGGGAAAATTCTCAGCCCCGGCAACGTCCCGCGGTGCCGCTTCGGCCCCTCTCCCAACCCGCCGCGCCCTTGGACGCCGGTGTCTCCATCATCGCATGCACGGGCGCCGCATTCTGCAATGCATTGCGTTCAAATGGTTTTCTGGAGCCCAGCGATGTCCCGCACGATAAAGCGGTGGGAGGCAGGAGTTCACCCTGCGCTTCAAAAAAGCCCATGACACCCACCATTCGCCGGTCGATTTCCCAAGCAAATCGCAGCGCTATGACTTTTGTCAGGGGTTGCCTTACCAGGGGGCTTTCTGGCAAGAAAAAGGCCGCTGAATACAGCGGCCTTGAGTTTAGGGAGGAAACGCCCAAGAAGGGCGAAGCAGCAATCGCTTGCTGCACTGCAACACTAACAGAACCCGGGGGCACCGCAACCCCCAAAGCCGGCCCCTGCGCGGGGCCGAAGCTTTTAGAGGGGCGTGTTGCAGATCGGCCACATTCAGCCGGTCCTTTTGCCGGAGCACAAGCCACTCATCGGTTCCGGCCGTTACCACAGCAGTGGCGCGCCGGCCCCTGGTCTGCCGCCGCATCCCTCAGGCAGCGGCGCGAGGTTTGTCCCTTGACCCACGTCCCACCCTCAGCATTCTCGGAATTCGACGCCTTCACCGCGGCCATCGGCGACCGCATCCCAGCCCTGTTCCTCGATTACGACGGCACGCTCGCCGCCATCGCGCCACGGCCGGAACTGGCGGTGATGCCGGAGGAGGCGCGCGCGGTGGTGCGGCGGCTGTCGGCCCTGTGCCCGGTCGCCTTCGTCAGCGGCCGCGACCTGGACGATCTGGCGGCGATGGTGGCCCTGGACGATCTGGTCTATGCGGGCAGCCACGGTTTCGACCTGCGCGGACCGGCCCTGCGCCGGCAGGTCGGGGTCGAGTATGTCCCCGACCTCGACGCCGCCGAACGGATTCTGCACGACCGCCTGGGCGGGATCTCCGGCGCACTGGTGGAGCGCAAGCGCTTCGCCATCGCCATCCACACCCGCCAGGTCGCTCCGCCCGAAAAGCCCGTGGTGGCGGGCACCGTCCGCGCCGTGGCGCAGGAGCAGGCGCGGCTGCGCGTGACCGGCGGCAAGGAGCTGTTCGAGCTTCGCCCCAACCTTCCCTGGGACAAGGGCCGCGCCGTCCTCGCCCTGCTGGAGACGCTCGGGCTGGAGGGGGACGGCACCGTGCCGATCTATCTCGGCGACGACGAGACCGACGAGGACGCCTTCCGCGCGCTGGCAGGGCGCGGGATCGGCATCCGGGTGATGGACGGCGCGGCCGAGACCGCGGCGACCTGGAGCCTGCGCGATCCGGTGGAGGCCGCGGCCTTTCTGGGGCGGCTGGCGGACTGGCTTGCGGAGGGGTGATATCTGAAATGGTATTGCGCCCACCTATCCTCCCCCGCTCAGCGGGGGAGGATAGGTGGGGGTCTAACTTTGCAATGCCTTTTGCCCATTCACCAACCCTAAACCCCCGCTGCCCTATCCTGCCCGCTCAACCAGCCGGACAGCCTGCCATGGATATCGGATCGGCCACCTCCGCCACGCCCTACCGGCCACAGGCCAGCGCGCTCGACGGCGTGCAGGACGCCCAGGCCCGCACCGAAGCGGCCTCGGCGCAGATCGCCGCAGGCAACCTTGACCCGGCGGTGGTCCTCGACCTGACCTCCGCCCAGGTGGATTTCGCCGCGAACGCAAAGGTCCTGCAAGCGACGCAGGAGAACAGCCGGCGGCTGCTCGACATGCTGGCCTGAAGTCATAAAGCCAGGTCAGCGAGGCTTGTTCGGACCGTAGATCTTCGGCTGGCTGAAGTTCAGGTGATCGAGAAGCCCCTGGGTGGCGCAGCCGTCCACCGGCAGCTTCGCGGCACGCTGGTAGGAGCGGATCGCCGTGCGGGTGCGCGATCCCATCTTGCCGTCAACCGGCCCGGCATTGAAGCCGTGCTCGTTCAGCGCCTCCTGCGCGCCGGAGATGAAGGCCAGACGCATCTCGTCCGGCAGATTGTCCGTTTCGCAGGCGGCAAAGGCCGGGGTCGCCAGCAGCAGGGTGCCGCACAGTATGGCGCTGCCGAGCGCCGGGAGAAGACGTCTGGTCATGGATCGGGTGCTCCTGATCGTTGGAGTGGCTGCCTGTTGAAACAGCCGAGCCTAGCCTTCCATTCCAGATCGGCAATTCCGAAAAGGCACCGAATCGAAAAGGGCGGCCGCAAGCGACCGCCCTTTCCTGCGTTCCATCCCGTCAGCCGCCTGCGGCGTGCGCGTCGTCGCTCTGCCCCTTGATCCGGGAGGCGAGCGCCGCCTCCAGGAAGGGATCGAGCGCACCGTCCAGCACCGCTTGGCTCTGCGAGGTCTCCACGTCCGTCCGCAGATCCTTCACCATCTGGTAGGGATGCAGGACATAGGAGCGGATCTGGTGGCCCCAGCCGATGTCGGTCTTGGTCGCTTCCAGCGCAGCCGCGGCATCCTCGCGGATCTTCAACTCCCGCTCGTACAGGCGGGCACGCAGCATGTCCCACGCCTTGGCGCGGTTCTTGTGCTGCGAGCGCTCCTGCTGGCAGCTCACCACGATGTTCGTCGGGATGTGCGTGATGCGCACCGCCGAGTCGGTCTTGTTGATGTGCTGGCCGCCGGCGCCCGACGCACGGTAGGTGTCGATGCGGCAGTCCTTCTCGTTGATCTCGATGTCGATCTTGTCGTCGATCACCGGAGACACCGAGACGGCGGCGAAGCTGGTCTGGCGCCGCGCCTGACTGTCGAACGGGCTGATGCGCACCAGACGGTGCACGCCGGCCTCGGTCTTCAGCCAACCATAGGCGTTGTGACCCTTGATCTGCACGGTGGCGGACTTGATCCCGGCCTCTTCGCCCGGCGTCTCGTCCAGCCATTCGGCCTTGTAGCCGTGCTGTTCCGCCCAGCGGGTGTACATGCGCATCAGCATCAGCGCCCAGTCCTGGGCCTCCGTGCCGCCGGCACCGGCATTCACCTCGACGAAGCAGTCGTTGGCATCGGCCTCGCCCGACAGCAGACTTTCGATCTGCAGTTTGTTGGCGCGGTCGCGCAGACCGTAGAGCTGTGCCTCCGCATCGGCGACGACGGTGGCGTCACCCTCCGCCTCGCCCATCTCGATCAGTTCCAGGCTGTCGGACAGGTCGCGCTCCAGCGACCGGTAGCCGGAAACCGAAGCCTCCAGCTGGGTACGCTCGCGCATGATGGTCTGGGCTCGCGAGGGATCGTCCCAAAGCTTGGGGTCCTCGGCGAGGTTGTTCAGTTCGTCGAGACGCCGCAGTGCATTGTCCCAGTCAAAGATGCCTCCTCAGCAGCGCCAGCGATTCTCTGATCTCGCCGGCGGCCGCTTCGATCTCGGCCCGCATGGCGGTGCCTCCTCGTCAGCCAGAGTTGAAGGGTTTGTCGGCTGCATATGTAGCGGCTCGTTCCCCGGCTTGCACCCCCTTAATGACCGCGAAGCAGGCGGGGATAGTCCCAACCGGGCTCCGCCATCGGCGAGGGCTTGCCACTTTCGTGTATGGCCCAGTCCCGGCTTGGCGGTCCTAACCGTTTGGAATCATCCGCCCGGCTCATTTCAGAGTACGTCCCATATCCGGGGGCACAACCCTACCGCGGCGGCGGGAAATCCCCGAAATCGTGGTTATCTTCGGCTCCGAACTTCGCCTTTCTTGCGCGGTTGCGCGGACGCGCGAGCATCTCTGCCGGGGGCACGATGAGCTTCACCAGCCTGAACTTCCTGCTGTTCATCACCGTGTTCAGCGCCGGTTTCATGGCGCTGGCGCGCACGCGCGCCTTCACGCCCTTCCTGCTGGTGGCCAGTTACATCTTCTACGGCTATTGGGATTACCGGTTCTGCGCGCTGCTGGCGCTCAGCACCTTCATCGACTTCTACTGCGGTTTGAAGATCGCCGATTCGCCCGACCGCCAGACCAAGAAGCTGTACCTGTTCATCAGCCTGGGCGCCAACCTGGGCATGCTGTTCTTTTTCAAATACTACAACTTCTTCGCGGACAGCGCGGAGATCGCGCTCGCGTCACTTGGCATCGACGTCGGACGGCGGACGCTCGACATCCTGCTTCCGGTCGGCATCTCCTTCTACACCTTCCAGAATCTCAGCTACGGCATCGATCTCTACACCGGCGAGGTGAAGCAGCCGGAACGGTCGCTGATGCGCTATGCCACCTTCGTCGCCTTCTTCCCGCAGCTGGTGGCCGGCCCGATCGTCCGCGCGCGCGACCTGCTGCCGCAAATCCAGCAGCGCCCGCGCGACATCCCGTTCGAGGAGCGCTTCGCCGGCCTGGAAAAGGTGATCTGGGGCTATTTCCTGAAGATCGGGCTGGCCGACAATGCGGCGGTGGTGGTCGATGCCCGCTTCCACCAGCCGGAGTTCTTCAACGCGCTCCAGCATGTGATCGGCCTGTTCTGCTTCTCGCTGCAGATCTACGGCGACTTCGCCGGCTATTCGCTGATCGCCATCGGTCTGGCGCAGATCTTCGGCTACACCATGTGCCAGAATTTCGCCCGGCCCTACTTCGCCACCGGGATGCGCGACTTCTGGCGGCGCTGGCACATCTCGTTGTCCACCTGGTTCCGCGACTACGTCTATGTGCCGATGGGCGGCAGCCGCACGCGCTGGCTGCGCATCCGCAACGTCGTCATCACCATGCTGATCTCCGGCCTGTGGCACGGCGCCAACTGGACCTTCGTCCTGTGGGGGGCGCTGCATGGCGGGCTGATGCTGGTGGAGGACGGCGCGCGCCGGCTGGCCGCCGCCAGCCCGGTGCGCCTCAGCGGTCCGATGCTGGCCGCCGGGCGGCTGGTGATGATCGGGCTCGTCTTCATCGTGGTGACCCTGACCTGGCTGCCCTTCCGTGCGGACAGTCTGCAGACGGTCTGGACCATCCTCGGCATCATCGCCCACGGCGATTTCGGGCTGCAGCAGGGCAACCTCCAGGCCAGTTCGCTGCTGCGCGTCGCCGTCGCCGGCCTGATCGTGCTGATGGTCGATGCGCTGATCGAACGCGGCGCGGGCCGCCGCTATGCCGGGACCAACGTGGTGGCGCGGTCGATGGCCTGCTCCGCCCTGATCCTGGTGATGCTGCTGTTCGGCAGCTTCGCCAACCACGCCTTCATCTACTTCCAGTTCTAAAGACCGGACGGAGACCCTCCCATGTACCGCCTTCTGGCTTGCATCGCGCTGATCCTCGCCACCGTCACGGCGATGGACCGGGTCCTGGCTTCGGCGTTGGGCGACCTGCTTCTACGCTCCAGCGACCGCTTCATGGCGATCTACCGTCCGGTCGAGCCGCAGGATTTGCCGGCGGCCAAGCCCGACAGGCAGCCGGACGGGCCGACGGACGAGACGCCGGGCGCCCTGATGGTCAAGGCGGCCCTCGCCTCCGCCCCCGGTCAGGCCGCCCGCCCCACCCGCGGGTCGGCCGACGTGCTGGTGCTGGGCAACTCGCGGGCGGACAACCATTTCCCGGTCTCCACCCTGCAGGACATGACCTGCGGCCGGGCGCTGAACCTGGGCATGGGCGGTGCGCCGACCGTGCTGTCGGCCCTGCTGTGGGAGGATTACGTTGAGCGGCACGGCGCACCGCGCCTGCTGATCCTGGAGCCGACCGGTCTGGTCGACAATCCGCACGACCTCGCCGACCTGCCGCTGCTGGCCTACTACTCGCCGCGCATCGACGCCTTCGTCCGGCAGGAAAACCGGGAACTGTGGATGGCCAACCACGCCTTCAACCTGATGACCTTCAACAACAACCAGACCATGCGGCTGATCGCCGGCCTGCTGAAGCCCGCCGCCGACCGCACGCTGGTCGGCGCCATCCCCGAACCGATGAAGGCCCAGCTCGCCGCCGCGCCGGAAGAGGTGATGACCGCCGCCGACGCCAACTGGCAGGCACTGGACCGCATCATCCGTAGCGCCCAGGCGCAGGGCACCCGGGTGGCGGTGGTCATCACCCCCTACTTCCCGACTTATGCCGGCAAGCTGAAGAATTTCGATGCTTTCTTCGCCGAGATGAAGAGCCGCCTGCCGTCCGGCGTGACCGTGATCGACGCCCGCCGCGCGGTGGACAAGGACGAGCTGTTCATGGACGCCCTGCACGTCAACGAGGACGGCGTGCGCGCGATGTTCGCGGCGCTGGAACCGGAATTGCGCCCGCTCGGCAGCTGTCCGGTGGACGCCATCGCCTCGCTGACGGCGGCGGGGACGGTGGTAGGGACGGTGGCGGGAGCGGCCTCCACCCATTGACGAAGGGGGGCGCCCGCAAGGACGCCCCCCCTTTCCTTTTCGCTCAGTAAAGCCCGCCGGTCCCCAGCGTCGCCGCGGCCGGCGGCGCCTGGACGCCCGGCTGGGCGCCGTCGAAGCCCGCGTTCGGATCCCCCATCATCGCGCCGGCCCCCTGGACCGAACCGTCCAGCACCAGCTGCGGCTGGTCCGGATTGGGTTCGGTGCCGGGGAGGAAAGCTTCCCAGATGGCGCGGCTGTCGCCGGGCTGAGCCAGCTGGCCGTTGGCCGGGTTCACGCGGACGAGGCGCAGGCCGGGCGGGACGCGGAAGGGTGTCGCCGGCTTGTCCTTCAACGCCACCTGCATGACCTCCTTGAACACCGGGACCGCAGCGGAGCCGCCGGTCTCGCGGCTGCCCAGCGAGCGCGGCTGGTCGAAGCCGATATAGGTGCCGACCACCAGATCGGGCGAGAAGCCGACGAACCAAGCATCGTGGCTGTCGTTGGTGGTGCCGGTCTTGCCGGCCAGCGGCTTGCCCAGCGACTTCAGCGACGCGGCCGTGCCGCGCTGGACCACGCCTTCCAAGATCGAGACGATCTGGTAGGTGGTGCGCGGGTCGTTCACCTGCTCGCGGGTGTCTGGCACCGCGGGGACGGCCATGCCTTCCTTCCAGGCAACGTTGGTGCAGCCTTCGCAGGCACGGTTGTCGTGGCGGAACACGGTCTTGCCGTTGCGGTCCTGGACGCGGTCGATGAAGGTCGGCACCACCCGCTTGCCGCCATTGTCCAGCATGGCGTAGGCGGTGGCGAGCCGCAGGACCGTGGTTTCGCCGGCGCCCAGCGACATCGGCAGGTAGGGCTGCAGGTTGTCGACGATGCCGAACTTCTCGACCAGGGCCTTGACCTTGTCCATGCCGATCTGCTGGGCGAGGCGGACGGTCATGACGTTGCGCGACTTCTCGATGCCGACGCGCAAGGGAGTCGGGCCGTAGAATTCGTGGCTGTAGTTCTCCGGCCGCCAGACCGGCTGCCCACCGCCCGGATCGAAGGCGAAGGGCGCGTCCATCACCAGCGACGACGGGGTGAAGCCCTGGTTCAGCGCCGTCAGATAGACGAAGGGCTTGAAGGAGGAACCGGGCTGGCGCAGCGCCTGGGTTGCGCGGTTGAACACGCTCATGGCGGGAGAGAAGCCGCCGACCATCGCCAGCACGCGCCCGGTGTGGGGATCGAGCGCAACGAGGCCGCCCTGCACCTGCGGGATCTGGCGCAGGGCGAAGCTGCCCGGCGGCAGTTCCTTCGCCGCCGCCTGGGCCCCCTTCTTGGCCGGCTTCTCGTCCTCGTCCTTGGGCGCCGGGCCGCTGATCGCCTCGACCAGCAGGATGTCGCCCAGCTTGGCGACGTCCGACGGCTTGCGGATCGCCGGCCCCACGGCCTCGCCCTCCTTCGCCGCGCGGGCCCAGCGCAGTTCCGACAGCGGGATGCGGCCGCGGCTGCCGTCGGCCAGACCGATGTCCAGCCCGTCCGCCTGATCGTCCTTCAGCACGACGGCAAGTTTCCAGCCCTCGGAGCCCGCGGGCGGCGGCATGGCGGTCAGCTTCTTCGGCCAGTTGTCGAAACTCTCCATCTTCGCCACCGGCCCGCGCCAGCCATGGCGGCGGTCATAGGCGACCAGCCCGTCGCGCAGCGACTTGGTCGCCGCCGCCTGCAGCTGCGGGTTCATCGAGGCGCGCACCGACAGGCCGCCCTCATACAGCGCCTGCTCGCCATAGAGCTTCACCAGCTCGCGCCGGATCTCCTCGGCGAAATACTCGGCGGTCACCACCTCCTGCTCGTCGCGCTTGCGGGTCAGCAGCGGCCGGGACTGGGCAGCCTTCGCCTCGTCCGGCGTGACGTAGCCGTCCTCCGACATGCGGCCGATCACCCAGTTGCGGCGGGCGACGGCAGCATCGTGCTGGCGGTCGGGATTGTAGTTGGAGGGCGCCTTCGGCAAGGCCGCCAGGAAGGCGACCTCCTCGATGCTCAGCTCGTCCAGCGCCTTGTTGAAATAGTTCAGCGCCGCCGCCGCCACGCCGTAGGAGCGGTTCCCCAGGAAGATCTCGTTGAGGTACAGCTCCATGATGCGGTCCTTGGTGAAGGCCCGCTCGATGCGGACCGCCAGGATCGCCTCCTTGATCTTGCGGGCGAAGGACACCTCGTTGGTCAGCAGCATGTTCTTGGCGACCTGCTGCGTGATCGTGCTGGCGCCGACCGGGCGGCGGTCGCGGCCGAAATTCTCGATGTTGGTCAGGATCGCGCGCAGGATGCCGAGCGGGTCGACGCCCTGGTGGGCGTAGAAATTCTTGTCCTCGGCCGCCATGAAGGCGTTGATGACCTGGCGCGGCATGGCGTCGATCGGCACGAAGATGCGGCGTTCCGACGCGAATTCCGCCATCAGCCGCCCGTCGCCCGCATAGATGCGCGTGGTCACCGGCGGCTCGTAGTTGGCCAGCTTGGTGTAGTCGGGCAGGTCCTGGTCGTAGTGGTCCAACAGGAAGACCAGCCCCCCGGCACCGGCAAGAGCCAGCATCACGAAGGCCATCAGCAAGGACAGAAGAAGGCGCATGACCGATCCTGCAAGATACGACGAACGGCGCGACTGGCACCGTCCCGTTTCCGGGATGCGGAGCGCAAGGCGCGTCTGACTGGGCGGCGCATCCTACACCGCCGCGATGCGAAGTGCCGCCCCCGTTCCCGTCATGTCAGGAAAATGTGACGCGCAGAGGGCACCCGCGAAAAAGCGCCCGCGCGGAGGGGGTAAGCCGCCCGGCCAAGCCCCAGCCCCGCAAGCTCGGCCCCGCAAGCTCAGCTCCGCTGGGCGCCGTGCAGCCAGCGGAAATAGGCGTCGATGGTGCGGGCCAGCCCGCGGCCCAGCCGTTCGCGGTGCGCGGCGGAGGCCAGCAGTCCGGCATCCTTGCGGTTCGACAGATAGCCCATCTCGACCAGCACCGACGGCACGTCGGGCGCCGTCAGCACGGCGAAGCCGGCCTGCCGGTGCGGCTTGCTGGGAATCAGCGGCACCTCGCGTCCCAGACTCTGCAGGGCCAGCGTCGCGAAACGCTTGGAATGGTTCTTCGTATCGCGTTGGGCCAGATCGATCAGGATGTTGGCGACCAGCGGGTTCTCGCCCGTCAGGTCGAGCCCGACCAGCGCATCGGCCCGGTTTTCCTTGGCGGCCAGCATCTCCGCCTCGCGGTCCGACGCCTTGTCCGACAGGGTGTAGATCGACAGGCCCCGCATGTCGCCGCTGCTGATGCTGTCGGCATGCAGCGAGATGAACAGGTCGGCCCCGGCCTCGCGCCCGATGGCGACGCGGTCGCGCAGGCGGATGAACACGTCGGCGTCGCGGGTCAGCCTGACACGGTACCGGCCGGTCGCCTCCAGTTGGCGCTTCACCTCCCTGGCGGCGGCGAGCGTGATGTCCTTCTCATAGATGCCGCCGACGCCGACGGCGCCAGGATCCTGGCCGCCATGGCCGGGGTCGAGCACGATCAGCGGCTTTTCCGCCACGGTGGACGGCTTGCCGTCCGGCAGCGGCGGGGCGGACGGCAACGCGGCCGGAATCAGCTGCGCCGGCGGGATCGGCGGCAGCGGCACGAAGGGCGGCGCGGTGGAAACGATTCCGCTGGCGGGCGGATCGTCCTGAGGGGATGGCGCCGGAGCAGGAACAGGCATCGGAACGGCCATCGCCGACGCCACCACCGCACCCATCGTCAGCTGACCCTTGCCCGACGCCATGCCCGCGCCCGTCTTGGCACCAGATGCCGCCGCGAGTTGCCGGAACTCCGCCACCGTCGTCTTTTCCAGGTCGAGGACGAGGCGCGGCTGACGGCCGTCGCGCGGCGGGATCATGTAGCCCTCCCGCAGCTTGGCCGGACCGACGGTCTCGAAGGTCAGGCGCGTGCCGCGCGGTCCGCCTGCCGAATGATGGTAGCGCGCGACCACCCCCTTGCCCTCCACCGGCAGCGATCCGCCCGGCCAGACCAGATCGGGCAAGTCGACGATGATGCGGTAGGGGTCGGTGGCCAGCGACACGCTGAAGGACACCGGGTCGCTCACCTCCAGCACGAAACGGGTCTTGTCGGGATGGATGCCCAGCCGGGCATCGACCACCGCGGTGCGCGGCGGCGGGGACGGCAGCGCCGCCGTGGTCTGCGCCACGGCGGGAAGACCGGTGAGAAGCAGCAGGGCCAGCAGGACCGGCAGCACCACGCCCAGCGCACGCGCAAGCCCCCGCGTCACGGCGCCGCGCCCGCCCCCGCACTTGGGATGGGCGGCAGCCGGCAGGCGGTCGGGCATGGCGGCGGGCGGCAGGCTGGGCGGCCGTTGCATCGTGTCTCCCCGGTGGCGGACGGCGGGCGGACGATCAGCTATAGCCCAGCCAATTCAACGCCCTCAACGCGGAACGTCACAGCCGCTCCCAATTCCGGACCGGGGTGCCGTTCCTGCAACAGTGCCCCGCGGCCCGGCCGCCGCGGCCACCCCGACAGCAGCCCGACTCGCAGTTCCGGGAGAAAGTCACGCTTACGCTTCCCCAGGGCGAAGTTGTTCGCCGAATCGGCGCATTTCCGCGTTGTGCAAGAGGGATCGCTTGTCTATGGTATCTTTGCGACAGACCGCAATTCGCCAGATTCGGGTCGGACTCCCAAGGTGAGCGCCGATTCGCTGATCCCCGGTACTCGATTCCATCGATCCGGAGGTCAGCCGATCGCCGGTCACGGGGCCGTCCAAGGGGCTGCGGCGTCGCCTCCGACACCGCCTGTCCGGCCATTTGCGCCGGAGGGACGTCGCGGGGTGGCGCGTTCGGATTGGCGGTGAGAGGACGAAACCTCGAAGCTGGCTGTGGCCGCAAGGCGGCAGCCCGGCGCGTGTCGACCGGGCCGTCCTGGCTGCTCTCGTCAGCGCCGTTCGGCGGTTCCGGTCCGTCGTGCCGTATGCTTCGCCCACAACAGACGCTGCGTCCAGGCGGCCCGACCGGTCGCGCGGGTTCCCTGGGTCGCGCCGTTGAGGACCGTATATGGCCAAGCGCATGCTGGTGGACGCCACGCACCCGGAGGAAACCCGGGTCGCCGTGGTCAATGGTAACCGGCTGGAAGAACTCGACTTCGAGATTGCCAGCCGCAAGCAGCTGAAGGGCAACATCTACCTCGCGAAAGTGACGCGGGTCGAGCCTTCGCTCCAGGCTGCCTTCGTGGAATATGGCGGCAACCGCCACGGCTTCCTCGCCTTCTCCGAAATCCACCCCGACTATTACCGCATCCCCGTCGCCGACCGCGAAGCCCTGCTGGCCGAAGAGCGCCGGCTGGAGGAGCAGGCGGAAGCCCGCGCCGAGGCCGCCGCCGACGGTGCCGTGATGGGCGAGCCGATCCGCCCCGAACAGGTGGTCGAGGAATGGTCGCCGATGCCCTCCCCCATCGCGCCGGAGGCGTCCGACGAGGATGCCGGCGACGACGGTGAGGACGGCGAGGACGAAGGCAATGGCGGCGAGGAGCAGGCCGCTCCGTCCGAGGCCGCCGCCCAGGACGCCGCCCAGTCCGCCGACGCCCCCGACATGGTCGGCGGCGACGAGGATGAAGAGGTCGAGACCCAGCGCCGCCGCTCGCGCCCGCTGCGCTCCTACAAGATCCAGGAAGTGGTGAAGCGCCGGCAGGTCATGCTGGTGCAGGTGACGAAGGAGGAGCGCGGCAACAAGGGCGCCGCCCTGACCACCTACCTGTCGCTGCCCGGCCGCTACTGCGTCCTGATGCCCAACACCGGCCGCGGCGGCGGGATTTCCCGCAAGATCACCAACCCGGCCGATCGCAAGCGCCTGAAGGAAATCCTGTCCGACCTGGACATTCCCGACGGCATGGCGGTCATCCTGCGCACCGCCGGTCTGGAGCGTTCCAAGCCCGAGATCAAGCGCGACCTGGAATATCTGCTGCGCCTGTGGGACGACATCCGCGAACAGACGCTGAAGTCGTCGGCGCCCTGCCTCATCTATGAAGAGGCGAACCTGATCAAGCGGTCGATCCGCGATCTGTACTCCAACGACATCGACGAGATCTGGGTCGAGGGCGAGGCCGGCTTCCGCACGGCGCGCGAGTTCATGGACATGCTGATGCCGGGCCATTCCCAGCGCGTCCAGCTGTACCGCGACAGCCAGATCCCGTTGTTCCACCGCTATCAGGTGGAAACCCAGATCGACGCCATCCACAGCCCGGTGGTGCAGCTGCGCTCCGGCGGCTACATCGTCATCAACCCGACCGAGGCGCTGGTCTCCATCGACGTCAACTCCGGCAAGTCGACCCGCGAGCGCAACATCGAGGAAACCGCCTACAAGACCAACCTGGAGGCCGCCGACGAGGTGGCGCGCCAGCTGCGTCTGCGCGATCTGGCCGGCCTGATCGTCATCGACTTCATCGACATGGAGGAGCCGCGGAACAACGCCGCCGTCGAGCGCCGCATGAAGGAGGCGATGAAGAACGACCGGGCACGCATCCAGCTCGGCCGCATCTCCGCCTTCGGCCTCCTGGAGCTGTCGCGCCAGCGTCTGCGCCCGTCGTTGCTGGAGACCAACTTCGAGCGCTGCCCGCACTGCTCGGGCACCGGCGTCGTCCGTTCGGTCGAATCCGCCTCACTGCACGTCCTGCGTGCCATCGAGGAAGAGGGCATCCGCAAGCGGTCGGCGGAGATCACCATCTACGTCCCGACCTCCATCGCGCTCTACATCCTCAACCAGAAGCGCGGTGAGCTGGCCAAGATCGAGGAGCGTCACAGCTTCCACGTCATGGTCCAGGCCGACGACGGCCTGATCGCCCCGGACCACCGTCTGGAGCGCAACAAGGCCCGCCTGCCCGACGAAGACGGTCCGCTGGTCAGCGCCGACCGCGTCATGGCCGAGACCGATCGTGCGCTCGCCGCCGAGCCGGTCGTCGAGCCGGTCGAGGAGGAGGCCGACGTCGAGACCGCCCAGGCCGAGGAGACCGGCGAGCGCGCCGAGACCAACGGAGCCAATGGCGACGGCAATGGCGAGGATCGCCGCCGCCGCCGCCGCCGCCGCCGTGGCCGTGGCCGTGACCGCGAGGAAGGCCGCGTCGAAGGCGACACCACCGGTGCGGGCGAAGATGCCGAGGAGTCCGACGAGACGGGCGACGAGGCCGCCGAGACCGGCCTGCCGGTTGCCGCCGAGGCCATCCCCGGCGCTGCCATCTCCGAGCCGACCGAAGACGACGACTCGGATGAGGACGAGGGCGAGGGCGACGGAGAGGGCGAGGGCGAGGGCGACGAGGAGGCCGGCGCCGACGCCGGCGATCGCAACGCCGATGGCCGCAAGAAGCGTCGCCGCGGCAAGCGCGGTGGTCGCCGCCGGTCCCGCCGCGAAGGTGCGGAAGGGCTGGAGGGCGGCGAGGAGACCGCTGCCGACCAGTCGGCTGCCGCTCCGGCCGAAGCCGCTCCTGTCCAGGCTCCGGCCGAGTCGTCCGACCTCGACTGGATCCTGGCCGGCGAGAGCGCTCCCGCACAGGTCGCGGAAGAGGCTCCGGTTCCGGTGCCTGCGACCGAGCCGCCGGTGACCGCTCCGGCCCCGGCCGAAGCCGCCGCCGGGAAGGCTCCGGCCAAGAAGGCGTCCCGCAAGCGCAAGGCCGCTGCCGAAGCTCCGGCCGAAGCCGCTCCGGCGGTTGCCGAAGCACCGGCCAAGAAGGCGTCCCGCAAGCGCAAGGCCGCTGCCGAAGCACCGGCCGAAGCCGCTCCGGTGGTCGTCGAAGCACCGGCCAAGAAGGCGTCGCGCAAGCGCAAGGCCGCTGCCGAGGCTCCGGTGGAGGCCGCTCCCGCTGCCGCGCCTGCGGTCGCCGAAGCGCCGGCCAAGGGCCGCAAGCGCAAGGCCGCCGCTGCGGAAGCACCGGCTGAGGTCGCGACCGACACGGCTCCGGCCAAGAAGGCGTCGCGCAAGCGCAAGGCCGCGGCCGAAGCTCCGGCCGAAGCCGCTCCCGCCGCCGCTCCGGCAGCCGTTTCGGAACCTGCTGCGGCTCCTGCTGCGGCCGGCGACAACGGCGATGCCTCCGGCAAGCCGCGCCGCGGCTGGTGGAAGCGGTAAGCCGAACGGCCCGTTGAAACCTCTGGAACGGGAAAAGGCGCCGCAAGGCGCCTTTTCCTTTTCCCGGACGTTATCTTCCTGCCACAGGACAGGTCGGACCATGAGCAAAGCCTTCACCCGCGAGAACGACACGCCGGACGACGACGAACTCGACGACCCGGCACCGCTGCCGCAGGGCTTCAAGAACTACATGACGCCGCCCGGCTTCCAGCGCATGCAGGAGGAACTGCGCCACCTGCTGCGGGTGGAGCGGCCGAAAGTGGTGGAGGTGGTTTCCTGGGCCGCCGGCAACGGCGACCGGTCGGAGAACGGCGATTATCTCTATGGCAAGAAACGCCTGCGCGAGCTCGACCGTCGCATCCGTTTCCTGAACAAGCGGTTGGAATCGGCGGTGGTGGTCAATCCGCAAGACCAGAAGAACCGCGAACAGGTCTTCTTCGGCGCCACCGTCACCTATGCCCGCGAGGACGGATCCGAGAACACCATCACCATAGTCGGCGCCGACGAGGTCGATCCCGACCGCGGCCATGTCAGCTGGATCTCCCCCATCGCCCGCGCGCTGCTGAAGGCGCGGGAAGGCGATCTGGTGGACGTGCGCACACCGGCGGGGATGGAGCAGGTGGAGGTGCTGGAGATCAGGTACGCGGGGTGACGGAGGGGGCGACCCGCCCCCTCCACTCCCTCACTCCGCCGCGGGCTGATAAATCTCCCCGCCCGACTCGCGGAACTTCTGCGACATCTCGGCCATGCCGGACTCCGCAGCATCGCGGATTTCCTGCGTGATCTTCATCGAACAGAATTTCGGCCCGCACATCGAACAGAAATGCGCGGTCTTGGCCCCTTCGGCCGGCAGGGTCTCGTCATGGTAGGCCATCGCCGTCTCGGGATCGAGCGACAGGGCGAACTGGTCGCGCCAACGGAACGAGAAGCGAGCGCGCGACATGGCGTCGTCGCGCAGCCGGGCCGCCGGATGACCCTTGGCGAGATCGGCGGCATGGGCGGCGATCTTGTAGGCGATGACGCCGGCCTTCACGTCGTCCCGGTCGGGCAGACCCAGATGCTCCTTCGGCGTGACGTAGCAGAGCATCGCCGTCCCGAACCAGCCGATCATCGCCGCACCGATGGCGCTGGTGATGTGGTCGTATCCCGGCGCGATGTCGGTCACCAACGGCCCCAGCGTGTAGAAGGGCGCCTCGCCGCACAGGGCCAACTGCTTCTCCACATTGTGCTTGATCTTGTGCATCGGCACATGGCCCGGCCCTTCGATCATCACCTGCACGTCGCGCGCCCAGGCGATCTTCGTCAGCTCACCCAATGTCTCCAACTCGGCGAACTGGGCGGCGTCGTTGGCGTCGGCCTGGCTACCCGGCCGCAACCCGTCGCCCATCGACAGCGCCACGTCATAGGCGCGGCAGATCTCGACGATGTCGGCGAAATGGTCGTAGAGGAAGCTCTCGCGGTGATGCGCCAGACACCATTTGGCGATGATCGAGCCGCCGCGCGAAACGATGCCGGTCACCCGCTTGGCGGTCAGCGGAATATGGGCCAGCCGCAGGCCGGCATGGATGGTGAAGTAATCGACGCCCTGCTCCGCCTGTTCGATCAACGTGTCGCGGAACAATTCCCAGGTCAGGTCCTCGGCCCTGCCCTTCACCTTTTCCAGCGCCTGATAGATCGGCACCGTTCCGATGGGCACCGGGGAGTTGCGCAGGATCCATTCGCGGGTCTGGTGGATGTCGGCACCGGTGGAGAGATCCATCACGGTGTCGGCCCCCCAGCGGATCGACCAGACCATCTTCTCCACCTCCTCCTCGATCGAGGAGGTCACGGCGGAGTTGCCGATGTTGGCGTTGATCTTGGTCAGGAAGTTCCGGCCGATGATCATCGGCTCCGATTCGGGGTGGTTGACGTTGGAGGGGATGATCGCCCGCCCGCGCGCCACTTCGTCACGGACGAATTCCGGGGTGATGAAGTCGGGAATCCCGGCCCCGAAATCCTCGCCGTCGCGAACTGAGTCCAGCGCCCCGGCGCGGCCGATATTCTCGCGGACGGCGATGTATTCCATCTCGGCGGTGACGATGCCGGCGCGGGCATAGGCCATTTGCGTGACGGCACCGCCGCCCTTGGCGCGCAGCACGCCGTTGTCCGTGGTCTCCACATCGCCGCGGGCCAGGATCCAGTCGCGGCGGTGCTTGGCCAGACCGGCCCGCACATCGATCGCCACGGCCTCGTCGGTGTAGGGGCCGGAGGAATCATAGACGGTCAGCGGCGGTTCGCCGCCCGACAGCGCGATCTCGCGCATGGCGACGCGCAGGTCGGGAAAGCGCGTGCCCGGCAGATGGATTTTCCGCGACGACGGCAGCGGGCCGGTCGAAATGCGGATGGCGGCTTCGTTGAAGTCCTTAGGCATTGGGTTTCTCCGTCGGAGTTGGGCGGACAAACCCGGGACTGCGGACGGAGGTTCGGTGTCTTCGTGCGGGCCGTTCCCTGATATGGCGGGCGTCGCTACGGCCGGACGGGCCTTTGCGGCCCGTCACGAGGTCCCTCCCTTCGCCGGTATGACCCGGATCAGGTTCGAAGGGTCACCACGCTGCCGAAGACGCTTGGCGCCGTCCGGCCGTTGGTATCTCAGCCCCCTGTCGGGACCCCCCTGGAATGCGCCCATCCTGCCGGGACGGACGGACCCTGTCAAAAGGAAAGAACCGCGGACGATCCGCAAGTCGTACTGTCTGGATGCCGCGTCACATCCAGCGTTTCAGACGGACATAGATCATCGGCAGCAGCGCCGACAGCAGCATCAGCCCCAGGGCGCTGGGATAGCCGAAAAGCGAGTCGGTCCCCGGCATCTCTTCGAAGTTCATGCCGCCGATGCTGGCGACCAGGGTCGGCGGAAACAGCAGGACGGTCAGGACCGAGACGATTTTGACGATCTCGTTCTGCTCCACGTTGATTTGTCCCAGCGCCGTGTCCAGCGCCAGAGCGACCTTTCCCGACAGGAAACGGGCATACTGGTCGAGCCCGCGCAGATCCTGCAGCGTCGTCTTGGCCCAGCGCCGCGTCGCCTTGCCAGGGTTCCAGCCGTCGCCGCGCGCCAGGAAATCGGTCATGCGCGACAGGCTGGCCAGGCTGATGCGCGCCTTGCCGATCAGATGCCCGGCATGGCCGATGCGCTTCAGCGTCTGGGCATCGTCCAGCGTTTCGCCGCGCGAGCGCAGCTTGCGTCCGCGGAAGAAGCGGCGGTTGAGCACGTCCAACTCTACCCCGGTCCGCCGCAGCACGGCGGAGGTGCGGTCGACCATCCCGTCCACCAGCGCCGCCAGAACCAGTTCGCCTCGGGAGGCGGACACCTGCCCATGGGTGGCGCGGCGGCGGAAGGCCAGCAGGGCCTGCGGATCGATGTCGTGGATGGTGACCAGCCGGCGCCCGGCCAGCACGAAGCTGACGGTGGCGATGCGCGGCTCGTCGGTGTCGGCCCAGACCAGGGCGGTGACGGTCATGGTCAGGGCGCCACCGGCGACGCGCAGGCGGCTCGACTCCTCGATCTCCGCCATCTGCTCGCGGGTGGGCAGGCTGGTGCCGATCAGCGACTCCGCCCGCGCCAAGTCCTCGGCGGTCGGGTTGATCAGATCCAGCCAGACGGTGGCCTCGGGCAGCGGCCCCACCTCGTCCGCGGCCTCCCTGGCCCAGCGCAGCAGACCACCGTCATTGACGAAGACATGCAGCAAGGCTGTGCTCCTTGCGTGGGTTCGAGACGGCAGGTGGAGCGCTTACGTCATCCGGCCGCCGCGCCGCGGCTTCATGGGCGGCGGCGCCTTCCCCTCGGTGTCGAGGTCCAGCGTCTCCCCCTCCGCCTTCAGCGCCTGTTCCAGCTTGCGGCGGAAGGCACCGCCATCCCGCTTGGCATCCAGGAAATGGCCGACCGCTTCCTTGGCGGCGTCGCTGTCGTAGGGGACCTTGCCCAACGCCGCCAACTTGGCGCGCTCCACCAGCTTCGGGTCCATCCGGTCGCGGATGGCCTTCATCTGGCGGAGCAGGTCCTTGCGCAGGTCGGTCATCGGCCCCCCTATTGCAGCGTCAGGCCTTGCCGATCAGGGTGCCGGCGCCGCCTTCGGTGAAGATTTCCAGCAGCAGCGCATGCGGCACGCGGCCATCCAGGATAACAGCGGCGTCGACGCCCTGCTCCACCGCGCCGATGCAGGTTTCGATCTTCGGGATCATGCCGCCGGACGCGGTGCCGTCGGCGATGGCCTTGTGGGCATCCTCCAGCGACATCTTCTCGATCAGCTTCTTCTCCTTGTCGAGGACGCCGGCGACGTCGGTCAGCAGGAAGAAGCGTGCCGCCTTCACCGCCGCCGCGACCGCACCGGCCGCGGTGTCGGCGTTGATGTTGTAGGTGTCGCCATTGACGTCGAAACCGACCGGCGCGATCACCGGGATGATGTCCGACTGGGCGAGCGCGTGCAGGATCTGCGGGTTGACCTTGTACGGCTCGCCGACGAAGCCGAGGTCCAGCACCCGCTCGATGTTGCTGTCGGGGTCGCGCTGCACCCGCTCCAGCCGGCGGGCGGTGATCAGGTTGCTGTCCTTGCCCGACAGGCCGACGGCGCGGCCGCCGGCGCCGTTGATGGCGGCGACGATCTGCTTGTTGATGGAGCCGGCCAGCACCATCTCGACCACTTCGACCGTCTCCTTGTCGGTGACGCGCAGGCCGTCGATGAAGCTGGACTTGATCTTCAGACGCTCCAGCATCTGGCCGATCTGCGGGCCGCCGCCGTGGACGACCACCGGGTTGATGCCGACCTGCTTCAACAGGACGATGTCGCGCGCGAACAGCTCCGCCAGGCTGGCGTCGCCCATGGCGTGGCCGCCGTACTTGATGACGAAGGTGCTCCCGGCATAGCGTCGCATGTAGGGC
Organism: Azospirillum sp. BE72; assembly: GCF_031455875.1. Lineage (NCBI taxonomy): Bacteria > Pseudomonadati > Pseudomonadota > Alphaproteobacteria > Rhodospirillales > Azospirillaceae > Azospirillum > Azospirillum sp. BE72. Next base: position 1,114,640 of record NZ_JAVDTO010000002.1, read on the forward strand.
AGCGCTTCGGACAGGGTACGGGCCTTGGCGAGCCACTCGTCACGGGTGGGAGTCTGCACGGGAGGATGCCCTTTGTCGGGGTGGACGGTTGGGCTTCTTTAACGGAAAGGCCGGCCAGTTGCCTAGGGGTCAATTTAACGGTCACATACCCCCGTGCCGGCCGCCTGCGGCTGCGGCCGATGCCGCGCCGGCCGGGCGCCACCATCCGGCCAGCCGGGTCATCGGCTGGGTCAGCGCGGTCACCGCCACCGCCATCAGCACCATGGCCGAGAAGCAGGCGCCGGACAGCACCCCCGCCTCCAGCAGGACGGTCAGCACGATCACCTCCATCAGCCCCTTGCAGGGCATCAGCGTGCCCAGCCGAAGGGCGTCCGGCCAACTCTCCCCGGTCAGGCGCGCGGGCAAGGTCGTGCCGGCCATCTTGCCGACGAGCGTCGCCAGGGTCGCAAGTGCGAAGACCGTCCACTGCGCCGGATCGTCCAGCGTCAGGGTCACCTTCAGTCCGGTCAGCGTGAAGAAGAAGGGCAGCAGGATCAGTGTCGAGAAATGCTCCAGCCGGTCGAGGATTGCGGCGGCGTAGCGGCGCGGCATGGCGGTTCCGGCGACGAAGGCGCCCAGGATGTAATGCAGCCCGATCAGCTCGGTCACCGCGGCCGAGGAGAGCAGTGCCGCGCAGGTCACCACCACCGCCGTGTCTCCCATCCGCCCATCGGGCGCCACCCGCTCCAGCAGGCGGTCCAACAGCGGACGCACGACCAGAACGGTCACCCCGACATAGGCGAAGCCCAGCATTCCCACCCAGGCGACCGCCCAGCCACCGCCGCCCGGCGCACCCGCCGACGCACCGTCCGCCGAGGCCCAGGCCAGCACCGCGGTGATCAGCAGCCACAGCAGCGCATCGTTCACCGCCGCATAGCCCAGCGCCAGCCGCCCGACCCGATCGCCCAGCAAATCCATCTCGCGCAGGATTGCGCCCAGCACCGGCAAGGCGGTGACGCCGACGCAGATGCCGAAGCCGGCGGCGAACAGGCCCGGCGTGGCGTGTGGTCCGGTCATCTCGGGAAAGGCGCCGGCCAGCCACCAACCCAGCGCCCCGCCCATCAGTGTCGGCACGATCATGCTGGACAGCGCCACCGTGGCGAAGGCGCCGCCCCGCCCGCGGAAATCAGCAGGGTCGAGGTGCAGCCCGGTCAGGAAGGCAAAAAAGACGACGGCCATCAGCGCGAGGCCCGACAGCGGCGCCAGGGCGGCCGGCGCGAACAGCACGCCCCATAGCTCCGGCACCAGTTGGCCGAGCAGCGACGGACCCAGAGCCACGCCGAACAGGATCTGGATCACCACCATCGGGGCGACGTGGCGCCCGCCGCCGAGCCGCCACAGCAGGAACGGCCCCGCGATCAGCAGCAGGGCCTGCATCAGGAAGAGCAGCGCGGGGGAAAAGCCACCCATCGCCGCCGCCCCTCAGTCCACGGCCAGGGCGAGCGCGGCGAGGCTGGCGCGCAGTTCGGCGATGCCGGTGCCCTTCTCGGAACTGGTGACGTGGAGGTCGGGGAAGGCGGCGGGGTGCTTCTTCAGCCCCGCCTGGGTGTCGCGACGGATCTTGTCCAACTCCGCCGGCTTCACCTTGTCCGCCTTGGTCAGCACGACGACATAGGGCACCGCCGTGCGGTCCAGCATCTCCATGATCTCGTGGTCGTTGGGCTTCAGCCCATGGCGCGAATCGATCAGCACCAGCGCCCGGCGCAGCGTCACCCGCCCGCGCAGGAAGCGGCGGACCATGTCGTTCCACGCCTCCACCTTCTCCTTCGATTCCTTGGCATAGCCGTAACCGGGCATGTCCACCAGCTTCAGCCGGTTGCCGAGGTTGAAGAAGTTGAGCTGCTGCGTGCGCCCCGGCGTGTTGGAGGTGCGGGCCAGCGTCTTGCGCCCGGTCAGCGCGTTCACCAGGCTCGACTTGCCGACATTCGACCGCCCGGCGAAGGCGACCTCCGGCAGATCGGCCTCCGGCAGCTGGTTCAGCGCGTTGGCGCCCCAGACGAAGTCGCACTCCTTGGCGAACAGCAGCCGCCCTGCCTCCAGCGCGGCCTCGTCGAAGCCGGAAACGATGCTGGGGGTGTTGGGGGTCGGCGTGTCGGGGGTGGTCATGGCGGGCGCTTTCGTTGGTACGGGCTCAAAAACATACCGCCGGCAAAGTCCCGTCAAGGGTCTTTGCCGGCGGCAGGTCTCAGACGATAGGCAGAGGGGACGAAGATCCGATGATCAGACCTTCACGCCCATGCGGCGCATGATGGTCCACTGCTGGGCGACGGACAGCAGGTTGTTCCAGGCCCAGTAGATCACCAGACCGGCCGGGAAGCCGGCAAGCATGAAGGTGAAGACGATGGGCAGGAACTGGAACACCTTCTGCTGGATCGGGTCCGGCGGGGCCGGGTTCATCTTCTGCTGCAGCCACATGGTGACGCCCATGATCAGCGGCCAGGCACCGAGATGCAGCATGGCGGGAGGATCCCAGGGGATCAGGCCGAACAGGTTGAAGATGGTCGTCGGATCGGGCGAGGACAGGTCGTGGATCCAGCCGAAGAAGGGCGCGTGCCGCATCTCGATGGTCACGAACAGGACCTTGTAGAGCGCGAAGAACACCGGGATCTGGATCAGGATCGGCAGACAGCCCGACACAGGCGAGACCTTCTCGCGCTTGTACATGGCCATCAGTTCCTGGTTCATGCGCGCCTGATCGTCGCTGAACTTCTCACGCAGCTCCTGCATCTTCGGCTGCAGGGCCTTCATCTTGCTCATCGCCTGATAGGACTTGTTGGCGAGCGGGAAGAAGACGGCCTTGACGCAGACGGTCAGCAGCAGGATGGCGAGGCCGAAGTTGCCCAGCACCTGCCCGAAGAAGTCGAGCGCGTAGAAGAAGGGCTTGGTCAGGAAGTAGAACCAGCCGAAGTCGATCGCCAGATCGAAATTCTTGATGTTCAGTTTCTCGGAGTAAGCGTCCAGCAGCTTCACCTGCTTGGCACCGGCGAACAGGCGGCCGGTGGTCTCGGCCGAGGCGCCAGGCGCCACGGTGACCGCGTCGCCCATGAAGTCGGCCTGATAACGGTCGGCATTGGCGACGGTGCTGTGGACGAAGCGCGCGGTGACCTTCTGCGCCGGGTCGGGGATCACCGACACCAGCCAGTACTTGTCGGTGATGCCGAGCCAGCCGCCGGTGGTCTCGATCGGCTCGGTGCCCTTCTTGCGCAGGTCGTCGTAGGACCGCTCGGTCAGCGTGCCGTTGAAGACGCCCAGCGGGCCTTCATGCAGGATGTAGTAGCCCGAGGTCTGCGGCGTGCCGGTGCGCGACACCAGGCTGTAGGGCAGCAGGGTGACCGGGTTGGCGCCGGTGTTGCGGACCGTCTGCGTCACCGTGAACATGAAGTCCGGGTCGACGGCGATCTTGCGCTCGAACACCAGGCCCTGGCCGTTGTCCCAGGTCAGGGTCAGCGGCTTCTCCGGGGTCAGCGCGGTGCCGTCGGCGGTCCAGCGGGTCGTCGCGGTCGGCGCGGCGATGCCGGCGCCCTGCGGAACCCAGCCGAATTCGGCATAATAGGCGGCGGGCGTGCCGGCCGGGGCCAGCAGCACGATCTCCGGGCTCTTGGGGTCCGGGGTCTCGTGGTACTGGGCCAGCGTCAGGTCGTCGATGCGGCCGCCGACGAGGTTGACGGAGCCGTGCAGGGCCGGCGTGTCGATCTTCACGCGGGTGCCGGCCGCCAGCTGCTCGGCGAGCAGGACGGGGCGCTCCTTCGCGACCTCAGCCATGGCGGGGGGCTGCTGGGCGGGCACGCCGGGGGCCGGCACCGGCACTGACTGCTCCGTCTGGGCGGCCTGCTGGGCGGCGAGTTGCTTCTGCTGCTCCACCCGCGGCTTTTCGTAGAAATACTGGAAGCCCAGAAGGATGGCGATCGACAGGGCAATCGCGATGATGAGGTTGCGTTGGTCGGTCATGGCGTCCCGGTTGCCGTGGGGCCTTTGAAGAAGGTCGGCGTGTGCGCGGCCTTGTTACGGGTTTTCGCCGGGCTGGGCAACCGCCGCATGCCCTTTTTCCGGCAAGCCGCAGCGATGGGGCGGCGATGCCCCCGGCGGCATGGGATCGGGCACGGGATCCCAGCCGGACCCGCCCCAGGGATGGCAACGCCCAAGCCGGCGCACCGTCAGCCATCCCCCCCGGATGGCGCCGTGCTTTTCCAGCGATTCGATGGCGTAGCAGGAGCAGGTCGGCTGGAAACGGCAATGCCAGCCCACGAAGGGCGACAAGGTCCAGCGATAGAGATAGACGAGCGCGCGGAGAAGATGCGCGAGTGGGCTGAGGCCGGCGATGCGAAACATGACGTCGCGGGCCCCCTAGCCTTCCGCCTCGCGCCACAGGCCGAGGCGTTTCAGCCCGGCCGTCAGGTCGCCGAGCAGGTCGGTCCACGGCCGCTCGGCCGTGTCGCCGCGCGCGACCAGGACGAAGTCGTGGCCCGGTGCGGCGTGGATGGGCAGTATCTGCCGCGCGGCCTCACGCAAACGGCGGCGGGCGCGATTGCGCACCACCGCGTTGCCGACCTTGCGGCTCGCCGTCAGTCCGAGACGGATCGGCGGACCGCCATCGGCGGGCCGCTGCTTGTCGTCGTGCCGGCGCACCTGGAGGATCAGGCCGGGAGCCACATGCTTGCGCCGTGTCCCGGCCACGGCCAGAAATTCCGGCCGCCGCATCAGGCGCCCGACCTTATGGTCCGGCGCCGCCATCGCGGGGATCAGGCGCTCAGGACCTTGCGGCCGCGGGCGCGGCGGCGGGCGATGACCTTGCGGCCGCCGACGGTCGACATGCGGTGGCGGAAGCCGTGGCGACGCTTACGCACGATTTTGGAGGGCTGGAACGTGCGCTTCATGGCGCCTACTCCTTAAGCTTTGCTGATGGTGACGGGACGAAGACGCCCAGCCGCATGGCCGGGCGCCGAACCTATGAACCTGGAACGAACCGGAAGGCGCCTTACTCGGCAGCCCGGCGGCCGTTGACCATGCCGCGGCCGGTGGTGCGCTCGGCGATGCGGGCGGCCTTGCCGCGCAGATCGCGCAGATAGTACAGCTTGGCGCGACGGACGGCGCCCTTGCGGACCAGCTCGATCGAGTCGATGCGCGGGGAGTACAGCGGGAACACGCGCTCCACGCCCTCGCCGTAGCTGATCTTGCGAACGGTGAAGGAGCTGTTCACGCCGGCGTTCTTGCGGGCGATGACGACACCCTCATAGGCCTGGACGCGCTCGCGCGTGCCTTCGACGACCTTCACGTTCACGCGGACGGTATCGCCCGAGGAGAACTCCGGGATCGTCTTGCCGCCGAGGGCCTTCTCGATCTGCTCCTGCTCGAGCTGCTGCAACAGGTTCATAGCACTACCCCTTTTCTATCGGCGCGCCTCGCGGCGGACCGTCACTCCGGTTTCGGGTCGCGCCGGCGAGCCTGCCGCCGACCCTTGTTCGTAACAGTTACTGCCGGGCGGCTTGCCTGGTAGAGCGACCACAGGTCCGGCCGTCGGGCCTCCGTGATCTTCTCCGCCTCGGCCAGCCGCCAGGCCTTGACCTTTCCGTGGTGACCGGAGAGCAGAACCTCCGGCACCGCGCGCTCCACACCCTGTCCGTCGGTCCAGACCGCCGGCCGGGTGTAGTGGGGGTATTCGAGCAACCCCCGTTCGAAACTCTCTTCCCCCGCCGTCTCCACGTTGCCCATGACGCCGGGGAGCAAGCGCACCACGGCATCCATCAGGCCCAGCGCGGCGAGTTCACCGCCGGACAGCACGAAATCCCCGAGGCTGACCTCTTCGAGGCCGTGCGCATCGAGGACCCGCTGGTCCACCCCTTCGTACCGGCCGCAGAGCAGCGTCACCACCGGAGTGGCCGCCAGCTCCTTGACCAGTTCCTGGTTCAGCACCCGTCCGCGAGGCGACAGATAGATCGCCCGGCCGCGTCCCGGTGCCCCCACAGGTCCCGCCGTCGCAGTCAAAGCCGCGTCCAGCACGTCGGGCCGCATGACCATGCCGGCCCCTCCGCCGAAGGGGGTGTCGTCGACGGAGCGGTGTTTATCGCGCGCGAACGAGCGAATGTCCACCGATTCCAGCGCCCAGACTCCATTTTCCAGCGCCTTGCCGGCCAGCGAGTGGCCGAGCGGCCCCGGAAACATTTCCGGGAACAGCGTCAGAACCTTGGCGGTCCAGACCCGCGGGCCTTCGGCACCGTGATTCACGGCGCCCCGCTCCCGCTTTCGTCTTCACCCCCGTCCTCCGTCTCGTCCTCGGAGCCCTCGCGGGCTTCGATCACGGCCGGAAGATCGACGACGATGCGTCCGCCCCGGACATCCACCACCGGCACGCAGGCCTTGGAGAAGGGAAGCATCTCCAGCGGCCCGCCGGCGGTCCTGACTTCGAGCACGTCGCCGGCTCCGAAATCGTAGATCGCCTTCACCGTGCCGTAGACGGTTCCGTCGGTGAGCTCCACACGCAGGCCGATCAGGTCGGCGTGGTAGAACTCGTCCTCGTCCTCCGTCGACGGCAGGGCGTTGCGGTCCACGTAGAGCCGCACACCGGCCAGCGCCTGCGCCTGTTCCCGGCTCGTCACCCCGTCGACCTTGGCCAGGAAGTTGTCCTTGACCATGCCTTGGAGCGTCACCGTGAAGCGGCGGGCGCCGGCTTCATCCGACAGCGGGCCATAGGCCATGATGTCGGCGGGTTCGGCGGTGAAGCTGCGCAGCTTCACCAGCCCCCGCACGCCGTGCGATCCCGCGAACTGGCCGACACAGATCTTGGCGGTCATCGTAGGAGCACCCGGCACGTCGTCACGACCTCAACCTTGCGGGCCATCAGGCCCACCCTCACTCTTGTCAGCCCTCGGCGGCAGCCGCGGCAGCGGCGGCCTCGGCCTTCAGGCGCTCCTGCGCCTTGGCCTTCGGAGCCGACTTCTTCGGGGTCTCGCGGACGGCGGGCTTCTCGACCAGGCCGGCATTGGCCAGGAAGTGCACCACGCGGTCCGTCGGCTGGGCGCCGACCGACAGCCAATGCTTGGCGCGCTCGGCGTTCAGGATGATGCGCTGCTCATGCTCGCGCGGCAGCATCGGGTTGTAGGTGCCGATCTTCTCGATGAAGCGGCCGTCGCGCGGGCTGCGGGCGTCCGCGATGACGATCGAGTAGAACGGACGCTTCTTCGCACCACCGCGAGCCAGACGAATCTTCAGAGCCATTGGTCGAAACTTTCTCTTCTCAAGTCAAAGCAGGTATCAGGTGATTTCGAAAGGCGGTCAGGTCACCCGAAGGGACCCTTCCCGCCAAAGCCGCCGAGTCCCTTCGGCAGCAAATTGCCCAGGCCGCCGCGCAGCATCCCCTTCTTCCCAAGCTTCTGCACCTGCTTCATCATTCCGCGCATGGTCTCGAACTGCTTCAGCAGCTTGTTGACCTCCTGCACCGAGGTGCCGGAACCGGCGGCGATGCGCTTGCGACGCGAAGCCTTGATGATGTCGGGGTTCTTGCGTTCCGCCTTGGTCATCGAGGAGATGATCGCCTCCTGGCGCTTGATCATCCCGTCGTCGACGTTGGCGTCCTTCAGCTGGTCCTTGATCTTGCCGATGCCCGGCAGCATTCCCATCAGGCCGGACATGCCGCCCATCTTGCGGAGCTGCTTCAGCTGCATCGCCATGTCGTCGAGGTCGAAGCCCTGGCCCTTCTCCATCTTGCGGGCGAGCTTTTCGGCCTCGTCCTTGTCGATGGTCTCGACGGCCTTCTCCACCAGCGACACCACGTCGCCCATGCCGAGGATTCGGCCGGCGATCCGGTCGGGGTGGAAGGGCTCCAGCGCGTCGATCTTCTCGCCGACGCCCAGCAGCTTGATCGGCTTGCCGGTGATCTGGCGCATCGACAGGGCCGCACCGCCGCGCGCGTCGCCGTCGACGCGGGTCAGCACGATGCCGGTGATGCCGACCTTGTCGTTGAAATTGGTGGCGACGGTGACGGCGTCCTGGCCGGTCATCGCATCGGCGACCAGCAGCGTTTCCGCCGGCTTGGTCGCGTCGCGGACGGCCGCGACCTCCGCCATCAGCTCCTCGTCGATGGCGAGGCGGCCGGCGGTGTCGAGCATGACGACGTCGTAGCCTTCGAGACGGCCGGTCTCGATGGCGCGCTTGGCGATGGCGACCGGGTCCTGGCCCGGAACGATCGGCAGCGTGGCGACGCCGGTCTGCTCGCCGAGAACCTTCAGCTGCTCCTGGGCGGCCGGACGGCGGACGTCCAGCGAGGCCATCAGGACCTTCTTGCGCTCCTTCGTCTTCAGGCGGAGCGCGATCTTGGCGGTGCTGGTGGTCTTGCCCGAGCCCTGCAGGCCGACCATCAGGATCGGCACCGGGGCGGCGGCGTTCAGGTTGATGTCGGCGCCTTCGCCCAGCATCTCCACGAGGTTGTCGTGGACGATCTTGATGACCTGCTGGCCGGGGGTGACCGACTTCAGCACCTCCTGCCCGACGGCGCGTTCCTTCACCTGGGTGACGAACTGCTTGACGACGGGCAGCGCGACGTCAGCCTCCAGCAACGCCACGCGAACTTCGCGCAGTGCTGCGGAGACGTCCTCCTCGGTCAGCGCGCCACGGCGGCGCAGCTTGTCGAAGATGTCGCCCAGGCGTCCGGTCAGGCCTTCGAACATGCGATACTCGTTCCCCAGTTCCGGGTCCAGCGTCAGAGCCGCCACCCGCACAAGCACGAAAGCGCCAGTGCGCGACATTCGCGGACTGGCGGAGATACCCGGCGTTGGGCCGGGGTACCCGGTCTATCGACTTGGCGGAAGACAGGTCGGCGGACCATAGAGAAGCCGGCTTGGAGAGTCAACCATCAGAAGGACCTCTCTGCCTTCGGCCGAAGGTCGCCCTTGCCGCCCGGTGGTTATCGGTCCGACACTTGTCACAAATCTTCGCACCTTAACGAATTTTTGGCGACTCTTTCGGATTATGAGTAACCAAATAGAGAAGGTATCCCGGCGATGTCGTCCGCCCAGGGCTTTGGTTCCAACAGCCCGCGAACCAAGCTGACCCAGAGCCAGCTCAACGCGATCCTGTTGCGGCACCAGGCTTTCCGCAAGAGCCAGCCGGGCGGCGTGCGCGCCAATCTGAAGATGCGCGACCTGTCGCATCTCGACCTATCGGGCATCGACCTGTCGGACGCCGACCTGTCGGGCGCCAAGCTGTTCAGCGCGCGGCTGACCGGCGCCAACCTTGCCAACGCCAACCTCTATGCGGCCGACCTGAGGCTGGCCAACCTGGAGAAGGCCGACATGCGCCGGGCCGACCTGCGCGGCGCCTGTCTGCGCGGCGCCGTGTTGAGCGAAGCCACATTGGTCGAGGTCGACCTGCGCGACGGTACCCTGCTGCATTACGATTCCAGCGGCGAGATGTACGCGCACGAGTATGAGGATTCGGTCCTCACGTCGGAGCTGACGGCGGCGACCATTCGCGGCGCCGACCTGTCGCGGGCGAAGATCGCCAACGCCTTCGTCATGCAGACCGACCTGACCGACGCCATCCTGCGCGGCACGAAGTTCATGCGCGCCAACCTGACCGGCTCCAACCTGACCGGTTGCGACCTGACCGACGCCGACCTGACGGAGGCCAACCTGTCGGGTGCCCGGTTGTCGGGAGCGGTGATGACGGGCTGCGCCATCAATCGCACCAATTTCAGTGGCGCCACCCTGATCGGCGCCATCCTGGACGCGGCCCAGCTGCGCTCGCCCAACATCCAGGCGGCGGTTCTGGCGAAGACGCTGGAAAATCCGGACGACGACCTGCGCGACATCCTGGTGGAGCATCTGTCCTGGATCGACAGCGGCGGCAAGGCCGGCAAGCGCGCCGACCTGTCGGCGCTCGACCTGTCGGGGCGGAAGCTGGACGGCATCAACCTGTCCGCGGCCATCCTGCAATGCATCGCGCTGCGCGGCGCCACACTGACCGGTGCGGCGATGGCGATAGCCGATCTGTCCCTGGCCGACATGCGCAAGGCCGACCTGTCGAATGCGGATCTGCGCGGCGTGAATTTCGAGCGGGCGACCCTGACCGGCGCCAATCTGACCGGCGTCCAGCTCGGCCCCGTCCATATCCAGACCATGAGCGGCCACATCTGGCGCGCCAACCTGCAGCGCGCCCGGCTTGGCATGGCGCTGCTCTGCAAGGCCGATCTGCGCAAGGCCAACCTCGCCGGCGCCAATCTCGCGGGTGCCGACCTGACCGGGGCCGATCTGAGCGAAGCCGACCTGACCGGGGCCGACCTGACCGGCGCGGTCCTGGACGGCGCCACGCTGGACCAGGCGATCGTAGAGGAAGCGATCGGGCTGCAGGGCTGAGGTCAGTTCACGCCGAAGGCCCGCCGCGCTTCGCCATCCAGTCGCCGGAACCGTAGACGCTGCGGACATGGTGGACCAGCAGGTTGCGGGCGTCGATCAACTGGCCCATCCGCTCACGGCAGGCGACGATCCCGGTATCCGGGTGGTAGACCGGCGCCAATTCGCGGAAACGCCGCCGCACCTGATCCTCGTCGAAACACCATTCATTGACGAAGCCGAACAGCTGGGCCGCGTCGCGCACCTCGGTGATGCGGCCGTCCAGCGGCTGGAAGGACAGGCGCTGCAGCGCATGGGCCAGCGTCTTGTTGCGGTATCCCAACGTCTCGACCGTAGCTTCCAGCCGACGGACATCCTCGCCCGGCAGGATGCGGGCGCCGGGGTCGGCCAGCGCCAGCGCCGCGGCCAGCGCCTTGCGGATCGCGGCGTCGGAAGCATCATCGGACGGATTGGCGCTCCCCACCTCCAGCACCGCCTGCCCGCCGGCATCTTGCGGGCCGGGGTCGACGGCGCCCTCCGGTGCCAGCAGCAGGGCGGCAGTGGCCAGCACCGGCACCCCGACCCCGCGCATCGCCGCCAGTTCCAGCACGGCGGCACGGAAACGGGCGCCGCAGGGCACGGTGCGCCCGGAGGCGGCTGAGGGATTGGAGTCTTCCGGTGCGGTCATCGCCGGTGCGGTCATCGTCAGCGCCAACACATGGTGGAAGCGGGCGCGAGTCTACGCAAAGGCTGGGAATCCCGCAATCGCGCGGATGGACGCGGCGGGACGCGGCGGGACGCGGCGGGACGCGGCGGGACGCGGCGGGACGGGGTAGTTCCTTTTCCGCCTCAGCGGAGCGTCGTGGCCCCCGGCTTGGCCGGCAACCTGTTCAGCAGATCGTCGATGTAGGCGGTCTCGTCCTTGCCGGACATGGCGGCGAAGCCCTTCAGCATCTGGCTGCCGAAGGTGAAGACGCTGGCGAGGTCGATTCGCCACGCCCCGCCTTCGCGCACGAAGTCGGCGGGGACCAGCGCCGGCCGGTTGTCCACCATCAGCAGGCCCGAGGCCCGGTCGCCCTTCACCCGTACCGGCCCCAGCGAACTGCGGGAGATGACGTTGGGTCCGAGCCAGCCGGCCTTCAGCCCATGGTTGGCGATGTCGCCGACCGACATGCGGCGCAGGTCCGACGGGCCGAGATAGCGGCGCAGCCCCATGGCGGCGAAACGCTCCGCCGGCTCCAACCGTTGCAGCGGCGCCTCGCCGGGCTGGCGGGCGGCGTCGCGCACCGACTCCAGCGTCTTGACCGAATTGCGGGTGAGCAGCGGAATCACCGCCGATCCCCGCTGTTCGGTCAGCGCCGTTCGCGCGGCATCAAAGGTCGCGGCGACCGCCCGCTCCTCCGGCGTTTCGCGCGGCGGGGCGGCGAAGCTGGTGGCGGCGGCGATCAGGATGACGAAAAAGGCGAGGAAAGCGACACGCATACCAGAAGAACCGGATAGGGAACGGAAGGTCACGCCTTCGCCTCGACGCCGAAGAACTCGAGCTGCCAGCGCATCTCTTCATCGGTCATCGGATAGTGCGTGCCGTCGCGAGCATTAAGCGCCGTTTTCGGCGGAATTTGGGCGAGCCGCAATTGGACCTGCCGGGCGAAGCGCATGGTGAGACCGGCGCGCCACACCAGGGCGGTGACGGCGCGCGGCGCATGGGTGGCGACGATGCGGTCGACCACAGCCAACTCGATCTGCGACAGTTCCGCCAGCGCCGCCATGACGAAGGCGCGGTCGCCCTCCACCATCGATCCTTCGATCAGCTTTTCGGTCAGCTTGCCTTCCTTGTTCAGGCGTACCGCCTTGTCGCTGGGGCGTTCCACCGGCTTTTCCGGTCCCGCGGCGGCACCGCCGACCGCCTCCTCGCCGAAGTCGACCGGGCCGAGCGGCAGGCCGGACGCAGCGCCGGCCGCCTGCCCCACCCGCTGGCGCACCGCCTCCACCAGACCGCGCGCCGCGGCGGGGTCGAGGTCGTCGCGGTCCTGCAGAACCTTCAGAAGATTGTCGGCGACGAAGCTGGCCAGCCGCGCCACCGCGCGCGCCGGCAGGCGCGGACGGCGGACCAGCGGCGAATGCCAGGGCTCGTGCTGCGGCGCCTGATCGAGGATGCGGTCGAGCGTCTCCTCCCGGATCTGGGCCGACGGGTTGCCGAGCAGCGCCGTCACCGCTGCCTCGTCGTCCGACCGCGCGATGGCGTCGGCGACCGACGCCGTGACGTTCTGCCGGCTGGCGATGGCGGTCATCGCGCCCCGCACCGGCCCCTTCATGATGATGTCGGTCAGATCCTCTTCGGTGAGGATCGGCGAATGCTGCAGGACCGGGCCGCAGACCGACAGTTCCACGTCGCGGGCCAGCCGGTTGATCACGCCATGCGGAGCGTTGGGCAGATCCTTCAGCGCTTCGGCCAGGATGCCGCGCACCTCCGTCGCCTGGTCGCGGGCCAGCGTTTCCAGGCATTCCACGGTCAGGCGCTCGATCTGGATCGCCTGATCGGCCGACAGTTCGGGCAACAGGCGGGCGATCTTCCGCGCCACCGCCTGACGCACCATGACCTCGCGGTCCTTGGCCAGCAGCAAATCGGCCTGACGGGGGGTGCCGGAATTGGTGGCGATGGCGCGCCGCACCTCCGCCGCGGCGTCGGCGGCAAGGAAATACAAAAGCTCCGGGCGGGTCTTGGGATGCTCGGCGACCTTCCGGCGGACCGCCGGATCCTCGCTCTGCACCATCCGCTTGGCGGATTCGTAATCGGCGGGATCGAGCGTTTCGGGTCGCTGGGTGGCAGGCGGGGTCACGATGCGGGCTCCGCGGCGGAAACGTCGGAAGATGACTCTACGGAAGCGGACGCCTGATAGGCCGGCGCCAGGGCGTAATGGCCCTTGCCGCTCTTCTTGGCGTCGTACATGGCGGCGTCGGCACGGTCGGTCAACTCCCGCACCGTTTCGCCGCGGCCAGGGGCGTGGACGGCGATGCCGATCGACAGGCCCAGCGGCTTCTCATGGCTGGCCGACAGGTGGGCCAGCTCGCGCATGCCCTTCAGCAGCCGTTCGGCGACGATGCGGGCCTTCGCCTCGTCGGTGCGGCCCAGCCACAGGACGAACTCGTCGCCGCCCAGCCGGCCCGGCAGGTCGCCCGGCCGCACCCCGGTGGTCAGCAGCGTGCCGATGGCCTTCAGCACCGTATCGCCCTGCTGGTGGCCGTGCAGGTCGTTGACCGCCTTGAAGTTGTCGAGGTCGACATAGAGCAGGGCCGACGGGCCGCTGTCCGGCCGCGAGATCGACTCCTCCAGCCGTTCGAAGAAGGTGCGGCGGTTGAACAAGCCGGTCAGCCCGTCGCGCTCCGACAGGCGCCGCAGCCGCTCCTGATAGGCGAGATGGGCATGCGCGATGCCGATATGGTCGGCCACGCCGGACATCAGCTGTCGGTCGTCGTCGTCCCAGGGTTCGGAATCGCCGGCGCGCCAGACCAGCAGCGCGCCGTTCACCGCCTGCCGGTATTCCGTCCGCTCGCCGATCAGTTGGATGTCGCCCAGCCGGTCGGCCACCAGCCCCTCGCCATTCGCGATGCGGTCGAGCAGAGCGGTGCCGACCTCCGGCAGTTCGGCCCCGAATTCCGCCACCAGCGACAGGGCGACGCGGCCGCCCTCCCCGCTACCCTCTTCCGCCCGATAGATGCGGCAGCCGTCGGCGCTGAGCGCCCGCGCCGTCTCGGTCGCGGCCACGGCCAGCGCCTCCGCGGCGTCCAGACGGTCGCGCAAGGTGTGGACGATGTGGCCCAGCAGCCTTTCGCGGTTCCGGATGCGCGCGAGCTCGTTGGAACGCAGCACCTGCTCCGTCACGTCGCGGCAGACGCCGCGGGCGCCGATCCAGTCGCCCTGCGGCCCGAACAGCGGCAGGGCGGAGGCGACGATGCAGGCCGGCGTGCCGTCGGCGCCCTTCAGCCAAAGCTCCGTCTGGTCGACCGGGCGGCGGCAGTCGAAGGGCGTCGGCAGGTCTTCCGTCTCTTCCAGCGCGAGGCTGCGCGGATCGCGGCCGATCAGCGCGTCGGCCGGATATCCCAGGGCGCCCTTGTGGCTGACGAAGACGAAGGTGCCGTCGGGCCCCGTCTCCCACGCGAAGTCGGAGGAGACCTCCACCAGATCCTTGTAGCGGCGGCGCGACTCGGTCAGCGTGTGGCGCAGCTGCCGCTCCAACGTGTCGTCGCGTCCCAGCAGGAGGAAGCCGCCGTCCGGCAGCGGCACGCCGGCCCATTCGACGATCATGATCCCGCGCAGCGACTCCACCGGCACCGACCGCAGTCCCGGCGCCACGCTAGACGCCGACAGCCAGCCGCGGAGGTCGGGCAGCCAGCGCGGATCGCTGTCCATCATGTCCTCCGCCTCCGCATTGGATTCGGCCACGGCCAGGGCCGAATCCAGCCGCAGGGCCGGGCCGGGATACAGTGCGACAAGCGTCACGGGGCCGGTCTGGCCGCCGGTGGCGGCGGAAGGGGGGGCGGAGGTACCGGTGGTCAGGAGGAGGTCCACGGCGATCCCAGATGGGCAATCCACGAAGCGGGCGGGGCGAAAAACCTTAGGCTGCAAACCGTTGCAGAGTCCGGTCCATGCTACCCCTTTAGGGGTTAATCTTCAATCAACCAACGAGGCGGAGGACTCCGCATTGCCCCGGTCCGCAAATAGGACAGGTGGCGGCTGCGACCTTGTGAAGCGGCTTGCGGCCGGCCGGTATCGGCCCCATTCTTCGGGAATGACCGCCCCGACCTCTCCCGCCGCACCGGCGCCCGCCCCCGCCACCAAGCTCCCCTCCGCGCTGCGGGACCGCGCGGTGTGGATCTTCGATCTCGACAACACGCTCTACCCGGCGTCCTGCAACCTGTTCGCCCAGGTCGACCTCCGCATCAACGAGTTCATCGCCGCGCATTTCAACATCGGCATGGACGAGGCCAGGGTGCGGCAGAAGCAGTTCTTCCGCGACTACGGCACCACGCTGCGCGGCCTGATGAGCGAGCATGACGTCGATCCGGTGGCCTACATGGATTATGTCCACGACATCGACGTCGCCGGTGTCCAGCCCTCCGCCCTGCTCGCGGACGCGCTCGACCGGCTTCCCGGCCGCAAGATCATCTACACCAACGGCTCGGTCCGCCATGCGGAGAACGTCGCCGGCCGGCTCGGCATCATCGACCGGTTCGAGGCGGTCTTCGACATCACCGCGGCCGGTTATGTGCCGAAGCCCGACCCCCGCCCCTATGCCACCCTGGTGGAGCGCCACGGCGTCAACCCCGCCGACGCCTGCATGGTGGAGGACATCGCCCGCAACCTCGCACCCGCGCACGCTCTGGGCATGACCACGGTCTGGGTCCGCGGCGAGCAGGAGTACGAGAAGGCCGGCGTCGGCGCCGGGGTCCACATCGACCACACCGTCGACGACCTGCCGTCCTGGCTGGCCGCGGTGGCGGGCCCGTAGGGCGCTGTCGCTAACCGGCTATTGTCCGCCGCGGGTATGGTTGACAGCGGGCGCGATGCGGCTTCATGGTGCCGTCCCTTGGACAATCGACAGCAGAACGACCGCGCCATGAGCCACGCCAGCCTGCAGGCCACCATCGACGCCGCCTGGGAAAACCGGGCCGATCTCACCACCGCCACCACCGGTTCCGTCCGCGACGCCGTGAACGCGGCGCTCGACGCGCTGGATGCCGGCGACCTGCGCGTCGCGGAGAAGACCGCTGACGGCTGGAAGGTCAACCAGTGGCTGAAGAAGGCGGTGCTGCTGTCCTTCCGCCTGAACGCCAACGAGATGATCCCCGGCGGCCCCGGCGGCTCCTCCTGGTACGACAAGGTGCCGCCGAAATTCGAGAACTGGAGCGAAGGCCAGTTCCAGAACGCCGGCTTCCGCGCCCTGCCCGGCGCCATCGCCCGCAAGTCGTCCTATGTCGCCCCCGGCGTCATCCTGATGCCCAGCTTCGTCAATGTCGGCGCCTATGTCGACAGCGGCACCATGGTCGACACCTGGGTCACCGTCGGCTCCTGCGCCCAGATCGGCAAGAACGTCCACCTGTCGGGCGGCGTGGGCATCGGCGGCGTGCTGGAGCCGCTGCAGGCGGACCCGGTCATCATCGAGGACAACTGCTTCATCGGCGCCCGTTCGGAGATCGTCGAGGGCGTGATCGTCGAGGAAGGTGCGGTCATCTCGATGGGCTGCTACATCGGCGCCTCGACCAAGATCATCGACCGCCACACCGGCGAAGTCTTCATGGGCCGCGTCCCGGCCTATTCGGTCGTCGTCCCCGGCGCGCTGCCCGGCAAGCCGCTGCCGGACGGCACCCCCGGCCCGAGCCTGTACTGCTGCGTCATCATCAAGCGCGTCGACGAGAAGACCCGGTCGAAGACCGCGATCAACGACCTGCTGCGCGACTGATCGGACGGTGGAAGTCTGCGGGGCGATAGCGCAAGCCGCTATCGCCCTTGCCATTTTGCTCCCTCCCGACTTACCATCGCCGCATGAACAACGCCCATCGCGCGACGCTGGCCGCCATCTTTGCGCGGCCGACATCCGCTTCGATCCGCTGGGCGGACATCGAAGCGCTGGTGATCGCATTGGATGGCGTCGTCGAGGAGCGCGCCGGCAGCCGGGTGTGGATCGAGCTCCGCAACCGCGGCGCGGTCTTTCACCGTCCCCATCCACGGCCGGAGGCCAAGAAGGGTGCGGTGGACGCGATGCGAAAGCTGCTGGTCAACGCGGGAATCACGCCATGACGATGGAATACAAGGGCTATGTGTCCGGTCCCATCGACTTCGATGTGGAAGATGGGACCTTCTCCGGCACCGTTGCCGGGCTGTCGGACGTCATCCATTTCGAAGGCGGCAGCGCGCAGGAGCTATGGGACAGCTTCCGTGGCAGCATCGACGAGTATCTGGCGATCTGCGCCGAGAAGGGGCGCATGCCGGACAAACCCTTCAGCGGTAAAATGCTGGTGCGTGCCACGCCGGAACTGCACCGTAAGGCCGCCTTGCGCGCCGCCGCCGAAGGCATCAGCCTGAGCCAATGGGTCGCCCGCCAGATCGACGCGGCTCCCTGATCGACGAAGACCAACCGGACACCCCATGACCATCGACCC
Source organism: Azospirillum sp. BE72 (assembly GCF_031455875.1). NCBI lineage: Bacteria > Pseudomonadati > Pseudomonadota > Alphaproteobacteria > Rhodospirillales > Azospirillaceae > Azospirillum > Azospirillum sp. BE72. Next base: position 1,132,162 of record NZ_JAVDTO010000002.1, read on the forward strand.
CGTCGCCCTCGCCCAGGATCTCATCCGCTGCCACAGCGTCACGCCGCGCGACGACGGTGCGCTCGGCGTTCTGGAGGCGGCGCTGGCGCCGATGGGCTTCACCTGCCACCGCCTGCGCTTCCAGCAGGAGGGAACGGAGCCGGTGGAGAACCTCTATGCCCGGCTGGGCACCGGCGGTCCCAATTTCTGCTTCGCCGGCCACACCGACGTGGTGCCGCCGGGGGACAAGGGCTGGACGGTCGATCCCTTCGCCGGCGAGGTGATGGGCGGACGCCTGTTCGGCCGTGGTGCGGTCGACATGAAGGGCGCCATCGCCGCCTTCGTCGCCGCCGTGTCGCGCCGGCTGCAGGACGGCCCGTCCGCCGGTTCCATCAGCCTGCTGATCACCGGCGACGAGGAAGGGGTGGCGATCAACGGCACCCGCAAGGTGCTGGACTGGATGGCCGAGCGCGGCGAGCGCATCGACGCCTGCGTGGTGGGGGAGCCGACCAACCCCAAGGCGCTCGGCGACATGATCAAGATCGGCCGGCGCGGCAGCCTGACCGGCTTCCTGACCGTGTTCGGCGCGCAGGGCCACGTTGCCTACCCGCATCTGGCGGACAATCCGCTGCCGCGGCTGGTCCGCATGCTGGCCGCCATCACCGAACACCCGATGGACGAGGGGACGGCGCATTTCCAGCCCTCCACCCTGGCGCTGACCACCATCGACGTCGACAATACGGCGACAAACGTCATCCCGGCCCAGGGCAAGGCGACCTTCAACATCCGCTTCAACGACGCCCACACCCCGGCCGGCATCGAGGCGTGGCTGCGCCGGACTTTCGATGCGATCGGCGGCGCCTATGAGCTGGAGGTCTACTGCTCCGGCGACAGCTTCGTCACCCCGCCCGGTCCGCTGACCGAGCTGGTGGCCGAGGCGGTGGAGGGCGTGACCGGGCGCCGTCCCGAATACTCGACCACCGGCGGCACGTCGGACGCACGCTTCATCAAGAATGTCTGCCCGGTGGTGGAGTTCGGGCTGGTCGGCCAGACCATGCACAAGGTCGACGAATATTGTCCGGTGGAGGATCTCCGCCGGCTGACGGACATCTACGAGGCCATCCTGAAGGGCGTGTTCACGCGCCTTGCCGGGTGAGTCTTCCAACCGGGACACCATGATGCCGCTGACCACCCCCGCCATCCTGTCCGCGCTGACCGGCGCCTGGCGGTTGGCCCGCTTCGACCGGACGGGGATGGAGTTCTTCGACCGCACGCCCGAGGGGGCGCTGAACTCCTTCTATGCGGCGCTGGTGGTGCTGCCGGCCTATGCGCTGCTGCTGGCGATCCGGCTGTGGGACCAGCTGGACGGCACCCCGGTGCTGCAGCTGGTGACGGTGGAGGGCATCGCGTATGTCGTCAGCTGGACCGCATTCCCGCTCGCCCTGTTCCGCATATCGGCGCTGATGGGCAAGGAGCAGCTCTATCCCGGCGCGCTGACCGCCTACAACTGGTCGGCGGTGGTTCAGATGGCGATCTACCTGCCGGCCATCGTGCTGTCCGCCAGCGGTCTGCTGCCGTCCGGAATGTCCGAAGCGCTGGTCTTCGGCGTGATGATGGCGATGCTGACCTACCAGTGGTTCGTGCTGCGCACCGCCCTGTCGCTGTCGGGGCTGGCCGCGGCGGCGCTGGTGATGCTGGACCTGTTCCTGTCGGCGGCGATCAGCGATCTGGCGGACGGGATGCTGTGAGGGCTGGCTGACTTGCCCCCACCCTAACCCTCCCCCGCTGGGCGGGGGAGGGAACGAGCGCTTTATCGGGAGAGAGGCGGCAGTCCCTCCCCCGCCCAGCTCTCGCACAAAGCTGTGCTTTGTGCTGACGAGGCAGGCGGACCGTAGGTCCGCTGAGAGCGGGGGAGGTTAGGTGGGGGTCTAACGCCTCCCATCACCCCTGCGTGGCAACGCCCGCGTCGGCGAAGGTCGCCATGCCGGCGTGGCAGGCGACGGCCGACTTCACGATGTTGATCGCCAGCGCCGCGCCCGAGCCCTCGCCCAGGCGCATGCCGAGATCGAGCAGCGGCTCCTTGCCGATGGCCTGCATCAGGCGGGTGTGGCCCGGCTCGACCGAGCGGTGGGAAACCATGCAATGGTCGAGCGCGCGACGGTCGGCCTTGTAGAGCACGGCGGCGGCGGCGGTGCAGGCGAAGCCGTCGAGCAGAACCGGAACCCGGGCGACGCGGGCGGCCAGGATGGCGCCGGCGATGGCGGCGAACTCGTAGCCGCCCAGGCAGCGCAGCGCCTCGAACGGGTCGTCCTTGGCCTGCGGGTTGGCGGCGACGCCGGCCTCCACCGCGGCGATCTTGCGGGCCAGCCCGGCATCGTCGATGCCGGTGCCGCGACCGGTCCAGTCGGCCGCCTCGCCGCCGAACATGGCGAGGCACATCGCCGCCGCCGAAGTCGAGTTGGCGATGCCCATCTCGCCCAGCGCCAGCAGCTGGACGCCCATCTCCACCGCCATCATGCCGTAGGCCATGGTGCGGCAGCATTCCTCCTCACCCATGGCCGGGCCCTGGGTGAAGTCGGCAGTCGGGTTCTCAAGGTCCAGTTCGTAGACGCGGAGGTCGGCGTCGGCCACCTCGCAGAGCTGGTTGACCGCGGCGCCACCATTCTGGAAGTTGGCGACCATCTGCACCGTCACCTCGGCCGGGAAGGCCGAGACGCCGCGGGCGGCCACGCCATGGTTGCCGGCAAAGACGGCGACGCGCGGGCGGCGAACCTCGGCCGGGTGCTGGCCCTGCCAGGTCGCCATCCACTGCGCGATCTCCTCCAGCCGGCCGAGCGAGCCCGCCGGCTTGGTCAGCTGCCGTTCGCGCTGGAGGGCCGCGGTGCCGGCCTCCAGGTCGGGGCCGGGCAGGTTGCGCACGAGCGCGCGGATTTCCTCGAAGGTGACGGCGGGCTGCTGGTTGCTCATGATCGGTCCTGAGGGGTGAGCGCCAAAAAACGGCGCGACCTTGCACCCATCCGTCCCTCAAGTCAAAGCGCCAGCGTAGGGCATTTTGCCCCGCTCCGCTTGCTGCCGCCCCGCTCAAGCAGCCTTGGTCACGGCATCCTTGCCGGCGGCGCCCGCGGTTGCGGAGGCGACCGGCGTCGACGATTCGGACCCGACGATCCGGCCGAGCCCCAGGCCGAAGCCCATGGCGACGCCGTTGCCGGCGGTCTGGTCGGTCCGTACCGGCTCCTCGCGCATGCGGCGGTTCTCCTTGTCGCGCAGGCGGGCCGGGCGGCCGCTGATGCTGTCGACCTCGTCCGGCGTCTCCAGCGCGTTCAGCGCCAGCACCTGATAGATCGACAGCGGCGTGCCGTTCAGCGACTTGGCCGGGGCCATCGGCACCTGGGTGGTGAAGCCGTCCGGCATGTCCTGCTTGCGCACGGCGTCGGTCGCCGCCTGGGCCGGGGCGAAGTTGGCCAACGGGTTCTCCGAGAACTTCGAGGCGAAGCGGTCGTAGATCTCCTTCAGCGACTTCGCCTTGCCGGTGGCCTTGTCGTAGAAGACGTTCTTGTTGGCCGCCGCCGCGTCGGGGAAGACGTCGCGGGCGGTGCGGCCGGGATTCTCCTGCATCGCGTTCAGGAACTTCGACGCGCCGCCGGCCCCCAGGAAATGCGCCATGTACAGCTCGGTCGAGCCGATCTTGCCGTCCACCGTCTCCTCCAGATACTCCTTGTTGCCGCGGGTGTATTCCGCCGCCATCAGGGCCGAGGCGGTCGGATCCTTGCGCAGCTCCAGGATCTCCTTCTTCATCTCCGGATCGGCGACATAGGGACGGCCGTCGCCGCGGGTCTGGATGGCGTTGGCGTATTTGCCATAGCCATGGTCGGCGCCATGTTCCTTCATCGTCTGCAGCCATGTGCTGTCGATGAACTGGTAGAGCCCGGTCGCCGAGGAGGAGGAGGACTTAATGTCCGTGCGGTACCCGCTCTCCACGGCAGCTTTTTCCATGAGGTAGGAAAAATCGACCCCCGTCCTGGCGCTGGCATTGCGAACGGCGGCCTCCACATTTGCCGGGCCGCGGGATGCGCGGGCCTGCTGGGCGGCGGTGTCGCTGGGATTGCCGAGGGCGGAAGCGTAGGTCATGGGTCGATCCCCGTGTGAAGGCCCCGGTGGGAGGCATCCGGTCCAATGCAGACGCCGTGCCAATCGGGTGGAGACTTGATGCGGCCACGCAGCGTGGCATAGCCTTGCGACGCGGCATCCCGCCCTCTCGCCAAGCACCATTCGATGCTGTATGTTAACCTATAGGTAAACCAAACAATCTGCCCTGGGAGAATTGCCCCGCCATGACCTACACCGCTCCGGTCGATGATCTGCGCTTCGTCCTGAACGAGGTGGTGGGCCTCGACGCCATCGCCGCCCTGCCCCATTGCGACAGCGCCGCCCCTGATCTGGTCGACGCCATCCTTGAGGAAGCCGGCAAATTCGCCTCCGGCGTGCTTGCCCCGCTGAACCGGGTTGGCGACAAAGAGGGCGCGAAGCTGGAGAACGGCGTCGTCCGCACCGCCACCGGCTGGAAGGAGGCCTACGGCCAGTTCACCGAGGCCGGCTGGAACAGCCTGCCCTTCGAGCCGGAGTATGGCGGGCAGGGCCTGCCCTGGACCGTCGCCTTCGCGGTGAACGAGATGTGGCAGGCCGCCAACCTGTCCTTCGGCCTGTGCCCGCTGCTGACCCAGGGCGCGGTGGATCTGCTGACCGAGCATGCGAGCACCGAGCAGAAGGCGGTCTACCTGTCGAAGATGATCTCCGGCGAATGGACCGGGACGATGAACCTGACCGAACCGCAGGCGGGCAGCGACCTTGCCGCGGTGCGGACCAAGGCGGTGCGGGCCGGCGACGGCAGCTATCGCATCACCGGCCAGAAGATCTTCATCACCTATGGCGAGCATGACCTGACGGAGAACATCGTCCATCTGGTGCTGGCCCGCCTGCCCGACGCCCCGGCCGGCATCAAGGGCATCAGCCTGTTCATCGTGCCGAAGTTCCTGCCCAAGCCCGACGGCACGCCGGGCGAGCGAAACGACCTGCGCTGCGCCAGCCTGGAGCACAAGCTGGGCATCATGGCCAGCCCGACCGCGGTGATGGCCTATGGCGACGACGAGGGCGCCATCGGCTACCTCGTCGGCGAGGAGAACCGCGGCATCGAATACATGTTCACGATGATGAACAACGCCCGGCTCGGCGTCGGCATCCAGGGCGTGGCGATCGCCGAGCGTGCCTATCAGCAGGCCCGCGACTATGCCAAAGGCCGCGTGCAGAGCAAGGATCTGGCCGATCCCAAGGGCTCCGGCGTCGCCATCATCAAGCATCCCGACGTGCGCCGCATGCTGCTGGACATGCGCGCCAAGACCGAGGCCGCCCGCGCGCTGGCGCTCTATGCCGGCACGCAGCTGGACATCTCCCGCCACCACGAGGATCCGGCGGTGCGCGCCGCGGCCACGGCGCGGGTCGATGTGCTGACCCCGATCGTCAAGGCGTGGTCGACCGACATCGGCTGCGAGGTGGCGTCCACCGGCGTGCAGATCCATGGCGGCATGGGCTTCATCGAGGAGACGGGTGCGGCCCAGCATTACCGCGACGCCCGCATCACCCCGATCTATGAGGGCACCAACGGCATCCACGGCAACGACCTGACCTTCCGCAAGACCGGCCGCGACAAGGGCGCGGCGGCGAGAGCCTTCGTTGCCGACATGCGGGCGACGGTGGAGGAACTGGGCTCCGCCCCCGGCGACGACCTCGCCGTGATCCGCACCGAACTGTCGGCCGGGCTGGATGCGCTGGACAAGGCCATCGATTGGATGGTCGCGACCCAGGCGGAAGGCGACCTGCAAGGGGCCGCCGCCGGCGCGGTGGCGTACCTGAAGCTGTGGGGAACGGTGGCCGGCGGCTGGATGCTGGCGCGCTCGGCGATGAAGGCGATGGAGGGCATGCGCCAGCCGGGCGCCAATGGGTCCTTCCTGGAGGCCAAGCTGATCGTCGCGCGCTTCTATGCCGAACAGGTTCTGGCGACCGCCCCCGCCCTGCTGCCGACCATCGCCAGCGCCCGCAACACGGTGATGGCGCTGAGCGAGGAACAGTTCTGACGGTTGCGCCTGCGCCCCTCTTTCCTGTGGGGAGGGGGGCCGGGTGTGAGGGTGGATGGAACGTTTGAAACACCGTGAAACGGTTTTCCGGGGGATGTTCAACTGTTCCACGCCGCTCGTGCTGCGGCGGAGGGGGATGTTGAACGGGGCGGGAAACCGGTTGACGGGAGGCATGGTGACTCCGCGCGGTTATAGGTGACAATTCCTATAACGAGCGGATGTCGCGGGCAACGGTCAGCGGGAAAAACTGGACACCATCCCCCTCTCCCCGGGGGGAGAGGGGATTTTTCCAAGTGGAGCGCGAGGGAACTCAGTCTCTCACCAGTAACGCATCGCGTCCGCATACAGCCCGCGCAGATCGTCCTCTGACACCGGGCGGGGGGCGATGGTCAGCAGGCGTTGCTGCGCGGCGGCTCCCTTGACCAGACCGGGGATGTCAGCCTCGCTGTAACCCAGCGCAGACAACCCATTCGGCAGCCCGGTCGCCCGCATCATCGAAATCAGCCGGGTCGCCAGCAGCTCGCCGCCATCCTCCGGCGCTGCCCCCCGCACATCCGCCCCCAGCGCTTCGGCGGCGCGCAGATGGGCTTCGGGGGCGGCGGGGCCGGTGAAGCGGAAGGCGGCGGGGGCGTTCAGCACAACCGAGATGCCGTGCGGCACCATCGGGTCCACCGTCTCGTAGCCGGTGGCGGTGAAGCTGTGGTTCATCCCCGCCACCGAATAGGACATCGCGTGCGGGATGTGGACGCCGGCATTGCCGAAGGCCAGCCCGGCCAGCGTCGCCGCGAACATCAGCGCGTCGCGCGCCTCGGCGCAGTCGGGGTCGTTGACCGCCCGTTCCAGCCATTGTCCGCCCAACCGGATCGCCTGCAGGCTGCCGATGTCCGACCAGGGGTTGGCGCCCTGGTAGGGCGGGCGGGCCGTCGGCGACTCAGGGCGCGGGCGGGAGCGGAAGGGGCGCGCGGTGTGGCTCTCGATGGCATGGGTCAGCACGTCGAAGCCGGTGGCGGCGATAGCGCCGGGCGGCAGGCTGTCGATAGTTCGGGGATCGACGACGGCGAGGCTCGGCCGCAGGAAGCGCGAGGAGATGCCGGTCTTCACCTGCTTTTCCACATGGTCGAAGATGGCGACGCCGGTGGTCTCGCTGCCGGTGCCGCAGGTGGTCGGGCAGGCGATGTGCGGCTTGACCGGGCCGGGCACCGGGATGCCCTCCCCCAGCGGCTTGTTGACGTAGGCGAGGAAGTCCGCCGGATGGGTCGCGTAGAGGTTGGCCGCCTTGGCGGTGTCGATCACCGATCCGCCACCGATGGAGACATAGCCGTCGAAGCCGCCGTCCCGCGCGAAATCGGCGGCGTCGAGGAAGGAGGCGCTGGTCGGCTCCACCCGGCAGCGGTCATAGACCACCGGATCGACGCCCGCCCGCTTCAGCGACTCCAGCGCCATGGCGAAGGGTTCCGTCGCCGCAACGCGCGGGTCGGTGAACAGCGCCACCCGCGTCATGCCAAGCGAGACCGCGTCGCCGCCCAATTCGGCCATCATGCCGGGGCCGAACTTCATCCGCGCCGCCTCGACGGTGAAGCCCTCCTCGCCGTCGGGCAGGATGGGATAGGCGTTGCCGTGCGTGTCGCTTGCCATGAGCGCTGCTCCTCCGGTGGCGGGGGCCGGGTTTCGTCCCGGCCCATCCTTCACCGTATGGGAGCGTTCCCCGCGCGGCGTGTCAATGCGTCCGTTGGTCCAACAGATTGTCAGTGGGCAGATCATCCGCGGGAGAATGCGGCGGCTCCGGCTTCGGCTCCGGCGGGGTGCCGGCGGCGGGTGGACGCAGAAGGCGCTGGTACAGCCAGCCGATGCCGACCAGCGAGACGCCGAGACCGAGGAAGGAGGCAACGCGGTACATCCCCTCCAGGTCCGACATGTCGCTGAGGAACACCTTGGCGACCACCGCCAGCACCAGCACCAGCCCGGCATGACGCATCCAGCCCCAGCCGAAGCGGATCCCCGTCACCAGCATCGCCACCGCGAACAACAGGAAGCCGACGGAGTAGGCGTACCACTCGGCGTCCGACATCTCGTAGCCGTTCAGCACCGGCCCCTGGAAGGCGCGGCGGATCTCCAGCGCGAGGTTGGTGGCGATCAGCAGCATCGGCAGGACCGGCGCGGCGCTCCGCAGGCTGCGCGACGGCGGCGGGTCGTACCACAGATAGAGCAAAAGCAGCACGGCCGGTGCGCCATAGGCCAGCAGCAGCCGGTTGACCACCGGCCATGTCCCCACCCACTCGTCGTTCCACAGCGGGTTCAGCCCCAGCAGATGCAGGAGGAATGCGGTCGCGGCGGCGAGCAGGACCAGCAGGCGCCGGCCCCACACCGCCACCGGCCGCGCGCTCCACCGCCGGTCGGCGGCCAGCAGCAGGGCAAGCCCCAGCCAGGACAGCGTGTGCAGCGCCACCTCCGCCAAGCCGGACGGCTCCGCCTCAAGGCTGCCGGCCATCCAGCGATGGATGCCCAGCGACAGCATCAGGGTGGTGAAGATCAGCGCGCCGGCCTCCAGCACCATCACCACCAGATCATCACCTCTCCCATCCGGCGCCGTCCGCATCAGGCGCGCCGCCACCAGGAAGCCCAGCGCCGGCAGGCCATAGCCGTAGGCGATCCAGGCATAGCCTTCGTAATCCAGCACAGAGGGGTTGATCGCCAGCCGCACCAGCACTGCGGCCGCCACCAGCAGGGCGACCCCGCGCAGCTCGCGCAGGGTCATCCGCCGCTCCAGCCAGGCCAGCACCGGCACCTGCATCGCCAGCGCCACGGTCAGCCACGCTTCCTGCAGGGTCATGGTGGCGCCGAGCGCGATGGCGCCGCTCGCCCCGGCGGCGAAGGCGGCCAGCCCCAGCGCGGCCCCCGGCCGGTGACGGTGGCGGGCCAGCGGCGTGGTGCCGGCGACCAGCAGGGCCGCCAGCCCCAGCGCAGCCGCCGGCCAGCCGATGGCGGTCTCCGGCGGCTCGACCAGGGCGTAGGCCAGCGTCAGCAGGGTCAGCGGCACCAGGGCTGACAGCGACGCCCACAGCGCCACCCGCCGGGCGCCCCACAGCGCGGCGAAACCGCCGATGCCGAACAGCGCCGCGAAGCCGCCCGCCACCCACAGGAAGCGCGCCACCTCAGCCGGATAGCCGGCCGGATCGGCGACGATCAGCGGCTGTCCCTCCGCAGTCAGCGGCGGCGGGCTGGACGGGACATAGGGCAGGCTCCAGGGCGCCAGCGACAGCAGCACGGTCAGCGCCGCGATCCAGGCGACTCCGGCGATCCGTTCGGTCCGCCGGCCGGCGGCCATGGCAAGAAGCGCGAACAGGGTCAGCACGGTCAGCGACACCGCGTCATGCCCATCGCTCCAGGTGACGGCGGCGACCAGCAGGCCGAACAGCCGCATCGCCATCATCGCCAGCCGGTCGGCGGGATGGCGCTGCTTGCGCCGGATCCAGTCGGGCAGCGCCCTGCGCCAGCCGGTGGCGGGCGCCGGCTCCGCCAGACGGTCCTCCGCGGTTCCCGCAACCACGCCCAGCACCGCCGGAACCAGGAACAGGGCGGAGGTCAGCAGCAGGTAGAGGCCGGTCGGCAGCGCGTCGCCGCTGCGCCACGGGTCGATCATCCACAGCAGCGGCCAAAGCGCCGCACCGGCCAGCGCCCCCCAGCCGAGCCAGCGCCAGCGGCGATACAGCACCACCGCCATGCCGGCCCCGTTCAGCGCCAGCAGATAGGCGAACAGGCCCCAGGCGTCCGGGTTGTCGGACGGTATCAGAAGCGGCGTGACATAGCCGGCCAGCAGCCCCAGCGCCGCGATGAACGGCCCCTGCAGCAGCGACAGCCCGATGCCGACGATCGACAGCGCCGCCAGCAGCGCGAAGGCGACCAGCGGCGCGAACAGATCGAACAGGGCGAAGCCGCCATAGACGCTGGCGAAGGCGGTGAACAGGCCGGCGGCGGTCAGGGCCGGCGGCACGTAATCGGGCCGGAGCGCCGCGACCGCGCGCTGGGCCGGCCGGCGGCGAAGCCATTCGCCGCCCACCATCAGTCCGAAACCGGCGAGCAGCCCCAGCGCCACCCGCACGCTGGGCCCGAGCCAGCCATGCTCCACCGACAGCTTGATGAAGAAGGCCGCCGCCAGCGCCATGGTGCCGCCGCCGAGCCAGATCAGCCAGCGCGAGGCAAGCGATTCCTCAAGCTCGCGCCAGCCCGCCCGCGGCGGCGCGGGGGACGGTGTTGCGGCGGGTTCCGGCGCCGCAGGCTGCAGGGATTCTTCGGGCGGGGGAGCCGCTTCGGCGGCAAGGACCGGTTCGGGAAGTTGCTCCGGCGGCGGTTCCTCCATCGCCGCGGCCTCCGCCTCGGCGGAGGGGGATGCCTGCAGAGGGGCGGCGCCTGCCAATGCCTTGTCCAACCGGCCGCGCAACGTGGCGATTTCCGCCTCCTGCGCCTTCAGCCGCCGGTCCAGCCGGTGGGTGAGGAAGCCGAAGATCAGCAGTAGGACGACGAACTCCATGACCACACCACCTGCACGCCGTTGCCCCTCCTATCGGGGCATTTCGCGGCAGGATAGCCTTGCAACAATGCACTGTCTCGGTCGTGCCGGGGGGTCGTCCGATAGAGAATTGCGCCTATGACCGGACCCGCAGCCGCGCCATCGTCGCAAGCGCATCGTCCACGGCGTGGAAGTCGGCGGTGTTGTCGAAGACGCACCAGACCGGCCGCAGCGCCGCCTCGGCCAGGAGCCGCTCGGACAGCGCGTCCAGCACCGCCGGCCCGTAGGCGGAGCGGTAGATGACCGGCGACCCATGCAGCCGCCAATAGCGCACCCCGTCCCAGCCGCCCGGCTCTCCGGCCCCCGGAACCGGTGCGGGATCGGCGGCGACGCGGGCGACGCGGTGGGCGACCAGCAGGGTATCGGCCCCATCGGTGAACCAGGAGGCATGGCGCGGCTCGCACACCACCTCGCCGTCGAAGCGGGCGCGCAGCAGCGCGAAGAAATCCTCCGCCACCGCGCGGTCGAAGCGCAGGCTGGGCGGCAACTGGACCAGCAGCGGACCGAAGCGGTCGCCCAGCATCCCGGCCTCGGCCAGGAAGCGCTCCAGCGCGGCATCGGCCCCCACCAGCCGGGCCTCGTGGCTGATCGCCTTGGGCAGCTTCACCGCGAAGCGGAAGCCGGGCGGGGTGGAGGCGGCCCAGCGCGCCCAGGTCTCCGGCTTGTGCGGACGGTAGAAGCTGCTGTTCACCTCGGTCATCGCCATGACGCGGGCGGTGCGCTCCAGATGCGTGCCGTCGGCGGGAAAGGCCGGGGCGGACAGCTTGGGAATGCTCCAGCCGGCGGTGCCGATCCGGATCGGATGAGCCGTGGCCAAGGCGGGATCCTCTCTGCTGCGCCGGGTATGCCGCCCAGGCAACGCCCGTCACGCAGAGCTGTTCCCCAACTCAGGAATTCCGGAGATCAGGGACCGCGCAGGCTCCGCCAGGCGCAGACGGCGGCGTAATAGATCGACGTCGCCAGCCACAGGCCGAACAGCCAGCCCGGACGCGCCGGCTCCAGCACCACCAGCACGATGCAGCAGAGCAGCCACACCGTGGTCACCGCGATGTTCAGCGGCATCAGCGCCTTGACCCGGAAGGGATGCAGGAACTTGACCGTGGTGAAGGTCAGCAGCCCCAGCGCCACCACCACCGCCGCATTGAACCAGGGATTGAGGTCGAGCAGCCAGAGATAGAGGGCGACGACGTTCCAGATCGCCGGGAAGCCGACGAAATAATTGTCGCCGCTCTTCATCCCGACATTGGCGAAGCAATAGAGTGCCGTCAGCAGGACCCAGGCGGCGAGAGCGATGCTGACCAACCCCTCCGGCAGCAGGCCGAAGCGGTGCATGAACACCGCCGGCACCACGACATAGGTCAGGTAGTCGATGACGAGGTCCAGCGCCGAGCCGTCGATGCCCGGCAGCACCTGCTTGACCGAAACGCGGCGGGCCAGCGTGCCGTCCACGCCGTCGACGACCAGTGCGATGCCCAGCCACATCAGGCACAGCTTCGCATCGCCCGCCGCCGCCGCCAGCAGACCGAGCAGCCCCAGAACGGCGCCGCTGGCCGTGAAGATGTGAACGCCCCAGGCCGACAGGCGATGGGTGATTCCATAGCCGGCGCTCATGCCGATGTTTTCCGTGGGTGGCGAGGAGGACGGTGGCAAGGACAAGGCGATGACCTGAACGGAATGGGGCTGGGACGGAACCGCGGTGAAGCGGCGGATCTTCTGACACAGATGAACGCAGATAAACACAGAATTGTGGGGGTATGAAACCCCCGGCTCCGCCCATGCCGCCGTGCGCCGCCGTCGCTGCGCCGTCGCCGCGCCGTCCCTGCCCCGCCTCTTATGCCGCCCGCGCGCCGCCCTGCCGGAAGGCCGCCTTGCCGGCCAGCGCGTCGGGCATCGGGCCGCCGGTCGCCCAGTCCAGCAACTCCACCGTGTGGACCACCGGCAGGCCGGTGCCCGACGCGATCTGGGTGATGCAGCCGAGGTTGCCGGCCGCCACCGCCTGGGGAGCCGTGCTTTCGATGGCCGCGACCTTGCGGTCGCGCAGTTCCCCCGCCAGCTCCGGCTGCAGCATGTTGTAGGTGCCGGCCGATCCGCAGCAGAGATGGGCGTCGGGGATCTCCTTCACCAGGAATCCGGCGGCGCGCAGCAGGGCGCGCGGCGGCTCCTTGATGCGCTGGCCGTGCTGCATGGAGCAGGCGGAGTGATAGGCGACCGCCTGCCCCGTCTCCACCACCGGCCGGGCCAGCCCGATCTCGTCCATCAGCTCGGTGACGTCCTTGGCGAGATCCGCCACCCGCGCCGCCTTGACGGCGTAGGCGGAGTCCTCGCGGAACATGTGGCCGTAGTCCTTCACGCTGGTGCCGCAGCCCGACGCGTTGATGACGATGGCGTCCAGCCCCTCGCCTTCGATCTCCCCGGTCCAGGCGTCGATGGTCTTCTTCGCGGCGGCATGGGCGAGATCCTCCTTGCCCATGTGATGCGTCAGGGCACCGCAACAGTCGGCCCCCTTGGACACCACCACCTCGACGCCGTGACGGGTCAGCAGGCGGATGGTCGCCTCGTTGATCTGCGGGGCCAGCACCTGCTGGGCGCAGCCGATCAGCAGGGCCACCCGCTTCTTGCGCGGCCCCTGCGCCGGATGAACGCCGGGCCGGTCGCTGTAGCTCGGCGCCGGGACGCTGGCCGGGGTCAGTGCCAACATGGCCGACAGTCGCTTCGGCAGCATCGCGCGGAACGGCCGGCCAAGCGACGCGCCCAGCAGGGCCATCCGGAACAGCCGCGGGTTGGGCAGCACCCGTGCGATCAGGTCGCGCACCGCCCGGTCGGCGGGCGGACGGGTATGGGTAGCCTCAATATGGGCGCGGGCGTGATCGACCAGATGCATGTAATGGACGCCCGACGGGCAGGTCGTCATGCAGGACAGGCAGGACAGGCAGCGGTCGATGTGCTTGACCGTCGTCTCGGGCGGCGGCCCGCCCTTCTCCAGCATGTCCTTGATCTGGTAGATGCGGCCGCGCGGGCTGTCCAGCTCGTCACCGAGGATGGTGTAGGTCGGACAGGTCGCGGTGCAGAAGCCGCAATGCACGCATTTGCGCAGGATCTGCTCCGAGTCGCGGATCGCGGCATCGGCCAGCTGGGCCAGCGAGAAGTTCGTTTGCATCGAGATCGGTCTTCCCGTTACAGCCCCGCATACATGCGGCCGGGGTTGAGGATGCACTTGGGATCGAAGCTCTCCTTGACCCGGCGGCTGAGCGCCATCAGCGGCTCGGGCAAGGGCTGGAACACGTCCGTCGCCGCGCGCACGGCCTCCGGCGCCCGCACCAGCGTGGCATGGCCGCCGGCGGAGATGGCGGCGCGGATGGTGGCGCCCGAGTCGGGCGGTGCCGCCAGCCAGACCAGCCCGCCGCCCCAGTCGTAGACGACCTCGACATCGAGCGTGCGGCTGATGGCCTCGACGGTGGTGGGGCCGGTCGAGGGGGGGACGGAGAGTTTCCAGAGGTGCGTGTCGCCACCCGTGCCCCCACCCCGACCCTCCCCCGCTGGGCGGGGGAGGGAGTCAGGTGCTGATGCGGAAGGGTGGCGGTAGTCCCCTCCCCCGCCCAGCGGGGGAGGGTTAGGGTGGGGGGCCGTAGCCGCACCCACCCCCGCCCCGTCCCGCACCTCCCTCCAAATCGCCAGCGACTCGTCGCGCGCGAGCACCGCGTCGGCCCGCAACTCCTCGCGCAGCATGGTCACGCGCGCGGCGACCGACGGGCCGAAGCCCTCCAGCCGCACCAGCGTCACCGCACCGCCCGCCCCCGCCACGTCAGCCACCCCCGACCGCGCCGCGGTCGCCGCTGGCAGGTGGGCGGCGCCCGACACCTCGTAGGGACTGCGCAGCGCCCGGTCGAGCATCGCCACCGCCGCCGCGTCGTCCAGCCCGAACAGCAGCAGCGTCGCGGTATCCTCCGGCGCCGGCAGCACCTTCACCGTGATCTCGGTCAGCGCGGTCAGCGTGCCGAAGGAGCCCGCCATCAGCTTGGGCACGTCATAGCCGGTGACGTTCTTCACCACCTTGCCGCCGCCCTTGTAGGCCTCCGCCCGGCCGCTGACCCCGGAGATTCCCAGCGTGTGGTCGCGGGCGGAACCGGCGGAGATGCGGCGCGGCCCGGCCAGCCCGCTGGCGACCAGCCCGCCCAAGGTTCCTCCTTCGGGAGGCTCGAAAGCCAGGTGCTGCCCACGGTCGGCCAACATGGTGCGGATCAGGTCCATCGGCGTGCCGGCCAGCGCGGTCAGCACCAGCTCCTCCGGCTCGTAGGCGATGACGCCCGACAAGCCCGACAGGTCGAGCGCGTGGCCGGCCTGCACCGGACGGCCCAGCCCGCGGCGGCTGCCGCTGCCCAGGATCTCCAGCGGTTCGCCGGCCGACAGCGCCCAGCGCACCGCGTCGGTCACCTGCGCGGCGGTCTCCGGCTTCAAGGTGGTGATGGTCATGGCGAACGGCGGCCCTTCAGAAGCGCGGGATGTCGGGGAAGCGCAGTTCCCCGTGGTGGACGTGCAGCCGGCCGAGTTCGGCGCAGCGGTGCAGCGTGGGGAAGACCTTGCCGGGATTCAGCAGCCCGTCGGGATCGAAGGCGCATTTCAGCCGCTGCTGCTGCTGAAGGTCGGCCTCGTCGAACTGGTCGGTCATCAGGTCGCGTTTCTCCACCCCCACCCCATGCTCTCCGGTCAGCACGCCGCCGACCTCGACGCACAGGCGCAGGATGTCGTTGCCGAACGCCTCCGCCGCCTCCAGCTCGCCCGGCTTGTTGGCGTCGTAGAGGATCAGCGGGTGCAGGTTGCCGTCGCCGGCATGGAAGACGTTGGCGACCCGCAGGCCGCAGCGGTCCGACATCTCCTGCATCCGCTGCAGCACCAGCGGCAGCGCCTTGCGCGGAATCGTGCCGTCCATGCAGTAGTAATCGGGGCTGATCCGCCCCACCGCCGGGAAAGCCGCCTTGCGCCCGGCCCAGAAGGCCAGCCGCTCCTCCTCGCTTTTGGACACACGGGCGTAGCAGGCGCCCTTGTCCCGCGCGATGGCCTCCACCCGGTCGATCAGGTGGTCGACCTCCGCCGCTGGGCCGTCCAGCTCGACGATCAGCAAAGCCTCGACGTCCAGCGGGTAGCCGGCATGGACAAAGGCCTCCGCCGCGTGGATGGCGGGGCGGTCCATCATCTCCATGCCGCCGGGGATGATGCCGGCGGCGATGATGGCCGCCACGCAGTCGCCGCCCTGCTCGCTGCTGGGAAAGCCGAGCAGAACGGCGCGGGCGGTCGCCGGCTTCTTCAATATGCGCACCGTGACCTCGGTCACCACGCCCAGCAGTCCTTCCGACCCGGTGATGATGCCCATCAGGTCGTAGCCGCCGGCGTCCAGATGCTTGCCGCCCAGCCGGATGACGGTGCCGTCGATCAGCACCATCTCCAGCCCCAGCACGTTGTTGGTGGTCAGCCCGTATTTCAGGCAGTGCACGCCGCCGGAATTCTCGGCGATGTTGCCGCCGATGGTGCAGGCAATCTGGCTGGAGGGATCGGGGGCGTAATAGAAACCTTCATGCGCCACGGCGTTGGAGATGCCGAGGTTGGTCACCCCCGGCTGCACGGTGACGCAGCGGTTGGCGTAATCGATGTCGAGGATGCGCTTGAACTTGCCCATCCCCAGCAGCACGCCGTCGGCCAGCGGCAGGGCGCCGCCCGACAGCGAGGTGCCGGCCCCGCGCGGCACCACCTTCACCCCCATCGCCTTGCAGGCCTTCAGAACCTGCGACACCTGCTCCACCGTGCTGGGCAGGACGGCGACCATCGGCAGTTGGCGGTAGGCGGTCAGCCCGTCGCACTCATAGGCGCGCAGTTCGTTCTCGTCGACGATCACGCCTTCGCCGGGAACGATGGCGCGCAGCGCCTCCACGATCTCCCGGCGGCGGGCGATCACCCCGCTGTCCGGCACCGGCATCTTCATGGCGGGCGGTCCTTATCCCGTTGCGGCGAACTCGTCCGCCACACGTACCATCCGCCGGGATCCTAATACAAGACGATGCGGCAATCGGAAGCCGGGACCTCAAAACGCAAGAGCCGCACCCGAAGGCGCGGCTCTTGCGTAAACACCCGATGACGGAGAGGCTGGGCGCGATGCCCGGCCTCGCAGTCGATCGATCCTTGCGGATCGATCAGCCCTGGCGGGCCTTGAAACGGGGGTTCTGCTTGTTGATGACGTAGACGCGGCCCTTGCGGCGGATCACGCGGCAGGCCTTATGGCGCGTCTTCATCGACTTCAGGGAGTTGACGATTTTCATGATGCTGTTCCTGAACGCTCGGCGGCTCGATTGAAGGCGCGCACCATAGTGCGGTGCCCACCGACTGTCAACGCCCGGGAATGCTCCGAAACGATGGCCGCCGCCGACCGCCTTTTGCGCCGCGTCCGCATGAGCGGAACGACAGGTGCGGGAGGCGGAAAACGCGACGCGTATCTCCGAGACACGATACCCCGTTATGTTCTCCAATAAAGAGAAACCACGCGGACGATCCGGTAAATGGTATGGAAGATATACAACTGTGCGTTAGACGCCGCTGATGGGTGGTGAGCGGAAGACGACTGTCTATCAGGGATTCTCGACTTGTCTTGCGCAAGCCGATCCCAACAAAAATTTCCCGCCACTTGAGCCAATACACAGTATTTATTTGCCGCTCCACATCACATTCACCAATCCTTCGCAATATTCTGCGGTGTATTGACGCGACGACGCGAAATCGTATGCTGCGGAGTTGAAGGCCTGTTCTTGCTGATGTAGGAACATCCTCAGATATTCAGCGGCATCTGGCCCGCCGCCGCGCACGATTACAGCCGATCCCACCGGGGCGGCGCCGATTCGTGCCGGACCGGACCGGACTCCGCCCCGTTCCGCGCAGGGCTTGCCGACTCCGGCCCGCCCCGCGCAGTGCATCATCGAAGGGGGGATCATGAAGTTCTGGAAGTCTCTGACTCTGGCGGCTGCGGCCGGTGCGATGTTCATGTCGGCCACGAACGCCAAGGCGGCCTATCCGGAGAAGCCGATCACGATGATCGTGGCCTTCGGCGCCGGCGGCGGCACCGATCTGCTGATTCGCGCCCTGGCGCCCTTCCTTGAGAAGCAGCTGAGCGACGGCGCCCGGGTCGAGGTGGTGAACAAGCCCGGCGCCGGTGGCGAGATCGGCTTCGCCGCCATCGCCGATTCGGCCCCCGACGGCTATACCATCGGCGCCATCAACTCGCCCAACGTCAACGCCATCCCGATCGAACGCCAGGCCCGCTATTCGCTGGACCGGCTCGACCCGCTCTACAATCTGGTCGACGACCCCAGCTCCTTCGCGGTCCACAACGAAGGTCAGTTCAAGACGCTGACCGACGTGGTGACCTTCGCCAAGGCCAACCCGAACGGCGTCACCGTCGGCACCACCGGCATCGGCTCCGACGACCATCTGGCGATGCTGGTGTTCCAGCGCCAGGCCGGCGTGACCTTCACCCATGTGCCCTTCCAGGGCTCCGCCGCCAACGAAGCGGCGCTGGCCAACAAGAAGATCATGCTGAGCGCCGTGAACATCGGCGAGGCGATGCAGTACAAGCAGAAGGACCCGATCGCCGTCCTGGGCGTGATGGCCGAGAAGAAGGTGGAGCAGGCTCCCGACATCGCCACCTTCAAGGACCAGGGCTTCAACGCGCTGATGTCGTCGCTGCGCGGCATCGCCGCCCCCAAGGGGCTGCCGCCGGATGTCCGCACCAAGCTGGTCGACGCGCTGGACAAGGCCGCCAACGATCCGGGCTTCCAGGCCAAGGCGAAGGAGTTGTACCAGCCGGTCCGCCTGCTGCCGCCGGAGAAGTATGCCGCCGAACTGGCCGAGTCGACCAAGGAACTGCGCGAGCTGTGGGCCACGAACCCCTGGCTGAAGTAAGACCCGCGCAGGGTTGATCGAAAAGAAAGGGCGCCGGCGATCTGCCGGCGCCCTTTTCCATGCCCGCATGGTCTTCTCGCCTATCCGTGCGGCAATCGTCACTTCAGCCAGGGCGTTTCCTTCCACATGGTGCGGAAGGTCGCCTCCTGGGTCTTCAGTTCCGCCGCATACTGGTCGGGGGGCAGCAGGCGCAGCGGTTGATAGGCCTTGCGGGCGATCTCCTGGAATTCCGGATGCAGGACGGCCTTGCCGATGGCATCCACCAGCTTGGCGCGGATGTCCGGCGGCAGCCCGACCGGTGCGGCAAGACCGCGCAGCGACGCCATCTTCACGTCGAACCCCAGTTCCTTGAAGGACGGCACGTCGGTGGCCTGGGCCGACCGCTCTTCGGTCATCACGCCCAGGATGCGGATCGGGTCGCCTTCGCGCGCCCGCGCCGATTCGCCGATGTTCATCGAGGTCACCTGGATGTGCCGGCCCAGAAGCGCGCGGTGGGCGTCGGCACTGCCCGGGAATGGCACATGGGTCAGCCGGCTCTGGGTCAGTCGCTGGAACATCAGCATGGCCAGATGGTCGTCCGATCCGATGCCGGTGGTGCCGACCGTCACGCTGTTGGGGTTGGCCTTGGCGAAGGCGGCGACGTCGGCCAGCGTCTGGTAGGGGCTGTCCTTGTGGACGACGAAGGAGCCGGGGTCGTCGACCAGATTGTAGAGCGGGTCGAGCCGGTCCAGCGAAAAGCGGGCCTGGCGTTCGATCGGGATCGTCACGACGTTGGGCGAGTTGATCAGTCCGATGGTGTAGCCGTCGGGAGCGGCGTCGGCGATGGCGGCGAAGCCGATCTCGCCACCCGCACCGGGACGGTTCATCACGATGACGCGGGTGCTGCCGCCCAATTCCTTCTCGATGAAGGGGGCGAGCGACCGGACGATGAAGTCGGATCCGCCGCCGGCCGCATAGCCGACGATCAGGGTGATCGGCTTCTCCGGATAGGCCGCCCAGGCCGCACCCGGCCCCGCCAACCCGAAGGCCGCAGCCAGCGCGGAGGCGGCAATCCCGGCCGCACCGGCCAGCCGGGCGGCACGCCGCCGCAGTCCGCGCGAAAGGGCACCGAACCGCCCGGTTCCGACCGGATCGGCGGCCGTTCCCGTCGATCCACCCCGCACGGCGGGACGCGCGTTCGTATCCATACATCGACTCCTTCGGTTCGCATCCGCTGAACAGCCGGGACCAACCCGGGATCGCCGACCAGGCGGATGCGGCATCTTTCAATTGCTTTTTATCGATCGTCAGACGCCAAGCCGGCGCCTTCTTGCGGCACGCCCATCGTATAGGCGATTTTCCGCCGATCAATCACCGTTTCGATATTTTCAGCTACCTCTAAATATTCTATTACTTGTTTATCTATCACGCTTCACCCGCTGCACGGCGCATCCGGAACGAATCCGTCCGTTCGCCGCTTATTCCCGAAAGGCTGTTCCCGGCATGACCGTTCACAAGGATTTCGTCCGCCCCGACGCCGCGACGGTGGAGGCTCTGCGCGCCCAATCCCCCGCCACCCTGCACGAGGCGATGGGCAAGAAGGGCGCCATGGGCCACCCGATCAAGCCGCTGTTTCCCGGAATGCGGCTGTGCGGGCCGGCGCTGACCGTGTCCTGCGGGCCGACCGACAACCTGATGATCCACATCGCGGTGGCGCTGGCGAAGCCGGGGGACATCCTGGTCGTCGACTTCAAGGGCATGACCGACGCCGGCCCCTGGGGCGACGTGCTGACCGCGTCCGCCATCGCCCGCGGCCTGGGCGGGCTGGTCATCGACGGCTGCGTGCGCGACGCGGTCGCCATCCGCGACATGGGCTTCCCCGTCTTCTGCCGCGGCACCAACATGAAGGGCACCAACAAGACCGACGCCAAGGGCGACATCAACACGACGATCGTCTGCGGCGGCGTGATGGTGTCGGCCGGCGACATCGTGGTCGCCGACGACGATGGCGTGGTGGTGGTGCCCCGCGATCTGGCCGCCGACACGCTGGAGAAGGCCGCCGCCCGCGAGGCCGCGGAAGAGGCCTACCGCTACAAGCTGGAAGCCGGTGAAACGACGATCGAGCTTCTGAACCTGAAGCCTTACCTGGACGCCGCCGGCATCACGCTCTGACCCTCCCTCTTGATCGAGCCTTCCGCCATGCCCGACATCATCATTTCCGAATTCATGCAGCCGAGCGCCGTCGACGATCTGCGCCGCGACTTCGACGTCCATTACGACGAGACGCTCTACAAGCGCCTGGACGAGCTGTATGCGATGGGCCGTGACGCCCGCGCCATCTGCATCCGCAACGAGACGGAGATCCGCGGCGCCTTCTTCGACGCCTTCCCCAACCTGAAGGCGGTCGGCCGGCTGGGTGTCGGGCTGGACAACATCGACGTGCCGGCCTGCCGGGAACGCGGCATCGCCGTCCTGCCCGCCACCGGCGCCAACGAGGTGTCGGTGGCGGAGCTGGCCATCGCCGGCCTGATGATGCTGGTGCGCGGCACCACCTATTTCGCCACGCCCGACGTGGTCGCCGGCAAATGGCCGCGCGGCCGGCTGATCGGGCGCGAGGTGTCGGGCAAGACGCTGGGCATCGTCGGCTTCGGCCGCATCGGCCGCCATGTCGCCCGCCGCGCCCAGGGGCTGGACATGACGGTGATCGCCGCCGACCCGCATGTGCCGGCCGACGATCCGGTCTGGGCCAGCATGGGCGTCGAGAAGGTGTCGTTCGACCGCATCTGGGACACCGCCGACGCGCTGTCGCTCCACCTGCCCTACATGCCGGAGACCCACAATCTGGTCGGCGCCGAGGTGATCGCCCGGCTGAAGCCCGGCACCATCCTGGTCAACGTCGCCCGCGGCGGCATCGTCGACGAGGCGGCGCTGGCCGCGGCGCTGAAGAGCGGCCATCTCGGCGGCGCCCTGCTGGACGTCTTCGCGACGGAACCGCTGCCGGCCGACAACCCGTTCCAGGGCGTGCCGAACCTGATCCTGACGCCGCACATCGGCGCCACCACCGACGAGGCGCGCGTCCGCACCGGCCACATGATCGCCGACAACGTCCGCGCCGTGCTGACCGGCACCATCCCGGACACCGCGATCATCTGAGGGCCATTGCCGGACCGGGCGCCCCTCTCCGGTTGCGCGAGCACTCCCCCTGTGCGCTCGCGCATTCAGACGCTATAGTCGGCGCCATACATAGGCATGGCGATGATCGATGGCAGGACGCAAGACGACGGGACGCGGCAGGAAAGCCGGAAGCGCGGGAGGCGGAGCGGAAATGGACGATGCCGGCCTGACCGCCGGCCTCCTGCCCTTTCCGGAGATCATGGCCTCGAACACCGATGCCGCACCGGTGGGGGCGGCGTCGATGCCGGCTCCCGACGATGGGCAGGCCGATGAATCCGCCGACGGCGATCCCCATTACCTGGACCACCGCAACCGCCTGCGCCGCCGCTTCCTCGACCGCGGATCGGACGCGCTGGAGGATTACGAGCTGCTGGAGATGGTGCTGTTCGCCGTCAGTCCGCGGCGCGACGTGAAGCCGCTGGCCAAGCTGCTGATCCGGACCTTCGGCGACCTGTGGGGCGTGGTCAACGCGCCGCCGGAGCGGCTGCGCGGACTGAAGGCGGAGGGCGTGTCGCTCGGCACCGACAACGCCGTCGCCGCCGTCCGCATCGTCGGGGCCGCCGCCCTGCGCGCCCTGCAGCAGCGGGTGATCGACCGGCCGGTGCTGGCCTCCTGGCAGGCGCTGATCGACTATTGCTCCGCCGCCATGGCGCATGAGCCGACGGAGCAGTTCCGCCTGCTGTTCCTCGACCGCAAGAACACCCTGATCGCCGACGAGGTGCAGCAGCGCGGCACCGTCGACCACACCCCCGTCTACCCGCGCGAGGTGGTGAAGCGGGCGCTGGAGCTGTCGGCCAGTGCGGTGATCCTGGTCCACAACCACCCCTCCGGCGATCCCACCCCCAGCCGGGCCGACATCGAGATGACCAAGGAGATCGTGCGCGCCGCCAACGCGATCGGGCTGATCGTCCACGACCATCTGGTGATCGGCAAGGGCGGGCGCCACACCAGCTTCAAGGCCCAGCGCCTGCTGTGAGCGGCAAAGGCCCCTCTGCTTTCCGCGCAGCCGGGCCATGCTCCGCCACTTTGCATTTGCGAATCGCTCTCCATTTTGTTGACGTGACGGTGCCCTGCTGAAAGACCTGCCCCCTTCATGTCCTCCTCGCCCCTCTCCCTGAAGCGCCGAAGCCTGCTGATCGGCTGCGGAGCGCTTGTCCTGATGTCGGACCGCGCGCTGGCCTCGCCCGCGGCACCCCGTCGCCTCAGCCTCAGGAACCAGCACACCGGCGAGACGTTCGAGGGGCCCTACCGCGACGCCTCCGGTCCGCTGCCCGACGCGATGGCCGACCTCTCCAAGCTTCTGCGCGACCACCGCGCCAACAAGGAGGGGCCGATCGACGTCGGCACGCTCGATTTCCTCGCCGACATCATGGAGGCGGTCGGGCAGAGCAAGGCCACCATCCTGTCGGCCTTCCGCACGCCGGAGACCAACGCGATGCTGGCCGCGCGCAGCCTGGGCGTGGCCGAGCACAGCCAGCATCTGCTGGGCCGCGCCCTGGACATCACCCTCCCCTCCCGCCTGCCCGATGCGCATCGCAGCGCACTGGAGCTCAAGCGCGGCGGTGTCGGCTGGTATCCGCGCTCGCATTTCCTGCACATCGACACCGGGCCGCTGCGCAGCTGGGAGATGTTCGGGCAGAATCTGGACGGGCTGTTCGCCCCCGGAATCCGCGGCGCCCGCCCCCGCACCGTGTCCCAGCGCATGCAGCTTCACCGCGCGCTCGCCCGCCGCCAGCTGCTCGGCAGGCGCTGAGCGGTTGGCAGCATTGACCTGTCGGGGGTGGACCTTTCCGGCATACCGGTGTAGGGAAGACTCCATGACCGACCGCATCGCCCTCACCGCCCCGATGTATTATCCGCCGCTCTCATAGCGCGGCGTCGATCGGTCATCCCCGAAACCATGCCGTCGCAAGTCCGGCGGCCATGGTTCTCTCTCCGACAGAGACAGTCTCCGGACGGCAACGGTCCATCCGCAAGAGACGCGTCCCATGTCTTCCAATTCCAGTGCCGCCGATTTTCTCCGCATCCTGCGCGAGCGCGGTTTCCTCCATCAATGCAGCGACCCGGCCGACGACCTGTCGGGCCTTGCGGCCGCCGCGCCGGGCGGCGTGCTGACCGCCTATGTCGGCTTCGACGCCACGGCGGCCAGCCTGCATGTCGGGCATCTGCTGTCGATCATGGCGCTGCGCTGGCTGCAGCGCACCGGCAACCGTCCCATCGTGCTGATCGGCGGCGGCACCACCAAGATCGGCGACCCCAGCTTCCGCGACACCACCCGGCCGATGCTGGACGACGCGCAGATCGCCGCCAATGCCGCCGGGCTGCGCCGTGTCTTCGGCCAGTACATGACCTTCGGGGATGGGTCGACCGACGCCGTGATGGTGGACAATGCCGACTGGCTGGACGGGCTGGATTACGTGCCTTTCCTGCGCGACGTCGGCCGCCATTTCACCATCAACCGCATGCTGAGCTTCGAGTCGGTGCGCCAGCGGATGGAGCGCGAGCAGCCGCTGACCTTCCTGGAGTTCAACTACATGATCCTCCAGGCCTATGATTTTCTGGAGCTGTCGCGGCGCCACGCCTGCCTGCTGCAGATGGGCGGATCGGACCAGTGGGGCAACATCGTCAACGGCATCGAGCTGGCCCGCCGGGTGGAACGGCGCGAGCTGTTCGGCCTGACCACGCCGCTGCTGACCACCGCGTCGGGCACCAAGATGGGCAAGACCGCCGGCGGCGCGGTGTGGCTGAACGCCGATGCGCGCAGCCCCTTCGACTTCTGGCAGTTCTGGCGCAACACGGAGGATGCCGACGTCGGCCGCTTCCTGCGCCTGTTCACCGAACTGCCGCTGGACGAGATCGCCCGGCTGGAACAGCTGCAGGGGGCCGAGATCAACGAGGCGAAGATCGTCCTGGCGACCGAGGCCACCCGCCTGTGCCACGGGGCGTCGGAGGCCGAAAAAGCGGCTGCGGCAGCCGGCTCCCCCTTCGCACCGGGCGGCGACGGCCTGCCGGAGATCACCCTGCAGCGGGAGAGAGCCGACGGCGTGCCGCTGGTCGATGCGCTGGTGGCGGCCGGCCTGTGCGCCTCGAAAGGCGCGGCGCGCCGCCTGATCCGCGAAGGCGGCGCCCGGCTGGACGGCGAACCGGTGACCGACGAGGCGGCGGCGCTCACGGCCACCGCCGTCCTGTCGGCCGGTCGCAAGCGCCATGTCCGCCTGATCCTGACCCCCTGATGGAGCCGGTGGCGTCAGCCCTCCAGCTGGCGCCACATCTCCAGGTCTCGCTCGGCGGTCCAGATGCGGGGGTCGGGATACTGCGTCGCCTCGTCATAGGCGCGGGTGACATTGAAGGGCATGCAGTGGTCGAAGATCACCCAGTGGCCGAACTTCGGCTTCAGCGCGGCATAGGTGTCCTTGTAGATCGTCCGCAGATCCTTGCCGGCGGCAACCCCCTGCTTCACCAGCTCGATGAGTTCGCTGGTGAAGGCGCGGGTGCCACGCAGCCCCTCCTCCACCTGTTCCGGCGTGGTCAGGGCGGCACCGCGGCCGGGCACCAGCTTCTCCGGCTTCAGCGCGGCGATGGCGTCGAGCGTCGCCGGCCAGTGGGTGAAATAGGCATCGCCGCAATAGGGGGTGGCGCCGTATTCGACGAGGTCGCCGGAGAACAGGATCTTCTGCTGCGGCAGCCACACCACCGTATCGCCCTTGCTGTGGCCACGGCCGAGTTGCAGCAACTGCACCTCCAGCGAGCCCAGCCACATCGTCATCTTGCCGCGGAAGGTGATGGTCGGCCAAGTGAGGCCGGGGACCGATTCGACGGCGCGGAACAGGCGGGGGAAGCGGCCGATCTCGCTCGCCATGTCGGCTTCGCCGCGCTCGACGATCAGGTCGCGGGTGTCCTCGCTGGCGATGATCTGCTCCGGCGCATAGCCGGACGCGCCGAGCACGCGCACCGCATGGTAATGCGACAGCACGACATGGCGGATCGGCTTGTCGGTGACCTCGCGGATGCGGCGGATGACGTCCTGCGCCATCACCGGCGTCGCCTGGGTGTCGATCACCATCACCGCGTCATCGCCGATGACGATGCCGGTGTTGGGATCGCCTTCCGCCGTATAGGCATAGGCGTTGTCGGACAGCCGGTCGAAGCTGACCGCCTTTTCCTCCAGGTCGGCATGCGAGGCAAAGTTCTTGGACATCCCGTTTCTCCCCAGGCGCGGCCTGTATCAAGCGACGATGGATACGGCCGCCATTGATCGGTTGACCCAACCATATCGTTTCACTTGAAACTACGCAACGCGTTAAGGGCAATGAACTGAGAGGAATTCGGGTTGGAAACAGCGAAAAGCCCGCCGAGCGCGAGCTCAGCGGGCTTTCATGATTTGGTTGCGGGGGCAGGATTTGAACCTGCGGCCTTCAGGTTATGAGCCTGACGAGCTACCGGGCTGCTCCACCCCGCGGATGTCCGTCATATGGGGTGATGGATGTCGTGACGATGCCAGCGTTTGTGCTTTGGATTGTGCGTCTCTTGAGCCTGAGTGACCTGGCGGCGACCTACTCTCCCACGTCTTAAGACGCAGTACCATTGGCGCGGAGGCTTTTCACGGCCGAGTTCGGGATGGGATCGGGTGTTTGACACCTCGCCATGACCACCAGGTCACCAAGGCTCAAGACCGACGCTTCCGAAGCGCATTCGCTGTTCAGTGCAAGTGAGGGTGAGGATGTATCGAACGGCTGTGCGCTGGTCAAGGCTGCTGTTTTTGAGCAGGCTTGCTGCTGCGCATGGCGCGGTTAGTGGTGTCGAGATCAAGCCGATCGAGCGATTAGTAAGGCTTAGCTTCAAGCATTGCTGCCCGTCCACATGCCTCCTATCGACGTGATGGTCTGTCACGGCTCTCAAGGGAGCTCTGGTTTAGAGGTGGGTTTCCCGCTTAGATGCTTTCAGCGG